>CAVXIB010000023.1:0-4142 GCA_963761695.1 uncultured Actinomycetota bacterium | reverse complement strand
GGGTCGTGGCAGCCCGACGCGCGTCACGGATCGTCAGCGGCAGCGGCTGCCAGCCGGCCCATCGGCCCAGGTGGACCACCGGTGGGGCGAGCGGCCCAGTGGCCATGACGTCGCGAGGAGTCCGTCGCTGACCGTGCCGTCGTCGGCGACCACGATGACCCGGTCGGCCGTGCCGACGATGCGTTCGAGGCGGTGCTCGGACAGGAGCACCGTCAGGCCGAGGTCGTGGACCAGCCGCGACAGCGTCGCCAGGACCTCCTCGGCGCCGGTCGGGTCGAGCGCCGAGGTCGGTTCGTCCAGGACCAGCAGCCGGGGGCTCGCGGTGAGCACCGAGCCGATGGCAACCCGTTGCTGTTGGCCCCCGGACAGGTCCCGCAGCGGTGCGTCGCGCAGGTCGGCGATCCCGAGCAGGTCGAGCACCTCCTCGACCCGGCGCCGCATGGCGGGCGGGTCGAGTGCGAGCTGTTCGAGGGTGTAGGCCAGCTCCTCCTCCACGGTGTCTGTGACGAAGCCGGCCAGCGGGTCCTGGCGGACCACGCCCACCACACCCGCGAGGTCGCGGGGTCGGTGGGTCCGGGTGTCTCGACCGCAGACGGTGACCCGCCCGGACAGGTGGCCGCCGGTGAAGTGCGGGACGGTGCCGTTGACGGCACCCAGGAGGGTGGACTTCCCCGAACCGGTGCGCCCGGTGACGACGACGAGCTCGCCCTCCTCGAGCACGAACGAGGCCGAGCGGAGGGCGGGCCGGGGGCTCGCGGCATACCGGATGGTGACGTTGTCGAAGACGACCGGGGTGGTGGGGTCGAGACTCGTCATCGGGTCGCACCCCTTCGCGCGACGGAAGGGTCAGGGGCGACGAACGCGGGCAGCGCGGCAACGAGGAGCCCCAGGACGGCGAGCACGGGCAGTGCGGGGACGGCCAGCGGCTCGACCGGTAGCGCCATGGAGTCGGGCGCCCGCCCGGCCTGGGCCACCACCAGCACGGCGGCGATCACGCCGGAGGCGGCGACCAGCCACTCCGGAAGCCCCCACGGGTCCGGTCGGTAGATGCTGCGCTGCACGCTGCGCCCTCCGACGCGCATGCCGACCGCGGACAGGGCCAGCCCCAGGACCAGCATCGGCATTCCGATGACGGTGGGCGCGGTGCCGTCGAGGAGTCCGTACATGCCGATGCCGGCGCCCAGGAGCCCCGCCAGGGTCAGGGCGCCGGTGAGGCGACGGGTGCCGGCCGACTGCTCGGTGCGTCGACCGTAGCCCCGCGAGTCCATGGCCGAGGCCAGGGCCAGCGACCGGTCGAGCGTGTCCTGCAGGACGGGCAGGGCGACCCGGCCGACCGACCGGATCCCCGCGCCGCCCTCGCCCCGCAGCACCCGTGCGCGCCGGACCCGCTGGACGCTCTCCGCGAGCTGCGGCGCCACGGTGACCGAGATGACCACAGCGGTCCCGATCTCGTGCAGGGCGCTGGGCAACGCACGGAGCAGCCGCTTGGGGTTGGCCAGGGCGTTGGCGGCGCCGATGCAGGCGATCAGGCTCGCGAGCCTCAGTCCCTCGGCAGCGGCGGCGAGGATGCCCTCGAGGTAGAGCGGCCCGAGCAGGGTGATGCCCGGCAGCTCGACGCTGGGCAGCGAGTAGAGCTTGATGCTGCCGAACTTGTAGCCCACCAGGACGTGCAGGACGACGCGCAGCACGATGATGAAGGCCCCGAGCACGAGGTAGAGCCGGAACGCACGGGCCCAGGGTGAGCTGCCGCGCTTGGCCGCGACGACCAGGCTTGCGACGCTCACGGCCAGCAGGAGCAGCAGGGGGTTGTTCGTGCGCGAGCAGGCCACCGCCAGCCCGATCGCCCACACCCACCAGGCGACGGGGTGCAGGTGACGGGACAGCGGTGTGCCGGCTACGCGCACGGAGCCCTAGGGGGCGGCCCGGCGACGCACCGCGAGGTATGCCGCGCCGGCACCGACCAGCCCCACGAGGCCGAGACCGGCCAGCAGGGTCATCGGAGTACCGGAGTCGGGGCTGTCCGCGGCGGCGGCCGCCTCGCCGGAACCCGTGGTGCCGTTGGGCGAGACCGTGACCGAACCGGTCGGCGCCGTCGACGTCGGGTCGTTCGGCGCGGTCGTCGTGGCCGATGCCTTGGCGCCGGGCGTCGCGCTCGCCGACGAGCCGGGTGCTGTCCCTCCGGCCTTCGGCGTCGTGCCGGACGTGCTCGAACCGCTGGGCTTGGCCGGGGTGGTGCCGGCCGGCTTGGGCCTGGGGGCCGGCGGCTTGCTCGACGAGCTCGACGACGGGCTCGGGGCCGGCTTGGGCGTGCTGGCAGCCGCCGGGGGCGGCGTGCTGGGGGCGGCCCCGGCTCCGAAGGCAAAGCCGATGACGGTGCCCGGAGCGGGGTTGTAGCTGGAGACGCCGGACGAGCTGTAACTCCAGGAGCCACCCCGTGGGGCGTGGTAGAACGCCCAGTAGGCGTTGGCCGGCGGCATCTGGACGCAGGGGTCGCTGGCGGGGGTGCCGTTGATCCGGCAGACGACCGTGCCGGGGTAGCGCTGGGGACTCACCACGGTGGCCACCGCCTTGAGGGCCGCCATGGCTGTTGCTGGGTCACCGGAGACGCACGAGGTGCTGGAGGTGGAGCCATAGTCGATGACGACCGTGACTCCGGAGGTGCCGGAGCACGCCGCCGCCTGGGCGACCCCACCCGGAAGGGTGAGGCCACCTGCGACGACGAGTCCGGCGACGGCGACGAAGCGCGCGAGCAGGCGCATCAGGCGTGCACGCCCTTCCTGCGGGACACGACCAGGGCGGTTGCACCGACACCCAGCAGGAGCACCGCCAGCAGCACCATCGCCGCCACGTTGCTACCGGTGAAGGCCAGGTTGCCAGGGGTGGCGGACGCGGCTGGCGCGGCTGCAGGGTCGGCCGGTGCGGAGGTGTTGCTGCCACCGCCGGTGCTCGAGGCGCTCGTGGAGGAGGTGGTCGTGCTGCTGGTCGTGGTCGACGTCGTGGACGCCGCACAGGCCAGCGCGGGAGCGGTGGCGTCCGCACCGGTGGCGGACACGGCGAACAACGGGGTGCCTGCGAGCGCGAGCAGGGCCTGCGAGGTCGAGCGGCGGTCCTGGTCCTGCGGCTGGGCACCGGTCCCCGCGCCGGTCTGGGCGTCGAAAGCCGTCTGGTCGTAGGCGATGCCCCCGCGCAGTGCGGCCGGGAAGTCGCAGCCGTACTGCAATGCGGTCAGGTACGAGGTGGTCAGCCGGGCCTGCGCGCTGCGTCCGCCAGCCAGGAACGCCTGACCGGCGAGGCCGGTCGTGTTGGCGTTCATGCCGGTCTGCGGACCGCCTCCGCCGATACCCCCAGAGGCCGTCTGCCTGGCCGCCAGGAAGTTGAGTCCGCTCACGGCGTCGGCGTCGGAGCTGCCCGCCACGGCGATGAGCGCCTGGACGGCCATCGCCGTCGCGTCCGGGTCCGAGCTGCACGGCGGGTCATTGGGCTGGGCGTAGAACAGGCGGAACCCTCCATCCGTGCACTGCTGGGCGCGCAGGAAGTTCACAGCCGCCGCGGACACGGGGAAGCCGCCACGGTCGAGGGCCATCAGCGTGAGGGACTGGCCGAAGACGTTGGAGCCGTCGGTGTACTTGGTCTGGTCGGCGAAGTGGCCGTCCACCTGCTCGCGACCCTGCAGGGTCGCGACCAGGTCGTACCCACCAAAGGCGCGGGGGTCCACGCCCTGCGCGAGCGAGAGCAGCAGCAGCTTGGCCGTGGCACCGATCGCGATCTCGGTCCGGTCGCCGAAGCCGATGTAGTCAACGGCGTGCTTGGCGAGCTCGGTCGTGGCCAGCGTTGCCTCGTCCTGGCCGGATCCGGCCGCGTCGAGCGCCAGGACGGCGTCGGCGGTCACGCCGTAGTCGGGGAAAGTGCCGACATCGGGGATCACGACGGAGAAGACGTGTCCCCCCGCGGCGAGCTCGCGGACGAGGTAACCCGCACCCACCAGGGTCGGGTCGGTGGACGTCGCCGGGCCGACCGCGGCGGCCTTCAGGCCGAAGCGCGAGGCGTTCCCACCCCGGACCAGGACCGCAGTGGGGGAGGTGGCCTTCGCGGGGGTCGACGAGGTCGATGGATCCGCGGCCGTCGGGCCGGTGCCGGGCGTC
>CAVXIB010000022.1:0-16500 GCA_963761695.1 uncultured Actinomycetota bacterium | reverse complement strand
GAGCAGCTCCAGCGCGGCGGCCTTGCCCGAGCTGCCCGCGATCCCACCGACCGGTGCCGTCGACGCGCCGCACGTGAACAGGCCTGCCACGCCCGGCACGGTGTGGTCGGACAGTCGCCGGGTCGGCCGCAGGAACGCCAGCTGGTCCAGGCTGATGTCCAGGAACATCGGGTGCGCCCCGGGCCAGCGCAGCTCCCGCGCGGCGAAGGTGGGCGTGCGCACCGTCCGCCCGGTGATCGACGCGCGGAACCCTGGCGCGTGCTGCTCCACCTGCTCGACCATCGCGTCGGCGAACGCCTCGGCTCGGTCCTCCCAGCCCCCTTCGAGCTCGAACGGCGCGCTCGGGCACGCCAGGTAGACCGTGTGGCGGCCGGGCGGGGCGAGGCTGTCGTCGTACACGCTGGGCGTGAAGCAGTACGTCGGCGGCGGGTCGGGCAGCCGCCGGGCCTCGGCGACCAGGAACCCGCGGCGCAGCTGCTCGACCGTCCCGACGTGCGACTGCAGCCCGTTCCAGTCGCCGGGCCGGGCGCCGGGGTACGGCGGGAGCCGATCCGTCGCGAGGTGCACGACCAGCTGCACCGCGTTGCCGCGGTGAGCGGCGGCGAGCTCCGCGCCATCGCGGCCGCCGAGCGGCGGGTCGAGCAGCTGCAGCAGCGCGGTCTGGACGTCGACGGCGGTGACGACCGCGCTCGCGGCCATCCGGGTGCCGTCCTCGAGCACGACGCCCGTCGCCCGCCCGCTGCGGGCGTCGATGCGCTCGACGACGGTGCCGGTTCGGACCTCGCCGCCCCAGCCCTCGAGCCGCCTGACGAGCGCGGTCGTCAGGGCCTGCGAGCCGCCGCGCGGGTGCCACTGCCCGTACAGGTGGTACGCCGCCTGCCAGAAGACGTAGAAGGAGCCGCCGGGGGTGTGCGGCCCGGCGGAGGAGTGGCTGGCGAAGGACGCGACCGGTGCGCGGGTGAGCTCGCTCGGCAGTGCGGTCTCGAGCAGCGACCCGTACGGCGTGGTGAGGTCGTGCACGAGGCCGATCGGCCCGCCGGCGCGCTGCAGGCCCTGGAGCAGCGGCCACAGCTTGGTCGCGGCCGCCTTCAGGACCCCGCCCGGGCTCGATCCGCTCTCCAGCCCGGTCACGGCAGTCTTCACCAGTGGCACGGCGCGGCGCATGAACGCGGCGTAGGCGTCGGCGTCGGGCCGGCTGTGCTCGGCGATCGAGTCGACGGTGGCGTCGATGCTGCGGTGGAACCGCACGATGCGGCCGTCCCGGAAGAACCCGGTGGCGAACGGGTCCATCGGCAGGTACTCCAGGCCCGCGCCCGCCAGGTCGAGCTCGGCGGGGATCCGGGTCATGTTGATGATGTTGTGGGCGGCGGCATGGGTGTTGAAGCGGTGGCCCGGGATCGTCTCGTCGGTCCGCGACCCCCCGCCGGGCTTTTCGGCGGCCTCCAGCACGACGACGCGCTTCCCGGCTCGGGCGAGGTAGCAGGCGGCGACGAGGCCGTTGTGGCCTCCGCCGACGACGAGGACGGGAGGGGCGGCGGTCGGGGTCATGCAGTACTCCTCTGAGTGCTCAGGGCTGTGCAGGAGGGAGGGGCGCCCGGGTGCTCGGGGTCCGTGGCGGGCAGGGAGGACACGTGACGCAGACAGGCTCCGTGACCACGACCCGCTTCGCCCTGTCGCCTGCTGAGTGGCTGACGACCGCCGTCGCGGCCGTCATCTCGACAGCCGCGTACCTGGACGCCGGGCAGGCCTACCTGTCCCGCGGCGTGCTCGGGGACCTGCTGGGTCTGGTCGTGCTGGCCGGGGCCGGAGCGCGCCTGCGCGCCCGGCTGCAGCACGAGGCGCTGCTGTGCCTGCTGCTGATCGGGCTGGTCCTCGCGTTCGGTCCGCGGTGGCCGCTCGCCGTGGCGGAGCCCGTGTGGTGGGTGCTGTTCCTCGCAGGGGTGAGCGGCTACCTCGTGCTGCGGCGTCGGCTCTGTCCGGGCGTGACCATCCCTGGGGCAGGGGGTCGGGGTGATCAGCACCTGCCAGCTCGTTGACGCTGCGTCTTCCCGACGACCAGCAGGTCGTACAGCCCCCAGGCGGCGAGCAGGCCCGCGTAGAGCCAGGTGTTGCCCGCGACGCCTGGCACGGCTCGGGCCTCGGCGAGGTTGAACGCGCCGGTGAGCAGCACCGCCATCGCCAGGCTCATCGCGGTTGCTTGCACACCGAGCGGGCGCAGGGCGACGGCCAGCAGCGCTCCCGTGCCGGCGGCAAGCAGGGTGAGCTGGGCCAGCTCGAAGCTGTCGGCGGGCCGGCCGGCGGCGAACCACAGGCCCTCGGTCAGCCCGACACTTGACAGCACCCAGCCGGGCGCCCAGAGCGGTCCGCGTGATCGGCTGGCGGCTGCAGCTGTCAGGTAGGTGAGCCCGAGGACCAGCGGGACCCAGAAGAACGGCAGGCCGCCGAGCTCGACCAGCAGCAGCAGGCCGAAGGCGCCGGCCAGCAGCACGGGGCCGCGGGCGAGCGTGGCGCGGCGTCCGGGCGTCGAGGCGGGTTCGTGCACGGGCAGCGTGGACATCGGGCGCTCCAGGGGGCAGGTGGGGCGGGTCAGGACCGGGTCAGGACGAGCGGCGACGATGAGCAGCGGCACGGCGAGCGACCCGGGTGAGACTCGCACCGCTGACGTGGTCGGCGACGCGCTTGCCCGCGAGCGGGCCGACAATCGCCGCAGGGCCGGGCAGGACGATGACACGCGGCGCAACTTCCCCGCCTGGGGCTACACCGCGGCACTGCTCGAGTAGGCCAACCAAGTTCGACGCGCTCTCCGCCGCCACCGGCGGCCTGATCGTTGACCCCACCGCTTTGCAGGCCGTCCTGGCCGCCGTTCACCTGCACGTCAGGCGACAGCTGCTCCTGATCAACGCCCGAGAGCCCGAGAACTCGAGGGGCGTCTCGTCGACGATCGTCCACGGAGACCTGCTCCGTCCTGGCTTGAACGTCATGGAGCTCCTCCTTCAGCGGTTCACGATTGCGATAGCCCGCCAGGCACCGTGCCGGCGACGCAGGGGGCATGCACACGGAGTCGAGAGTCGAGGCAACTGGGGTCAGGTGCCGTTCAGCGTGGCTTGGAGCAGGACGTAGCCGGCGACGAGAAGCAGGAGAACAGCGAAGCCGCGGGTGAGGTGCGGCCCGCTGACCCGGTCCGCCACCTTCTTGCCGGCGCCTGAGCCGGCGATGGCGGCAAGGGTGAACGGGACGATGACGGCCCAGTGGAAGTTGTCCTGTCCGCCCCGGGCGAGCAGTGCGACGGCGGAGTTGAGGCTGATGACGACCAGGGAGGTGCCGACAGCGGTCGGCATGTCGTACTTCAGGGTCAGCACCAGCGCAGGGACGATGATGAAGCCGCCGCCGACGCCGAGGAAGCCGGTCAGGAAGCCGACGACGAGACCGGCGGCGAGGACGGGGACGACGTCGCGGAGCCGTGAGCGTGCTTGCCGGGCGTCCGGTTCGACCTGGACGGCGCCGCTCCCGACTGGTCGGCGTAGTGCGCCGGCCTGGTGGTCGGCCTCGTCGTCGTCGGGGCTGCTGGCCACCATGGTCTTGGCGAGCATGGCGCCGGCGGCGATCAGCATGAGTACCGCGAAGGCGATGAGCAGGACCTTGGGCTGCACGCGGGCGTTGAGGTGGGTCCCGAGGAGGGAGGCTGCGACTCCTGCGGCTCCGAAGGACAGGCCGGCGCGCCAGCGCACGCGGCCGGCACGGGCGTGGCCGACAGAAGCGGCAGCAGCGGTGATCCCGACGATGACCAGGCTGCCGGTGGTCGCGGTGCGGGCGGTCTCGCCGAGGGCGTAGACCAGGGCCGGGACGGTGAGGATCGAGCCGCCGCCGCCGAGGGCCCCCAGGCTCAGCCCGATGAGCAGGCCGAGCGCGACCGCGAGCAGCACGGTCACGGCGCCGTCCCCGGCGGCCCGTCGGCCGTGGCGACCGCCAGGCCAGCGGCCTGCCAGGCCTGCATCCCGCCAGCGACGTTGCGGGCGTGGACCCCGCGGGCGAGCAGGAGCCCCGCCGCCTTGGCCGAGCGGTTCCCCGACCGGCAGATCGCCAGCACGGGCAGGTCGCCCGACAACGGGGTCTGCGGCAGGCGCCCCAGCGGGATGTGCACAGCCGGGGGTGCGTGTCCGGCCGCCCACTCGTCGTCCTCCCGGACGTCGACGAGCAGCGCCAGGCCGGCGTCGGCGAGGCGGGCCGCCTCAGCGACGTCCACCTCGTCGACCGTGCCGCCGGGCACCTCGGGGTCAGCGCTTCCGGGCTGCTCGGGGTGCGACGGGCTCATGGTGGTCCTCCTCGGGACGGTCGGGGTGGACGTGTCAGGCGGCGCGGCTGGTGAGTGCTGCGACGGCCTTGGCGCTGTCCGCGCTCCCGGTCTGGTTGTAGGGGAGCTTGAGCAGGACCCGGCTCATGGCGCAGGTGTTGCTGAGCGCGGCGTACGTCAGGCCGGCGCCGACGGCCCCGGACAGGAAGCGCGCCGCGGGCCAGCGCAGGCTGGCGAGGATGCCGGTCAGGACGAGGCTGCCGGCGGCGAGGCGGACCTGGCGCTCCATCTCCCATGTGCTGGTGCCGGGGGTGGTGTCGACGGGCTGACCAGCCGCCTGCCAGGCGTTGAGGCCGCCGTCGAGGACGGTGAGGTCGGTGGCGCCGGCGGCGGTGAGCCGCTGGTGGGCCTGGGTGGCGCGCTGGCCGCTGCGGCACACCAGCGTGATGGGCGTGCTGAGGCCGGCGGCGAGGGTGTCGGCGTGCTCGTCGAGCTGGTCCAGCGGCAGCAGGTGGCTGCCCGCGATAGCGGCGGCGGCGTGCTCGCCGGGGGTGCGGACGTCCACCACGCGTGGTGGCGCCGGCCGCCAGGCGCTGGGCCAGGGTCGACGGGTCGATGCGGGTGGGGGTGCTGGTCATGGGTGTCCTTTCACAGGGCAGAGGGGTAGCCACTGCCGGGGTCGGTGGGTGTCCTGGTGGGCGCAGCTCGGGTGCGCCCCGCGGCCGGTCAGGCCAGGGACAGGAAGAGCTTCTCCATCTGGGCGAGGTCGAGTTCGCCCTGCTCGCCGCCTTCGGCGACGCACTGCTTCAGGCCGCTGGCGACGATGCTGAACCCGGCCTTGTCCAGGGCGCGGGAGACGGCGGCGAGCTGAGTGACGACGTCCTTGCAGTCGCGTCCCTGCTCGAGCATCCGGATCACGCCGGCGACCTGTCCCTCGGCGCGGCGCAGCCGGGTGATGGCGGTCTTCACGGCGTCGTCGGGCAGCTGCACTGGGTCCTCCTGGAGCGATGAGGTACCCGGCGGGGTACCAGAAGCATCAACATCGAGAGGGCCGGGCGCTTCCCGCGCAGGTCCCTCACCGCGTGATCGGCAGGCCAGCCTGCTCGGCGTCGGGGAAGTTGCCGTCGACGACGGTGACGGTCTTGCCGGCCCGGTCGAGCTGGGACGCGGCGATCGAGGCGCGGTAGCCGCTGCCGCAGTGGACGTAGACCGCCGTGTCGGGGACCTCGTCGAGCCGGTCGGAGAGCTCGTGCAGCGCGATGTGCTGGGCGCCCTCGATGTGGCCGGCGTCCCACTCGCTGCGACGGCGCACGTCGAGGACGTGGACCGGCCCTCGGCTGCGGGCAGCGGCGAGGTCGGCGAAGGTGACCAGGTCGTAGGAGGCGAGCGCCTGGCCGTTCGCCCACTGCTCGGGCGCGCCGGTCGCCTGGGCGGCGGGACGATCGATCCCGATGCGCGCCAGCTTGCGCTGTGCGTCGGCGACCTGCTCGGGGCTGTCGCCCAGCAGCGTCAGCGGGGTGCCCCACGGGAAGATCCAGCCGAGGTAGGTCGGCAGGTTGCCGCTGCCTTCGACGTTGAACGTGCCGGGCAGGTGGCCGCGGGCGAAGGCGGTGCGGCTGCGCAGGTCGACGACCCACTCGCCGGCGTCGAGGCGACGGCGCAGCTCGGCCGGGTCAGCCTCGGCTGCGGGCGACAGGTCCAGCGGGGCGGGGCCGGCACCGTTGATCGGACCCATGTGGGCGTAGTAGGCGGGGTAGGCGTCGAAGCCCTGCGAGCAGCTCGCGGACGAAGGTCTCCTCGTCCTGGGCGAACGCCGGGTTGTCGCGGCGCTGCTGCTCGATCGTCGACGCCGTCCCGTGGTCGGGGTCGCGGAGCAGAAGCTGCCGAACCCGTGGGTGGGCAGCACGGCGGCCGAGTCGGGCAGCTCGTCGGCGAGCCGGCGCACCGACGCCCACTGCGCCCGGGTCAGCCGCTCGGTGAGGTCCGGGCTGACCAGGTCGGTGCGGCCCACGGCCCCGAACAGCAGCGACCCGCCGGTGAACACCAGCGACGGCTGCCCGCCCAGGGCGCCGACCGCGAAGGCGACGTGGTGCGGCGTGTGCCCGGGCGTCGCCAGCGTCCGGACCGTCATCGACGCGACCCGGCGCACGTCCTGGCCGCAGACCAGGGTGCGGTCGTAGCCGACCTCGGCCTCGCACGGCACCAGGTAGTCCACGTCGTGGCGCCGGGCCAGCTCCAGCCCGCCCGAGACGTAGTCGTTGTGCAGATGGGTCTCGGCCACCGCGACCAGGCTCACCCCGCGATCGGCCAGAACCGCCTCGACCCGGTCGAGGTCGCGCTGGGGGTCGATCACCAGGGCGCTGGTGCCGTCGTCGACGACGTAGCTGCGGTCTCCCAGGTCCGGGGTCTCCAGGATCGTCACGGTCAGGCCATCGCGCTGCACGGTGTCCAGCGGTTCGGCGGTCTCGGTAGCTGTGCTCATCAGGTGGTTCCTCTCAGTACAGGAGGCGGGAGGACTCGCGGCTCAGGAGTGCGAGGTGCCGGACTGGCTGGGGCGGCCACTGCTGATCCAGGCCGCGGTGCCGCCGTTCACCGACCGGGCATCGACGCCGGCGGCGATGAGCAGCTCCGCAGCCTGGGCGCTGCGCCCACCGGCCTGGCACACCACGTAGACGGGCCGGTCACGAGGCAGCTCGTGCAGGCGGACCGGCAGCACCGACAGCGGCAGCAGCTGCGCTCCCGGGACGTGACCCTCGGCGTACTCCTCGCTCTCGCGCACATCGACCAGCAGCGCACCGCCCTCCAACGCCTGCTCCAGGTCCTGCAGACCTACCTCGGTCACCATCTCGTCCTCCTCGTCGTCAGAACCACCGTACCCCCCGGGGTATGCAACCACGCGCAGAGGAGCCTGTTCCTCAACTGGTCTTGTCGGCCCGGTTAGGCTGAGGAGGTGGATCGACCTCGCAGCGGGAGCGGCAGCAGCGCCTTCTGGTGCCTGTGCCTGCTCGGCGTGACACTGCTGGCGGTCAACGACGCGCACTGTCGGCCGGTCGAGCTGTAGCCGTGGGGCCAGGCGCCCGCCGCCCGCCCCGAAGCCCGTCCGCCCCTCAGCCCCTGAGAGCAACGACATGACCCTCAGCACCTACTGCCAGGCCGTCGCCGACGGCACCCTGCCTTCAACTGGCCTTCGCGGCTGGCTCCGCCGCGCGGTGTGCGTCCTTGCTCGGACACACCGCGCCGGCGTGCCCTTCTAGCTCTGACTCCTGCGCCTCGGCAGGGTCCCCAGCCAGAACGCGGTCGACGGGGTCAGAGCGCGCCGCCCTGCCAGGTAGCGGTGCGAGAAGGCGGCCAGTCACCTCTGCGGTTCACAGACCACGGACTGTCATCAGTCAGGCTCGTTCCCGTATGCCCGGCCCGCGAAAGTGCCCGGTCGGGGTCGCTTGTACGGGAACGGCTGCTGGCCGCGGACGTGCCGGGCCTGGTGGGGGCTGCTGCTGCCCAGATGTCCTGCGTTCATCCGAAGACGCGCATCGTCGTGCGCCTCG
The DNA here is from genome assembly GCA_963761695.1 of uncultured Actinomycetota bacterium. Lineage (GTDB taxonomy): Bacteria > Actinomycetota > Actinomycetes > Mycobacteriales > SCTD01 > RYN-122. The sequence continues at coordinate 8,664 of CAVXIB010000022.1, read as the reverse complement.
TGAAGCGTTTGGCGGTCCGCCTCCAGCGTCGTCCAGGGGCAGCGGCCGGGCCGTCGTATCCCTTGTGGGTACACGAGAGCGTCAAGGGTTAGCCTGTCAGCACTTCATGGGGGTGCGGGTGGCGAAGCTCTCCGAGGGTTGGTGGGAGCGCGGCGACGAGGCCGCGCTGCCGCGTGCAGACCGCAAGCACGGCCCTTTCTTCACGTACTTGCCGGACCTTCTGCGCGATCGGCCGTTGTGGGTGCCGGCGGAGCTGAGCGCGAAGGCGGCCCGGGCCGAACGGGATGTCCGGACGTTGAGCATCGGTCCCGGCGCTGCCGGGCTGGAGGGGCTGGCGCGGTTCCTCCTGCGCTCAGAGGCGATCGCGAGCTCGCTGATCGAGGGCATCGCACCCTCACCGCAGCAGGTCGCCCTGGCCGAGTTGTCCCAGGACGAGTCGGTGCGCGGCTTCAGCGACCAGGCGCGCCTGGTGGCCAACAACATCACGGTCCTGCGGACCGCGGCCCGCGAGCTGGTGGCCGCCGACGTGGTGACGGTGGAGGACGTCGAGGCCCTGCACCGGGTACTGCTGCCGGAGGAACGCCACCACGGGCTGCGGCAGGTCCAGAACTGGATCGGGGGTTCCAGCTGGCACCCGCTCGACGCCGAGTTCGTGCCGCCCCCGGTCGAACTGGTCCGACCGCTCATGGAGGACCTGCTGGCGTACCTGAACGGTTCGGTGCACGCCCCGCTGGTGCAGGCGGCCATCGTGCACGCCCAGTTCGAGACGATCCACCCGTTCACCGACGGCAACGGCCGGGTCGGCCGGGCCCTGATCCACACCGTCCTGACCCGACGCGGGTTGACGCCCTCAGCGATCCTGCCGGTCAGCCCGGTGCTCGCGACGATCACCGACACCTACGTGGCTGGCCTGACCGCCTACCGCTACCAGGCGGACGCCACCACCTCGGATGCGCACGTTGGCGTCGCCGGCTGGCTGGAGGTGTTCCTGGATGCCACCGTCACAGCGGCTGCGCAGGCGCACCTGTTCGCCGACCAGATCGGCGCTGTGCGGACGCGGTGGGAGCAGCAGATCAGCGACCATCGCGCCCGTCAGGGCGTCCGCGCCAGCCCGCGCGCCGACAGTGTCAGCGCGCGCCTTCTTCCGCTTCTGCCGGAGGTGCCGATCCTGACCACCCGCACCGTCCAGCGCCTGCTCGGTGTGTCCTTCCCGCCGGCCCGGGCCGGCCTGGAGGAGCTCGCCGACGCCGGCGTGCTGTCCCGCCGCAGCGTCGAGCACGGCACGACCGGCTACGTCGCCACAGACCTCTTCCAGGTGCTTGGACACGCCGAACGGCAACTCGCCAGCACCCGCTGGGACACCCGCCTGTCACCGCCAGCACGACCAGCTCCGGCCCGGGCCGGCCCGACCTGACATGAGCGCCCGCCGACACCCACCAGGACCGAGGAGCACCGCTGTACGGGCCACCCCCAAGCGGGCGGCTTCATCGTCGGAGTACGCCGCGCGCGCTGCGCACCGGTGCCCCGGCACTGCCCATGGTCACCGAGTTCCGCGTGGACCTGCGCAATGCAGGGGCGGCAGAACTCGTGGACTCGGGCCCTCTCCGGGTGTTGCGTGCGCGGGATCGTGTTGGTGGGACCGCCGGTGATCGGGGCTCCCGACATCGAGGATCTGGTTGACCCCGTACAGCCCCGATACAGCCGAGCCGGCGAGTGGGGGCGGACGCCGACGGACGTGTATGGACCGCTGAGGTGCGAGGATGGACGTCTACGGAGGTGCGCAGACGGCTCGCAGTTGACTACGGATCAAGAGGTTGCAGGTTCGAGCCTGCCGAGCGCACACGGAGAGCGCGGGTCAGGGTGTGTGCCGCCGGGGCGCGGACCTGGCAGACAGGGTGTGGGTCGAGGTCGCTGGTCGTCGACAGGCGCGAGTGCCCCAGAGTGCCCGTCACGACGCGCAGGTCGATACTGCACGACCCGGTCGGGGTCGACGACCGCGCAGCCGACCCCGGGGCCGCCGTCGTCCGGCGCCGGCAGGTCGACCGCGCGAGCGAGCGCCCCCTCTGCGTCCAGGGTGAGCGGCGCCGGGAGGGACCCTGCCCCCCGCCCGGGGGCGGGCTGCTGGACGACGACGCGGAGCCGAGCCGACGGGGGCAGCGCGGCGACGAACTGTCGGACCCGTCCCGGCTCGGGGGCCGCACGGACGAACAGCAGCACGACGGGCGTTCCGCCGGACCGGACCCCGGCGACCTGCGGGGAAGCGGCGGCCCGCCGCGGAGCAGGCCGTTGCGCTGGTCCGCGAGGGTCCGCTCGTCCAGCAGCCCGGGCCGGTGCACCACCGTCAGGACGACCCCGGCGAGCACCGCGGTCAGCAGCACCGCGGACAGCAGGACGACGCGGGCGGTCAGCGGCGGGCCCGCGTGGGTCGGGTCGGCCCCGGGGGGCGGAAGGGTTGCGGTCGACGACGCGTTGGATACCCTAGGGGGGTAAACCGCCCTTCGAAGGAGGCCCTGATGAGCAACCAGGCACAGCAGGACGTGCCCGACACGGCGGGCACGACACCGGCCGGGGCCCGCGGCTACAGCGCGACGAAGGCCGCGCACCTCAAGCGCCTCGCCCGGATCGAGGGCCAGGTCCGCGGGATCTCCCGCATGATCGACAGCGACACGTACTGCATCGACGTCCTCACGCAGGTGTCGGCCGCTACCAGGGCGCTGCAGGCGGTCGCTCTCGGACTGCTCGACGAGCACCTGGCGCACTGCCTCGTGAACGCCGTCGAGGCGGGCGGCGACGAGCGCGACGCGAAGCTCGCGGAGGCGTCCGCCGCGATCTCCCGGCTGGTGCGGTCGTGAGTCGCCGCACGGCGCCCGCCTGCGCCGTCGACGACCGCGTCCCGGGCTGCGGTACCGGCCCTGCCGGTCGACTCGGGTTCGTCCTGCGCGAAGCCCGGTCCGCCTGGCGGGCCGCCCGCCGCGCCGCCCCTGCATCCACATCTGGCGACCCCAGGAACGACCCCGCCGACCTGCCCTCCGGAGGCACCCGATGAGCTTGCTCACCACCCTCGGCATGAGCCTGCAAGAGGGCTTCTTCATGTTCTGGGAGACCCTCTGGGCCCTCGTGCTCGGCTTCACCCTGTCCGGCGCGGTCCAGTCGTTCGTCTCCCGGGCGGAGATGCAGAAGGCGATGGGCGACCACCGCCCCCGCACCATCGTCCGCACCAGCCTGCTCGGCGCCGCGTCGTCGTCGTGCTCCTACGCCGCGAGCGCCCTGTCGAAGTCGCTGTTCCAGCGCGGCGCGGACTTCACCGCGTCGATGGTCTTCATGTTCGCCAGCACCAACCTCGTGCTCGAGCTCGGGATCATCCTGTGGCTGCTCATGGGCTGGCAGTTCGCGCTCGCCGAGTTCGTCGGGGGCGCCATCATGATCACGCTGTTCGTGCTCCTCGCGCCGCGGATCTTCCCGGCCGCCGAGCTGGAGGCCGCCCGCGGCCGGCTGAACGCCAGCAAGGACGGCGCGACCGGGCCACGAGGGCCACGGCGACATGGGCAGCGACGCCGCGCAGCAGGCCCTGCCGTTCCGGCAGCGGCTCCGGAGCAAGGCCGGCTGGGCCGACGCCGCCGGCTACACCGTCAGCGACCTGACGATGCTGCGCCGCGAGCTGGTCATCGGCTACGTCGTCGCCGGCCTGATCGCGGTCGCCGTCCCGGCGTCGGTGTTCTCGACGATCTTCCTCTCCGGGCACGGCGTGCTGACCGACCTCGAGAACGTCGTCGTCGGGCCGTTCATCGCCTTCATCAGCTTCGTCTGCTCGATCGGCAACGTCCCGCTCGCGGCGGCGCTGTACGAGGGCGGCATCAGCTTCGGCGGCACCGTCGCGTTCATCTTCGCCGACCTCATCGCGCTGCCGCTGGTCGTCATCTACGGCAAGTTCTACGGCCGCACGCTCGCGGTCCGGCTGTTCCTGTCGTTCTGGCTCGTGATGAGCACCGCCGGTCTGCTCACCGACCTGCTGTTCCGAGGCCGTCGGCATCGCCTTCCCCGGCCGCCGCGCGGAGATCGCGATGACCCGCTTCGAGTGGAACTACACGACGTTCCTCAACATCGTGTTCCTCGGCGTCGCGGCGGTCGTCTACTGGGCCTACCGCAACCGCGAGCGCCTCGGCGGCGGCGGCGGGTACGCCAAGGACCCGGTCTGCGGCATGCAGGTCGAGACCGCCAACCCCGGAGCGACCAGCCGCCACGACGGCCACACGGTGTACTTCTGCTCCGACCGCTGCAGGTCCAAGTTCGACAAGGACCCGGCCAGGTACGACAGCGCCGGTGACTCGGGCGCCGGTGTGATGGAGGCCGGGTCGATGGACGCCGACCACGGCGGGACCGAGGTCACGGCCTCCACCGACCCGGTCTGCGGGATGACCGTCGACCCCGAGACCGCCGCCGGTCACGCCACGTACGCCGGGCAGGGGTTCTCGTTCTGCTCCGCCGGCTGCCACGACACGTTCGTCGCCGACCCGCTGGCCCACCTCGCGGAGGTTCGGGACCCGGTCTGCGGGATGACCGTCGCGACCGGCTCGCCCGGAGCCAGCGCCGTCACAGCGGGCCGCCGGTATCTGTTCTGCGGCCAGGGCTGCGCCGACGCCTTCGCCGCCCAGCCGGACCGCTACCTGGACGAGGGCGAGCTCACCACCCCGACCGGCACCACTCCCCGACCCGCAAGGGGGTGACCCGACGGGAGCCAGGGGCCGGAGAGCGACGCCACCGACGACCTCGTGTGCGGGACGGACGAGCGGCGGCGCGGGGTGTTCTCGGCCAACCGGCTCGGCGGAGACGACTGCTGGCACGAGCTGCAGGCCGCCGCGCGGGCGGGTGTCGCGTCGTCGAGGCGAGCCGGTGGCCGCTGTGCCGGTGCGGACGTCGACGGTGACGCCTGCCGCGACGACGTCGGCCGGCGGCGAGTGCTGTACCTGTCGGCCGAGTCGTCCCCGACGCCGGCGGGGGCCCGGGTGCTCCAGGGACCGGACGGCTCCTGGAGCGTGCGCCGGGACGGTGTCGTCGTGCTGTGCGCCCGGGCGCCGCACGCGATGCTGGTCGTGGGCCAGGACGAGCAGCTGCTGGCGAGCGTCGCCCGTGCGCTCGCAGGGCTCTGGCCGTCACCACCGACCTGCCTGACCCGCCCGACCTGCCCGACCTGACCCCGAAGGAGCGACATGAGCCCGTCAACGACCCGGGACCGCGGCGAGCCGGCCGAGGGACCGGTCGGTCGCAGCGCCGCGCTGGCCCGCGGCGGGGTGCTGCTCCTCGGCGCCGCCGCCGTTCTCGTGCTGGTCGAGGGCGGCGCCCTGGCGTTCTTCTGGGTGCCGCTGATGCTCGGGCTGACCTACCTCGTCGCGGCCGCGGTCGGGCGGTCGACCGGGTCGCTCTGGGCGCCCGGCTGGGTGCTGGCGACGGTGGGGCTGACCGAGGGGCTCTGGTTCGACGCGGGCCGGCCGGCCGACAGCTTCGAGCTCGCCCAGCTCACCCTGCTGTCGGCCGGGACAGGGGCGCTGTTCGCCGCAGCGATGCGGGCGGTGGGGGTGCGCGTCAGCGCGATGAGCATCGCTCTCGCGGTGCTCCTCACGGGGGCGTTCAACCTCGCCGAGGCGAAGGCGGTGGCGCACGTGGCGGGCAACACGCGCCTGTACGCCGGGCTGCTCGCTGCGTTCGCCGTGTGGGAGCTCGTGAAGGCCCAGCGACGCCGTCCCTGACGCACCGGGTTCGAGCGCCCGGACCGGGCGCCCCGACTCACGCTCGGATCTCGAGCACGCCGTCGTCGCCGGGGGGCCGGCCCTCGGCACGGCGAGCAGCCGGTCCACGGCCTGCGGTCGCGTCGCGGTGGAGGCCAGCGACGACATCTCGCAGGATGACGACTTCCCTGGTCCGCAGCGGGGACCAGGAACCGCGCAGCGCCGCGCCCGGGAGAGGGCAGCAGGTCAGGCAGGTGAGCGAGGGAGGCCGCGATCGGGCCCGGGTCGCCTCCGCCATCGGCAGGGCTGGTGGCGAGCGGCGCGGCACGCGCGCCCTGCGCAGTCCTGCCGGCTGCCCGGATCCGGGTGCACGCCGAGGTCGGGCCGGGCCGCGGGGCCGGCCCCGCGCTGCCAGCCCTCCCACGGGTCCGGTCGGGCGTTTGCCCACAGCCGCACCGGCGAGACCGAACAGGTCGTGCCCGATCGTCCTGAGGAGAGCCCATGCCCGCGCCGCTGCCCCGCCAGCCCGCCCCCGCGCTCGACCTGCCGCTCGTCGGCGGCGGCCGCTTCGACCTCGCCGCCGCGACACCGCAGCAGTTCACCCTCGTCGTGGCCTACCGCGGCGTGCACTGCCCGGTCTGCAAGAAGCAGCTGTCCGAGCTCGACGGCAAGCTCGGCGAGCTGCGCGACGTCGGCGTCGACGAGGTCGTGGCCGTCAGCGGCGACGACCAGGAGCGGGCCGAGCGGGCCGCCCGCGAGTGGGAGATCGCGGACCTGCGGGTGGCGTACGGCATGGACGAGGCGACGATGCGCGCGTGGGGCCTCTACGTCAGCAAGGGCCTGACCGACACCGAGCCGGCGCTGTTCAGCGAGCCCGGGCTGTTCCTGGTACGCCCCGACGGCAGCCTGTACTCCGCGCACGTGCAGTCCACACCGTTCGCCCGGCCTGCCCTGGACGACCTCGTCAAGGCCCTGGCCTTCGTCCGCGAGAAGGACTACCCGGCGCGCGGCGAGGCCTGAGCACTCCCGTCCGCACCCCTGACCCGAGGAGCCTGCCGTGCCACCGCGCCCGTCCGTCGTCGTCTTCGACGTCAACGAGACCCTGTCCGACCTGTCCCCGATGTCCGAGCGCTTCGCTGACCTGGGGGTGCCCGGGTCGATGGCGAAGCAGTGGTTCGCGGCGCTGCTGCGCGACGGCTTCGCGCTGACCGCGGCCGGGGCGTCGGAGACGTTCGCGGTCGTCGGTGAGGGAGTGCTGCGCAGCCTGCTCGCCGCCGAGGAGCTCGACCGCGACCTCGACGACGCGGTGGAGCACGTGATGAGCGGTTTCACCGCGCTGCCGGTGCACGCCGACGTCGCCGAGGGGGTGCAGGCGCTGCGGGGCCTCGGCCTGCGCCTGGTCACGCTGACCAACGGCTCGACCGCGGTCGGGGAGCAGCTGTTCGCCCGGGCCGGCATCCGGGAGGCGTTCGAGACCCTGCTGTCGGTCGAGGACGCCGGCGCCTGGAAGCCCGCCCCCGCGTCCTACGCCTACGCGGCGCGCACCTGCGGGGTCGAGGCGAGCGAGATGCTGCTCGTCGCCGTGCACCCCTGGGACATCGACGGGGCCTCCCGGGCCGGTCTGGCGACGTGCTGGGTCTCCCGTTCGGGCGCGGACTACCCCGGCCACTTCCGGCCGCCGACGCACACCGTCCAGGCGCTGCCCGAGCTGGCCGCCCTGCTGTCGGCATGACCGCCCCCGACGGCGTCGAGGTCGTCCGGCAGGAGCTCGAGGTCGACGGCACGACGCTGTCCTGCCTGACCGCGGGCGACCCGGCCGCACCACCGCTGCTCCTGCTGCACGGCACGTTCTGGAGCCGGGTCTGGCAGCCGGTCCTCGCGGCCCTGGGCACCCGGCACCGCTGCATCGCGCTCGACCTGCCCGGCTTCGGCCGCAGCGCCGGCGAGCTCGACGTCGAGCAGGCCACCGTCCCCGCGCTCGCCGAGGTGGTGGCCCGGGCCGCCGACGTGCTCGGCTGGCAGCGCTTCGACCTGGCGGCGCACGACATCGGCGGCGGCATCGCCCAGCACCTGGCGGCGACCACCGGCCGCGTCGACCGGATGGTGCTCATGAACGCCGTCATGCTCGACTCCTGGCCGGTCCCGGCGGTCGAGCGCTTCCGCGACCCGCAGGTGCGGGCCGCCACCACCCCCGCCGACCTCGTCGAGGCCCGCCGCGGGTCCACCCGCAAGGCCGTCGCCCGCGAGCTGTCCGACGCCGAGGTCGAGGACTACGTCTCGCCCTGGCACGACGAGGCCCGCGCCCGGTCCTGGACCGCCATGGCGGCGGCCGCCGACGCCCGCTTCACGCTCGACCTCGTCCCGGCGCTCATCGAGGCCGCCGTCCCGACCCGCCTGGTGTGGGGCCGCGACGACGCGTTCCAGAAGATCGAGTACGCCCGCCGCTACCTGCAGGCGGTCCCCGGCAGCGACCTCGTCGAGGTCGCGGGGCGGCACATCCCCACCGAGGACTCCCCGGCCGACGTCGCCCGCGCGGTGCTGGAGCACCTGGCCGGCTGAGCCCACGACCGGTGGGGCCGCCGCCGCGGCCGGCGACGCCCCACCGGCGCTCGAGGTCACCTGCACCGGGTTGACCGTCGCGCCCCCTTCAGGCTCCGCGCGACCGGGCATCCGGGAGGCGCCGGAACCGCCGCCGGAGCAGGGGCCGGTGCTCGTGCAGGGGCGCGACGTGGGCCTGTGCGGCACCGGTGTCGAGGTCGTCTCCGGTGCCTGCGGTGAGCCTCCGCCCGGGCGGGAGCAGCTGGTCCTCGGGCACGAGAACGAGCGAACGCCACCTCCTCGAGCGCGCAGCAGCGACGTGGCCACGCCGAGGCCAGCACCACCCTGTGGCAGTACTGCCACGCCCCCCCGCTCGACGATCTCGACATCGCCGACCGGCTCG
>CAVXIB010000021.1:0-49660 GCA_963761695.1 uncultured Actinomycetota bacterium | reverse complement strand
CTCCCACTCCCGGCTGTTTCCCGAGCGTGCGCGGTCAACCGCGAGCGGGTCGGACACCCGGAAGCGCAACGCCCTCGTTGGCGTGCGCCTCAGCCCCGACGAGCACGCCGCGCTCCTTGCGGACGCCACGCGCCTCAGCACCACCCCGGCTGCGCTCCTGCGCACGGCCTACCTCCACCTGCACGCCCTCGACGCGACCCTGGAGCCCCGCTCATGACGACTGCAGTCCGATCCCTCGACCTCGACCTCGACGACCTGACCCTGCAGGCCGGCGGCCACAGCAGCCCCGAGCAGGGCCTGTGCGTCATGGAGGCCGTCGCCTACATGGCCGGCGAGAAGCACAGCGACATGCCGCAGTGCGTCAGCCCCGTCCTGCGGGCCTACGGCATGCGCCTGAACGACAGCCTCCCCGACGACCGGCGGCAGGCCCTCAAGCAGTTCGTGCCCGCCCTCATCGGCACCGCCGACGACGGGCTCGACCAGGCCCGCCGCGACCTCGCGCAGCGGACCGTCATGACCGAGTGGCTGCCGCAGTGGCTCCGCCTCGCCGGTCTCGACGACCTTGCCGCGCGGGCGGAGCGGGGCGCGGCTCTGCCGCCGGCCGAGCTGCGCCGGTCCTCGCCCGATCCGCGACCTGACGTGGGAGGCGCGCCAGGAGAGCCGCCGCAAGCTGACCGAGCAGATCAAGACCGAGATGGCGAAGCGCCAGGTGCCCGCCGCCGCTGCCGCTGTCGCTGTCGCTGACGCTGCCGCTGCCGCTGTCGCTGTTTCGCTGACGCTGTCGCTGTCGCTGCCTTCGCTGTCGCTGTCGCTGCCGCTGTCGCTGTCGCTGTCGCTGCCGCTGCCGCTGCCGCTGACGCTGCCGCTGACGCTGACGCTGTCGCTGTCGCTGCCGCTGACGCCGCCGCTGCCGCTGACGCCCCGGCCTACGGAACCGACGCCTACTGGGACTGGCGAGCCCGCATCTACGAGGCCGTCAGGAAGGCCCTCACCGAGCACATCGAGACCAGCCCGAAGTACGCCGCGGTCCGCGGGCTCCGCGACACCCAACTCGACCAGGCCCTCGACCTGTACGCCCGCATGATCGCCCCGAGCCGTGCCTAGCTTCCCACTACCGGCCGTTGACCATCGGCTCGCTCTGCTCCGGCTATGGCGGCCTCGACCCGCCGCCGAGGCCTCGCGGGCGGGACGACCGCGTGGCACTGCGAATACGACGCCGCTCCGAGCAACGTGCTCGCCGCCCGCTGGCCCGGCGTCCCGAACCACGGCGACCTCACGCCCTGGCCTGGGCCGAGCACCGCCGTGGACGTCCTGACCGCCGGCTACCCCTGCCAGCCGTTCAGCGGAGCGCGGGCAAGCGCCTCGGCACCGACGACCCCCGCCACCTGTTCCCGTGGATCGCCCGTGGGATGGAGCGGGCCCGCCCGCCGCTCGCGCTGTTCGAGAACGTCCGGGGCCACCTCACCCTCGGCTTCGACGTCGTCCTCGCGGAGCTGCACCGCATCGGCTACGACGTGCGCTGGACGCTGCTGCGGGCCGTCGGATGTCGGTGCGCCGCCACGGCCGGGCGCGGCTGTTCATCGCCGCCCGCGACCGCGAGGCGGGTGGCTGGCAGTCGTGCCGGGTGAGCCGACGGCCGTGCGTCGAGGGCCGCTGGGTCCAGGCCCAGGACGGCCTGTTCGGTGATGTGGACGCGCCGACAGCCCGGGCCCGCCGGCGTCATGGTCGGCGGGGCGCGGTGGGACGCCGACGTCGCGCTGCCGCCAGCGGGCGTGCTGCTGTCGACACCTACGCGGTCCACGGCCAGGACTCGCCGTCGAGCGGGACGGACTACAGCAGCCTGCCGACGCCGTTGCAGTCTCCTGCCGACGCCGACGCACGGGACCACAAGGGCGACGGGCAGCCCGGCACGCCGCGTCACACCGTTGATGTCGAGCGGCACAAGTTGGAAGCCGTCGTGAACCTCCTGCCGACGCCGACGACCGAGGACCACGGGACCGACGCGCCGGGCCGCACAGGCGGCGCGTCGCTGTCGACCTCGTGGGCGGTCGCCAACCTCCTGCCTACTCCGTCCGTCGCCGACAGCCTCGGCGGCCACGCCACCCGCAGCGGTGACCGCTCGGACGAGCTGCTGCTGCCGGGACTGGCGAAGGCGCAGGCGCTCGGCGCTCTCCTCCCGACGCCCGCCGTCAACGACATGGGTGCGGGCAAGACGGTGGAGGCGTGGGACGCATGGACGGCGAAGCTCGAAGGCGTCGCACGGCAACGGCAACGGGCACGGCCCGAGCCTGAGCATCGAGGCGGCGCGGCTGGCGCAGGCCGAGCCGTCCCGCTGGGGCGTCTACGCCGCCGCCGTGGCCCGATGGGAAGCCCTGACCCGTCCCGCCCCCGACCCGACCGAACCGGGGCGCAACGGCGCACCCCGCCTCAGCCCCCGCTTCGTCGAGTGGATGCAAGGTCTGCCCGACGGCTGGGTCACCGACGTCCTCGCCCGCAACCCCGCCCTGAAGGCGCTGGGCAACGGTGTCGTCCCCGCACAGGCCCAGCCGCCTTCGCGCTCCTGCTGTCCGACCTGCCCGTGGCGGTGGCGGCATGACGACTAGCAGCGACTACCGGCCGTCCCCCACCGACCTCCCCGCCCCACGGCCCGCACCTGTCGGCACAGCCGCCCGCGACCGCCTCGCCGCGCTCATCGTCGTGCTGCAGCGGCAGGTGGTCCCGCGCCACCGCTCCTGCGGCCCCCGGCTCTGCAGCTGGTGTCAGCCTTGACCGCGCCTCGGGACCTCACTGCGCTCGCACAGATGGAGGTGGCGGCGGCCTACCGCCGCCTCGCCGACATGGCGGTGCCAGGTCGCCGCCCAGGTCAGCGACCCCACCAGCGTCCCCGGCGACGAGCAGTCCGCCTACCTCACCGTCGAGGACTGCCTGCTGACCATCTGGCCGACGGCGGGCGCAGCTCGACGCCGTGCGCCGCGGCGCAGCCCGCGGTCGCGCACCCGCTGACCTCGGCGACCGCTACTACGTCGCCGACGATGGCCGCCGCCACGCCGTCTACGACACCTCGACCGGCCAGCCGGTCGGGGAGCCCCACGACACCCGAGAAGGCGCCGAGCGGTCCGCCCGCCGTCGCAACCCCCGCCCCCAGCCCAAGGAACAGCCCATGACCGCAGACGTGTTCGCCGAGGCCGCCCCACAGGGCGACATGGACAAGATCAAGCGCACAGTGGGGGCAGCCGCTCATCACGCCGCCCGGCGGCGGCAACGGCCTGACCTGGCATGAGGACGACTACGCCCGTTTGGTGCTCGTCCTCGCCACTACACCGGCACCAGCGTCACCGCGGCCGAGGCGGTGAAGTGGTCAAGGGTGAAGCCGGCGACGTTCCGACAGTGGGTCACCCGCGGCCTGGTGCGTCGGCTCGGCACCGTTGACGGCGTTGCCCGGTACGCGACGACCTGCCGGGTTGAGTGGGAGGAGACGGGATGACGACGAGTCGCGCCTACGCCGCGTCGGAGCAGCGGTGCATGTTCGGCACTGCCGCCGCCTTCTGCGGCAAGCCCGCCGCGCTGCACGTCATGCAGGAAGACGGCGCTCCGACCATGGGGTGCAGCGACCACGCGGGCTGGTGGACCTACCACCAGCACCGGGACCACCACGCGCTCGCGGCCAACTGCGGGATGCCCGGCACCTACTGGATGTTCTCCACGCCCGAGGCCCCCGGCTTCTGCTTCACGGACGAGCAGCCCGAGGAGCCGGTCCCACCGGCGACTAGCGCGCCGAGGAGTGAGCCGTGACCACCCCCCGCTGGCAGGGCCAGACCGTCACGGTGTCGGTCTGGGACCTGCACGTCCTCATCGCCTTGGCGATACCGCTCCGACTCCACCGCCCTTCGCGGGCGGGCCAGACGAGGAGGACATCGCCTGCCTCAACCGGATCGTGGACCAGTGCAACGCGGCCAAGGCCGCACCGTCCGCTAGTACGCCTACGGAGGAGCAGCGATGGAGCGCCTATGGGTCACCGGAGGAGGTGCTGCGGGCAACGGTGCCCTACTGGTCGGCGTACCTCTGGTCGTCGCTGCTGGACACCACCGAGGCCGTGACCACCGAGGAGGCCGACCGCATGGCGGCGCAGGCCGTCGAGGACTACATCGACTCGTGCTTGCCCTACATGCACAAGGCCGAGGAGGACTGATGGGCCGCTACATCATGAAGTGCGCGCCGGACCTCGACCTGTACGCCGAGTGGTCGACCGTGGTCGACAACATCGGGTGGGTCGGCAACCGCGCCTACGCGCTCACGCAGGCTCCCGAGGAGCGTCTGGCTCGTGCCGATGCGACCGGCACGTCCAACCTCTGGGAAGTCGAGGGTCACCCCCGAGAGGCTCTTGGGGAGATGACCAGATTCTGGTCAGCAACACCAGGCGGCGGGACCCCGGCGTCCACGCCTACTGGCTGGCGCGGTCCGACCTTGCGGCCTACGCACAGCACTGGATGGCCGAGGAGGACGAGCAGGCCGAGGCGCTGCTGCACCCGATCCGGTACTGCACAGTCTGCGAGACCGACACGGACATCGACCCCGTGAGCAGTCTCTGCCCGGCGCACGCTAGTACGCCCTCGTGCACCGACGGTCCCTCGTGAGTTACCGCAAGCGGACGCACTACGACGGCGACGGCTGCCCCGAGCACGGGGACGCGGGGCGCGTGCGGTCCTGCTGCAAGCGCCATAACGGCTGGTGCTACGTCGGAGAGGACGGGCCGCCACTTCGGTGCTGCTCGGCCTGCGACTCGTGGCCGAGGGACGCTCACCGCCGCACCGGCACCGGCTGGCCGCCGCACGCACCCGCCAGGACCCCGTCGTGACCGCCCACGTCGGCCCCTGCGCCCCAGGCTGCTACCGACTGCGACCTGCGCCGTGACGAGGTCGCACACGACTATACCTCGACGGCCTGCCTGCACGGCGTCCACGAACGGTGCCGGCCAGGAGTGCAAGTTCTGCGGCTGCACCCGTGCGGCTGCGCCTGCCACCCGGACGCATCGTGAGCGCCCTGCTCGCCCGCCTGCGCTGCCGCCTCCTCGGCGGTCACGTCTGGGGCGTCCTGCACTCCGACGGTCAGCTCCGCTGCACGGAGTGCCCCGCGCTCATGCCCCGGCCGAGGTCGTCGTGACACCGCGCACCACCTACGCAAGCGCTGGAGCAGCAGCGCAGACACCCCGACACCCGAAAGGCACCCCGTGACCAACTCCGACCCCATGACCAGCCGCCGCCGCTGTACCGCGACCAGCAAACAGACCGGCGAGCCGTGCGGGTCGACTCCCGCACCCGGTTTCACGGTGTGCAAGTGGCACGGAGCGAAGGCCCCTCAGGTCGAGAACAAGGCCCGTCAGCGCATCCTCGCAGCAGCCGACCCCGCCGCTGCCGTCCTCGTTGCGCTCTGCCTGGACGACACGACCCCGCCCGCCGTTCGGCTCGCTGCCGCCCGGGACCTGCTCGACCGGGCAGGAGAGGGCGCGAAACAGCAGGTCGAGGTCACGACGACGACCGCGACCGACGCCGAGCTCGTCCGGCTGGCCCGTGAGGTTGCCGCGATGGACCCGGCCGCGCTGCTGGCGCGTCTCGCTCCGACCGGGACTGACGGGGAAGGCTGACCCTTGTGACCGCCATGCTCGACCGTGACACGGTCGCCCGCGCCCTGCAGTACGTCGCGGACGCCGGGGCGTGGCGCGAGCAGGCCCGACCGGAGCAGCAGCCGCCGGCGGTGTGGCGGCGGACGTGGTATCTGCGGGGCGGCCGAGGGTCGGGCAAGACGTGGGCGGGAAGCAACACGCTCGCCGAACTCATCCGCCTGCACCCCGCCGACGACAACGGCACCCCGACCGAGTGGGCGGTCGTCGCCCCGACGTACGCCGACAGTCGCGACACCTGTGTCGAAGGGCCGTCGGGGCTGCTCAAGGCGCTCGGGCTGCCCCGGACGTACGCCGGGTGGAACCGGAGCATGGGCCAGCTCGTCCTCGCGTCGGGCCAGATCGTGTACGTCGGCAGCGCGGACGACGGTGCGCTGCGGGTGCAGGGCAAGAACCTCGCAGGCTGCTGGTCGGACGAGATCGGCCTGTGGAAACAGTGGCAGACGGCGTGGGACGAGTCGATTGCCTACGCCGTCCGCATCGAACCGGCGCTCATCATCGCGACGGGGACGCCGAAGCGGAACCGCTCCGCGAAGGCCCTGGTGCGGCGGCTGCTGGACGACGTGGGCACGCCGGTCAGCACCCTGCGAAGCGCGGACAACGCGCACAACCTCGCGCCGTCGTTCTGGGAGGCGCTGTCCTCCCAGGCCGGGACGACCCTCGGCAGGCAGGAGCTGGAGGGGGAACTCCTCGACGACGTCGAGGGCGCCCTGTGGTCCGCCGGTCTCCTCGTCCACGCCGCCGCCCCCGCTGGTCCGGCGCTGCGGACGGTCGTCAGCGTCGACCCGTCGGGCTCGGCGGGAGGAGACGCAACGGGGATTGTGGCGCTCGCGCAGCACCGCGACCACCTCCGGGTCCTCGCCGACGCGACGCTCAACGCCGGGCCGGAGGCACGGGCGGAGGCCGCGTGCCGCCTCGCCTACCGCCTCGGCGCCGGGGAGTTCGTCGTCGAAGGCAACTACGGCGGGGACCTGTTCGCCGCGCAGCTCCGCTCGTCGTGGCGGCGGCTCGTCGAGCAGCAGACGGTGATCGGCCCGTGCCCGTCGGTCCACACCGTCACGGCGCGGGGGAGCAAGGCGGACCGGGCGATGGTCGTCGTGCAGGCGTACGAGCAGGCGCTGGTCCTGCACGCCCCAGACCCGGCGGTGGCGGGGCCTGACGGCCTGACGGCGCTGGAGGAGGAGATGACGTCGTGGACGCCGGACGAGTCCTGGAGCCCGAACCGTCTCGACGCGCTGGTGCACGGGGTCCGGCGGCTGCTGCCGTCGCTGCAGCAGGGCGCGTCGGTCGCGGTGAGCCCGGCGGCTGCGGCGCTCCCCCGGGTCGGCGGGGCGACGGCAGGACCGCGGATCACGGGGCGGGTCAGGTAGGTGCGCACCCCTGTTGCGCGTCCTGCGCAAGCGCGGTACCGTATGCGCATGGCCTCCACCACCCTCTCGCCCGCGCTCCCGTGCATCTGCGCCGCCGACATCGTCCACACCTACGGCTGCTCCTGCCAGAGCCGCGAGCACGCTGCCGTGACAGCCCCCGCGGCCGACGTCCGCTGGTACACCTCGCCCGTCGCCGCCTGGGCGTGGGCCGAGGACGGCAAGGAGACCCGCGCGTGACCACCGTCGCAGCACCGACCGCCCTCGACCCGATCCTCGCGGTCCCCGACCCCGGCGACCGCCTCGACGGCCTTACCGCCTACCTCCAGCGCCTCGACGCGCAGGGCAAGCGGGCACGGCAGGCCCGCCTCGACGCCGTCCTCCGCCTCCGCGCCGAGGGCGTGACGTGGCGGGCGCTGTCGGCCCGCACGGGCCTGACGGAGACGCACCTGCGAGGCATCTGCCGGGGGCAGGAGCTGTGACCGCCGTGCCGCTCAACCCCGACTGCAGGGACGGCAAGCACACCGCCTGCGCTGGTGACGCCTGGGACTACGCCGAGGACGACATCACCCGGTGCGCCTGCGCCTGCCACGACCCGGCCGCACCGTGACCGGCCCCGCCGTCACGAGCACCGACGTGATCCTTCGCGCCGGCCCCGTCATCGTCTACGGCGGCCCCGGCCTCCACCCCGAGGCCCTCCGCGCCACGACCGTCCTGCTCTACCTGCAGCAGACCCGCGTCCGGCTGTTCGACAACGCCCAGCCGACGCCCGGGACCGTCCTCGACGCCGAGGTCGTCGGCTACGACCTCGACCTGTCCCGCCTGCCCCGTGACCGGACGGTGACGGTCGACCTCGCGGACGGCTCTCGGCTCCGGGTCGTCGGGCAGGGGTCGGGCTGCGCGTGCTCGTCGGAGTCGATGCTCCGCGGCTGGACACCGTCGTGAGCACCCCCGACGCGGCTGGGGCGCTGCGGGCCATGCTTGACGTGAATGAGGCCTTCGCGCCCATACTCGACGCGGCAGACGGGATGCGTGCTGAGCTGGAGCGGCGCGGCTGGTCCCCGACGATGGCCGAGGGCCTTGCGGGGCAGTACCTCGCGGCCCTCATGCAAGAAGGCTCTGGCGTCCGCGTGATGGCCGAGAGTGGCGCCTATGAGTCACGCCGGACTACCGGCGACGGTGCGCCGTCTAGGGAGGGCATGACCACCAACGAGGAGAACCCGTGAAGCAGTACGACGACGAGATGTCCAGCGACGGGTCGCCGTGGATGCACGAACACGGCATCAACGTGAACTGCTACCCCGCCTGTCCGCGCTGGTCCTACGAGGGCGAGCGCGAGGAGGCCGACATGGACGCCGCCATGATCGAACTGCCTGACGACAACTACATGGAGAAGTTGGGTCTGCTGTACCGACTCAACGGGGTCATGGCGCTGCACAAGCAGACCGACGACCACCGCTGCGCGGAGTGCAACGTGCCGTGGAAGTGCCGCACCTTCACCGCCATCACGGAGGAGGTCACCGACCTGTCCGACCGCTGGTGGGAGCGGCCCTGCCCGACCTGCGGCGTACTGGTGTGCCGGGAGAGCCACCGTGGCTGACCTCGACCACGACGCCAAGACGGGCCTGCTCGCGGGGCTGTATGGCTTCATCGTCGGCGCACTCGCGTCCGGCTTGCTGACTGCCTCCTATTTGGGGTGGTCGTGATGAGCGATTGGAAGCCCGGCGACCCCTGCGGGTCGTGCGGCTCGACCCTGACCACCTGGAACCCCGAGCAGGGCGGCTGCTGCGGCGGCTGCGGAAGGACCGATGGCGATGACGACTGACGCGCACCCGATCTACGACGTGCTGGGCCACCCCGGCTTCCGCGACCCGTCCTGGCGCGACGAGGCGGGCCGCGACCTGTACGACGCCCTGGCGCACCGCTACGGCCCCGAGAAGGCATCTGCCATGTGGAACGCCGCCTGCGACGAGGCCGACCAGGGTGCGGAGGAGGCCGAGCGTCTGGTCGGGGAGAACCGTGCCGAGTGCCTTCACCTGGCCGAGGAGGCCACCCAGGCTGAGGCACCGGCGGGAGACCCGAAGGAGCAGCGATGAGCGCCTATCCGCTTGGACAACTCGTACCGACGGTGCGGTTGCGGCCACGACGGCGTCAACCACCGGGGCACCGCCCGGCCTGCGCACCTGCTGTTCAGCGGCCCCTGCACCGCCTGTGAGTCCTGCTCGGCGTTCACCGAGGAGCAGGGCTGGCATGTCATCCAGGGAGACGACCTGCTCGCCCTCCTGCGCCGCGCTTCCAGCGGCGAGAATCCCGACTTGCTGCTCGCCGAGCAGTACGCCAACGCACGACACGAGGAGACCCCGATGAGCGACGAGACCACCACCCACGCCTGCCCGACTTGCGGCGACGTCCACTGCCCGCCCAGCACCGGCCCCGAGACCTTCGCGGCGTGGGCCTGCGCTGGCTGCACGACGCCGTTCGAGGCGTGTGACCAGTCGCCCAACCCCTGCTGCACTCGCTGTCTGGACGACGCCAACGCACACCGAGCACCCGTGAGGGAGCAGCGATGAGCGCCTATGCGGCGCAGCAGCGCGGGCCACTGCTGTGCCGCGAGTGCTGGCAGGGACGGCATCTGACCGTGGGGAACGGTGCGCGGGAGTGCATCTGCTGGGCCTGCGAGTGCCGAGCCACGCTGCCCGCTAGTACACCCACGGAGAGACGGTCGTGACGACAAACTCTCCGCAAACTCGTGGCGCCTACGACCGAGTGGCCGAGTGGGTCGAGACCTACGAGCGTTGTCACGGCAACGAGCGCCTGGCCTGCGGCTATCGGGAGGTGCCACTCCTGCTGACCGACATCAAGGCGCTGCTAACAGAGGCCGCTAGTACGCCCGAGCGGTCGCCCTCGTGACGCCCGCCCGCGCTTTCGACCTCGCCGTGGACGCCCTCGCCGTCGCACGCCTCACGACCCTCGCCGTCGAGGACTCCTTCCCGCCCGCCGTCGCCGCCCGTCATCGGGCCTACCTCTACGTTCAGGCCCGTCACGGGCAGGCATGGGCTGATGGGCTCGACTGCACCCGCTGTGTCGGCGTCTGGGTCACCGGCGCTGTCACCGTCGCTGGGCTGCTCGCGCCCCGGGCGTGGCGGCCCGCAGCCCGGGCGCTCGCTGTCGCGCAGCTCGCAGGGATGCTCAGCAGGTGACCGACACGCCCTAGCGCCCGTCCTGCTGCCCTAGCACGCGGCGGCGCGTACGGTGAGCGCACCCGCGTTCCGCCCTGCGGGTCGCCCCGCATGGAGGACACGCACAGGTGACCCGGCCCGCCACCCGCCGCGAACGGCTCATCGCCGAGACCGCCGCCGCCGAGGCCGCCCGCGAGGCGACGGTCCGCACCCGGCAGGCAGTGACCGCCGCCGCGACGCCGTACAAGGCCGACGAGGCGACGGGGAAGTGGCGGCTCCGCAAGCGCGAGGGCTGGCAGGACGACGTCTTTGCCTACGTCCCCGCAAGCCCCGAGCTGTCCTTCGCCGAGCGGTACGTCTCGTCCGCGTTCTCCAAGCTCCGGTTGTTCCCCGCCGTGCAGCCGGACCTGGAGCGCGAGCCCGTTCCGTACGACGCGCCCGAGAGCCCGCTCACCCCGACCGAGCGGCAGCAGGTCGGGACCGAGTTCGCCCGCTTCCGCTCCGATCGCGGCGGACAGGCCCGGATCGTCGAGCGCCTCGGGCAGCAGCTCTTCCTCGTCGGGGAGTGCTGGCTGATCGGCAAGCCCGCCGTCGCGCCGGACCCGGTGCTGCTCACCGGCACCGTCCCCGACAGCCTCGGGACGCAGGCCGAGTCCTGGGAGGTCCTGAGCGTCTCCGAGCTCGTCGAGGAGAACGGACGGCTCTACGAGGCCGACGACCAGGGCGAGAAGACCCCGCTCCCCGCCGGCACTCTCGTCGTCCGCGTCCACGAGGAGGGCGTGCAGTACCGCAAGCGTGCCCGCTCGTCGGTGCAGGCGGTCCTCGACGCCGTCGAGGAACTCGCGATCCTGTCCCGCGCCATTCGGGCTACCGGAAAGAGCCGGATCGCCCAAAACAGCATCCTCGGCATCCCCCATGAGGTGTCCGGCCCGCCGCCGACCGACCCGGACACTGGCCTGCCGACAGGCCAGCCGTCGGTCCTCGCCGCGCAGGTGATGGAGCACTTCATCGTCCCGATCGGCGACGAGGGCTCGGCCTCGGCCGCCGCCCCGTTCATCATCGAGGGTCCCGCCGACGCGCTCAAGGCCATGAAGGACAGCGTCATCACCCTGGAGCGTCCGCTCGACCCGGTGATGGCCGCGCAGCGCCTGGAACTCCGGACGACGATCGCTACCGGCATCGACCTGCCGGCCGAGGTCCTGACCGGCGTTGCGGACGTCAACCACTGGAACACGTGGGCGATCGACGAGCAGAAGTTCCGCGACCACCTGGAGCCCCGCTGCCTGAGCATGGTCGACGCGCTGACCCTCGGCTGGCTCCGGGCCGCGCTGACCGTCCCGCTGCAGGACGGCGGCTGGGGCTGGACGCAGGAGCGGGCCGACCTGCTGATGGTCTGGTTCGACGCCTCGGCGCTGCTCGCCCAGCCCGACCTCGCTGCTGACGCTGACGCCGCGTTCGACCGCGGCGCCCTGTCCTGGTCGTCCTACCGGCGGGTCAAGCGCCTGTCGGAGGACGACGCGCCGACCCCGAGGAGCTCGCTGAGCGGGCACGGCTCGGCTACAGCGGGAAGGCCAGCGGGGCTGCCGCCGCGCCGGTCAGCGCCGGGACCGTCGTGACCGAGGCGCCCCCCGAGCCGGTGCAGGCCGCAGGCAAGCCCCGCAGGCAGCGCGGCGCCGCCCTGTCCCGCCGCCTGCTCGACATCGACCGGGACCTTCGCGCCCGCCTGGAGACCGAGTGCGACCTCGCGCTGGAGGCCGCGCTCGTCAAGGCCGGGAACCGGGTTGCGAGCCGGGCGCAGGGCAACAGCGCCGCCCGCCCCGTCGCCGCTGACACGCCGCGCCGTGCGCTCGCCGCGACCCTCGGCCGTCCGCTCGTCGCTGCCCTCGGCCTGACGGACGACGAACTGCTCGACGGGGCGTTCGCCGCTCTCGCCGCCCGGTACGCCCTGCTGACCGCCGCGGCGCAGGAGGCGGTCCTCGCCGACCTCGCCCGGACGCTGAGCCTGCCGGAGTCGAAGGTCGAGACGATGGCCGCGACGCAGACCGCCCGCCGTGAGGGCGCCGCCGAGCGGCTCCTGTCGGGGATGATCGCTCTCGCCAAGAGCGTGCTCTACGCCGCGCACCCCGCCGGGCAGCCCGACATCCTCCCGCCCGCGACCTCGGCGCTGGTCCGCCAGGTCGTGTCGTACGCCGGTGGTGGCTCGTCGGGCCGGGAGCGCGGCGTGCAGACCGCGGGCGCCGAGCACTACGGCGGCGTCGGGACCGGCGGGGACGTCGGGGTGCTGCTCCGGACCGAGGGCGCCCGCGACGAGGGCTACGAATGGGTCTACGGGATTTCACGCGACCGCTTCCATCCTCACGTCGCGCTGACCGGTATCCGCGTCTCCTCCTTTGAGGACCCGAAGCTCCTCAACCCGAGCGGCTTCCGCGCTCGTCGTACTTCTCCGCCCGGCGACCACAAGGGCTGCTCCTGCGACCTCATGCCGCTGTGGGCGCTCAAGGAGGACGACCAGTACGACCCGCGCCCCGGCGAGAGCGACCGGCCGACGGACGGGAGCGTCGAGGACGCAAACGAGCGCGACCTGGAACGGCGGCTGGAGACCAACCGGGCGTTCCCGACCGACGCGGAGCGGCAGCGGGCGCAGGACGCGATCGACCGCGGCCGGGACCGCAATGCCCGGGAGGCCGGAGCATGACCGCGTCCGTCGTGATCGCCGCCGCGTCCCTCGCCGTCGCCGCCGTCCTCGTCTTCGCGATCTACCTCGCCGACGCGAACGAACGCCTCAACCACGCCCTGTCGATGCTCGACCACGAGGAGCACCCGTGACCACGCCCGCCCCGCCCGTCACCGCCTCGGCGCCGTCGACCGAGCACGGCGTCGGCCGCGGTGTCCTCACCGCCCCCGCCGCCTGGTACTCCCGCCCCGAGGCCGACGGGTACACCCGCCTGACCGTCACCGACGACGGGGAGGTCTACGGGCACGTCGCACCGTGGGGTGCCTCGCACCGCGGTACGGGCGTGAGCAGCGACATCGTCCGCGGCGACGACTTCTCCGCGTTCCACACCGGCCGGGTCCGTACCGCCGAGGGCACCGACCTCGACGTCGGTGCTCTCACGATCGGCGGGGGCCACGCGCCGCTCGACGCCCCGGCCCGCGCCGCGGCCGAGCACTACGACGACGTCGCGACGGCCTGGGCGCACGTCCGGGCGACCAACGGCGCCCACGGCATCTGGGTCTCGGGCAGCGTCGCGCCGGGCGTGAACGACCTGACGCTGCACAAGGCCCGGGCGTTCCCGCCGTCGGGCGACTGGCGCTGGCTGGACGGCGGCTACCGGATGGTCGCGTGCTGCCAGGTCGTCGTTCCAGGCTTCCCCGTCCACGAGCTCCGGGCGCAGGTCGCGAGCATGACCGCCGAGCACCTGCCGCTCGTCGCGTCCGCCGCGCAGTGGGAGAGCGTCACCGCTGCTGGCGACCTCGCACCGATGGGCGGCCCGCCGTTCCGCGTGAAGGTCTACACCGAGGGCACGGTCAGCCGCGACGGCCGGAGCATCGACCCGGGCGCGACGTACTGGAGCGCCGGGCCGTGGCCGCTGTGGAACGCGCTGCGCGACACGCACGGCGGCGAGGAGGCCGAGGGCACCGTCGTCGTCGGCCGGATCGACACCCTGGAGCGCGTCGGCGACGACATCGTCGCGACCGGCGCCTTCGACACGTCCGAGCACGCCGTCGAGGCCGCCCGCCTCGTCGAGCAGGGCCTGCGCACGACGGTCAGCGCGGACCTCGGCGCGATGGAGGGGACCTACCTCGGCGGGGAGATGCCCGCGATGATCGAGGCTGCCGACGGCGACACCGTCGCGATCCCCGACGAGCCGTTCGACAGCGCCGAGCCGTGGCTGACCGTGCAGAAGGCCGAGCTGGTCGGGGTGACGATGGTCGGCGTCCCCGCGTTCGCCGACGCGACGATCGCCCTCACCGGCCCCGCTGCTGTCACCGACGCCCCCGAGACGGTCGCCGCTGCGCTCCGCTCCGGGTCGTTCCGCGCGACCGGCCGGGTCCTGCTCGCTGCCGCTGCCGCGCCGGTCGTCCCGGTCGAGGACCGGCTGGCCGCGCTGGAGGAGCGCGTCACGGCGCTGGAGACCGAGGAGGCGACCGAGGAGACCGAGCCGGGCGAGCCCGTCGCGGCGTCGCTCAACGCCGCCCGGTCCCGGCTCCGCCGTCAGCAGGCCGTCGCCCGGCTGCGGTAGGTAGGTCCTCGTCCGACGCGGCCCCCGCTCCGGCGGGGGCCGTCGGCGTTCCCCGACACGCCGCACGCAGTTCCGCGCACACAGCACGCAGACGTGTGGCACCATCACCGCCAACGAGCAGCAGCCCCCAGGACTGCCGCCCGGCGTGACTCCCCAGGTGTCCCCCGGCGCTCACACACCCACCCGTGTCGTGACCCGCCCCAGGAGTCCCCGTGGACCTGCAGTCGTTCCTCGCCCTCGCCGCCGACCAGCGTGCCGACGCCCTCGCCGCGCTCGACGCCGACGCGTTCGCCGCCCTCCAGACCGAGCTCGCCGCGCACGTCGAGAGCCTGCTGGCCGACGACACCACCGCGGTCGAGACCCTCAACGCCGCCGCCGACGCCCGCGAGGCCCTCACCGCCGAGGACACCCGGCGCACCGAGCAGGCCGACGCCGAGGCCGCCGAGCGCGACGCCGCCCGCGCCCGCCTGCTGCCCGCCGAGCCCGAGGTCGAGACCCCCGCCGAGCCGACCGCCGAGGTGGACGTCGAGCCCGCCGTCGAGGCGCAGCCCGAGCCCGTCGCCGCCGCCGGCGTCACCGTCACCGTCACCCCCGCGAAGCCCGCGCCGCTCGCCGCCGTCGCCGCAAGCGCCCCGGCCCCCGCGCCCCGCCGCTCCGCCCCCCGCACCCGCGGCGCTCTCGTCGCCGCCGCAGGGAACGCGACCGTCAACGCCGGCCAGCAGATCACCCGCGAGCAGCTCATCGAGGGGATGACCGAGACCGCCAACGGTCTGCTCCGCGGCGGCACGCTGTCCCCCGGCATCGAGCGCCGCAGCATCGTCGCCGCGCTCAAGACCGACTACCCGGCCGAGCGGACCCTGTCGATCTACGACAGCGCCGAGCAGACGACCGCCAAGATGGAGTCGTTCGCCCGCCTCGCCGAGCAGCCCGGCGCCCTCACCGCCTCCGGTGGCCTGTGCGCCCCGACCGCCGTCGACTACGGCCTCCTGACCCTCAGCAGCGACGAGCGGCCCGTCCGCGACGCCCTGCCGCAGCTCGCCGCCCCGCGCGGCGGCATCCGGTTCGTCCCGCCGCGCCGCCTCTCGGACATCACCTCCGGTGTCGACCAGTACACCGTCGCGAACGACGCGCAGGCGACCCCGACGCCGAAGAGTCGCCTGCGCCTCGCGTGCCAGGCGCCCGTCGAGGTCCTGACCTACGCCGTGACCGAGCGCATCGTGTTCGGCACGCTCAACGCCCGGGCGTTCCCGAGCAGATCGAGCAGGACCTGGCGCTGCTGTCGAGCCGTCACGCGCAGGTCGCGGAGCGCCTGCTCCTCGGCAGCATGAAGGGCCTGAGCAAGAGCATCACGAGCGCGTCGATCCTCGGCTACAGCCGGGACCTCCTCGCGCAGGTCGACACCTCCGTCGCCTACCTCCGCGACGCCCACCGCCTGTCCGACACGCAGACGGTCGAGGTGTTCCTGCCCCGTCACGTCAAGGCCGCCATGCGGGCCGACATCACCCGTCAGCTCGCGACGAACGTCGGGGACTACCCGATGGCCGTCACCG
Source organism: uncultured Actinomycetota bacterium (assembly GCA_963761695.1). Lineage (GTDB taxonomy): Bacteria > Actinomycetota > Actinomycetes > Mycobacteriales > SCTD01 > RYN-122. Next base: position 33,643 of record CAVXIB010000021.1, on the reverse strand, counting down.
ACGCACTGCTCACCGAGCACTTCACCCGCCGCAACGTTCAGGTGACGTGGACGATCGAGACGACCGCGACGGCGTCCGGCCAGGCGTTCCCGACCCAGACGAGCGGCGCCGCGAGCGTCGACATCCCCGACACCGTCGAGTTCGGTGTCTTCCCCGCCGGGTCGTTCCAGTACCTCGACGGCGGCGAGATCGCCCTCGGCGCGGTCCGCGACAGCGTCCTGAACAACACGAACGACTACGAGATGTTCGGCGAGTCGTTCGAGGCCGTCGCCTTCCGCGGCCTGGAGTCCCTCTGGGTCACCGGCACCTACGAGCCGAACGGCGCCTCGGCCGGCACGGTCAACACGACGGGCGCGGCCCGCACCACCGCTGTCGACGCCTGACCCGTCCCCTAGCGGGGCTGCTCTGCCCGGAGCAGCCCCGCCTACCGGAAGGGAGGGCAGCACATGGTCAGCATCGCTACCGCCACCAGCGGCCCGCAGGCGACGCCGCCGCTGGTCAGTCTGCTCACGTCCGTCCGGGTCACCGAGGACACCGACGGGCACGTCGCTCAGGGCATCACCTGGGAGCCAGAGGCGTGCGGCACCGTCGCGGACAGCGCCGGGGTCTGCGCGAGCCCCTCGACGCTCCCGGCGGTCCCGGCGAACGCCGCGCCCGCAGAGGCCCGCCCGTTCCTGGTCACCGCCGCCGACCGCTGCAGCACGTTCGCCCGTGAGCAGCGCGACCCGCAGGGCCGGGTCCTGCGGCTGCTCGCCGCGACGCAGCACCGAGGCGTCGAGAGCGAGCTGTGGGACGGCACGGTCGCGCAGTCCGAGGCGACCCGCCTCGGTGTCGCGCCCAGCCCGTACCTGCGCAACCCCGCGACCGTCGTCGACCTGACGCCCGCCACCGGCGCGGTCCGGCCGACTGAGGCCCTCGCGCTGCTGGAGCGGGCGCTCGGGCAGGGCTACGCGGGCCGCGGCGTCATCCACGCCAGCATCCGGGCCGCCTACTACCTCCCCGACACCCGGCTCGACGGGCAGGTGTGGCTGACGAAGCGGAACACCGTCGTCGTCCCCGGCGCCGGGTACAGCGGTCTCGGCCCCGTCGGCACCCCCGCGCTCGCCACGAACGAGTCGTGGCTGTTCGCGACCGGCATGGTCGACGTCCACCTCGGCGAGGTCTACACGACCGGCACCGACCTCGACATCGACCGCGACACGAACACGGTCGTGACTCGGGCGCTCCGGTCCGCCGTCGCGCTGTTCGACCCGTGCGCCCATTACGCGGTCCGGATGCTCCGCGCCAGCGCCGAGACGACCCCCGCCGCATGACCCGCCCCCTGACCAGCCCCGCCCACACCTCGCAGGAGCAGCAGTGACCCAGACCGTGCAGGCCAAGCAGGCGCTGTTCCTCCTGCTCCGAGCGGCTCGCCTCGGACCGACCGGCGCTCCCGTCGTCGGCGCCGAGAACGGCTACAGCAGCGACGCCGTCGTGAAGCTCTCGCTGAGCCCGGAGACCCGGGCGGGCAAGGAGGTCGACAAGGAGAACGGTCGCGGCGACGTCTGCCTGACTTTCAAGCGCCCCGACTCGATCATCCGGTACAACGTCGAGCTGGAGATCTGCGACCCCGACCCGGAGCTGACCGAGCTCCTCGCCGGCGGCTTCGTGATCCGCGACAACGCCTCCACGGTCAGCAAGGGCTACCGGGCACCGCGCCTCGGCACGGTCCCGAACCCGAACGGTGTCTCGCTGGAGGGCTGGGCGCAGGCCCTCGACGCCTTCGGCAGCCCGCAGGCCGCGACGCCGTACATGCGGTACGCGCTGCCCCGCGTCTACCTGACGCAGGGCGAGTTCTCGCTGGAGCCCGACGCGGTCGGCAACACCTTCACGGGCTACGCGGTCGAGAACCCCGCGTGGGGCGCCACCGGGCCGTTCAAGGACTGGAACGGCGGTAGCGCCGACAGCGCGTGGCAGCGCTACCTGACGAACACGCTCCCGGCGTCCGCCCTCGGCTACGTCCCTCTGACGTAGCAGGTGGCCCGCGCTCGCCGGGTGACCGCCGACGCGGAGCCCACCAGCACCACCGACGGCACTCCCGACGAGTCCGCGGCGGCCGACCTGCCGGTCGCCGCGGAGCCCGAGACCTCACCGGAGCCTCCCGCCCCGGTCGTCGTCGAGGGCGACCCCGAGACCGCCCCGGCGCTGCTCGTGCAGCGGCCGACCCCCGGCTCGGTGATCCCTCGATGGCCCGGCCCGGTCTACGACTGGCCCGAGGGCGGCGAGTGGGTCCACGTCCTGCCCGAGGACGCCGACGCGGTCCTCGCCGCTCTGGCAGGCAGCACCGCCGACGGGGAGCAGTCGCAGCCCCTCGCTGTCGGGAGGCTCGTGTCGGAGGCGGACGCCGCGCCGTTCGCGGTCGACCCGACGGTGCAGGCCGACAGCGGCCCGCGCACGACATCGGCGCGTCCTGAGCCGGAGCGCGACCAGACGACGGCGGCGCACTCCGGTCCCGTCGAGGTCACCGGCACCCCCGAGGCTGAGCCTGCTCCCGGGCGGGTCCTGTCCGGTCCGGTGAAGGACCGCGCCGAGCCCGAGACGTCCGTCGAGGTCGACGCCGAGGCGCAGGACGGGCCGCACGTCGCCCGGGGCCGCAGGGAGAAGGCGGCGGACGTGAACGCGACCGCGCAGTCCGGCCCTGCTGTCGTCGAGTCCAAGCCCGAGCCCGACCCGGCGGACCTGCCTGCCGTCGAGCCTGCTGTGGTCGAGGCCGAGTCCGAGCCGCTGCCCGAGCTCACCGACGCAGTCGACGGCCCTGCGGTCGAGACCGTCCCCGAGCCGCTGCCCGAGACCCCGGCCGACTCGCCGATGCCCCTGCTGACCCTGCGCCCACCGAGGAGCCCCACCGCGTGAGCGCCAACAGCCCGGTCCGCGTCTTTTCCGGTCCGAGAGTACGGCCCCGTCCACCCCCAGCACCCTCGTGCAGCCGGTGCGTGAGGTACCCGTCCGGTTCAGCAAGGGCCTGCTCGTCGAGGAGGGCACGACCAACCTCCTTGCCAACCCGTCGTTTGAGACGGGCCTGGCAGGTGTGGGCTTCAATCTGGCGACCGTTTCCACGAGCACCGCGCGGGCCAAGAGCGGGACCCAGAGCCTTCTTGTGACCTGGCAGGCTGCCGCCGCGAACAGCGCCGTCGTCACCCAGCAGGTCCAGGTCGCAGTCGGCCCCGTTGCCGTCAGCATTGACGTGTGGGTCCCACCCATCACCCGGCCGTCGGCGTCGTTCTCGGTGGCGCTGGCGCTCGTGGAACAGCACGGTCCAGGTCGACAGCACGCTGATAGGCGTCTGGCAGCGGATCACCGCCACCATCAACGTGACGACCGCCGGCGGTATCAACATCGGCCTGACGAACAGGGCTGCCACCACGGGCGGTCAGCAGGTCTGGACCGACGCCTGGCAGGTCGAGGCGAAGCCCTACGTCACCTCCTACACGGACGGCTCTCTCGGCACCGGCTTCCGGGGGTCGAAGAACCTGCTCCCGAGCGCAGCGGCGAGTTTTGAGGACGGCAGCACAGGGCGGGTGGGCGGCCCGGGGCGCTAGCGCCTTGACCGTCGCCAACAGCGCGGCGCAGGCGTTCGCCGGTAGCCGCAGCCTCGTCCTGACCGCAACCGGCAGCGGGTCACTGCAGGCTCAGGTGCAGAGCGCCCCGCTGGTGCAGGGCAGGACCTACACCCTCAGCGCCTACCTGTTCACGACCCAGACCGGTCGCAGTGGCTACATCTCACTCGTCGATGTCGGGATTACGGGCAACCTCCAGGGGCCGACGGTGCCACTCACGCCAAACGCCTGGGCACCGCGTGGCAGTGACCGCTGTCTGGACCGGCACGAACGGGGCGCTCTCGCTGCCGATCCTTACCTTGCCTACCGCGGTCGCGGCAGACGTCTACTACCTCGACGCCGTCATGCTGGAGGAGGGCGCGTCCGCCTCCGACTTCCGCGACGACTTCAACCTCGGCGAGGACAAGACCCCCGGGAACCTGCTGCCTGTGGCCGCGCAGTCCTTTGAGGACGGCACAGTTCCCTCCGTCTTCACGACGGCTGTAACTGTCACAAACTCGACCGCTAGGGCCTACTCCGGCACCCGGAGCCTTATCTCGGCTACCGCCAGCGTGGCGGCTATTGGAACCGTAAACTTCAATTCTCTGGCAGCCGGGTACGTGGTTGGCCGGACCTACACGGGCGCCGCGAGTATGTCTACGTCCCGACAGGTGCCCCCGATGTTCGCTTGAGTTTCTTCGACGGCACCACTTCGCAGCCCGGGCCAATTACTTCCGTCAAGGATACTTGGGTTCGCCTGGTTTTCACTTACACCGCCATTAGCACGGGTAGTGCGTTCTTTATTACGCGGACATCGCCCCCGACCTCAGGTTCGATCAACTGGTACATGGACGCGCTACGTGCTTCCGAGGGAACCTCTGACGCGGCCTACCGCTGGAACGGCGTGGAGAACGCCAGCACCAGCACAAGGGCAGCGGCGACCACCCGGCACGCCGTCACCGCGAGCGGAGCCCTCACGCTGGCGTGCTGGTTCCAGGTCTCCAACGTGTCCGGCGTCCGGATCGTCTCGCAACTGGACAACGGCACCGACGCCCTCATCCTCTCCACCACCGGGACATTGTTCACGGGACAGAAGAACGCCGCCGGCGCTTCGGTCACCGCGAGTAGCGCAGCAGGTCTCGCAGTCGGCGACGTCGTCTTCGCCGCCGTGACCTTCAACGGCACGTCGCTCGTCGCCTACACCAGCCGGAACGGCGGCGCTCTGGTGGCAACGTCGACTGCCACGACAACCGTGCCGGGTGTCCTGACCCGGGCTGTCATCGGCGAGAACGGCGCGAACGGGTCGTACCTGAACGGCGCCGTCGAGCAGGTCCTGGTCTTCAACGCCGCTCTGTCTGCCACCGAGGTCGCCGCTCTCGCCTTCGGTGGCCGGACCGACTACGAGGACGACCCCCGCATCGTCTACGCCGCCGCCACCGGAGACCAGGAGGGCTACGCCGCCCTCACCGACACCGGGACCGGCCGGTTCCGCAACAGCCGCCCCTCGTCCGTCGGCACGCTCGACACCGACCTGAGCAGCGAGTGGAACCCGACCGGCTCGACGTTCACCCTCCAGGTCCCCGCCCCGTCCGGGATCGGACAGGGCGACCCGGTACAGCTCCACCCGGCCAGATCGTCCGCGCCATGCGCGTCATCAACCAGGCCTCGACCGACCTCGTCTACGCCTCGTGAGCACCCGAGAGGCCCCCATGAGCACCCCCCACCCCGGGCACGTCGTCCTGACCGGACCGATCAGCGGCACCCTCGTCGTGAACGGGCAGGTCGTGAACGTCACGCCCGACACCGTCGTCGTCGACAGCCTGGAGCAGGCGCAGGCGATCGCCGACGCGATCGCTGACGCGCACGTCGAGTCGGGTCACCTGCTCGCCGACGACGTCGCGGCGGGCCGCGACACCACCACCGACACGGAGGCATGACGATGGGCGTGGCGATCAGCAACACCGAGGCGAGCAACGTCCTCAACGTCCGCTTCGGCGCGGGGACGTACCTCGCGCCCGTCGGTCACACGACGAGCCTGCACACGGGCGACCCCGGCCCGACGGACACGCCGGCGAACGAGGCGTCGGGCGGCGGCTACGCCCGTCAGACCACGACGTTCGGGACGAGTTCGGGCGGCAACGCGATCCCGTCGACCAACACCATCACGTTCCCGAACATGAACGCCGGGACGTACACCTGGTTCCAGGTCCACGCGACGGGGACGGGTGCCCGGCCGCAGACCCGTGCGGCGCTGCCCGCGTCGGGCGTCACGCTGCTCCAGGGCCAGAGCCTCACGATCGCCGCCGGAGCGCTCACCTGCGGCCTGACATAGGTCAGTCACTGGCCTAGACTGGCCGAATGACACAGCAGCGCAGGCCGAACGCAGTCCCAGAAGAACTGGAGCGCCAGGTGGTCGAAATGCTGCGAGCAGGTTCCCGGCCCTACGTGCTCGCCCGAGAACTAGGTCTGGGACGCAACACCGTTCGGCGTATCCGCGACCGCAACGGCGTCCCCGCGTTGCCAAGTTCTGCTGCTCACTGGGCGAGCAAGCTTGTCGGCGTTGACCTGTCGGACGCCGTGCTGCGCTACGAAGCCGGAGCAAGCCTGGAAAGCCTGGCCGCCGAGTTCGGAGTAACTCGCAACACCATCAACAAGCACTTGCAGGAGGCTGGCGCAAAGGTTCGCGGTCCCGGCGCTGTGTTGTCACCGCTCAATGAGGAGCAGCGGGCTTACGTCCGAAAGTGGGCGGGGCGTAAGGGCAGACAGTCGCTCGCTCGTGACCTTGGAGCCACAGAGGGTGCTGTTGTGCAAGCCATGCGCGAGATGGACTGTGAGGTCTACGCGCGTACCAGCGGACCCGGATCCGCTGCCTATCGAGGCGGGCGGCAGAAGGTGAACGGCTACGTGAGGGTGCTAGTTGAGGCTGACAGCCCCTACGCCTCCATGCGCGACGTGGGCGGCTACGTCGCCGAGCACCGCCTCGTCATGGCCCGCACCGTCGGTCGTCCGCTTCTGCGGTCCGAGACGGTGCATCACATAGACGGCGACAAGACCAACAACGAGCCGAGCAACCTGCAGCTCCGGCAGGGCAACCACGGCAGCGGCGTCCTCCTGCGCTGCCGAGGATGCGGCTCCCACGACGTAGAGGCGGTCCCCCTTGGCTGACAACAGCGTCCAGTCGGGCGGCGACACGATCCGCGACAAGGACCGTGGCGCCGCCAAGACGCAGGTGATGGGCCTGGACGTCAACATCGGCGGCACCGAGTCGCTCGGCACCGGCACAACGGTCGGTACGAAGAACGCCCTCGACGTCAACCTCGCCGGGTCGGCGGGCGGTGTCGCGCCGGTCCCCGGTGCGATCACGGCGGCTGGCGCGAACACCCCGGGCACCGCGAGCACGACGAGCACCACCGGGCAGGTCGTCGCGGCGGTCGCCAGCGCGGGCAACGCGACGTTCCACCTCGTCGCCACCGCCTTCGTCGGGACGGTCGTGTTCGAGGCCAGCCTCGACGGCGGGCTCAACTACGCGCCGGTCATGTCGATCCGCGAGGACGGCACGGGCGGGGCACAGTCCGAGGCGCTGGCGATCACCGCCGCGTTCATCCGGGCGTACACGGTCGGGCTGCCCGGGTTCACGCACTTCCGGGTCCGCGCCGCCGTCTTCACCTCCGGCAGCCTCGCGGTCTACATCAACCAGGGTCCGTTCCTGGTCGAGACGAACCCGACGGTCAGCCTGCTCGGCAACGGGGACACGGCGGTCGTCCGCGCCTCCGCTGCTCTGACGGCGACGACGACGAGCGCGACCCAGACGACCCCGGCAGGGGCGAAGGGCGTCGTGCTGACGTCGAACGTCACGGCGGTCAGCGGTACGACCCCGAGCGTCACGACGACGGTGCAGTACCTCGACCCGGCATCCGGCAACTGGGTCGCCCTGTCGGCCGCCAGCGCCGCTCAGACCGCCGCGGGCACCTCGACCATCACGGTCTACCCGGGCGTCACCACCGCCGCCCCGGGCACCGGCTCGCTCGCTGTGAACGCCCCGCTGCCGCGCTCCTGGCGCCTGCTGTGGACCGTGACGGGGACGATCCCGAGCCTCACGTTCTCCGTCGGCGCGTCCTACATCGGCTAGGCCGTGAGCCTGCTCCTGCTGCTGTCGCAGCCCGCCACCGTCAGCACGACCGCTGACGCCCTCGACACCGACCTGCCGTCGGCGGCGTCCCTCGCCGCCCCGAGCACCGTCCTCGCGGCGGTCGAGACCGACACGGCGACCGCCGCGCCTGTCGCGCCGCCGCAGACCGCTGCCGTCGCGGTCGACACCGACACCGCGAGCACCTCGACTGTCGCGCCTACGGTCACCGCCCTCGCCGCCACCGACACCGACACCGCTGCGGCTGGACCGGCCGCCCCCCGGCAGGCCGTTGCCGCCGGCGTCGACACCGACACCCCGACGGCGACACCGGGAGCGCCGCCGCAGTCCGTCGCGGTCGCGCTGGACACCGATCAGCCCGGGGCCGCGACGAGCGCCCCCGTCGCGGCCGTCGCGTCCGCGCTGGACACGGACACCTCGGCGCTGTCGACGCTCGCTCCGGTCACCGCCGCCGCCAGCAGCCTCGACAGCGACGTGCCGACCGTCACGCCGCTCGCTTCCGTGCTGGCGACCCTGAACAGCGTCGACACCGACACGGCAGCGGCGGGCACTCTTGCGCCCCGCACCGCGACGCTGACCGCGCTCAACACCGATCTGCCCGTTGCCGTTCCGGTCGTCGGCCCGTACGTCCTCGCCGCCGCGCTCGACAGTGACGTCCCGAGCGCCTCCTCCCCGACCCCGGCGGTCACGAGCGCGGGAAGCGTCGACAGCGACGTGCTCGCTGCTGTCCTGCTGGGCAACGCCGCGACCTCCGCGCTCAGCGTCGACACCGACCTGCCGAGCTTGACGGTCACCGCCGCGCCGTCGTCCGGCGCTGTCGCCCTCGACACGGACGTCCCCGGGGCGACCGCCGTCCTGTCCCTCAGCCTGCTCGCGCTGGACAGCGACGTCCCGCAGGCCGGGACCGCGGCGCCGCTGCAGACCGTCCTGTCCGCGCTCGACACCGACACCCCGGCTGCCGGGACCGCCCCGGCTGCTGTGACGGCGCTCGCCAGCCTCGACACGGACGTTCCGGCCGCATCGGCGCTGACCGCCGCGAGCGCCCCGGCCGCCGCGCTCGACACCGACGTGCCGACGGCGACGGGCCGGGTCCTCGTCGCCACCCTCGCCGCGGCGCTCGACAGCGACACCCCGAGCGCCGTCGGGCTCGTCCTGGTCCCCGCGACCCTCGCCGGCGTCGACAGCGACGTGCCCGCGCTCACCGCCGCCTTCCCCGCCTACGCCCTCGCCGCCGCCGTCGACAGCGACACCCCGACGGTCGCCGCGACCCCGTCGCCCTCGGTCGCGCTCTCGGCGGTCGACACCGACACCGCGACGGTCACGGCAGGCAGCAGCAGCCCCGCAACCCCGCTCGCGCTCGACACCGACCTGCCCGCTCTCGGCTTCCGGGTCCTGACGATCCGCCGAGGCGGGCGCCTGACGGTCCGCACCCCGTCCGGCACCGTCCGTCCGCTGGCAGGGCGCTCCGGCAGCCTCACCGCCCGCCCCGGCCGCTCCGGCACCCTCACCGGCCAGCCCCGCCCGTCCGGCCGCACGACCGCCCAGCCCGCCGCCTCGGGCACCCTCACCGTCAGGAGCAGCCCGTGACCGCCCCCACCCAGACGTCCGTCGCGTTCGTCTACACCCCCGCCGACCCGCCGTCGGTCACCGCCGTCCCGACCGTGGCGCTCTACCCCAACCCGGCCCGGAGCGGCACCCCGACTGTCACCGGCGGCCCGACCGTCCGGGCGGCCGACGGCAGCACCTACCGGCTGACCCTGCCCGCGCCCGACGGGACGTACTGGCCCGCCGTCACCGTCACCTACGCCGACGGCACCAGCGAGGTCGACCGGACCGGCCCGCCGCTGAGCGTCCCGGCTCCGAGGATCGCCGAGACCGGCGACCCCCTCACCCCGTGGGTCACCGTCGGCGAACTCCAGCGCATCCCTGCGCTTGCGCCCGTCGACACGGCGGTCCTCGCCGAGTGCGCCCAGGCCGCGACGGAGGTGCTCTGGGCGCTGTCGGGGCGGCAGTTCTCCGGCCCGCGGTACGCGACCGTCAGGCTGCTGCCGTCGTGCCCGTGCGGGCGCCGCCGCTGGTGGCCCGCCCCCGAGGGCAGCCCGTTCGCCACCGGCTACGGGCACGCGCTGGACCGCGGTGTGGAGGCCGGATACGGCTCCTACGGGTGCGGCTGCGGCGCCGGGCTGCTGCTGCCCCGCAAGCCGGTCCGCGACGTCCTGCACGTTTCGTGGCACGGGACGGTCCTGACCTCCTACGAGGTCGAGGACGACCGGCTGTTCGTCACCGCCCCGTCGGCCCTGCCGCTCGCCGGGACCGCGCTGGCCGACAAGGGCCTTGTCGTCACCCTGTCGTTCGGACAGGACCCGCCCGCCGCCGGACGACGGGCGGCGCGGGCGCTCGCGGCGGCGTACGCGAAGGGGCAGCAGCGCGGCGGCTGCGGCCTGCCGTCCCGCACCACCAGCGTCGCGGCGGAGGGCGTCACCGTCCTGCTCGACGACCTCGACACCTACCGCAAGGGCGGCACCGGAGTGACCGAGGCCGACGCGTGGGTCGCGTCGGTCAACCCGGGTCGGGTGCAGCAGCCTGCAGGGGTCCTGTCGCCCGACTCGCCGCGCTGGCGCACGCGGTAGGCGACGACAGCCCCCGCCCCGTACCGAGGTACGTCCACCGGCGGGGCGCCGCCCGTTGAAACACCGAGGACGGGTGTGATCCGCCTTGTGGTGGTCGGTCGCACCGTAGCGCGTGGCACGCAGCACCGCCCACCTAGCACGCGTACCGTCGGAGCATGACCGCGCCCTCCCACGACCCGTTCGCCCCGCCCGCGCCCGCCGTCGTCGGCGCCGTCACCGCCGGGCCGTCCTACGTCCCCGACGGCACCGTCGCCGAGGTCCTCGCCTGGGTCGGCAACGACCTCGACCGGGCCGGACAGGCGCTCTACGCCGAGGGCGCGAAGGCCCGGCCCCGCACCACCCTCGTCGAGGCGTTGGAGGACATGCTCACCAGCGACGCCGCCGAGCCCGGCAGCCTCCCCGACCGCCACCCGGACAGCACCGGGCACGGTGAGCCGGACCTGTGACCGCCCCCGCGCTGGGGACGGTCGACCAGCTCCAGCGACTAGCGGCCGGGGTGCTCGACCTCGCCGCCGACCTGCTCGACGACGCCGGCTTCCCCCCGCCCTACCAGCGGTACGTCGCCCCCGGAAGGGTCACGACCGCCCCCGGGTGTGAGGCCCTCGCTGTCGTCGTCGACCGTGTCGCGCTCGGGACCGTCGGGAACGAGGGCCGGACGCCGCCGCGCTGCCTGCAGCCCGCGACCGCGACCCTGACCGTCACGCTCCACCGCTGCGTCCCGACCGTCGATGACGCGGGACTGCTGCCGGATGCTTCGGAGCAGACCGCCGCGGCGTCGGCGCTGCTCGCGCAGGGGTGGGTCCTGCTCCGCGGCTTCCAGGCCGTCGTCGGAGGGCAGCCCGGCCCCGGTCGTCTGCTCGGCGTCGCAGGACCGCTGGAGGCCCTGCGGCCCGAGGGGGGCGTCGGCGGCTGGACGCTCGGCCTGACCGTGCAGGTCCGCGAGGAGGCCGCCCCGTGAGCCGCCTCGGCAGCATCAGCCTGGACCCCGCAGCGATCGCCCGCCTGCTCACCGCCGAGGACGGTCCGGTCGGCCGGGCGATCTTCGACGCCGCGACCCGGGTGCAGCTCGCCGCCCGCGCCCAGGTCGGCAAGGACACCCGCGACCTGGAGCGCAGCATCGTCAAGCGCCCGTTCACCGTGCCCGGCGGAGGCGTCGGCGTCAGCGTCGGCAGCACCCTGCCGTACGCGCTCATTCATCACGAGGGCCGCCGTGAGGTCGTGCCGGTCCGCGCCCGCGTGCTGCGCTTCACCGTCCGCGGCCAGGTCGTCTACGCCCGCAGGTCCCGCGCCGTCCCCGCGAATAAGTTTTTGACCGACAACTTGGACAAGGCTATCCCCTAGATCGGTGGTACGGGCAGGGGTCCCCCGGTGTCGGTGACGGCCGCCCGCACACCTTCCGGCCGCGTTGTGGAACCGCGTTGCACACGCCAGACCACGAGGCTCGCTCGGCAGCCCGCTGCTGGCGCTTGTTCTCACGCGTCGCCGTAGTCCGGCAGGCTCGGCACGCTCGTCCGCCGCCGTCTGGGATCAGGTAGGTGTTCTCGACGGTGAACTCGTGCCCGTGCACACAGTGGGTCTTTGCGAGGTTGAGCGAGGAGAAGTGCGCGGAGCGCAGCACGTTCTCGCGGACCGAGACAGGACGTAGGTGCATTGGGTTGACGCACTCCCGGCGCTCGCACGCGAAGTGGTCCAGCACTAGGTCGCGGCGGATAGGCCCATGGATGTGCTCCCAAAGCCAGCGGTGAGCGTGCCTGGGTCGGCCGTCGCACCAGAACTGCCCGTACCCCTGCCCCGCGAACTTGCCTGCAGTCCACACCCAGCACGGGCCAAGTTCAGGCCGGAGTCGGGCGACAGGACCAGGCTTCTCCACCTTGCTCAGAAACCGGATCAGAGGTTTGTCCATGTGTCCCAAGGTACGGCTCGGCGCTGACTGAGTCAGCGGACACGCGTGCGACGCTAGCGGCCCGCCCAACTCCCAGGGAGTCCTGTGACCGAGCCCGTACAGACGATCGAGGACGACGACCTCCCAACGTTCGGCAGCAGCACCGCCACCGCGATCCGGACGATCCGACTCCGGCTCATCGGCGTCGACACCGACACGGGCGACCCCGTCGAGGTCGTCCTGTCCGCCTGGCCGTCGATGCCGACCGGCGCGTTCCTCGACGTCATGGAGGCCAGCGAGAAGGGCGGCACTGGCATCAGCGCCACCCTCAGCCTGCTCCGGAGCGCCCTGCAGCCCGACAGTGAGGACGCCCTCGACGAGTTCCTGCACCGCCCGGGCCTGCACTTCGACCTCAACGCGATCGGCGGGATGGTGGAGCACCTCGTGAAGGAGTGGACCGCCCGCCCTACCGTGCCGCCCGCCTCCTCGCGGGCTGGGCGACGGAGCACCGAGCGTGGGTCAACGGGACGTGCCTCCTCGCGGGCTGTGACTGGCGCTCGCTCCCTGCCAGCGACGGACTAGACGTCGTGCAGACCCTCCTGGTCCGCGACGCGGACGGCCTCACCGACTGGAGCAAGAGCCGCGAGCTGATCGCTGACGCTCTCGCCGATCCTGTCGAGGCCGCCGCGCAGCACCGGGAGCGTCTGCTGACCGGCCCGCAGGCGCTCGCCGCGCAGCAGTCCTGGGACGACTGACATGGCGTCCATCGGCTCCGCGACGATCGACATCATCGCCGACACCCGAGGCTTCACCCGCGACGCGGCAGGCAGGCTACGGAACGCGCAGGGCCAGTACGTCCGTGAGGGCCGCCTCGCGGGGCAGGGCTACGCGCAGGGCGCGACCGACGGGGCGAGCGGAACCGTCGGGTCCCTGCGGGGTCTCGTCGCGGGCGCCCTCGGCTTCGGTGTCGGCGCCGCTGTCCTCGGGACGATCCGGAGCATCGGCACGATCGGCGTTGCCTACCAGGACACGCTCAACACGTTCGGGGCCGTCGCCGACAAGGCGCAGCTCGCCGCCGCCGGCGGGCTAGAGGCTGTCAGCGCCGCCGCAAAGACTCTCGGGAACGACCTGAGCCTGCCCGCTACCTCAGCGGCCGACGCCGGGGTCGCCTTCACCGAACTGGCGAAGGCCGGTCTGTCGGTCAAGGAGGCTCTCGCCGCCGGGAAGGGCACGCTTGAGCTCGCGACGGCGGGCAGCCTCGACGCCGGGGAGGCCGCGACGATCGCCGCGAACGCCCTCAACACGTTCGGGCTCGCGGGCGACCAGGCCGGTCGGGTCGCGAACGTCCTCGCCAACGCCGCGAACGTGTCGTCCGGTGAGGTCGGCGACTTCGCCGGGGCGCTCGCGCAGGGCGGTCTCGTCGCGAAGCAAGCGGGGCTGAGCATCGAGGAGACCGCCGGGGCGCTCGCCCTGTTCGCGAACAAGGGGCTCAAGGGCTCCGACGCTGGGACGAGCCTCAAGACCGCGCTGCTGCGCCTGCAGGCCCCGACCAGTCAGGTCGCCGGGGAACTCAAGAAGCTCGGCATCAACGTCCGGGACAGCAGCGGGAACATCAAGCCGCTCGCGGACATCAGCCAGACGCTCCAGGACCGGCTCAAGGGCCTGTCGTCGGCGCAGCGGGACGCCGCGCTCAACACGATCTTCGGCAGCGACGCGATCCGCGCTGGCACCCTGCTGTACGAGGCGGGCGGCAAGGGCGTCGACTCCTACACCGCGTCGGTCGGCAAGGCCGGTGGCGCGGCGGCGGTCGCGGCGGCGAAGAGCATGGGGCTCGGCGGTGCGTTCCGGGGTCTCGGCTCGCAGTTGGAGACCATCAAGATCAGCGTGTTTGAGGCGGTCGCGCCGTCGGTGGAGCGGGCGACCCGGGCGGTCAGCGGCGCGATCCCCGCGATCACGACCGGCGCCGTCGCTCTCGGCACCGCGATCAAGACGGGGATCACGACGGGTGTCGGCGACCTGTCCCGGATCGTCGACCTCGGGCCGCTCCGCGCCGGGCTCGCGACCGCCGCGACCGAGATTGCCTCGTTCTTCACCACCCTCACCGCGCAGCCCCAGACGACGCTCGACGCCGGGAGCATCGTCGCTGTCGACGCCGCTGCTCTCAGGGGTCCAGACGGTCCGGGAGCGCAGATTGCTACCGCGATCAAGGAGGGCATCGACGGCGGGATCGACGGGATCGACCCGAAGGCCCTCGGCGTGCGGCTCGGCACACTGCTCGCCTCCGCCGTCGAGACCCTCGGGCAGAGCAGCGCCGCCCTCGTCGCCTCGTTCGGGAAGTTCGTCGGGGACGTCGCGCCCGAACTCGCACTCGCCTTCGGCAAGGCAGCGCCCGCGATCCTGCTCGGCCTCGCCACCGGCCTCGTCACCTTCGACGCCCGACCGATCTTCGCCTTCATCGGCGACAACCTGTTCGACGTCATCCTCGGCGTCATCACCCTCGCGTTCCTGCCGTCGAAGATCATCGGCGTCTTCGCCAAGGTCCCGTTCATCGGACCGCTTGTCGAGGGTCTGCTCACGGGCGCGAAGGCCGGGTCGCAGGCCCTCGTCCGCGCCGGCGGAGACCTCATCGGCGGTCTCATCCGAGGGATCGAGTCGACCGGCCCGCGCTTCCTGTCCCGCATCATCCTGTTCGCTCAGCGCGGCATCGGCGAGATACGGGTTGCCTTCCGCCTCGGCCTCGCCCGCGCCCAGCAGCTCCTGCAGGCGTTCCCGGGGCAGGCGGCGGGGGCGCTCACGCAGTTGCCCGGTCGGCTCGGCAACATCGCCGGGCAGGCCGTCGGGCTGTTCGTCCGCGCCGTCACGTTCCTGCCCCGCCTCGCGCTCGCCCCGTTCCGGCTGCTCTTCCCCGGCATCACCTCGACCCTGTCGTCGCTGCCCGGTCGTCTCGCCGCGCTCGGTGGCGCAACGATCCTCGGCTTCGTCCAAGGCATCCGGGACAAGGCCGGGGCCGTCATCAGCGCGATCAAGAACGCGATCACCGACCGGCTCCCCGGCTTCGTGAAGAAGGCCCTCGGGATCAACAGCCCGAGCCGGGTCTTCGCCGAGCTCGGCGGCTTCGTCAGCGAGGGGTTCGCCGAGGGCGTCGCGAGCAAGGCCAGCCTCGTCGTCAAGGCGGTGCAGAAGATGGCCGACGACGCGACCCGAGGGGTCAGCCCCGCCGACCTCGCCGCCGCCGGGGTCCGCGCCGGGCTGACGAGCGTCGACAAGGCCGCGACGACCC
The DNA here is from genome assembly GCA_963761695.1 of uncultured Actinomycetota bacterium. Classification (GTDB taxonomy): domain Bacteria; phylum Actinomycetota; class Actinomycetes; order Mycobacteriales; family SCTD01; genus RYN-122. The sequence continues at coordinate 18,129 of CAVXIB010000021.1, read as the reverse complement.
GCGACACCGCCGCCGCCGGGCTGGCCCGGGCGAAGACCGCGAGCGCCGCCGCGACGAAGGCAGCGGCGCCCGACACTCGCGCTGCCGCTGCCGCCCGTGCCCGCGCTGACGCCGCCGCCCGCACGGTCGCGGCCCTCGACGCCCGTATCCGTGCCGCCCGCCTCGCCGCGTCCGGGACGAACGGCGGGAAGAACGCCGATGCCCGCAACCAGGCCGAGCGGGTCGCGATCGCCCGGCTGGAGGACGCCCGCCGCAAGGCCGCTGCCGCCGCGAAGGCGCAGGACGCCGCTGCCGACAAGGCCGAGGCGAAGGCCGCGGGCAGGGTCAAGACCGCGAAGGACGCCGCCGCCGCGGTCATCGAGGCGCAGAAGGCTGTCGCGGAGGCTCAGGCGTCGCTCGCCGACGAGGTGTTCGCCGCGCAGGAGGCCGCCGCGAAGACGGCCCGCGAGGCGATTGTCGCCGCCGCGAAAGAGCAGGTCGACGCCTACAGCGAGCAGGTCGACGCGCTCCTGGCCCGCAGCGAGGCCCTGACGGGGGCGTTCTCGACGTCGGTGCTGCAGGGCTCCGGTCTCGCCGACCTGTTCGGCGGCGTCAACGAGGCGTTCGGCAAGGCGGTCGACGACGCAGGGAAGGCCCTCGCGGACGCGCAGGGCGCGATCACCGACGCGCAGGACAAGGTCACGGCGGCGACGGGCCGGTACAACGCGAGCCTGGAGAAGAACCGGGCCGCTGTCGCTGCCGCGGCGGACGAGGAGCGCCGCCGTCAGGGCCTGCTCACCGCCGCTGTCACCGACCGGGCGTCCGCCGAGGCCCGGCTGGAGGCCGCCCGTGCTGCCGCGACCGACGGCGCCGCGGCGAGCGCGTTCGAGCTGGAAGACCTCAAGGGCGCGTACGCCGCCGTCGAGGCCGCGAAGGCGCGGGAGGCCGACGCCTCCGACGACGTGCAGGACGCGGCGGCGAAGACCGCTGAGGCCCGCGCTGCTGAGGCTGACGGGCTCGCCGACCTCACAGACGCCCAGACGGCTCTCGCGGCAGCGCAGACCGCGAGCGCGACCGCCGCGAGCGCGTACGCCGCGGCGCAGCAGCAGGCAGGCGGGACTGTCGCCGCTGTCCTCGACGCGCTCACCGAGAAGATTGCCGGGGCGCAGGCGTTCGCCACGCAGGTCGGGGCGCTGTCCGGCCTCGGCTTGAACGACACGCTCCTCGCGCAGGTCGCGGCGCTCGGCCCGCAGGTCGGGGCGCAGGTCGCCGAGAGCCTGCTGTCCGCCGGCCCGTCGGCTGTCGCGTCGCTCAACACCCTCACTGGCACGCTCGCCGCTACTGCCGCGAGCGGGCTCGACGGGCTCGCCGAAACGCTGTACGGCCCGGGCCGGGACGCGCTCGGCGGGCTCCTCGACGGCATCCGTTCCCGCTTCCCCGAACTCGACGAGGCTGTCGCGGCGGTCAACAGCAAGCTCGGGCAGATCGGGGCGCCGACCGCGGCGGCGACGCTGCGCGGCACGACCGTCCTCAGCACCCGCACGGCCGGTGTCGTCGGGGCGCCCGGGGGCGTGACGATCCAGCAGACGAACAGCGTGACGGTGCAGGGCAGCGGGCTCACCCAGCAGCAGCTCACCTCGGCGATCGCTGACGCGCAGACCCGCAGCAACGCCGACCTCGTCCGCACGATCAAGCAAGGGCCGGGGGCCGTTCGATGAGCGTCGTGTCGTTCCGTCAGAGCGCCGCGGCGTCCGACAGCTCTGGCAACGCGACGAGCCTCGCGATCGGCTACGCCGGAACGCTCACGAACTCGCTGCTGCTGCTGACGGTCAACATCGGGGCGAGCGCCGCAGGAGAGCAGGTCCCGTCCACCCCTGCGGGCTGGACGCCCCTGTCCGTCGGGTCGAACTCGGTCGGGAACAACGGCTTCAGCGGCACGACCTTCTACCGGGTGGCCGGCGCCGGCGAGAGCTCGGTGACTGTCTCCTGGGGCACCGCCGCCCCGGTGCTGCTGACGGTGCAGGAGTACGCGGGCGTAGACCCGACCAACCCTGTCCGCAACTCCGGTTCGGACTCAACGGCGGTCCCGGACTTCACGAACTACAGCGCGAAGGCGGGGGACCTGCTGTGGGCTGCCGCGTGGCGCACGGGCGGCAGCAGCCCGAGCGCGAGCGGCATGACGACCCGGCAGACGGCCGGGCCGACGACGGCGGGCCTGTACGAGGCCGTGTTCGACCAGTCGAACCCGCCGGGGCCGACCGGGCGGCGGCCCGTGTCGCTCGGCGGCTCCAACGGGATGCTCGTCCACAGCGCGATCCTGGCGCGGCTGGAGACCGCCCCGAGCGCCCCGGGGGCGTTCACCAGCCCGACCGCCGGTCAGGTCGTCGGGAACAGCGTCGTCGCCTCGTGGGGCGCCGCCTCCGACGCCGAGGGCGACACGCTCACCTACGGGCTGGACCTGTCGACCAACGGTGGCGGTTCGTGGACGCGGGTCTACACCGGCGGCGGCACCAGCGTCACGGTCGACGTCAGCGGCTTCCCCGCCAGCCCGAACTGCCTGTTCCGGGTGTACGCGAACGACGGCACCGTGCAGGGGCCGACGACGACCAGCCCCGCGTTCACGATCTTCCGGAACAGCGCCCCGACGGCCCCGACGCTCCGAACCCCGAACAACGGGACCTATGTCGACCTTGCGGCCGGGTCGACGTTCACCTGGACCTTCTCCGACCCCGATGTCGGGGACACGCAGGCCGCCTACGCCTTCCGCCGCAAGGCCGCCGGGGCGGGCGCGTACGACTACTGGAACGCAAGCACCCAGGCGTTCCAGGCGTCGGAGGTCTTCAACGGCGGCAGCGCCGCGACCGTCACCTTCCCGGCCGCGAAGTGGACGAACGGCACGACGTACAACTGGTCGGTCTCGACCCGAGACCCCGCCGGGGCGACCGGGCCGTACGCGGGCGACTTCACCGTTGTGGCGAACAGCGCCCCGACCGTCACGGTCACTGCGCCTACCGGCACGGTCACGACGACGAGCAAGCCGGTGGTGACGTGGACGTACGCCGACGCGCAGGGCGACCCGCAGGAGAACTACCAGGTCAGGGTCTTCACGGCCGCGCAGTACGGCGCCGCCGGCTTCGACCCCGGCACGAGCGCGGCGTTCCTCGACAGCGGCGTGATGCTCTCGGCCTCGACTCGCTCTTACACCCCGACGACCGGGCTCGACAACAGCACGACCTACCGCGCGTACGTCCGGGTCGGGCAGACCGGCAGCCTGTTCTCCTCCTGGCAGTTCTCGCAGTTCTCGCTGTCCCTCACCGTCCCGAACACCCCGACGCTGCTGGCCTCCGACGAGCCCGCGGCCGCCCGGGTCCGCCTCACCGCGACCGCGACGTACGGCGGGGCATACACCCGCACGAACACCAGCCTCGTCATCGAGTTCCGCGACACCGCAACCGCCTCGTGGACGACGGTGCGGGGCGCCGGGGCGCTCGCCGCCGACACGAACGGGCAAGCCACCGTCTTCGACTATGAGGCGCCGCCCGGGCTGACCCGCTCCTACCGCGCCCGGACCGTGGGGAACATCTGATGGCCGAGCTCACCAGCGCCCCGTCCGGCACCGTCACGGTCACCGCGCTCCCGCCGGGCGCGTGGCTCAAGGACCCGCTCGACCCGACGCGGAACCTCGCGCTGTCGTGTGTCGACGGCCCGCCGACGTGGACCCGCCCGCGAGGGCAGGCGGTCCTCGACGCGCTCGGCCGGACCGACCCGATCGTGCAGACCGACGTCCGCCGGTCCCGCCGCGGCGAACTGTCCGTGACCCCGATGAGCCAGACCGAGGCCGACCGGCTCGACGTGCTCCTCGGCTCCGCCCGCGTCCTGCTGCTGCAGATACCGGCGGTCAGCACCGCGTGGCGCGGCGACCATGCGTACGTCGTGTGCGTCGGCGACGACACCGCCGAGAGCCTCGGGGCGCTCGACAACCGGACGGTGTCCGTCCCGCTCGTCGAGGTCCGCGCACCGTGAGAGCGACCGCCCCCGGCTTCACCGCCGCGCTCGGCCGGTCCCACGTCGTCGTGACGCAGGTCGACGTCCTCGTCGGCGGTGTCCCGGCCGCGTCGTTCACCGCCGCGAGCGACACGGGCGTCGTGTCCGGCTCGGTGACGATCGACGCGACCGCGCAGTACCGGCGGGCACTCACGGTGAAGCTCGCTGACCCGACGGGCGCGAGCATCCCCGCCCGCGTCGGGGACCTCCTGACCCCCCCGAACGAACTGCGGGTGTCGCAGGGCATTGACGGCTTCCCGCTGCTGCCGCTGTTCGTCGGTGGGATCAGCGAGCCCGCGACGAGCGACAGCGGCGCCGACGCCGGCCTCGACCTGACGTGCTACGACCGGAGCCGGACCCTGTCGGTCCGCTCCTGGGTCACCCCCCGCACGATCATGCGCGAGACGAACGTCGCGACGGCGATCGCCGGGATCGTCGCGGACCGCTGCCCGTCGTTCCCGCCGCTCAACGCCGCCCCGACGACGGCGACGACCGCGACGCTCGTGCTCGGGCAGGACGACAGCAACGATCCGCTCAAGGACGTGCAGGTGATCGCGCAGGCCGCCGGGCTGGAGTTCCTCTTCGACCCTGAGGGCGTCCCGACGCTCCGGCCGATCCCCGACCCGAACGTCGACCCGGTCGTCGCGACGTACGCCGAGGGGCCGGACGGGCTGCTGCTGTCCGGTGACCGGCGCTTCTCCGACGACCCCGGCTACAACGGCGTCATCGTCATCGGGGAGGGCAGTGACCTCGCCGCCCCGTTCCGCGTCGAGGTGTGGGACACGAACGGGTCCAGCCCGACGTACTACGACCCGAACAACCCGTCGGCGTCGCGCTGGGGACCGCGCCCCAAGTTCATCCGGTCGGAGTTGATCCTGACGGCGCAGCAGGGGCTGCTGACCGGGCAGGCCGAGCTGCGGGCGCTGCTCGGGACCGCCGAGGACGTCCGCTTCTCCGGCGTTCCGAACCCGGCGCACGAGGCCGGTGACGTCGTCGCGCTCAAGCGCGGGCGGATCATGCTTGACGGCCGGTACGTCCTGCAGTCCCTCACCCTCCCGCTCGGCCCGGGCAGCATGACCGGCGTCTGTCGGAGCAGGACGCTGTGAGCGAGAGCAGCGGGCGCGACCTCGTCGCCGCGCTCATGGGTGCCATGCCGACCGCCGACGTCGGCGCGACGCTCCGCTTCGGGGTCGTCCGGCAGGTCAGCCCGCTCCGCGTCGAGGTCGGCGCGTCCGGCCTCGCCGTGCCCGTCGCCGCGCTCCTGGGCCTGACCATCAGCGTCGGCGACGGAGTCGCGCTGCTCCAGCAGGGCCGCCAGTTCCTGCTCCTGGGCCGGTACGCCGCCGCGTCCTGACCGCGTGCCTAGCACGCATCGGCGCTAGCGATGGCAGCATAGGGCTGTGACCCCCTCGGTGACCCTGACGCGTGCGCTCCTGCTCGTCACCGACCTCGGCCTCGCGCTCGTCCTGCTCCTCGGCGGACCGGCCCGCACCAGCGCCCCGACGTTCACGACCCTGCGCAACACCCTGCCGATGCCGACGTGGGGCGCGGTGCTGCTCGCCCTCACCGTCCTCGCCGGCGTCGGGCTCGCCCTGCGCCCCCGACTGCTCCCGACCGCCGCGACGTTCGCCCTCGCCGTCCCGTTCTCCCTCGCCGCCGCCTGGTACGCCTTCTGGACCGCAGCCCTCACCATCGCCGCCACGCAGGACGCACGGGCTGCGCTGACCGGATGCGTGGTGTACGCCGCTGCGACCGTCGCGCACATCTTGTGCGCTGCACGCACGGACGTGTAGCGGTGTGGCAGACACGGCCGTCGTCGTCGCTTCCATCAGCGCCGCCAGCGCCCTCGGCGTCGCCGTCCTCGGCGCAGCGTCCGGGCTGTTCCAGTCCCGATCCCGGCAGTCCGAGCCGCAGCAGGCAGCCGCGACACCGAACGACGTCGCCGCGCTGTCCGCAGGGCTGCAGGCCCTCGTCCGGGAGAAGGACGAGCAGGAGCAGCGGCACAAGGACGAACTCGACGTGTGGGTACGGCGGGCGCTGCAATGCGAGTTCACCCTCGCCGAGCAGCAGAACCCCGACGGCCCGTGACTAACCCGCAGGTCGTCGTCGTCACGACCGGCAGCCACCGGAAGTGGCAGTGGTGGCGCGACCTCGTCAACATCGGGCTCGCGGTCGCCGTCGCCATGCTCGTCGTGCTCAACGTCCGGTCGCAGGGGCAGATCACCGCCCTGCAGGATCAGCTCACGACGACGACGGCGCTGCGGGCGCAGCAGGTCGCGGGGCTGACCGCCGACCTCGCGCAACTGCAGGCCAGCCTCGACCAGGCCGGGCAACTCACTGCCGCGAAGGACACCGAGATCCGGCGGCTCGCGCAGCTCGTCGTGCAGCTCGGCGGCAACCCGAGGACGAACCGGACGCCCGGGTCCGACGCGGCGCCTTCGTCGTTCCGGAGCCCCGCGCCGTCCCCTGCGCCCGGCCCGACCGCCCGCCCGTCGCCCCGCCCGTCGCCGTCCGCGTCGAGGAGCCCGCGTCCCTCGCCGGAGCCGACGGTCAGCCCGACGTCCCGCCGCTGCGCCGTCTCGCTGCTCGGCCTGTGCCTGCTCCCGGGCGGGTGAGCAGTGGGAACGGCCACCGCCCGCCGTGGCGACCCGACCCGGTCTGTCCCTGGTGCGAGCACGGCAAGCACGAGGGGTGCCGCGCCGATCTGTGGTGGTGCTCCTGCACCCGCTCGGACTGTCTCGCCCGCCTGACCCGCCCCCGACCCGAGGAGAACCCGTGACCGAGCCCGTGCCCGACGAGAGCCCCGAGCCGACGGACAACAGCACCCGCCCGGAGGACGGGGAGCAGGACGTGAGCCAGGACCCCGACCTGGACTACGCGGAGACGTCCGAGCCGGACGAGGCGGGCGCGTGAGCACCGCCCTGGACGTCCTGCGCCGCGCCCGGACCGACCTCGGCTACCGCGAGGGCGCGAACAACGCCAACAAGTTCTCGGCGTCGTGGCACAAGCCCGGGCAGGCGTGGTGCGCTGATGCGGTGACCCGTTGGCTCGCGGACGCGAAGGCCCTCGACGTCCCGCAGTCGTCCTACACCCCGGCGCTCGCCGACTCCTACCGCAAGGCCGGGCGCTTCGGCCGCACCCCCCGCGTCGGCGCGGTCGTGTTCTTCAAGTGGCCCGGCATGGGCCGGATCGCCCACGTCGGGATCGTCGAGAGCATCCGGCCCGACGGCCGCCTGGTCGTCCTTGAGGGCAACACCAACGCTGCGGGGAGCCGGACGGGAGGCGGGGTCTTCCGCAAGGTCCGGGCTCGCAGCCTCGTCGCGGGCTACGGCTACCCGGCCTACACCGCAACTGCGAAGACCGCTGCGAAGAAGGGCGACCGGGTCCTGATGATCGGCGCGAAGGGTCAGGACGTCCTCAACGTGCAGCACGCGCTCGTGAAGGCGGGGCTCCGCGTCGCGCAGGACGGGCAGTACGGGCCGGGCACGAAGGGCGCCGTCGCGGCCTTCCAGCAGTCCCACAAGATCGCCGCGAGCGGCAACGTCGGCGCTGAGACGTGGGCCGCGCTCCGGAAGGTCGCTCATGGCTAGGGGCAGCCTGAGCCGCCGCCTCAAGGACGCGCCCGTCGAGGTCCACATCCCCGCCGCCGTCGTCGCCTACCTCGGACGGGTCACACAGCTCGGCCTCATCGGCGGCTTCGTCCTCGTCCTGGTCGCCCTGCTCTCCTCCCACGAGGTCGACGCCGTCCAGGCGACGCTCATCACCGCCTTCCTCGCCCTCGGCGGGAACGCCGGCGTGGCCCTCGGCGCGATCCTCGCCACGACCGGCAAGCCGCCGTCGTCCGAGCCGACGCCCGTCACCGTCGAGAACTCGACCGCCGACCCGGTGCCGACCGCCCCGCAGGCCGACCCGGTCGCGCCCCCCAGCCCCGACGCCGTGTCCTACGACGTCGGCCCCACCCTCACCTAGGAGACCTCCCGTGCTCGCCCTCGCCGCCGCCCTGCTCTTCCTGCTCTCCTTCTTCAACGTCGACCTGTTCGACGGCCACAGCCTCGTCGCCCTCGGCCTGTTCTTCCTCGCCCTGCACAGCGTCTTCGCCTACGCCGTCCCGGGCCTGCGGGTCTGGAACCGCCAGCAGTGATCCGGGCGCGGCTCGTCGGGGCGTGGGTCCTGCTCGTCGGCAGCCTCATCGGCTGGCCGCTGTCGGCCCTCACAGTCGCTCGGGACGAGCCTCCGTTCGTCCTCGGGCTCTCCTGGCTCGCGATCGTCCTCACCGCTGCGGACCTGCTCGCGACGACGGACGTGCGGGGCAAGACCGAGGCGCAGGAGCCCGGCGAGCAGGGACCCGCGCAACCGGAGCGCGAGGAGCAAAGCGCACACTAGGAGCGTGCCGACGCTCTGTGACCTGGGGGTATGCGACGCGCCGGTGCAGCCGGGACCGACGCCTCCCCCTAGGTCGGCTAGGGTCCGCAACCGTGACCCGCGCCGCGCTCCTCGTCAGGATCAGCGACGACAGGGCCGGTGACGCCCTCGGCGTCGAGCGGCAGGAGCAGGACTGCCGTGCGCTCGCCGCCCGCCGAGGGTGGGACGTCGTCCGGGTCTTCCGCGAGAACGACACGAGCGCCTACCAGCGGCGAAAGGTCCGGCTCCCCGACGGCACGACCGCGCTCCGGGTCGTCCGGCCCGAGCTCCGTGCGCTCCTCGACGCGATCACCGCCGGGGAGGTCACGGCGCTCGTGGCCTACGACCTCGACCGGGTAGCGCGGAACCCCCGGGACCTTGAGGACCTCATCGACGCGGTCGAGGCCGCCGGCATCCCGACGGCGGTCGTGACCGGAGAGGTCGACCTGTCGACCGACAACGGCGCGTTCATGGCCCGGATGCTCGTCAACGTCGCGAACAAGAGCAGCCGGGACACGTCTCGGCGGGTCCGGCGGGCCATGCTCGACGCGGCCGAGAAGGGCCGGGTGCACGGCGGCTCCCGGCCCTACGGCTACGAGGACGACCGGGTGACGCCGCGCCCCGAGGAGGCGGCCCTGGTCCGGTGGGCGCTGCACGAGGTCGTCGTCCGCGGCCGGTCCCTACGCTCCGTCGGTCTGGAGTGGCAGCAGCGTGACCCGTCGCGGCGCTGGGACGTCGAGCAGGTGAAGCGGACCGTGACGGCCCCGAGGGTCGCAGGGCTCCGGCAGCACCAGGGGCAGATCGTCGGTCCTGCCGTCTGGCCCGCCCTCGTCGAGCGGCAGGAGTGGGAGGCCGCGCGGGCGCTGCTGCTCGGCCGTCCCGCCGACCGGGCGGTAGGCGGACCCCGCAAGTACCTGCTGACGGGGGTGCTGGCTTGCTCGGCGTGCTCGACCGACCTGCGGCTCGTGCCGCTCTACCCGCGGCGCAACGCAGACAGGCAGCGGTTCGGCTGCCTGCCGACCGCGTCCGGCGGGTGCGGCGGGATGCTCGTCGTGTACGAGCCCGCCGAGGTGTACGTCGTCGACCTGCTGCTGGCGAAGATCGGCACGCTCGACCTCGCGGCGCCCGACGCCGAGGACCCGGCGGCGGCCCTGCGGGACCGGGTCGCGGCGCTGGAGCGCAGGCAGCTCGCTCTCGTCGAGGCGTTCGCGCAGGACGAGGAGGCGGACCCGGCGGTGCTGCGGGAGGCGACGCGGGCGCTGCGGGAGCGGGCGGACGCGGCCCGGCGGGAGGCCGCTGCGGTCGGGAGGTCTCAGCCGCGGGTCGCGCCGCAGGACGTCGTCCGTCGCTGGCGCTCGGGGGACTACAGCCTCGCGCAGCGCCGGGCGGTCCTCGACGCCTACGTCGAGCGGGTCGTCGTCGGGCCACACCCGGGCGGGCCGCGCTTCGTCCCGTCGCGCCTGGCCGTGCGCTGGCGCTAGGAGCGCAGCCGAGCCGCGAGGCTGTTGAGCAGCCGCACGTCCTCGCGGGACAGCCCCGTCGTGTCGACCGCCCCCGCCGCGCCCTTGCCCGGGCGGGCCGGGAGCGCAGGGTGGCCGGCGGACTCGACCAGCGCGTCGGTCTGCTCGTCGGTCAGTCGCAGCGTCCGGGCTATGTGGAGCAGGCTCCCGACCGACGGTGCTCGGAGCCCTCGCTCGACCTGCCCCCAGAACGAGTCGGACAGCCCGGCCTTCCGTGCGGCCTCACGGATGCCCATGCCCGTCGCCGCTCTGTGCTCCGCGACGAGGGCCGCGACTGCGGGGACGGTCACGGGCCGCGGGAGTCCAGCCACCGGGAGACCTTGCCGAGGAGTCCCGGGGACTGCTCCTGCCCAATGGCGAAGCCGAGGACGGTCAGCGCGACGGCCACGGGGACCGCGAGCACCAGCCCGTAGGCGAACAGCGTGAGCAGCAGGTCGGGGAACGACCAGCCGCCGTCGAGGAGGTGGGAGTACGGCAGGCCGTGCCAGGTGCGGATCATGCGCTGTCCTCTCGGTCCTGCAGGCGACGGGTCAGGTAGCCCCGGTCGGCCGGGTGCATCGTGTCGAGCCGGACGGTCAGGGTGTCGAGATCGACCCACAGCTCGTCGGCGACAGCGGGGAGGTCGCGCTCACCGTGGAACAGCAGAGCCTCGGCAAGCGCCCGGACCGGCACGAGGCGCCGGGCCGCTTCGCGCCGTACCCGGCGTTCGGTCTTCGGGTCGCAGTGGCCGACGTCCCCGCGCTCGGCGTGGACCTGCTCGTGCGTGAGGGTGCAGCGAGCCTCGGTCTGCAGTTGACCGGAAGCGAGGAACACCGTGCCGTGCCCGTCGTACGCCCCGAGGGTGTCTGCAGGCAGGTCGTCGGTCCACTGGACGTACAGGTCGGGAGTGCGGCGCAGGACGCGCCAGGGGTGCCACCTCATGGGAGGGCGGACGGTAGGGGCCGGGGCTGACACGACGGCGGTCACGGCTCCTCCTCGGGCAGCGGCGGCGGTGTCTCTGCCTGAGCGTCGAGGTCGGCCCTGAGCGCCCGGCCGGTGTTCGTGCCGCGCCGGGCTGCCATCGCTCCCCGGCTCACCCCGCCCTTGCCGGCCTTCTCGCCCTGCCCGCGGCGCGGCGGGAGCGCGGTGACCGTTGCGGCGGGGGTTGCCCGGGAGGTGAGGGCGGTCTGTTCGGTGATGGACAGGAAGGCATCGGTGAGCGCCTCGGCTGCCTGTCGGTCCAGGCGGCTGAGGGCGTCGGCGAGCAGCGTCACCTCGACGGGGGTGCTCGTCTGCTCGACGGGCACCCAGCCCTTCGTCTGCGCGGCTGCGAGGTAGACCCGGGCGAGCGGCACCCGCATCGCGTTCGACAACCGGCGCAGCGACTCGTCCTCCGGCGGGTTCCTGTTCGCGTGCGGGTCGGCGCTCAGGAGCCGCCGGGTCGTCGCCTCGGGCGGCCCGCCTATGACCTCCAGCCGCCGTACGGACAGGTTCTGCCTGTCGAGGGCGGAGCGGATCAGAGCCCCTAGCGGTGTCATGCCTCCAGCCTCGGCAGGCGTGCCGTCGTCGTCCACCACTCCCCCAGCCGTCGGCGCAACCGGCGTGTGGGCTCTGCCTGCCCGTGCTGCGCAACCAGATAGTGCGGGATGCGCAGCGCACAGCGCCGCACGCTGGCGAACTACAAGGCTGTGAGTACTTGCCAGGTGCGCAACCTCTACCGCACAGTGTGCGCACGTTCCTTGCGTAACCCGCGCAACTACGGTCTACTAGGAGGACCAGAGTGAGACACCGACAACCCGCTAGGAGGTGGCCCGTGGGCAGCTACGCAGAGGTCGTCCGACCCGAGCACCTCGCCGCACAGATGGTGCTGCGCGACCTCGACTGTGCCGACGTCGCCCGACAGGTCAACGCCCTGTTCGGCACCGCCGCGAAGCCTCAGGTCGTGTCCCGACAGTTCGTCTCCCGGCTCCGCAGCGGCCGGACCAAGACCTGCTCGCCGCTGCTGGCCCACCGCATCTGCTCGGTGCTGGGCGTCGTCCCCTCCGCGCTGTTCGTCGTGCACGAGCCGCGCACCCCCGTGTCGCAGAACGCGCACAAGATCGGCGCGGCGGCGTCAGCCCCGCCGAGCGAGCCGCCCGCGACGCCGCAGACAAGGACGCATGGATCGCCGAGCAGCTCGCCGCGTCCTTCGACCACACCGCGCACCAGCGCGACGTCGTCGAGCGGGTCCTGCTCCCCGCGCAGCGCCTCGCGTCCTGACAGCAGCAAGCCCGCCGCCGCGCCAACGGCGACGGGCCGTACAGCCCCGCACCTCCCACCAACCGGAAGGCACGACATGACCACCTCACCACTTCCCCTGCGCCCGGCGCGACCGGCCGACCCGACATCTGTGCTGCGCCCCCTGCTCGTCGACACGGCAGTCCGCCTGCAGAGCGCCCTGTCCGAGCCGTTCACCGTCGGCCGCGACCCGCTGCACACCGCGGTCCTGGACCTGCTCGACAGCCTCGACCAGCCGACCCGCCGCGTCGGCGCCGCCCTCTACGCCGCCCGCAGCCGCCCCGGCGTCGGGGACCACCTCGCCGACTGCCTCGACGAGGTGCAGAGCCGCGAGAGCGACCGCCTGCGCGGCTACCGCCTCGACGACGACGGTGTCCACGACGGCGGCCCGTGCCAGCGGGACCGCGGGTACCCGGACTGCACGCTGTGCGACGAGCGGTACGACGCGCTCCTGGACGACGCGGTCCGCGAGCTGCTCTACACCCTCGGCGAGTCCGGCGTCGCCGACCTGCTCGACGCGGTGCAGGCGTGAGCGCCTACTACGACGGCGGCCGGCTCATCTCCGAGGGCTACGCCCACCAGACCGCCGTCCTAGGTGCCCGGCTCGGGGCCGAGCCCGTGCCGTTCTGCACCGAGTGCGACGACGAACTCCCCGACGCCGACCCGGTCCTCGACCGCGACGGCCAGCCCGTCCCGCTCATCTGCCAGGACTGCTACGACGAGATGAACACGGCGCCGACGTGCCGCCAGTGCCGCACCGAGATCGAGCACGAGGAACTCCTGTGGTGCTCCCGCTCGTGCCGGGACGAGGACTACCGCGAGCAGCGGGCCGAGATGGCGGGCGACCTGTGAGCGCCGCCCCCGAGGAGAGCACGGAGCCGCTGTGGCTCGCGGTCCTCGTCCTCGCCGCCCTGCTGACCGCCGCGGTCGTCGTGCTCAACCTGCTCGCCCCTACCTCCTGCACCCCCGCCGCGCACGGCCGGTGCACCACCTCTTCCCCCGCAACGGAGACCCGCCGATGACGCTCACCTCGACTCAGGTCGACGCCCTGCTCGCCCCGCTCCACCCCTCCCGAGTCCGACAGGCGCAGGGGCAGGCCCACCTGGAGGCGTGGGACGTCCGCCGCCACCTCCTGCGCGTCTTCGGTTGGGGTGGCTGGGACTTCACCGTCGTGTCCTGCGACCTCGTCGCGCAGCTCGACACCCCGCCGCCGTCCTCGGGCGGCAAGACCCGGTACACCGTCGTGTACCGGGTGCTCGGCCGTCTCACGATCAAGGACCCGGCCGGGCAGGTGCTCGCGGTGTACGAGGACGGCGCGACCGGCGACGCCGCGAACCAGCCGAGCCTCGGCGACGCGCACGACATGGCTATGAAGACCGCGCTGTCCCAGGCCCTCAAGCGGTGCGCAATGAACCTGGGCGACGGGTTCGGCCTCAGCCTCTACAACAACGGCCGGACCGAGGCGGTCGTCGGCCGGTCCCTCGCCCACGAGGCCGCCGCGGTTGCCGCGACCGACCACGTCGAGGGCGGCGAGATCCCCGCCGACACGCCCCCCGCCGCCGAGCCCGTCACCGACGCCCGGTGGCTGCAGCACTGGAGGGAGTCGACGCTGCTCGCTGAGAGCGTCGGGGTCCTGCGCGGGCAGTGGGGCGCCCTCGCCGCCGCCGTCGCCGCGGGCACTCTCACCGAGGCGGACGCCGCTGAGGGACGCGCCCTGGTCGAGGAGCGCGTCGCCGACCTGCAGCAGCAGCCCGGCCCGGTCCAGAAGGCCGAAGACGACCTCGCCCGCCTCACCGGGGCACAGGCGTGAACCGCCCGTCCCGCGTCGCCTACCGCGCCGCCGCCCGGGCTGCCGCCTGGACCGAGCGCGACGAGCGGGGCCGCCCCGTCGGCCTCGTCGTCCACTCCCGCCTCGCCGGGATCGGCGCGGACTGGCCGCTGTTCCGGGTCCTCGACGCGATCGACACGGCCCGGTCGGTCCGCTGGGACCGCGACCCGCTGCTCGGACACGACCTCCTCGTCGTGCTGCCCGACGGCACGTCCGTCCGCTTCGACGTCCGTCAGCCCGCCGCGCTCTGCGACTGCGGCGCCCCCGGTGTCCACGTCTGTGTTGGCGCCACCCACCCCACGACAGGAGCACGCTCGTGACCATCGTCAGCGCAGACCCCCGCACCCTCGCCGCCCGGCTCGTCGCCATGCGTGTACTCAAGGACGCCGTGACCGCCGCGGACACCGCGCTGCGGGCCGAGGTACAGGCCGCCATGCTCGTCGGCGACCGCGTCACCGCCGCCCTGCCGGACGGGACGGTCCTCGGGCACGTCCAGCTCACGAAGGGCCGGACCGGCAGCGTCTCGGCCGCGGTCGAGGACGAGGCCGCGCTGCTCGCCTGGGTCACCGAGCACCGGCCCGACGAGGTGCTCACGACCCGCACGGTCCGCCGCTCCTACCTCACGCACCTGCTCGACAGCGTCCGGCAGCACGGCGTGTACCTCGACACCGTCACCGGCGAGGCGATCGACCTCCCGGGGGTGACGGTCAGCAGCGGGCAGGACGGCAGCCCGACGCTCGCGGTGAAGCCCGCGGCGGGCGCGGCCGAGGAGGTCCGGGCGGCCTGGCAGGACGGCCGGCTGGCCCTCGACGACCTCACGGCGCTCCCGGGCGGCAGCGCGTGACCGCCTCACTGTGCGTGTGCGGCCACCCCGACACAGCGCACGACGGCACCGGGTGGTGCTGCGACTCCGACTGTGACTGCGGCTACCTCGACCTGACGGACGAGTGCGGCACCTCGGGGACGGGCGGCGCCGCGTGACCGCCCCCGCCGTTCGCCGGGGCGGCGAGCCGAAGCGGCAGGAGGCCCGGGACCGCGCCCACCCCTGCCCCGTCACCGGCTGCCCCCGCCTCGTCTCCGAGGGACACGTCGCCTGCCTCCCCCACTACCGGACCTTGCCTGTCCGGACCCGGCGGAGCCTCGCCGCGATCTGGAGGGCACCGGAGCAGCACCCGCACACCTACGAGGCCGCCCGTCGCCTCGTCGCCCTGCTCGTGCAGGAGGCAGCGTGACCCGCCGTCTCGCCGACACCCGGGCCGACTGCGCCCGCGTCGTCGCCCTGGAACTCGTCGGGGCTGTCCGTGCTCTGGACGCCGAGGCGGTGAAAGCCGCGCTCGACGTCGCGGACCTCCCGGCCCTCGCGGTCGTGCTCGCCGCAATGGTCGACGACGGCAAGACCGAGAGCGAGCTGTTGGGCTGGCTGCCCGACGAGCCGTACACGGGCGGGAGGCCGCTGCAGCCCGCCCAGCGGATCGTCCCGCCGCCCGTGCGGCCCCGGCTGCCGCTGCAGCCCTGCGGGACACACAGCGCCTACGTCCGGCACAAGGCGCGGGGGGAGGACGTCTGTGACGTGTGTCTGGTCGCCGAGCGGGAGTACCAGCGCAACCGTCCCGGCAGGCGCCCGGGTGCCCGGGCGAGGCGGGCGGCGTGACCGTGCAGGAGTTCCTGACCGACCCGCGAGCCTCCCTCGCCATGCGCCGAGTGCGCGAGTACGTTACGCAGACCGCGCCGCACCTCGGCGCAGCAGGACCCCACACACAGAGCAGCCCGGCACCTTCTGGGGAGTCGGCGCCGGGCTGCCGAGCGACATCGGAGGTGTCACCCGTTGACCAGCATTGTGCCCGACGGCAGAGCCGTCGTCACCACCACACGCCGAGAGCGTGCGTAGTGCGCATCCGCAGCATCAAGCCCGAGTTCTGGAAGTCCGAGGCCATCGCCCGGCACCCGCACCGGACGCGCCTGACCTTCATCGCCCTGTGGTCCTACGTCGATGACAACGGCGTGGGTCGCGACATCCCGCAGATCATCGCCGGGGAGTTGTTCGCCCTGGAGGACGACCCTCGCGAGGCTCTCGCGAGTGTTCGCGAGGACCTCGCGAGGCTCCGCGAGGCTGGTCGCATCACCCGCTACACCGTCGAGGGGAAGCCCTACCTCCACGTCACCGGGTTCGACGAGCACCAGCGCATCGACAAGCCCGGCAAGCCTCGGTACCCGCTGCCGACCGATCCTGCAGCCACTCTGACCTGCGAGAACACCGACTCTCGCGAGAGTCTTGCGAGAGTCTCGCGAGAGTCTCGCGAGGGCTCCGCGCCTGGAGCAGTGGAGCAGTGGAGCAGGGAGCAGGGAGCAGGGGAGGAGAGCTCTTGTCCAGCAGAGCCGGACGAGTCCGATCGACTGCCCCTCGCTCTCGTCTGTGAGTCCTTGCCTGTCGAGCAGCCCAAGACCTCGCCCGAGCCGCCCGGGTTCACCGAGTGGTGGGCGACCTACCCCCGTCGCGAGGCCAAGGGCGCGGGCCGCAAGGCGTACGTCGCAGCGAGGAAGCGGGCGAGCGCCGCGCAGCTCCTCGCCGGCGCAGCCCGCCTGCGCGACGACCCGACCCGCGACCCGCAGTTCACGCCGCTCCCGGCGTCGTGGCTGAACGCCGACCGCTGGGAAGACGAGGGACCGGCCCGGCCGCAGAGCGTCCAGGCCAACAGCGCCGACGAGCGGCACGCCCGCAACCTCGCCCTCGTCGAGCACTTCCGCCAGCAGGAGCAGGCCAGCGAGCAGCGGTCGGTGACCGCGTGAACGCCGCCGAGGTCGCGGCCCTGCTCGCTGTCGTGGCGACGTACGACAACCGCAAGTACGGGGAGCCCGAGGTGTTCGCCTGGCACAGCGCCTTGGGCGACCTGCCCTTCGGCCTGGCGCGGGACGCCGTCATCGAGCACTTCCGCTCGACGGACGCCTACCTCATGCCCGTCCACATCCGCAACATCGTGCGAACGGCGCAGAACGACCAGGCCATGCGGACGCTGCCGACGGGCAGCGGCGACGAGGTCCCGATGCCGGAGTGGTTCCGCTCCACGATGGAGGGCAACAGGACCCGCTTTCGCGAGGAGCGGAAGGTGGCGAAGACGCGCGGCGAGCCCGTGACGTTCGGCTCTCAGATCACGACCATCTGGGACGGCCAGTGATGACCCCGACCACCGTCCCCCTCGCTGAGGTCGTCGACCTGCTCGCGTACGACCGGGCCGTCGACGTCCTGCGCCTGCTGTCGCTGCGAGCCGCGCAGCCCGCGAACGTCGGTGTCGACCGGGCGGTCGTCCGCCTCGCGGCCCGCCGTCTGCTGGGAGGAACACCGTGAGCGGCCTGTCCCGTCGCACGCCCCTGGTGCGCAAGCCGCTAGCGCGTTCGGCGCCGATGCCTCGCGCAGGCGGCTCCTCGCCCGCCTCTCGCCCCCGCGACACCGGCCCCTCCCCCGAGGTCCGTCAGGCCGTCTACGAGCGGGAGGCGCACAGGTGCGCGGTCTGCGCTGACGGCGCCGGACCGATGGCTGTGCACCACCGAGCCGGTCGACGGATGGGCGGGACATCGAAGGAGTCGATCAACTACCTGTCGAACCTGCTGCTCCTGTGCGAGTCGTGCCACCTGCGCGTCGAGAGCCACCGGACGGACGCGCTCGACCGCGGGCTGCTGGTGTCGCAGCACGCCGCAGACCCCGCCGCCGTGCCCGTCGCCTACCGCGGCGCCGTCGTCCTGCTCGGGAACGACGGCACCGTGACCGAGGTCGGCCGATGACCGCCGAGCACGCCGAGCACCCAGGGCAGCTCGCCCTCGACGACGCGCTGGAGCAGGTGGAGCGGGCCGTTGACCGCGCGTGGCTGCATGCCGCCCGGCAGGCCGTCGCGACGGTCGTGCAGACCGGCCGCCCGTTCACGACCTCGGATGTCTGGGCGCTGCTCGACGGCACCCCGCGTGAGCCCCGCGTTCTCGGCCCGATCGTCCGGGCCTGGGCGAAGGCCGGGCTGATCCGCCCGACCGGCGTCTGGGTGATGAGCGACCGGCCCGAAGCGCACAGGCGCCCGGAGCGGCAGTGGAGGGCGACGTCGTGACGACCGCTAG
>CAVXIB010000020.1:0-153585 GCA_963761695.1 uncultured Actinomycetota bacterium | reverse complement strand
TGGCGGTCGTGCAGCGCCTCAGAGACCGATTGTGGACAACTCCCTCACGCTCCGCAGCGCACCGGTACGGACGCTTACCTCTCACCCGGCCGCCGGCTGTGGTGGCTGCTCTACGCCTGGTCGTGGACAACGACCCTCTGGGGTGGGCTCCTCAGGCGTCGAGGGGCGGTAGCAGCCGCTCCGCGCTCAGACGTGCCAGGTGGTCCAGGACCACCTGGCCGCTGTCGCGGCACTCCGCGAAGCCCGCTTGCCGGAGCTTGATGGTGCTCACGACCAGGGGGACCGGCCGGGCGCCGACCCGCTCGCTGAGCAACAGGTCCACGTAGTGCGCCGACTCGCCGAGCAGCCGGTCGAGGTCCGGCTCCCGCAGGTCGTGCGCGGTGACGAGGCGAGACCAGGCCCGCCGGACCTGGGGCTCGGCGAAGAAGCCGACCAGCCCGTCGGGCAGGGCCTGGTCCTGCACGGCGACCTGTCCCAGGGCCTCGGCCAGGTCGGGCCAGGCGTCGTGCAGGACGAAGGCGTCCCCGTCAGTGACGTTGAAGGTCTGTCCGTACGCCGCAGGTGCCGAGGCGGCCCACGACAGCACGTCGGCGAGCAGCCTGGCGTCGACCAGCTCCCAGAGGGTGCGGGCGGGGCCGGGGAGCAGGAGCGGTCGGCCGAGCGTCGCGCACAGGGCCGCGTAGGCGCCGAGCGGGACCACGGGGTTCATCGCCGCACCCGGCGCCCAGCCGACCACGACCTGTGGCCGGAGCAGGGTGAAGGCGAAGCCGTGCTCGGCGGCGCGCATGCGGACGTGGTCCTCGTGCAGCCAGTAGAAGTTCTCGTGCGGATCACGTGGCGCGCTCTCGCGGAGGGGAAGGCGCACGTCGTGCAGGTGCGCGCCGTAGGCCTTGGTGCCTTGCAGCACGCTGACGTGCTGGAGGGAGCCGCGGGCGGCCACCGGGTCGAGGACGTTGCTCAGCATGGCTCCGTTGCGCCGGATGCGCTCCGGGTCGTTCCATCCCTGGACCAGCCCGGGCGCCTCGTCCACGGCGCAGTAGACGAGGTGGGTCACGCCCGGTCGTCGAGCGAGGGCCTGCTGGACGTGGTCGGGGTCCGTCAGGTCCACCCGGAGGTGCTGCACCCCGAGCCCCGCCCTGACGACCGGGGGACGGCGCGACAGGGCGGTGACCCGGGTCGCGGGGTCGCGGGCGAAGCGCTCGACCGCCGCGGTCCCGACGACACCGCTCCCGCCGACCACCAGGACCTCCCGACGCACGTTGGGAGCGGGCCGTGGCAGCGGGGAGGCGTCAGGCATGGTCGAGGCGGGTCTGCTCAGCGCGGATCGGGGTGTGTGGCGCCGTCGTGACGCTCGCCCGTGAGCTGTGCCGGAGCCGGCCGCCATCGCGAGGCACGCGGGGGTGAGGGGACACCGGTCAGCCGGGCGGCTGGACGGTCTGGCCACCGTCGACGACCCACTCGGCGCCGGTGACGTTGCGGGCGTCGGGCGAGACGAGGAAGGCGACGACCGCCGCGATGTCGTCCGCCTCCCCGAGCCGCCCGAGCAGCGTGCGCGGGGCAAGCCGGGCGACGGCGTCCGGGTCGAGCATCCCGGTGGCGACCGGGCCCGGCAGCACGGCGTTGACGCGGATGCCGTCAGCCGCGAACTCCAGCGCGGCGACCTGGTTCAGCCCCCGGAGCGCCCACTTGGAAGCGGCGTAGGCGGCGTGGTTCGGGAAGCCGCGGACGGCGCTCGTCGACGACGTGTTGACGACGGCGGCGCCCTCGTTCTGCGCCAGGTGCGGCCGGGCCGTCTGCATGCCCAGGAAGGCTCCGAGGCAGTTGGTGCGCCAGAGCTGCTCCATGCCGGCGGCGGACTCCCCCGCGAGCGGCGTGCGGCGCAGCTGCCCGGCGTTGTTGACCAGCACGTCCCAGCGGCCGAAGCGGGACAGCAGCTGCTCCCCGGCGCGCTGCCAGGCAGCCTCCTCGCGGATGTCCAGCGCCAGGGGGAGCACGTGATCGCCCTCGAGATCGGTGGGTGCCTGCAGGTCGGCGGCCACGACGGCCATCCCGGCGCCGAGCAGGCGCGCGACGATCGCCCTGCCCTGACCCCCGGCCGCGCCGGTCACCAGCCCGACGCGGCGGCTGGTCGGAGGGGCGGTCACGACGCCGGCCCGTAGGTCTTGACGCGCCCGTAGTGGTCGGTCATCGGCCGGGCCTTCTCCACGAGCCCGGGGAGCACGCGGTCGAGCTCGGCGACGTCGAACGGGCCCTCCTTCTCGTACTCCGGGCCCATGTTCCAGCCCTCGGCGACGTCGACGTGACCGGCCCGGACCACGAAGACCTTCCCGTTGACCGTGCACAGCGGCGAGCCGAGCCACACCACCAGCGCCACGAGGTTCTCCGGGCCGCCCGGGTTCTTCCACCCGGTCCGGGCGGCGAGCTCCTCCAGCCGCTCCTTGTAGCCGGTCAGACCCTCCGTCATCGCGGTCAGGGCGCTCGGCGCGATCGCGTTGCTCGCGACGCCGTAGCGCCACAGCTCCTCGCCCAGGATCTGCGTGAACGCCGCGATCCCGGCCTTGGCCGCGCCGTAGTTGGCCTGCCCGACGTTGCCGAAGATGCCCGACGGGCTGGTCGTGTTCACGATCCGCCCGACCCGCGGCGTGCCCGCCTTGGACTGCTCGCGCCAGTAGCTCACCGCGTGCTTGCTGGGGCGAACGTCCCCCGCAGGTGCACCTTGATGACGGCGTCCCAGTCGTCCACGCTCATGTTCACGAACATCTTGTCGCGCAGGATCCCGGCGTTGTTCACCAACGTGTCGATGCCGCCGAACGTGTCGAGCGCCTGCTGCACGAACCGGCCCGCGCCGTCCCAGTCGCTGATGTCGTCGGTGTTCGCCACCGCCTCGCCGCCCGCCGCGACGATCTCCTCCACGACGGCCTGAGCGCCGTCCGCGCTGACGTCGTTCACCACGACCCGGGCGCCCTCCTGCGCGAACAGCAGCGCCTCGGCGCGGCCGATGCCGGCGCCCGCGCCGGTGATGGCGACGACGCGCCCGTCACACGTGCTCATGTGCTCTCCCTGCTCTGTGAGGCCGGACCTGGGGGACACGGCACGGGCAGCATGCCAGTATCGACGTCGACGTCGAAACAAGGAGCGGGCATGGAGATCTCGGTGCAGGCCACGACGTGGCAGGCGACCCTCGAGTTCGCGCGGCTGGCGCCGGACCTCGAGCGGGCGGGGGCCGACTGCCTGTGGGTGGGGGAGGCCTACGCGACCGACGCCCTCACCGCCTTGGGCTACGTGGCGGCCCGGACCGAGCGGCTGAAGCTCGCGACCGGGATCCTCAACGTGTACTCCCGCAGCGCCGCGGTGATCGCCATGAGCATGGCCGGGCTGGACCAGCTGAGCGGCGGTCGCGCCGTCTGCGGGCTCGGCACCTCAGGGCCTGCCGTGGTCGAGGCGCTCCACGGCGTGCCGTTCGACGTCCCGCTGTCGCGGCTGAAGGACACGACCGCGGTCCTGCGGCAGCTGCTGTCCGGCGAGCGCGCGCAGGTCCAGGGGAAGTCGCTGCAGCTGCCGCTCAAGGAGGGCGCGCGGCCGATGAAGCTGCTGGCCCGGCCGGTCAGCCCGGTACCGCTCTGGTGGGCCTCGCTCGGGGACGCCTCCGTGAAGGCGGCCGCCGAGCTGGCCGACGGCTGGCTGCCGTTCCTGTTCCTGCCCGACCGCTGGGACCGCGTGTGGGGTGCCCACGTCGAGGCCGGCCTGGCCGCACGCGACGCGTCCCTGGGCCCGCTGCAGGTCGCGGCCGACGTCACCGTCGCGGTGGGGGAGGAGTACGTCGGGGCCCGCGCGGAGGAGGTGCTGGCCGAGCACCGCCAGCACCTCGCCCTGCACGTGGGGGGGATGGGCCCGCGCGGCCGCAACGCCTACAACACGGTCGCCCGGCAGTACGGCTTCGAGGCCGAGGCCGAGGAGGTCCAGGACCTCTACCTCGACGGGAAGCGGCAGGAGGCCGAGGCGGCGCTGCCCCCCGAGCTGGTGCACGGCACCGCGCTGGTGGGACCGGAGGCGCACGTGCAGGAGCGGCTGGCCGTCTACCGGTCGGCCGGTGTCACGATGCTGAACGTGACCTTCGCCGCGCCCGACCCGGTCGGGCAGACCGAGCGGCTGCGGGCGCTGTGCGATGCCTGAGGAGCGAACGATGACCCCGAGCACGGACGAGGTCCTGGCGCTCTTGGCTGCTTACGGGACCGCCCTGGACGCAGGCCGGGACGAGCAGTTCGCCGGTCTGTTCCCGGAGGACGGCGTGCTCGCCGTCGGGGAGCGCGAGACCGTCGGCAGCCGGGCCCTGACCGGCTTCGCGGCCGGGGCGCCGAAGGGGGTGCACCTCACCGGCCTGCCGTCCCTGGACGGCGACGTCGCCTCCACCCCCTTCACGTTCCTCAACAGCGCCACGGGGGAGACGGTGGCCGGTCACTACCGGGACACCTTCACGAGGGACGCCGCAGGCCGCCTGCTCCTGCGGCGACGCGAGATCACGATCGCGGTCCGCGTGCCTGCCGCGTCGTGACCGCACAGACCGTCGTCGTCGAGCAGGACGAGCCGGGCGTCGTCGTCGTCTGGCTGGACCGCCCCGAGCGGGGCAACGCGTTCACCTGGCAGATGCAAGCCGACCTCCACGACGCGCTGGCGACGGCCGACGCGGACGAGGCGGTGCGCGCGGTCGTCGTGACCGGCCGGGGGCGCACCTTCTCGACCGGGGCTGACCTCGGCGGAGCGGCCTTCGCCGAGACCGACGAGGAGGTGGCCCGCCTGCGCACCGTCGTGGGGTCCCGTCCACGGCCCTGGCGGATGCGCACTCCTGTGATCGCCGCCCTCAACGGTGCGGCCGTCGGCCTCGGGCTGACGCTGCCTCTGCAGTGGGACATCCGCTACGCCGCCGAGGACGCGAAGTACGGGTTCCCCTTCGTCCGGCGCGGCGTCACGCCCGAACTCGGCTCCTCCTGGCTGCTGCCCCGGCTGATCGGCGCCTCGCGGGCTGCGGAACTGCTGCTCACCGGGCGCCTGGTCGACGGGCGCGAGCTCGCCGCGCTCGGCGTCGTGTCGCGCGCCGTCCCTTCGGAGCAGGTGCTGCCCACCGCGCTCGAGACCGCCCGGGAGATCGCCTCGTCCTGCTCACCGCTCGCCGTCGGGCTGACCAAGCAGCTGCTCGTCGAGGCCGCCGAGACCGCCGAGCTGGAGGCCGCGTGGTCCCGGGACTGGGAGCTTTTCCGCTGGCTCGGCCGGCAGCCCGACGCCGCGGAGGGCGTCGCGTCCTTCCTGGAGAAGCGGCCGCCGGCGTTCCGCACGTCGAAGCACGTGCAGGCGCCGGCACCGCCCGAGGCGCCCTGGGCGCGGCCCGGCTGACCGCTAGGCGACGCGCTCGAAGACCGCAGCCAGGCCCTGGCCCGCCGCCGATGCACATCGTCTCGAGGGCGTACCGCCCCTGCGCGCCGCTCGAGCTCGCGCAGCACCGTCGCGAGGATCCGTCCCCCGGTGGCGCCGACCGGGTGCCCCAGCGAGATGCCCGACCCGTGGACGTTGACCCGCTCGTGGTCGGCGTCGGTCAGGCCCCACTCCCGGTACACGGCCAGCACCTGGGCGGCGAAGGCCTCGTTCAGCTCGATCAGGTCCAGCTCCGCGAGGCGCAGGCCCAGCCGGTCCAGGCCTGCGGCTGTCGCCGGCACCGGGCCGATGCCCATGGTCCGGGGCGGCACGCCGGCGACCGCCCAGCCGAGCGAGGCGGGCGAGCGGGCGCAGGCCGAGCTGCGCGGCCCGCTCCGGCGACGTCACGACACACATCGACGCGCCGTCGTTCTGACCGCTCGCGTTGCCCGCGGTGACGGTGGCGTCGGCGTCGCTGCGCCCGAGCACCGGGCGCAGGCGCCGCGAGCGCCTCGAGGCTGATCTCGGGCCGCGGGTGCTCGTCGGTGTCCACGACGACGTCGCCCTTGCGACCGGGCACCGTCACCGGGACGATCTCCTCCGCGAAGCCGCCGGACCGCTGCGCGGCGACCGCCCGCTGGTGCGACCGCAGGGACAGCTCGTCCTGCTCCTGGCGCGGGATGCCGTACTCCCGGCGCAGGTTCTCCGCCGTCTCCAGCATGCCGCCCGGGGACGGGGAAGTTGACGCCGCCCGCGGTGACCCGGCCCCGCGCCAGCGCTGTCGTGCAGCTGCAGGCCGTCGCCCTTCACGCCCCAGCGCATGCCCGTCGCGTAGAACGGCGCCTGGCTCATGCTCTCGGCGCCGCCGGCGAGCACGACCTCGCTCGCGCCGGACTGACCTGCATGGCGGCGTAGACCACGGCCTGCAGCCCGGATCCGCACCGCCGGTCGATCTGCAGGCCCGTGACCTCCACCGGCAGCCCGGCGTCGAGCGCGGCGACCCGGCCGATCGCGGGCGCGTCCATCGTCGGGTAGCAGTTGCCGAGCAGGACGTCGTCGACGGCGTCGCCGGGCAGCCCCGTGCGCTCGAGCAGCCCGCGGACGGCCTGCGCCGCGAGGGTGTGCGCGGGCACGTCCCGGAAGACCCCGCCGTAGCGGCCCACCGGTGTCCGGACCGGCTCGCAGATGACCGCGTCGCGCACCGTGTTCTCCTCTTTTTCGACGTCGATGTCGATGCTAGCGTCAGCTCCCCGTGACGCCTCGGACCGGAGACGATGATGCAGCTGCCCGGCCTCGTGCCCTTTCCTGCGGACGTGGCCCGGGAGTGGGTCGACGACGGTCTGTGGAGCGGGCCCGGTCTCGCCGAGGGGCTCGAGGCCTGGGCCGACCGCACCCCTGACCGCGTCGCCGTCGTCGACGCGAGCGGGGACTGGACCTACCGCCGGTTCGCGGACGCCGTCGGGCGCGCCGTCGGCGGCCTGCACGAGCGGGGCGTCGGTGCCGGTGAGGGCGTCGTGGTCGTCGCGTCGCTGAGCGCTTCCGCAGCCGCGACGTACTGCGCGGTGGTCCGGCTCGGCGCGACCGCCGTGATGGTCGACCGCCGCTGCGGTCGCGCGGACGTCGTCCACGCCGGCTCGTTGCCGCAGGTGTCGCTCGTCGTCGTCGAGGACGGTCTTGGGGCGAGCCTCGACGTCGCCGCGCTCGGGCTGGCGACCTGCGACCCGTCGGCCCTGCTCCAGGCGGAGCCGGGGTCCTGGTCCGAGCCCGACCCGACGGCCGTGGCTGCCGTCGTCTTCACGTCGGGCACGACCAGCCGGCCCAAGGGCGTCGCGCACAGCCTGGACACCCTGCGGTCCGGGGCGCGGAGCCTGGCAGACGTGCTGGAGCTCGGTCCCGACGACGCCGCCTTCCTGTCCTCACCCCTCGCCAGCATCACCGGCCTCGTCCAGCTGCACATGACGCTGGAGCGCGGTGCGGCACTCGTGCTCGAGGACCGCTTCGAGCGGGCCGGCTCGCTGGCCCGGCTCCGGGCGGCTGGGGCGACGGTGCTGGGCGGGGCGCCGATCATCGTGGAGGAGCTGTTCCGCCAGGCGGCGCAGGAGGACCTGCAGGACCTGCCGCTGCGGCGCATCGTGCTGGGCGGCGCGATGATCCCGCGCGAGGTGCTCGAGATCGCGACCGGTCGGTACGGCATCAGCCCGGTCCGGATGTACGGCGCCTCCGAGGTGCCCTGCGCCACGGGCACCCGGCCTTCCGACGTCGGCGAGGTCCGGCTGAGCGACGACGGCGCCGCGGCCCGCGGGACGCGCCTGTGCACCGACGGCCCGGTGGACGGCGAGGTGCTGGTCCTCGGGCCCATGCGCTGCCTCGGCTACCTCGACCCCGAGGAGAACGCGGCCGCCTTCACCGTGGACGGCTGGTACCGCACGGGCGACCTCGGCACGGTGGCGGAGGACCGGCTGACCGTCACCGGCCGGCTCAAGGAGGTCGTGTCGCGCAAGGGGCTGAAGATCAGCCTCCCCGAGGTGGACGAGGCGGCGCGGGCGCTGCCGGGCATCGAGGAGGCCGTGGCCTACGGCACGGCCGACCCTGAGACGGGGGAGCGCCTCGTCCTCGCGGTGCGCACCGAGCAGCCGGACGCCGTCGTGTTCGAGGAGGTCACCGCCACGTTGCTCGCCGCCGGCCTGGCGAAGTTCAAGCTCCCCGAGCAGGTCGTGGTGTGGGACGAGCCGTTCCCGCGCACGGAGAGCGGCAAGGTGCAGCGCCGGCTCCTGGGCGAGCAGGAGACGGGTCGCCCGGTCCTGCTCGCCCCGCGACTGCGCCAGGCGCCTGCCCCGTCCTGACCGGGCGCGTCACACCTCCGGCCGCCGCGCCGGCGCGCGACGTCGACGTGCCGCAGGTGCGGGCACCTGGTCGGCGAGGTCACGGGCCGGCGGAGTCGCCCGCTGTGCAGGCAGGGTGGTCCCGTTGGCGCTGCTGGACCGGGGCCGGCGGGTGCGCGTGGTGGTCCCGCCGGACGACGACGTCGGGGGCGGGCCGTCCTTGCCGGAGCGGTTGATGGCGGTGTCGTTGGTGCCGAGGTAGCTGGCGATGACCCGGGGGTCGTTGCGGACCTGCTCGGGGGTCCCTTCGGCGATGACGGCTCCGCTCTCCATCGCGTAGATGCGGTCGCACAGGCCCATGAGCAGCGGCATGTCGTGCTCGACGATGACGATGGCGCAGTCGAGTTCGTCGCGGATCTGGCGGAGCAGGCCCGAAGCCCTCGGCCTCGCGCTGGGCGACCCCGGCGGTCGGCTCGTCGAGCAGCAGCAGGCTTCGGCCGGCGGCCACCTGGGCGGCGAGGTCGCAGATGCGCCGGGTGCCGGTGGAGAGCTCGGAGATGAGGGCGTCGGCCCAGGGGCGCAGGCCGAAGCGCTCGATCAGCTCCTCGGCCCGGGCCCGGCCGAGCGTTCGCCGCGGCCACCCAGGGCAGCCGGAGCATGCGGGCAGGACCCCGACCTTCCCGTGGCGCAGGGCGGGCTGCACGGTCTCCCGCACGGTGAGGCCGGGGAACAGGCTGGCGTCCTGGAAGCTGCGGCCCAGGCCCTGGGCGGAGCGCAGGTCCGGCGCCATGCCGTCGACTCGCTCCCGAAGATCCGACCCTGCCGCGGGCCGACAGCACGCCGGAGATGACGTTGAGGGTGGTCGACTTGCCGGCGCCGTTGGGGCCGATGAGCCCGACGATCTCGCCGGGCCGCACCACGAAGCCGGGCCGTCCAGGGCCACGACCCCGCCGAACGACAGCCGCAGGTCCTGCACGAGCAGGGCCGGCACCTCGACGTCGGGGTCGACGTCGGGGGTGAGTGACTGCTCGTGCTCGGCGATCCGGGCCAGCAGCTGCTCCCAGCCCTGCTGCGCGGCCCCGGCGATGCCGCTGGGGTAGGCGAGCAGGGTTCCGAGCAGGCCGTCGCCGGCGAGGAACAGCTGGAAGCCGATCGGCGACCGACTTCGCCGAAGACGGCGGTGAGGTGGGGGCTGACGAAGTAGCTCAGGCCGTAGAGGAAGGCGGCTGCGGCCAGCGCGCCGGGGATGGAGCCGAGCCCGCCGATGACCGGGACGGCGAGCACCGCGAGGCTGAAGGCCGGGTTGAACTGCGCGACCCCGAGGCTCTGGTAGGCCGCTGCCCACAGCACGCCGGCGGAGCCGGCCACGAAGCCGCTGACGGCCAGCACCGCGAGTTTGACGGTGGCCGGTGTGACGCCGAAGGACAGGGCGGCCGCCTCGTTGTCGCGGACGGCGAAGACGGTGCGTCCGGCGGAGGACCGGCGCAGCGCCTGGCCGCCCGCGACCGTGAGCCCGACCAGCGCCAGGGCGAGGTAGTAGACGGCGATCTGGCTGCTGGGCCCGTCCAGGCCGCCCAGACCGGGCGCTTTCACCTGCAGGCCGAAGGGCTGCTCGGAGCCGAACCAGGACTGGTTGAACAGCCAGGCCGGGGCGATGACGGCGAAGCCCAGGGTGGTGATGGCGAGGGTGAGCCCGCGGATGCGCAGCGCGGGCAGGCCGACGAGCGCCATCACGGCGGCGCCGAGCAGGCCGGCGAGCAGGACGGTCAGCGGGAGCGACACGCCGTGCGGCGCGAGCTTGGCGGTGAGGTAGGCGCCGACGCCGACCAGCGCGAAGTGGCCGAGGCTGACCTGGCCGGCCCAGCCGACCACCATCGTCACGCTGATCCCGACCAGGCCGTAGATGAGGATCTGGTTGAGGCCGAACCGCTGGGAGTCGGTGCGCAGGAAGGGCAGCTGCGGCAGCAGCAGCGCGACGAACAGGGTCAGGCCCCAGGCCAGCCCGGCCTGGTGCCGGACGAAGTTGCGTCCGGCCAGGACGGCGGGCACCTTCAGCGGACGGCTCTCCTGGACCCGCTGCTCGGTGACCTTCACGGCGGCGCTGATGGCCCCGCTGCGCACGACCAGGATGAGCAGCACGGAGGCGAACACGACCAGGGTCGCGACACCGCCGTTGGAGGTGACCTGCAGGGCGATCTGGTTGATCAGGCCCAGGCCGATCCCGCCGGCGAGCGCGGCCGCGATGGACGTGAAGCCGCCGACGGCTGCGGCGCCCAGAGCCCGCAGGAGCAGGTCCGGTCCGAGCGCGCTGGCATCGAAGCTGGGCTGCGACGGGGCCTGCAGCACCGCCGTGATGGCGGCGAGCGCGCCCGCGGCGCCCCAGGTGACCATGCTGACCCGCCCGATGGAGACCCCGGCCAGGCGTGCGGCGTCGGGGTTGGAGGCGGCGGCCCGGATCATCCGTCCCATGGTGGTGAAGCGCAGGAACGCGGCGAGCGCGGCGACGACTGCCGGCACGACGATCAGCACGAGCACGTACTGCGAGGTCAGGATCACCCCGCCGACGGTGAGCGTGCTCTGGAAGGGCAGCGGGTAGCCCTTCAGGCGTCAGCTTCTCGTTGTCGGGGCCGAGGCTGGAGATGAACGGCAGCGCCGACAGCAGCTGCGACACGCCGACGGTGGCCAGCAGCAGGATGACCGAGGAGGCCCCCCGGGCCGCGCAGCGGACGGACCACGAACCGTTCCGTGAGCAGCCGGTCCCGACGCCGACGGCGAGCGCGATGGGGAACGCGACCCAGTAGCTCAGGCCGTCGTCGAGCACGAGCTTGGCCAGCAGGATCGCGGAGTACGTGCCGATCTGCGCGTGCGCCAGGTTGATGAACCGGTTCGCCTTGTAGATCAGCACCAGGCCGACGGCGAGGAAGCCGATGCTCAGCCCGTTGATCGCACCCGAGGACGAGGGAGGCGGTCACGCGAAGCCCGGGTTCTTCTTGCAGTCGAGGACCTTCCAGCAGTTGCAGGACTGCTTGTACTGGACCACCCAGTAGAAGTCGCTGCCGCTCGAGGTCCCCGGCGACCTGCCGTCCTGCAACGTCGCCGCCATGGGCACGGTCCCGAGAAGCGGCCAGGCCCCCGCCGAGGTCCGCCCTGAGCAGGCTCGGCGCCTTGTTCGCCGCGCGGGCGAAGGTGAGGAACAGGCCGCAGAAGCCTCCGGCGCCGTACCCGTTGGTGATCCAGGACGAGGGGACGCCATGACGGGTCAGGACGCCGGCGCACTCCTTGGTGGGTGCGTCGAAGTCGGCGGCGGTCATGCCCGTCTTGGTCGACGTGACCATCACCGTGCCGTCGAAGTTCCCGCGGTCGGGGCCGGTGGAGCCCGTCGCGGTCACGGTCATGGCGTTGTAGTCGAGCACCGTGTAGGCCGGCTTGTAGCCCTGCTGCTGCGCGAACGAGGTGTAGCTCTTGAAGCTCCCGCCGCCGGTGACGGGGAGGACGTGGGTGACCCCGTCCTGCCGGTGCTTGACCACGGCAGCGCTCGCCTCGCTCGGGGAGGCGAAGCCCCCACTGGGGCAGGAGAAGGTGTAGAGGCTGATCGAGCCCTTGCCGACGCCGGCGTCGGCCAGCGCCCTGAAGACCGCGTCGTTCACCTCGGGCTGGCACTGGTCCATGTAGATGCCGAGCTTCTTGAAGCCCTTGGTCTTGTCGAAGAACCCTCGGGCCTTCATGCCGAGAATCGAGGTCCGGGCTGCCTGCGTGATGTCGATCGAGACGTTGAGCAGGTACGGCGCGAGCTTGCGCGACTCCGAGGGGACCGCGCCGAGATGGTGAAGATCGGGATCTTCTTCTGCGCGACGCAGTCCGCGGCACCCGGCGGGTAGGAGAAGCCGCCCATGTCGAGCACCGCGTAGTAGCCGCCCTGCGCGATCTGCAGGCACGCGCGCTGCGCGCTGCCCTGGTCGATCGGGTTGCCCTCGACGAAGTCGAGCGTGGCCTTCCGGCAGTGGACGCCGCCCTGAGTGTTGATCTCGGCCAGGATCGCGTTGGCCATCTGCTGCTGCTGCTCAGGACTGCTGATGCCGACGGCGCCGTTGCCGATGGCCCCGCCCAGGTTGAGCGTCACGGCGATGAGCTTGACCGTCGTCGGCGTGACCCCCGGGCCGGAGGCGACGTTGCACGCCCGGCCGGCGGGACCGCCGCCCGTGCCCGCGGCAGACGCGCCGGAGGTCGACCCGCCCGCAACGGTGCTCCCGGTGGTGCCGGACGTGCCGCCGGCGCCCGTCCCGGTCGCGGACGTGCCGCCGCCCGTCGAGCCGCCTGTGGACCCCGCGGCGCCGGACCGGGTGCCGGTCGTGCGCGCCCGCGGTCCCGGTCGTCCCGCCCGTCGAACCCGTGCCGGTGGTACCTGTGCCCGTGGTGCCCCCGCCGGTCGACCCCGCGGCCCCGGTGCTGCCGTCCCCGCTGGTGCCGGTCTGGTCCACCCCCTGGTCGACGGCCTGACCGTCGCCCGACGAGGCTCCGGCCAGGGTGTCCTGGGCGTCGGAGGAGCCCGTGGGGGTGAGCGACAGGGCCGTGAGGGACACGACGACGGTGACCACCGCGCTCGCCACGGCCTTCTCGACGCCTGAGCTGCGCCCCATCCAGGTCCTGAACTGCAGGTACTGCCCCACGAGTGCTCCCGCTCTGGGCCGGGCTGACCGGCTCGTCGCCCCGAACTTGACGTCGGGGTCGAAAAAGACGATAAGTGACTGTGCCGCGCACCACAAGGGAGGCGGCGGATGTCGAGAGCCGGGCCCGGGGGTCGCCCGCCGAGCAGGCCGCGCAGCGGACGCCGTCTGCGGGGTCGAGGGCCGGGAGTCGCGTCCTCCCTGTCCGGAGACCGCCTCCTGTGTCATGGTTCACGCTCAGATCGGCCCGGACGGGCCGCCATCACGTCACCGCCCAGCCTTCGACCCGCTTCGTCAGGAGCCCTTCCCGTGACCCTCCTCGACTCGTCCGGTGGCGCTCCCGCGCCGGCTCAGGACCTCCTGATGGACGCCCAGGGCATCACCTTCGCCTACGGCCGGCTGCAGGTCCTCTTCGGCGTCAGCGTCGACGTCCGGCCGGGTGAGGCGCTGGCGCTGCTCGGCACGAACGGCGCCGGGAAGTCGACGCTGCTGCGGGTGATGTGCGGGCTCGGAGAAGCCGTGCGTCCGGGACCGTCACCTTCGACGGCGACGACATCACGCGGCGTGCCCGCCGAGCGGCTCGCCGTCGCGAGGGCCTCGTGCTGGTCCCCGGCGGCAAGGCCGTCTTCCCCGACATGACCGTCGAGGAGAACCTGCGAGATGCAGGCGCCTGACGATCCGCAAGCGGACGGCGCTGGTGCAAGGAGCGCACCGATGCGGGTCTACGACGACGTTCCCGCGGCTGGCGGAGCGGCGCGGGCAGCAGGCCGGGAAGCTGTCGCGGCGGCGAGCAGCAGCAGCTCGCGCTGGCGAAGGCGCTGCTGCTGGACCCGCAGGTGCTGTGCATCGACGAGCTGTCGCTCGGGCTCGCGCCCGTCGTCGTCGGCGAGCTCATCGAGATCGTGCGCGAGATCAACGCAGCAGGGCACGACGGTCGTCGCTCGTCGAGCAGAGCCTGAACATCGCGGCCGACCTGTGCGAGCGGGCGGTGTTCATGGAGAAGGGGACCGTCCGCTTCGAGGGCCGCGCGGCGGACCTGCTGGAGAAGGACGACATCGCCCGCGCCGTCTTCCTCGGCGCCTCCTGATGACGTGGCGCCGGGCTCTCGTCGCCGTGGCCCTCGTGGCCGGCCCCTGCGTCGTCGCCGCCCCGGGTGCGCACGCTGCCGACCAGGACCCTCAGGCGGGCTGGTGGAGCACCACCGACACCTCCGCCGTCCCGGCACCACCCGTCGCGGTGCCCGTCCCGGTCGACCCAGCGACGGCGACCGCCCCGGACGTGCCGGAGGACGGCCTGCTCGTCCAGGGGAGCGCAGACGCCCCGACGGCCTACGCGGCGGTGGCCTACCCGGTGCCCCCGGGCGTGCGGGCGGGGACCCTGACGCTGACCCAGGCCCCGGGCACGGCGTCGACCCCGGGCGCGGCGCTCAAGCTGTGTCCGCTGGTCGAGGCCTCGTTCACCCCGGCTCAGGGCGGCCCGGCTGCCGACGCTCCCGAGTACGACTGCGGCAAGAGCGTCGACGCCACCGTGACCGGGGCCGACTACGCCTTCGAGGCGGGGCCGCTGGTCCACGACGGGGTCCTGGCCGTCGCCGTCGTCCCGGCCTCGCCCGTGGCGCGTGTCGTCCTCGGCGCGCCGACCGCAGCCTCCCTGGGGACCAGCGGCACGCCGAGCGGTCCGTCCGGCGGGACCGCCTCGGCCCCGGAGCCGGCAGGCGGTGCGCAGCCCGACAGCACGCCCCCTGGCCCCGCCGGCGGCACGGGCACCGCGTCCGACCCGGGGCTCTCCACCGCTGTCGACCCCGCCGGGTCGGTCGTGCCGGACTCCGTGCCGCCGGCGGACGCCGCACCGCTCGAGGCGCCCGCGCCCGTCCAGGAGCCCGCCGTCGTCGCTCCTGACGCAGCGTCCAACCCCTACAGCGCGGACTCCCAGGCTGCCGTCCCCGTCGCTCAGTCCGCCTCCACGAGCGGGGGCGGGTCCCCGGGCCGCGTCCTCGGGGTGCTCCTCGCCGGCGCCCTCGCGCTGGCGGCCTCGCTGTGGGCCTTCGCCGGGAGCGCGGCAGCGACCCGCGAGGGCGGGGCCACGCCCGCCCGCTGACGGCGAGCGAGGCTCGTCAGCCCACCGGGCCGACCAGCCCGAGCTCGGCCAGGACCTGCTCGGTGTGTTCGCCCAGGCCGGGCACCGCGCCGGGCGACCACTCCCAGGCGGTCGCGTCCGCCGGCGGCCGCAGGCCGAGGAAGGCGCCACCCGGCACGACGTGCTCGACCCAGCGATCGCGCTCGACCAGCTGCGGGTGCTGCAGGACGCCGGTCGGGGTGCCGTAGCGCGCCCATCCGATCCGGGCCGCCTCCGCCGCGGCGCTGACCTCATCGAGGGTGCGCTGCCCCGTCCACTCCGCGATCGCGCGGTCCAGCTCCTCGCGCAGGCGGACCCGGTCGACGTTCCCGGCGTAGCGCGGGTCGGTGGCGAGGTCGGGGCGCTGCAGGACCTCGGTGGCCAGGCGGCGCCACTCGCCGTCGTTGGTCGTGCCCAGGACGACCAGCGAACCGTCCGAGGTGGGGTAGGCGCCGTAGGGCGCGACCATCGGGCTGGACAGGCCGACACGCGGCAGGTCCTCTCCCGTGTGGCGGGCCTGGTGCAGCGCCCAGCCGAGCCAGTCGGTGACGACGTCGAACAGCGCGACGTGGACCGCGGTCCCGGCGCCCGTGCGCCCGCGCTGCAGCAGCCCGGCCAGCACGGCCTGCGCAGCGACCATGCCGGCGCCGATGTCGGCGAGCGGGATGCCGGGCTTGGCCGGGCTGTCCGGCCCGCCGGTGATGGCGCAGGACCCGGCTTCGGCCTGCACGAGCAGGTCGTAGGCGCGGCCGTCCGCCCGCGGCCCGCCCTCGCCGTAGCCGCTGATGTCGACGGCGACCAGGCGCGGGTGCCGGGCGAGGGCGGACCGGGCGTCCAGGCCCAGCCGCGTCGCGGCACCCGGTGCCAGGTTCTGCACCAGCACGTCGGCCCGCCCCAGCAGGCGCTCGACGGTCTCGCGTCCGGCGGCGGTCTTCAGGTCCAGCACGACCGACTGCTTGCCGCGGTTGGCCCAGGCGAAGTGGGCGGAGGTGCCGTGCACGGCGCCGTCGTAGTGCCGGGCGAAGTCGCCCTCCGCCGACTCGACCTTGACGACGCGGGCGCCGAGGTCGGCGAGCTGCCGAGTGCAGTGCGGCGCGGCCACGGCCTGCTCGACCGCGACGACCAGGACGTCGTCGAGGGGGAGGGTCACGCTCAGGTGGTCAGGATCGACACGGCCGCGACGCCCGGTGCGCCGTAGAGCTGCGCGAGGCCGACCCTCGGCCGCACGGCCACCTGCCGGTCGCCGGCGCGGCCCTGCATCTGGGTGACGAGCTCGTAGACCTGGCGCAGGCCGGAGGCGCCGACCGGCTCACCGTTACCGATGAGCCCGCCGTCGGTGTTCACCGGCAGGCGTCCGGTCAGGGAGGTCGCGCCCGTCGCGAGCAGCTCGTCCTGCTCGCCGTCCTTGCACAGCCCGACCTCGGCCATGTGCATGATCTCGGCGCCGGCGTCGGTGTCCTGCAGCTGGGCGATGCCGACCTCCTCCGGGCCGATGCCGGCCTGCTCGAACGCCGCGCGGGCCGCCTCCACGGTGGGGGCGGGGGCGCTCGCGTCGACGGGGGCAGCGGTGTTGTGCACCTCGTAGGCGCCGTAGCGCCGGGTCCGGGTCGTGACGGCGCGCAGCAGGACGGGGGAGTCGGTGTAGCGGTGGGCGATCGAGGCGTCGCAGACAACGACCGCCGCGGCTCCCTCGTCCGGTGTGCAGAACATGTAGTGGGTGAGGGGGTGGTTGAGCATGCGCGAGCCCAGGACCTGCTCGACCGTCAACGGTGTCCGCCGGAAGGCGTCGGGGTTGAGGGCGGCGTTGGCGTAGTTCTTGACAGCGACGCGCGCGAGGGTCTCCGCGGTCGTCCCGTGGTCGTGCATGTACCTCTGGATCTTCATACCGAAGAACTTGGTGGTGAGGAACAGCCCCTCCTCGCCGAACCAGGCGGGGGCGCCGTACTCCGTCGGGTCGGCGGTGAAGGCTCCGCCCTCGTGCTTGTCCATGCCGACGACCAGGCCGAGCTGGTGCTCTCCGGAGCGGATCGTCTGGGCGGCCAGCCACAGGGCGCTGCCTGCCGTCGCGCAGCCGTTGTAGACGTTGGTGAACTGCACGCCCGTCAGGCCGAGCTCGGCTACGAGCGCGTCCGGCTGGTCGACCTCGTAGCTGCCGCCGACGGCGAAGCCCATGTCGGACCAGGACACCCCGGCGTCCTGGAGGGCGCGCCGCGCGGCGGTCGCACCGAGGGCCAGGGCGCCGGTGCCGGGAAAGCGGCCGAAGGGGGTGCGGCCGACCCCGATGATGGCGACGTCAGGCAAGGGAGGGCTCCGTCTCGGGCTCGAAGGCGAACGTGACGACCTGCTCGCCGGTTTCGGGATCGGTCCGGAACGGCACGAGCACCAGGCGCAGCGGCATCCCGATCTGCACCGTCTCGGGGGTGACCCCGACGACGAGGGCCTCGACCCGCACCTTGCCCGGGATCTCCACCAGGCCGACCACCCAGGGCTGGAAGTCGGACGCGGAGGCCCACTCCCCGCGGAACGGCGCCTTGGGCAGGAACCCCTGGGAGGTCCAGGTCCACAGCGTCCCGCGGTCGCCGAGCTCGGTGCGCTCGACGGCGTCCGCCCCGCACCGGGGGCAGCCCGTGCGCACGGGGAACGTGACGGCCTCGCACTGCGTGCACCGGCCCCCCAGCAGGACGGGGGCGTCGGACAGGGTGAACAGGTCCTCGGCGATCGCCGCGCGGCCCACGGGGGTCCTCCTCGAGCAGGGGTCGGGGCTCAGGCCCGCCGGATGCTGCGCACCGGACTTCGACGTCAGCCAATGTCGTGGTTCCGGCGTCGGGTGTCAAGGCGCAGGGCTCGGGCTGGACACGAGCTGACCGGTCGGGGACACTCTTGACTCTGACGTCAAGAACGAGAGCAGGGACCCACGTGGACACGACGGAGCTCGAGGACGTCCTGAAGGCCGTGCGGTCCTTCGTGCGCACGGAGGTCGTCCCGCTCGAGGAGCAGATCGACGCGACCGACGAGGTGCCGGAGTTCGTGCAGGAGCAGGCCAGGAAGATGGGCCTGTACGGCTTCACCATCCCGGAGGAGTTCGGCGGGCTCGGCCTGTCGGTCGAGGAGGAGAGCCGGCTCGTCTTCGAGCTCGGCTGGACCACGCCGGCGCTGCGCTCCCTGTTCGGCACCAACAACGGGATCGCGGGCCACGTCCTCATGGACGGCGGCACCGCCGAGCAGAAGGCCGAGTGGCTCCCGCGCATCGCCTCCGGCGAGGTCGTCGCCAGCTTCGCGCTGACCGAGGCCGAGGCCGGCTCGGACCCCTCCGGGCTGCGCACCAGCGCCCGCCGCGACGGCGAGGACTGGCTGCTCACTGGGAACAAGCGGTACATCACCAACGCGCCCGTCGCGGACCTGTTCATGGTCTTCGCCCGGACCGGCGACAGCGGGACCCCCGGCGACGACATCAGCGTCTTCCTGGTGCCGGGGGACAGCCCGGGCCTGACCGTGGGCCCCCGCGACGGGAAGATGGGGCAGAAGGGGGCCTGGACGGCAGACGTGCACCTCGACGACGTCCGCGTGCCGGCCTCGGCGCTCGTCGGCGGGGCCGCCGACAGCGGCTACCGGACGGCCATGCAGCTGCCTCGCCCACGGCCGCGTCCACATCGCGGCGCTCTGCGTCGGCATGGCCCAGCGGCTCGTGGACGAGACCTTGCGCTACGCGGCGGACCGGGTGCAGGGCGGCAAGCCGATCGGCGAGCACCAGCTCGTCCAGGCGATGATCGCCGACTCCGTCACCGAGACGATGGCCGGCAGGAGCCTGACCCTGGACGTCGCCCGGGCGTACGACGACGGCAGCGACCGGCGCCTCGGGCCGTCGGCGGCCAAGCTCTTCTGCAGCGAGATGGTGGGCCGGGTGGCCGACCGCGCCGTGCAGGTCCACGGAGGAGCCGGCTACATGAAGACCGTCGCCGTCGAGCGCTTCTACCGCGACGCGCGGCTGTTCCGGATCTACGAGGGCACCAGCCAGATCCAGCAGCTGATCATCGCCGGGCAGGCCCTGCGCCGGGTGCGGCGATGACGGCGGGCGGCGCCGGGGAGGCCCGATGACCACGACCGTGCCGTCCGCGATGCTCGTCGACGGGCCGCTCGATGTGTTCGCCGCCCGCTTCAGGGAGTGGGTCGAGCAGGAGCGGGTGCGCCTGGAGCCGCTGCTGCGCCCCGGAGCGGACTTCGACGCGCGCGTGGCCGCCGCCCGCGAGGTGCGGCGGAAGCTGTGGGACGCGGGCTGGGGCCGCTACGGCTGGCCCGCGCACGCTGGTGGCCTGGGCGGATCCGTCCTGCACCGCGCCGTCGTGACCGAGGAGCTGTTCCGCGCCGGCTGGACCGGCCCGACGGTCTTCGAGCACGTCGAGATCATCGCGCCGACGCTCGCCCGGTACGCCGCACCGGCCTTCGCGGCAGAGGTCCTGCCGGCCTTCCTCGACGGCTCGAGGGCCTGGGCGCAGGGCTTCTCCGAGCCGGAGGCCGGCAGCGACCTGGCGAGCCTGCGCACCCGCGGCGTCCTCGACGGCGACGAGCTCGTGGTGAGCGGCGCCAAGATCTGGACGACCTGGGCGCCGTGGGCGCACTGGTGCCTGGCCCTCGTCCGGACGGGCACGCCCGAGTCGCGGCACCGGGGCCTGACGATGGTCGCGATCGACCTCACGTCCCCGGGGGTCACGGTCCGCCCGCTGCGCCAGGCCAACGGCGTGGACGAGCTGGCCGAGGTGTTCTTCGACGACGTCCGGGTCCCGGTCGGGCAGCTCGTGGGCGGGGTGGGCGAGGGCTGGCGGGTCGCGATGTACCTGCTGGCGCGCGAGCGCGGCACCCTGTCGTGGCTGCGGCACTGCATGTTCGCGCAACGCCTCGCCGAGGTGGCGCCGACCCTGCCCGCCGACGCCGACCGCAGCGTCGGCGACGTCGTCCTGTCCTGGCTCGGGGTGCGCGCCGCTGCGACCGTCCTGCTCGCCCAGGAGGCGGGTGGCGCCGAGCTGGGCCCGCTCGCGGCGTACAACAAGCTGCTGATGACCCGGACGGAGCAGCACCTCTACGACCTGGTGCGCGACCTGGACGGGCTGGCGGTCGTCGCACCCGGGCAGGACGACGACGACCTCCTGCTGCAGCAGGAGTACCTGTTCTCCCGCATCGTCACCGTCTACGGAGGCTCGCAGCAGATGCAGCTCATGACGGTCGCCAAGCACGTGCTGGGGCTGTGATGACCGAGGTCCGGCTCCCGCAGGAGTACCTGGAGTACCGCGACGCCGCGGCGGGGACCCTGTCGCGCAGCGCGGGACCGGAGGCGTGCGACGCCTTCGGGCTCGGCGACGTGTTCTCCGCTGCGGCCGACGCAGGGGACCTCGCGCCGGTGCTGGCCTTCCTCGAGGCCCAGGGCGCTGCTGGTGCCGTCACTCCCGCCCTCGGGCTGATGGCCCTGCTGGGCGACGCCGAGCAGGGGTGGCAGTACGCCGCGCCCTACGGCCGGCGCGGTCACTGCGCGGTCGCCGGGTGGGTGCCCGGCGGCACCGTGGTCCTGGACAGGCCGGGCGACGGCCTGGTCGAGGTGTCCGGGGGGCCTGTCCCCGCGGGAGGGGTGCAGGCGGACCCCTACCTCACCCTCTTCGCGCCGCCAGGCGGGCCGGAGCGCGTGCTCGTGCCCGAGCCGCAGCGCAGCGGCGCGGCTGCCGCGGCCCTCGCCCGGCTCCGGCTGGGCGTCGGCGCCGAGGTCCTCGGCGTCACCCAGCGGCTGCTCGACGAAGCGGTCGCGCACGCCAAGGTGCGGACCCAGTTCGGCGCGCCGATCGGGGACTTCCAGGCCGTGCAGCACCTGCTGGCCTGGGCCGCGACCGAGGT
Source organism: uncultured Actinomycetota bacterium (assembly GCA_963761695.1). Classification (GTDB taxonomy): domain Bacteria; phylum Actinomycetota; class Actinomycetes; order Mycobacteriales; family SCTD01; genus RYN-122. Next base: position 132,701 of record CAVXIB010000020.1, on the reverse strand, counting down.
CCACCAGCTGCGCGCGCTGCTCGACGTCGCCGTGGTCTGCAGCGGGCCCGAGCCGGACCCCGTCCTGGCCCTCGCGGTCAAGGCGATGGCGGGCCGGACCGGGCACGCCGTGACCCAGGCCGCGGTGCAGGTGACGGGCGCCATCAGCTTCACCGCCGAGCACGGCCTGCCCGCGCGCCAGCAGCGCGTCCTGGCGCTGGACCAGCTCGGGGGCGCGAGCGCCGACCTGGTCCTCGCGCTCGGGGGCCTCGTGCGGGAGACCGGTGCCGTGCCGGACCTGTTCACCCTGCCGTCGGTCGTGGCGTAGCAGCCGACGCTACCATCGCCTAGGGTGCCCCGTGCCAGGCCGCGGGGGCCGGGAGAGGGGGCTCGACGTGGACGGAGAGCCGCGCTCGGCCAAGGGCCGGCGAACCCGGGCCCGACTGCTCCAGGCCGGGAAGACCGTCTTCGAGCGCGACGGCTTCCTGTCGGCCCGCATCACCGACATCGCGGCCGAGGCACAGGTCAGCCACGGCGCCTTCTACCACTACTTCGACTCCAAGGAAGCGCTCTTCCGCGAGATCGCGGAGGAGGTGGAGGTGCGGCTAGTCGGCATGGACGACACCGGCGACGCGGCCGACGCGGGCCCCGTCGACCGGATCCGCGCGGCCAACCGGTCCTACCTCGCCGCCTACCGCAAGGAGGCGCGGATCATGCGGGTCATCGAGGAGGTCAGCCGCTACGACGCCGACGTCCGTGCGGTCCGGACCCGGCGCGACGACAACCTCGCCGTCCGCCTGGAGGCGGCCATCGCGCGCCTGCAGAGCGAGGGAGTCGCCGACCCCAGGGTCGACCGCCGGTACGCCGCGACCATCCTCGGCGGGATGGTCGCCCGCTTCGCCGAGACCATGTTCGTCTGGGGCGGCGCCTGGTCCTTCGAGGAGGCCGTGGAGCAGCTGACCGTGCTGTGGGCGAACGCGCTCGGCATCCCCCCCGACGCCGCCTCCCCGTCCGAGGCGTCCAGCGCCTGACCGTCTTCGACGTCGACCAAGGTTCAGTGGCTAGGATGGAGGCCCCCGGACCGAGGAGCACCATGACCACCAGCGAGGCCGTCCTCGTCGAGCCCGCAGGGGAGGACGGCGTCGTCGTCGTCACCCTGAACCGGCCCGAGACGCTCAACGCCGCCGACCAGGTGCTGCACGCGGCGCTGACGCAGGTCTGGGAGGACGTGCAGCAGCTCGACGGTGCCCGCGCCGTCGTGCTGACCGGCGCCGGCAAGGCCTTCTCCGCCGGCGGCGACCTCGGTCTGCTCCAACGCATGGTCGAGGACCTCGACCTGCGCAAGGAGGTCATGGACGAGGCCGCCCTGCTCGTGCGCCGGCTGCTCGCCTTCCCCCTCCCGGTCGTTGCGGCGGTCAACGGCGCCGCGGTCGGCCTCGGCTGCAGCCTCGCCGGCCTCTGCGACCTCGTGGTGATGGCCGAGGAGGCCTTCTTCGCCGACCCGCACGTCAGCCTCGGCCTCGTGGCCGGCGACGGCGGAGCGCTCACCTGGCCCCTCACGATCGGGCCGGCCCGGGCCCGCGAGTGGCTGCTGCTCGGTGGCCGCATCACGGCGCAGGAGGCGCAGCAGGCCGGCCTGGTCAACCGGGTCGTCCCGCGCGACCAGGTGCTCACGGAAGCGCGCGGTCTGGCGGCCCGGCTGGCCGCGCTGCCCCCGCAGTCCCTGCGGGAGACCCGGCGCGCGATCGGCAGCGGCGTGCTCGCCAACGTCGAGGCTCACCTGGACGACCTGCTCGCCGCCGAGACGCGCTCGTTCGACGAGCCCGCCTTCCAGGCCAACCTGCGGGCGGCCCTGGCCCGGCAGAAGTGACGGGGGTGTCGCTGCTGGACCGGTCCGAGATAGGTGACCTGCTGGCGGCGTACGTCCTCGGCCTGGACGTCGGCGACGTGGACCGCGTCGTCGCGCTCTTCACCGAGGACGGTGCGTTCCACGTCTACGGCCGGGCGTTCACGGGCCACGGCGGGCTGCGCGGGATGTTCGAGGCCGCGCCGAAGGGCGGGCACCTGGCCGGGGCCTGGACCGCCGGGCGCACCGACGACGGTTTCGCTGTGCGGCAGCAGCTCGTGTTCTTCCCGGCCGACCGGGCGCCGCACCGCTTCGCCGTCTACGACGACGTCGTCGTGCGGACGGTGGACGGGCTGCGCTTCCGCACCCGCTCCTGCCGCTTCCAGGACGCCGAGGGCGTTCTGCGCGACCGCCCCTGAGGCCCGGCCTCAGGCCTTGACCACGCGGGACCAGGAGCGGGGGAAGCCGAGCATCTGCTGGGCCAGGACCCCGGTGAGGATCTGGGAGGCGCCCCCGCTGATGGTCAGGGCGCGCGACCACAGGGTCGTGTGCTGCCACCGCGAGACGAGCTCCTCGTAACCGGGGTCGACCTCGCCGGCCAGGGTGAGGCCGAGGGCCACGCCGCACAGCACGACGTTCAGCTCCGTGTAGGCCAGCTTGCAGAGCGGGGCGTCCCACGCGTTGCCCCCGCCGGCGACGGCGTCCGCCGCCGTCTGCTGGACCAGCGCCTGGACGGCGGTGACCTCCGCCCACGTCTGCGCCAGCTCGTGCTGCACCTGCTCGGAGTCGAGGGCCCGACGGCCGTCGGGCAGGCGCACCGCCCGGGCCAGCGCCACCAGGTCCGCGTGCAGCATCTCGAGCACCACGGCGTTCGCGCCGACGTGCGTGCGCTCGGACGCGAGGCCGCTGTTGGCCAGCCTCCACCCGCCGCCGACCTCGCTGAGGACGGCGTCGTCCGGGACGACGACCCCGTCCAGGAAGACCTCGCAGAACTCCGCCGCCCCGGTGATCTCCCGGATGGGGCGCACGAGGATGCCCGGTGCGTCCATCGGGACGGCGAAGGCGGTGATGCCGGCCTGCAGGACGACGTCCGGGTCGGTGCGCGCCAGGATGAGGCCCATCTGCGCCCAGTCGGCGTCGGTGCTCCACACCTTCTGGCCGTCCAGCCGCCACCCGCCGTCGACCTTGGTGGCCCGGGTGGTGAGGGCCGCGAGGTCCGAGCCGACGCCGGGCTCGCTGAACAGCTGGCACCAGACGTCCTGGCCGGAACGGATCCGCGGCAGCCAGCGCTCCTGCTGGGCCGGCGTCCCGAAGTGCACCAGCGCGTGGCTGGCCAGCAGGACCTGGTCGATCGGCCGGGGTGCCCGCGCGCGGATCAGCTCCTCCATGACGATCAGGTCCATGAGCGGCTGGTGCTGCGGGTCGCCGCCGAGGTGCTCGGGCCAGTCGGCTCCCAGCAGGCCCTGCGCGTAGAGGGCGGCGTACCAGCCGCGGAGCCGGCCCTCCTCCTGGGCGTCAGCCGGCGCGCGCAGCCCCTCCAGGCAGTCATGCCGGGGCGCCTGCTCCGCGATGAACGTGCGCACGCGCTCGCGGTAGGCGGCAGGGTCGAACGGGCCTGGGGACAGCGTGCTCATGTCGACCTCTCGCTGAACTCGATTGTGACGTCAGTGTAGAGAAGAAGCGACTGCGAGGCTAGGCTCCGCCGCATGAGCGACGCCGAGGAGCTGCAGCTGCTGGCCGAGTCCGCCGCCGGGGCGCTGCGCGGCGCCGACGACTGGCCGAAGGAGAGCGGGCCGGACGGGAACGAACCCCTCGCGTGGCTCGACGGGTGGCGTCGGGCCGAGCGCCAGGGTCTGCTGGAGCTGTTCCGGTCCGGGGCCGGGGTCGAGCACGCCGTTGCCGTCCACGAGCAGGCCGGACGGGCCCTGTTCGGCGGCCCGCTGCTCGCAGCGTCGGGCGCGGACCTGGTGCTCTCCCGGCTGGGCGACGCGCCCCCGGACGGACGCGTGCTCCTGGCGCGGGGCAGCGGCGCTGCCTCGATCCACGGGGACCGGGTGACCGGTCGCCTGCAGGTGCCCGACACCGAGGTCACCGACCGCTGGCTGGTGCACGACGGCCACGGCCTGCTCCTGGTCGAGCCCCCGGCACTGACGCCTCGGCCGAGTCCCCGCGGGGCCTTCGACACCACCCGCGAGCTCGGCTCGGTGGACGTCGTCGACCTGGCCGGGACCCCGCTCCCGGCGGAGGCCGCGACCGGCCTGCCGGACGTCCTCGGGCTGCTGCTGTGCGCCGACGCCGTCGGCGCCCTGGACCGCGCCGTGCAGATGACCACCGCGTACGCGCTCGAGCGGACCACCTTCGGCGCGCCGATCGCGAGGAACCAGGCGGTCGCGTACCCGCTCGTGCGGCACAGCCTCGTGGTGACCCAGGTGCGCCTGCTGGTGCGCCGCGCGGCTCAGGCGTGGGACGCCGGCGAGGACGACGCCCGGCGCCTCGGGTTGGCGGCCCAGACGCTGCTCGCGGCGCACGGGTTCGCCATCGGCAGCGAGTGCGTCCAGCTGGCCGGCGGCATCGGCTTCACCTGGGAGTACGGCGTCCACCACCTGGCGCGCCGGGTGGCGGTCGACGTCGGGCTGCTGGGCGGCGTCCAGCACCTGCGGGGCGCGGTCGCGGCCGAGCACGGCTGGTCCGCCGCGACTGCCTAGCCCCCTGCCGACAGCAGGGCGGGCAGCAGGTAGTCCTCGAGCGTCCGGCGCTTCTCGGCCTTGCTCCGTGCCCGCCACGGCGGCCCGAGCATGAGGGTGGAGACCGCGTTGAGCCACGTCACGGTCTCGCGCGTCGTCAGCCCCGGGCGCACGGAGCCCTCGGCCTGCCACCGCTCCAGCAGCGGCCCGAGGTGCTGCTCGGCCACGTCGAGGAAGGCGCTCGAGGCCAGCTCCAGGTCGGCCACCAGGCCGTGGCTGTCGGGGGAGAACAGGGCCTCGTTGAGCGGGTCGCCCTCGACCATGCCGACCGGCTGCAGCACGAAGGCGAGCAGGCTGGACGCGGCGTCGTCCGGGTCCTCGAGGGCGCCCACGATGCGGCCGAGCGCCGCGTCCAGCCGGTGGCGCAGCAGGGCGACGAGCAGGTCGTCGCGGGACGGGAAGTAGCGGTAGAGCGTCGAGCGCGCGACGCCGGCCTCGTCCGCGACCTGCCCCATGGCCACCCGCGCGGTGCCCTCCCGCGCGATGCAGGCCGCCGCCGCCTGCAGCAGGAGCCCGCGGGCCTCGTCGTCGTCGGACAGAGCCCGGGCGCTGCCCCACCGGCGTGCGGGGGAGACGGGCTCCTGGGCGGCGGACACCGCCCGAGCCTAGGGGCTTGCCTTCCACCCCAGGATGGGACACATTCATCGCAGTGTCCGCTCACGGCGAGCGGCCGGAGGAGGCGTCGTGGAGTTCAGGATCCTGATCAAGGGTGGCACGGTCGTCGACGGCTCCGGCCGGCCGGCGTACGCCGCGGACGTCCGCGTGAGGGACGGCGTCGTGGCCGAGATCGGCCAGGGCCTCGAGGCCGGGATCGGCGAGCGTGTGGTGGACGCGACCGGCTGCTACGTGACCCCCGGCTTCCTCGAGACGCACAACCACTGGGACGGCGGCGTGTGGTGGGCGCCGATCATGGACCCGCTCCCCGCCTACGGCATCACGACGTCGGTCAACGGCAACTGCGGCTTCTCGATGGCCCCGCACAGCGAGGCGACCCGGGCCGGCATCGTCGACATCTTCAACTTCTTCGAGGACATCCCGGTGCCGCCGATGAACACCCTGGTGCCCTGGGACTGGGAGACGTGGAGCGAGTACGCCGCCTCCTGGAAGCGCAACGTCAAGACGCCGGTCAACTGCGGCGCCTTCCTCGGCCACATCCCGCTGCGCCTCTACGTCATGGGCGAGCAGGCCTGGGAACGGGCGGCCACGCCCGACGAGGTGGCGCAGATGTGCGCGCTGCTCGAGGACGGTCTCGCCGCCGGTGCGATGGGGCTGTCCTCCAACCAGCTCGACTTCGACCGGCACGAGCGGCCCCTGCCGTCCCAGCGCGCCGACGACGCCGAGTACGCCGCTCTGCTGGCGGTGCTCGCGCGGCACCCGGGCGCGACGTTCCAGGTGATCGTCGACCACTTCATGCGCATGACCGGCCCCGAGCAGACCGAGCGCTTCGGCCGGCTCGCGAAGGAGGCGGGCGTGCGCACCCAGTGGGCCGGCCTGCCGACGCTCAAGTTCCAGGCGAAGGTCCTGCCCGCGTCGCAGGCGCTGCACGAGGGGTTCAAGGCCGAGGGCCTCGACGTCTGGACCGGGTACCACCACGTCGCACCGACCTCAGTCATCAACTTCGCCCGCTCGCTGGTGTTCTCCCAGAACGGCAACCCGACCTGGCAGGAGCTCGTCGACGCCCCGACGTGGGCGGACAAGAGCGGGCTGCTGACCGACCCGGCGTGGCGCGAGCAGGCGCGGAAGAGCTGGGACAACCAGTTCCCGCACTCGACACTGTTCCGGCACGGCGAGATCCTGCTGCGCGAGAGCGAGACCGGCCACGGCCCCACCGGCGTCTTCCTCGACCAGTACATGAGCGAGAACGGCTTCGAGCACCCGTCGGACGCGCTCGCGCAGTGGGTGCTCGACAACGGCGCCGAGTCGATCGTGCGCAAGCCCTCCTTCGAGGTCGACGAGGACCTCGTCGTCGCGCTGCTGAAGGACCCGCGCTCGGTGGGCAACGTGTCCGACGGGGGCGCCCACGGGAAGATGTTCTGCGGCACCGGCGACAACGTGCTCGTCCTCACGGACTACGTCCGCGACACGGGACGGCTGACGGTCGAGGAGGCCGTGCACGCCCTCACCTGGAAGATCGCCGACTTCTTCGGGTTGCACGACCGCGGACTGCTCGAGGTCGGCAAGAACGCCGACATCGCCGTCTTCGCCCTGGACGAGATCGAGCGACGCCTCGAGACCAAGACCTGGGACGTGCCGGACGGCGAAGGCGGCCGGACCTACCGGTACACCCGACCGCCGGCGCCCATGCGGCTGACGCTGTGCAACGGCGTGCCGACGTTCGAGCACGGCGAGTTCACCGGGCACTTCCCGGGCCGGTTCACCAGCCCCCAGCCCGCCTGAGCAGCAGCGCCGACTCCCCAGGTTTAGGACAACTGAGCCTTGCTGTCCTAGACTGGTGAGGTGCAGACGATGCGTCCAGCCCCCCTTGCGACGGGCGTCCTGGCGACCGGCGCCCCGGTCCCCGACGCCGGCCCGATGCGCGGTGCCTCGTCGCTGAGCACCCGTGACCGGGTGGTCCAGCGCTCGATCGAGGTCGTCCGGTAGCGCACGGAGGACCAGCTCGAGGAGCTCCTCGCCGCGGCCAGTGAACTCCTCGGGGAGGGCAAAGAGCTCACCGTCCGCTCCGTCACCTCACGGGCCGGGCTGTCCATGCACGCCTTCTACAAGCACTTCCCGGCCAAGACGGAGCTGTTGGCCTTCCTGGTCGAGCTGGGGTACGAGGAGCTGGCCCGGGAGATGGAGCTCGAGGCAGGCGCGGGCACCGGCGCCCTCGCCCGGCTCGAGGCCTCCGTCCGGGTCCTGCACCGGGCCTGCGCCCCGTCGCCGTCGCGTCGGCGGACCGCGCTGCGACGGGTGCACGACCAGCTGCAGCTGGCCGACCCCGGCGCGCTGGTGGACGCGCAGGGCCGGCTCCTCGGCGTGTTGACCCGGCAGGTCAGCGCCGCTCTGCCGGGGCGGCGCGACGCGGCACGCCGCGCCCTGCTCGTCCTCCGCGTCGTCCACCAGGTCGCCGCCGTCGACGACGCTGCCGACGCCGGCGCCCGGACGACCGAGGACGAGGTCTGGGCCGCGATCGTTCAGCTCGTGCTGCGTCCGGCCGCCTGACCGGTCCGCGTCTCAGGCGGTGCGGACGGCGTTCGCGACCAGACCGAGCGCCTCGTCGCTGCGGCGCAGCAGTGACGGGTCGAAGGTGACGAAGCCGTGGACCTGCCCGGGGTAGACGTGCAGGTCGACCTCGACGCCGCCCTCCCACAGCCGCTGGGCGTAGGCCATGCCCTCGGCGAAGAGCGGGTCGCAGCCGCCGAGCACGACGGTGGTGCGCGGCAGGCCCGCCGGGTCGGCCAGCAGGAGCGAGGCGTCGGGGTCGTCCCGCCGCGACGGGTCGGGCACGTACTGCTCGCGGAACCAGGTCATGTCCGAGTCGGTCAGCGGCCAGCGGTCGCCGTGCGGCGTCGGGGCCTGCGGGTCGGCCGCGCTGGTGACCGGGTAGGCGAGGACCAGGCGGGCGAGCCCCGGACCCTCCTCGCGCACCAGTCGGTGGGCAGCCGCGGCAGCGAGCCCGCCGCCGGCCGAGTCGCCCAGGAGCACGAGGCGGGCAGGGTCCGCGCCCCACTCCGGCGCGAGGTCCGCCGCCCAGCGCGCCGCGGCGACGGCGTCGTCCAGCCCGGCCGGGAAGGGGTCCTCGGGAGCGAGCCGGTACTCGACCGAGACGACGACGCAGTCCACGGCGGCCGCGAGCCGGCGGCAGAAGCCGTCGGACGCGGCCACGCTGCCGAGCACGAAGCCGCCGCCGTGCAGGTACACGACCACCGGCCTGCCGCCGGCTCCGGCGTCCGGAGCCGCGCGGTAGAGCCGCACCGGCACCGCCGGTGGACCGGGGACCTCGAGGTCCAGGACGAGGCCGAGGTCCGGCCCGGGGGGCCCGGCGGCGGCGCGCTCCTCGAGGTAGGCCCGGCCGCCCTCGGCACCCCGCTCCCAGATCTGCGGCTGGCCGAGCCCGCTCACCAGGTCCACCAGGGCGCGGGCGTCCGCGTCGTGCTGCATGCCGCCGGGCGACAGGCTCATCTCGTGCTCCTCGAGGTCCTCAGGGGCGGCCGGTGCCGGCGACGTCGACACCGGTGGTGAGCAGGACGGCGGCACCCGGCGTCGTGTCGGGGCCGAAGCCGGGGGAGCAGCACATCAGCAGGGTCCGGAGGTCGCCGCCGCCGAGCGCGCAGGCGATCGGGAACAGGCCGTCAGGGGCGGGGACCTCGTCGACCACCAGGCCGCCCGGCGCCAGCCGGGCGAAGCGCCGGCTCCCGAGGTCGGCGACCCACAGGTGCTCGTCGGCGTCGAGCGCGCAGCCGTCCAGGACCACCCGCGGCTGACCGGGGTGGTCGCCGGCACCGACGGAGGCCCAGGTGCGGCGGCCGCTGAGGGTGCCGTCCTCGGCGAGGTCGAAGGCGGTGACGCGGTCGGCCCTCGACTCCGTCACCAGCAGGGTGCGCCCGTCCGGAGTGAGGGCCATGCCGTTCGGGAAGCGGAGACCCTCCGCCGCGACGTGCACGCTGCCGTCGGGGTCGACCCGCTTCAGCGTGGTGGCCCGCTCGCCGGCGGGATCGTCGAGGGAGTAGCCGAAGTCCCCCACGAAGGCGTGCCCGTGGGCGTCGGTGAGGAGGTCGTTCAGGTGTCCGCCGCACAGGTGCGCGAGGTCGGCGAGCGTGCTCCGGCGACCGTCGACGACGCGCAGGACCGTCCGGTCGAGCATGGAGGAGACGACGAGCGAGCCGTCCGGGAGGAAGCCGAGACCGGAGGGCTGCCCCGGGACCTCGACCACGACCTCGGCCGTGCCGGACGGGCTCACGCGCAGGACGTGGTGCCGGTAGAAGTCGGAGACCCACCAGCTGCCGTCGTGCCAGCGCGGGCCCTCGAAGAACGTGCCCCCGGACAGCAGCACGGTGACGGTCCGCGTGGTCACAGGGCGGCGGCCGCGACGTCGGAGGTCGAGCCGGAGCCCGCGGGCTCGAGCAGCTCAGCGGCGCCGTGCCCCGCGAACCCGCGGTAGCCGTCCTCGGCCACCGCCCGCAGCTGCTCGCCGTAGCGGGGGAGCCCACCGACGTAGGGCAGCAGGACGCGCGGCTTTCCGGGGATGTTCGCGCCGACGTACCAGCTGTCGACCTCGTGCAGGAACGAGCCGGTGGACAGCGCAGCGCAGTGCTCGGCCCACTCCTGCTCGGCCTGCTCGGTGGCCTCCAGGGCGGCGACCCCGCGGGAGCGGCCGGCCGTGAGGGCGTCGGCCAGCCAGTCGACCTGCTGCTCGCTGGTCAGGACCATGTTCGACAGCACGGAGGGGCTCCCGGGACCGTTGAGCAGGAACAGACCCGGGAAGCCCGACACCGCGAGCCCGAGGTAGGTGCGCGGGCCCTCTGCCCACGCCTCGGACAGCAGCCGGCCGCTGCGCCCGCGCAGCTCCATCCGCGACGCGGCGCCGGTCATGGCGTCGAAGCCGGTCGCGAAGACCAGGTCGTCGACCTCGACGAGCCGGCCGCTGCGCAGGCGCAGCCCCCCGGGCTCGATCCGCTCGAGCGGGTCCTCCCGGACGTCCACGAGGGCGACGTGGTCGTTGTTGAACGTCTTCCAGAAGCCGGTGTCGACGCAGATCCGCTTGGCCCCCAGGGGGTAGCCCTGCGGCGTCAGGCGTGCCGCCACCTCCGGGTCCTGCACGGTGGTGCGGATCTTCTCGCGCACGAACTCCGCGGCCGCGGTGTTCGCGTCGCGGTCGGTGACGATGTCGCCGAAGGTCGTGCGGAGCCAGCGCGCTCCTCCCTCGGCCCACTTCTCCTCGAACACGCGGCGGCGCTCCGCCTCGTCGACCTCGAACACCTTGACCGTCGACGGCGAGGCCGGGGTGCCGGCGGCACTGGCCCAAGCGCGGCGACGCCGGTCCGGGTAGTCCTTCTTGGCCTCCGCGAGCGCGTCGGGGTCCCACGCCCAGTTCTGCGCGGGGACGGTGAAGTTGGGGGTCCGCTGCAGCACGGTCAGGTGCGCTGCCTTCGCGGCCACCTGCGGCACCAGCTGGATGCCCGAGGAGCCCGTGCCCATGACGGCGACCCGACGGCCGGTGAAGTCCACTCCCTCGTGCGGCCACGCGCCGGTGTGCAGGACCCGGCCCTGGAACGCGTCCCGACCGGGGACGTCGGGGAGGTTGGCCACCGACAGCGGCCCGGTCGCCAGCAGCAGGGTGCGGCACCGCACCTGCTCGCCGGTGGAGGTGCGGACGGTCCAGCTCAGGTCGGTCTCGTCGAGCGTGGCGCCCTCGACCCGAGTGCCGAAGCCGTAGGCGCTGCGCAGGTCGAAGCGGTCGGCCACGTGCTGCAGGTACGCGAGGATCTCCGGCTGCGTGGCGTACCGCTCGGTCCAGTCCCACTCCTGCTGCAGCTGCTCGTCGAAGGAGTACGAGTAGTCCAGGCTCTCGACGTCGCACCGCGCCCCGGGGTAGCGGTTCCAGTACCAGGTCCCGCCGACGTCGCTGCCGGCCTCGAAGGCCCGCACCGAGAGGCCGAGCCCGCGCAGCCGGTGCACCGCGTACAGGCCGGCGAACCCGGCACCCACCACCACGACGTCGGTGTCCACGTGTCCTCCTCGAGGGTGCACGGCGATGCGCACCACACCGATCGGACAGTAGTCGCTGGCTGTCCGGAAGTCAGGAGGTCGCCGACGGACGCCCCCGTAGTCTCCTGCGCGTGACGAGCGCGAGCGCCGCGGCCGGTGAGAAGCGTCGGTGGGGCGCGTCCCGGCACGTCTACGACGACGCCGAGGCGCGCGGGCTGCTGCTCGAGGCGCTGCAGCGCTGCCTCGTGCGGCGGGGGGCACCGGACTTCGCGATGGGCGAGGTCGCGGCCGAGGCGGGCGTGACGCGCTCCACCCTCTACCGGTACTTCCCGAACCGTCGCGACCTGCTCTCCGCCCTGATCGTGCGCCGGCTGGACGCCGCACTCGGCCGCATCCTGGCCGCGCTGCCCGACACCGACTCCCCGGCGCAGTGCCTGCCCGACCTCGTGCTGGCCCTGCTCGCCCTCACCGAGGGCGACCCGGTGAACGAGTCGCTGTTCGGCGGCGAGGACCAGAGCGACGTCGCCGCCGTCGGATTGGCGTCCGAGGCGATCGTCGACGTCCAGGTGGCGCACCTCGGCCCGCTGCTGGAGCGCTGGCGGGAGGCCGGCTCGGTGCACGGCGACGTCGACGTGCGCGAGACCCTGCGCTGGCTCAACGCGATGATGCTCTTCCTCCAGACGCCGGTCCTGCGCGAGCGCACGGAGGGGGACAAACGGCTGTGGCTGGACCGCTTCGTGGTGCGCACCCTGCTCCCCCCTCAGTAGGACACCCACTGCCTCTTGTCTGAAAGTGTCCCGAGGCCTAGCGTGACCCGCGCAACACCGGCGGTCCTCCCGGACGCCGGTCGACGGCGTGCGGAGGACGGACTCGTGGGCAAGAAGGTGCTGGTGCCGAGCGTGCTGCTCGGCGACGCGCAGGCGGTCCTGGAGGGCGCCGGGCACGAGCTGCTGTTCGCCCTCCCCACCGAGCTCCGGGCCATGGGCGGGACGCCCGAGGTCCTGCAGGCCCGGCGCGAGGCCTTCGACCGGGGCTTCCCGCCGCTGCTGGCCGAGGCCCAGGCCCTCTCCGCCATCGGCCTGGGCGCACAGCTCGCCGTGACCCAGCAGACGCTCGACGCCGCCCCCCGGCTCGAGGTCGTGTTCATGCCCGGCGCGGGCGTCGACTCGGTCGACGTCGCGGCGTGCACCGCCCGCGGGATCGCGGTCGTCAACGCCGCGGGCGTCAACTACGCCTCCGTCGCCGAGCACGTCGTCGGCCTCATGCTCTCGCTGGCCCGCTGGATCGCGCTGACGGACCGCGCCGCCCACCGTGAGCAGCGGACCGTGCCGACCCGCGAGCTCGGCGGTCTGCCCGGCATCGTGCGCGGGAAGACCCTGGGCCTGGTCGGGTTCGGCTTCATCGGTCGCGAGGTGGCCCGGATGGCGAGCACGGCCTTCGGCATGCGGGTGCTGGCCTACGACCCGTGGGCCAACGCCACCGAGGCCGAGCGGCTCGGCGTCGAGCTGGTCGAGGACCTTCACGAGGTGCTCGGGGTCAGCGACGTCGTCAGCCTGCACATCCCGCTCACCGACGACACCCGCCACCTCGTCGGCGCCGCGGAGCTCGCGCTCATGAAGCCGACGGCCGTCCTGCTGAACACCTCCCGCGGCGGCATCGTCGACACCGACGCGCTCGTGCGTGCCCTGCAGGACCGGGTCGTCGCGGGAGCCGGCCTCGACGTCACCGAGCCCGAGCCGCTGCCGGCGGGCCACCCGCTGTTCACCCTCGACAACGTCATCCTGACGCCGCACTCGGCCGGCTCGGCCCCGGAGATGACCGCCAAGGCCGGGCACGTGTCGGCGCAGGACGCCGTGCGCGCGCTGCGCGGGGAGCGCCCGCGCAACCTCGTCAACCCCGAGGTGTGGCCGGACTTCCTGGCCCGGCTCGAGGCTGCGCAGGTCCCGGCGTGAGCGGCATCCGCGAGAAGGCGGCCGCCGGCGCCCCGGCGATCGGGGCCTGGACGCTGCTGCCGACGGTGATCGGCACGGAGACGCTGGCCAAGGCAGGCTTCGACTTCCTGCTCGTCGACGCACAGCACAGCAGCGTCACGTGGGAGCAGCTGCTCGGCCTGGTGCAGGCGGCCAAGGCCGGCGGCGGGGACGCCCTGGTCCGGGTGGAGTGGAACGACCCGGCCCGCATCATGCGCGCCCTCGACCTCGGCGCGACCGGGGTCGTCGTCCCGATGGTGTCGACGCCCGAGCAGGCCCGCGACGCGGCCCGTGCCACCAGGTACCCGCCCGAGGGCTTCCGCTCGTTCGGCCCGCTCCGCATGACCGGTACGGCCGCTGCCGCCAACGAGGCGGTGCTCTGCCTGCCGATGATCGAGACCGCGGAGGCGCTCGAGAACCTCGAGGCGATCATCGCGACCGAGGGCGTCGACGGCGTGCTCATCGGTCCGGTCGACCTGGCGCTGAGCCTCGGGCTGCCCGCTGACTACACGCGGTTCGCCGACCCTGTCCTGGATGCCGTGGACGAGGTCGTCCGCCTGTGCCGCGTCCACGGCAAGCTCGCGGGGACGGCCTCCCTGAGCCCTGCCCTGACCGAGGACCTGCTCGGGCGTGGCGTGCACTGGCTCTGTGTCGGGTCCGACAACGCCTACGTGCGCAAGGGGGCCGCCGCCGACCTCGAGCTGGTGCGCCGGATCCTCGAGGGAGAGCCGACGGGATGAGCAGCTACGACACGATCGTCCGGGGCGGCACTGTCGTCGACGGCACCGGCGCACCGGCGCGCACCGCCGACGTCGCGGTCCGCGACGGCGTCGTCGTCGAGGTCGGCCGGGTCGACGGCACGGCGCGCGAGGTCATCGACGCCGACGGCGCCCTCGTCACGCCCGGCTTCGTCGACGTGCACTCCCACTACGACGGCCAGCTGCTGTGGGACGACGCCCTGGAGCCGAGCTTCGGCCACGGCGTCACGACGGTGCTGGGCGGTGCGTGCGGTGTGGGGTTCGCGCCGGTTGAGCCGGAGCACCGCAAGGCCCTCGTGGCGCTGATGGAGGGCGTCGAGGACATCCCCGAGGTCGTCATCGAGGAGGGCCTGGACTGGGGGTGGCGCAGCTTCCCCGACTACCTCGACCGGGTCGCCGACCGCGCCTACACGATGGACGTCGGGCTGCACGTGCCGCACGCCCCGCTGCGGGTCTTCGTCATGGGCGACCGCGCGCTGCGCCACGAGGCGGCCACGCCGCAGGACATCGCGCAGATGGCGCAGCTGGTGCGCGAGGGCATGGCCGCCGGCGCCGTCGGAGTCTCGGGAGCCCGCAACCTCGAGCACCACACCAGCGGGGGCGAGCACCCGCCCGGCACCTTCGCCGGGAGCGAGGAGCTGTGCGCGCTCGCGGCGGCCATGGGGGAGAGCGGCCGCGGCACGATGCAGATCAACCCGCTCGGCTCCAGCGGCGAGACGCCGGACACCCCCGAGATCACGCGGGAGGCCCGTCGGGCCGAGCACGAGCAGGTCGTGCGCATCGCGCAGGCCGCCGGGCGACCTGTCACCTACGCGTTGATGCAGTACCGCAGCGACCCGGACGACTGGCGTCACATGCTGGCCGACAGCGCCGCCGGCGAGGCCCAGGGCCTGCGGATCGCGCCCCAGGTCGGCGGCCGCGGGATCGGCGCCATGACCACGCTCGACGGCTACCACGTCTTCATGCTCCGGCCGTCCTACGTGGAGGTGCGCGACCTGCCGCTGGCCGAGCGCGTCGTGGCTCTGCGCGACCCGGAGCGACGCCGCCGGGTGCTCGCCGAGACGACCGACGCGAGCCTGTCCCCCGACCCGAAGCTCGGGCCGTTCGTGGAGATGCTCCGCGGCCGCATCTCCGGCATCTTCCCGCTCGTCTTCCCGGTCGACTACGAGCCTGCGCCGGACCGCACCCTGGGTGCGCTCGCGGCCGCGGCCGGCGTCCCCGACGAGGAGTACCTGTACGACCACTACACGGCAGGCGACGGCCACAACGTCTGCGCGAGCTTCTTCCTCAACTACGCCGGCGGCAACCTGAGTGCGACCTACGAGCTGCTGTCGCAGCCCGGCGTCTCGCTCGGCCTGGCGGACGGCGGTGCGCACATGCGCTTCGCCTGCGACGCCTCCATGCCCACCTTCCTGCTCACCTTCTGGGCGCGCGACCGGAGCCGCGGGCCGCGGTTGTCGCTGGAGCACGTCGTGCACAAGCTGACCGGCCTGAACGCGGACCTCTACGGCCTGCGCGACCGGGGGGTGCTGGCCCCGGGCAAGCGGGCCGACCTCAACGTCCTGGACCACGACCGGCTGGCGCTGCAGCTGCCCCAGATGGTGTTCGACCTGCCCAGCGGGGCGCAACGGCTGACCCAGCGCGCCGACGGCTACCTCGCCACCATGGTCGCCGGCCAGGTCACCCGGCGCGACGGCCACGACACGGGTGCGCGCCCTGGCCGGCTCGTGCGCGCCGGACGGTGACCGCGGTGGACGACGTGCTGGACTACGACCCCTTCGCCGCCGAGGTCATGCGTGACCCGATGCCGTTCTACGCGCGCCTGCGCGACGAGCACCCCGTCTACTACGTGGAGCGTTACGACACCTTCTTCCTGTCCCGCTTCCAGGACGTGTGGGACTTCCTCGTGCTGGGTGACAACGCCTTCCCGGCCAACGAGGGCACCGTCTTCACGCCGGCCGACCTCGCCCGGCGCAACGACGGACCGACCTCCGACGGGCCGCTCACCCCCTTCGGCTCGCACCTGCGCTACGGCTCGCCGACGTACGACGAGGTCCGGCACGCGCACGGCGCGCCGCTGCGCCCGCGCGGCACGGCGTCGCTCGAGGGGGCCGTCCGGGGCATCGTGCGCGACAGGCTCGACGCGCTGCTGCCCACAGGTGCCTTCGACCTCACCGCCGACCTCGGCGGCATCGTGTCGGCGTCGACGATCTGCCACCTGTTCCGCATCCCCCTGGAGGAGGCACCCGACGTCCTCCGCACGGTCCACGCCCTCACGGCCACCGACAACGACACCCCCGGCTTCGCCCGCAGCCAGGACGTCATGGCCCGGCTGCTGGGGTTCATGACCCCGCAGGTGGCCGAGCGGCGGTCGGCCGGCGCCGACGGCTCGTTCCCGCTCGTCGACGGCATGCTCCAGCTCCGGGTCGACGGGCGCGAGCTCACCGACACCGAGATCGCCGTCAACCTGCTGTGCGTGTTCGCCGGCGGGACGGAGACCGTGCCCAAGGTGTTCGCGCACGGCCTCATGGAGCTGTGGCGGGCGCCGGAGCAGCTCGCCGCCGTGCGCGCTGACCTCGCCGCGAACGTGCCGAAGGCGGTCGAGGAGATGCTCCGCTTCTGCGCTCCCGCCCAGTGGTTCGGGCGGACCTGCCGCAAGGAGAGCATCGTCGCCGGGCAGGTCGTGCGGCCCGGGCAGCGGGTCGTCTACCTGAACCAGTCCGCCAGCCGCGACCCGCGCGAGTACGACGACCCCGACACGTTCCGCTGGGACCGCCGGATCGCCCGCACCCTCGCGTTCGGGCGCGGCCAGCACTTCTGCATCGGTGTGCACCTCGCCCGCCTCGAGCTCGCCGTGCTGCTCGAGGAGTTCCTCGCCCGGGTGCCCGAGTACGAGATCGACCTGGACGGCGCGCACCGGCCGCCGTCGAGCTTCCAGTGGGGCTACGACCGCCTGCCGGTCCGCGTCCACCTCTGACCTCGGAGCGACGATGACCACCACCGCAACCCTCCCCGCCCCCACGGACGACGTCGAGCGGGCCGAGCACGACCTCGCCGAGCACGGCATCTGCGCGGTCACCGGCGTGCTCGACCCGACGACGCTCAAGGCGACCCGGGACGCGCTCTACGGCGTCGCCGACGAGGAGGCCGCGCGCGGGCTGCGCGAGCACTTCATCGCCGACACCCCGGGCGACGAGACGAACCAGCGGGTGTGGAACCTGCCGAGCAGGTCGTGGCGGTTCGTCGACCTCGCCGAGCACCCGACGGCGCTGCGCCTCATCCGCTCGGCCATCGGGGACCGGATCATCCTGGGCAACCTGAGCGCCAACATCACCGGTCCGGGCGGCGGCGAGATGTACCTGCACGCTGACCAGAACTTCCTGCCCGAGCCGTGGCCCACCCGCCCGCAGGGCGCGAACGCGGCCTGGGCGCTCGACGACTTCACCGTCGAGAACGGCGCGACCTGCTTCGTGCCGGGCAGCCACCTGCTGCACCGGGCGCCGACGAAGGACGACCTGCCGGAGGCCGTCCCGTACGAGGCTCCTGCGGGGTCGCTGATCGTCTTCGAGAGCCGGATCTGGCACCGCACCGGGCACAACAGCACGCAGGACCAGCGTCGCGCGGGCGCCTTCGGCTGGTACACGAGCTGGATCTACCGGCCGCAGGAGAACTGGCAGCTCTCGCTGGACCCCGTCGTCCTGCAGGGCTGCTCCGACACCATGCTCGAGCTGCTCGGCTACCGGACCGTCGGGCTCGGCGTGGTCAACGGGAGGAGCCCCCGATGAGCGACGACGCGGAGGTCCTCGACCGCTTCTACGGGGCGCTGACGCGGGGCGACGTCGCGGCCGCCCGGGCGTGTGTCACCGACGACTTCGTCGCCTGGCACTCCTTCGACCAGAAGGAGGAGGACCTCGCGACCGCCGAGCAGGGCTGGCAGCGGCTGGCGTCGGGGTTCGCGGCGCGGGCCTTCACCGATGTGCGCCGCAGCCCGGTGCCCGGGGGGTTCGTCCAGCGCCAGTGCTTCGAGGCGACGACGGCAGCGGGCGACGTCATGGCGTGGCCGGTCTGCGTGCTGCTGACCGTGCAAGGCGGGCTGATCAGCCGGCTGGACGAGTACATCGACCGGGCCGGGCGCTACGTCCCCGACGGCTCCCCGGGCACCCCGGGCCTCGCGCCGTCCCTTGGGGGCGCGCTCTGAGCTCTGCGGCTAGTGGAGCTCGCCCGCCACGGTCCGGGCCGCCCAGAAGCCGCCGTCGACCGGCAGCTCGGCGCCGTTGACGTACGACGCCTGCGCCTCGCTGCCGAGGAACAGCAGTGGGCCCACCTGCTCCTGCGGGGTGCTCCGGCGCCCGCTTGGCTGGAGCACCGCCTCGATCGCGGCGGCCGGGGTCACGGCCTCGATCGCCTCCAGCATGGGCGTCTGCACTGCGCCCGGGCTCGCAACGTTCATCCGGACGCCGCGCTGCACCAGCTCGGCCGACGCGAGCATCGTCCAGAACGTGAGCGCCTCCTTGGAGAAGCGGTACACGTGGCCGACCTCCACCGCGTGCTCGGCGTACCAGGCGAGGCCGCCGGCGAAGTCCGCCAGCTCCACGAAGGTGCGGACCAGCTCGGGGCGCCGCCGCCAGGCGTACCCGCCGTTCGAGGACACGTTGACGACGGCGCTCCCGGGGGGCATCTGCTCGGTCAGCAGGTCGGTCAGCAGACGGGTGCCGAGGAAGTTGACGGCCAGGACGTCGGCGTCCGCGGCCATCGGGGGCAGGCCCGCGCAGTTGAACAGGACGTCGACCGGGCCGGGCAGGGCCGCGGCGACCGCCTCGACCGAGGCGGGGTCGCTGAGGTCGAGCCGGTGCCAGGCGGCGAGCCCTTCGGCGTCGCCGGACCGCGCCGCAGCGTGCACCTCAGCGCCCAGGCGGGCGAGCTCGCCGGCGAGCGCCTGGCCGATCCCGGACGAGCTCCCGGTCACCAGGACGCGACGGCCGGCGTAGTCCTCGAACATCTGCTGCTCCTCGCGGGTCGGTCCTTGCGCTGCCGGGTCGCAGCAGAGCATAGTTCGACGTCGGAGTCGAAAACAGTGAGGACGGATCTGTGAAGACCAACGGTGGCACCCTGCTCGCACGGTCGCTGGCGGCGCTGGGGGTCGACCGCGCCTTCGTCCTGCACGGCGGGCACCTCGACGCCTTCCTCGTCGCCTGTGGTGACTCCGGCATCGGCCTGACCGACACCCGTCACGAGAACACCGCGGGCTTCGCTGCGGCGGCGTACGCGCGGGCGACCGGCCGGGTCGGGGTCTGCGCCGTGACGGCCGGCCCCGGGTTCACCAACGCCCTGACCTCGATGGCCGACGCGATGCTCGACGCCGCGCCGGTGCTGTTCCTCACCAGCTCGCCGCCTCTGCGGGAGGTCGAGACGAACCCGCTGCAGGGCGGCTTTGACCAGGTGCAGATGGCGGCACCGGTCACCAAGTGGGCCCACCGGGTCACCCACGTCGAGCGGATCCCCGACCTGGTCGACAAGGCGCTGCGGCTCGCCCGGTCCGGCCGCCCGGGGCCGGTCTGTCTCGAGCTGCCGATCGACGTGCTGTTCGCGCCCGTCGACGACGACGACGTCGCGATGCCCGAGGCGGCCGGCCTGACCTCGCGCCCGGCTCCCTCTGCCGACGCCGTCGACCGGGTGCTCGAGCTGCTCCAGGCCGCCGAGCGCCCCGTGGTCGTCGTCGGCGGTGGCGCGCTGTTCTCGCCCGGCTGCCCGGCGCTGCTCGCCGAGCTGGCCGAGCGCATTGGCATCCCGGTCGTCTACGGGCCGAAGGGCAACGGCGTGCTGCCGGGTGACCACCCCGGCAACCACGGCCCGGTCAGCGTCCTCGCCGGGGCGGCGGCCGCGGGGCGGACGCCCGACGTCGTCGTCCAGCTGGGCCAGCGCGGCGGCATCTTCCTCGGCGGCCGGGGCGGCGTCATGGTGCCGCCGGACGCCGCTCTCGTGCAGGTCGACGTCGACGCGGCCGAGATCGGCCGCATGCGTGCCCCGGCCGTCGGGATCGTCGCCGACGCGGGGGAGCTCCTGGCCGCCCTCCTCGGGGCCGGTGACCGGCTCCCGGCCCTGTCGACGTCGGACTGGAGCGCGTTCCTGCGCCAGGTGCGGGCGGGCATGCGCGGTCGCTTCGACGCCGAGCCGGACACCACTCCGGCCGGGCTCATCCACCCCCACGCCGCCGCCCGCGAGGTGCTCGCGGCGCTCGACCCGGAGACGGCGATCATGTTCGACGGCGGCGAGGCGCCGTCGTGGGTCCTTCCCCTCGCCACTTCGCCCGGCCCCGGCCTGTTCGGCGGCAACGGCTACCTGGGCACCCTCGGGGTCGGCCCGGGGTACGGCGTCGGCGTCGCCGTCGCGCGGCCCGGCAAGCCGGTGGCCGTCCTCACCGGCGACGGCGCGGCCGGCTTCCACCTCGCCGAGTTCGACACCATGGCCCGGCACCAGCTGCCGATCCTGACGGCCGTCTTCAACAACGGCATCTGGGGCATCTCCAAGCACGGCCAGGAGCTCGTCTTCGGCGAGAAGCACACCGCGGTCGTCGACCTCGAGCCGAGGCCGTACCACCTGTCGGCGCAGAGCCTGGGCTGCGACGGCGTGCAGGTGACGCGGGTCGAGGACATCGCCCCCGCGGTCCGCGAGGCCCAGCGCACCGGTGTCCCGACCTGCCTCAACATCCTCACCGACCCCGCCGTCATGCACCCGAACGTCGAGCGCATGATCGGGCTCAGCGACCGCGACGACGAGATCGCGATCCCGTACTACGAGAACATCCCGGTGCGCTGAGGCGGCACCTGACGTCCGCGCGGGCGGGCAACGGCATGCTGAGGGCGTGCCTGAGCGCGAGCGCGACTACCACCACGGCCGGCTCCGGGAGGCGCTGGTCGAGCAGTGCCGCGCGCAGGTCGAGGCGGCCGGGGCCGGCAGCTTCTCGCTCGCGAAGGCCGCGTCGGCGCTCGGGGTGTCCAGCGCGGCGCCGTACCACCACTTCAGGGACCGCGAGCAGGTGCTGGCGGCGCTGGGGGAGCAGGTCTACCTCGAGCTGCTCGCGGACGTCCGCACCGCGACCCTGGCGGCCTACGGGGACGCGCCGCCGTCCGCCGGCTCGGTCCGGGCTGCGACGAGCGCCGCGAGCCAGGCGTTCCTGCGCTACAGCCTGGAGCACCCGCGGCTGTTCGCCCTCGCGATGGGGGACTACCGGCCGGTCGAGACCTCGGCTCCCTTCGCGCTCGGCCGGGCGACAGCCGACGACGGGCAGCCCCTGCTGTGCAGCACAGGGTTGGTCGACCCCGGCCGCGTCGTGGAGTTCGGCGCTGCCGTGTACGTGGCGCTGCGCGGCGTCGCCGCCGTCGCGCAGGAGGCGCCGCGGCTGGTCCCGCTGGTCGACCGGCCCGCGGCGCTGCTCGAGAGCCTGCTCGACGCGCTGTTCCACGCCTTCGCCCCTGCGGACGGGGGCCCGGACGAACCAGAGACAGGAGGTGGTGCGACGACCTAGGGTCGGTCCCATCTGAGAGCCTCTCAGATGGACACCAGTCCGGGGGACCTCGTCTCTCTCGGCAGCTCCTTCGCGTCGGGCCCGGGCCTGCTGCCCTACGCGGACGCCGCCTGCCTGCGCTCGACGGCGAACTACCCGAGCAGGGTCGCGCAGGCGTTGTCCCTGTCGCTCACCGACGTGTCGTGCGGCGGGGCGACCACGGCCAACATCCTCAGCACCCCGCAGCTGACGAGGACCGGTGCCCGGCCGCCCCAGCTCGCTGCCCTCGGCCCCGCCACGCGCCTCGTGACGGTGACGGCGGGAGGCAACGACGTCGACTACCTGGTGTCGCTGTACCGGTACAGCTGCCAGAACAGCGGCCTGGAGGGCACCTTCCGCACGCTGCTCGCGGGGTTCGGCCTGTCCGGCCCGGCCCTGGACGGCTATGTCGCGACCCTGTGCGGTCCGGTGGACGAGGCCGCGGTCCAGGCCAAGCTCGACGGGCTGCAGTCGCAGCTGACCAGCACGCTGACCGCCGTCAGGACCGCGGCGCCGGCTGCCCGCGTCGTGGTGGTCGACTACGAGACCGTGCTGCCCGAGGGGCGCCAGACCTGCTCGGCGCTGCCGCTCACCGCGGACCAGGTCCTCGTCCTGAACGGCGTGGCCCGTGACCTCCAGCTGGCGACGAAGCACGCTGCCCGGGCGGCAGGTGCGGAGCTGGTCGAGCTGTCCAAGGCCAGCAGGGGCCACGACGCCTGCTCGGCGGAGCCGTGGGTGACGCCGTACAGCGTGGCCGGCGTGCTGGGCGGCGCCGCGTACCACCCGAACGCCGCGAGCATGGCGGCGGCAGCCGAGCTGGTCGTCCGCCAGCTGAGCTAGTCCCCCGGGGCGCCGTCGCACGGGCGACGGCGTCCCGGGTGCTGTCCGAGCCCGCGCGCGAGTGCCCGGGCGGGTGCAGTGTCAGAGCACGTCGTAGCGCAGCATCGAGCGCAACGGCCCGGCGAACAGCGGGCGGACGGCGCCGGAGGCCCATCGCTGCTGCAGCAGAGGGGTCAGCGCGGGCACGGCGGCCAGCGGGTCGTCGTCGAGGTAAACCACGGTGACGTGCTGCGGGCTCGTGTCGTAGGCGGGGTGGGTGCGCCAGCTCTGGGTGCTGCCGTAGGTCCAGACCCCGGCGACGCCGGGCACCCGCAGGAGGCCGGGCACGTGGTCGGTGTGCAACCACTGCAGCCACGTGTCGAGGCCGTCCCCGCAGGGCTCCTCGACCACCAGCACCACGCCCGCGTGCGGGCGCCACGGCAGGACCTCGCCGCCGACCAGGACCCGCGCCGAGGCCTTGGCGTCCAGCACGGCGGTCGCGGCCATGCGCAGCGACGTCCTGCGGTGCGGGAAGCGCCCCAGCTCGGCCAGCCGGGCGCCGAGCTGCAGCCAGTCGTCGAGGGTCTGCTCCACCGGGTCGCCGACCAGGTAGTGCATGAGGTTGCCGGTGTCGGCCAGGGGCCCCTCGCCGGCGATGCGGGCCTGCCGGTGCGCGTCGTCGGCGGTGTAGCGCAGGGCCTGCACGATCCCCGGCAGCTGGAACTGCTCGGGCATGTGGTCGAGCAGGTGCCAGCGGAAGTAGCTGCCGTCGTCGTCGGGTGCGGTCGGAGGGGTCAGGCTGAAGATGCCGGCCTTGACGCGGTTCACGACCGGCCGCCCGACGGTGCGACCGGCTCCGGCCAGGACGAGCCCGGGGGGTGCTCGTCGGGAAGCGTCGCGCCGGCCGAGCCGACGCCCCAGTACCGGTGCCAGCGCCGCCGGGTGAAGACCCACCGGCCGTCCCGCCGGGCGTAGCTCTCGTGGTAGTAGCCGAAGTCGAGGCGCCACGTCGGGTCCCCCTCGGCCGGCGCCACCTGTCCGCCGAGCATCGCCCAGATGCCGCGGGCGCTGTCGGGGGTGTCGAAGACGATCTCGGCGTCGTAGCTGTGGTGGACGGTCGTCATCGTGTCCATGATCGCGCTGACGTTGGCGATCATCTCCTCCGACGACGTCCAGGACGGGAAGCCGACGTTCTCCGACACGTGGTCGGGCGCGTGCAGGTCCTGGTAGGCCTGCCAGTCGTGGGCATCGGCGTAGCGGTCACGGCGGGCCTTGAGCTGGCGGATCTCCTCGAGAGCCACGAGCCACTCGAGGTCGGACATGCCGTCAGGTCGGCCTGTGCGGGCAGGGCGAGGCGGGGCGGGCTGGTCCATGCGGGGAGACTCCTGGGGTCGGCGGTCAGGCGGTCAGGCGGTCAGGGAAGGTGGGGGAACGAGGGCGCGGACGACGTGGCGCTGCACGAACGCGACGCGGTCTGCGCGGGACCGGTCGCAGTAGGGCTGCTGCAGCAGCAGCAGCGCCACCGTGTTGAGCCAGCGCGTCACCTCGCGGAGGTCCAGGTCGTCGTGCAGCCGGCCCGCCCGCTGCCACCGGGCGAGGAGCGGCCCGAGGTGGCGGTGCATGGTGTCGACCACGGCGTCGCTGGCCAGCTCCAGGTCGAACAGGCGCGAGCGGCTCTCGCCGTGGAAGAGCGCCTCGTTGACCGGGTCGCCGGGGACGGCGTCGCTGGCGCTCAGGACCAGCTGCGCGAGCGCGTCCTCGACGGCGTGGGGGTCGGGCAGGGCTGCCAGCAGGCGCGGGACGTACGCCTCGACCCGCCGGACGACCAGGGCGAGCAGCAGGTCGTCCTTCGTCGGGAAGTACCGGTAGAGCGACGCCCGCGACATGCCGGCCTGCGCGGCGACCTCGCCCATGGTCAGCCGCGTCGCCTCGGCGCTGAGCAGGCACTGCTCGGCCGCCTGCAGGAAGCGTTCGGCGACCAGCGCCTCCTCGGCCAGGGCGGTGGGAGGCGTCGTGCTCACGCTCCGGTGGACGTCTGCACCTCGGCCAGCGCGTGCAGCTGCTCGAGGTAGTGCGACAGCGACGTGTGCTCGAACTGCGCGTTGAAGGAGGTGGCGCCCAGCTCGGCCAGCGCGAGCAGCTCCTTCTCGGTGCCCCGCGGGTCGCGCAGCGGGTCGATCTTGCCCTGCGTGCCGAGCGAGACCTCGAAGCCGTCCGGCAGCTCCACCTGCCCGAGCCACGAGGAGATCTGCTCCGAGGTGACGCCGAACGGGCACCAGCCGTCGCCGAGCGTCGCGGCCCGGCGCAGCGACTTCAGCGTCCGCCCGCCGATCCACAGCGGGACCCGGGGCTGCACGGCACATGGGTCCACGACCAGGCCGCCGAAGGAGTAGTACGGCCCGTCGTAGGCCGGCTCCGGCTGGGAGAGGGCGGCGCGCAGGGCGGCCAGCGCATCGTCGCCCCGGGCGCCGCGGTCCTCGAAGGGCGCCCCGATCAGGTCGAACTCCTCGCGCAGCGTGCCCACCCCCAGGCCGAGCACCAGCCGGCCACCGCTGACGACGTCGAGCGTGCCGTAGCGCTTGGCCAGCTCCAGGGGGTGGTGGTAGCCGAGGACGACGACCTTGGTGGCGAAGCGGATCCGTGTGGTGCGGGCCGCCAGGTAGCCGAACGTCGACAGGGGGTCCCAGTAGCGGGCCCCGCGGCGGGCAGCCTCGGTGGCGGGAACCCCGATGTGCTCGCTGCACGAGAGGTGGTCGTAGCCGAGCCGGTCGGCGGTCTCGGCGATCCGGGCGACGTCCTCGATCGTGCCGTCGCGCTCCCAGTCGGAGGCGACGCCGGGGAGCATCGTCACCACAGGCGTGTTGATCGCGAGCTTCACAGGGGCCTCCCGGCCGGTCGGACGTCCAGCCGCAGAAGCGCCGGGCTCGTGAGACAATAGGATGGGATTGTCTTACGGGACCGGGCGCGGCCGGTCAAGCGCCGACCAGGAGGAGACGACGTGGACGAGCTGCTCGCGCGGGTGCAACGGCTGGAGGACGAGCTCGCCGTGCAGCGCCTCGTGCTGTCGTACGGCCCGACGGCGGACGCCGGGCTGTCCGGGCAGACCGCGGCGCGCTGGACGGAGGACGGCGTGTACGACTGGGACGCCGACGGTGAGCCGCACGAGGGGCGCACGGCGGTCGCGGCCATGCTCGCCGGCGACGCGCACCAGGGCTTCGTGGCGCGGGGCGCGGCGCACGTGATGAGCCCGCCCGTCGTCGCGCTCGACGGCGACAGCGCCGTCGCGGTGAACTACTCGCTGGTGGTGGCTCGGCGCGAGGAGGGGTTCGAGCTGTGGCGCACCAGCGCCGTCCGTTGGGACCTCCTGCGCACGCGAGAGGGATGGCGCGTGGCGCGCCGCACCAACCGGCTGCTCGACGGCAGCGGCCGCGGTCGCGACCTGTTCGCGGCGGCTGCCGGGCACCTCGTCCCGGGCCCGACGGCGTGACCGGTCGGCTGGCCGGCAAGGTCGCGATCATCACCGGAGCCAGCACCGGGCTCGGGCCCCGGCATGGCCGCGCTGTTCGTGCAGGAGGGTGCGCGGGTCCTGCTCGCGGCACGCCGGATGGAGCTCGTGCGAGGAGGCGGCACGCGCGTGCGGGCCGGCCGCCATCGCCGATGCGGGCCGACGTCACCGTCGAGACGACGTGGTCGCCATGGTGGGCCGGGCCGTGGAGGAGTTCGGCCACGTCGACGTCCTGTGCAACAACGCCGCGGCGCCGGGCACCGACCTGACATCTGGGAGCAGACGCTCGAGAACTGGAACGCCACCATCGCCATCGATGTCACGGCCGCGATGCTCTGCACGCGGGAGGTGCTCACGCCAGTCGATGCTCGACCGTCGGCTCGGGCGCGATCCTCAACTTCTCCTCGACGGCGGGTCTGACCGGCTGCCCCGCAAGTCCCACTACGTGACGGCCAAGGCGTCGCTGCGCGCCTTCACCAAGGCGGTCGCCGCGGAGGTGGGGCCCTACGGCATCCGGTGCAACTGCCTCGTCCCCGGCGGGATCGACACCGAGCTGTGGCGCGGTTACGTCGACCGCATCGCGGGCGAGCAGGGCGTCGACCCGGCGGACGTGCGGGCCGAGATGCTGCAGTCGACCGCGTTGCGCGACATCTCCAGCACCCGCGACGTCGCCAACCTCGCCCTGTTCCTGGCCAGCGACGAGTCGAGGACGATCACCGGGCAGTCGGTGGTCTGCGACGCCGGGGGGCAGATGCTCGGCTGAGCAGGCACGGTGCGTCAGCGGGCGACGTAGCCGCCGTCGACCGGGAGCAGGACGCCGGTGACGTTCGCCGAGCGGTCCGAGCACAGGTAGACGGCGGCCTCCGCGCAGTCCTCCGCGAGGATCGGACGGCCGAGCGGGTGCTGCTGCCCGACGGCGGTGGCCAGCCCTTCCAGCTGGTCGTCGGGCACGACCGTCCCGCCCGCGGCGAGGAAGCCGGTGAACGGCATCGCGGCCGGGCAGATCGCGTTCGCGCGGATCCCGAACGGCGCGCCCTCGATGGCGACCGCCCGGGTCAGCTGGTGCACCGCGCCCTTGGTCGCACCGTAGACGGAGCCGCCCCAGGCGATGGTGCCGGCCACCGACCCGGTGTTGAGCACGACCCCTCCGCTGCCCTGGGCCTTGAAGGTGCGCACCGCGTGCTTGCAGCCGTGGAACACCCCGCCGAGGTTGGTCCCGACGAGCCGGAGGAAGTCCTCGTGCGTGTGGTCCTCGAGGCACAGACCCGGTCGAGGGGTGGGGATGCCGACGTTGTTGAACACGACGTCGAGGCGGCCGAAGGACTGTTCGGCGCGGGCGAGGGCGTCGGCGACGTCCTGCTCCACCGCGACGTCCGCCTGGTGCGCGAGGGCGCTCCCCCCGGCGGCTTCGACCTGGCGCGCGGTCTCCTCGGCGCGCTCGCCGTCGATGTCCAGGCACAGCACCTGCGCGCCCTCCTCGGCGAAGCGCAGGGCACTTGCGCGCCCGACACCGGAACCGGCTCCGGTGATGACGGCGCCCCTGCCCTCGAGCAGCAGCCGGGACGGCGTCACCGTCCGCTCCGGACGGTAGGGGAAGACGTGGGCACGAGGCCTCCTCGACGGGGGGTGGTGATGGGGGTCGGTCAGCGGGGGCGAGCAGTTCCGACCGTCGGGCGCGGCCGCGGGGTCCGGGTGCGGGGCGTGGCCGGCAGCGCGTCCCTCGCGGCCTTCGCCGCCGGTCCGGTCCCGGACGGCGCGGCCCCGACCGGTGTTCGTCGACAGCGCGGCGCGGCGGGCCAACCTCGACGCCTGCGTCGCGGAGCTCGACGCCGTGTTCGCCGGGCGGACGCTCGAGGACTGGAAGCAGGCGCTGGCCGGCCTCGACGCACCCTGGGCGCCGGTGCAGTCGGTGAACGAGCTGCTCGACGACCCTCAGGTTCTGGCCAACGACTACCTCGGCACGGTCGATGACGGCCTCGGCGGCAGCTACCGGCTTCCCAACGTGCCTGTGCAGTTCGACGGCCGGCCCGCCCACCTGCGCCGGGCCCCGGAGCACGGGGAGCACACGGAGGAGCTGCTGCTGGAGGTCGGCTACGGCTGGGACGACATCACCGCCCTGCAGGCCGACGGCGTCCCGCCGTGACCGCTCGCCCCGTGCCCGTGCCCGACGCGCAGTCGGCCCCCTGGTGGGAGGGGGCCGCAGGCGGTCGCCTGGTACTGGCGTCGTGCGCGGACTGCGGCGTCCTCAGCCACCCCCCGGACCTGCTCTGCCCCGCGTGCGGCAGCGACGCGCCGCGCTGGGACGCCCGGGAGGTGGACGGGCGCGGTGCGGTGCGGTCCTGGACCGTGGTGCGCCAGGCGTTCCTGCCCGGCCCCGAGGGCGACGTCCCGTACGTCCTCGTCGACGTCGAGCTCGACGTGCAGCAGGACCTGCGGCTGGTCGGGCGGCTGCTCGACGGGCCCGAGGCGCTGCTCGCCCTCGGCGTCCGGGTCCGGCCGGCGTTCGAGGAGATCGCGCCCGGCACGAGCGTGCCGGCCTTCGTCCTGGACGCAGCGGACGGGGAACGGCGCCGGTGACACGCCGCTCGCGGGCCTCGGCCGCCGTCGTCGGGTACGCACAGAGCCCGGTCTCCCGGCACGCCGGCGAGCCGCTCGGCGTGCTGACCGCACGGACCGTCCGGCAGGCCGTCGCCGACGCCGGGCTGACCCTGCAGGACGTCGACGGCTTCGTGACGGCGGGGCTGTTCCCCACCGCCGGGGACCACGGCGTGCAGGACGGTGTGTCCACGGTGTCCGCCGACTGGCTGGCCTCGCGCCTGGGGGTCCGGCCCCGCTACGCCGCCGGGTTCTCCGGCATCGGCCAGATGCCGGGCGCTGTGGCCCTCGCCGTCGGCGCGCTGAGCAGCGGCGCGGCGGACGTCGTCGTCCTGCACCGCGCCCTGCACAATCCCGTTGGCAGCTACCACGGCAACGCCATGCGGTCGGCGGCCGGTGCCTTGCAGTGGACGGTGCCGCAGGGCTTCTTCGGCCCGCTGTCGATGATCGCCCTGCCCACGACGGAGTACCTGCAGCGCCACGGCGCCACCCGCGAGGACCTCGCGCACGTCGTGGTGGAGGCGCGCAAGAACGGCGCGCGGGTGCCGTGGTCGGTCTGGCGCGACCGGCCGCTCACCGTCGAGGACTACCTCGCGGCCCCCCTGCTGTCGGACCCGATCTGCCGCTTCGACTGCGACATGCCGGTGGACAGCGCGACGGCCTTCGTGCTGACCACGGCCGAGCGGGCCCGTGACCTGCCCCACCGCCCGGTCCACGTCGCCGGCCTCGCCACGGCGGCTCCGGCCCGGCACCGGCTGCCCATGCACTGGCCGCTCGACGACGTCCGCGAGGCGGGCGCGCTGACTGGTCCGCCGGCTGTGGGAGCCAGGCCGGCGCTCGGGATCGCCGACGTCGACCTTCCGCAGCTCTACGACGGCTTTTCGCCGCTGCGTGTGGTTCTGGCTCGAGGCGCTCGGCCTCTGCCGACGAGGGCGAGGCCCCCGGCTCGTGCGCGAGGCGGGGCATCGACAGCGACCGCCCCGGCGCGCTGCCCGTGCTGTCCGGCGGCGGCGCCCTCGGCACCGGTCGCCTGCACGGTGTGCCGCAGATGCTGGAGTGCTACCTGCAGCTGTCCGCGCGCGCGGGCGAGCGGCAGCGCCCGGGGGGCGGGCGTGGCGGTCGCGTGCCAGTCGTCGCCACACTTCGGGGGAGCCGTCGTCTACACCGCAGAGGAGCCGTCGTGACCGAGCAGGAGGATCCGCCGCTGGCGGCGTGGGCGATCCGGGCGGCCGACCGCGCCCCGTCGGTGGCGAGGACCAGGCTCCGCAGCGCGCAGCGGGCCCAGCAGGTGGTCTTCGCTGCCCGCCGCCAGATCATCGAGCAGGGCGGCGGCTTCACCATGCAGGACCTCGCCCGCAGCGCGGGGGTCGCCGTGCAGACCCTCTACAAGTACTTCCCCAGCCGCGACCACGTCGTGCTGGCCGTCCTCGAGGACCTGATCGGCGAGGCGGTCACTCTGCTCGAGGAGCAGGCCGCGACCCTGCCCGACCCCGTGGCCCTTCGGGGCGACCCACGCCTTCGCCACGATCGAGGAGGCCGCCGACCTGGCCCGGTCCCTGACCAACGGCCAGGGGCCGATGCCGCGATCCTCTGCACGGGCGTCGCCACCGGCGAGCAGGTCGGCGCGGCCGTGGACGCCATCCGCAAAGCCGGGGTGTGCGTCCTGGTGGGCCTGCCGGCCATGGCGACCGACACCTCCATACCGGTCTCCATCCGGCACGTCGTGCTCTACCAGAAGCGAATCCAGGAATCGTTGTTCGGCGCCTGCAGCCCGTTCAAGGACATCCCCGGCTGCTCGAGCTGTACCTGTAGGGCCGTCTGAAGCTCGACGAGCTGATCATCTTAGCGGTACGCGCTGGAGACGATCAACGAGGGCTACGCCGACATGCGCTCGGTCTGCAACATCCGGGGGTCGTGACCTTCGACCGCTGATCGCCGCGGGCGCCCGGTCTGTCAGCCGAGGTCAGGTTTCACGCCGGTGAAGCTGGTCCAGAGCTCCCACAGCCGGCCGGCGTCCTGCTCCCGGAGCGCCTTGGGGGAGGGCTTCACGGCCACCGGCGCACCGCCGATGCCGCCCGGGCCTCGCGGGCCGTAGTACTCGCCGCCTTGCATCGTCGGCGACGTCGCCGCGCAGCGCGGCCGGGCGGCGTCGGCGGCGGACGGGACGAGGCCCGCCGTCAGCCGCTTGCTCCACCGCTCGAAGGACGTCGGCTCGTCGGAGCCGAGGATGGCGGTCTGCGCGAAGCCCGGGTGCACGCCCACGCTCAGCGCGGAGGAGCCGACCGACGCCAGACGCCGCTGCAGCTCGAAGGCGAAGAGGAGGTTGGCCAGCTTGGACTGCGCGTAGGCCGGCCACTTCCGGTAGTGGCTTGCTCGTGCTGCGCTCTCCCAGTCGATGTCGACCGAAGCGGTGCGACAGGTCGTGACGCGACCCGCGGGCCGGTGGGGCGGCGAGCAGCGACGGACAGGACCTGCGCCGGTGCAGGCGAAGTGACCCAGGTGGTTCGTGCCGAACTGCGCCTCGAAGCCGTCCCGGGTCTGCTCGGGGCCCGGGGCACATCACCCCCGCGTTGTTGATCAGGCCGTCCAGGATCGGGAAGCGCTCACGCGTCTCGTGGGCCGCCTCGGCGACCTGGCCGAGGTCGGCCAGGTCGAGGGCCAGGAGCTCGACGGTGCTGCCGGGGGCCTGCGCCTCGATCGCCTGGACGGCGGCCGAGGCCTTCGCCGGGTTGCGGCAGCCGAGCACCGTCCGCGCCCCCGCCGCAGCCAGAGCGGCCGCGGTCTGCAGGCCGATCCCGCTGCTGGCGCCCGTGACGAGGACCGTCCGGCCGCGCAGGTCCGGCACGTCTGCCGTGCTCCACCGCGACGACGCGCTGCCCCGGCGCGTGGGCACGCCGCGCCTGTTCAGCGGGTGCCGACGATCTCGCCGCCGATGCGCGCGTTGCCCATCGGGCCGAGGCCCAGCAGCTGCCGGGCGTCGTTGTCGAGCGCCTCCTTCCGGGCCCCCGCGGCAGGGCCGCCTCCCAGGTGATCTGCCCGCGGATGAAGTCCTTCGAGTAGTAGGCGAACAGCGCCCGGCGCCGCTCGTCCTGCGCGACGTTGGCCCCCGAGGTGTGCCACAGCCGGCCGTCCATGGCGATGAACGAGCCGGCGGGTGCTTCGAACGGGCGCATCTGCGCTGCGGGGTCGGCCGGGACCGTCGGCCTTGGACGTGAACCGGTGGCTGCCAGGGAGGTAGAGAGTGGCGCCGTTCTCGAAGCGGACGTCGTCGAGGCACCAGATGATGTTCATGGCCCACGGCGTGGTCCACGGCTCGGGGACGACGAGTGCCTGGTCGGAGTGGACGGCCATGGACCCCGAGCCGGGCAGGGCGATGTTGGCGGAGAAGTTCGACACGAGCACGTCGGGGCCGAGCACGTGGTGCACGACCTCGCGCGCCGACGGCCAGCGCAGGAGCTCGACGAAGAGCGGGTCGAAGACCGGCAGCACGTTCACGCGCACGTTGGAGGCGTTGGGGTCCAGGCCCGCGACGTGGGTGCTCTGCCCGGCGGCGGTCATGGCCGTGACGGCCTCGTCGAGCGCCGTGCGCACCTGCTCGAGCACGTCGGGCGTGAGAGCGCCCGGCACGACGCAGAAGCCGTTCTCGTCGAGCTGCTGCGTGAGGGTGGCGTCGAGCACGGGGCCTCCAGGTAGGTGCGATGGGTCACCATCCAGACAGATGGACACCTGTCCGTCAAGTGCCGTGCGACGTAGTCTCACGTCGTGGACGAGGCCGCGCGGGCGCCGAACCTGGCCGACCCGCGCGCGCTGCGGACCCGGGTCCTGCTGCTGGCCGCCTTCGCGGAGCACGTCGAGCGGACCGGGGCCATGCCCAGCGTCTCGGAACTCGTGCGCGCGGCGGGGACGAGCCGCAGCGCCTTCTACTGCCACTTCGCCTCCCTGGACGACGTCGCCCGAGCGAGCGTCCGCGAGGCGCTCGGCGGGCTGGTCGCCCGCGGCACAGCCGAGCGCGGGCAGGGCGCCTCGCATCGCGAGGTCGCGCAGTCGGGCTACGTGGAGCTGCTGTCGCGGCTGGCCGCGCACCGGGCCCTGTTCGCGGTGCTGCTCGACCCCGAGCGGGGGGCGCGGGGCGCCGCGAGCTGAGGGACGCGCTCCTGCACCGCGCCCTCGTGTGGATCGACGCCGCCCCCCGCCGACCCGCGCGCGCCGACCCGCGGCTGACCGCGACCTACCTGGTCGGCGGCATCCTCGAGGTGGTGGCCGCGTGGCTCCGGGACGACGAGCCGGCCGGGGTCGAGGAGCTCGCCGAGGGCCTGACGTCGTTCCTGCCGCCGTGGTTCGTGACGGTCACGCCTGCGGGGCGTCGGGCGGGCTGAGCGCCCCGACCGGGCTCAGGACGGGTGCAGCTCGACGAGCGCCTCGAGCTGCTCGAGGTAGTGCTCCAGGGAGCGGTGCACGAACCACGCGGACGCGATGGTGACCCCGGCGTCGACCAGCTCCTGCAACGCGGCCTGGGTGGCGGCGGGATCGCCGACCGGGTCGAGCGGGGTGGGGGGCGGGACGACGACCTCGAACCCGGCGGGCACCTCCACCTGGTCGAGGAACCCGCGCACCTGCACGGGGGTCAGGCCGAACGGGCACCACCCGCCGGCGAGGGTGACCGCCCGGCGCAGCGAGCGCAGGGTCCGTCCGCCGACCCACAGCGGCACGCGCGGTTGCACCGCACACGGGTCGACGACCAGGCCGGCGAAGTCGTAGTACGCGCCGGAGTAGGCCGGTTCCGGCTGCGACAGGCTGGCGCGCAGGGCGCGCAGCGCGTCGTCGGCCCGGACGCCCCGGTCGGTGAAGGGGGCGCCGAGCAGCGTGAACTCCGCCTCCAGGGTGCCGACGCCGAGGCCCAGGACCAGCCGGCCGCCGCTGACGACGTCGAGGGTGCCGTAGCGCTTCGCGATCTCGAGGGGGTGGTGGTAGCCCAGCACCAGGACGGCGGTGGCAAAGCGGATGCGCTCGGTGCGCGCGGCCAGGAAGCCGAAGGTGGCCAGCGGGTCGTAGTACCGGCTCCCGCGCCGCGGCGCCTCCTCGGCGGTGACTCCGACGTGCTCCGCGCAGGTCAGGTGGTCGTAGCCGAGGCGGTCGGCGGCCTCGGCGACCCGGGCGACGTCCTCGATCGAGGCGGTCTGCTCCCACTCGGTGGCGTGGGCGGGGTTGATCGTGAGCGCCGGCGTGGTCAGGGCCAGCTTCACGGCCTGCTCCTTCGCGAGAGCGCGGACGGGGACGTCACGTCCAGGCCTCCCAGGCGGTCATCGTGCGCAGCGGCCCGGCGAACTGCGGGCGCACGGCGGGGGACGCCCAGCGCTGCTCGAGGACCGGGCGGAGTGCGGCCGTGACGGCCAGCGGGTCGTCGTCGAGGTAGACGACCGTCGTGTACTGCGGGGCGTCGGTGCCCTCGGGGACCGACCAGCTCTGCGTCGCGCCGTACATCCACGCGCCGGCCACTCCGGGAGTGGCGAGCACGGCCGGGTAGTGCTCGCGGTGCAGCCACTGCAGCCAGGACGCCACCTCGATGTCGCTGCCGACCGGCTCCTCGACGACGACGACCACGCCGCGGTGTGGGCGCCAGGGCACGACCTCCGGCGAGACGAGGGCCTGGGGTGCTGCGTACCAGCGCAGCAGCGCCGGCATGCGCACCTGCAGCGACGGCCGGACCTCCGGGAAGCGGCCGATCTCGCCGAGCCGACGGCCGAGCTCCAGGAAGTCGTCGTGGGTCTGCTGCACCGGGTCCCCGACGAGGTAGTTCACGACGTTGCCGACGTCCGAGAGATGGCCGTCGGCACGGATGCGGCTCTGCAGGTACTCGCCGTCGGCGAGGTAGCGCAGCGAGTGCTGGATGCCGGGCAGCTGGAACTGCTCGGGCTGGTGGTCGAGCAGGTGCCAGCGCAGGTAGCTGCCGTCGTCGTCGGGCGGTGCCGGCGGGGTGAAGCTGAAGAAGGCGGCCTTGACGCGGATCATGGGGATCTCCTGGGTAGGGGAGGGAGCTCAGTCGCGGGCCGCGCCGTGGCGCAGCAGCTTGCCGGGCGTCTGCTCGGTGCAGACCCCGTCGACGAAGGTGGTCCGGCCGTTGACGATGATGCGCTCGTAGCCGACGGCCTTCTGGACCAGCCGCCACTCGTCGGCGGGGTAGTCGAACAGCCGCTCCTGGGGGAGCGCGTCCAGCCGCTCGAGGTCGTAGACGATGACGTCGGCGGGCGCGCCCTCGACCAGCGCGCCGCGGTCCTTGAGGCCGACCGACTGGGCGGGGAACGCCGACAGCCGCCAGTGCGCCTCCTCCAGCGACATCACGTCGTGGTCGCGGACCCAGTGCGCGAGCAGCTCGGTGCCGAAGCGGGCGGTGGTCACGAACTTGGTGTGTGCGCCGCCGTCGCTGATGCCGGGCAGCGCGACGTCGCAGGTCGCGATCTCCTGCACCGCCTGCGTGTCCATGTCGATCATGGTCGTCCCGAAACCCACGTTCAGGTCGCCGGCGACGGCGACGTCGAGCAGCACGTCGGCCATGTGCTTGCCCTCGCGGGCCGCGATCTCGCCGATCGTGTAACCCTCGTAGGTCTCCTTGAGCCGCAGCGCGTCCTTGGCGTCGCTGGTGATCCAGTTGACCGTGATCTCGGCGAGCGGGTAGCGCGCGGCACCGAAGCCGCCGCCGAGGTCGTCGACCGCCTGCCGCAGCGCGGGCCGCCTCTCCGGGTCGGAGAACTTCGCGATCTTCTCCTCGAGGGTCCCCATCCCGGCCTCCTTCCAGGCCGGGAACAGGTCCATGAGGTTGTAGTTCTCCAGCACGATCTCGGACTGGAAGCGGACGATCTGCGCGGAGGCGAGCACGCGCAGGCCCTCCTCGCGGTTGAGCTGGTGCAGCCGGTCGATGGTCTCCAGGTGGGGGAAGCGGTTCTCGCCGTGCTGGTTCACCGAGCCGGTGGGGGCGAGCGCGTTCCAGACGATCGGCCGGCCGCTCTCCCTGGCGATGAGCGCGGCGGTCTCGAGCTGCCCGGTGATCTGCGTCGAGCCGCGGCCGATGCGGCGGAGGGCCCGGGAGAACGCGGTGACCTCTCGCTCGGTCATCATGTCGGTGACCATCGGCGAGCCGTCGAAGTCGAGCTGGACGTTGAACACGTCACCGGCGATCTGGGAGCTCCAGCCGATGGCGCCGGCCTCCATGCCCTCGACGAGGAGGTCGCACATCGTCTCGAGCTCGGCGTCGGAGGCGCGGTCCTTCTTCGCCTTGTCGATGCCGACGACATAGGTGTAGAGCGGCGCGAGGGGGACGAAGGACAGGACGTTGACGCCCTTGGGGGTGCGCTCCACGCTGTCGAGGAACTCGGGGTAGGTCTCCCAGTCCCACGGCATGCCCGCCCGCATCGTCTTGATCGGGACCGCCTCGTTGCGTGACAGGCTCAGCATCGTGCGGTCCTGGTCCTCGGGCCTGCAGGGCGCGAACCCGAACCCGCAGTTGCCGATGACCACCGTCGTCACGCCGTGCCAGGCGGACATCGTGCACCAGGGGTCCCAGAACAGCTGGCTGTCGTAGTGCGTGTGGATGTCGACGATGCCGGGGGCGACGATCTTCCCAGCCGCCTCGACGACCTCGGCGCCCTCCGCCGCGTCGATCCGGCCGATCTGGACGATGCGGCCGTCCCGGATCCCGACGTCGGCGCGGTAGCGCGGGGTGCGCAGGCCGTCGACGACGGTCCCGTCCTTGATGACGATGTCGTACTGGGGCACGGCGGGCTCCTCGGGTGACGGCGGTCACTAGCGAAGCATGTTGCTAAGCGCTCAGCAAGTATCTGCCGTCAGGAGGTCGCGGACCAACGTCGAGACCGAGGAACGCACCGCGGGGCCGGGTGCCTCGCCGGGATGCGTCATGAGCAGCGCGGAGACTCCCCGGACCAGCCCCTGCAGCAGGACCGCGCAGGTAGCCGGGTCGAGGTCGGGGCGGACCGAGCCGTCCCGCTGCCCCTTCTCGACCATCCCCGACCACCCGGCAAGGGCGCGCCGGTCCGCCTGCACCATCCCGGCGGAGGCCGCCTCCGACGGGAACGTCTCGCCCCACATGACGAGGAGGGCGCGGTCGTGGGCGGTCGGCCGCTCGAAGCGCCCGAGGTAGGTGTCGGCGACGGCGAGCACCAGCTCGAGACCGAGCGTCTGGTCGTAGCTGTGGTCGACGCTGCCGACCGCCTCTTCGACCGCGCTGTTGAGCAGGTCCTGGGCCCGCTCGGCCAGCCGGGCGACGAGCTCGTCCTTGGACCCGAACCGGTGGTTGGGCAGCCCACGGCTGGTGCCTGCGCGCTCGCCGATACCCGCCATGGTCGCCCGCTCGACGCCGCGCTCAGCCACCAGCTCGGCCGCCGCGGTCAGCAGGGCCTCCTCGGTCCCGCTCCGGCGTTCGTGCTGCGTGCGGGAAGGGGGCCTGGCCATGGAGGGACCCTACGCACGGGCTTGACAAGGGCTCCGTCGGCGCGGTCGAGTCCGCGGCGATGTCAGCGGTCCGTCCCGGGCCGCCGCGGCCGTGCCGAGGGCCGGCCGCACCCCGCGCCGGCCGAGCGGTCGCGCTCCCCGCACGCCAGGAGGAACCATGACGACCCCTGCCCAGGACCAGCCGGCCCGGGAACTGCCTTCTCGGCAGCTCCCCGTCCCTGCTCACGTCAGCCCGCAGGCGCAGGCGGTCCTGTCGATGCCGTACGCCGGGCCGGCGACGTACCCGCCGCTCGACGACCACGACGCGTGGCGGGCCATGATCGCGGCCCAGGACCAGATGGTCCTGCAGATGGTCGGGCCGCGAGCCGCGGCCGCGGACGTCACGGTGGAGTCCCGCGACGTCGACGGCGTCCCGGTCTTCGTCACGACGCCGAAGGGTGTCTCCGACGACGACGGCCGCGTCTACCTCGACCTGCACGGCGGAGGCCTCATCGTCGGCGGCGGCGAGGTGTGTCGGGTGATGGCGTCCGGGACCGCAGCGTCGGTGCGCGCGAGGACCTGGTCGGTCGACTACCGGATGCCCCCCAGCCACCCCTACCCGGCGGCCCTCGACGACTGCCTCGCGGTCTACCGGGCCCTGCTCCGCGACCACGCGCCGGAGCAGGTGGTCGTAGGGGGCGGCAGCGCCGGCGGCAACCTGGCGGCTGCGCTGGTGCTGCGTGCCCGCTCCGAGGGCACGCCGCTGCCTGCGGCCGTGGTGCTGCACACGCCGGAGGCGGACCTCACGGAGTCGGGCGACTCGTTCGCCGTCAACCTCGGCGTCGACCCGGTCGCGACGGGCACCCTGATGCCCGCCAACCTGCTCTACGCCGCCGGGCACGACCTCACCGACCCGTACCTGTCGCCGCTGTTCGGGGACTTCGGCCCCGGCTTCCCGCCGACCATCCTCAGCACGGGGACGCGCGACCTGTTCCTGTCCAACACCGTGCGCATGCACCGGGCGCTGCGCGCGGCGGGCGTCGTCGCCGAGCTGCACGTGCTCGAGGCCGCGCCCCACGGCGGGTTCTTCGGCACCTCGCCCGAGGACGCCGAGATCGGTCGTGAGGTGCGGGCCTTCCTCGACCGCTACTGGTCCCGGTGAGCCCGCCCCCCGCCTGCGGCCCCCGCGGGCTGTGGGCCGGCTGGCTGGACCGGCTGCCCGCGCCCGACGCCGTCCGTGCGGCCCAGGCGGTCGAGGCGGCCGGGGTCGACGCCGTCTGGCTCCCCGAGTTCAGCGGCATCGACCCGTTCGTCCGCGCCGCCCTGTACCTGTCGGCGACGGAGCGGCTGACGGTGGCCTTCGGGGTCGCGAACGTGTACGCCCGCGACCCGGAGGCGATGGTCGCCGCCTCCTCGACGCTGCAGGAGGCGTTCCCGGGGCGGGTCGTCCTCGGGCTCGGCGTCAGCCACCGCCGGCTGGTCGAGGCGCGCGGTCACCTGTTCGGTCCGCCGCTCGCCACCATGTCGGGCTACCTGGACGCGATGGAGGCCGCCGTCCGCGACCGCGTGCTGCCTCCCCGGCTCCTCGGCGGCCTCGGGCCGAAGATGATGGCGCTGGCCGGGTCGCGCGTGGAGGGGGTGCACACCTACTTCTGTCCGCTCGGCCACACCGCGCAGGCACGGGCGGCGGTCGGCACGCACGGCTGGGTGGCGCCGTCGCAGATGGTCGCGGCCGGGTCGGCCCACGAGGTCCGGGACTACCTCCAGCTCTGCCTCGGGCTGCCGAGCTACACCGACAACCTGCTGCGGCACGGGCTGTCCGAGCGGGACGTCGCCGAGACCAGTCCCGCGCTGGTCGACGCCCTCGTCGTGGCCGGCGACGCGGCGTCGGTGAGCGCACGGGTCGCGGCCCAGCAGGACGCCGGAGCCGACCACGTGGTGCTGCAACTGGTCCCGCCCCCGCCGGCGGAGCGGGTCCTGGCCTGGCTGCAGGCCTAGGGGAGGCCCACCCCGGGGACGTCGACGTCGACCACCTCGACCCGCCCCTCCCGCCGCCCCGCCAGGGCCTGCGCCCCGATGGCCGGCGCCATGAGCAGGAACAGCGATCGTCGTTCCGGGCCACCGAGGGCGCAGGCGAGCGGCAGCTGCTCGCCGACCTCGATCCGCTCCGTGACCCCCGTGCCCGGCAGCAGCCGGATGAAGGCGTGCGCGAGGGGGAGCGCCACCCACAGCGCCCCCTCGGCGTCGAGGGCCAGGCCGTCCGGGGCCGCCTCGGCGTGCTCGGCGTACGTCCGGCGACCGCTCAGCCCGCCGTCCGGTCCGACGTCGAAGGCCGTGTGGCGGCGTCCCTTGGACTCGGCGACGACCAGGGTGCGCCCGTCCTCGGTGATCACCGTGCCGTTCGGGCAGTCCAGCCCGTCGGCCGCCACGGAGACCGAGCCGTCGGGGTCGACCCGGAAGAGCACGCCCTCGCCCAGAGGCAAGGCGAGGGTGCCGACGTAGGCCCTGCCGTGCCGGTCGACCACCATGTCGTTGAGCTCGTGTCGTGCCAGGCCGCCGAGGTCCGCGTGGACCGTGGTCCGGGAGCCGTCGTAGCGCAGCAGCTGGCGCCGCTCCATGCCGACGACGAGCAGGTCCCCGTCCGGGAGGAAGCCGAGCCCGGACGGGTGGTCGTCGATCCGCAGCACGTCCTCGACCGTGCCGTCGAGGTCGGTCCGGTGCACCGTCCCGCCGTGCATGTCCGAGAACCAGAGCCGGTCCTGGTGCCACCGCGGACCTTCGGGGAAGGCGAAGCCGTCGGCCAGCAGGCGGGGGAGGAGGGTCACAGGGGCTCCAGGTGAGGGAGTCGGGTCAGGCCTTGTGCAGGGTGGCCCTGAGCAGCCGGTCGAGCAGGGGTGAGGGGAGCTTGTCGACCAGGACTCCCTTGCGGTCGTGGTGCACGGCGTACCGCTGCTTCGGCGTCGCCGTCGTCGTCGCGTGCCAGACCGCCTCGGCCAGCACCCGCGGGTCCCGGGCCGCCGCGTCCGTGCCGGTCGCTGCCTCGCCGATGTTCTGGACGAGGGGGGCGAAGGGCGAGCCCTCCCGGCGCCCGGACCGGAACAGGTCCTCGATGGCGCCGGTCATCGAGGTGCGGAAGGCGCCGGGCTGCACGATGACGACGTCGACCCCGACCACGGCCAGCTCGCGGCGCAGGGCGTCGGAGTAGGCCTCCACCGCGTGCTTGCTGATCGAGTAGGGCGCGCTGCACGGCATCGCGCTGTTGCGCCCGGCCTCGGAGCTGATGTTGACGATGCGGCCGCCGGGCGACTTCAGCAGCGGGAAGAACAGCCGGTTCACAAGGAAGGTGCCGTGGAGGTTGACCTCCATGGTGCGCCGGAACCGCTCCGGGTCGAGCTCGACGAGAGGCGTGCCGACGTCGAGCACGCCGGCGAAGTTGACGACGGCGTCCAGTCGCTCGACCTGCCCGGACACCTGCTGCACCGCCTGCTCGACGCTCGGCGTGCTCGTGACGTCGACGGTCAGCGGCCTGGCGCCCTCGAGCCCGCTGGGCGCGTGCAGGTCGGCGGCGAAGACGGTCCAGCCACGCTCGAGGAACAGCCGCGCGGTGGCGCCGCCGAGCCCGCCCCCGGCGCCGGTGACGAGGATCGACGGGGTGGTGGACGAGCTCACGGGGGTTCCTCCGGTGCGGTGGGGAGAGGGGTGCTCGGCACTCTGCCTCCTGCACGCCCGATCGGACAGGGACTCGCGGCTGTCTCAGACTGGATCAGCTCGTGTTCGGGACACTTTGCCCATCATGTCCCGAAAATGTGACACACTCCTCAGCGGAGGAGGTGTGGCCGTCTCCTCCGCTCCGCCCCCTGGAGGTCCCGTGCGCGTCCCCGTCCCGTCGAGCCCACTGCGGGTCCTGCTGCCGCTGACCCTCCTCGCCGCGCTGGCGCTCGCCGCACCCGGCGAGGCTCAGGCGCCGGCCTCCGACACGTCCGTGCAGTGCAGCGGGGCCAGCTGTGCGCCGCTCGTCGTGCAGCAGGACGTCGCGCCGTACTCCGGCGTGACGGCGACGCCGAAGGCCGCGTGCGGGAAGGGCGACGTCCCGGAGAGCCAGCAGGGCCAGGCCGCCTCAGGGTCGGTCGGCTTCCTGTGCGGCCTCCGGGAGGTCAGCCACGTGGGACCGGCCGCAACCCTGGCCTTCGCCGTCTACGGGCACTGCGCCTACTACCAGGCCGGCTTCGGCAAGGGCACTGTCGTCGTCGACGTCAGCCGCTCGGACCGGCCGGTGGTGACCGCGACGCTCACGACGCCCGCGATGCAGTACGCCCACGAGGGGCTGCGCGTGCACGCCGGTCGTGGGCTGCTCGCGGCCATGGCGGCCGGAGCCCGCGGCGAGGGGGTCGAGGACCCGTGGTTCGACGCCTACGACCTGACCCGTGACTGCGCGCACCCTCGGCTGCTCGGCAGCACGCTGCTCCCCGGTGTCGCGGGCCACGAGGGCACGTTCTCGCACGACGGCCGGACCTTCTACGCCACGGACGTCTACGGCGGGGGGAGCGTCGTCGCCCTCGACGTCCACGACGCCGCGCACCCCCGGTCGCTGTGGACGCTCGCGGGTCTCGCCGCGCACGGGCTGACCACGAGCCCGGACGGCAACCGCCTGTACGTCTCGACCATCGCGACGCCCGGGGTGTCCGCTGTCCCCAACGCGCTCGGCGGCTGCAACGGAGTGGTCGTCCTCGACGTCCGCCAGGTGCAGGCGCGCACGCCGGCACCCCGCGCGAAGGCGCTCGACTACTTCTGCTGGCAGGACGGCATCGCCGCCCAGGTGCCCTACGCCTTCAGCTCTCACGGCAAGCCGTACCTGGTGGTGACCGACGAGGGCGGCTCGATCGCCGAGGGCGGCGTCACGCTCGTGGGCAAGGCAACCGGCGGCCACGCCCGGATCGTGGACGTCTCCGACCCCCGCCATCCGAAGATCGTCTCCCAGATCATCACGCAGAACCAGGTCGTCAACGGCGGTCACTCCTTCCACTACTGCACGCCCGACCGCGAGGTCGACCCGACCGTCATCGGCTGCACGTCCTGGATGGGCAGCGGCGGGTTCCGGGTCTACGACGTCCGCGACGTGACGCGGCCGCGTGAGATCGCGTACTACTCCGTGCCTGGCAACACCAGCGGGTCGCCGTCGTTCTTCTTCCCCGGCCGCGCGGAGGCCTGGTACGCCGACGAGAACGACGGGCTCACGGTCGTCCGGTTCACCGACGGGGTGTGGCCGTTCGGGGGCACCCGTCGGACGGCCGCGGCGGCCACGCTGCCGAAGCGTGTCGTGACGCCCCGGTCGTTGTCGATGCGCGGGGTCACGTGGTCGACGCAGCAGCAGCGCCTGCTGTGGCTGTGCGGCGTCGCGGCCAAGCCTGCGGAGCTCGCCGCGATGCACTGAGCGGGCCGCGAGGGACCGTTCGCGGCCCTTTGACGGTCCCGTCGGCGTGGTCCGCACACGTCCGCGGTAGGGGCGCGGCCTGACCTGCTCGGCGCTCCGCGCCCTGTGGCACTGACCGTGCAGCAGGCTATGGGACACGATCGCAATTCTGTCCAATCGTCTGCAAGGATGGTGGCATGGGGTCCACCACAGAGACACTGCCGATGACGACCAGTGCGCCGGCGCGTCCAGCGCCGGAGCTGGCCGGTCTCACCATCGCCCTCCTGGGCGGCACCGGCGAGCAGGGGCGGGGCCTGGCTCGGCGCTTCGCGCAGGCGGGCCTTCGTGTCGTCCTGGGGTCCCGCGACGCCGCGAGGGCAGGAGCGGTCGCGCAGGCCCTTCCCGGAGAGGTCACCGGGACCGACAACGCGAGTGCA
The DNA here is from genome assembly GCA_963761695.1 of uncultured Actinomycetota bacterium. Lineage (GTDB taxonomy): Bacteria > Actinomycetota > Actinomycetes > Mycobacteriales > SCTD01 > RYN-122. The sequence goes on along the minus strand of CAVXIB010000020.1, from coordinate 90,005 downwards.
GCGGAGGCGGGCGACGTCGTCGTGGTGGCCGTGCCCTGGGTCGGGCACCGCGAGCTGCTGCAGTCGCTGGCGCCTCTGCTCGAGGGCAAGGTCGTCGTCGACTGCGTCAATCCGCTCGGCTTCGACAAGCAGGGGGCCTTCGCCCTGCCGGTCGAGGAGGGCAGCGCCGCGGAGCAGGCGCAGGCCGTCCTGCCTGACAGTCGGGTCGTGGGTGCCTTCCACCACGTCAGCGCCGTGCTCCTGGCGGACGAGACCGTGGAGTCCGTCGAGACGGACGTCCTGGTCCTGGGCGACGACCGCTCGGCGACGGACCTGGTGCAGGCGCTCGCGGACGCCGTGCCCGGGATGCGCGGGATCTACGGTGGCCGGCTGCGCAACGCGCACCAGGTCGAGGCCTTCACCGCCAACCTCATCTCCGTGAACCGGCGGTACAAGGCCCACGCGGGGCTCCGGATCACCGACGTCTGACGTCGAGCGCAGGAGGCGTCCGTGCCTGTCGTGCTCGCTCGACAAGCATGAGCCTTGCTCCGGGCGTGTCGACCTGGGCCCGCCGCAGCCTGACGCGGGAACGGAGGCATGTCGACGATCGCCGTCGTGTCCGAGGCGGTCGGGCAGATCACCCTGCCCACACCGCCCACGCCCCACCCGCTCGACGGAGGCTCGGTGAGCCGCCCCACCTCGACGCTCGCCGAGGAACGGGAGGTCTTCGAGCTCCGCAGAGCGGGCTCGATCTTGACGAGCGCGTCCGCGTTCGTCATTGCCGAGTCGACCGTCCACGAACGCCTGATCGTCTTCCTCGACGGTCTTGACCGGAGTCCGGGGTCGAGGAGGTCTGCATTGCTCCGCAGTGGGGCGCGTGCAGATCTTCCCGAGCACCCGCTACGCCACCAACACCCGGCCAGAGCGCCCGCGCCGTGCGGCGCGTGCACCTGAAGGTCGAGGTGGCCGGGGCGTTCGAGGCGAACCCAGGCTGCCGTGGCGTGCGCAAGGTCTGGCGGCGACGAGCCGCGAGGGCCACCAGGTGCCGTGCTGCCAGGTCGAACGTCGGACGCGCGAGTTCGGCCTGTCCGGCGCAGGCCACGACCGCCTTCGTGCGGCGAGTTCCGCCAGTCAGCGGCCACCGGACACGGCCACTCCCTTGATCGCGCACGTCGGGCCTCAGGAGAAGGGCTCGAGGAGGACGACCGGACCAGTGACCCGCTGGCGATGCTCGTGGTCGCGGTGATGCGGCCGCTGCTGGCGGACCCTGCCGCTGACGAGCGGTTGCCAGCGCGGCTCGAACGAGGTGCGACGCCCTTGGCGTCTCCGCGGGTTGTCCCCAGGCGCGCTCAGCAGGTCTGCAGCGGCAGAGGCGTGCGGGGCACTGTCCATGCTCATGCAGCAGGAACAGGCGGAGCAAGATGTGCCCGTTGGGCAGCCCTGCGGGCCGGGCGGCGCTGGGGCGCCGCAGCAGGAGACCGGCGCTGGGGCGCCGGCCGCGGCTGGGGCGCCGCGATCGGGGCAGGGCGCGGGCTCAGAACGAGCGTCGGGTGGCGCGGTCGTGCGTCGTCGGCAGCGTGATCGGGTGCAGCGGCTGCACCGTCTGACGCCGCGGTTCTCCGACGCGGAGCTGCTGGACGTGCATGTGGCGGCGGTGCTGGCGGGGTTGACGCCGACGGGTTATGTGGCGAAGGCGGCGGTCGACCTCGCGGCGGAGCGGGTGCGGCCGGCGCCGCCGGGGCTGGTGGACGGGCTGGGTGAGTTGCTGTTGGCGCGCCGGCAGGTGCAGCGCTTCGGGGTGTTGGTGAACCAGGCGGTCGCGAAGTGGCATGCGACTGACGTGCTGCCGGAGGAGTTGCTGCGGTCGGTGGCGCTGGTGTCGCGGGTGCTGGGGCGGCTGGAGGACGCGGGACTGGCGGTCCGGCAGGCCCAGGACGCGGCCGCATCCCGGCAGACCCGGAGGCTGAACCGGCTCCTGAACCAGGCGTCCGAGGACGCTGACCCTGCCCTCGTGACGCCTGCGACAGACGTGGCGACCACCGACGAGGAGGCCGGACAGCCCGAAGCAGACGTCGGGAATCGGTGCCCTGCGCCGCTCCGGGTGCCGCTGCGGGTCCCGGAGAGCGGCCCGTCGTGATCGGCCGGGTGTACAGGGGCGGGGACGTCGGGGGCTTGTTGCGCTACCTGTACGGCCCGGGGCGGCACAACGAGCACGAGGCTCCGCACCTGGTCGCGGCCTGGGACCTGACCACTCCGGCTGAGCTGGCGTCCCTCGAGCCGCCGGTCCTGAGCGGACAAGGGGCGCGTGCGGTGCGCGACTTCGGCCCCTTGACGGGGAGCTTGGAGCTCGCGACGGGGCTGCGGACGATCCCGGAGTCGGTCGCGGCGCGGCTGGTGTGGCACTGCCCGCTGCGGGTCGCGCCGGGTGACCGGGAGCTGAGCGACGCGGAGTGGGGCGAGGTCGCCCGCGACGTGGTGCACCGGACGGGCATCGCCGAGCGCGGTGATGACGGCGGGTGCCGGTGGGTCGCGGTCCGGCACGACGCGCACAGCGTGCACCTGGTGGCGGTGCTGGCCCGTCAGGACGGCCGGGCCGCGCGGGTCAGCTACGACCACCTGCGCGTCCGGGAGGCCTGCCGCGCCGCCGAACAGCGCCTCGGACTGACCGGGACGGCGCCAGCTGACCGGACGGCCGCGACCCACGTGACCCGGGCGGAGGTGGAGAAGACGGTCCGGCGACGCGGCCGAGGGAGCGGTCCCGGACCGCGTCTGGCTGCGCGAACAGGCTCAGCTCGCCGCCTTGTACTCCGACAGCGCGGAGCAGTTCGTGCAGCGGCTGGGCAGCCTCGGGGTGCTGGTCCGGGACCGCCGCGACCCCGACGGGGCGCTGACCGGCTACGCCGTGGCCCGGCCGCAGCCGCGGCGAGCACCGGCTTCGGAGTCGCCGGTGTTCTTCGGTGGCGGCAAGCTCGCTCCCGACCTGTCGCTCCCTCGCCTGCAGCGGCGCTGGGCAGCAGCAGACCGGAGTCGCGCCGTGGCAGCCGCCGGCCGGACGGGCGCCGATGCTGCAGACGCCGGTGGACCGGGCCGTGACCGTGATCGCCTCCGCGGCCCGGCAGGTCCAGCACGCCACCACCACCGGCGACGCCCGCAGCCCTTCAGCAGGCGGCGGCGCTGGCGCAGGCCGCGGGGGAGGTGCTGCGCGAGTCGGCGCGGACCTACGAGGGACCGGCCGGGGGAGGGCTGACCCGGGCGGCCCGGCACTACGACCGGGCCAGCCGCGAGCCGTCGCACCGGTTCCCGCCGGCGACGGCGCACAGCACCGCGGTCCGCGACGTCGGCTGGGCCCTGATCGCCACCGGCGGGCCTCGGGCTCGGCAGCGCCCGTCCTGCTCGGCCAGGTACTGGTGCTGATCGATGCGGTCCGGCAGCTCCGCGAAGCCCAGGGCCGCACGGCTCAGGCCCGGGCCGCCGGCCGGGCCTGCGCGCAGCTACGAGCCGTCGTGCAGCAGCAGCAGGCCGCGGTGGCTCGGGCGGCCGTCCAGGCCGCGGGCAGACGGTCCAGCTCGAGCGCCGGCCTGACGCTGCGGCCCCCGACCCTGCCGCCGCCCATGGCACCTCGGCGCCGCTGACCCGTCGGCGCGGTGATGCCCGGCCGAGGGTTCGGTCAGGACGTCGCTGCAGTTACCGCCGCGCCAAGGCCCGCCCTCTCTTGCGATCTTCGGGCGGATTGCAGTCGCAGTTCTCGGACACCTCAACCGCGCGGGACGGCGAGCGATCGGACGCGAGGGGTTGTCGTCTCTTGCCGTTGGCGCGGGCGCGGGCGCTGCGCTCCCGGTGCGGTCCTCGTCGGGTTCCCGGTCGTGAGGCGGCGGCGTTGCAAGCGGGGCGCTACACCTACGAGCCTGCCGCATGAGACCTGAAGTCCGGCGAGAGGCTGTTCACCCAGATGCCTCTCCTGCTCCTCAAGCCTTTGACTGCACTCTTGCGCCCTGCCCCCGAAGGGTTCCGTGATGCGCTGCCGCGGTCCCGCCGGGCGGGTGGAGGGTGTCGGCTGAGGAGCCGAACGCCCCCAGGGTGACGGCATCCTCAATGCAACATCACCCGGGCCAAGCCAGTTGCCTCAGCGCGCCGTCCAGGCCTGTTCGGGCAGGTGCACGAGAGTGCGCGTAACGTCTTGACCTGCGGGTTCGCACTCGAACGGACCCCCCTGAACGGTGCCAGGGCAGCCTTACAAGGCGAAGGTCGGCGGTTCGAACCCGTCTGGGTCCACCGCTGCGGGTAGGCATCACCCATGGCCCATCTTTCCGCGCCGCAGCAGGTGCCCGTCGGCCCCCCACCTCTGAGCCCTTGGGCCGTTCTGGTGTCGGCGGCCCTGCTGTCGGCCGCGCTCGCCGCGGTGGTCCTCACGGTCGTCCACCTGCCGGGACCGCTCGACGAGCACACGCTCGCCGACCAGCGCAACGGGTTGCTCCGCGGAGGACCGGCGCTGGCCGCCCAGGTCGACGGCGTCCGCTTCGGCGGGACGCCGGTCGTCCTGCTGTTCGTGCGCACGCCACCGCCGCCTGCGGACGTACAGGCGTTCGCGGGGGCGCTGCCGCGCGGAGTCCGGCTGCAGGTCGTGGTGGCGCGTCCCGACCCCGCGAGCCCGGCCCTGCCGGCCCCGGTCGTCGTCGACGAGGACGGCGTCCTCGCCCGGGCGGTGCAGCTGCCCGAGCCCAACGACGGCGGGCCCGGGGTCGGCTACGCCGTCGTCGATCCCGACCGCGTCGTGCAGTACTCCACCCTGGACCCCTCCTGGCCGACCAACGGCTTCGAGGCCGCGACCATCGCGCAGGCGTCCTCGTGAGCGGGGACCGCAGGCGCAGGCCCGGCTGGTCCGGGCCGTACGGGGTGCTGCGCCCGAGCCGCCTGCTCGCCGAGCTCGGGGTCCTGGTGGGCGCCGAGGCCCTGCTGCTGCGGGTCTACGGCTCCTACGACTCGTCGTTCCACTGGGCCGCCCACTTCCTGGTGGGACTCATCGCCGCGGTCGGCTGGCTGGCCGTCGTCCTGCTGATCACGGCGCGCCCGGCCCGCGGCCAGGTGCTGATGGTGCTGCCGTTCCACCTGTACGCGATGTTCCCGGACCTCGTCTACCGCCGCGGCGTCCCGCACGGGCACTGGTCGGACGCCTTCCTCGCGCACATCCGGGTGCACTACCTGCCGGGTGGCGACCGGTCGTGGCTCGTCCTGGCGGTGCTGACGGTCCTGGCCTACGGGCTGCTGCTGTCGCGCTGGGTGGCGGCGCGGACCGTGGAGACCGGCCGGGACATGGCCCCGGGCATTGGCATCGGGGGCGCGGCCGTCTGGACCGCGCAGGACGACCCGGCCGTCACCGACCTGCAGCACCTGCACGCGGGGACCGAGGACGGGCCGGTGGTCGTCCTGCTGCACGGACTCGGGGGCACGGCCCAGAGCTGGACGAGGGTGCTGGCGGCGCTGCGGGCCGAGGCGCCCGGTCTGCGGGTGCTGGTGCCGGACCTGCTCGGGCACGGTGCCAGCCTGGGGATCGGTACGTCGTTCGCACTCGCCGACCAGGCCGCCGCCGTCGGTCGGCTGCTGGACCGGCACGGGCTCGACGACGTGCTCCTCGTCGGCCACTCGTGGGGGACCGCCGTGGCCGCGGCCACCGCGGAGGCAGACCCTCGGGTCACCGGTCTGGTGCTCGTCTGCCCGCCCGCCTACGACGACCCCGCCCGCGCCGCCGAAAGGCTCTCGCAGCGCTCGTGGCTCGCGCGCCGGACGGTGGCCGGAGCACCCGCCGCGAGCCTGGTGTGCGGTGCGATGTGCCTGTTCCGACCGGTGCTGGCCAGGATGGCCCCGGGTGCCAGTGACCTGCCCGACGGGGTTGCCCGGGGAGGCGTGCAGCACTCCTATCCGGCCTTTCGCTCCGGACTGCGCTCGCTGCTCGACGGCAACCCGTTGCCCCCCCTCCTGCGGCATCCGACCGTCGCCACCACGGTGCTGCTCGGAGACCGGGACGAGACCGTGCCGGCCGACGTCGTGCTCGGGCTCCCGCCCGGACCCGACGTCGAGGTGCAGGTGCTCGAGGGCACGCACCAGCTGACGCTGGACCAGCCGGAGCGGATCGCTGCGGTGATCGCCGCGGCCGGCCGTAGCCTGCGCGCGTGACCCGGACGCCCCTGCAGACCGTCGACCTCGTCCGTGCCTGGACGGCCTGACATGAGGCTGTCCGACGTCGTCGCCGTGCTCGAGGACCTCTATCCGCCGCGGCTGGCGGCGTCGTGGGACGCCGTCGGCCTGGTCTGCGGCGATCCCGACGCCGAGGTGGCGCGCGTGCTGTTCGCCGTCGACCCGGTGGCGGCCGTCGTGGAGGAGGCGCTTGCCTGGGGCGCCGACCTGCTCGTCACGCACCACCCGCTCTACCTGCGCGGCACGACCTCGGTCGCGGCGACCGCCCCCAAGGGCCGCGTCGTCCATCGCCTGATCACCTCCGGCTGCGGCCTGCTGGTGGCCCACACCAACGCCGACTCCGCCCGCCCGGGTGTCTCCGACGCCCTCGCCGACCTGTTCGGCCTGCGGGACACCGACCCCCTGGACCCGGCCGCCTCCGACCCCGACGTCGGGACCGGGCGGGTCGGCGAGCTGCCCGAGCCGACGCGGCTGCGGGCGCTGGTCGAGCAGGCGGCGGCAGTGCTGCCCGCGACGTCGTGGGGCGTGCGGGCCGCCGGCGATCCGGAGCTGCTCGTGAGCCGGCTGGCCGTGAGCGGAGGCGCGGGCGACAGCCTGCTCGCCGCCGCGGCGGATTCCGGCGCCCAGGCGTTCCTCACCTCCGACCTGCGGCACCACCCGGCGAGCGAGGCGCCGGAGGGCCTGGCCCTGCTGGATGCGGCCCACTGGGCCACCGAGTCCCCGTGGTGCGCCGCGGCGGCCCGCCGGCTGGGGGAGCGCACCGCGGTCGCGGGTCGCACTACGGTGACCACCCGGGTCAGCACGCTCGTGACGGACCCGTTCTGCCTGAGCTCGAGGAGCACCTCCACGCATGAAGGCTGATCCCTTCGCCCAGCTCCGCCTGCTCGACCTGCAGGCCCTGGACAGCGCTCTCGCCCGGCTGGCCCACCGCCGGCGCACGCTGCCCGAGCTCGCCGAGATGGCGCGCCTGGACGGTCTGGTCGCCGCCCGGCACGACGACCTCGTGCGGGCCGAGACCGAGGCCGGCGACCTCGCGCGCGAGGCGAAGAAGTTCGAGGACGAGATCGACCAGGTGCGCAGCCGGCGCACGCGCAACCTCGACCGGATGGCCTCGGGCGCGGTGACCGTCGCCAAGCAGCTCACCGACCTCGAGCACGAGAACGCCACGCTGACCCGTCGCCAGGGCGACCTGGAGGACCGCGAGCTCGAGGTGATGGAGAAGGCCGAGGCGGTGCAGGCCGTGCTCGACGAGCTGGTGGGCGACCGGGACGGTCACCTGCAGGCGCGCGCGGCGGCCGAGCAGGCGGCGGACGCTGCGGCGGCCGAGATCGACGCCGAGGTCGAGCGCACCGTGCAGGAGCGGGCCACGGTCGCCGCGGAGATCCCGGCCGACCTGTTGGCCCTGTACGAGAAGATCCGGGTGACCGAGGGCGGCGTCGGGGCGGGCGCCATCGCCCGTGGCGCGTGCGGGGGCTGCCGGCTCGACCTCATGGGCAACGAGAAGGCCGACATCCGGGCGGCGGCGACCGACGAGGTCCTGCGCCACGAGGAGTGCGGCCGCATCATGGTGCGCACGGCCGAGAGCGGTCTGTAGGTGCGGGTCGTCGTCGAGGCCGACGGCGGCTCGCGCGGCAACCCCGGTCCGGCCGGGTACGGAGCGGTCGTCAAGGACGCCGTCACCGGCGCGGTCCTGGCCGAGCGGGCCGCCGGCATCGGCCGGGCCACCAACAACGTCGCGGAGTACGGCGGCCTGATCGCCGGGCTGCAGGCTGCCCTGGAGGTCGGCGCCGACGACGTCGAGGTGCGGATGGACTCCAAGCTGGTCGTCGAGCAGATGAGCGGCCGGTGGCAGGTCAAGCACCCGTCGATGAAGCCGCTCGCCCGGGAGGCGGCCGAGCTGGTGTCACGGCTGGGACGGGTGCGCTTCTCCTGGATCCCGCGGGCGCAGAACAGCCACGCCGACCGGCTGGCGAACGAGGCCATGGATGCCGCCGGTCGTGGCGCGGTCTGGGCGCAGGACCCAGCCGAGGCGTTCCTGCAGCAGGCCGAGCGCCCGCCCGCCCCCGTGGTCGAGAGGACCTGGTCCGATGCGCCGGACCTCGCCCCCACGGTGGGGCTCCTGCTCCGCCATGGGCAGACGGTGCTCAGCGTCGACAAGCGCTTCTCCGGCTCCGGTGACCAGGCGCTCACCGAGACCGGTCGCGCGCAGGCGTCGGCGGCCGCGCGACGGCTCGCCGGCAGCGGCGCGACGGCGGTCGTCAGCTCGCCGCTGCGTCGCGCCCGGGAGACTGCGGCGCTGGTGGCCCAGGAGCTTGGCCTCGACGTCGTCGTGGAGGACGGGCTGCGCGAGACCGACTTCGGCGACTGGGAGGGCTACACGTTCGGCGAGGTGCGACGGAAGTGGCCCGCGGAGATGGATGCCTGGCTGGCCAGCACGGCGGTCGCACCGCCGTTCGGAGAGAGCTTCGACGCGACCAGTGCCAGGGTGCGCCAGGCTCGCGACCGGGTGCTCACCGGCTTCGGAGGGCAGACGGTCGTCCTGGTCAGCCACGTGACGCCGATCAAGACGCTGCTGCGGCTGGCCCTGGACGCCCCCGCGACGGCGCTGTACCGCATGCACCTGGACCTCGCGTGCCTGTCCGAGGTGCGCTGGTACGCCGACGGCCCCGCGGTGGTGCGGTCGATGAACGACACGCACCACCTCGCGGACCTGCCGCGCTAGGTCCCCCTAGCCGAGCTTGCCCGGCAGGCTGAACGGCACCTCGTGCGCGGCCAGGAAAGCGGGGGTGAGCGTCGTGGCAGCGGCGCCGAGGTAGGCCTCGAGCCGCGGCGTGCTGTCGCCGTCGAGGAACGTCGTGCGGTCCTCGGTCAGGAACGGCAGCGCGATGGAGGCGCTCGTGACGGTGACGGGCTGGCGGGTCGGCACGTGGGTGAACTGCTCGGTGTCGGCGTCCGACAGCAGGACCCCGATCCGGTGGCCCGCGGCGATCGGCCAGTCCTGGCCGTAGAGGCGGTAGCTCGCGGTCTTCGCGCCGACACCGCGCAGCAGGGAGACGCCGCCGCTGATCTTGCGGGCCCGGCCCTCGGGGGAGATGTCGTAGACGTTGGCCGCGAGGTTGGCGTTCGGGACGGAGGTCGCACCGACGGTGACGACGGGCTCGCCGGACAGCCAGGCGTCCTCGGTCAGCGGGGCGCTGACGCTCCACAGGCCGTCGGTCGCGGTGGGCCGCAGCCCGGTGCCGCTGCCGTCATCGGTGTAGGTGCCCAGCGGCAGCGAGGTCGTGAACAGGTGGCTGTCCGCCGGCGGCCACTGCTGCTCGGCCCGGTAGCGGCCCTGCGCGTCCTGCACCGCGATCGTCGGCGTGGTCGCTGCCGGGACGATGCCCTTGAGGTGCTCGGCAAGGAAGGCCGAGACCTCGGCGAAGAACACGCTCCGGCCGTTCTGGTAGCGGGCGCCGTCGGCCGTCTTCTCCCAGCCCCGGACGTGGTCGAACTGACCGAACCACGCCTTGTTGGCCGTGCCGTCGAGGGCGTTCCAGTAGGCGAAGGCGCCGTCCTGGCGCGTGTTGGTCTCCAGGAAGCCCTGGGTCAGGAAGATCGGCGTCTGCTTGCCATCGGCTGTCGGACCGAGGTCCCGCTCGGCCCAGTACGGGCCGGTGGGGCTGTCGTCGGCGAGCGCCCCGGCGCTGTTGACCGGGTAGCAGTAGGCCTGCGGCGCGCTGTTGAGCAGGTACTCCGGGCTGTCGTTCACCGACCCGGGCTTGGCGTCGCCGGCCTGGAAGCTCGGAACGGTCGCGGTGGTGTTGCTGCGCCGGATGCCGTTCATCCAGACGTACCGGTAGCCCGAGAACACCGGCTCCATGCTGACGACGGCGGCCAGGCCCTTCGGCTGCTGCGCCATCCCCATCAGCCCGGTCCAGCCGTCGTAGCTCTTTCCGAGCAGGGCGACCTTGCCGCTGCTCCAGGTCTGGCTCGCCGCCCACTCGACGGCCGCGCGCACGGCGCCCTGCTCGCGGTTGCCGCCCCAGTCGTTACAGCCACCCGAGCCGCCGAAGCCGGGCAGGTCGACCATGACGTACGTGTAGTTGTTCTCGAGCAGCTGCGTGCCGTCGAGGAAGTCGTAGAAGCGGTTGCTCGGACCCTGCCCGGCCGGGTCCACCTCGGTCGGCGTCTGCCCGGCATGGCTTGTGTAGGGGCTCACGGTGAGGACGACGGGGGTCTTCACGTCGGCGGCCAGGCCCTTGGGGCGCAGAACGTCCGCGTGCAGCCGCGTGACGCCGTCGGAGGACATGAAGTACTGCTCGCTGGAGTCCGCGTCCGTCCGCGGGCCGAAGGCGGCTGCCCCGCCCGTGGCGGTCGGCGTCAGCTGTCCGGCAGCTGCGGGGACGGCCGCCGCGGCCAGCAGGGACAGGCACAGGAGCGTGGTCCGGGTACGTCGCATGGGGGTCTGTTCGCCACGGACGCCGAGGTTCCTCCCACGGCCGCGGCAGGAGTCTGCGCCGGAGCCGTAGTCTCAGCCCCGGGACGAGTCGGCCGGACGGTCGCGGGTGACCCGCCCTCGGGCGGTGAGCCCGAGGAAAGTCGGGGCTCCACAGGGCAGGGTGGTCGCTAACAGCGACCCGGGGTGACCCGCGGGAAAGTGCCACAGAGAACAGACCGCTCGGGTCCTCGGACCCGAGCAAGGGTGAAACGGTGCGGTAAGAGCGCACCAGCGCCCGGGGTGACCCGGGCGGCTCGGCAAACCCCACCCGGAGCAAGGTCGAGAGGAGCCCTTCCGGGGGCTCTGCGCAGACGCTCGAGGGCGGCCCGCCCGATGTCTGCGGGTAGACCGCACGAGGCCACTGGCAACAGCGGTCCCAGATGGATGACCGTCACCTGCACCCCTCGGGAGGCAGGGACAGAACCCCGCTTACAGGCCGACTCGTCCCCCCACGCGGCCTGTGTCGCGACGCCTCGACGCCGGACGACCGGTCTCGTCTGCTCCGCAGGGAGGCAACTCCGGGCAGGCTGCGTCAGGGCGCCGTCGGGTCGTGTCCCAGGCGGGCCAGCACGGTGCAGGCGCGCAGCACCCCGTCCAGCGTCCGCAGGTCCAGGCCGGTGGTCTCCCCGAGCCGGCGCAGCCGGTAGGACACCGTGTTGGCGTGGACGAACAACCGGGTCGCGGCGTGCGTGAGGTTGCGGTCCGCGGACAGGTAGGCGCGCACCGTCTCCGCGGTCGTCGGGTCCTCGGAGAAGGTCTGCTCCAGCACGGACAGTCCCGGGACGACGGGCGCGCGATCGTCGCCGACCAGGCACGTGAACCAGTCGCGTTCGGCATCCACGTGCGGTCGGCCCAGGCGCTCGGCGACGCGCAGGGCGTGCTCGGCCTCGCGCAGGCTCAGGGCGGCGCCCTCCATCCCGACGCCGGCCGTCCCGGTTCCCACGTGCTGCCAGCCCAGGTCCCGAAGCCGCTCCGGACACAGGTCCACCCCCCGGGGCGACGGGAGCAGGAGGACCAGGCCGGCGGGCTGGCGCGTGCAGACGCCGGAGACCAGCCGTGGCAGCCGCCCCGCCGTTCCGCTCACCGCCGTCACCGACCACCTGGCCGTCACGTCGAGCCCGAGGGCGCGCGCCTGCATCGACACGGCGGCGTGGGCGTCGGGCCAGCCACGGAGCGCGGTGAGGAGTGCCTGGGCGTGCTCGTCGCCGTGCTGGTCGAGCTGACGGGCACGGCTGCGGAACCCGTCCTCCATCGTCCCGGCCATCGTGTCGTGCAGCCACCAGATGCGCACCATGTCCTGGGGGTCGCCCATCACGTCGTGCCCGCCGTGCTCGCGCGCGAGGCGGGCAAGACCCTCCCAGATCACCAGGAACCCGAGGCGGTAGGAGCGCGTCACGTCGACGAGGTCCAGCCCAGCCTCGGCGCGCCGTGCCCCGTGGCGGGCGAGCGACTGGAGCTCGGCGTCGGTCGGGGCTCGTTGCTCCACCAGCATCGACAGCACGAGCGCGAAGCTCCGCTCGAACGACCGCCGCAGCTCGCCCGGTCCCAGCTCGGCGGCGTAGGTCGGCAGCTCCGCCTCGATGCGCTCCACCGCCTCGTCGACGAGCGGTCGGCTCAGTCGCAGGACGAGCGACACGCGCTCCGTGGGAGGCAGGGACCCCAGGGTGGTGCTCATCCGTGGCTCCTCGCTCGAACGCGGCGGGAGCAGGGCGCGTGGCCGGAGTGTCGTGGGTGCGCCACGAGCGGCGCAAGGGAGGTCTTTGCGAGTTCCACAGGGGAGCGGGTGGTTCTTCTGTGCCGCCGGCCCTAGTCCTCTCGATGTGACCCACGCCACCATGCGCCCCGCCGGAGACCCGTCCGGCGTGACGGGAGGTACCTGGTGAGGCGCAGGGGAACGACCTGGTTGGTGGCCGCTGTGGTCTCGACGGCGATGACGGCCTCGGCCCTCGCCTCCGCTGTCGCGCCACCGCCAACGGTCCCCTTGGCAGCCGCCACGTCGCCCACCACGATCGAGCGGGCCCTGGGGGCGGCAGCGGGACCCGGTGACCCGAAGCCGGCGGTCTCCCCGCCGTCCGGTCAGCGCACCGTCGTGCTGGACGGCCAGAACCATCCGTTCGAGATCCCGCAGGCGGGGGAGGGGCCGCCGCACTGGGACCCCGCCTTCATCGAGCAGGTGCCCGGGGCGCCGTGCACGGCGGAGTCGGAGTACGAGTGGGAGTACGCCAAGTCGGTGGCGGCCTACGGGTCGGCGTGCAAGCGCATCCGCTTCGCCCTGGGGCCGATCCCGGTCCGGCCCGGCCAGAACACCGCGGTGCTGATGCCGGTCACCATCGAGTAGCCCCGCTACGACGGCTCGATCGTGCGCTTCAAGCCCGACCTGCTCCGCGCCGCGGACGGCAGCAAGACGCAGACCGAGAACCTGCACCTGCACCACGCCACCTGGCTCAACCTCGGCGACGCCTACGGCGACGGTCCCTTCTTCGCTGCGGGCGAGGAGAAGACCATCCTGGGCTTCCCGCAGGGCTACGGCATGCAGGTCAGGTGCGCAGGACGACCTGGGGCCTGCTCTACATGGTCCACAACGCGCTCGCCACCCCGACGACGCCGTGTGGCTCACCTACGACATCGACTACGTCGCCAAGGCCGACGCCGAACGCCTGGGATCGCTCCGGTGAAGCCGCTCTGGCTCGACGTGCAGAAGAAGCGCGATCGCACCCGGACGCCCCGTCACCTCCTCCAACCCGGTCTTCAACGTCCAGCGCGGGCTTCGGCCACGTCGACGCCGAGACGCGGCGAGACGCGTCTGCCGCTGGCCCGAAGGAGAACTGCTCCGCGCTTCGACGTCTACGGCAACGTGACCCCGCAGCAGGGCTCACAGCAGCTGCACACCGACATCGCCGGGCAGGACTACGACCGTGCCGGCCGGAACTGGCCGGCACGATCATCGGCCTCGGCGGTCACCTGCACCCGGGCGGCATCCGCGACGAGGTCGAGCCTGGTGCGCGGCGGCGTGGAGAAGACCGTCTTCATCTCCGACGCCCACTACTGGAACCACGCGGACCCGACGACGATCGGTGCGGAGCCCACGTCCTGGAACCTCTCGATGAGCGCGACGGGCGCACCGCTCGGCTGGAAGGTCAAGATCAAGCCGGGCGACATCGTGCGGCATCAACGCGATCTACGACACCAGACGCGCCAGTTGGTACGAGAACATGGGGATCGTCGTCGCCTACGTCGCGCCGAACGACCCCTACCTGCCGGCCGGCGTCGACGTGTTCGACGACGACGTGGTGCTCGACCGTGGTGTCCCGACCATGGCGATGACGCCGACGCGGCCCGCTCCACTACCGCGGCTTCACGCCCGGCCGCTGCACGCCCGACCTCACGGGGCAGCGGTCACAAGCGCCTGTGCCTGCGCGGCAGGTCACGCACGGTGCCAAGCCCGAGAGCGGCAACGGCGGCGGCCCTGCACCGTGCCACGTGCTGCCCGCGCTCCCGAAGAAGGACGGGCCGGCTCGTCACCGACATCCACTCGGCCGGCTTCACCTACGGCAACGCCGACCTCGGCGTCATCGGCACCGCCGGCATCCCGCTGGTCAAGAAGGGCAGCAGCGTGCGGCTCTGGAACGAGGACAGCGTCGCGAACGTCTGGCACACCTACACGCGCTGCAAGGAGCCCTGCACCGGGACGACCGCGCATCAACTACCCGACCGCCGACGGCGGCAAGGGCGCTCGGCGACCTCATGGACTTCGACTCCGCCGAGATCGGCTACGGCCTGATGTTCGAGCCCGCCAAGTCCCAGGTCGGCGGCGGCGAGGCCTACGACCAGCAGTGGGCGAAGGACGGACTGTTCTGGCAGTTCACGCCGAGCGACCGGCACCTACAGCTTCTTCTGCCGCATCCACCCGGGCATGCGCGGCGCCTTCCGCGTCGTCGACTGATCCCGCACGCCACGAGAAGGAGGACGACGACGATGGACCGCTGGACCCGCCGGATGCTCGAGCACCGCGACGCCTCGGAGCGCATGCCGCTCGACACCATGCCCGCGTCGAACGGCGAGTTCATCCCCCGCCGCCCACGGCCGCAGCAGCTGCGCGTCATGCAGCATGCAGGACGAGGAGGGCGAGGTCCTGCGCCGGCGGCTGGGCCTGAGCCGGCGCTCGTTCGTGCGCAGCGCCGCGGCGTACGGCCTGGGGCTCTGGGCCATCGGCCAGGTGATGCCGAACGACTTCGGTCAGTACCTGGGCGGTGCCGGCATCGGGGAGGCCGCGCCGTTCACCGACGCGCCTGCGACCTGCGCTAGCCCGACGCGCAGCTGGCCAACCTGCCGGGTGAGTTCATCTTCGACATCCAGACCCACCACATCGACGCCGGAGGGCATCTGGCGGGTCGACCAACCCGGGCTTCCACGCCGTGTTCACGGCGCTGTGGGAGCAGTCCGGCCCGCTCGGCGGGTTCCCGCGGCCAGTACCCGGACGGCAAGCGGTCACGGCTTCGGCCGGGGCGGCGAGCTCGACCCGATCCAGAACCTGTCGCGCTACCACTACATGAAGGAGCTGTTCCTCGACTCCTCGACGAACATGACGGTGCTGTCGGCCGTCCCGTCGGCGCCCGAGCACGCAGCCGCTGCCGATCGATCGAGGCCGCCGCAGACGGTCGACATGGTCAACAAGCTTGCCAAGGCACAGCGCGGCCGGTCATGCACGCGTTCGTCATGCCCAACCGCGGGTCGTGGCGGCGACATCGTCACTGGCCGGTGCCAGCCCGGTCGTTCCATGCAGGACGAGTTCGACATCATGGAGCGCAACGTCCAGTCACGCTCGGGCGACCGCATGCGCGGCTGGAAGGTCTACACGCCCTGGGGTGACGTCCCCAACGCCAGCGGGTGGTTCCTCGACGACGAGATCGGGACTGGCCTTCCTCGACCAGGTGCGCAAGCTGCGCGACCGCAACGGCGACGCCCAAGTCGATCGCCTGCCACAAGGGCTTCGCGCTGCCGGCCTTCGACCAGCGCGCCGCGTCGCCCGCGCGACATCGGACCGGCCGCCCGGCAGAACCCGGACATCAACTTCATCGTCTACCACTCCGGCTTCGACAGCGAGACGCAGGGGCCTACCCGGGCGACGACAAGGTCAACTCGGCCGACCGCGGCGTGAACTCGCTTCATCAAGACGCCTGCGGGAGAACGGCTACGACGCGAGCCGCTTCGTCCCGCCGGGCCTGGCGCACGGCAACGTGCCCAACGTGTACGCCGAGATCGGCGCCACCATGCGGTCGGTCATGAGCAGCCCCGACCAGCTCGCGCACCTGCTCGGCAAGCTCATCACCGCACGTCGGGCCGCAGCGCGTGGTCTGGGGCACCGACAGCCTCTGGTTCGGCTCGCCGCAGCCGGTCATCGTCGGGCTCCGCGACGTTCTAGATGACCCAGCAGGCCCGCGAGCTCTACAACCTGCCGTACGGCCTGGACGGCGACCGCTTCGACCCGCGGCGTCAACGCGCTCGACGCCCACAGCTACCGGCACGCGGCACCCGCCGTCGCGGGCTGGCCGACCGACGGCAGGTCGCCCACCCTGAGCGCACCATCCGCAACGGCATCTTCGGGCGCAACGCCGCGGTGCCCTACAAGGTCGACCCGGACGCCAAGCGCCTGGCGCTGTCGCTGCGACCAGGTGCAGAAGGTGCGCGACGCCTACCTGGTCAGACGCGGGCCAGCGCGCAGGGAGGTCAACCCCGGCGCCAGCAACACGATGTCGGCAGCGCGCGACCGGCGCCAGCTGCTGACGCCACGTCTGGCCGAACGCGCCGTGGACCCCGTGATCACCGGAGGAGGAGCTGTGCGCCCTCGGGTGAGTGCCCTGCTGGGCCGCTGCCGTGTGATGCTCGCCGGAACGGCCGGCGCCGCGTCGACCACCACCTACACCGCGCCGTTCGCGATCGGGCCCGCCGGGGGCGATTCCTACAGCCGCACCGTCGCGCAGCCCGACGGCCGGCTCCTGGTCGGGCGGGTCTACCCCGTCCCGGCCGTGGTCAGCTGCGGTGGCGGTGCGCCGTACGCCAACCTGCGCGTGCAGCACGGGCCACCGGCGCCGTCGCGGAGGTGGTCGTCGACTGGCACCAGGCGGCGCTCGACCCCTACACGTTCCTCAGCGTCGGGATGCACGACGGCACCACCTGGTTCGGCAGCAGCAAGAAGCGCGGGCTCGCTCCGGGGACCGGCTCGCTGCGCGTGCCGGTCGCCTGGCCGCAGGAGGAGCGCGAGTTCCCGCGCACCGTGACCATCGACGTGGGCCTCGAGGCTCAGCGGGGCCTGCCCGCATGTCGAACGGCGGCACGCTCACTGCGACCTCCGTGACGGTGTCGTGAGGCGCAGGCTGCGTCCCGCTCCGTCGCGGCTTGCCCTCGCTGCTCCCGCTGCTGCCGCTCGCCGGCGCCGTCGAGCCGGCACCGCTGTCGCCTGCGCTCCGGCGGAGCACGTCCGGGCGGCGACTGGCCCAGCTTCAGGGTCACGACGCGGCCAACACCCGGTCGCAGCCGCTCGAGAAGACGCTCGGCCCCGACGCGGGTCCCGACGCTGACCCCCGCCTGGTCGTTCGACGCCAAGCGGGCAGGCGGCACCGGTGACTTCACCGGGACCCCGGTCGTCGCGGACGGCTGCGTGTACCTGGCCTCCAACGGCGGGCTGGGTCTTCGCGGTGAACGCCGACACCGGCGCCCTGGTCTGGGCGACGACGCTGTCCCCCGGGCAGCCGGGTGTACGGCTCGCCGTCGCCGTCAGCGGTGGCCGGCTGTACGCTGCCGGTGTCCCGGTCGGCGTCGCCCTATGCCGCCGCGCTCGACCAGAAGACCGGTGCGCCTGCTCTGGAAGACGCAGATCGACACCCAGCCGGTTCGGACGTCTACGGCGTGCCCGGTGATCGTCGACGGGTGCTCATGGCATCGGCGTCTCCGGGGGCTCCGCCGAGCTCGGCGACGAGGCAGACCGCTACGCCTTCCAGGGCAGCTTCGTGCTCCTCGAGACGCAGGACGACGCCGCGCGCGGCCGGGTCGCCGGCACCCTCCTGCGCAAGACCTGGACCATCCGGTGCACGAGCCGAACGACGAGGACGACTTCGCCGGGGCCACCGTCTGGTCCACGCCCGCCGTCGACCGGCCGAGCAAGTTCGCCTACGTCGGCACCGGCAACCCGTTCCAGCCCGAGGCCGAGCACGCGCACGCCAACGCGGTGCTCAAGATCGACCTGCAGCCGCGCGAGCGCGACCTTCGGCGCAGATCGTCGACTCCTACAAGGGCACCATCGACGAGTACGTCCCGCTGCGCCGAGCGCCCTGCTACCGACATCCCGGGCAACCCTGCGCCGTACTACCCGCAGGGCCTCGGCGGCTGCGGCGACCTCGACCTGGACTTCGGCGCCTCGCCGAACCTGTTCCGCGGCGACGACGGTCGCCTGCGGTCGGGCACCGGCCAGAAGTCCGGCGTCTACCACGTCGTCGACGCCGCGACGATGGAGCCGGTGTGGAAGCAGATCGTCGGGACCGCCCAGCGCCGTCGGCGGCATCGTCGGCTCGACGGCGGTACGACGGTACGGCGGTCTTCGGCCCGGTCACGATCGGCGGCTACCTGTGGTCCCTCGACCAGCCGCACGGGCGGCCACAGTGGGTCGCCCCCGTCGGCGACGGCGCGCACTGGGGCAACCCGGTGGCCACGGCCACCGGCGTCGTCTACACGGTCGACCTCAAGGGCTTCCTCGAGGCCTACGAGGGCAGCACCGGAGCGCCGCTGCTGCACCACCCGATGGTCACCTCGACGCAGGGCGACCCGCCGGTCAGCTGGGGTGCGGTGTCGATCGCGCGCAACACCGTCTACGCGACGGTCGGCATGAGCGCCCTGCCGAACGGTTACCTCATCGCCTACCGGGCGAGCGAGACCGTGCCGGCGCTGCCGGACGCGCCGCCGGCGCCCCCCGCACCACCGGTGCCGGCCGGCGACGTGGGAGCGCAGGTGCTCACCGGTCCGCAGGCCCAGTTCTACGGCTACGCGACCCCGGCGGTGGTGTCGACGGGGACGTCGCCGGTCACCTACCGCAACGTCGACCTCGTACGGCACGACGTCGTGCAGGACCCCAAGACCGACGGTCGGGCCGGGGACGGGTCGGCGCCCTGGTGCGGGCGCTTCCCCGCCGGCAAGTGCCCGCTGTTCTGGACCGAGCTCATGGGCCTGGGCGAGAGCGGCGCGGTGCAGGGGCTGAGCGGGCTCAGTCCCGGGACCTACAGCTTCTACTGCACGCTGCACCCGGGGATGCGGGGCACGCTGGTCCGCTCCTGAACAGTCGTCGCACCGGGGCCTGCGCCAAGGAGGGTCAGGCGAACCCGACCACGGGACGCGGGCGGTAGGGCTCCTCGAGCCGGGCGACGTCGTCGGAGGACAGCACCAGGTCGACGGCCGCGACGGCGTCCTCCAGGTGGTGCATCTTCGTCGCCCCGACGATGGGGGCGGTCACGACCGGCTTGCCGAGCACCCACGCCAGCGCCACCTGGGCCCGTGGCACGCCGTGGCCCCGGGCCACCTCGGCGACCCGCTCCACGATCGCCCGGTCGGCGTCGGCGTACAGCGCCTCGCCGAACGCGTCGTTGCCGCTGCGCGTGGTGCTCTCGTCCGGGTCCCGGGTGAGCCGGCCGCGGGCCAGCGGGCTCCACGGGATCACCCCGATGCCCTGGTCGGCGCAGAGCGGGAGCATCTCGCGCTCCTCCTCGCGGTCGAGCAGGTTGTAGTGGTCCTGCATCGAGACGAACGGGACCAGTCCGCGCAGCTCAGCGACGTGGAGCGCCTTGCTGAACTGCCACGCCCACATGGACGAGGCGCCGACGTAGCGGGCCTTGCCCGCGGCGACGACGTCCGACAGCGCCTGCACGGTCTCCTCGACGGGGGTGTGCGGATCCCAGCGGTGCACCTGGTAGAGGTCGACGTGGTCGGTCCCGAGCCTGCGCAGGCTGGCGTCGATGGCCGTGAGGATGGCCTTGCGGGACAGGCCGCCTCCGCCGGGGCCGGGCGTCATCCGGCCGTGCACCTTGGTGGCGACGACCACCTCGTCCCGGGTCGTGTAGTCCCTCAGTGCGCGCCCGAGGATCTCCTCGCTGGTGCCGTCGCTGTAGACGTTGGCGGTGTCGAAGAAGGTGATCCCGAGCTCGAGGGCGCGTCGGACGAAGGGGCGGCTCTGCTCCTCGGGCAGGGTCCACGGGTGGCCGCCACGGTCCGGGACGCCGTAGCTCATGCACCCGAGGCAGACGCGGGAGACCTCGAGGCCGGTGCTGCCGAGGCGGGTGTACTGCATGGAGGTCCTCCTGGGTCCGGGGCTGCGCCCTTCCTACCCCCGGTCGCCGGTCAGACGACGCGCAGCACCAGCAGGTGCTGCCCACCGCCCTGGTCGACGTCGGCGGACAGCCGCAGGTCGGGGGAGAAGCGCGACAGCCGGTCGAGCAGCCAGGCGGCGGCAGCGTCGGCGTCGGCGCGGCTCGGGCAGCGTCCGACGACCTCGCGCCCTCCCTTGCGGCTGAGCCGGTCGACGACGGCCACGAGCGGGGCGGGGTCGGAGACGAGCAGGTCGGGGGACCAGGCGACGACCGGCTTGACCGCCCCCTTGCGGGTGTTGCAGGCCCGGTGGGCGAGCCGCTCGACGCCGGGGGCGGCCTTCTTGCTCTTGGCGACGGCGCCGCCGTCGACGCTCGGACCGCGGTCGCTGTTCACCGAGGCGTCCGGGTCGACCGGCTCGTCGCAGAGCCAGCAGCGCCAGCCGTCCCGGTCGCCGACGTCGCTCAGGTTGCTCACGCCCCGACGCTACGGCCGATGAGTGCGGGCCGATGAGTCCGGGCCGGCGGGGGCGTCCACCCAGGGACACCCGTCCCGCGTCGAGAGGCAGCACCGTGCAGCACCGCATCATCCCCAACCTGTGGTTCGACGGCCAGGCCGAGGAGGCCGCCGACTACTACTGCTCGGTGTTCCCCGACTCGCGGGTGGTCGCGGTCGCCCGCTACCCCGAGGGGGCGCCCGGTCCGGCCGGCACGGTGATGTCGGTGGAGTTCGAGCTCGACGGAAACCGGTTCGTCGGCATCAACGGCGGACCGATGTTCACCTTCAGCGAGGCGGTGTCCTTCCAGATCACCTGTACCTCCCAGGAGGAGGTCGACCGCTACTGGGACGCGCTGACCGACGGCGGCGAGGAGTCGCAGTGCGGTTGGCTCAAGGACCGTTACGGCCTGTCGTGGCAGGTGGTCCCCGAGGGGATGCACGAGGTGCTGTCCGACCCTGACCCCACCCGCGCCGAACGGGCCGTCGCGGCCATGCTGGGCATGCGCAGGCTGGACCTCGCGGCACTGCGGGCGGCGGCGGACGGGACGCCCTCTGCGCACGCGCCTCACCCCGGGTCGACGGCGTAGAGCGCGCAGTACTCCCGCACGACGCGGGCGACCACGCCGCCGAACGGTCCCGGCAGGACGCCTGCCAACGCGTCCGGGGCGGCGCCGGCGCGCCAGGCCTGCCAGGCGGTCACGGCCAGGACGTGCGCGTCAGCGTGGGTGAGCCGGGGCTCGAGCGCGCACGCGGCGCCGGCCACCCAGTCTGCGTCGAAGGTGCCGGTGGGGGGTCCGAAGACCCGCTCGCCCTCGACCCAGTCGGAGCGGTGTCGCGGCGTGGCGGTCATCGCCGGACGTTACGGCCCCGCCGTCGTCGTCGCCAGCGCGGCGGATCTCACGCCGGGTGGCGGCAGGACTCGCCCGGCCGACGTCGAAACAGGCTCCCAATCGTCCAGCCACGTGAGGGAGACCATGACCGTCGAGCACACCACCCCGGGCCTGTCACGCCGCACCCTGTTCCGCGCGGCGGGTGTGGCCGCGGCCGCGGCCGGCGTCGCCTCCGCGGGTGGCGCGTCCGCCGCGGGCCTGCTGCCCGGAGCGGCCCCCGCCGGCTCCGCGGGCGCCCTCGAGACGCTCAAGCTCGCCCGCGTCTGGGCCGGCAAGACGCTGCTCTCGGGCTTCGACGACACGCACGTCGTCTACCCGGACGGGTCGGTCCAGTACCTGCTCTGGCCGGGAGACCTGGCCAAGCTCGACGCCCTCGGCCACCGCTACGTCATCGAGGTCGACGACCTGGTGGCCCGCGACGCCGCCCTGGCCGCGAACGCCCCGGCCCGCACCACGCTCGGACAGCCCGGCGAGAGCCCCACGGGCGACTACCGCCAGTACTCCGACTTCGAGCGCGACATGCGTGCCCTGGTCACCAAGTACGGCGACAACGTCGCCCGGATGATCGAGCTGCCCTACAAGACCCTCCAGGGCCGCACCGTCTGGGGCCTGGAGATCGCCGAGAACGTGGCGGCCGAGGACGGGCGTCCGGTCTTCTACCAGGACGGCTGCCACCACGCCCGCGAGTGGCCGGCCGCCGAGGTGCCCCTCATGTGGGCCTACGACCTGCTCCAGGGCTACGCGGCGAACGACCCCGCCCTGACCCGGATCGTCAAGAACGTCCGCAACATCGTCGTCCCGGTCGTCAACGCCGACGGGTTCGAGTACACCCGCACCTTCGCCCCGGTCGAGACCGGCGAGGTGGGCGGCCAGACCAACCCGCTGCCGCCCGAGGCGATCCTGCTCGGCGGCCTCGCCCGCTACACCCGCAAGAACCGGCGTCCGCTGCTCGGCAGCGACGTCGGCGACGGTCAGTTCTTCTCCACGAAGAACCCGGCGCCGGACAAGGTCACGCTTGGCGGCGTCGACCCCAACCGCAACTACTCCTACTTCTGGGGCGACGACCAGTCCGGCTCCTCGGCCGACATGTTCGACCAGACCTACCGCGGCACCGACCCGCTGTCGGAGCAGGAGTCCAAGAACGTCGCCTACATCCTCAAGACCCGTCAGGTCCTGGCGATGAACACCAACCACACCTCCGGCGACCTGCTGCTGTGGGCGTGGGGCGACACCCAGGTCGACGCCCCCGACAACGACCTGCTCGAGGGCCTGGGCCGGGCCATGGCCACCTACAACGGCTACGAGGCCAAGAAGTCGATCGGCCTCTACGTCACCACCGGCACCTGCTCGGACTACGCCTACGGGCTCACCGGCGCGATCGGCTACACGTTCGAGCACGCCGGTTCGTCCTTCCACCCGCCGTACGGCATCACGGTGCCGGCGATGTACGCCCGCAACCGCGAGGCGTTCATCCTGCTGTGCACCTACGTCTGCATGACGCCGGAGCAGCGCCCCACCATGGCCTCCCTCGTCTCCCCGGCGGCCCTGGCCTTCCTGAACAAGCCCGCCTTCGACCTCAACGACGACCGGCTGGCGCACTGCCTGATCACCGGCCGCGCGGTCGACTCCACGGGCGCGCCGGTCGCCGGCGCCCGGCTCACGCTGGACCGCACGGTCGACACTCCGCTGTGGACCAAGGGCAAGGGCAACCCGCTGGGGCAGAAGAGCTTCCGCGAGTCGATGACGTCGACGATGGTCTCCGGCGCGGACGGCACGTTCACCTGGCACGTCAACCCCTCGACCCTGCCGGCGGTCGAGGCGGACGTCGCCGCAGGCCGCCGCGAGGACAGCGCCCTGACCACGTGGACCTTCACCATCACCGGGCCGCAGGGCAGTGGCATCGGTCGCCAGCTGTTCCTCAGCCGCGGTGACGTGGCCGAGCTCGGCGACGTGACCGTCGGCTAGCTCTCCGCCTTGCCCAGGGCCCGTCCGAGCACCGCTCGGACGGGCCCTGGCACGTCCGGACCTCGGCGCGACAGGTTCAGCGGCACCAGCGCGTGTCGAACCGGTCGGGACGGGCGCAGCCGGTGCAGGTGACGGCGGCCGGTGCGCTCTCGAGGCGGTCCCAGGGCAGGACCTGCCCGCACGCCTCACAGCGCGGGAGCAGGCCGGCCTCGAGCCGCGAGAGGGCGTGCTCGGCATCGTCGCGCAGGGTCTGGGCATGGGTGCGTGCGCCCCCGGCGGCGCACCCGCTGCTGACGGCCAGCCCGCGGTCGGCGTCCGGCCGGCATCGGGCCTCCAGCAGCTCCCGGCGGGCAGCGACCCAGGCGGCGGCGTCGATGGCCGGGTACTCGTGTCGCAGGGCCTGCACCGCGCGGTCGCCCGTTCGGCTCACAGCAGGGCGCGGGCGCGCGGGATCATCGCCTTGACGGTCTTGCCGTTCTCGAAGACCCCGAGGGCGGTCATCTGCCAGGAGCCGTCGGCCTGCCGCACGAGCTTGCACATGACCACGCCGGTCGACCGCGGCGACTCCACGAGGTCGAAGCGCACCAGCTCGCCGCCCCGGTCGTCGAGCAGCCGGCAGTAGGACGAGGCGACGTCGGTGAACTTCTGGCCGGAGAAGCTGTTCACGGTGAACACCAGGGCGGTCACGGTTGCCGGCAGGCCGCCGAGGTCGACGGTGATCACCTCGTCGTCGCCGTCGCCCTTGCCGGTGAGGTTGTCGCCGGAGTGCCGGATGGCGCCGCGGCAGCCCTGCTTGCTCATGAACCACACCTTGTCGACGTCCTTGCCCGAGGCGTCGAAGGCGATCACCGACGCGTCGAGGTCGATGTTGCGTCCGCCCTTCGCGGGGTCCCAACCGAGCCCCATCGACACCTTGCGCAGGGCCGGAGCGCCTGTCTTGACCAGGGAGACCGTCTGGTTCTTCTTCAGCGACACCCTGCCCTTGTCCAGGTTGATGGGACCGGTCGGGGTTGCCGGCGGGGCGACGGCGGGCGGCGCCACGGCCGCGGGAGCAGGAGCAGGGGCAGCGGTCCCCGGCCCCGGGTCGTCGTCGACGTCCACCCCGAACTCGGTGGCGATCCCGGCCAGGCCGTCGTCGTAGCCCTGGCCCACGGCCCGCAGCTTCCAGGTGTCGCCACGCCGGTACACCTCGGCGCACACCAGGGCCTGCTCGGTGGTCAGGCCGGTCAGCGGGAACGTGACCGCGTCGGCACCGTTCCCGTCGAGCACGGTGACCACCATCGAGCCCGCCTGGCTGAACGTGGCCGGGCCGGAGCCGTCGAGCGAGGCGGTGACCACGACCCGGTCGACGTCGGCCGGGACCGCCCCCGTGTCGACCCGCACGGCGTCGACCCCTCGGGGTCCCTGCGCCGACGTGAGGTACTGCACCCCCGGCCCGGACGGCGCGTTGTAGAAGACGAGGTCGGCGTCGGAGCGGACCTTGCCGTTCCCGGCCACGAGCAGCGCCGAGACGTCGACCGGGCTGGCGCAGGCGATGGACACGGTCACCGTCGCAGACGGAAGGGGGCAGTTGGCCCCCCTGGACAGCTCCTGCACCACGGGCTCCACCTCTCGGTCGCGGACCCCGATAGTGCACGCTGCGCGGCCCGCCCGGCCGTCGGCCCGGCGAAGTCGCGCGACGTCCCGACCCGTCGCACGATGGTCCGGTGCCCGTCCTCCCACCGCCACCCACCGGCGCGGCCGCCGTGGACTGGGTCGCCGAGCACCTCGGCGACCTGTCGTGCGACCGGCCGCGCGCCTCGACACGTGTCCGGGGCGGACAGGCTGCCGCCGACGCGGCCCTGGCCGCGCTCGACCTCACCGGCTATGCGCGCCGTCGCAGCCAGGTGCTGCCGGAGGCGGCCCGCGGGGCGTCCGGGCTGTCGCCGTACGTGCGGCACGGCCTGCTGACCCTGCCGCAGGTGTGGGATGCGGCGGGCGTTGCGGCCGCCGCCGACCGCGACAAGTACCGCGACGAGCTGCTGTGGCAGGAGTACGCGCGCCACCTGTACGCCCGGCTCGGCCCGCTGACGACGCCGCTGCGCACCGAGCCCCCGGTGACCGCCCATGCGGGCGACCCGTGGCCGCGGGAGATGGCCTGCATGGACCTGGCGGTCGGGATGCTCGAGGACGAGGGCTGGCTGGTGAACCAGACGCGCATGTGGCTGGCCTCGCAGTGGACGGTGCGCGGCGGCCGCGACTGGCGCGAGGGTGAGGACCGCATGTACCGGTACCTGCTCGACGGGTCGCGGGCGGCCAACCGGCTCGGCTGGCAGTGGACCACCGGCGCCGGCTCGGGCAAGCCCTACGGCTTCAGCCGCTGGCAGGTCGAGAAGCGGGCGCCGGGCCTGTGCGGCGGATGCGCGTTGCGGAGCACGTGCCCGGTGCAGGACTGGCCCGACAGCACTCCCGGAGCGCAGGTCGAGCCGCCCGCGGGGACAGCAGGCGGGAGCACCGACGGCGGGCCGGCGGAGCCCGAGACCAGGGGCCCTCCCGACGCGGTCTGGCTGACGGCGGAGTCGCTCGGGGACGACGACCCCGCGCGTCGGGCGCATCCGGACCTGCCCGGCATCTTCGTCTTCGACGCCCCGCTGCTGCGCCGCCTGAAGCTGTCGGGCACCCGCCTGGTCTTCCTCGCCCAGGCCCTCGCCGAGCTCGACGTCGAGGTGCGGGTGGGCGACGTCGTGCAGGAGCTCGCCGGCCGCCGGCTGGCGGTCACCTTCGCCCCGGTGCCGGGCTTTCGACGTCGGCGGGGTCGGCTCGACGTCGTCGCGCTGCACCCGTTCCCGTGGCTGCGCCGGCCGGGCGCCGGCTCGCTGCGCTCGTGGACCGCCTGGGTTCGGGCGGACGGCAGGGCCGCCCGGCGTCCGGCCGAGGGCGGGAGTGGGACGCTGCAGGGGTGAGCACCCCGATCAGCGCCTTCCCCGTGCCCGACGTCCTCGACCTGCCGGAGGACCTGCGCACGCGCGTCCTGGCCGTGCAGGACAAGACGGGCTTCGTCCCCAACGTCTTCCTCGCCCTGGCCCACCGGCCGGACGAGCTGCGCGCCTTCCTGGCCTACCACGACGCGGTCATGGAGCGGGAAGGCCCGCTGACCAAGGCCGAGCGGGAGATGGTCGTGGTCGCGACGAGTGCCGCCTCGCGCTGCACGTACTGCGTGGTCGCCCACGGCGCCATCCTGCGCATCCGCGCGAAGGACCCGCTGCTGGCCGACCTGGTGGCCATCGACCACCGCCAGGCCACGCAGCTGTCAGCGCGCCAGCACGCGATGCTCGACTACGCCGTCAAGCTGTCGCGCACGCCCGAGCTCGTCGACGACGCCGACCGCGCCCGGCTGACCGACGCGGGGTGGGACGACGAGGCGCTCTGGGACATCAGCGCCGTGACCGCGTTCTTCGCCCTGTCCAACCGGATGGCCCACGCCGTGGGCATGCGGGCCAACCCCGAGTTCCACGCGCTCGGCCGATGAGCGCAGACGTTCCCGTGCCCGACCGCACCCACGACGTCGTCCTCTACGGCGCCACCGGCTTCGTGGGCCGGCTGACCGCCGCCTACCTGGCCGAACATGCCCCTCCCGGGACCCGGATCGCCCTGGCCGGGCGGTCCCGATCGCGCCTGGAGGCCGTGCGCGCGACGCTCCCCGGCCCGGCGGCGGACTGGCCCCTCATCGTCGCGGACGCCGGCGACCCCGACGCCCTGGCGGCTGTCGCGGCATCCACCACCGCGGTCGCCACCACCGTCGGGCCCTACGCCAAGTTCGGCCTGCCGCTCGTGCAGGCATGCGCCCGCGCCGGCACGCACTACGCCGACCTCACCGGCGAGGTGCTGTTCGTCCGCAGCAGCATCGACGCGGCCCATGCCGACGCCGTCGCCAGCGGCGCCCGGATCGTGCACGCCTGCGGCTTCGACTCCATCCCGTCCGAGCTCGGCGTGCTGCTCGCCGCCGAGCGGGCCCAGGCCGACGGCGAGGGCGAGCTGGCCGAGACGGTCCTGTGCCTGGTCTCCTCCCGGGGCGGGGTCAGCGGCGGAACCCTCGACTCCGTGCGCAACCAGGTCGACGAGATCAAGGCCGACGGGGCCAAGCGCCGCACCACCCTCGACCCGCACAGCCTCAGCCCGGACCGCGCGGCCGAGCCTGACCACGGCCGGGAGTCCGACTTCTTCCTCACCCGGCGCGAGCCGCTCCTGGGTGGGCGCTGGGTCGCCCCCTTCGTCATGGCGTCGTTCAACACCCGTGTCGTGCGGCGCAGCAACGCCCTGACCGGTCACGGCTACGGCCGCACGTTCCGCTACCGGGAGGTCATGGGAGTGGGAACCAGCCCGGTCGCGCCGCTGCTGGCGTCGGCGGTCGCCCTCGGGGCCGGGAGTGTCGCCGCGGGGATGGCGGTGCCGCCGACGCGCTGGCTGCTCGACCGGGTGCTGCCGGCCCCCGGGGAGGGACCGGGTGAGGCGGCCCGGCAGGGCGGCCACTTCCACACCGAGACCACCGCGGTCACCACCACGGGGGCGCGGTACCGCACGACGATCCGGGCGAAGGGTGACCCCGGGTACGCCGCGACCGCCGTCATGCTCGGTCAGGCCGTGCTCGCGCTGGCGCTGGACGACCTGCCCTCCGCGGCGGGGGTGCTGACCCCGGCCACGGGCATCGGGAGCGGTCTGGCCGACCGGCTGCGGACGGCCGGGTTCACCCTGTCGGTGGAGCGGCTTGACGCCGTCCGCTAGGTTTCATGATGTGGCAGACCTCGAGCGACACAAGCGACTGTCGGCAGCCGACCGCGACGCCCTCGGCAAGGAGCTGGAGAAGGCCTACGCGGCCGGACGCAGCCTGGCCGAGCTCGGCGAGCAGCACGGCACCAGTGCGGGCCGCGTGCGGCTGATCCTGCTCGAGCGCGGTGTGACGCTGCGCTCGCGCGGAGGTGCCGTCCGCAAGCCCGACCCGGCCCGCGGCGAGCGCGCGAAGGCGCTGGCCAAGGAGTACGCGGCCGGCGCCAGCCTGCAGGAGCTGGCGGCCGCGCACGGCGTCAGCGCCACCACGGCGCGCTCGCTCGTGCAGGCCGGTGGCGGCACGCTGCGCGCCCGTGGTGGGCGCAAGGCCAAGCCCTCCACGTAGGGCTGCCCCGGCGGGTCGGCCTGCCGGGGCGCGGGTCGGGGACACTGGACCCATGAGCTCGTCCCCGACCGACCCGTCCCCGCAGGCCCCTGCCCCCGCCGATCCCACCACCTTCGCCGACCTCGACCTGCGGCCGGAGCTGGTCGCTGCGCTCGCCTCCCTGGGCTACGAGGAGCCGACGCCGATCCAGCGCGAGGCGATCCCGGCCATGCTGTCGGGCCGCGACGTGCTCGGACAGGCGGCCACCGGCACGGGCAAGACCGCCGCGTTCGCGCTGCCGCTGCTGCAGACCCTCACGCTCGGGCGTCGGGCGCCGCAGGCCCTCGTGCTGGCCCCCACCCGCGAGCTCGCCATGCAGGTGTCGGAGGCGGTGCACCGCTACGGCCGCGACCTCGGGGCGCGGGTGCTCCCCGTCTACGGCGGGCAGCCGATCGGCCGACAGCTGAAGGTGCTCGAGCGGGGCGTCGACGTCGTCGTCGCGACCCCCGGCCGGGCCAAGGACCTCATCGAGCGCGGCAGCCTGGTCCTGGACGAGATCCGCACCGTGGTGCTCGACGAGGCCGACGAGATGCTCGACATGGGCTTCGCCGACGACCTCGAGGCCATCCTCGGCGCGGCGCCGAAGGAGCGGCAGACCGTCCTGTTCAGCGCCACCATGCCCAGCCGCGTCAACCACATGGTGCGCAAGCACCTCACCGACCCCGTCCGCATCCTCATCGCGCGCGACGTCGCGTCGGCCGGCGAGGCGCCCAAGGTGCGGCAGACCGCGTACGTCGTGGCGCGGCACCACAAGGCGGCCGCTCTGGGCCGGGTCCTCGACATCGAGGCTCCCGTGGCCACCATCGTCTTCTGCCGCACCCGCGAGGACGTGGACGGCCTCACCGAGACCCTCAACGGACGCGGCTACCGGGCGGAGGCGCTGCACGGCGGTCTGAGCCAGGAGCAGCGCGACCGCGTCATGGGCCGGCTGCGCAGCGGCACCGCCGAGCTGCTCGTGGCGACCGACGTCGCGGCACGGGGGCTCGACCTCGACCAGCTCACCCACGTCGTGAACTTCGACGTCCCGAACGCGGCGGAGTCCTACGTCCACCGGATCGGCCGGGTGGGCCGGGCGGGCCGCGAGGGCGTGGCGGTCACCCTGGCCGAGCCCCGCGAGCGCCGCATGCTGCTCACGATCGAGCGGACGACCGGGCAGAAGATCAGCATCGAGCCGGTCCCCACCGTGGAGGACCTGCGCAGCAAGCGCCTCGACCAGACGACGGCCGCGCTGCGCGAGGCCCTGTCGAGCGGCGACCTCGAGCAGGTGTCGGCCGTCGTCGACGCGCTGAGCGCGGACCACGGGCTGCGCGAGATCGCCCTGGCGGCCGTGCGACTGCTGCACGACGCGAGCGGCCCGGCGGACGAGCACGAGATCCCCGAGGCTCCCAAGGGAGCCCCCGCGTCGGCAGCGCCTGCGCGGGCCGGAGCGCGGCCGCTGGGTCGCAGCGGGGACTCCCGTGCGGAGAGCCGACCGGAGACCCGGGGCGCCCGGGCGTCGGGGGTGCACCGCACCACCGGCGAGCCGATGGCCAAGCTGTTCATCGGCATCGGCCGCAACGCCGGAATGCGGCCGCAGGACGTCGTCGGCGCGGTGGCGGGGGAGACCCGCCTGTCCGGCAAGGACGTCGGGGTGATCGAGATCCTCGAGCGCTTCACCCTCGTCGAGGTTCCGGAGGCCGCCGCCGACGAGGTGGTCGAGGCCCTGCGCGGCACGATGATCCGCGGTGGCACGCCGACGGTGCGCCGCGACGGCAAGCGCTAACCCGCAGGCGTCAGGCGTCAGGCGTCAGGCGTCAGGCGTCAGGCGTCTGCGTCGGTGTCCCGAACCGGGCCCAGACCACCTTTCCGTCCCCGTCCGGACGGACGCCGGTCTCGTCGGCGACGGCCTCGACCAGCAGCAGTCCGCGTCCGTTCTCGGCGTCGGCGTCGGGCAGGGACGCGCCCGGCGGCAGCGCCTGCGCCGCGTCGTGAACCCCGACCGACACGCCCCGGGCGCATCGACGCAGGGTGAGCCGCACGGGGGCGCGGCCGTACCGGACGGCGTTGGTCACGAGCTCGCTCACGGCCAGCAGCACCGGGTCGAGCAGGCCGGCCAACCGCCAGCGCTGCAGCAGCGCGCGGACCGCGTGACGGGCCGACCGCGGGGCGGTCAGGTCGGAGGGCAGGGCTAGTTCCACCCGCTCCGACTGTGCCTCCATGCCGTCGCCCTACCCACGGTGGCGGGGCTTCGACCCTTTCGCGTTGATCGTGGTGTAGCGTCTGCCGCGGTTGCTGTGCATCTCATCGCTCGTTCGTGGTCAGTCCTTCTTGGTCGCCGCAGGCGCTCGACGCGCCGGCAGCCCGGGGGCAGGCACTCGCCGATCCCGAACGACTGCAAGGAGATCAGCATGGCTCAGGGCACTGTCAAGTGGTTCAACGCGGAGAAGGGCTTCGGCTTCATCGCCCAGGACGGCGGCGGCGCTGACGTCTTCTGCCACTACTCGGCCATCGCGACGGACGGTTACAAGTCCCTCGACGAGAACCAGCGTGTCGAGTTCGACATCACCCAGGGCCAGAAGGGCCCGCAGGCGGAGAACGTCCGCCCGGTCTAGTCGACCTGGTACGACCCGAAGGGCCCCGGTGCACTGCGCCGGGGCCCTTCGGCATGCCGGGGGCCGTCCGTAGGCTGCACCGGGTGCCTGCCCCCGCTGCCCGTGCCGCCGGCCTCGCTCTCGGGGTCGCCGTCGACGCCCTGCTGGCCGATCCACGCCGAGGCCATCCGGTCGCGCTGTTCGGGCGGGCGGCCGGACGGCTGGAGACCACGCTGCACCGCGACGCCCGCCTCGCGGGGGCGGCCCACGCCCTCCTGCTGGTCGGCGCGGCTGCGCTGCTCGGCCTTCCCGCGGAGCGGTCCCGGCCGGGAGCCCGAACGGCCCTGACGGCGGCCGCCACCTGGGCCGTCCTCGGCGGCACGACGCTGCGCCGCGAGGCCGCCGTTCTGGACGGCCTGCTGCGCAGCGCCGACCTCGCCGGCGCGCGCGGCCGGATCAGCCACCTGTGCGGACGCGACCCCCAGCAGCTCGACCTCGAGGGACTGGCGCGGGCCACCGTGGAGTCCGTGGCCGAGAACACCGCCGACGCCGTCGTCGCCCCGCTGCTGTGGGGCGCCCTGTTCGGAGTGCCCGGGCTGCTCGGCTACCGCGCGGTCAACACCCTGGACGCGATGGTGGGGCACCGGTCGCCCCGGTACGCCCGGTTCGGCTGGGCCGCCGCCAGGGCCGACGACGTCGCGAACCTCGCCCCCGCCCGGCTGACGGCGGCCCTGACCGTCGTGCTCGCCCCGGTGGTCGGCGGTCGGCCCCGGGCGGCGCTGGGGGCATGGCGGCGCGACGGCGGCAAGCACCCCTCGCCCAACGCCGGGCCGGTCGAGGCGGCCTTCGCGGGGGCGCTCGGCCGCACCCTGGGCGGCCGGCTGGCCTACTCCGGGCGGGTCGAGGAGCGGCCGCTGCTCGGAGACGGCCCGGCGCCCGGCGTCGACGACGTCGCCCGGGCGGCCCGCCTGTCGCTGGCGGTGCAGCTCGCGGCCGCCGCGCTCGCGATCGCGGTGGCCCGGTGGCGTCGGTGAGGGGCGCGCTGCTGGTCGCCGGGACGACGTCGGATGCCGGGAAGAGCGTCCTCACCGCGGGGCTGTGCCGCTGGCTGGCCCGCCAGGGGGTGTCGGTGGCCCCGTTCAAGGCGCAGAACATGAGCCTGAACAGCGCGGTCACCCGGGACGGCGCCGAGATCGGCCGGGCCCAGGCGGTGCAGGCCGCTGCGGCCGGCATCGAGCCGGAGGCGGCCATGAACCCGGTGCTGCTCAAGCCGGGCAGCGACCAGACCTCGCAGGTGGTGGTGCTCGGAAAGCCCTACGCCGACGTCAGCGCCGTCAGCTACCGGCAGCACAAGGCGGCGCTGCTCGAGATCTCCCTGGACTGCCTGGCCGACCTGCGTCGTCGCTACGACGTGGTGATCTGCGAGGGCGCGGGCAGCCCCGCCGAGATCAACCTGCGAGCCACCGACATCGCCAACATGGGCCTGGCCCGCGCTGCCCGCCTTCCGGTCCTCGTCGTCGGCGACATCAACCCGGGCGGGGTCTTCGCGGCGCTGTTCGGCACGGTGGCCCTGCTGGCTCCCGAGGACCAGGCGCTGGTGGCCGGCTTCGTGGTGAACAAGTTCCGCGGCGACGTCGCGCTGCTGACGCCCGGCCTGGAGATGCTCCGCGAGCTCACCGGCCGGCCCACCCTCGGCGTCCTGCCGTGGACCGAGGGCCTGGAGCTCGACGTGGAGGACTCCCTGGGACTGTCGGCTCCGGTCGCCCCGGTTCCGGCCGTCGGACGCGACGTCCTACGGGTGTCGGTGGTGCGTCTGCCCCGGCTGTCCAACTGGACCGACGTCGACGCCCTGCGCACCGAGCCGGGGGTGCTGGTGCGTTTCGCCGCCACGCCGGAGGAGCTCGCCGACGCCGACCTGGTGGTGCTGCCCGGCAGCCGGGCCACCGTGCAGGACCTCGCCTGGCTGCGCCGTCGCGGTCTGGCCGACGCGCTGCTGCGCCGAGCGGCCGAGGGCCGTCCCGTGCTCGGCATCTGCGGCGGCTACCAGATGCTCGGGACGACGATCACCGACGACGTCGAGTCGCGGTCCGGACAGGTGCCGGGCCTGGGGCTTCTGCCGGTCACCACCCGGTTCGGGGCCGACAAGGTGCTGGCCCGCCCCGTCGGTGCCTACGGCGAACACCCCGTCACCACCGCCTACGAGATCCACCACGGGGTGATCACCCGCCGGGGCGGTGAGGCCCTGTTCGCCCCGGACGAGGGCTGCCGGGTCGGCGCCGTCGGGGGCACGGTCTGGCACGGGGCGCTGGAGAGCGACGGCGTGCGCCGGACCATGCTGGCCGAGGTCGCCCGGGCGGCCGGTCGTGACTGGACGCCCGGCACGCGGGGCTTCGAGGACGTACGGCAGGCACGGCTCGACGCGCTGGGTGACCTGGTCGCCGACCACCTCGACACCGGGGCCGTCGTCCGGCTGATCGAGGCAGGGGCGCCGGCCGGGCTGCCGTTCGTGCCCCCGGGCGCGCCGACGCCCCGTCCCTGAGTGCAGGACGGGGCGTCGGGCCTGGCGTTGGGCCGGGCTGTCGGGCCTGGGCGTCGGGTCTGGGCGTCGGGTCTGGGCGGCCGCCTAGGCCGGAACGGCCTCCTTGAGCGCCGCGACGGCGGCCTCCTTGCTGACTTTGACGAGGAAGAAGCTGATGGCGCTGGCGGCGAGCAGGAAGCACGCAGCCACCACGAAGCCCGCCGACCAGCCGGACACGAGCGCGTCGGCGTAGCGGGGGTCGTTGCGCGGCCCGGAGAACAGGCCGGCGCTGCGGTGGGTGCTGACGGCCGTGAGGATGGCCAGCCCCAGTGCGCCACCGACCTGCTGCCCGGCGTTGAGCAGGGCGCTGGCGATGCCGGCGTCGCGCTTGCCGACTCCGGCGACGGCGGCACTGGTGAGGGCGACGAAGGCGAGCCCCATGCCGAGCGCGACGAGCAGCAGCGACGGCAGGACGACGCCGACGTAGGTGCTGTCGGGCTCCAGGCGCAGGCCCAGCAGCAGCATGCCGAGGGCGGCCAGAGCCGTGCCGGACGACAGCAGCGGACGCGGCCCGGTCCTGGCCAGGGCGTTGGAGCTGATGCCCGCGCCGACCCCGATGAGCAGCGGCATCGGCAGGAAGGCCAGGCCGGCCTTGACCGGGCTGTAGCCGTTGATGACCTGCATCCAGAGCGTCAGGAAGAAGAACATCGCGAACACGCCTGCGCCCACCAGCAGGGCGGTCAGGTCCGCACCGAGCAGCGACCGCGAGCGGAACAGCCGGAACGGCAGGAGCGGGGCGGCGGTGCGGCGCTGCACGACGACGAAGGCGCCGAGCAGGACGGCCGACAGCACGAAGGTGAGCACCTTGGTCCCGCTGGAGACGGTGTCGTCGTTGAGCTTGACCAGGCTGTAGACCAGCGCCGTCAGGCCGCCCGTGACGAGGACGGCGCCGGCGATGTCGAAGCCGCGGGCCTCCTCGTCGCGGCTCTCCGGGACGAAGCGCAGCGCGCCGAGCACGGTCAGCGCGGCCACGGGGACGTTCACGAACAGGACCCAGCGCCAGGTCAGGTACTCGGTGAGGACGCCGCCGAGGATGAGCCCGAGGGCGGCGCCGCCGGCGGTGATGGCCGAGAAGATGCCGAGCGCCTTGTTGCGCTCCGGTCCCTCCTGGAACACCACGGTCAGCAGCGACAGGGCGGACGGCGACATGAGCGCGCCACCGAGGCCCTGGAGGAGCCGGGCCACGATGAGCAGCTCCTGCGACTGGGCGAACCCGCCGGCGAGGCTGGACAGGGCGAACAGCGTCGCGCCCGTGATGAAGATGGCCCGGCGACCGAACCGGTCGGCGAGCTTGCCGCCGAGCAGCAGGAACCCGCCGAAGGTGAGCGTGTACCCGGTGACGACCCACGACAGGTCGGAGTCGGACGTGAAGCGCAGGTCGTCGCGGATGTCCTTGAGCGCGACGTTCACGATGGTCGCGTCGAGCACGACCATGAGCTGGCTGAGGGCGATCACGAACAGGGCGATGCCCTTGCGGACCTCACCGCCGGAGCGTGTGCGGTGGACGACGGTCTCGGACATGGGTCTCCCTGGCTGTGGTGAGTGCTCAACGACGGTAGAGGGTTGCGCGTGCAACGGTCAACCGCTGTAGAGTGAAATGCGTGACAGCAGACTCCCTGCCGCGGGACGAGCGGCGGCGACGCACCGAGGGAGCGATCCTGGCCGCGGCGCGCGAGCTGTTCGCCCACGACGGCTTCGAGCGGACGACGATCCGTGCGGTCGCAGCCGGTGCCGGGGTGGATCCGGCACTCGTCATGCAGTACTTCGGGAGCAAGGAGGGCCTGTTCGCCGCCTCCGCCCGCTGGGACGCCGCCCACGAGCGGGTCCTCACCAGCAGCCCGCAGGATCTCCCGCGCGATGCGCTCGACGACCTGCTGGACCGGTTCGAGGACCCCGACGGCGGGGAGGCCGCCGTCGCGTTGATGCGCAGCTGTCTGACGCACCCGGTCGCGACCCGCGTCATGCGCGACGAGGTGATGTGCGAGCGCAAGGCCGCTGTCGAGGCCAGTCTCCAGGGCGACGACGCCGCCCTGCGGGCCGGGGTGTTCGCTGCGGTGATGATGGGTCTGGGCATGGCGCGGTACCTGCTCGAGCTCGAGCCGCTGTGCAGCGCGGACCGGGACGACCTCCACCGGGTCGTGGAGCCCCTGCTGCGGGCACTGGTCGACGGGAGCGACTGACCGCCCCTCTGGGGCCGCATCCGCGACAATGGTCCGCGTGACCCTGCTCCTGCTGTCCACCGCCGACACCGACCTGCTGGCGGCCCGTGCCGTGGCCGAGCCCGCCCTTCCCCTGCGGCTGGCCAACCCGGCGCGCCTCACCGACCCGGTCGACCTCGACGGCGTCCGTCTGGTCGTGGTCCGGCTGCTCGGGGGGCGACGCGCCTGGGACGGCCTCGACGACCTCGTCGCGGCGTGCGCGGCCGCCCGCGTGCCCCTGGTCGCCCTGGGGGGAGAGGGGAGCGTCGACGCCGAGCTCACCACGCTGTCGACGGTCGCTCCCGGCGTCGTCGCCGACGCCGCCGGCTACCTGCGTGAGGGCGGCACGGAGAACCTGCGCGAGCTGATCGCGTTCCTGTCCGACACCGTGCTGCTCACCGGTCTGGGCTTCGCGCCGCCCGCGCCGCTGCCCACCCACGGCCTGCACGGCGAGCGGGTGCGCCAGGCCGACCGGCCCACCGTCGGTGTCGTCTTCTACCGGGCCCATGCGCTCTCGGGGAACACCGCCTTCGTCGACGTCCTGTGCGACGCCGTCGAGGCGGCCGGTGCGAACGCGCTGCCCGTCTATGTCGCGTCCCTGCGCCCGGACGGCGAGGGCCGTGTGTCCGCCGTCGACGAACTGCTGGCGGGCAAGGTCGACAGCCTCGTCGTCACGGTCCTGGCCGGTGGCGGCAGCAATGCCAGTGACACCGAGGGCTGGGACGCCCGCGCGCTGGCCGCCCTCGACGTCCCCGTTCTGCAGGGGCTCTGCGTCACCAGCAGCCGGGCAGCGTGGGAGGAGTCCGACGCAGGTCTGGCCCCCATCGACGCCGCCATGCAGGTGGCCATCCCGGAGTTCGACGGGCGCCTGATCGGTCCGCCCTTCTCCTTCAAGGAGGAGGGCCCCGACGGCGTGCCGACCTATGTCGCCGACCCCGAGCGGGCTGCCCGGGTGGCCGGCGTCGCGGTGTCGCACGCCCGGCTGCGCCGGACCCCGAACAGCGAGAAGAAGGTCGCGCTCGTCCTGTCGAGCTACCCGACCAAGCACAGCCGGGTGGGCAACGCCGTGGGCCTGGACACCCCGGCGTCGGCCGTGAAGATGCTGCAGGCGATGCGTGAGGCGGGCTACACCGTCGGGGACTTCCCCGAGGACGGAGACACCCTCGTCCACACCCTGATCGCCGCCGGAGGCCACGACGTCGAGTGGCTGACCGAGGAGCAGCTGGCCTCGGCCGTCGCCCGCGTGCCGCTGACCGACTACTCGCGCTGGTTCGGCGACCTCCCGCAGGACCTGCAGGACGGGATGCTGCAGCACTGGGGTCCGCCGCCCGGCACCCTCTACGTGGACGGGAACGCCATCGCGCTGGCGGCCCTGCAGTTCGGCAACGTCGTGCTGATGATTCAGCCGCCGCGCGGGTTCGGTGAGAACCCCATCGCGATCTACCACGACCCGGACCTGCCGCCGAGCCACCACTATCTGGCGGCCTACCGGTGGCTGGAGGAGTCGTTCGGCGCGCACGCCGTCGTCCACGTGGGCAAGCACGGGACGCTGGAGTGGCTGCCGGGCAAGGGCCTCGGCCTGTCGGCCGGCTGCGCCCCGGACGCCGTCCTGGGGAACCTGCCGCTGTTCTACCCGTTCATCGTCAACGACCCGGGTGAGGGCACGCAGGCCAAGCGCCGGGCCCACGCGACCGTCGTGGACCACCTGGTGCCGCCGATGGCCCGCGCGGAGTCCTACGACGAGATGGCCCAGCTCGAGCAGCTGCTCGACGAGTACGCCCAGGTGCAGGCCATGGACCCGGCGAAGCTGCCGGTCATCCGCCAGCAGATCTGGGAGCTCATCGAGGCGGCCCAGCTGCATCACGACCTGCACGTGTCGGAGAGCCCGGGCGAGGAGGAGTTCGACGACTTCCTGCTGCATGTCGACGGCTACCTGTGCGAGGTCAAGGACGTCCTCATCCGCGACGGCCTGCACATCCTGGGTCAGGCGCCGGAGGGGTTGCCGCTGGTCGACCTCGTGCTGGGTGTGCTGCGGGCGCAGCAGACCTGGGGCGGCTCGGCCGACGCCCTTCCCGGGCTGCGCCGAGCGCTCGGTCTGGTCGAGGGAGCCGACGGGTCCGAGACCGACCGGGTCGAGGAGCAGGCGCGCGCGCTGGTTCTCGCCCTCGCCGAGGGCGGCTGGTCGGCGGACGCCGTCGACGGCCTGCACGACGACGCCGCGGTGCGCGCCGTGCTGCGCTTCGCCTGCCTCGAGGTGGTGCCGCGGCTGGCCCGGACCACCGACGAGCTCGACAACCTGCTCCACGGGCTGTCCGGCGGGTTCGTCCCTCCGGGGCCGTCCGGCTCGCCCACCCGCGGCCTGGTGGGGGTGCTCCCGACCGGACGCAACTTCTACTCGGTCGACCCCAAGGCGATCCCTTCGCGGAACGCCTGGACCGTCGGGCAGGCGCTGGCCGACTCCCTGGTCGCCCGGTATCTCGCCGACCACGGCGAGCACCCGGTGTCGGTCGGCCTCGTGGTCTGGGGAACCAGCGCCATGCGCACGGCGGGGGACGACATCGCCGAGGCGCTGTGGCTGCTCGGAGTCCGACCCGTGTGGGACCAGGCCTCCCGGCGGGTCACCGGTCTGGAGCTGGTCGACCGCGAGGAGCTCGGACGCCCCCGCGTGGACGTGACCCTGCGCATCTCCGGCTTCTTCCGCGACGCCTTCCCGCACGTCGTCTCGCTGCTCGACGACGCCGTGCAGCTGGCCGCTGCGGCGCCCGAGGCCGACAACCCGCTGCGGGCCCACGTGGAGGCCGACGTCGCCGCCGGGGCGACCCGCCGACAGGCGACCTCGCGGATCTTCGGCAGCAAGCCGGGGGCCTACGGCGCAGGTCTGCTGCCGCTGATCGACAGCCGCGACTGGAAGACCGACGCCGACCTCGCCGAGGTCTGGGCGGTCTGGGGCGGCTACGCCTACGGCAAGGGCCTGGACGGCGTCAGCGCCCGCGGAGACATGGAGCGGGTCTACACCCGGGTGCAGGTCGCGGCGAAGAACCAGGACACCCGCGAGCACGACATCATGGACTCCGACGACTACTTCCAGTACCACGGCGGGATGGTCGCCGCTGTCCGCCACCTCACGGGGGTCTCGCCGGACGCCTACGTCGGGGACAGCGCCACGCCGGACACCGTGAAGACGCGCACGCTGCAGGAGGAGACCCACCGGGTGTTCCGCGCCCGGGTGGTCAACCCGAAGTGGATGGCCGCGATGCGACGGCACGGCTACAAGGGCGCCTTCGAGATGGCGGCCACCGTCGACTACCTGTTCGGCTACGACGCGACGGCGGGGGTGGTCGAGGACTGGATGTACGAGAAGCTCACCAGCGCCTACGTGTTCGACGCGACCAACCGCGAGTTCCTGCAGAAGAGCAACCCCTGGGCGCTGCGCGGGATGGCCGAGCGGCTGCTCGAGGCCGCGGAGCGCGGTCTGTGGGAGAAGCCCTCGGCGGAGGCGCTGCAGGGGCTCACCGACACCTACCTCCAGCTCGAGGGAGACCTCGAGGACCGGTAGGCGGAGGGGCGCGACTGTCGCGGTACGCCCCTCCAGGGCGGCCGCCTCGGGGCGCACCGCGACACTCGCGGGTCTGCCGGGGCGCTTCCTCCGCGGAGGCCCTGGCGACGGGGTGCCCCGACAGGGGCGTTCTGACGGGGGCTGCCTCCGCGGGGCGCGACTGTCGCGGTACGCCCCTCCGGGACGGCCGCCCCGGGGCGCACCCCGACACTCGCGGGTCTGCCGGGGCGCTTCCTCGGCTGAGGCCCTGGCGACGGGGTGTTTCGACGGGGGCGTTTTGACGGGGCTCCCCTCGAGGGGGCGCGACTGTCGCGGTACGCCCGTCCAGGGCGGCCGCCCCGGGGCGCACCCCGACACTCGCGGGTCCGCCGGGGCGCTTCCGCGGCTGAGGCCCTGGCGACGGGGTGTCCGGAACGGGGGCTTCTGACGGGGCTCCCCTCAAGGGGCGCGACTGTCGCGGTACGCCCCTCCAGGACGGCCGCCCCGGGGCGCACCCCGACACTCGCGGGTCCGCCAGGGCTCTGCCTCAACCGCGGCCGCCCCCAGACGGCTGCGGCTGTGGCGACGAAGGGCGCTCCGACGGGGTTCGCCTCCGCGGGGCGCGACTGTCGCGTTCAGCCCCTCCAGGGCGGCCGCCCCGGGGCGCACCGCGACACTCGCAGGTCCGCCGGGCCGCTCCCTCCGCGGACGCTCTTGGCGACGGGGGGCGTCCCGACGGGGCGTTCTGACGGGGCACCCCTCAAGGGCCGCGACTGTCGCGGTACGCCCCTCCGGGACGGCCGCCCCGGGGCGCACCCCGACACTCGCGGGTCCGCCGGGGCTCTGCTCCAACCGCGGCCGGCGACGGGATGCCCCGACGGGGCACCCCTCAAGGGCCGCGACTGTCGCGGTACGCCCCTCCGGGATGGCCGCCCCGGGGCGCACCGCGACACTCGCGGGACTGCCGGGACGCCGCCTCAACCGCGGCCGCCGCCACAACCGCGGCCCTGACGGCGGGCTCACCCGCGTGACCCGTCCGGGGTCAGCGGCCGTCGGCGCTGAAGTGCATCCAGTCCTTGCTGCTGCTCCAGGTGCCGCCCCAGGTCCACCCGATCGCGCTGAACGCCGCCACCGCCGGACCGCCGGGCAGGGTCATCCCGGGGCGGACGTCCGAGCGGTCCACGTAGGCCCGGGCCAGCTCCGGCAGGACCCGTCCGCGCTTGACCGACGGGTTCTGGAACGGGTCCAGGTCGATCGCCGTGCCGTAGGCGTGCGAGGAGAACCGGGACTGCCCGCGGGCGGCCCGGCACACGTAGCCGGCGGTGTTGTTCCCATCGCCGGTCGGGGGAGCGGTCAGGTCGGCCGTCCCCGGCAGGCGCATCTGCTCGATCGGGAACCCGGCCACGTACAGACGCCGGAAGACCTCCACGACGTCGCCCGCGACCCGGGCGGCCACCACCAGCTCGCCGGTGTGCGGCCGGCCGTCGAACCCGCGGAAGGCCACCGTGAGCAGCCGCAGGTCGGCGAGCGCCACGGGGCAGGACGGCGACCAGGTGCGGCCCATCCGGGCAGCGACGGCGTCGTCGACGGGAGCGACGGCGGCGGTCCAGCGGCCGCCCGGCGGCGGTGGCAGCCGGTCGGCCTGCTGCAGCCGGCGGTCCCGCAGGACGACCGGTGTGTCGCCGGCGATGCCGAACCCGTCCGGTCCCACCGCCAGCGGCGACGCCCCCACCACCCAGCCCGGCGCCGCAGGAGACGCCCAGCCCGGGGCCTCAGGTGATGGCGAGGCAGGCGCCGCCGTGGAGGGCGGGACAACCACGCCGGGCGCGGACGCGGACGGGGCGGCCGCACCCGATGGCCCGGCGGTCACGGCCGGGGGCGCTCCCGCGGCGCAGCCCGTGAGGGTCAGGCCGAGCAGGAGCACGAGCAGGCGTGGCACCCGTCCAGGCTGCCACGCCCCGCGCGCCCTCGGTTCACTCCCGGCGTCGGGCGTGGACGACGACGTCCGCGACGTGCACCGGGCCGTCACCGTGGCCGTGCTGCACCCGGGGGCGCTCCTCGGCGACGAGCACCTCGAAGGCCTCGGGATCGAGGTCGGCCACCACCTGCGCGGGCGTCACGAACAGCTCGCGCAGCGCGGGTTCGGCGGCGGTGTGCACGTGGGACGGCGCGTGCGCCACCAGCAGCAGCCGGCCGCCGGGGGCGACGGCGTCGGCCAGGCGCCGGTGCAGGGCGCGCCGGGCGTCGGCGGCCGGGTGCAGGAACGAGGCCGTCACCAGGTCGAAGGCGCCGGTCGGCGGTGCGTCGGTGCGCGCGTCGGCGTGCTGCCACGTCACCTGCAGCCCGCGCTCCTGGGCCGTGCTCGCGGCCTTGCCGAGGGCGACGGAGGACAGGTCGCTGGCGGTCACCTGCCAGCCGCGGGACGCCAGCCATAGGGCGTCGCCGCCCTCGCCGCAGCCGACGTCGAGCGCCCGCCCGGGCGGCAGGGACCCGGTCTCCTGCACGAGCACGGCGTTCGGCTCGCCGCTCCAGCCGCCGGCGTGCCCGTCGCGGTAGCGCTCGTCCCACGCCCCTTCGGTGAGCAGCTGCGCGCGGCGGACCGCGTGGGCGGTGTCCTCCTCCATGAGGTCGGCGTTGATCGCGGCTGCGGCC
The DNA here is from genome assembly GCA_963761695.1 of uncultured Actinomycetota bacterium. Lineage (GTDB taxonomy): Bacteria > Actinomycetota > Actinomycetes > Mycobacteriales > SCTD01 > RYN-122. The sequence continues at coordinate 47,932 of CAVXIB010000020.1, read as the reverse complement.
ACCAGGCCCTGCCCGGCGCTGGTGACCACCTGCGCCCCCAGGTCGGCCGCGTTGCCGGCGACCCACACGCCCTGGACGGGCGTCCTGCCGCGGGGATCCGCCTCGGCGTGCGTGCCGACCACGGCACCGCCGAGCGTCATCTCGGCCACCGGCACACCCAGCTGCGCGAGCAGCGGGGCGCGGGCGGCGAAGAAGGGGGCGACGACGAGCGAGGTGCACGCCACCAGCTCGCCGCTCTCCAGCCGCGCCCCGCCTGGTTCCCAGGCCGTCACCATGCCCTCGACCACGCGGATGCCCCGCGCGGCCAGCTGCTCGGCCTGCTCCTCGGTCGGGGGCGGGGAGGTGTGCTGGAGCAGCACGAGGTCATCGGTCCACTGGCGGAACAGCAGCGCCTGGTGGATCGACAGCGGGCCCGTCGCCAGCACGGCGACGGCGGTGTCGCGCACCTCCCACCCGTGGCAGTAGGGGCAGTGCAGGACGCTGTTCCCCCAGCCCTGCGCCACGCCCGGAAGGTCCGGCAGGACGTCGACCAGGCCGGTCGCCAGCAGCAGACGGCGGGCACGGACCGCCCGACCGTCCACCTGCACGTCGAAGCCGCCGTCGACGGCGCTCGCGACGTCGACACGACCCTCGGCCAGATGCACCCCGTAACGGGCCACCTCCTCGCGGCCACGGGCGAGCAGCTCTCCCGGCGCAGTGCCCTCGTGCCCCAGATAGCCGTGCACCTGCCCGGCCGCCGCGTTGCGGGGCTCGCCCGCATCCACCACCAGCACGCTCCTGCGGGCCCGGCCCAGCACCAGGGCCGCGCTCAGCCCGGCCGCGCCGCCGCCCACCACCACCACGTCGTACGTCTGCATCGTCATGGCGGCACCGTGCCGCACAGAATGCCGTCTTGACAAACTCTCTTGCCGTTCCGGCAAACTGGTGACATGCCTGACGACGACGACGTCCTGTCCGCCGTGGGCCCCCGCCTGCGCACCCTGCGGCAGGAACGGGGCGCCACCCTGGCCGAGCTCGCGGAGGTGACCGGCATCTCCGTGAGCACACTGTCGCGGCTCGAGTCCGGACAGCGCAGACCGACCCTCGAGCTGCTGCTTCCGCTGGCCCGGGCCCACCAGGTGCCGCTCGACGAGCTCATCGACGCCCCCGAGACCGGTGACCCCCGCGTGCGCCTGAAGCCGGTGCAGCGCGACGGCGCCACCTTCCTGCCGCTCTCGCGACGGCCGGGAGGGCTGCAGGCCTACAAGGTCGTGGTGCCCGTCGGGTGGCACGAGGATCTCCGGGAGCTCGCCGTGCACGAAGGGCACGAATGGGTCTACGTCCTGTCGGGCGCGCTCCGCCTCCGGCTCGGCGTGCACGACCTCACGCTGGGGGCGGGAGAGGTGGCGGAGTTCGACACCCGGACGCCGCACGCGCTGTCCAACCCGGGGCGGGCTGCGGCCGAGCTGCTCGTCCTGTTCGGGCCCCAGGGCGAGCGCATGCACGTGACGGCCAAGCCCCGGTCCTGACAGGCTGCGTGCATGAGCGCACACAGCGAGCCCGGGCACGTGCACGACGAGGCCTGCGCGGCCGCGCACGGCGAGGCGGCCCTGCCGCCCGACCCCAGGCGCCTCGTCCTGGTCTTCGACAGCCCGGTCGCGCAGGAGTGCGCGGCGCTGGCCGCGCGGCTCGGCTGGCCGGTGGTGCTCGTCGACCCCGACCCGGCCCGTCCGGGGGAGGACAGCGTGCTGGCCGCAGGCATCGACGACGGGTCCGACGTCGTCGTCTGCGACCACGAGCGGCCCGAGCTCGGTGACGTGCTGGCCCAGGCCCTGGCGCTGCCCACCCGGTGGATCGGTGTCATGGGGTCGCTGCGCCACACGGCCCCACACGTGCAGGCCCTGCGCGACCGCGGGGTCGCCGAGACCGACATCGCCCGGGTCCACCGGCCAATCGGTCTGGACGTCGGATCGCGCACCCCCGCCGAGATCGCGCTGTCGACGGTCTGCGGCCTGCTCGCCGACCGCAACGGCCGCCCCGGCGGTCCCTTCGCAGCGCAGACCGCCAGCCCGGCGAGCGCCTGATGCGCCCGCCCGTCCCGCCGTTCACCGCGGAGACCGCCGCGCAGAAGGTGCAGGCCGCCGAGGACGCCTGGAACAGCCGTGACCCCGAGCGCGTCGCTGCGGCCTACACCGAGGACACCGTCTGGCGGAACCGGTCGGAGTTCGTGACCGGCCGCGCGGCCGTGCAGGCGTTCCTGACCCGCAAGTGGGAGGCCGAGCAGGAGTACGCGCTTCGCAAGAGCCTGTGGGCGTTCACCGACGACCGGATCGCCGTCCGCTTCCAGTACGAGTACCGCGACGGAGCGGGCCAGTGGTGGCGGGCCTACGGCAACGAGAACTGGGAGTTCGACGCCGAGGGCTACATGCGACGCCGGGAGGCGAGCATCAACGACGTCGCCATCGACGAGGCGGACCGCCGGATCGTCGGGCCGCGCCCGGAGTCCGAGCGCGGCCGGGACCTTCCGCTGCAGTAGCGCCTACAGCCGGACGTCCACCTGACGGTGCGCAGCGGGGGCGGCGTCCTGGAGGTAGGCCTGCAGGGCGGCGGCCGTGGCGGCGTCGCGCTCGGTGCGGTCGCGGCGGGTCGAGGTCGCCGGCACGACCACGAGGTCGGTGCGGCGGGGCCAGCGGCGCGTCACGTCTCCCATGCCGCGTACAACGAGCCGGCCGCCGGGAGGTCCGTCACCCGGACGGGTGACGCCGCGGCACTCCCGGGTGCTCAGTCGAAGACCACGGCCCGGCCGCCGTGCACCAGCACCCTGGCCGCCAGGTGCAGCTTCACGGCGCGGGCGAGCACGAGGGCCTCGAGGTCGCGGCCGCGGGCCACCAGATCCTCCACCGAGTCACGATGGGTCACCCGGGCGACGTCCTGCACCAGGATCGGTCCCTCGTCGAGGTCGGCGGTGGCGTAGTGCGCGGTCGCCCCGATCACCTTGACGCCGCGGGCGTGCGCGCGGTGGTAGGGCTTCGCGCCGACGAAGGCCGGCAGCAGGGAGTGGTGGATGTTGAGGATCCGGTGCGGGAAGCGGGCGACCACGTCGGCGCCGAGGATCTGCATGTAGCGGGCCAGCACCACCAGGTCGATGTCCGCTCCGGACAGCAGTGCGGTGAGCCGGGCCTCCTGGGCGGGCTTGTCGCCGTCGAGCGGCAGGTGGTGGAACGGGACGCCGAAGAACGCGCAGGTGGCCGCGTGGTCGGGGTGGTTGCTCACCACCATGGCGAGGTCGGCCACGAGCTCTCCGGTGCGGTGCCGGGCCAGCAGGTCGAGCAGGCAGTGCTCCTGCTTGGACACCAGGACGGCCACCCGGGAGACCCGTTCGGGGAAGCGCAGCTCCACCTCCATCGCGAAGGCGTCGCTGACCTCGCGGAAGGCCGTCAGGACGTCGTCGTCGGCGAGGTCGAACCCGTCGAGCTCGAACTCGACGCGCTGGAAGAACAGCCCCTCGTCGTGGTCGGTGTGCTGGTCGACGTCGACGATGTTGGCGCCGTGGGTCGACAGGAACTGCGCGACGGCGGCCACGATGCCCCGGGCGTCGGGGCAGGTCAGCAGCAGCACGGCGGTCCGGCGCCCGACAGGGGTGCGCGGCACGTAGGCGGAGCGGTCCGAGGGGGCGGTCACACCGGGAGCCTAGGGACGCCCCGCCGGTAGGGTGACCGCACGACGACGCCGTGGAGGAAGCCGGACCAGCCGGCGCGGTCCCGCCACTGTGAACCCGGGTCCGCCCGGGGCAGCCAGACAGTCCTGGCGTCGACCACCTCCACCCCGGGGCGCGGACCCCGGAGGAAGGCACCCATGAGCGCGCCGTACCCGTTCTCCGCCGTCGTCGGCCTCGACGACCTGCGTCTGGCCCTCGTGGTGAACGCCGTCAGCCCGGCCGTGGGGGGCGTGCTCGTGCGCGGGGAGAAGGGCACGGCCAAGTCGACGGTGGTGCGGGCCCTGGCCTCGCTGCTCCCGCCGGTGGTCACCGTGGACGGCTGCCGGTTTTCCTGCGCCCCGGGCGACACCGACTGCCCCGATGCGGCGCAGCACGGAGCGGTCGTCGAGCGCCCGGCCCGGCTGGTCGAGCTGCCGGTCGGGGCCTCGGAGGACCGTCTCGTCGGGTCGCTGGACCTGGAGAAGGCCCTCACCTCCGGGGTCTCGGCCTACGAGCCCGGGCTGCTGGCCCGGGCCCACCGCGGCGTGCTCTACGTCGACGAGGTCAACCTCCTCCACGACCACCTCGTCGACCTCCTGCTCGACGCCGCCGCCCTCGGCCGCTCCTACGTCGAGCGCGAGGGGGTGTCGGTGCAGCACGCCGCCCGCTTCCTGCTGGTCGGCACGATGAACCCCGAGGAGGGCGAGCTGCGGCCGCAGCTGCTCGACCGGTTCGGCCTCACCGTGGAGGTCGCCGCCACGCGTGACCCGGTCGAGCGGGCCGACGTCGTCCGCAGGCGGCTGGCCTACGAGGCGGCCCCGGAAGCCTTCGCCGCGCAGTACGCCGACGACGACGCCGACCTCGCCCGCCGCATCGCCGACGCGCGCGCGCTGCTGCCGCAGGTGGTGCTCTCCGATCGCGCCCTGCGCGAGGTGACCACCGTCTGCGCGGCGTTCGACGTCGACGGCCTTCGGGCCGACCTCGTCACGGCGAAGGCGGCCCTGGCCCTCGCGGCCTGGGACGGTCGCACCGACGTGACCACCGAGGACGTCCGCACCGCCGCGCGCCTGGCGCTGCCGCACCGTCGTCGGCGCACCCCGTTCGAGGCCCCCGGGCTGGACGAGCAGACCCTCGAGGACGCGCTGCAGGACGCCGCCGACGGACCCGAGGACCCGCCGCCGTCGGGCGGGGGGCAGCCCGAGCCGCCGGCGACTCCCGGCCAGGACGACGACATCGAGGGCGGGCAGCGGGAGAGCACCCCGGAGGGAGCAGCGGCCCAGGCCACCGAGGACCGCCCCGACCCGCAGGACGGCCAGCCGCAGGATGGCCAGCCGCAGGACGGCGGCCCCGACGCCAGCGCCCCCGGCGAGCGCACCGACGACGCCGGTGACCCCTTCCGTGCGGTCCCCCTGCGGGTGCCGGGGGTCAACCGCCGGGCCGGCGCCGCGGGTCGCCGGTCGCGCACCACGGGGACAGCGGCCGGCTCACCGGGCAGCGCCTGCCGCAGGGCCGGCTGAGCTCGTTGCACCTGTCGGCCACCCTGCGCGCCGCCGCACCGCACCAGGTGGCCCGCGGCCGCTCCGGGTCGGGCGTCCTGCTGCGCCAGGGCGACCTGCGCCAGGCCGTCCGGGAGGGACGCGAGGGCAACCTGGTCGTCTTCGCCGTCGACGCGTCCGGGTCCATGGCGGCCCGGGCACGCACGGCGGCGGTCAAGGGCGCCGTCCTGTCGCTGCTGACCGACGCCTACCAGCGGCGCGACAAGGTGGCCCTGGTGTCGATGCGTGGCGCGGACGCGGAGCTGCTCCTGCCGCCGACGTCGTCGGTGGAGGCCGCCGTCGCCCGGCTGCGGGTGATGCCCACCGGGGGACGGACACCTCTGTCGGCGGGCCTGCTGCGGGTGGCCGAGCTGCTGCGCGTCGAGCAGGTGCGCGACCCGGCTCGTCGGGCGCTCGTCGTGGTCGTGACGGACGGTCGGCACACAAGTGGGCCGTCACCCGAGCTCGCCGCGGCGCACCTGTCCCGTACCGGCGCCGCCTGCGTGGTGGTCGACTGCGAGAGCGGCCCGGTGCGGCTCGGCCTGGCCGCCGTCCTCGGCCAGCAGCTCGGCGGGGTCGCGCTGCGGCTGTCCGAGCTCTCCGCCGAAGCCCTGACCTCGATCGCGAAGGCGGCCTGAATGGCTCCGCAGGGTGTTCCCGACAGCGTCCCCGACGACGGCCTGACCACGCGCCAGCGGCGCAACCGCGCGCTCGTGGTCGTGCACACCGGCGAGATGAAGGGCAAGTCGACGGCGGCTTTCGGGCTGGCGCTGCGCGCCTGGAACCAGGGCTGGCCGATCGGGGTCTTCCAGTTCGTCAAGAGCGCGAAGTGGAAGGTCGGCGAGGAGCAGGCCCTGCGCGTGCTCGGCGCCAGCGACGAGGGGGGCACCGTCGTCTGGCACAAGATGGGCGAGGGCTGGTCCTGGACCCGCAAGCAGGGCACCGACGACGACCACGCGGCGAACGCCCGCGAGGGCTGGGAGCAGGTCAAGCGCGACCTCGCTGCCTCCACCTACCGCTTCTACGTCCTGGACGAGTTCACCTACCCGATGACGTGGGGCTGGGTGGACGTCGACGACGTGGTGCAGACGCTGCGTGACCGGCCGGAGGGCCAGCACGTGGTGATCACCGGCCGCGGCGCCGACCCCGCGCTCGTCGAGGTGGCCGACCTCGTCATGGAGACCACGAAGGTCAAGCACCCGATGGACGCCGGCCAGAAGGGCCAGCGGGGGATCGAGTGGTAGCCCGCCTGGTCATCGCCGCCCCCTCGTCCGGGGCCGGCAAGACGACGGTCGCGACCGGCCTGATGGCAGCTCTCGCCGCCCGTGGTCTGCAGGTCTCACCGCACAAGGTCGGTCCCGACTACATCGACCCCGGCTACCACGCCCTCGCGACCGGCCGGCCGGGTCGCAACCTCGACCCGGTCCTGGTCGGCGAGGACCTCGTCGCACCGCTGTTCCTCCATGGTGCACAGGGCGCCGACGTGGCGGTCGTCGAGGGCGTCATGGGCCTGTACGACGGCCGCGGGGCGTCCACGCACGGATCGACCGCGCACGTCGCGTCGCTGCTGCGGGCGCCGGTCGTGCTGGTCGTGGACGCGTCGTCGCAGTCGCGTTCGGTGGCCGCCCTGGTGCACGGCTTCGCCAGCTACGGCGCCGAGGCGCTGCCGGAGGGCGTCGACCTCGCCGGGGTGGTGCTCAACCGGGTCGGCAGCGACCGGCACGAGGAGCTCCTGCGCGAGGCGCTGTCCCACGTCCGGGTGCTCGGCGTCCTGCGCCGCGACGCGGCGGTCGAGACGCCCAGCCGCCACCTGGGGCTGGTGCCCGCCGCAGAGCGCAGCCCCGAGGCGGTCGCCACCGTGAAGCGCTTGGGGGTCCTCGTCGAGCGGTGCTGCGATGTCGACGGCCTGCTGGAGGTCGCCCGCAGCGCGCCGGACCTCCCGGGGCAGCCCTGGGCGCCGCCGGTCGTCGACCGCCCCGACCGCCCGGTGGTCGCCGTCTTCGGTGGACCCGCCTTCACCTTCTCCTACGCCGAGACGACCGAGCTGCTCACCGCAGCCGGGGCCGACGTCGTCGTGGTCGACCCGTTGCGCGACACCGCTCTGCCGGACGGCACCGCCGGGCTCGTCGTCGGTGGCGGATTCCCCGAGGTGTACGCCGAGCAGCTGTCGGCGAACGCGTCCCTGCGCAGCGACGTCGCACGACTGGCCGGCAGCGGTGCGCCGGTGAGCGCCGAGTGCGCCGGACTGCTGTACCTGTGCCAGGAGCTCGACGGCACAGCCGATGTGCGGGGTGCTCCCGGCGCGGGGCGCGATGACGCCCACGCTGACCCTGGGCTACCGCGAGACCAAGGCCCAGACCGCGTCGTGGATGGGCGAGCAGCCGGTGGTCGGGCACGAGTTCCACCGCACCGCTGTCGACGGCCAGGGCGATCCCGCGTGGACGACCGGTGAGGGTTTCGTCGCGGGCGGCGTGCACGCCAGCTACCTGCACCTGCACTGGGCGGGCGTGCCCGGGGTCGCCGAGAGGTTCGTCGACGCCGCCGTGCGGGCGACCGCGTGATGCGGCTCGTCGGCGTCGGTGTGGGCCCCGGCGATCCCGAGCTGGTGACCGTCAAGGGCGTGCGCGTCCTCGAACAGGCCGACCTGGTCGTCGTGCCCGTGATGGACCCCGTCGAGCAGGGTCGGGCCGAGGCGACCGTCCGCGCGAACGTCACCCACGACCGGTTGCGCCGGCTGGTCTTTGCCCTCGACGACCGGGGTGGCGCGACGTCCGAGCGGCTGTCGGCCTGGGAGGCGGCGGCCGACGCCGTCGCCGAGCAGCTGCGCGCGAACGGCGGGACGGTGGCCTTCGCGACCATCGGCGACCCGAACGTCTACAGCACGTTCACCTACCTGGCCGACGCCGTGCGCGAGCGCGTGCCGGAGCTGGTCGTGGAGACCGTCCCCGGGATCACCGCCATGCAGGACCTCGCCAGCCGCACCGGCACCGTGCTGTGCGAAGGGACGGAGACGCTCCTGCTGCTGCCCCTGACCGCGGGGTCGCCGGCCCTCGAGCAGGCCCTGGAGTCCGGGGACACCGTCGTCGTCTACAAGGGCGGGCGGCTGATGCCGGACGTGCGCGAGGTGCTGGCCCGGCACGGTCGTCTCGACGATGCCGTCTACGGCGCAGCGCTCGGCCTCCCCGACGAGCAGACCGGTCCGCTGCCCGAGGGCGCCGGCCCCTACCTGAGCACCGTCCTCGTCCCGGCCACCGGCCGGACCACCCGTGGGAGCAAGCTGTGAGCACGCCGTCCGTCCTGCCGTCGTCGGTCAGCCCGTCCGGCACGGACGCTCCGGCGACCCGTGGCCGCGTCTCGTTCGTCGGGGCCGGTCCGGGCGCCGCCGACCTGCTGACGCTCCGCGCGGCCCAGCGCATCGCCGAGGCCGACATCGTCATCTGGGCGGCCTCGCTGGTGCACGAGGACGTCCTGCAGCACGTGAAGGCCGGCGCCGTCGTCGTGAACAGCGCCGAGCACTCGCTCGAGGGGATCACCGCCCACTACGAGCGGGCCGCCGCCGAGGACCTGCTCGTGGCGCGCATCCACTCCGGCGACCCCGCCCTGTGGGGCGGCACGCAGGAGCAGTGGACCCTGTGCCGCCGGCTCGGCCTGGCCACCGAGGTCATCCCCGGCGTCTCCTCCTTCACGGCCGTCGCCGCGATCGTCGAGAACGAGCTGACCATCCCCGAGATCGCCCAGTCGGTCGTCCTGACCCGTCTGGAGGGCGGTAAGACCCCGATGCCCTCGGGGGAGACCGTGCGCTCGTTCGCCGCGCACGGCACGACGATGGCGCTGTTCCTGTCGGCCGCCCGCACCAGGCAGCTGCAGGACGAGCTGCTGGCGGCCGGCACCTATGACGAGAGCACCCCGTGCGTGGTGGCCTACGCCGCCACCTGGCCCGACGAGCTGGTCTTCCGCTGCACCCTCGGCGAGCTCACCGAGAAGGTGAAGGAGCACAAGCTCTACAAGCACACGATGGTGCTCGTCGGACCGGCGCTGGCCGAGGACCCGACCACCCGCTCGCACCTCTACCACCCGGGACACTTCCACGAGCACCGCAAGGTCGAGTCGCAGGAGGCGCGCGCCGAGCTCCGGGCCGCGCGCGCGAGCCGTGCCTGACGAGCGGCCGCCCGCGCCGCGTCCCCTGCGCGAGCCCGACCTCCCGCGGACCGCGAAGGTCCGTACCGGTCCGCTGCGCAGCGGCTGGACCACCGGCACGTGCAGCGCCGCGGCGGCCAAGGCGGCGGCCACCGCGCTGCTCACCCAGCAGGTGCAGGCGCGCGTCGACGTGGTCCTGCCCGACGAGCGCCTCGTCGGCTTCGACGTGCTGCGGTGCGAGGTGACCCCGGACCGCGCCGAGGCCGTGGTGGTCAAGGACGCCGGCGACGACCCCGACGTGACCCACGGCGCGCACCTGACCGCGACCGTCACCTGGGCCGACGACTACACCCTCGACGGCGGGGTGGGGGTCGGTGTCGTCACCAAGCCGGGACTCGGCCTCGAGGTCGGCGGACCGGCCATCAACCCGGTGCCCCGGTCGATGATCCTGCGGGCCGTCCAGGACGCCGTGGGAGACCGGGCCGTGCGTGTGGTCATCTCGGTGCCCGACGGCGAGAAGCGCGCGAAGAAGACCACGAATGCCCGCCTGGGCATCCTGGGAGGCATCTCCATCCTGGGGACCACCGGCGTGGTCCGGCCCTTCTCGACCGAGTCCTGGCGGGCGAGCGTCGTGCAGGCGGTGCAGGTGATGGCGGCCCAGGGCCTGCCGACCCTGGTGCTGGCGACCGGGGGGCGCACCGAGAAGGCGGCGATGCGGCTGCTGCCGGACCTGCCCGAGACCTGCTTCGTCGAGGTCGGCGACTTCACCGGGGCCGCCCTCACGATGGCCCGTGACCAGGGTCTGACCGACGTCGTCTTCGTCGGCATGGCCGGCAAGCTGACCAAGCTCGCGGGTGGCGTCCTGATGACCCACTACACCCGCAGCCGGGTCGATCTCGACGTGCTCGCCGAGCTCTCGCCCGAGCCGCTGCGCACCGACGTCGCCGCCGCGAACACGGCGCGGCACGCCTACGAGCTGTGGGAGGCGGCCGGGGTGCTGCGCGAGTGCGGTGACCTGCTGTGCGCCCGGGTCGCCGACGTCCTGACCCGCTTCTCGGGTCTGCCGGCCCGGGTGGCGATGGTCGATCCCGAGGGGCAGCGGTTCGTGGCGGCCACCGAGCCGGGATGGGTGGCCGCGTGATCACCGTGATCGGCTACGACGGGGGTCCGCTGTCCGACGCGGCCCGCGACCGCCTGGACGCAGCCACCCTGGTGATGGGCGGCCGCCGCCATCTCGACGAGGTCGAACTCCCGAGCGGTGTCCGCACGGTGGCCCTGCGCGAGGACCCGGTTGCCGCGATCGCTGCCGTGGCCGACGAGTCCGGCGACGTCGTCGTCCTTGCCTCCGGCGACCCGGGGTTCTTCGGCGTCGTCCGCGCCGTCCGCACCGCCGTACGGCCCCGGACGGTCGAGGTCCTGCCCGGGCTGAGCAGCATCGCGCTGGCCTTCGGTCGGGCCGGCCATGAGTGGGACGACGCCGTGGTGGTGTCCGCCCACGGCCGCGACCCGCACGAGGCCCTGGCGGCCGTGCGCTCGCAGCCGAAGGTCGCCGTGCTCACCGACCGCACGTGCGGACCGGCGCAGATCGGACAGGCGCTGGCCGGCCGCTCCGACCGCGTCCTGCTCGTCGGCGAGCGGCTCGGCCTCCCCGGCGAGCGCGTCTCCTGGTGCTGCCCCGACGAGGCGGCCGCCCGGGAGTGGGACGACCCCAACGTCGTCGTGGTGCTCGACACCGGCGACCCCGCGCCCGGTGCCCGGGTGACCGTGGCCGGCTTCCGGACGCCGTCGTCGTGGGCCCTGCCCGAGGGCTGCTTCGACCACCGCGACTCCATGGTCACCAAGGCCGAGGTGCGGGCGCTCGTGCTGGCCCGGCTGGGTCCGCGACTGGGCGAGGTCGTCTGGGACATCGGGGCGGCGAGCGGGTCGGTGGCTGTGGAGTGCGCGCGCTTCGGAGCCGACGTGCACGCGGTCGAGAAGGACGCCTGCGACCACCTGCGGGCGAACGCCGCCGCGCACGGCGTGCACGTGCACGTCGTCCAGGGGAGCGCGCCCGCCGCGCTTGCCGACCTGCCCGACCCGGACGCCGCCTTCGTCGGCGGGGGAGGGGTCGACGTCGTGACCGCGGTCGCCGCGCGACGGCCGCGCCGCGTGGTGGTGGCCCTCGCCGCCGTGGAGCGGGTGGCCCCGACGCTGCAGGCCCTGTCCGGTTACGACACCGACGCCGTCCTGCTGCAGGCGCAGCGGCTCGTGCCGCTCGCCGGCTCGCACCGCCTCGCGCCCACCAACCCCGTCTTCGTCGTCTCAGGAGTGCTTTCGTGATCGGCCTCGTCGTCACCACCCGCGCAGGTCGTACCGGCGCGGACCGCCTCGGGGTCCTGGGCGACACCCGCACCTACCAGGTGGGCGACCTCGCCGTCGCCTGGCGCGAGTGCGAGGCCCTCGTGCTGTTCCTCGCGACCGGAGCAGCCGTCCGGCTGCTGGCCCCGCTCCTGCAGGACAAGGCCACCGACCCCGGCGTGGTCTGCGTCGACGAGGCGCATCGCTTCGCGGTCGCCCTCACCGGCGGGCACGGGGGTGGCGCCAACGACCTGGCCGCCCGGGTCGCCGGCGTCCTGGGGGCCACCGCGGTCGTCACGACAGCCAGCGACAGCGTCGGCCTGCCCGGGCTGGACATGCTCGGCTGGCCGGTCGAGGGCGACGTCGCCGGTGTCGGTCGCGCGATGCTCGACGGCGAGGCCGTGCGCCTGGCGGCCGACGCCGTGTGGCCGCTGCCGCCGCTGCCCGTCGGTGAGACGGGGACGGTGGTCCTGGCGGTCAGCGACCGCCTCGACGCGCAGGCCGACGCCGTCCTGCGGCCCCCCTCGCTGGTGCTGGGCCTCGGCGCCTCCCGCGGGGTGTCCGCGCAGGAGGTCCTGCAGCTCGTCGACCAGACGCTGCTGACCGCCGGTCTGTCGGTCGCCTCGGTCCGCGGTGCGGCCACCGTGGAGGCCAAGCGTGACGAGACCGGGCTCGTGCAGGCCTGCGCCGAACGAGGCTGGCCGCTGACCTTCCACGCGGCCCGCGACCTCGCCCAGGTCGACGTCCCGAATCCCAGCGACGAGCCGCTCAAGGTGCTCGGGACGCCGTCGGTCGCCGAGGCTGCGGCCGCCCTGCACGGTCCGCTCGTGGTGGAGAAGGCGAAGTCGGCGATGGCCACCGTCGCGGTCTCCCGGGTGTCCCCGCGGGGGCGGCTGGCCCTGGTCGGGCTCGGCCCGGGTGCCCGTGACCTGCTCACTCCCCGGGCGCGGGAGGAGCTGCAGCGGGCATCGATCTGGGTCGGGCTGGACCAGTACGTCGACCAGGTGCGCGACCTGGCCCGCCCCGGCACCCGGCTGGTCGAGACCGGCCTCGGCAAGGAGGAGGAGCGCGCGCACAGCGCGGTGCGCTTCGCCGAGCAGGGCCATGCGGTTGCGCTCCTCGGATCCGGAGACGCGGGGGTCTACGCGATGGCCTCCCCGGCGCTGGAGGTCGCCGGCACCGACATCGACGTCGTCGGGGTGCCCGGAGTGACGGCCGCGATGGCCGCGAGCAACCTGCTCGGCGCCCCGCTCGGGCACGACCACGCCAGCATCAGCCTGTCGGACCTGCACACGCCGTGGGAGGCGATCGAGAAGCGGATCCGGGCCGTGGCGGAGGCCGACCTGGTCGTCACCTTCTACAACCCGCGCAGCCGCGGCCGCGACTGGCAGCTGCCCAAGGCGGTCTCGATGCTGCTCGAGCACCGGCCACCGAGCACGCCCGTGGGCATCGTCACGGACGCGAGCCGGCCCGCGCAGACCGTGCAGCTGACCTCGCTCGGGGAGCTGCAGCCCGAGGACGTCACCATGCTCGCGTGCGTGGTGGTGGGGTCCTCGCAGAGCGTCGTCGTAGGCGGTCGCTTCGTGACGCCAAGGGGGTACCGGTGGTCGCCGACGGCGTGAGCGGGACCGTCGCCTACCTGGTCGACGACTCCTGCACCGCCTGCGGCGCCTGCCTGCTGACCTGCCCGTCGGCCGCCTTCGTCGTGGGCATCCCGCTGTCCGTCGACGCCGCCCGGTGCACCGATTGCGGCGCGTGCGTCGAGGTGTGCCCGGCCGACGCCGTCCTGCGACTGCCCGTCGCTGCCGCTGCAGGCCGGACGGCATGACCGGCGACCTCCGTCCCGGCACGGTGGCCCTGGTGGGTGCCGGCCCCGGCGACCCGGGGCTGCTCACCCTGCGCGCCGCCGAGCTGCTCGGTCAGTGCGACGTCGTGCTGGTCGACCGGCTGGTCGATCCGCAGACCCTGCGCCACCTGCGCCCCGACGCCGAGGTGGTCGACGTGGGCAAGACGTCGTGGACCGGGACCGCGCCCCGGCAGGAGGAGATCAACGCCCAGCTGGTGGAGCATGCCCGGGCCGGCCGCCGGGTGGTGCGGCTCAAGGGCGGCGACCCGTTCGTCTTCGGTCGCGGCAGCGAGGAGGCCGAGGCGCTCGTCGCGGCCGGGATCGCCTTCCAGGTCGTGCCCGGCGTCACGAGCGCCGTCGCGGCGGCCGCCTACGCCGGCATCCCGGTGACGGCGCGCGGCTACACCCAGGACGTCTGCGTCGTGACCGGACACCTGGACCCCGACGACCCTGGCAGCCGGGTGCGCTGGCAGGCACTCGCGCAGGGTCCCGGCACCCTGGTGATCCTCATGGGACACGACCGGCTGCGGCTGCTCATGGACGGCCTGGTCCGCCACGGCCGTCCCGCGAACACTCCGGCCGCCTGCATCGAGCAGGGCACCACGTCCGCGCAGCGCGTCGTCGTCAGCACCGTGGAGCACCTGGCCGCCGACGTCGCCGCCGCCGGCCTGTCCGCCCCCGTCGCCACCGTCGTCGGCGACGTCGTCACCCTCCGGGAGAGGCTCCGATGGTTCGACTGACCGCGCACGACACGAGGGCGACCGTGCACCCGATCGAGGTGGAGTCGATGCAGATCCTCCGCTCCCGCGTCGACACCGCGCACCTGCCGCCGCTCACCCGGGCCGTCGTGGAGCGGGTGGTGCACTCCAGTGCCGACCTCGCGTACGTCGAGGACCTCGTGACCGACGAGGCCTGGTTGGAGACTGCGCAGAGCGCCCTGCTGGCAGGCGCCCCCGTGGTCGCCGACGTGCACATGGTCGCCGCGGGCATCACGACGCGCGAGGTGGTCTGCCGGGTGAAGGACGCCGCCGCCGGCCCGGGGCTGACCCGGACCGCCGCCGGGATGCGGCTGGCCTACGAGCAGGTCGGCCCGGGAGCGATCTGGGTGGTCGGCAACGCCCCTACCGCGCTGTTCGAGATCCTCGCGCTCGACGTCGCGCCTGCGCTGGTGATCGGTCTCCCCGTGGGCTTCGTCGGAGCGGCCGAGAGCAAGCAGGCGCTGCGGGAGTCGGGTCTGCCCGCTGTGTCGAACGTGACCGAGAAGGGCGGCTCGGCCGTCGCGGCGGCCGCGCTCAACGCGCTGCTCTACACGGAGGTGTCCTCATGAGGCCCGCTCTGCTGATCGTCGGCCACGGGACCAAGAGCGACGCCGGGGTCGCGCAGTTCCAGGAGCTGGTCGAGCGGACGGCGAAGACCGCCCCGTACGCCGACGTCGAGGGGGGCTTCCTGGAGCTCGCTCCGCCGCCCATCCAGGACGCCGTCGCACGGCTCGTCGCGCAGGGCCACCGGACGATCGACGTCGTGCCGCTGGTGCTGGTGGGGGCCGGACACAGCAAGGGCGACATCCCGGCGGCGCTTGCCCGTGAGGAGCTCCGGCACCCGGGCCTGGCCTTCCGGTACGGCCGCCCCCTCGGGCCGCACCCGTTGCTGCTGGACGACCTGGCCGAGCGCCTCGCCGACGTCGTGCCACAGCAGGACTGGGCCGGCACGGCCGTCGTCCTCGTGGGGCGCGGCGCGACCGACCCCGACGCCAACAGCGAGGTCGCCAAGGTGGCGCGGCTGCTCCTGGAGGGTCGCGGTATCGGCACGGTGGAGACCGGCTTCATCAGCCTGGCGAAGCCGTCGGTGCCCGAGGCGCTGGAGCGTGCCCGGCTGCTCGGCTACACGCGCGTGGTCGTGCTGCCGTACTTCCTGTTCGCCGGCGTCCTGCCCGACCGGATCGTCGCCCAGGCGGACGCGTGGGCGGAGGCCCACCCCGACGTCGATGTGCGGCTCGCCGGCCTGATCGGCCCGGGGGAGCGGCTGGCCCGGCTCGTGCTCGAACGCTGGACCGAAATATCCGGTGGCGACCTGCGGATGAACTGCGACACCTGCGCCTACCGGGTGGCCCTTCCCGGGTTCCAGGACAAGCTCGGAGCCCCGCAGACACCGCATGACCACCCGGACGACCCGGCCCACCCGCACGCCCACGGGCACGGCCACTACCACCCGCACTGATGGTCGACCTGCGCCACCACGGCGACACCGAGGTCGGTCCGGGACTGCTCGACCTCGCCGTCAACGTCCGCGGGCAGGCACCGCCGGCCTGGCTGCAGCAGGTCCTGGTCGACGCCGTCCCGCACCTGGCCGCCTATCCCGACCCGGCGGCGGCGACCGCCGCGGTGGCGGCCCGGCACGGACGCGGCGCCGACGAGGTGCTCGTCACTGCGGGCGCGGCCGAGGCCTTCGTGCTGCTGGCCCGGGCCCTGCGGCCGCGGCATGCGGTCTGCGTCCACCCGAGCTTCACCGAGCCCGAGGCCGCCCTGAGAGCGGCCGGCCACGAGGTGCACCGGGTGGTCCTGGACCCGCCCTTCGACCGGGTGCGGGTGCCCGATGAGGCGGACCTGGTCGTCGTGGGGAACCCGACCAACCCGACCGGCGTCCTGCACGACCTGGCTCATCTGTGCCGCCCCGGGCGCACGACCGTCGTCGACGAGGCCTTCCTCGACGCCGTCCCGGGCGAACCGCTGTCGCTGGCCGGGCGTGCTGACCTCCCGGGTCTGGTGGTGGTGCGGAGCCTCACGAAGACGTGGTCCCTGGCTGGACTCCGGATCGGCTACCTGCTGGCCGCCCCGGACACCGTGGCGGCGCTGCGCGAGGTGCAGCCGCTGTGGTCGGTCGGCACGCTGGCGCTGCGCGCCCTGCAGGCCTGTCTGACGCCATCGGCGCTCACCGAGGCGGACGCCGCCAGCGTCCTCGTCGAGCGCGAGCGCACGCGGCTGGAAGCCCTGCTGACGGGCCTCGGCGTGCAGGTCATCCCCGGCAGCCGCGCCCCGTTCCTGCTCTGCTGCGTGCCCGGTCACCCGGAGGTCCGGGAGCGGCTGCGGCAGCACGGGATCGCGGTCCGGCGCGGTGACACCTTCCCGGGGCTGGGGCCGGACTGGTTCCGGGTCGCGGTCAAGGACCGCGGCACCAGCGACCGGCTGGTGCAGGCGCTCTGGGCGCTGCTCGCCGCCTTCTGACCAGCCCCCGACGTCGGCAACGGGGCCGTCTGGACAGCCCCCGACGTCGGCAATGGGGCCGGCTGGGCAGCCCTCGACGTCGGCAACGACGGCGCTGCGAGAAGCCGTCCTCGCGGGAAAGCGCAGCGCTCAGAGCAGCGGTGGGCCAGGCGCGCCCGGTGGGGCGTCGTTGCTGCCGCGCAGCCACCCGCGGGGACCGATCCGCCGGTCGTGGACCAGCAGGAGCGTGCGATCGCGGTCGTGGAGCAGGTGGTGGCAGCTCCGGCACAGCAGCACGGTGTTGGCGAGCGTCGAAAGGCCGCCCAGGGCCCACGGAACGACGTGGTGGGGGACGCAGACAGCGGCGGGCCGACCGCAACCGGCACGTTCGCACCGATGGCCGGCGCGGTACTCGAGGGCGCGGCGTTCCCGACGAGAGAGCTGGCGAGCCGTCGGGCTGCTGTCGATCGGCCAGCCGTGGGTGTCGAGCAGCAGCCGGGTGAGCGCGGCCTGGCAAGCCACGGCACCGAGGCTGCGTGGTCCGAGACGGACACCGCCGCGGCTGCGGCTGTCCCAGCCCGCAGTAGCAGGTCCGGCCGGCTCGGCCGGGCCGGGACGGCCAGCCCCGTCGAACAGTGTCGCCAGCGCCTGGTCGGGGCTGGTCCGCGCCGCGTGCGGGTCGCAGGTGCGCTGCAGGTCGTCGGGCCGGGTGAGGACGACGAGGGTGGGGGGCGCGGAGTCGTGGCAGGGGACCGCGCCCGCATCGACGGCGACGCGTACGCAGTCGAGCAGGGCGTCGAGCAGGCGCTGCCCGCTGCTGCGGGGATCGGCCAGCCCCCGATCGGCCTCGGCCTTGGCGGTCAGGACGTCACGGAGCCACTCGGCGGTCAGGACGTCGGTGTGTCCGCCGAAGCGGCCCTGCGCGCCGACATCGGTCAGGGTGAGCTCGCCGCTCTCGCGGGCGTCGGCGAGATGGTCGTCGGTGACGTCGGGAGCCAGCGCGCTGACGAGCTCATCGACCTTCGCGCGCAGATCGGCCAGATCGAGCAGGCCGGCCAGCGTGATCAGGGCGGCGGCCGTCGCGTCGTCCCGGAGGTCAGGGGGCAGCGCCGCGTACGCCCTGGCGACGAGCCTGGCCGCGGGCGCCTCGAGGCCTCCGCCGGCCAGCGCCCCGAGCAGGCCGGGCACCAGGCCCAGTCGACGCGCCTGGGCGGCGTCTGCCCGGGCTTGGGAGACGGGAAGGCCTGCCGCGTCGACGAGGAGGTCGGCGGCCGACCGGCAACCGGCGGCGTGGTGGGCACCGGCCCGCTCGGCGGCGTCCAGCTCACGTAGGTAGACGCCCTGAAGCTCGGCTGCCGCATGCGCGAGGACCGCCAGACGGCTCGGGACCTGGCCGAGCGGTGCCGGCGTGGACCGGACCGCCTCCAGCGCCTGCAGGAGCAGGGCGGAGGGAGCGTCGACCAGCGCCTCGACAGCCACGATGCGCTCCTCCTTCGAACTGGTGTTCGAGGAGATTCTGACATCCACCACCGACAGTTTCCGCCGCCTGTGGGCGGTTCAGCACCAGGTCACCCGCTCGGAAGCTCGAGACCTTCGAGGACGGCCCGCGCAGTGTTTGCGTCCGCGGCCACCAGGAGCCCGACCTCCGCGTCGTCCGCCCGGTAGTCGCTTCCGTCACGCCGAACGGCAGCCCCGCCTGCCTCGGTCACCAGCAGTGCACCCGGGGCGTGGACGACGCCTCAGGCGCGCCACTCCGCCGTGCGCTCCGGGGACGCCTGCGCGAGCAGCTCGGTGATGCCAGCCTCTCCCGTCGAAGCCCCGTAGACGGGGGTGCCCGGCTGCTGACGCCAGGACTGGTCCAGCGGTCCGGCGTCGACGCCGTCGAAGCCGATCTCGTCCAGCAGGGCGATCACCCGGGCCTTGGCCTGCGCGTCGTCGCCGGCCACCGGAAGGGCCCGGCGGCCGGGGTCGCCGGCGGGCAGACCCCCGGTGAGGAGGTGGTCGGCGTAGATGCCGTTGAACGCCTTCACCACGGGGCGCCCTAGGTGCTGGGCCACCCAGGCGCTCTCGGGCGTGCCGTCCTCGATGGCGGCGATCCGGCCGTCCCGCTGCTGCGGGTAGTAGTTGCCGGTGTCGACGACGACGGCTCCGGGGGCGGCGGCGTCGAGCAGGCCGGCCGGGAGGTCGGGCACGTTCTTCTGCGGCACGGTCACGATGACGACCTCGGCGCCGTCGGCGGCCCGGGCGGCCTCGACCGCGGTGGCGCCGGTCTCGGCCGCGAGGTCGGCCAGCGTCTCGGGTCCGCGGCTGTTCGCCACGGCCACCTCGTGGCCGGCGGCGGTGAAGCGTCGGGTCAGGTTGCCGCCGATGTTGCCCGCGCCGATGATGCCGATCTTCATGCTGCACTCCTCGGGCCGGTCCGCGACGCCGTCGTGGCGCCGCGATGTCGGAAGGTCCGTCCCGAGGGCGGCAACGCCCGACCGGCCCGGTGCAGTCCCGACCGGCCCGGTGCCGTCCCGACGGCCCGGTGCAGTCCCGACGGCCCGTGCATCCGACCGGCCCGGTGCCGTCCCGACGGCCGCGGTCAGCGACCGCTGAAGCGCGCCTCGCGACGCTCGACGAACGAGCGGACACCCTCGGCGGCGTCCTCGCTGCCCGTCACGGTGGGGAGCAGCTCCTGCAGGTGCCGCGCGGCGTCGTCCTGAGAGGTGGCCCGCTCGGCGATCCGGGCGTTGGCGAGGGTCCCCTGCACGCCGAGCGGGGCCTGGGCGGCCACCAGCCGGGCGAGCTCGAGCGCCCGGGGCAGCTGCTGCCCCGCCGGCACCACCTCCTGGACCAGTCCGATCCGCAGGGCCTCGGCTGCACCGAACTCCTCGCCGGTGAGGATCCAGCGCATGGCGTTGCCCCAGCCGAGCTGTCGAGGCGCGCGGACCGTGGCGCCACCGAAGGGCAGGATCCCGCGGCCCACCTCGAGCTGGCGGAAGCGGACGTCGTCGGCGGCCACGACGATGTCGCTGGCGAGCGCGAGCTCGATCGACAGGGTGAACGCCACGCCCTGCACGGCGAGCACCACCGGCTTGGGTACCGGCTGCTTGTACATGCCGAACGGGTCGTGGTCGGAGCTGCCGGACAGCACGGCGGGACCGCCGCGCTCGACCGCCGGGAGCACCTCGGCGAGGTCCAGGCCGGCCGAGAAGTGGTCGCCGTGCCCGAAGACGACGCCCACCCGGGCGTCGCTGCGGGCGAGCTCGTCGTAGGCGGCTCCCACCTCGTCGATCACCTGCAGGTTCCAGGCGTTGCGCTTGGCGGCACGGTCGACGCCGATCAGCAGGACGTCGCCGTCGCGTTCCACGGTCACCAGGGGGGCGGTCATGCCGGCAGTCTCGCCCACGGCGACTCACGACGGCCGACCGGGAGCGCGGTAACGTGCGGCCAGACCCTCCCTCGTCCGGGGAAGTCCGGTGCGAGTCCGGTGCAGGTGCGCTACTGACGTCCGACCACCTCCCTCGGGAGGGGGGCGGCGAGCCAGATCGCCGGCGGGGGGTGGCCGACTCATCGCTGCCCTCCGCCCACGAGGAAGAGCCGGACTCTTGCCCTTCGCACCGCTCGACGTGCCCGTCGTCGTCCTCGGCCTGGCCGCCACGAGCTTCGGCCTGGGCGCGCGGCACGGTCTCGACTGGGACCACATCGCCGCCATCACCGACCTCACCGCCCCCCGCGAGGGCCGCGACGAGCACGCACGACGCCGCGGGATGGGCCTGTCGTTCTGGTACTGCTTCGGCCATGGCCTGGTGCTGTTCCTGTTCGGGCTGCTCGTGCTGGTGCTCGCCGTCGAGCTGCCGTCCGGGCTGGACGCCGTCTTCGAGTACGCCGTCGGGGCCACCCTGGTCACGCTCGGCGGCGTGGTGCTCTACCAGCTCGGTCGCGACCGGGGCGAGTACCGCTACCAGGGCAGGGTCGCCCTGATCGCCGCGGCGATCCGACGTGGCTGGGCCCGGGCGCGACGGCGCGAGGCGCCCGCCACCGGCACGCTCGACGTCGACCGGCGCGGGGCGTTCCTCGTGGGGCTGCTGCACGGGACCGGTGCGGAGACTCCGACCCAGGTGGCCCTGTTCGCAGGAGTGGGGGCCTCCGGGTCCAGCACCGGGGCGGCGTTCGTGCTCGGCGCGTTCGTCCTGGGGCTCGTGGTGACCGACCTCGGCATCGCCGGGATCTGGGTCAGCGGTCTGCTGGGAGCCCGCCGGGCTCCCCGCGTGCAGATCGTCCTCGGTCTGCTCACCGGGCTGGCCTCGCTCACGCTCGGCGGCCTGATTCTCGCCGGGCACGGCGACGTGCTGCCCTCGCTCGCCGGGGCCTGAGCACGCCGCACCGCCCGCACTAGGGTCGGCCGGTGCCGACACCCCGCGTGGTCCTGCCGTCCCCCTGCCCCGGCTGGGACGACCTGCGCCGCGAGCTCGACGCACCGGGGGATTTCCCGGACGACGTCCTCGCCGAGGCTGCCCGCAGCGCCGCCACCCCCCGTCTGCCCTCCCTGGACCTCACCGACGTCGCCTTCCTCACCGTCGATCCCGAGGGCAGCCGCGACCTCGACCAGGCGCTCGCCCTGGACCGGGTCGGCGACGGCTACCTGCTGCGGTACGCCATCGCCGACGTCGCGGCGTTCGTCGACCCCGGCGGAGCCGTCGACGCCGAGTGCCTGCGCCGGGGCGAGACGCTCTACCTGCCGGACGGCCGCGTGCCGCTGCACCCGCCGGTGCTCTCGGAGGGGGCGGCCAGCCTGCTGCCCGATCAGGTGCGGCCGGCACTGGTCTGGACCTTCGCGCTCGGCCCGGACGGCGAGCCGACCAGCACGCGGGTGGAGCGTGCCCTGGTCCGGTCACGGCGTCAGCTGTCCTACCCGCAGGCCGCCGCCGAGCTCGACACCGACCCGACGCTCGGACTGCTGCGTGAGGTGGGCATGCTGCGTGAGCAGCGCGCCGCCGAGCGCGGTGCGGTGGAGCTCCCGACCCTCGAGCAGGAGGTGTCGGACGGGCCCGACGGACGGCCCGTCCTCACGCTGCGCGCCCCCCTGGCCATCGAGGGGTGGAACGCCGAGCTGAGCCTGCTGACCGGCCTGGCGGCCGCACGGATCATGCTCGACGGCGGGGTCGGCCTGCTGCGCACGCTGCCCCCGGCCGACCCTGACGACGTGACCGCGCTACGCCGTAGTGCCCTCGCCCTCGGCGTGGCCTGGCCGGAGGGCGCCTCCTACGCCGAGGTGGTGAGCGGACTGGACCCGGGCGATGCGCCGTCGGCCGCCCTGCTGGTGCTGGCCACGAGGCTGCTGCGCGGAGCCGGCTACACCGCGTTCGACGGGACCGCCCCGGAGCAACCCCTGCACAGTGCCCTGGCGGCCCCGTACGCGCACTGCACCGCTCCGCTGCGGCGGCTGGCCGACCGGCACGTGGGGGAGGTCTGCCTGGCGCTGTGCGCCGGTCAGGAGGTCCCGGGCTGGGCCCGCGAGGCGCTCCCCGGGCTGCCGGAGGTGATGGTGGCCGCCGACCGTCGGGCCTCGGCCATCGACCGGGCGGTGATCGACCTCGCCGAGGCGCTGCTGCTCGCCCCCCGGGTGGGCGAGGTCTTCGACGGCGCGGTGGTCGAGGCGTCGGCCAAGGGTGGGGTGGTGCAGCTGGCCGATCCGCCCGTCCGCGCGAAGCTGCAGGGCACGGACCTGCCCCTGGGCGAGCGGCTCCAGGTGCGGCTGGTGACCGCGGACCCGGGCACCCGCACGGTGGTGTTCGCTCCGGCCGAGCTCCCCGGGCTGGAGAGCTAGAGGCCGCCGGCCGGGTCGGGCAGGACCGCGCCGGGGGTCTGCGCGCTCGGGGACGCCGTGGCGGAACCCGGCGTCGCGGAGCCCGGCTTGCGAGCAGGCTCCCCGGAGGCCGGCGCAGTCGAGGGCGACGGCGCGGTCGAGGGCGACGGCCTGCCCTCCGGCGCGGCGGGAGCCGGCACCGGAGCAGCCGGGGCCTTCTGCGCGGGCTGCGGACGCGCCGCGGCCGCACCGGACGACGCCGCCGGACGCGGAAGGGGCGCGGGACGCCCCACGACCGAGCGCAACGGGGACGGGACGACCGGCCGGATGATCGGCGGGAGACCCGCGAGCAACCGCGCCGCCAGGGCGCGGGACTGGCCGAGAACGCCGGTCAGCTGCACGGCGTCGTCGTCACCGGTGAGCACGGCCTGCGCCTGACCGAGGAGGTCCAGGGCCTGCCGGGCGGCCACCGGGTCGCCGCCGGAGCGGGCCACCATCTGGGCGATGTCGTCGTTGAGGTCGCGGGCGGCGCGGCGGACGTCGGCGGGCGGGGCGTCGGCGGCCGACAGCCGGTTCAGCTCCTCCCAGGACGACAGGACCGCTCCCGAGGCGTCTGCGGGGGCGGGCCGGCCGGACCCGCCGGGGACGATGCCGAAGACGCCGATGAGGGCCGCGGCCGCCGCCATCAGGGGGGCGGCCGGGAGCAGGCGGGACAGGCGACGGCTGCGCCGGCGGACCGCACCGGTCCCGGCCGGAGCGGTCGGCCGCGCGGTGAGCACGGACGGCGTCGGCTCCTGTGCGCCCGCGGCGTCGGCGAGGTCGAGGCGCAGCAGGTGGCCGATCGCCCGGGCCTCGAAGGTCGCCATCTCGTGGCGGTCGCCGCCGAGCAGCTCGGCGGCCAGCTCCGGGGCCCCGGCGTCCAGGGCGCCGGCGGCCAGGCTGAGATCGGTCTGCAGGGTCGTGCGCAGCGCCCCGACCTCGCGCAGCAGGGCGTCGATGCCCTCCACCCGGGGGCCGCCCGCTCCGGCCACGCCGCCGTGACCCGGCCGGTGCGAAGGGGTCGACCCTGCGGCGGAGTCCTGCGCTCGGGTCATGGTGGGCGGGCTCCTTCCTGCGTGGGTCCGGTCGACGGTGCGCGGCTGCGGCGGCAGCGCGGGTGTGTCCCAACAGTTTCGTGGTCTGCGGCGATTGTCCTGCCGGTGGGGTGGGTGAACGCCGGGCGAACGCTCGTCCTGTCCAACGGAGGAGGCCTGCAAGAATCGCGGGGTGACCGAGCCCAGTTCTCCCGATCTGTCCGCCCTCACCGTCGCCGTCCTCGGGGGGACCGGTGAGCAGGGCCGCGGTCTGGCCCGGCGGTTCGCGCTCGGGGGCCTGACGGTGGTGCTCGGCTCCCGCGACGCCGGCCGTGCGCAGGCCGCGGCCGCCGAGCTGCCCGGTGAGGTGCGCGGAACCGACAACGCCGCAGCCGCGCGCGCCGGCGACGTCGTCGTCGTGGCGGTGCCGTGGGACGGCCACCGCGAGCTGCTCCTGTCGCTGGCCGGCGAGCTGGCCGGCAAGGTGGTCGTGGACTGCGTGAACCCGCTGGGCTTCGACAAGCAGGGCGCCTTCGCGCTGCCCGTCGAGGAGGGCAGTGCCGCGCAGCAGGCCCAGGCCGTCCTGCCGGACAGCCGCGTCGTCGGCGCGTTCCACCACGTCAGTGCGGTGCTCCTGCTGGACGAGGCGGTGGCGTCCGTCGACACCGACGTCCTGGTGCTCGGTGACGACCGGGAGGCCACCGACCTCGTGCAGGCGCTCGTCGGCGTGGTGCCGGGCATGCGGGGCGTCTTCGGCGGTCGGCTGCGCAACGCCCACCAGGTCGAGGCCCTGACCGCCAACCTCATCTCGGTCAACCGCCGGTACAAGGCCCATGCCGGGCTCCGTGTCACCGACGTCTGACGTGGACCGCAACGGCGCCGCCCGCGACCTCGACGACACCGGCGCCCGGGTCCGGCTGCCCGCCGTGGTGGGCCGGGTCGTCTCGCTGGTGCCGTCGCTCAGCGAGTCGGTCGCGGTCACCGCACCGGGCCTGCTGGTGGGGGCCACCGACTGGTGCTCGCACCCGGCCGATCTCGAGGTCTCCCGCGTCCGGGGCACGAAGAACCCCGACGTCGACGCCGTGATCGCCCTGCGTCCCGACGTCGTCCTGGCCAACGCCGAGGAGAACCGGGCCGAGGACCTGCAGACGCTGCGCGAGGCGGGGCTGGCCGTCTGGGTGACCTCCCCGCAGACGGTGCCGGAGGCCCTGGTGTCGCTGGAGCGGGCGCTGGCGGCCTGCGGCCTGGCCCGGCCGGTCTGGTGGGACGAGGCCGACGCCGCCTGGGCCGAGCCCTTCACGGGCACGCGGCGGGTCGCCGTCGTGCCGATCTGGCGGCGGCCGTGGATGGCGCTGGGTCGGGACACCTTTGCGGGAGACCTCCTGGCGCGCCTCGGCGTCGACCATGTGCTGCGCGACGCGGCGGAGCGGTACCCGCGCTTCACGCCCCCGGTCGACGGGGTCGACCTCGTGGTCCTGCCCGACGAGCCCTACCTGTTCACCCCCGACGACGGGCCCGAGGCCTTCGGGGGAGTCCCGTTCCGGTGCGTCAGCGGGCGGCACCTCACCTGGTACGGCCCGTCGCTCGCCCAGGCCCGCCAGGTCCTGACCGGGCAGCTCGCATGACCGCGCCGGATCCGCGGCCGACGCCGGTCTCCAGGGTCGCCGCCGGCTCGCTCACCCCCGGCCAGCCCACCCCGGGCATGCACCGGGAGGCGGCCGTCGTCCTGCCGGACCTGTGGTCCGGTCGGGTGCTCACCGAGCCGGGTGCCACGAGCGGCTGGCACCACCACGGGTCGCACGACACGGTGGCCTACGTCGTCCAGGGGGTCTTCGCCGTCGAGACCGCCGACGGCGTGGTCGAGGGGCACCCGGGCGACTTCGTGCACGTGCCGGCACACACGGTGCACCGCGAGAGCAACCCGACCGGGCGGACCGCAGAGGTGGTCCTGGTGCGGCGGGGCACCGGCCCGGTGGTCGTCAACGTCGACGGTCCGGCCTGAGGGCGGTCAGCTGTAGCCGTGCTCCGGCGCGGGGTAGCTGCCGGTGCGGACGTCGTCGGCGTAGGCGGTGACGGCGTCGGTGAGCACGGTCCGCAGGTCGGCGTAGCGCTTGAGGAACTTGGGCCCGGGGCCCGGGGTGAGCCCGGCGAGGTCGGTCCAGACCAGCACCTGGGCGTCACAGCCCGGACCGGCGCCGATGCCGATCGTGGGGATCCGCAGCTCCTTGGTGACGCGCTCGGCGAGGTCGGCCGGGACGACCTCGAGCACCACGGCGAACGCCCCGGCGTCCTGCATGGCCAGCGCGTCCTGCACGAGGCGGTCACCCGCGTCGCCCCGGCCCTGGACGCGGTAGCCGCCCATGGTGTGCACCGACTGCGGGGTGAGCCCGAGGTGGCCCATGACGGGGACGCCGGCACTGGTGAGCAGCTCGACCTGCGGCAGGACCCGGCGGCCGCCCTCCAGCTTGACCGCGTGTGCGCCCACCTGCAGGAAGCGGACCGCGCTGGCCAGGGCCTGCTCAGGGCTTGCCTGGTAGCTGCCGAACGGCAGGTCGCCGACGACGAGGGCCCGGGTGGTGCTGCGGGCGACGGCCCGAACCAGGGGCACCATCTCGTCCATCGTGACCGGGACGGTGTTCTCGTACCCCAGGACGTTGTTGCCGGCGGAGTCCCCGACCAGGAGCACGGGGATGCCGGCGTCGTCGAACAGCGCTGCGGTGAGCATGTCGTAGCTGGTGAGCATCGCCCAGCGCTCGCCGGCCTCCTTGGCCCGCTGCAGGTCGGTGACGGTGACCCGGCGGCTGGTGACCCCGCCGTAGAGGGTGGGAAGCGCTCCGGTGGGGACGGGGGGCTGCTCGGTCATGCGGTGGCCTCCTGGGCAGTGCCTCGGGGCTCGAGAGGACGTACACGGGTCCGGTCCAGGGTGGCACCGCACAGGGGCCTCGGCCGTGTCGGGTTCCTCACACGCCGTCGGGGCGGGCCGTCTCGGGCTCGGTGGCGCCGGGGGCGGCCACCTCGCGCCACCGGCTGGTGATGGGCAGCCGCCGGTCGCGTCCGAAGGCCCGGCCGGTGACCTTCGGGCCGGGGGGCTCTGCCGGCGCTTGTACTCCGCGGTGTCGACCAGGCGCACGACCCGGTCGACCAGGGCGGGGTCGAAGCCCCGCTCGATCAGGGCGGCGCGGCCGAGGTCCTGCTCCACGTAGGCGTCCAGCAGGGCGTCGAGCACGTCGTAGGGAGGCAGCCGGTCGCTGTCGACCTGTCCGGGGGCGAGCTCGGCGCTCGGCGGCTTGTCGATGCTGTTCGGGGGGATGACCTCCCCCTGGGTGTTGCGCCAGCGGGCGAGCGCCCAGACCAGGGTCTTCGGCACGTCCTTGATGGGCGCGAAGCCTCCGGCGGAGTCGCCGTAGAGGGTCGAGAAGCCGGTGGCCAGCTCGCTCTTGTTGCCGGTGGTGAGCACGAGGTGCCCGTGCTCGTTCGACAGGGCCATGAGCAGCGTGCCGCGCACCCGGGCCTGAAGGTTCTCCAGAGCCAGGCCGGTCAGGGCCACGCTGCCGGTGTAGGCGTCCACCATGGGGGCGATGGGCACCACCGACCAGTGCAGGCCCTGGCGACGGGCGAGGTCCTCGGCGTCGGTGATCGAGTGGTCGCTGCTCCAGGTGCTGGGCATGCCGACGACGTGCACGCGGTCGGCGCCGAGGGCGTCGGCGGCGATCGTGGCGACCAGCGCGCTGTCGATGCCGCCGGACAGCCCGAGCACCACCGACGCGAAGCCGTTCTTGTCGACGTAGTCGCGGGTGGCGGTGACCAGGGCGCCCCAGAGCTCGGCCTCGTCCGACAGGGCGACGGCGACGCCGGGCACCAGGGGCTCGTAGGCCGCGAGCGGCTGCTCGGACAGCACCACGTGCTCCACCGTCATGGTGCTGCCGTCGCCGGCCTGCAGCGGCCCGGTGGTGGCCAGCGTGGCGTGGGGGAGGTCGAGGTCGACGCAGACCAGGCCCTCCTCCCACAGCGGGGCCCTCGCCACCACGACGCCCGCGGCGTCGACGACGAGGGAGTCGCCGTCGAAGACCAGCTCGTCCTGGCCGCCGACGGTGTTGACGTAGACCAGGGCGCACCCCGCCTCGCGGGCCCGACGGGCGACGAGCGCGCCCCGGGCGTCGTCCTTGCCGCGCTCGTAGGGAGAGCCGTTCAGGCACAGCAGCAGCCCGACGCCGGCCTGCCGGGACACGGCGACCGGGCCGCCCTCCTGCCAGAGGTCCTCGCAGATCGCCAGCCCGACGTCGACGCCGTGCACCCGGACGACCGGGAAGCCGTCCCCGCGGACGAAGTAGCGGAACTCGTCGAACACGCCGTAGTTGGGCAGGTGGTGCTTGGCGTAGCGCGCGACCACGCGGCCGCCGAACAGGACGGCCGCACTGTTCTGCGGCTCCCCGGCGGGCCGTCCGAGGGCGGGCGCCGGCTGCTCGGTGCGCCCGCAGTAGCCGACCACGACGGCGACGTCGCCCACGCCCTCGGCGTCGAGCCGGACTGCGAGCGCCGTGAGGGCGTCGAGGCTGGCCTGGACGAACGCGTGCCGCAGCACCAGGTCCTCGGCCGGGTAGCCGGTGAGGAACATCTCCGGGAAGACCGCTACGTGGCAGCCCGACTGCCGGGCCTGCCGGGCCCAGGACGCGACGAGGTCGGCGTTGCCGGGGAGGTCGCCCACGGTGCCGTCGAGCTGGGCGAGGCCGATCCGGAGCTGAGCCATGTCCCGGAGCCTACCCGTTCTCGTCACAGTGACGCGAACGGGCGGCTCCGGGGGCGGGCTACTTGCCGCCGGCGGCCGTGAGGGCCTCGAACTCGGCGTCGGTCAGCTCGACCTCGGCGGCGGCGCAGTTCTCCTCGAGGTGCTTCACGGAGCCGGTGCCGGGGATGGGCAGCATCACCGGGGAGCGGCGCAGCAGCCAGGCGAGCGCGAGCTGGCCGTGGCTGGCGGCGTGGTCCTTGGCGATCTCGTCCAGGACGCTGCCCTCCTTGGCGAGGTTGCCGGCGTCGAGCGGGAACCAGGGGATGAACCCGATGTTCTCGCGCTCGCAGTAGTCGAGCACCTCCTCGGACTGCCGGTTGCCGAGGTTGTACAGGTTCTGCACCGACACGACGTCGACGATCGTCCGTGCCTTCTCGATCTCCTCGACCGTCACCTCGGACAGGCCGATGTGCTTGATCTTGCCGGCGTCCTGCAGCTCCTTGACGGCGCCCAGGGTCTCCTCGACCGGGGTCTTCGCGTCGATCCGGTGCAGCTGCCACAGGCCGATCTGCTCCAGGCCCAGCCGGCGCAGGCTCATCTCGACGCACTGCCGCAGGTACTCGGGGCGGCCGACCTGCTCCCAGACGTCGGGCCCGCTGCGGGTCAGACCGCCCTTGGTGGCGACGAGGACGTCGCCGTAGGGGTGGATCGCCTCGCGGATGATGTCCTCGCTGATGTACGGGCCGTAGCTGTCGGCGGTGTCGATGAAGTCGACGCCCAGCTCGACGGCGCGCCGGACCACCTGGCGGGCGGTCTCACGGTCGGCGGGCTCGCCCCAGACGCCCTTGCCGACGATGCGCATGGCGCCGAAGCCGAGCCGGGAGACGGTCAGGCCGCCGGAGGACGACGACGCGCCGAGGGTGAAGGTGCCGCTCTTGCTGACGGGGGTCGTGCTGGCAGAGGTGGTCATGCTGCTCCAGGGGTCGAGGGGAGGGGAGACGCGAACAGGTCCTTGCCCCCGCAACAGCGTCCGACGCGCAAGGATGCCCGGATGGACGACCGGATCGTGTGGGGAGGCCTCGCGGCGCTGCTGCTCGTCGCCGAGGTCCTCGGCCTCGAGCTGTGGGGGGCGATGCTCGCCGTCGGGGCGCTGGGCGGACTGCTGGCGGCCGCGGCGGGCGCCCCGTTCGTGGCGCAGGTGGCCGTCGCGGCCGCCGTCGGCGGGCTGATGGTCGGGGCGGTCCGGCCCGTGGCCGCCAGGCACCTGGCCGTCCGGGCCATCCCGAACGACCCCGGCGCGGCGCTCGAGGGGCGCACCGCCGTCGTCGTCGCCGAGGTGACCGACGACGCCGGGCAGATCCGGGTGCACGGCGAGCTGTGGACGGCGCGCCCCGCCCTGCCCGGATCCGTGATCCCCTCGGGGAGCACCGTCTGGATCGGCGCCGTCACCGGCGCCACCGCCCTGGTCCACCCCGTGGACGCCACCCCCACCTCCCTGGAGAGCCCGTGAACGCCGGCGAAGTCCTGCTCCTGCTGATCCTCGTCGTCGGCCTGTTCGCGGTCCTGTCGACCGTCAAGGTCGTGCCGCAGGCGTCCGTGTACGTCATCGAGCGGCTCGGCCGCTACAGCCGCACCCTGCAGCCGGGCCTGAACCTGCTGGTCCCCGTGCTCGACAAGGTCCGCGTCAAGATGGACGTGCGCGAGCAGGTGGTCGGCTTCCCGCCGCAGGGCGTCATCACCAAGGACAACCTCATGGTGGGCGTCGACAGCGTCCTCTACTACTCGATCACCGACCCGGGCGCGGCCACCTACGCCATCGAGAACTACGTCGCGGCCATCGAGCAGCTGGTGGTCACCACGCTGCGCAACGTGGTCGGCGGCATGGCCCTCGAGGAGGCCCTCACCGGGCGTGACTTCATCAACACCCAGCTGGCGATCGTGCTCGACGAGGCCACCGGGAAGTGGGGCATCAAGGTCAACCGGGTCGAGATCCGGGGGATCGAGCCGCCCGCCACCATCCGCGACGCGATGGAGCAGGCGATGCGGGCCGACCGGGGCAAGCGGGCCGCGATCCTCACCGCCGAGGGCAGCCAGCAGAGCGCCGTCCTGTCGGCCCAGGGCGAGAAGCAGGCGGCGGTGCTGCGGGCCGAGGCGGCCAAGGAGGCCCGCATCCTGGAGGCGCAGGCCGAGCGCGAGGCCGCGCTGCTGCGGGCCGACGGCGAGGCCCAGGCCATCGCGCGGGTGGTCCAGGCGATCAAGGAGGCCGGGGTCGACGAGCGTGTCCTGGCCTACCAGCGCATGCAGCTGCTCCCCCAAGCTCGCGGACGGCACGGCCAACAAGGTCTGGTTCGTGCCGAGCGACATCGCGAGCGCCGTCGCCGGCGTGGCAGACACGGTGCGCCGGACAACGCTGTAGCGGCGACCCGGGAGTCGATCGGTGGCTTCAGGGAACTCACAGGTGCGGTGAGCAGACTCTGCTCTCCCTGACCCTGCGCGAGAGGCCCTCCCCATGACCAGCTCCAGCACCGATGTCCGGACTCCCGTTGCCGGCTCGAGCGGCGCCGCCCTCGCCCAGCGGGTGCTGCTCGGCCTGGCGGCCCTCGCCGTCCTGCTCCAGGGCCTGTGGGCCGGGATCTTCCTGCGCTACGACGGCCAGCGCGACGCCTCCGAGGGCTGGATCGAGGTCCACTCCGCGGGGGGTGAGGTGGCCATCGCGCTCACCGCGCTCGCCGCCGTCGTCGGCTTCTGGAAGCTGCGCGAGCGACGTGACCTCTGGATCGGCAGCGCGGTGCTGGCGGTCCTGCTCGTCCTGGAGTCCTACCTCGGCGGGCTGATCAAGGACAGCGGCAAGGACCAGCTGACCGCCGTCCACATCCCCCTGGCGATGGCCCTGATGGGCGTGGCGGTGTGGCTGGTCGTGCGGGTGCGCTCGCGCGCCTGAGCGGTCAGGGCCCGCACTGCTGCCGCCGGGCGGCCCCGTCCAGGGCCAGGACCCGGAACAGGTCGCCGAAACAGGCGTCCCGGTCGAGGTCGTAGGCCTCCCTGATCAGGTGCCGGCCCGGGACGTCGCGCCAGCGCAGGTCGTCGTCGAGCACGGGTGACGGTCGCAGTTCGGTGGCCAGCCACGACGGCTCCAGGACGTAGGCGACGTTGACGAGGTCCCAGATGACCTTGCTGAACCCGGGGGTCCGGGCGCCGGTCATCCAGTGCTCCTCCCATGTGCGCCAGAGGTAGTCACCCACCGGGCCGGCTCCCCGGACGTGCCGCTCCAGCTCCTCCCGGGTGGTGCGCAGCTCCTCGCCGACCGTGTACCCCGGGAGGTAGACGAGCGGGACGCCGCTGTCGAACAGGACCCGGCTCGCCCGCAGGTCCAGCGACAGGTTGTAGGAGGCCGTGGGGCGGGGCCACCAGGTGGGGTGCGCGCTCGTCCAGACCACGCAGATCCGCCCGGCGATGCTCGGGTCGAGCAGCAGGGCCGTGGCGAGGTTGGTGGCGCAGGCGATGCCGAGCACGTAGAGCGGTCCGTCGCGCTCCTCGTGCGCCAGCGCGACGAGCGCCTCGCTGGCCGGGGTTGCTGTGGGCAGCTCCGACGCCGGGAGGAAACCGGCCGCCCCGGCGTGCACCGGGACCTCGACCCCGGTGACGTCGACGATCCGTCGCAGCTCGCGCTCGGCGAGGCGCTGTCCCTGCTCGGGCGGCACCGACGGACGGATCCGGCGCTCGTGCCGGGGGGCGTCGACGGCCGGGTCGGTCTCGGCGTAGACCTTCTCGTCGGACCGCCAGGGGGCGGCCAGCAGGGCGCGCACCCGTAACCGGTCGGGCCGCAGCAGGGCCCACGCGATGGCGAACTGGTCGTCGATCTCGTTCATCGGGTCGGTGTCGATGACGACGTCGAGCACACGGTCGGTGCGCGGCAGGTCGAGCGGGTCCACAGGTCTCCTCGGGGTCGGGGGGTGGGGGCGCGGCGCAGGCGTCAGGGCTCCAGCGCGGTGCAGTCCTGGGGCCGCAGGCGCAGGTGCACCCGCGGTCCGACGTCGCTGTCCGGCGGGGCCGTCAGCGACAGCGGGGTCCCGTCGCCGAGCCGCACCGTGAGGGCGAGATGGGTGCCGAGGTAGCGGACATCGACGACGTCGGCGGCCAGGCCGTCCCCGGCGAGCCGGACGGCCTCCGGCCGTACGACCAGCACGACGGGCCCGTCCGGCCGGCCGCTTTGCCAGGAACCGAGGGCGCTGTGGACCGTTCCGGCCCGGACCTGCGCGGACACCTCGTTGCGGCCGCCGAAGAAGCGGGCCACCGCCAGGCTGGCCGGGCGGTCGTAGAACGCCCGGGGCGGGCCGTGCTGCGCGAGCCGGCCGTCGAGCATCAGCGCGACGGTGTCGGCCAGGCTGACGGCCTCCTCCTGGTCGTGCGTCACGAACAACGTCGTGACGCCGAGCTCCTGCTGCAGCGCACGCACCAGGGTCCGCACCTCGACCCGCAGGCCGGCGTCGAGGGCGGAGAAGGGCTCGTCGAGCAGCAGCACGTCGGGCTCGGTGACGAGTGCTCGGGCCAGGGCCACCCGCTGCTCCTGGCCGCCGGACATCTCGCCGACCCGGCGGTCGGCCAGACCGGACAGCCGCACCAGCTCCAGGGCCCGCCCGACCCGCTCGGTCCGCTCCCGTCGGGGCACCCGGCGCATGCGCAGGCCGAACCCGACGTTCTCCCCGACCGTCAGGTGCGGGAACAGCAGCGGCTTCTGGAACACCATCGCCACGGGGCGCCTCTCGGCCGGGACGCCGAGCACGCTGCGCCCGTCGAACAGGACGTCGCCGGCGTCCGCCTCGAGCAGGCCGGCCACCAGGCGCAGCGTCGTCGTCTTGCCGCAGCCGCTGGGCCCGAGCAGGGCGGTCAGCGACCCCGGCTCGACCGTGAGGTCGACGCCCCGGACCACGGCGGCGCCGTCGTAGGACTTCTCCAGCCGCTGCAGCTGGACCCGGGTGCCGCCCGTCGTCACAGCCGACCGAACCCGACGGCGGCGCTGCCCGTGCCGGTGAGGTACCGCGAGGTGAGGGCCACCAGCAGGAACGGCGGCACGAGGAACAGCACGGCCAGGGCGGCCGCGAGGTTCAGGTCGGAGCTGCCGATGTAGGCGAACAGCAGCAGCGGCAGCGTCTTCACCGTTCCGCCGCCGATCAGCAGGGTGAGCACGTACTCGCTCCAGGAGATGAGGAAGGCGAAGAAGGCGGCGACGACGATCGAGGGGCGCAGCACGGGCAGGGTGACGTGCCAGAAGGTGCGCAGCGGTCCGGCGCCCAGCGTGCGCGCCTGCTCCTCGTAGCCGACCTCGAAGCTGGCGTACGCACTCCCGAGGACCAGGCTGACGTAGGGGATGGTCGGCACCAGCTGGACCAGCAGCACGCCCTGCACGGTCCCCGCGAGGCCGTACCGGAGGAAGAACACCTGGATGCCGAGCGTGACGGCGAGCCCGGGGACGATCGCCGGGGCGAGCAGGAGGAACTGCACCAGGCGCTTGCCGCGGAAGGCGTACAGCCCGAGGGCCCGGCCGGCCGACAGGCCCACCAGGACGGCGATCCCGCTGACGAGCGCGCCCAGGGCCAGCGACGTGGCGAGGCCCTGCAGCACCCCGGTCTGCGGATCGAGCAGGAGTCGCAGCCCGCGGCTGCTCGCCTTCTGGGGGACGACGGCGGGAAAGCGCCACTGGCCGCTCCCGGCCCAGACCAGCAGCGGCACGAACGGCAGCAGGAGCCCGATCGCCATGAGCCCCCGGGGAAGCGCCCGCCCCAGCCGTCGCGGACCGGGGAGCGCGGCTGCCGGGCTCACGCCACGCGCCTCAGGTAGCGGGACGACAGGGACAGGTAGGCGGCCACCAGGGCGCTGACCAGGACGGCCACCACCACGGCCAGGGCCATGGCGGTGGGCCGCGCGTTGAGGTCGGCGTCCCGGTAGTACTGGTAGGCCACCACCGGCAGGGTGGCCGGGTAGGGCCGGCCCAGCAGGAACGGCACCTCGTAGGAGCCGAAGCTGAAGGCGAACACGAGGATGCTCGTGGCGAGGACCGCCGGGGTGATGAGCGGCAGCACGACGTGCCGGAAGCGGGCCCACGGGCCGGCGCCGAGGGTGCGGGCGGCGTCCTCGAGCTCGGCGACCCCGCTGTTGAGGGCCGAGAGCACGACCACGCCGATGAACGGGGACTCCTTCCAGGCGTACTCGGCCAGGATCGCCCAGCCGAAGGCGTCATTGGTCAGCTCCGGGAAGCCCTGCGAGCCGTCGGTGAGGCCGAGCGCGTTCGTGAGGCGGCTGAGCGTGCCGCCCTGCGACAGCAGCAGCAGCATGGCGAGCGCCCCGACCAGGTGCGGCACCGGCAGGCTGGCCTGGAAGGCCGCCGACAGCAGCCGCCGGCCGCGCCGGGTCGAGCGCACCAGCAGCGCACCCGAGACCCCCAGCACCACGGCGGTCCCGGTCGCGAGGAACGCCAGGCGGAAGGTCAGCACGAAGGCCTGCCGCACGGCCTTGTCGTCGAGCAGCCCCGTGTAGGCGTCGGTCGACCACGACCACCCGGGCAGGAAGGGCAGGTACCCGAAGGACTGGGCGACCCCCAGCCCGAGGCCGCCGAGGAACAGCACACCGACCAGCGACAGCGCGGGGTCAGCAGCAGGGCGATGCGCAGTCCGCGGGGCAGCCGCCTACTTCTGGAGGACGTCGGTCTTCCAGTCCTTCTCGACCCGCGTCACGTAGGCGCTGGTCAGCTCCGGCCGGGCCCGCTCGCTCAGCGCCGCCAGGGGCAGCACCGACGGGCTGGTCTGCACCGCGTCGAACTGGGCCTTGACGGCAGGGTCGACCTTGTCGAGGTCGATGGCCGGGAACGTGCCGGAGACCCTGTAGAACTCCAGCTGGGTCGCCGGGTCGAGCAGCACGTTCTGCAGCACCTGCGCGGCGGCCTTGTGCGGGCTGTTGGCGGGGATCGCCAGGAAGTTGTAGTTGCTGATGTTGCCGACGTCGAAGACCGCCTCGCGGGTCGTCCTGGGGTAGACGCCCTTGGTCACCTGCTCGCCGACGCCGCCGGGGCCGTAGGTGAGGAACGCGGCCACCTCGCCGTTTGCGTAGAGCTTCTCGACGTCGGTCTGCGACGCGGGGTAGGTGGCGCCCTTCTTGTACAGGCTGGGGGCGAGGTCGTTCAGGCGGGCGAAGGTCTGCGTGGCGATCGGTGCGTACGTCGCCTCGTCGAAGGCGCCGGACAGCGCCTGCGGCCCACCCGCGGTGTCGTAGAGGAACGTGCGGACGGCCATCGAGCCGGTGAAGTCGGGGGGCGCCGGGTAGGTCAGCTGCCCGGGGTGGGCCTTGGCCCAGGCGACCAGCGAGGTCACGCTCTTGACGTCGTCCGGGCCCAGCTTGGCGCTGTCGTAGACGAGCGCGCTGTTGGCCTGCTGCCACACCGACTCGCATCCCTCGACGGGAAGACCGAAGTCGTTGGCGATGGCCGGGTTGTCGAAGTCGACGTACTTGGCGTTCTCCAGGCCGCGGTCGTAGCCGCAGAACCAGGCGTCGGCCTGCTTGCCGGTCGCGAAGTTCTCGCCGTTGATCCAGACGGCGTCGATCGAGCCGTCCTTCTTGCCCACCTGCTTCTCGGCCAGCACGGTGTCGACCACGGTGACGGTGTCGGTCACCTTCACCTGGTTGAGCGTGACGCCGAGCGCGGCGAGCCGGTCCTTCACGAAGCCGTTGACGAAGGCGTTGATGGTGTCGTCGCCGCCGTACATGTTCCAGTTGACGGTCTGGCCCCTGGCCTCGGCCAGGACGGCGGCGAAGTCGCCGGGCGCGCTGGAGGCGCCCGGTCCGGCGGAGGCGCCGGCGGCCTCGGACGGACCGTCGCCACCCCCGCACGCGGTCAGGGACAGGCTTGCGGCAGCCAGGACGAGCAGGGAGCGGCGCAGCACGGGGTTCTCCGGGGGCAGGGGGTGGGGGATCCGCCGTCATCGTGCCATGCATCGCGGTTGATACAACCTGCTCGGGGCGCGCCGCGCACCGTCGTCCCGCGTCGGTACGCGCGGACCCGTAGCGTGGCGGGCGTCGTCCGGGGCCGTCCGCCGACGCCCCGGCCTGCCCGAACAGGAGCACTGTGGACAAGCAGCAGGAGTTCGTCCTCCGCACCCTCGAGGAACGCGACATCCGGTTCATCCGGCTGTGGTTCACCGACGTGCTCGGGACGCTGAAGTCGGTGGCGATCGCCCCGGCCGAGCTCGAGGGGGCCTTCGCCGAGGGCCTGGGCTTCGACGGCTCGGCGATCGAGGGCTTCACCCGGGTGCAGGAGTCGGACATGCTCGCGCAGCCCGACCCGACCACGTTCCAGGTGCTGCCCTGGCGGTCGGAGGACCGGGCCACCGCGCGGATGTTCTGCGACATCACGATGCCCGACGGCACCCCCAGCTGGGCCGATCCCCGGCACGTCCTGCGCCGCGCCCTGTCCAAGGCGGCCGACGCCGGCTTCACCTTCTACACCCACCCCGAGATCGAGTTCTTCCTGCTCAAGGCCCTGCCGGAGAAGGGGCAGCGGCCCGAGCCGGTCGACTCGGGCGGCTACTTCGACCTCACCCCGCACGGCGTCAGCCAGGACTTCCGGCGCGAGGCCATCACCATGCTCGAGCGCATGGGCATCTCGGTGGAGTTCAGCCACCACGAGGTGGCCCCTGGCCAGCAGGAGATCGACCTGCGCTACGCCGACGCGCTGTCCACCGCCGACAACATCCTCACCACGCGCCACGTCATCAAGGAGGTGGCGCTGAGCCAGGGCGTCTACGCCACGTTCATGCCCAAGCCGTTCAGCGACCAGCCGGGCAGCGGGATGCACACCCACCTGTCGCTGTTCGAAGGCGACACGAACGCCTTCTTCGATGCCACGGACCCACTGCACCTGAGCAAGGTGGCGCGGCACTTCATCGCCGGCCTGCTGCGGCACGCGGCCGAGATCACGGCGGTCACCAACCAGTGGGTCAACTCCTACAAGCGGCTGGTCTCCGGCGGCGAGGCGCCGAACTACGTCTGCTGGGGCAGCAACAACCGCAGCGCGCTGGTGCGGGTGCCGATGTACAAGCCGACCAAGAGCGGCTCCACCCGGATCGAGGTCCGTACGCCGGACAGCGCCACCAACCCCTATCTGTGCTTCGCGCTGCTGCTGGCCGCCGGGCTCAAGGGGGTCGAGGAGGAGTACCCGCTGCCGCCCGGCGCGGAGGACGACGTGTGGGCGCTGAGCGAGAGCGAGCGGCGCGCCATGGGCATGACCCCGCTGCCCACCAGCCTGGCCGAGGCCATCGCCGTCATGGAGAAGAGCGAGCTGGTCGCCGAGACGCTGGGCGAGCACGTCTTCGACTTCTTCCTGCGCAACAAGCGCGAGGAGTGGCGCGCCTACCGCAGCGAGGTCACCGCGTTCGAGCTCGGCCGCTACCTCCCGGTGCTCTGAGCATGGCGAGGGCCTACGTCGTCACGCACAGCCCCACCGAGCACGTGGGCACGTTCGGCACCTGGCTGCCCGAGGCGGGTCTCGAGCTCGACGTCGTGAACCCCTGGGACGGCGACGTCCTGGTGGAGCGCGTCACCGAGCACGATGCCCTCATCGTCATGGGCGGCCCGCAGCAGGCCTACGACGACGACAGCGCCGCCTGGCTGTCGGCCACCAAGGCGCTGCTGCGGCAGGCGGTCGACGACGGTGTGCCCGTCCTCGGCATCTGCCTGGGCGGGCAGCTGCTGGCCGAGGCCACCGGTGGCACGGTCGAGCAGGGGCCGGACGGCCCGGAGCTCGGTGCCCGGCTGGTGGCCGTGCGCGATGCGGCCCGCGAGGACGTCCTGTTCTGGGACCTGCCGCTGAGCCCCGTCGTCGTGCAGTGGCACTGGGACGCGATCACCTCGCTGCCGCCCCGGGCGGTCCTGCTCGCGAGCAGCCCCAAGTACCCGCACCAGGCCTTCCGGCTCGGCGACCGGGCCTGGGGCCTGCAGTTCCACCTGGAGACCCCTGCCGAGATGGTGCAGGGCTGGGCCGCCTCCGACGCCGACGGCGTGCGCGAGGCCGGTCAGGACCCGGAGGCGCTCGCCGCGCGGACCGTCGCCGAGCTGGCCGAGGTGGAGGAGGTGTGGCGTCCGGTCCTGGAGCGGTTCGCCGCGCTCGCCGCCGGCCACGACCCGGGACGCCGACTGCTGCCGCTGGCATGAGGCCCGTCGCCTTCGACGGCCCGGAGGCCGCGGGCCTGCTCGCGGCGTTCGACGCGGACATGGAGCGCCGCTATCCCGGCTCGGAGCAGAGCGCGGCCGACCCGGCGCAGTTCGCCGGTCCCGTGGGGGTGTTCCTCGTGGAGGAGACCGACGGCCGCGCGGTGGCCTGCGGTGGCCTGCGCCCGCACGGCACCGATGCGGGCGAGGTCAAGCGGGTCTGGGTCGACCCGGGGGCGCGGGGGCGAGGGCTGGCCCGCCACGTGTTGGCGGCCCTGGTCGCGCACGCACGGCAGCACGGCCTGGCGCGGCTGGTGCTCGAGTGCGGCACCGGCCAGCCCGAGGCGCTCGCGCTCTACGCCAGCGAGGGCTGGACCCCCGTGCCGGCCTACGGCCAGTACCGCGACGACCCGCGCTGCCGCTGCTACGGCCTCGACCTGTCGTGAGCTCACCGGGCCGGCGGGGCACCGGGATCGGCGCGCTGATCCGGATCGGCTTCTCCGAGCCGGCCGCGGTCGAGCGCGGCCTGCGCGTGCTCGGGCTGTGGGACGACGACGGCCCCGTCGAGACGGTCCTCGTCGCGGCCCTGGCCGACACGGCCGAGCCGCACCTGGCGGTCGCCGCGCTCGAGCGCCTGGCCGAGGCCGCACCGGACGGGCCCGAGCTGGTGGCCGAGCTGGTCCGCAACCCCGGCCTGCGGGCCCGGCTGCTGGGGGTGCTCGGCACGAGCGACGCCCTCGGCGACCACCTGGTGGCCCATCCCGACCACTGGCACGACCTGCGCGACGACGACGTCGTGACGAGCCGGCCCACCCGCTTGGGCCTGCAGCAGCGGCTGCTGCACGCCGTGGGGGGTGAGCTGCCCGGTGCGGACGGCGTGGCCCGGGCGCGGGGGACCGGTCCGGAGGTGCTCGCCGCGCTGCGGACGGCCTACCGGCGCTGCCTGCTGCAGCTCGCGGCCCGCGACCTGTCGGGGGCGCTCGCCCTGGAGGACGTCGCCGGGGAGCTCGCCGACCTGGCGGGGGCGACGCTGACGGCGGGCCTCGCCGTGGCACGGGCCGGCCTGCCCGACGAGCTGCCGCAGACCCGCCTCGCCGTCGTCGCGATGGGCAAGACCGGGGGGCGCGAGCTCAACTACGTCAGCGACGTCGACGTCGTGTTCGTGCACGAGGGCGACCTGGCGACGGCGACGGCCCTGGCCAGCGGGATGATCCGGGTCTGCAGCGCGGTCGCCTGGCCGGTCGACGCGGCGTTGCGTCCCGAAGGCAAGCAGGGTCCGCTGACCCGCACCCTGGACAGCCACGTGGCGTACTACCGGCGCTGGGCGCGGACCTGGGAGTTCCAGGCCCTGCTCAAGGCCCGCCCGGTGGCCGGCGACGCCGCCCTCGGTGCGGCCTACCAGGACGCCGTCGGGCCGCTGGTGTGGTCGGCGGGGGAGCGCCCGGACTTCGTCGGGGACGTGCAGGCGATGCGGCGCCGGGTCGAGCAGACGCTGCGCGGCGACGAGGCCGAGCGCGAGCTGAAGCTGGGCCGGGGCGGCCTGCGCGACATCGAGTTCGCGGTACAGCTGCTGCAGCTGGTGCACGGTCGCGCCGACGACACGGTCCGCAGCGGCACCACCCTGACCGCACTGCAGCAGCTCGCCGACGGCGGGTACGTGGGCCGGGAGGACGCCCGGCACCTCGGCGAGGCCTACCGATGGCTGCGGACCGTCGAGCACCGGCTCCAGCTGCACCGCCTGCGCCGCACCCACCTGCTGCCCGCCCGCGACGACGAGACCGGGCTGCGCCGGGTGGCCCGGGCATGCGGCTACCGGGGCGACGTCCTGCCACTGTTCGCCCGCGAGCGCGCCGGCTACGGCCACGAGGTGCGCCGGCTGCACGAGAAGCTCTTCTACCGACCGCTGCTGACCGCGGTGGCCCGCCTCGGGGCCGACGACGTACGGCTCGCGCCGGCCGCGGCCACGGCCCGCCTGCAGGCCCTCGGGTTCGCCCAGCCCGCGGTCGCCCTGCGCCAGCTGGAGGCGCTCACCGAGGGCGTGTCGCGGCGGGCGGCGATCCAGCAGACCCTGCTCCCGGCCATGCTCGGCTGGTTCGCCGACGCCGCCGACCCCGACGCCGGGCTGCTGTCGTTCCGGCAGGTCAGCGATGCCCTGGGCTCCACGCCCTGGTACCTGCGGCTGCTGCGGGACGAGGGGGAGGCCGCCGAGCGGCTGGCCCGGTTGCTGGCGAGCTCGCGCTACGTGGCCGACCTGCTGGTCCGGGCGCCGGAGGCGGTGAAGCTGTTCGGTGCGGGCGACGAGCTCGTGCCCCGCAGCCGCGACGTGCTGGAGCGCGCCTTCGTCGGCACCGTCCTGCGTCGCGACGACTGGGAGGGTGCCGTCGCGGCCGCACGGGGGCTCCGCCGGCAGGAGCTCCTGAGAGT
The DNA here is from genome assembly GCA_963761695.1 of uncultured Actinomycetota bacterium. GTDB lineage: Bacteria > Actinomycetota > Actinomycetes > Mycobacteriales > SCTD01 > RYN-122. The sequence continues at coordinate 6,990 of CAVXIB010000020.1, read as the reverse complement.
GGCCTGCGCCGACCTGCTCGGCCTGGTCACCCCCGCGCAGGTCGGCCGTTCGCTGTCCGACGTCGCCGCAGCCACCGTGGGGGCGGCGCTCGCGACGGCCATCCGCAAGGTCGAGTCCGAGCGCCGCGGTCCGTTGCCGGTGCGCCTGGCGGTGCTGGCCATGGGGCGGCTCGGCGGCGGGGAGCAGGGCTACGGCAGCGACGCCGACGTCCTGTTCGTGCACGAGGCGCAGCCCGGCACGTCCGACCGTGACGCCGCGATGAGCGCGCACGACGTCGCCCACGAGCTGCGCCGCCTGCTGGCCCTGCCGGCGCCCGACCCTCCGCTCGTGGTCGACGCCGATCTGCGTCCGGAGGGCAAGCAGGGACCGCTGAGCCGCAGCCTGGCCTCCTACGCCGCCTACTACGCCCGGTGGTCGCAGGTGTGGGAGGCGCAGGCGCTGCTGCGGGCCGCGCCCCTGGCCGGCGACGCGCCCTTGACGGCGGCGTTCCTGCGGCTGGTCGAGCCGCTGCGCCACCCCGAGGGCGGGCTCAGCGAGGAGCAGGTGCTGGAGGTGCGCCGGATCAAGGCCCGGGTGGAGACCGAGCGCGTGCCGCGCGGCGTCGACCCGAAGCTGTCGCCCAAGCTCGGCCCGGGCGGGATCGCCGACGTCGAGTGGACGGTGCAGCTGCTGCAGCTGCGGCACGCCGACGAGGTGCCGGGCCTGCGGACCACCGGCACCCTGCCGGCGATGCAGGCCGCGGTCGACGCCGGCCTGCTCGACGCCGATGACGCCCGGGTGCTGGGCGACGCCTGGCGCCTGGCCTCCCGGGTGCGCGACGTCCACGTGCTGGTCAAGGGCAGGGCCGCCCCGAGCCTGCCGTCCAGCGGCAAGGAGCTCGCCGGGATCGCCCGGGCCCTGGGCTACCCCGCCGGCGCGCACGGCGACCTGCTCGAGGACTACCGTCGCGCGACCCGCCGGGCCCGCGCCGTCGTCGAGCGGACCTTCTACTCAGGAGAGCAGGACCGATCGTGAGCACCGCCGTCCGTACCGTCGTCGCCGCCGACACACGCTTCCTCGTGCGGGAGGAGGGGTCCGGCGACGGCATCCCGGTGCTGCTGCTGCACGGCGTCCCGGAGACCTCCACCTGCTGGCGGCACCAGGCAGCGGCGCTGGCCGTCGGGCGACGGGTGCTGGCGCCGGACCTGCCCGGACTCGGCGGCTCGGCCTACACCGGCCCCTACGACGTGCCGTCGCTGGTGCGGCAGCTCGCCGCCCTCGTCGACGCCGAGGTCGGGGGGCCCGTCGACGTCGTCGGGCACGACTGGGGCGGCTCGCTGGCGCTGGCCCTCGCGTCGGCCCGGCCCGACCTCGTGCGGCGGCTCGGCGTCGTCAACGCCCCCTACCGCGACCTCCCGCTCCTGCGCGCGGCGCACGTGCCGTTCTTCGCCCTGCCGCTGCTGCCGGAGCTGCTGTTCCGGGCGGCCGGGCGGCGGACGGTGAGCGCGATGCTCGACCTGGCGTGGCGGTCGGGTCGGGCGCTCGAGCCCGAGGTGCGGGCCGAGTACGAGGCCGCCTACGGCGACCCGTCACGGGTGCAGGCCATGCTCGGCTACTACCGCGGGGTGGCGCGCCCCCGGCGCGGGCGCTGCTGTCCCGTGCCGCGACCCCGGCCGGAGACCCCACGATCACGGCCGAGGCGCTGCTCGTGCTCTGGGGCGCCGACGACCCCGTGCTGCCGATCCGCACCGGAGAGAGCGTCGTGCGCGACCTGGGCTCGGAGGCCGTCATGGTGACCGTGCCGGGAGCGGGTCACTTCGTGCCGGAGGAGGCCCCGGAGGTCGTGCTCGAGGTCCTGCAGCAGTTCCTGGCGCCGGTGCTGGCGCCGCCCTACGCCCCTGCTGCGGCAGGTCAGGCGTAGGGCGGCTCCCGTCCGGCTACGGCTGGGCGGGCACCACGGGGAGCGTCAGTGTGGAGGTCCCCATCTGCGCGAAGCCATGGAAGACGTGCACGCCGCGCGTGGTGAGCACCGCGGTCACCGCCACGAGGTCGGCCTGCCCGACGCTGTCGGCGAGGTCGAAGGAGAACGGGACCTCGACGGTGCGGGCCGGCGGCGTGGCCATGACGGTCTTCTGCCCACTGCCCAGGTCGACGAGGTCGCCGTCGGCGGTCTGCCCGGTCACCTCGAGCTCGACGGTCACCTGCCCGACGCCGGGCAGCGCCTGGCCCTGTTGGCTGCCCGCCTGCACGATCACCTTGCCGGTCAGCGCCTGGGCGTCGTCGAGCCGGAAGGTGGGCGGGGCCTGCTCGGAGTCGGGCAGCACGGTCGAGAAGGTCCGCGAGGTGTCCTGCCCGGCCTGCTCGAGGGCCTCGCCGAACGGCAGGCCGCCGCCGATGTAGCCGCAGTTGACGTCCTTGCCGTCGCCCGCGTCCGGGGACAGGAAGGGGTTGCCGACCGCGCACTCGGTGCCCGTGTTGCGGAAGTGGAGCACCGTCGGGACGCCGGCGGGCGTGGTCGCGGACGCGAGCCCGGCCGAAGCCGTGAGGGCGACACCGACGAGGGCCAGGCGAATGAGGGCTGGGGCATGCATGGGGACCTCCGGGACAGCGGCTGGGTCCGCAGGTGTTCGACGCGAGCGACGACAGTCCTGCCGGCAGGCGCGGACCGCGGAGTCCCGCGTCAGGTGGGGAGCGGGGGTAGGTGACCCCCATGATCCAGAACTCGTCCCGCCCCGGTGCCGACCCCGGCCGGACGGCGGACGGCGGTCAGGCCTCTCCCGGGCCGTGGGCGCTGCTGGCCGCCACGGGGAGCGTGCTGCGCAGCACGCCCGGCATGGTCGTCACGACGGTCGAGTACCTGCGGCACCGCCCGGAGGTGCGTCACGAGCTGGTCGACCTGCCCGGCCAGCCCGACGGTCCCGACCCCGCGCGGGACCTGCCCGGTGACGAAGCCACCCTGCTGCGCCGCGACCACGGACACGGCCGCACCTACCGGCGGGTCTACCGGGTGCGCGTGGCCGGCTCGGAGCTGACCGCCGAGCAGCTCGTCGCGCAGCTGCTGCAGGACCCGAACGAGGCGGCCCCCACCGAGGTCTCGGTCTTCGAGCCCAAGCCCGGTCACGGCCGGCGCCCCGGCGACGAGATGGAGGTGGTCATGCCGGGCCCCTGGGACGCGCCGGTCCGGATCGTGGAACGGGACGCCACGTCGTTCCGGTTCGCGACCCTGCGCGGGCACATGGAGGCCGGCGAGATCGAGTTCCGTGCCGTTCGGGAGGGTTCCCACCTGGTCTTCACGATCGAGTCGTGGTCCCGCAGCGGCGACCGGCTGTTCGACGTCCTGTACGACAAGATCCCCCTGGCCCGGGAGATGCAGCTGCACATGTGGGTGCAGATGTGCCAGGGCGTGGTCTCGCTCTGCGAGGGCAGCCAGGTCGGGCCGGTCACCGTGAGGACCGAGCGCTGGGCGGCCCCGTGGTAGACGTCCGGGTCTTCGGCCGGCTCGACCCGGCCGAGGAGCTGCGCCGGCTGCGGGACGTGCCGGTCAACTACGAGCTCGACGGTGACCCGACCCCCGAGCAGGGCTGGCGGTTCGACTCCTACGTGCTCGTCCTGCCGCGGGAGGCACCGGGGGACCCCGAGCCGGGCGGAAGCTTCGCCATCGCCCGGCGCCTGGTCCGCGACTACGACTTCGCCGACCCGACCATCATCCGCAGCGTGTTCCTGCCCGGCGGCGAGCTCCAGGGCCGCGACATGCTCCTGGAAGGTCGGTTCCTGTTCCTGCGCTTCCTGCTGGGGGTGCGCGTCTCGCGGGTGATCGACGAGACCACGCAGGTCGACGGCCGCCCCGCCCGGGTCTGGGGCTGGTGCTACCGGACCCTGGCCGGCCACCTGGAGGAGGGCGAGATGTGCTACCGCGTCGTCAAGATGCTCGACGACGGCGACGTGCAGTTCCGCGTCTCCCGGTACCTGCGTACCGAGCCCATCGCCAACGCCGTCGTGCGGCTCGGCTGGTCATGGTTCGGCCGCTTCATGCAGGTGCTGTTCGTGACCCGGTCGCTGACCCGCATGCGGCGCCTGGTGAAGGCCGAGCTGGCACTTGGCCGGCACGAGGCAGCCTCGCGCGAGTCCGGGCGCCGGATCGCCGTCACGCGGGAGCCCGGTCGGTAGCCCGCCGTCAGGCCGAGGCGAACGCGACGGCGTCGTCGAAGGCGGCCCCCAGGCGGCGCCGCAGCTTCGGGGTGCGTCCCGGCTGACCGACGGTGACGGCGCCGGTGAGCAGATCGCCCTGCCGGTAGAGCGCCAGCCAGCGGTCGCCGGCGGGGTCGCCGATCAGGTGCACGTCGTCGCCACGGCAGTCGCCGATCAGGTGGATGGCCAGCCCGTACCAGTCGGTCCAGACGAACGGCACCGGTGCGTAGACCTCGCCCGGATTGCCCGCCAGGGCGTTCCGCGCGGCCAGCGCGCCCTGTTCCGCCGCTGCCGTCCAGTGCTCCAGGCGGCGGCTGCCGCCGTCCGGAGCCCGCCGCCGCGCGACGTCACCGGCCGCCCAGACCCGTTCGGCTGCCCGCAGGGTCGGGTCGCAGACGACGCCGTCGTCGAGGTCCAGGCCACTGCCGGTGAGCCAGTCCGTCGACGGGACCGCGCCGGTGCCGACCACGACGAGGTCGGCGGGAACGGCGTCGCCGTCGGACAGGACCACCCGCTCGACCCGCCCCCGGCCCTCGATCGCGGCGACACCGGTTCCGCGCCGCAGATCGGTGCCGGAGCGGTGATGCAGCGCCGACAGCAGACCGGCCACCTGCTGGCCGAGCGACCGCACCAGTGGCTGCGCCGCGACCTCGACGACCGTGACGGCCAGCCCACGGGCCCGCGCAGCACTCGCCACCTCCGAGCCGACGAAGCCGGCGCCGATCACCACGGTGCGCGCCCCGGCGTCGAGGGCCCGCCGCAGCGAGCGGGCGTCCTCCAGCGTGCGCAGCGGCTGCACGCCGGGCAGGTCCCGCCCCGGGAGGTCGGGCAGGAGCGGACGGGCGTGTGCCCCGGTGGCCACGATCAGGGCCCCGAAGCGGATCCGGTCGCCACCGACGACGACCTCGTCGCTGCTGACGTCCAGGGAGGTGGCGGCGGCGCCGAGGCGCAGGTCGACCTGCAGGTCGGCCAGCGCGTGCGCCTCCATGAGCAGGGGCGGGGCGGTGGGCGCCCCGGACGCGAGCAGGGCCTTGGACAGTGGTGGTCGGTCGTAGGGCAGGTGCTCCTCGGCGCCGACCAGCACGATGTCGCCTTCGAACCCGGCCCTGCGGGCCGCCTGGACGGCGCTCAGACCGGCCAGGGACGCGCCGACGACGACGAGCGGGCCCATGCCGCCAGTCTGCCCGGCGACGGCGTGCGCCGTCACGTGCTGCAGCAGTGAGCGCGGGCGACGCGGGAGTGCCGCGTCCGGTACGCCATGGGAGCGGACCGCACTGCGGCCGCTCCCGAGGGGAGCGGCCGCAGGGTGGATCTCCTACGCGACGGGCACGCGACGAGCCGCGCCCGTCGCCCTCGACGTCCTTCAGAGCAGGGACGTCGGGCCGTGAGACCTAGATGTCGTAGTAGAGCTGGAACTCGTACGGGTGCGGCCGCAGGCGCAGCGCGTCGATCTCGTTCTCGCGCTTGTAGGCGATCCAGGTCGAGATGAGGTCCTCGGTGAAGACCCCGCCCTCGAGCAGGTAGTCGTGGTCGGCCTCGAGGGCGTCGAGCACGGCGTCGAGCGAGCCCGGCACCTGCGCGACGTTGGCGAGCTCCTCGGGCGGCAGCTCGTAGAGGTCCTTGTCCACCGGCACCGGAGGTTCGATCTTGTTCTTGATGCCGTCCAGGCCGGCCATCAGCATGGCCGAGAACGCGAGGTACGGGTTCGACGACGGGTCGGGGCAGCGGAACTCCAGGCGCTTGGCCTTCGGGTTGCTGCCGGTGATCGGGATGCGGATGCAGGCCGAGCGGTTGCGCTGGCTGTAGACCAGGTTGACCGGCGCCTCGAAGCCGGGCACCAGGCGGTGGTAGCTGTTGACGGTCGGGTTGGTGAAGGCCAGCAGCGACGGGGCGTGGTGCAGCAGGCCGCCGATGTAGTAGCGGGCCATGTCCGACAGACCGGCGTAGCCGACCTCGTCGTAGAACAGCGGCGCGCCGTCCTTCCACAGGCTCATGTGGCAGTGCATGCCCGAGCCGTTGTCGCCGATGATCGGCTTGGGCATGAAGGTCGCGGTCTTGCCGTACTCGTTGGCGGTGTTCTTGATGATGTACTTGAAGAGCATCATCATGTCGGCGCTCTCGAGCAGGCTGCCGAACTTGTAGTTGATCTCCTGCTGGCCCGCCGAGCCGACCTCGTGGTGGCCGCGCTCGACGATCATGCCGGCCTGCTCGAGCTTGACGGCCATCTCGTCGCGGATGTCGGCGTAGTGGTCGGTGGGGGAGACCGGGAAGTAGCCGCCCTTGGTACGGGGCTTGTAGCCCAGGTTCCCGCCGACCTCGTCGCGGCCGGTGTTCCAGGCCGCGGACTCGGCGTCGATCTTGTAGAAGCTGCCCTGGGGCTGGCTGTCGTACTGGATCGAGTCAAAGATGTGGAACTCGGCCTCGGCGCCGAAGAAGGCGGTGTCGGCGATCCCGGTGCCCTGGAGGTAGGCCTCGGCCTTCTTGGCGATGTTGCGCGGGTCGCGCGAGTACGCCTCGAGGGTCAGCGGGTCGTGGATGAAGAAGTTCAGGATGAGCGTCTTGCGGGTGCGGAAGGGGTCGAGCCGCGCCGTGGTGGGGTCCGGCAGCAGCAGCATGTCGGACTCGTGGATCTCCTGGAACCCACGGATCGACGAGCCGTCGAAGCCCAGACCGTCGGTGAAGACCTCCTCGCCGAAGGACCCGGCCGGCACGGTGAAGTGCTGCATGACGCCGGGCAGGTCGCAGAAGCGGACGTCGACCATCTCGACGCCCTCGTCCTTGATGTAGCTCAGGACCTCGCTGGGGCTGGTGAACAAGGACGT
>CAVXIB010000019.1:0-3143 GCA_963761695.1 uncultured Actinomycetota bacterium | reverse complement strand
CTCGAACACGTGTTCGAAGGTCGGGGAGCAGTCACTGCAGCGTCGGACGCGCGTGCCTGGACCGACCCGTTCACCGATCTGCCGCTGCCCCGTCCCTCCCGCACGGGCCTGCCGCCCGACGGTCCGGCGGAGACCGCCGCCGAGCCCGACAGCGCCACCGAGCCCGACAGCGCCGAGACCGCCGAGCGCCGACAGCGCTGACAGCGCCGAGACCGACAGCGCCGAGACCGCCGAGACGGGCACCGCTCATCCGGACCCCGGCGGGCGCGCTGACGTCCGGCCCGATGGCCCGGCGGACCCTGCCGCTGACCGGCTGCCGCCGGTGCATCCGCTGGTCGCGAGTCTGCAGTCGGCGGTCGCAGCGCTCGCGCGGGCGCAGGGCGAGGGGACGATGGCGGTCGGGTCGCTCGTGGACACCGCGGCGCTGCTACGCGCGGCGGAGTCCGTCGCCGGCCTCGCGCTGGTCGAGGTCGCGGCGGTCGACCGGACCAAGACCTACCTCGGGGTCGGCCGGGCCTCCGCGGCCGGCTGGCTCGGCGCCACGTTGACGATCGCCGACGCCAGCGCCCGCGCGAAGGTGAACCTGGCCCGCCGGCTGACCGAGGACCTCGCCGGAGTGGGAGACCTGCTGGTCGACGGCGGCACCACCGTCGCCCACTGCCACGCCATGACCGGCGGGCTGCGCGGGATCCGCCCCGAGGTCGTCGCCGACAGCGTCCCGGCGCTGATCACCCTGGCCCGGACCCTGGACCCGCCCGCGTTGCACCGCGAGCTCCGCGAACGGGCCCTCGCCGTCAGCCCGCGAGCTCGCCGCCGAGCAGGAGAAGCGGCAACGCCAACGCACCGGCCTGACCGCCAGTGAGCTGCCCGACGGGTGCATCAGCCTGCACGGGCTGCTCGCCCCCGAACCCGGCCAGGCCCTGCTCGCCGCCCTCGACGCGATCGTCCACGGCGACCGGCACGCCCGCGACCAGGACGGCCTGCCCGACGACCGGGACGCCCCGACCCGCCGCGCCGACGCCCTCACCACCCTCGCGACCCACGCCCTGGGCTGCGACGGCCTGCTCCCCCGCCACGCCGGCACCCGACCCACCCTCCACGTCATCGTGTCCGCCGAGACGCTGCTGAACGACACAGCCGGCAGCAGCGGCTCCGGTGGCACGCTCGACAGCCCGGCGGCCAGCACGGCAGCGACGTTCGCCGGCAGCAACGCACTGCTCACCCGCCACCAACTGCTGCGCCTGAGCTGCGACGCCGACATCAGCCGGATCGCCCTGGACCCCGACGGCCACGTGCTGGACCTCGGCCGCACCAGCCGGACCGTCACCCCCGCCCAACGGCTCGCCCTGATCGCCCGCGACCGCGGCTGCATCGTCCGCGGCTGCCGACGACGACACACCGAGTGCGAAGCCCACCACCTGTGGCACTGGGCCCTCGGCGGACCCTCCGACCTCACCAACTACGCCCTCGTCTGCCACCTGCACCACCACCAGCTCCACGAAGGCGGCAAGACCCTCCAAGCACCGAGACGGACGGTGGATCACCCCCACCGGGTACGCAGAACCCCGACCCACCAGGACCCGCCCCCTTCTAGGAACAGTGGGACACGCGGCGGCTGCCCGTGCAGGGCGCGTGGCTGGCATGTGGAGGCAGTCGCTGTCGGGCCCGTCCGCGTCGGGCCGTAAGCGTCGGGCCAACCCGTCGAGCCGTCCACGTCGGGCCATTCCACGTCGGGCTGTCCGCAGGCCGTTCAGGCAGCGACGGCGTCCGGCTGACGGCTGACGGCTGACGGCTGACGGCTGACGGCTGGGACCTGACCCCGTTCTGTGGATGATCTCGAGCATGGCTCGCAAGACCTACACCGATGAGTTCCGGCGTCAGGCCGTGGACCTGTACGAGCAGACCGAGGGCGCGACGTTGTCGGGCATCGCCGGTGACCTGGGCATCGCCCGCGGCACGCTGGCCGACTGGCTCACCACGTTCGGCAGCGGAACGACGACGTCTGCGGCGGCGTCGCCCTCCGCGGCCAGGGGCAGCTCCCCAGGAGCTGACACGGGCGGCCGGGCGGAGTCCCAGGCGGTCAAGCTCGCCCGGCTCGAGGCCCGGGTCCGCGAGCTGGAGGCCGAGACGACCAAGCTCACGACCGAACGGGAGATCCTGAGGTCGGCGGCGAAGTATTTCGCCGGCGAGACGCGCTGGTGAGCCGCTTCCAGTTCGTCGCCGACCACCGAGACACCTTCGAGGTGAAGCGGCTGTGCCAGACCGTCGAGGTCTCCCGCTCGTCGTTCTACGCCTGGGAGCGCGCCGCGCCCGGCCGGGCGGAGCGGGCCGCGCGCGACGCCGCGCTGGCCGACGCGGGTCCGGGCCGTCCAGGACCCCAAGCAGGGCGGGGACCGGGCCTACGGCGCGCCGCGGGTCACCGCCGAGCTCAACGACGGCGTCGTGCCCGCCGAGCGGGTGAACCACAAGCGCGTCGCCCGCGTCATGCACGCCCACCAGCTGCCCGGGCTGCGGCTGCGCCGGCGCGTCCGCACCACCATCCCGGAGCCCTCGCACGCCAAGGTCCCGGACCTGGTGAAGCGGGACTTCACCGCCCCCGCCCCGAACATCAAGTACGTCGGAGACATCACCTACCTGCCGCTCGCCTGCGGCCGCAACCTCTACCTCGCGACCGTCATCGACTGCTACAGCCGGCGCCTGGCGGGCTGGGCCGTCGCCGACCACATGCGCACCGACCTCATCGCCGACGCCCTCCGAGACGCGGCATCGACCCGCGGGAGCCTGGCCGGCGCGATCTTCCACGCCGACCACGGAGCCCAGTACACCTCCAGGGCCTACGCCGAGCTCTGCACCCAGCTCGGGGTCGTCCAGTCGATGGGCGCGGTCGGGAGCAGCGCCGACAACGCCCTCGCCGAGTCGTTCAACGCCGCCCTCAAGCGCGAGCTCCTGGCCGGCGCCGCGGCCTGGCCAGACGAGCTGTCCTGCCGCCGCGACGTCTTCCGCTGGACCACCCGCTACAACACCCGCCGACGCCACTCCTGGTGCGGCCAGCAGGCCCCGAACACCTACGAGGCCCTGCACGCCGCTACCGTCCAGCAAGCCGCCTAACCACCAAGTGCGTGTCCAAGATCAAGGGTCAAGGC
>CAVXIB010000018.1:0-3888 GCA_963761695.1 uncultured Actinomycetota bacterium | reverse complement strand
CTCCGGTGAGGTCGTCCTCTCCACCTGCGCCGACCACCCGATCGGCACCCCCGTGGAAGCCGGAGACGTGCTCACCTTCGGCCCCCGCACCGTCGTCGTCCTCTGCCAGCCGTAGGGCGCCCCATGCAGGTTTCCCCGGTCGACCGGTGAAACTTGCGCTAGATGGGTGAAGTTTTGCCCGTCAAGCGACAGTTTCCCCGGTCGACCGGGGAAACCTGCAGGGTCAGCGCAGGCCGGGGCGGAGGGCCCACGCGCAGGCGAGGGCGCCGACTCCTCCGGCGACGATCCAGAAGGCGACGACCGGAGCCGGGAACGGGCCCTGGGCAGCGGGTCCCAGCCGAGGAACGGGCTCATCAGGTGCGGGCCGAGGACGGCGAGGGCGACGACGGCGGCGATCGACGAGCCCGGCGCCGTGACCTGGGCGCGCGAGGCGAGCCCGGCCCCGGCGGTCACGAGCAGCGACGGCGGCCGCGCCGGCCAGCAACCACGGTCCGCGGTGCAGGTCGACCGGCAGCGGGACCACGGCGAGCACGACGACCCAGGTGGCCAGCGGCAGCAGGGCGACGGCGACCCGCGTCGTACGTCGCCAGCCGGCGCCGCGGGGCGTGACCGCGACGACGGCCGAGGCGTGCTCGTCGAACACGAAGCCGGCCCCGGCGGCGCAGAGGGCGAGCGCGGCGGGCAGGAGGACGGTGACCGCGTTCGGCCAGGTCCGCCCGACGACGGCACACGCGATGGCGAGCGCGCAGGACGCCAGGAGCGGGGTCCAGGCGACCCCGCGCCTGGCGTACCAGCCGCGCATGGGTCAGCTGACCCGCGCCGGCACCGGCGGCGAGATGCGGTCCTCGCTGGGCCCGGTGGTCATCGCCGCGGTGACGGCGAGCAGGCCCACCACGACGACGGCCGCGAAGAGTCCGCGGAGCCGCGGCGTGCGCGCGGTCCGGTCGTGCCACCGGGAAGCGATGGCCGCGGCGGCGCACAGGCACAGCAGGTACAGCAGGTAGAAGTAGATGTTGCCGGCGTAGAGCGTGGACGTGCCGTCGGTGTTCGTGCCGGAGTGGAACGACGCCCACACCGCCCACAGGCGGAGCATCGGGGTGGCTGGTGTCCACGGGGTACTGCGCCAGCATGTCCACGACCACCAGACCACCACGACGACGGCCGCGGCGCCCGGGAAGCGGAGCCAGCGCCCGACCAGGACGCCCAGCAGGCCACCACCGAGGCAGGCCACCGGCCCGAGCGCGATCAGGATCGCCCACACCTCGAGGTCCGCCATCGTGCCGAACCACCACTCCTGCGGTGCGACGCCGTACGCCGCGGACACCGCCGAGCTGGGCCGCCAGGACCACCAGGGAGGCGGCGACGGGCACGAATGCCGCCAGGCACAGGGCCAGGGTGCGGTCGGCCTCCGAGCCCGGTGCGGCCATCATCGCCTCGGCGGCGGCCTCGGTGCTCCGCGTCTGGCGGGCGAGCAGCACGAGGCTGGTCAGGCCGATGAAGAACGCCGACGTGACCGGCCAGGCGAGCTGGTCGCCGGGATGGTCGTCGGCGGGCGCGATCATGACGAAGAGAGCGTTGAACGCCAACGCGATCAGAGTGGCCGCCACGAAGAAGGGGTTGCGGGCGAGACGACGGGCCTCGATGCGAGCCATCGCGCCGATGGACGCACCGGTCGCGTGCGGGCGTGCGTGGGTAGACGTCATGACGGGTCTCCTCAGGACGGAACGGTAGGACAGACCGAGAGTACGGCAGATCACGGCCGATTGTCTAGGGCAGCGCGGCGGCCGCCTGGTCGCCGAGCATCAGGAGGTAGGCGTCCTCCAGCGTGGGCTCGGCTGCTTCCGAGCCGGGCGGTGGCGGGCCCCCGACGACCCGGTACCTCCCGGTGCCGGTGCGCCAGCTGGCGACACCGGAGTCGATGGACGCGCGCTCGTCGTCGACCAGCCACACCTGGCCGGCGGCCTGGGCGACCAGGTCGAGGACGGCCCCGTCGAAGCGGACCGTGCCGCCCGCGAGCACGACCACGCGCTCGCAGAGGGCGGCGACGTCCTCGGTCTGGTGCGTGGAGAGCAGCACCGCGGACCGGGCCGCGATCGTCGAGAGGGTACGGCGCAGGGTCGCCCGCTGGGTCGGGTCCAGGCCCGTGGTGGGCTCGTCGAGGATCAGGATCCGCGGGTCACCGAGCAGCGACTGGGCCAGGGCCACCCGGCGGCGCTGGCCGCCGGAGAGCTTGCTGACCCGCTTGGTCGCGGACTCGCCGAGGCCGACCAGGTCCACCACGCGGCGTACCTCCTGGGTCCGCTCCCCTTGGTCGTTCCACTCCTTCAGCACCGCGATGTAGTCGACGAACCCGAACACGGTCATGTCGCCGGGGAGGCCGAGCTCCTGCGGGAGGTACCCGAGCTTGCGGCGCACCTCGGTCAGCTCGGACTGCTGGGCCAGCGGGTCGCGGCCGAGCAGCCGGACCTCGCCCGAGTCGGGGGCGATCGACGTCGCCACGATCCGCAGCAGGGTCGTCTTGCCGGCGCCGTTGGGGCCGAGCAGCCCGGTGACGCCGCGACCCAGGGTCAGGTCGACGTCGGACAGCGCGACCGTGCTGCCGTACCTCTTGCTCACGCCCGCGGAGCTCGACGGTCGCCGCTCACAGCGCGTCTCCCATCGGGTGCGAGGACCGGGCTCGGACGAGCAGCACGGCGCAGGCGACAGCGGCGAGCAGCACGAAGACCACCTGCTGCTGGGCCTCGATGGGCCAGGTGGCCGGAAGCCGGCGAGTGGCGCCGAGGACGAGCCCCGACCACACCACGGCCAGCATCGCCGCGGCCTGCCGCGGGCCGATGAAGGACGCGATCGCCATCAGCACCGGGATCATCGCCAGCGCCGGTCCGAGCCAGGCCGCGGCCACCCAGACCGGTCCGGGGAGCAGCAGGCTGAGCAGGAAGGCCACCGGCAGGCAGGTGACCAGCACGGCGAGCGTGCGGGCCAGGATCAGCCGCTGCCGGCCGTACGGCGTCGTGGCGATCAGCATCTCCAGCGACTCGGCCGCGTGGTCGTAGGAGGCCGCCACGCCGATCGCCGGGATCAGGGGGGCCACGATCAGGAAGGGCCAGAGCACGCCGCCGGACGTGACCCACGAGGCGACCATCGCGAAGCCGAGTGCGACCGCGCTGCTCGACAGCCAGGCGGTGCGCAGCGAGGCCGACGCCGTCAGCAGGACCGAGGCCGGCTCCGCCAGCCCCAGGGCGCGGGCCGCGCGGATCGGGGCGGGCTGAGCGGGGCGTTGCACGGCGGTCTCGATGCGATCCCAGACCAGGTCGAGGGCGGGCGCCGTCCACGAGAGGGGTCACGGCCGACCGGCAGTCGGGGCAGGCCAGGAGGTGCTGCTCCACCGAGGCGCCGGCGAGGGCGTCGAGCCGGCCGTCGACGTAGTCCTCCAGTCGCGACGGGTCGACGTGCCAGGTGGTGCTCATCGCGTCCCCTCCAGGGTCGTGGCGGCCAGGGACGTGCGCAGCTGCGCCTTGGCGCGGTGCAGCCGCGTGCGGACGGTGTTCTCCCGTACGCCGAGCAGCCGCGCCGGCCTCGCGGGCGCTGAGACCGTCGAGCACGCAGGCCTGCACGACGGAGCGGAACTCCGGCGACAGCCCTCGCAGCGCGCCGGCCAGGTCGCCGTACTCGACGCCCAGCAGCACCTGCTCCTCGGCAGCGGGGACGGCCGCCTGTCGCGCGTCGTCCCAGTCGGGCAGCAGCAGGACGTCGCGGTGCCGGCGCAGGCGGGACGCGAGCCGGCGGAAGGCGATGCCCCAGAGCCAGCCCGCGACCTCCCCGTCGCCGCGCCAGCTCCGCGCGTCCTTCCAGACGGCCACGAAGGTGTCCTGGAGGACGTCCTGGACG
>CAVXIB010000017.1:0-224886 GCA_963761695.1 uncultured Actinomycetota bacterium | reverse complement strand
GGCTGCGGGATCTTCGGCCTGGACCGTTGGCTGGTCGCGACCTCGACGCGCCAGCGCACCCCGTGCTCGTCACCCTTGCCATGGCCTTGCCTCGCCTGGTGCTCGCCGTGCTGGTGGGCATCGTCGTGTCCACCCCGCTGGTCCTGCAGGCCTTCTCCGTCGAGATCACCCAAGAGCTGGTGGTCATGCACCGGGAGGAGAGCGCAGCGTTCCAGCAGCGGATCACCGACGACCCGACGTACTCCTCGATCGGGCAGCGGGACGCCGACCTCGCCGCGGCTCAGGCCGCGCAGGCGGCCGGCGTCACCGAGGCGATGGTGCTCGCCGACCCGAAGGTGCTGCAGCTCCAGAAGCTCCTCTCACAGTTGCCCGACGGCCAGGCGAAGCGCAGGTTCAGCCGCGAGCCGTCGCCGTGGCCCGCGCCGGCGATCGCCGAAGACCTTGCGCACGAGGATCGAGCACCACGGCACGCGCGCCTGGTGCACCGCGGACAGCGCGCGGGCGCCGCGGCGCATCGTGCCCGCGCGCTCGGCCTCGGTGCCGATCACGAAGCCCGGGCTGGTCGACGAGGTTGACGACCGGCAGGCGGAACTGGTCGCAGATGTCGACGAAGCGGGTGAGCTTGTCCGAGGCGTCGGCGGTCGAGCCCGCCGCCGTAGTGCTTCGGGTCGGAGGCCAGGACGCCGACCGGGCGGCCGTCGAGCCGCGCCAGCGCGGTGATCGAGCGGCCGGCCGTAGCGCGCGCCGACCTCGAACACCGACCCGCGGTCGACGACGAGCTCCAGGATGCGGCGCATCTTGTAGGTCTTGCGCGCGTCGCGCGGGACGATCGACAGCAGCTCCTCCTCGCGGCGGTCGGCCGGGTCGGTGCGCGCCGCGATCGGCGGCGCCTCCCAGACGCTGCCGGGCAGGTAGGAGAGGAAGCGCCGCAGCTGGGCCAGCGCGTCCTCCTCGTCGGCCGCCTTGTTGTCGACGGCGCCGGCCCGGGTCTGCGCCCGCGCGCCGCCGAGCTCCTCCTTGTCGGGCGTCTCGCCCATCGCCCACGCCACGACCGGCGGCCCGGCGACGAACAGCTGCGCCGAGCTCCTCGACGATCACGCTGAAGTGGCTGAGCACGACGCGCGCGGCGCCGAGCCCGGCGCACGGCCCGAGCGCGGCGGCGACGACCGGCACGCGCGAGAGGTTCGTCGATCACGAGATCGAACGCCGGGCAGCGGCGGCACGTAGGAGAAGCCCATCGTCTCCAGGCGTCTTGACGCTGCCCCCGCCGCCGGTGCCGTCGACGAGCCGGACGAGCGGCAGGCGCAGCTCGTGGGCGGCCTGCTCGGCCCAGACCATCTTCTCCCAGATCGCGGCGTCGGCGGCGCCGCCGCGGACCGTGAAGTCGTCGCCCTGCACCACCACGCCGCGGCCCGTCGACGCGGCCCTGGCCCGACCACCATGTTCGCGGGCGTGAAGCTCGTCAGCGTGCCGTCGTCGCCGTAGGCGCCGACGCCCGGCCAGCGTCGCCCGGTCTCGCGCAAGCGAGCCGGCGTCGAGCAGCCGGTCGATGCGCTCGCGGACGGTGAGCTTGCCGCTGCGCGCGCTGGCGCGCGACGCGCTCCTCGCCGCCCATCTCCGCGCGCCAGCGCCTCGCGGCGGCGCAGCTCGTCGAGCTCGGGCTCCCAGCTCATCGGCGCCGAGCCTATCGGCGTGCGTCGCCGCGGGACCCTGCGCGCTCGCCGGGCTGGTCCGCGCCCGCCATTGCGCCCTGCTCGCCACGACGCTGCTCGTCGCCGGCTGCGGCGGCGGCGACGACAAAGCCGCGAAGACGACGGGCACGACCCCGCCCGCCACGACGCAGCCCAAGGCCGGGCCCAATCCGCTCGACCCGCCGGCGAACGTCCCGCAGCAGGCCACGGGCAAGGCCGACCGCCGAGTCCGTGTCTCGCGTGATCAAGGCGTGGTCGCGCACGCGCGGGGAACGTCGAGCGGGCCGCGCGCTACTTCGCGCTGCCCAGCCGCTTCCAGAACGCTACGCCCGGTGGCGATCATCCGCTCGCGCCGCAGCGGAGGCGATCAACGCAGCCTCCCGTGCGGCGCGCGCCGCTCAGGCTCGGCGAGCGCCGGGTTCATCGATCGTGACCTTCAGGCTCGTCAAGCGCGCCGGGCGGCGACTGCGGCTGCGCCGTCGGTGCGAAGGCGCGCGCGGCGATCCTCGTCGCCGACGGCCGCATCCGCGAGTGGTACCGCCTCCCCGACGCGCCCGGCGGCAACGGCTCCCAGGAGCCCGACGGCTCACCGGCCAGTTGTCTGAGCCAGGCCCGGCCCTGCCACGGCCGCGCCGTAGGAGCGCAATGCGAGTACTCGCTGAACGAATCCGAGCCGCTAGGCGAGGATTCGTCAGCCCCAGAACAGGTTGAACATGCCGAACTGGCGCTCGGGGTGCCAGTCGACCGGCGGGCCGAGGCGCATGCGCTCGGCGTGGTTGACGGCGCGGAAGCCCCAGCGCGCGCAGGGCATCGCGGTCGCCGCGCGTTGGCGTCGGGCAGCGTGAGGATCGCCGGGCCGCGCGTCGCCGCCGCGCGCCGCGCCGAGCAGCGCGAGCGCCGGCCTCGTCGTCGGCCGCGCAGCACCGCGAGGCCCGCGCCCCAGCGGGAGGTGAGCGCGTAGCCGCGAAGCGCGCCGTCGTCGCTCGGCGGCCATGCCGGTCAGCGGCGCAGTCGTGTCGAGCACCGGCGTCGCGGCGCTCGCCGGTCACCGCGCTGTCGAGGTCGCGCAGCGCCGAGCGGTCGGCCGAGCGCAGGAGCGCACGCCGTCGGTGGACCGGGCCGGGGCGGCGGTCCCGCGCCACGCGCGCGAGCGGCCCTCCGGCGACGAACCCGAGGCGCTCGTACACGGGCCGCCCGACGTCGGTCGCGTGCAGCAGCACGGTCTTGGCGCCGCGCTCGCGCAGCCACTCGACGGCCGCCTGCGTCAGCGCCGCGCCGACGCCGCGCCCGCGCGCGCGCGGGATCACGCCGAGCGCGCCGATCCAGCCGGTCTCGCCGAAGCTCGCGCAGCAGGCGCCGCCGATGATCCGGCGCAGCCGACCGGTGGCGACCAGCACGGTCCCGGCGTCGCTGCTCCCACGGCCACGTGACGAGGCGCCCGACGTGCGGGCCGAAGCCGGCCTCCGAGAGCGCTCGGATGGTCGGGCGCAGCTCGTCATCCCGCGCGGGGCGGACCTCCGGACGTCAGAGGTCCTCCCCGCGGCGCTGCGGTCAGACGGGCGGGCGGTCGACGTAGCGGTCGCGGACGACGACGTCGTCGCGGCGGCCAAGCAGCTGCTGGCGAAGATCAGCGAGATCACCAGTCCGACGATTCCCACGACCAGCAGGATCGTCGCCGATTGTCGTCAGTGACACGCCTGAGACGTCCGCGGTTACCGCCCACTTGAGGATCGCTCCGACGGCGATCAGGACTATTGAGGTTCCAATTCCCATGCCCCATCGGGTTCCCGACCGGCCCGAATACCATGCGCTGTATGGACATCATCTCCTACGGTCACGGCGGACATCTACGACCTCCCGGCCGAGCACAAGGACTTCCGCGACACGATCCGGCAGATCGTCACCGAGCGCGTCGCGCCGCGCGCGGCCGAGATCGACGCGACCGGGCGAGTATCCCGTGGGACCTCCGCAAGCTGCTCGCCGAGCAGGACCTCCTCGGCCTGCCGTTCCCCGACGAGTACGGCGGCACGGGCACCGGCACGCTGATGCTCAACGTGGCCGTCGAGGAGGTCGCCAAGGCGTGCGCGTCCAGCGCGCTGATCCTGATGGTCCAGGAGCTCGGCACGCTGCCGATCCAGCTCTTCGGCACCGACGAGCAGAAGGAGCGCTGGCTGCCGCGCTGCGCCTCCGGCGAGTGGTCGCCCGGCGTTCGCGCTGTCGGAGCCCGAGGCCGGCAGCGACCCGGCCGCGATGCGCACCACCGCCGTCCGCGACGGCGACGAGTGGGTCATCAACGGCACGAAGAACTGGATCACGAACTCGACGATCGCCGACTTCTACGTGGTCTTCGCCATCACCGATCGCGAGGCGCGCCGGTCGACGCGCGTTCGTCGTCGAGAAGGACCGGCCCGGCTTCAGCGTCGGCAAGCTCGAGCACAAGCTCGGCATCAAGGGCTCGCCGACCGGTTCGCCGGTCTTCGAGGACGTGCGCGTGCCCGACGCGAACCGCATCGGCGCCGAGGGCAAGGGGCTCTCCGTCGCGCTTGCGACGCTCGAGCGCACGCGGCTGGGCGCCGGCGCGCAGGCCGTCGGCATCGCGCAGGGCGCGATCGACTACGCCCGCGCGTACGCCAAGGAGCGGATCGCGTTCGGCAAGCCGATCATCGAGCTGCCCGCGCTCCAGGCCAAGCTCGCCGACATGCAGACGCGCACCGCCGCGGCGCGCGAGCTGCTCTACAAGGCGTGCGCGATGGCCGACCGCAACGACGCCGGCCTCGGGCATGTGGACCTCGATGGCCAAGCTGTTCGCGTCGGACACCGCGATGTGGGTCACCGTCGAGGCCGTCCAGGTCCTCGGCGGCTACGGCTACGTCACCGAGTACCCCGTCGAGCGCTACATGCGCGACGCCAAGATCACGCAGATCTACGAGGGCACCAACGAGATCCAGCGGCTCGTGATCGGGCGGGCGCTGGCGCGATGAGGCGGACGCGCCTTCGCCGCTGCCGTCGCGCTCAGCACCGGGCTGACGGCGCATCGTCGCGCTGCAGGGGTTCAGCACGACCGGCTGGATCAAGGCGGTCGAGACGCTGGCGGTGCTGGCGTTCGGCGCGGCGATCCTGTTCGGGCTGGCGGCCTTCGTCATGGTCCGCATGGGCGGCTGGAGCGAGCCCGAGTCCGAGGAGGAGTTCGAGCGTCGTCGTGATGCGCGCCGAGCGCCTCGCCGCCGACGGGCTGGCGGCCGAGCCCGACGAGGGCGAGTTCCTCGAGCTCGACCCGTTCGACGACGAGGACTTCGAGGAGCTGGTCCGCGACGCGCTCGACGAGCTGCCCGACCTGCTCAAGCGCCCGCTCGAGCACAACGTGGCGGTCGTGCTGTCCGACCACGGCCGGCGCCACCGGGCCTACGGCCTCTACCAGGGCGACGGCGCCAACCGCGACACCGTCTCCGACCGCATCGTGATCTTCCGCGACACCCTGCGACGCGACTTCGGCCACGACGCCGATCTCCTGCGCGAGCAGGTCGTGCGCACCGTGCGCCACGAGCTCGCCCACCACGTGGGCTTCGACGAGCTCGGCGTGCAGGGCCTGGGCCTGTAGCGCCCGCGCGCCCTGGCTCGCAAAGAGTGTGGTTCTCCGTACCTCGGGCGGCGACCCGCCGCGTACCGTGAGATGCATGTCCCTCTCCCGCATCATCACCACCACCGCTGCCGTCTCACCGTGCCAGGCACCGGCCTGAAGAAGGGCGCCACGATCCCCAAGAGCGCGCGGCTCGTCTACCGCGACGTCGCGATCAGCCGCGGCCAGGCGCTCCGTTTCCGCTTCAAGGCGACCGGCGGCCGCAAGCTCCGCGGCCTCGTCCCCGCCGGCGCAACTCCCGAAGGTCGGCTTCGCCGTCGTCAGGCCCGACAACTACGCCGGCAAGCGCCGGTGCTGGTCCGCGCGTTCGCGGCGCCGAAGGCCAAGGGCCGCGTCATCGGCCGTATCTACGCCTACACGCGGTAGGCGGTTTCGCGGAGGCCGCGCCGGGCTCGAGTCCCGGCGCGGCTCGCGCGAATGGCTCTAGCCGTGGGCTCGAGCCGACTTGTTGTGTGTGCGCGTCGGCGCCGCCTTGACGACGGTGCGGCCGGGCAGCTGCGTCACGACGACCTTCCAGCCGGCCTGCAGGTCGGCCAGCGTGGCGTCGGACTTGCCGGGCACGTGGATCTTGGCGTCGCTCGGGATCGTCAGCGTGACGTCCTTGTAGGTCGCCGTCTTTGTGCCCTCGGTGATCGTCAGGCTCTGGCCCGACACCGACTTGACCTTCCCGCGGTCCAGGACCACGTTCTTGAAGCCGTCGTTGGTGGCGACGACCGCCTCGGCGTGGACGGCGCGGCCGAGGAAGCGGCCGGCCCGACCGAGGAAGTGGTCGGTATCGCGGTGGCGGGACGCCGCGCGCGAGTCACCGTTGTGGCTGTCGTGGGCCAGCGACGTGATCGCCTCTGTGCCCAGGGCGCCTCCCGCGCCGGTCATCGTGCAAATGGCGGCAATCGCCATGGTGCGTGTTCTTGTCATGAAAATCGCAACACGGCTTCCGCTCGTAGGATGCGGTCGCTGTGATGATCGTGATGACACCCGGCGCGTCCGAGGCGGACGTCGAGGCCGTCAAGGAGCGCCTGGCCACGACCGGCGTCCACGTCGTCGTGCTGCCGGGCGAGATGACCACGGCGATCGGCGCGATCGGCGACCCCGAGGGCGTCGGCGAGCTCGGCCTGGAGGGCATGAGCGGCGTCGACCGGGTGGTGCCGATCTCGCGGCCCTACAAGCTTGCGTCGTCGGAGCTCTACCACCACGAGCCCACGGTCGTGCGAGATCGAGGGCCGGCGCGTGGGGGCCGGGACACGTTCTGCCTGATCGCCGGGCCCTGCACGGTCGAGTCGCGCGAGCAGACGCTGGCGGTTGCCCGACGCGGTCAAGGCCGCGGGCGCCTCGATGCTGCGCGGCGGGGCGTTCAAGCCGCGCACCTCGCCGTTCGCGTTCCAGGGCCTCGGCCGGCCCGCGCTGGAGATCCTCGCCGAGGCGCGCGAGCGCGACCGGGCTGCCGGTCGTCACCGAGCTGCTGGACTCGAGCCACGCCGACGCGATCGCCGAGCACGCCGACGTGGTGCAGATCGGCGCGCGCAACATGCAGAACTACGCGCTGCTGGAGGTCGCCGGCAAGCTCGGCAAGCCGGTGCTGCTCAAGCGCGGGCTGTCCTCGGCGCTCGACGAGCTGCTGCAGGCCGCCGACTACGTGCTCAAGGAGGGCAACTCGCAGGTGATGCTCTGCGAGCGCGGCATCCGCACGTTCGAGACCGCCACGCGCTTCACCCTCGACCTCGGCGCGGTGCCGTGGCTGAAGCTCCACACCCATCTGCCGGTGATCGTCGACCCCTCGCACGCCGCCGGCGACCGCCGGCTCGTCGAGCCGCTCTCGCGTGCGGCCGCCGCGGTGGGAGCCGACGGGATCATCGTCGAGGTCGCCGAGGACCCCGAGGTCGCGCTGTGCGACGGCCCGCAGGCCCTGTACGCCGCGAACTTCCCCGAGTACGCGCGCGACGTCGCCGCTCACGCGGCGCTGCTGGGCAAGAAGCTCGCCTAGGGCGCAGCCGCCCGGTGCCGTCGCCGTTGCCAGGCGGCGAGGATGCCGATCCAGCCGAGCCACGTGACCCACGAGGTCGCGAGCCCGAAGACGACGCTCCTGGTCTCGCGCCCGGCCCTGACCAGGAGGCGGTGGCCGTCACGCGCGACGACGACATCGCCGACGTCCTCGTCGAACACGCCGACGACGGTGTCCCGTTCGACGTGTGGCCAGGGGAACCACGTGACCGACCATGCGACCACGTCGCGGTCGTCGTCGTCGGACTCGCCGTTGACGTACGACTTGTCCGGCGTCCTGAGCCAGACCGCTCCGAGCGGGATCGGGCCGAGCTCTACCCGGTGCGGGCCGCTCGGGACGCCCCGTGCCAGACGCGTCGCGCTCGCGATGTCGACGCGCCCGGAACGGCCCGAGCGCACCGTCAGCGGGCAGGCGACGAACGCCCACGCGACGACGGCCAGGACCGCCGCGCGCCGCGGCCAGCCCCGCACCGCGACCAGCGTGACGAACGCCAGCCAGAACCGCAGCGGCTCCCACGGCCAGCCGGTCCAGCCGAAAACGGTTCCGAACAGCGAGACGACGAGCACGACCACGCCGAGCGCGATGAGTCTGCGGCGATACCTCATGACAGGGAGTCTCTAGACTTCGGGATGTCCTCGGAGTGCGACCGCGGGACCACCACCGCCCCCTGGAGTGCGACTGCGGGGGCCCAATCCGAAAGGACGTATTTCTCAAATGCCTGAAGCTGTGATCGTCGACGCGATCCGGACGCCGATCGGCCGTGCCTTCAAGGGCACGCTCAAGGACACGCGAGCCGACGAGGTCGCCGCAACACCGCTGCGCGCCCTCCAGGAGCGCAACCCGGACGTCGACTTCGCCCAGACCAACGACATCATGATGGGGGCCGCCTCCAGCGTCGGGGAGCAGGCCTACAACATCGGCCGCAACGCCGCGCTGTTGTCGGGGATCGACCATCACGTGCCCGCCTGCACGGTGAATCGCTTCTGCGCTTCGTCGCTGCAGACGCTGCGGATGGCCTTCCACGCCATCAAGGCCGGCGAGGGCGATCAGTACATCGCCGCCGGGGTCGAGTGCGTCTCGCGCGCCGGCCTGGGCGCGGGGATGGCCGACGAGACCAAGCACCCCAAGCTCGACGGGAGCGAGGGCTCGGTCTATGACGTCTACATCCCGATGGGGCTCACCGCCGAGAACGTCGCCGAGCGCTGCAAGGTCAGCCGCGAGGCGCAGGACGAGTGGGCCGTGATCTCGCAGAACCGCGCGGTCGACGCCCGCGACTCAGGGCACTTCGACAAGGAGATCGTCGCGGTCCAGACGCCCGACGGCGAGGTCACGCAGGACGATGGGCCGCGGCCCGGCACGACGCTGGAGAAGCTCGCGGCGCTGCAGCCGGCGTTCAAGCCGGACGGCACCGTCACCGCGGGCAACGCGTGTCCGCTGAACGACGGCGCCGCCGCCGTGCTGGTGATGAGCGAGGAGAAGGCCAGCTCGCTCGGCCTCAAGCCGCGCGCGCGGATCATCGCGTCGACGGTGTCGGCGATCCGCCCGGAGATCATGGGCCTCGGCCCGATCCCGGCGATCCAGGCGCTGCTCAAGCAGACCGGGATGAGCATGGACGACATCGACGTCGTCGAGATCAACGAGGCCTTCGCGGCGCAGATCGTGCCGTGCATGCAGGACCTCGGGATCGAAGAGGACAAGCTCAACCCGTTCGGCGGCGCGATCGCCCTCGGCCATCCGTTCGGGATGACCGGCGCGCGGATCATGACCACGCTGCTCAACGACCTCGAGACGCTCGACAAGACCTACGGGATCGAGTCGATGTGCGTCGCCGGGGGCATGGGGCAGGCGATGCTGGTGGAGCGTCTCAACTAGCCGTGGCTTCTCGGGCGCCCGCGCCTTCGGGTGCGGGCGCCCGGGTACGGCCGCGGGACGGCCGGGGGTCCGGTCGGGCCTAAGGCCTTCGGCCGTCATGAATGACGGCCCCGTCCGCCCGCCGGACCCCCGCCACGCCCGCGTCCTGAGCGGGCGTTTGCTTCGCCTTCCCCTAGGTGCCCTGTCCCGCGGCCAACGTGGCGCGGTACGCCGTCAGGGTCCGTCGGCGCCCTCCGTCGCGATCAAGCAGCACGCGGCTCGTGGCGCTCGAGCGTCGATCGTTGCCCGCAGTGCGGCGCAGTCGTCCTCGGTGGCGAGGGCGCGGAGGGCGGCGAGGGGCGCGGCTCCGCAGTCGCCGATCGCCAGTCCGCCGGCTGCGAGCTCGCGCATCGCTGCGTGCGCCTCTGCGTCGGTGACGGTGATCGTGCCGTGGATGCCGGCGCGCAGCGAGGGCCATGCGGCCTCGGATACCTCGGCGCAATCGAGCCCGGCCATGTCGGTGCCGGGGTTGGAGATCGTGGTCGGGCGTCCCGCGGCGAGCGATGCGGTCAGGCAGGCGGCGGCCACCGGCTCGACGCCGACGACCGCGGCGCCCGTGCCGGCGCCGAAGCGCGCCGCCGCCGCGGCGAGCGAGCCGACGCCGACCGGCACGAGGACCAGGTCGAAGCCGCCTTGCGAGGCGGACCTCGGCGAACAGGGTCGCGTAGCCGTCGATCACCCAGCCGGCCGGGCCGGAGGCGCCGACGTCGGCCAGTTCGATCACGCCCGGCTCGCGGCCCTCGGCCGCGGCTCTGCCGACGGCCTCCTCGTAGCCGCCGTCGACCACCACGACCTCGGCGCCCTCGGCGGCGATCGCCGCGCGCCGAGCCTCCGCCGAACGCGCCGGAAGGAACACCCGGCACGCGCCAGCCCGCGCAGGGCCGCGACGTGCGCGACCGCGCGGCCGTGGTTGCCGGCGCTCGCGGCCACGAGCGTGCGGGCGTCCGGGCGCTCGCGCAACGCGCGCTCCACCGCCCACGACGCGCCCAGCACCTTGAACGCGGGAAGCCCGAAGCGGCTCGACTCGTCCTTCAGCGCCACGGCCGCGACGCCGAGCTCTGCGGCCACCGCGGCCAGGTCGCGCAGCGGCGTCGCGCGATAGCCCTCCAGCGCCGTGTGGAACGCGTAGGCGGCCTGGCTCGCCTCCGGCACGGCCGCGGGCGCGACGTTCGGGTTGACCAGCGCCCTCACGCGCAGATGCGGGCGGCGACGGCGGTCAGGATGCGGGTGACCGCCTCGGTGTCGGAGACGCTGACCCACTCCTCGGCGGCATGCGCACCCTCGCCGCTCGACCCGAACATCACGGTCGGGATCCCCGCGGCGGCGATGAACGCCGCGTCGGCCCAGTAGCTCACGCCGCCGATCGGGGGCGCGGCGCCGAGCACCTGCGCCGCCGCCTCGCGCACGGCCGCTCACGACTCCGCGTCCTCGGGCACCTCGAACGGCGGACGGACCAGCAGCGTCCGCTGCTCGGCCACGAGCTCGGGGTCGGCGCTCGGCAGCGGTCGAGCAGCGCGGCCAGCTCGGCCTCGACGCCCGCGGCCGTGTCGCCGGGCAGCGTGCGCCGCTCGAGGCCGAGCACGCAGCGCGCCGGGTAGCTCGACAGCTCCTCGCCGCCCTCGATCTTCGACGCGTGCACGATCCGCGCCCGAGCAGCGGGTGGGTGCGCTCGCCGAGCGCGCGCGTCGAGCTCGCCCAGCGCCGGCGAGGATCGGCCCCGCCTTGACGATCGCGTCGACGCCGAGGTCGGGCCGCGACCCGTGGGCGGCGACGCCCGGTGACCTCGATCTCCGCCCATACGAACCCCTTGTGCGCGACCACGAGCTCGAGCTCGGTCGGCTCGGTGACGATCGCCGCGTCGGCGCTGCACCGAGCGCAGCACCTCCTGCACGCCGAGGCTCGCGTGCTCCTCGTCGGCCACCGCGGCGACGACCACGTCGCCGGCCAGGCCCGAGCGCCGCCGCCTCGCGGCACGCGATCAGCGCCGCCGCGACGCCGGCCTTCATGTCGTAGGCGCCGCGGCCGTGGAGCCGGTCGCCGTCGAGCCGCGGGGTGTGCGGCGCGTCGGTCATGCCCTCGACGGTCACGGTGTCGAGGTGGCCGCACAGCAGCAGGGTGCGCCCGCCGCCGGTTCCGCGCGCGCGCACCACCACGCTCGGGCGCCCCGGCGGTCGCCTCGAGCAACGTCGGCCTCCAGCCCGGCGCCGCGCGCCCAGTCGGCGACGAACGCCGCGATCTCGCTCTCGCCCGCGCCACCGGGCACGAGCGACGGATTGACCGAGTCGATCGCCACCAGATCGGAGAGGAGTTCGATCAGGTCGTCGGTACACGCGCACGTACAGTCTGCCGCGTGAACGGTCGCAGCGGCTCGGCTCAAGCGCGTCGCCCTGATGGTCGCGATGGTGCTCGCCACGCTGAACATCTGGACCGGCGGCCCGCTGCTGGCGCTGTGGATCGGGTCGCGCGTGCAGTCGACCAGCGGGCCGAGCATGCTGGCCGTCGCGGTCGCCGCGATCTCGCTCGGGGTCATCAGCTACGCGCTGGTCAGGCTGCTGGCACACATCGACGCGGCCTACGGGCGCGCCGCGGGCCGGCCCTGCGCGTGAGCGGCCACCTGCCCTGGCTGCGCAGCATGCGCGGCGAGCGGCCCCACGTCCAAAAGCACGCCCGTGACCTCTCGCCGCTCGAGGTCATCCTGATCACGATCGGTCGTGGTCGTCATCGTGCTGTTCGAGGTCTGGTTCTTCTTCTACTCGCCGTCGCCGATCGACAGCCGGACCGGGCGCGACCACAAAGCGCCGCTGATCGGCCTCGTCCGCTAGCCAGCCCTAGGCGAGGTCGAGCTCGACGCCCTCGCGCGCGAGCGTCAGCTCCCCGTTGCCGTTCCAGCGCGAACGGGCCTCCTCGGCGAGCGCGTCGAGCGCGTCGTCGTCGTGCGTCGGGTCGTGGTGGAACAGCGCGGTGTGACGGGCTTCGGCGCGCCTGGCGAACCCGAGCGCGCCCTTGAGGTCGCTGTGGCCCCAGCCGATCGTCTTGGCGTACTCGGCCTCGGTGTACTGGCCGTCGTGGATGAGCAGCGACGCGTCGTTCGCGAGCCCGTGCCCCGAGATCCATTCGGCCGGGTCGCTGTCGAGGTTCTGGCCGAGCGCGGGCTCGTGGTCCGGCAGGTAGGCCAGCGACGTGCCGCCCTCCTCGATCCGATAGCCGACCGTCGGCCCGCGATGGATCACCGGCCGGGCCGTGATGCACGCCTCGCCGATCCGCCATCCGCTCGGACTCGGGCACGCGCGGAACTCAGACGTTCGCGGGCAGGTCGCGGATCTCTACCGGCGAGAGCGGCGTCGAGAGGTAGCGGGCCAGGCGCTTGCGCAGGTCGTCGACCGGGTGCGGCGGGCCCCAGACGGTCACCTTGGCGCGCGGGTCGAACAGCGGCGTGAAGAACAGCAGCCCGGAGATGTGGTCGAGGTGCAGGTGGGTGAGCAGGATGTGGATCGGCCGGCGGTCGGGTCGATCGTCGCGCCCAGCGCGCGGATACCGGTGCCCGCGTCGAGCACGAGGTGCTGGCCGCCCTCCAGCTCGACGCTGACGCACGCCGTGTTGCCGCCGTACCCGAGCGCGCTCCGCTCGGCCACCGGCACCGAGCCGCGGACGCCGCGGTAGGCGACCTTCATTCGCCACCGGCCAGAAGACGACCATCGCGCCGTGAAAGTTGCCGCCGGAGATCAACGGCACGGCGCTCGTCTCCACCTCGATGATCGTTGCGCTCGTCGGTGCAGATGTTGAAACGGCCGTGCGACGGGCGGCCCTCGCGCAACGCGACGGTGAGCGGCAGGTCGCCGCTGGCGATCGGGTTGCCTTCGAGGTCGACCGGGCCGATCTCGTTCCACTGCTCGCGGGTCAACCTGCCGGTCTCCTCGAAGCGCTTGCCCAGCAGCGCGCCCGCGGCCTCGTTGTAGAAGACCAGCACGCGCTCGGTGTCGACCATGAACGACGGGCGTCTCGAGCACCGACATCAGGTTCCGCGCCAGGATGAGGTCCAGCGGCTGCTGATCAACGGCCACTGGCAGGGATCTTCTCGCATCGGGCGCGCGGGGGATAAGTGCCGCTCGTCACGCGCCGCGGCGCAAGTTCTGCTGGACCGCAGCGTTCAGGACGGCATGCGGTTCCGTCTCGCGCTCCTCTCGCCCTGCTCGCGCGCCCTCGCTGCCGACGCCCGCGCGCGCCGATGTCGTGTCCGACGCCGGGGCGTGACCGCCGAGGTCACCGCCGACGCGCGTGACGCTCGAGAACTCGCTGTTGCACAGCGCAGCTGGGACCGCGCCGCGGTGCGCTCGACGATCGTCGACCGCCGCGGCGGCGACCGCACGTGGTCGGAGGACGCGCCCGACTTCACGCTCGAGCTGTCCGGGCAGAAGATCTCCAGCACGGCGCTGCGCATCACGCGACGCCGTGGTCGACAAAGCTGCCGCGGCGGCGGCCTGCGCGTGACCATGACGCTCGTCGACGACACGCTGCCCGGGCTGGAGGTCACGCGCGTCGCGGAGGCGTATCCCGGCGTGGCCGGGTTCCGCACGCAGACGACGGTCGCGTCGACCGTGCCGCTGCTGCTGAGCGCGGCCACGCTCGACGAGGCCGCCGTCGGCACCCGCGTGGCGCCCGCCATCAGCGCGTTCCGCGCCGGCTCGGACTGGCGCGACCCGGACTGGACGGGCCCGCAGTTCACGCTGGGCGACGCCCACCCCGGCACCTGGCGCGAGACGCGCACCGCCGCGGCGGGGACCGCGCTGCGCGGCCCCGGCGAGTGGCTGTCGGTCGCGCGACGGCGACGCCGGACTGTTCGAGGTGATGGAGCGCAACGACTTCCCGTCGTCGACGGCTCGTCTATGACGGCACGACCGCCGCGCTGCGCGTCGACTTCACGCGCGACGTCATCGAGCCTCGGCCCGTTCGAGGAGAGCGGCCACGTCGAGAACCCGGTCGCCGACGGGCCCGGGCCGCGGGCGGCTGGTCACGGCAGCCGGGCTGGCGCTGCGCGCCGGCGTTCGTCGGCCTCGCGCGCGGCGACGGCGACGAGGCCTGGCAGTTCCATCGCTACCTGGTCGAGCACCGCCTCGATCCCTACGCGCACGACGTCGTCTTCAACTCCGACGGCACCGACGCGAACCGGATCTCGACCGGCGCGAAGGACGACATGGACTACGCGACGGTCCAGGCGGTCGCGCCGATCGCCCGCCGCCTGGGCGTCGACACGTTCGTCCTCGACGACGGCTGGCAGGCGGCGTCCGGCGACTGGCAGCCCGACTCGCCGCAGTACCCCGAGCCGCGCGGCAAGTTCCCGGCCCGCTTCCCCGACGCGACGTTCAGCGCGGTCCGCGACGCGATCGCGCCGATGCGCCTCGGCCTATGGATGAGCCCGATGAACTTCAACCCGGCATCGGCGACGTTCAAGGCGCACCCCGAGTGGGCGCTGCGCGCCGTCGGCCACGCGCTGGCCGGCTACACCGCGCGCGCAGCCCGACAGCTCCTCGAACGAGGCGGGCCTCGGCGTCTGGAGCAAGGAGGCGCTCCCGCACATCGAGGCGCGCATCCGCGACGCGATCGCCAACTGGCACGTCGGCTTCTTCAAGTTCGACTTCATCGCCTGGCTCGACTGCGCGGGCGCAGGCGACCTCTACGACATGCACGACGCGTTCGTCGCGATGATCGACCGCCTGCGCGCCGACCATCCCGGCGTGACGTTCCAGATCGACGAGACCAACGACTACCGGCTGTTCCCGTTCGAGTCGGTCTCGCGCGGGCCGACCTGGTTCCAGAACGGCGGGCCGTCGGTCACGCAGCTGCTGCACAACCTCTGGAACCTCAGCCCGTACGTCCCGACGTTCGCGATCGGCCACAAGCTGTTCGCCGGCAACTGGCGTGCGGACGGGCATCGACACCGTCGATGGCCGCGGCGCTGCCCAGCCACATGCTGATCACGACGAACCTGCAGACCCTGACCGACGACGAGATTGCGCGCGGCGCGGCCGTGGATCGACTGGGCCAAGGCGCATCGCACCGAGCTCGACGGCGTGACCTACCCGCTGCTCGACGACCCGCTGAAGAACGACTGGACCGCGCTGCAGAGCTGGGATCCCGAGCGCCGGGCGCGGCGTGCTGCTCGCCTTCCGCCAGAACGGCGCCGCGGAGTCGCGGACGATCGCGCTGCGCAACGTGCCCGACGGCAACTACGAGGTGTCGCAGGCGCCAGACCGACGCTCGTCGCGACGGTGACCGCCCAGCAGCTGCGCGAGCGGCCTCGAGGTCGCGCTGCCGCTCAAGGGCGCGAAGGTCCTGCTCATCCGCCGGGCGCGCTAGCCATCAGCTCGGCGAGCGCCTCGGCCAGCGCGGCGCGGCGCGTCGTCGACCGACGGATCGAGGTCGCGGTCGGCGAGCAGGCCGAAGTACACGCCGCCGTCGTAGGAGAGCACGCCGACGCTCAAGCCCTGCGAGGCCGGGTTCAGCGGCACGGCCGGATAGGCCTGCAGCAGCCGCCGGCCGTTGAGGAAGAACGGCTGCTGCGGGCCGGGGATGTTCGAGACGACGAGGTTGAACGCGCGGACGCCGCCCATGGCGCGGGCCACCAGAGGAGACGAGCGGCGGGCGCCCAGCCGCTGGCGCCGACGAGCAGGGCGCCGGCGCGCACCGCGGCGGAGTCCTTCAGCTCGCGCATCGACGCGCCGATCACGGCGATCGCGCTCGGCGGGGTCGGCGATCGTCGGTCGGCAGGTCGACGAGGACCGTGGAGATGCGGTTGCCGCCCTCCTCGCCCGGGCGGCGGACGCTGATCGGCACGAGCGCCACGGGCGGGCGCGCCGGGCGCTCGCCGGCCTGCGCGAGCATCCGGCCGAGCATGCCGGCGACCGCCGCGAGGATCGCGTCGTTGACCGTGCCGCCCGCGGCCTTGCCGGCCGCCTTGAGGTCGGCCAGCGGCGCGTGCGCGGTGGCGTAGCGGCGGTTCGGGCCGATGCCGTGGTTGAGGAACGTCATCGGCGCCTGCGGGCGCGTTCGGGCCAGCTCGGCGAGCAGCTCGGTGGCGCGGCGCAGGTCGGTGGTCGCCTGGCGCGGGTCGGTCGCGGCGAGCGCGCGGCTGGCGCTGTCCATCAGGAGCTTCTGCGCCCTGACGATCGGCGTCGCGGCCAGGCGGGCGAGGTGGCGGCGACGGTCGTAGGCGCTGCGGCGCCCACTCCTCGTCCGGGCGCGATGTCCATCGGCTCGGGCGTGGGGTCGAGCACGACCGTGCCGATGTCGACCGCGGCGACCCCGTCGACGAGCGCGTGGTGCATCTTGGGCATGAGCGCGACTCGGCCGTCGGGAAGGCCGTCGACCACCGCGAGCTCCCACAGCGGCCGCGAGCGGTCCAGGCGCCGCGAGAGCTCGTGGCCGACGAAGCCCTGCGAGGTCGTCGGTGGTGGTGCGCCGGACGTGCCAGCCCAGCTCGAAGCCCTCGTCGTCGACCCACACCGGGTTCGTGAGGCCTCCGGACACCGGCTGCTCGAGGCGCTGGCGGTAGCGCGGGATGAGGTGCAGCCGGCCCGCCACCCGCTCCAGGATCTGCTCGTGCGTCGAGGCCCGGGCCGCCCTCGAAGATCAGCGCGCCGCCGACCGCCATGTTGACCGGGCCCTGCTCCGCCGCAAGCGACGAGCGGTCCGCCGGCGAGAGCGCATCGGCCACGGCGCGACCTTATCGGGAAGGACCGGGGGCGGCTTGGCGTCATGGAGGACATGAGCGTGAGGCGTTTCGGGGTACTCGCCGCGGCGCTCCTGGCCGGGGGCGCCGTCGCGGTGGTGCCCGCCCTGGGAGCGGGGTCCGACCACCCGGTGACGGTCGTCGACTTCGGCTTTGGGCCGAAGACCGTGACGATCGACGTCGGCGACTCGGTGACCTGGTCCTACCCAAGCGGCGCGAGCGCCCACAACGTCGACTTCACCGATGGCCCCGCCTACCGCATGCCCGCCACGGTGCAGCCGATGGGCTGGAAGGTCACGCGGACCTTCGACACGGCCGGGACCTTCCACTACGAATGTGATCTGCACGCGTCGATGACCGGCACCGTGGTGGTCGGCGCAGGCGGGTCGACGACCACGACCGAAACCACGACGACGACCACCACGACCACGACCACGACGCCGCCGCCCGCGGCCGACACCACGGCGCCGAGCGCGCGGAACCTGCGCGTGCGCAGCCGGCGGCTGCGGCTCGTGCTCTCCGAGCCTGCCCGGCTCGACGGCCGCATCCTTCGCGGCGGCCGGCGGGTCGCCCGGCTGCTGCGCATGCGGCTTCCCGCGGGGCAGACGAGCGCAAAGCTGCCGCGGCTGCGCAGCGGGCGCTACGTGTTGGGTTCACGCTGCTCGACGCGGCCGGCAACCGGTCTTCGACGAAGCGGCTGGCGTTCAGGCTGCGCTGAGCGGCGTCAGCGCGGCGGCATCCGCAGCGCGCCGTCGAGCCGCACGACCTCGCCGTTGAGCATCGTGTTCTGACGATGTGGCCGGCGAGCGCCGCGTACTCCTCGGGGCGGCCCAGGCGCGACGGGAACGGGATCCCCTCGCCGAGCTTGGTGCGCTGATCCTCGGGCAGCGCCGCCAGCAGCGGCGTGTCGAACAGGCCCGGGGCGATCGTGCACACGCGGATGCCCAGCGAGGCGAGGTCGCGGGCGGCGGGCAGCGTCATCCCGACGACGCCGCCCTTGGAGGCGGCATAGGCGATCTGGCCGATCTGCCCGTCGTAGGCCGCGATCGACGCGGTGTTGATGCACACGCCGCGCTCGCCCCCTTCGTCGGGCTCGTTGTCCGCCATCCGCGAGGCGGCGAACCGCAGGGCGTGAAACGTGCCGATCAGGTTGATCCCGATGACGATCTCGAACGGTTGGGGCTGGTGCGGGCCGCGCTTGGACACCGTGCGCTCGGCCCAGCCGACCCCGGCGCACTGCACCGAGATCCGCAGGCCCGCCGCCGAACTCGACCGCGGCGTCGACGGCGGCCTCGACCTCGTCGGGCTTGGTGACGTCGGCCGAGACGAACTGGACGGCGTCGCCCAGCTCGGAGGCGAGGGCGTCGCCCTTCTCGGCGTTGACGTCGGCGATCGTGACGCGGGCGCCCTCGGCCCGAAGGAGGCGGCTGGTCGCCTCGCCCAGGCCTGACGCGCCGCCGACGACCAGGGCTCCTGCTCCGTCGATGCGCATGGCGCGGCAACCTAGCGGACCGGATTCCGCTGGGCGGTTATCCCCACATCCAGGACACCAGCCCGCCGCCTGTGAACGCGGGGCTTCGCTGAGTGAGGGTTGCGCTGTGTCTAGTCCCGCATCGTCAGGAGCCCCATGCAATCCCAGCACCTTCGCCGCCCGCGCCGGGCGCTGGAGCGCACAGCACCGCCGCAAGGCGATCTTCGGTTGGCTGGCGTTCGTCATCGCCGCCGTCGCGATCGGCAGCTTCGTCGGTACCAAGACGCCGGTCGACGACCAGGGCAACACGGGCGACGCCGGCCGCGGCGATCGCATCGTCTCCGACCACTTCCCCAAGTACGCGACCGAGTCGGTGCTGATTCAGGCCGAGCACGGCCAGGGCCAGCGCTCGCCCGAGGTACGCGCGGCCGTCGACCGGCGTCATCGCCGCCGTCCGCGGTCAGGAGGGCGTCCAGCGCGTCAAGTCGCCGTACGACCCCGACAACTCCGGGCCAGATCTCCGAGGACGGCCGGTCGGTCCTCGTGCAGTTCGAGGTTCGCGGCGGCGAGACGCTGCAGGAGAAGCGCATCGACCCGATCGAGAAGCGTCGTCGACGGCGTCGCCGCGCGCAACCCGAGCGTGTCCGGATCGGCGAGTTCGGCGGCGCGAGCGCCAACAAGGCGATCAGCAAGGCGTTCTCGGACGACTTCGCGCAAGGCCGAGAAGCTCTCGCTGCCGATCACGATCGTCGATCCTCATCCTCGCGTTCGGCGCGCTGGCCGCGGCGGGCATCCCGTGCTGCTGGCGCTCTCGGCTGTGTTCGCGACGCTCGGGCTGATCGCGCTGCCGAGCCAGTTCGCTGCCCGTCGACGACACGATCAGCTCGGTCGTCCTGCTGGTCGGCATGGCCGTCGGCGTCGACTACACGCTGTTCTACCTGCGCCGCGAGCGCGAGGAGCGCGGCGTGGGCCTCGCCCGAGGCGGCGCTCGAGGTCGCCGCGGCGACGTCGGGCCGCGCGGTGCTCGTGTCCGGCTTCACGGTCATGGCCGCGATGGCGGGCATGTTCCTCGCGGGCGACCGCACGTTCGCGCCGCTGGGCATCGCCACGATCATGGTCGTCGCGATCGCGATGATCGGCTCGATCACCGTCGTGCCCGCCGCTCCTGTCCAAGCTCGGCGACAAGATCGACAAGGGCCGGGTCCCGTTCCTGCAGCCGGCTGCGGCGCGACGGACGGCGACAGCCGCGCGTGGGGCTGGGTCATCGACAAGGTCCTCGCCCGGCCGGTGGTCTCCGTCGTGCTGGCCGGCGGCCTGCTCGTCGCCCTGGCGATGCCGGCGTTCTGGATGCACACCGCGGACACGGGCACCGACGGCCTGCCCGCGGTCGATCCCGATCATGCGGGTCTACGACCGCATGCAGGCGGCCTTCCCGGGCAACCAGATCCCGGCGAGCGTCGTCATCCAGGGCGACGACGTCACGTCGATCCAGACGACCGCGGCGATCCGCGACCTGCGCTACGACGCCGTCGCCACCGGCCAGCTCTCCGAGCCGGTCAGCGTCGTCGGTCAGCCCCGACCACCAGGTCGCATCGTCGATCTACCGATCGTCGGCAACGGGCTCCGACGCCGGTCGATCCAGGCGCTCGACGACGCTGCGCGACGAGGTCATCCCGGCCACCGTCGGCAAGCTGCCCGACGACGCACGGTCTACGTCACCGGCCTCACCGCGGGGTCGAAGGACTTCAACGACCTGATGAAGGCGCCGCGCGCCGATCGTGTTCGCGTTCGTCCTGGCGCTGGCCTTCATGCTGCTGCTGGTCACCTTCCGCTCGATCGTCATCCCGATCAAGGCGATCGTGCTGAACCTGCTGTCGGTCGGCGCCGCCTACGGCGTGCTCGTCGAGGTCTTCCAGAAGGGCCACGGCGAGAAGCTGCTGGGCTTCCAGTCCACCGGCGCGGTCACCGAGCTGGCTGCCGCTGTTCCTGTTCGTGATCCTGTTCGGCCTGTCGATGGACTACCACGTGTTCATCCTCAGCCGGGTCCGCGAGGCGTTCGATCGCGGCATGAGCACCGAGCGAGGCCGTGGCCCACGGCATCAAGCAGACCGCCGGCACGGTGACCAGCGCGGCCGCGTGATGGTGGCGGTGTTCGGCGATCTTCGCGACCCTGCTCGTCCATCGACTTCAAGATGATGGGCGTCGGGCTGGCGACGGCGATCCTCATCGACGCCACCATCGTCCGGGCGGTCCTGCTGCCCGCGTCGATGAAGCTCCTGGGCAGGTGGAACTGGTACCTGCCGCAAGCGCCTCGAGTGGCTCCCGCGCATCGAGCACGAGCCCACCACCCCGGTCCCGTCCCCCGCGACCGCGTAACGCACCCGCAGCGAACCGTGCGCCTCCGGCGCGCGGTTCGCGTTCACCCTCAGGGGGTGGGCTCGTTTACCCGCAACCAGTTACGGGTTTTCGAGCCCACCCCTTCGTGGGTGGCAATTGGCGAGCTGGCGACCGCGCAGTGGGGAGTGGTGGCGGGAGGGCAGTTGCGGGCTCGGGGGGTGAGTCAGGACGTGATCGAGCGCTGGGCGCGCACGGGTCGGCTGCATCGCATGTATCGCGGTGTCTATGCCGTCGGGCATACGGCTTTGCGGCGGGAGGCGCACTGGATGGCGGCGGTGCTGGCGTGCGGCGAAGGGGCGGTCCTGAGCCACACGAGCGCCGCGGCGCTCTGGGCGATCCGCAGGACCGCGGCGACGCGGGTCCACGTCAGCGCGCCGCGCGGGCGCCACGGCCACCCGGGGATCGCCCTCCACCGCCCACGCCGGTTGCATCGCGACGACGTCACCGAGAAGGACGGCATCGCGACGACCACTCCGGAGCGAACCCTCCGGGACCTCGCAGTCGTCCTCTCTCCAGATGGCTTCGAGCGGGCGGTGGCGCGGGCCGAGCAGGCGCGGCTCGTCGAAGCTGGTGCGTTCATGCCGGAGGCGAAGCTCACCGAGAGCGAGGCGGAGCGCCTGCTGCTCGAGCTGGTGCGCAGTGCCGGCCTGCCCGAGCCGGCGGTGAACGTCTGGCTCCCCGTTGGGGAAATCAAGGTCGACTTCCTGTGGCGGGCCCACGGCGTCGTCGTCGAGATCGACGGCTTCGCCACTCACGGGACGCGCCGCGCGTTCGAGACGGATCGCGCCCGCGACCAGGCACTTGCCGCCGCGGGCTACCGCACTCTGCGCTTCACCTACCGCCAGCTGACGGCTCACGCTTCTGCGGTGCAGAGGACCCTGCACCGCGTGCTGGGTCCTAGCTGTTCCAGCGCCAGATGACCCGCACCTCGCGCTCCCAGCCAAGCACGCAGACGGCGCCGGTCGAGAGCGCGAGGAGGCCGCCGTCGGGCGCGCGGCAACCCGATCCAGCGAGCGGCCAGCACGCGCAGCACGTGGCCGTGGGAGAACAGCACCGCGTCGCCAGACAGGCCCGAGAGCTCGTCGACGAGCGCGTCGACGCGCCGGCCGACGTCGAAGGCGCCCTCGCCGTCCGGGCAGCCGTCGCGCCAGAGGAACCAGTGCGGGCGGGTCTCGCGGATCTCGGCGGTCGTGATGCCTTCGTAGTCGCCGTAGTCCCACTCGAGCAGCTCGTCGCGCGCCCGTGCGCGCTCGCCGAGCCCCGCCAGCTCGCACGTCTCGCGCGCTCGCGACAAGGCGACGTCCAGACCTCCGCCCACTCGCGGCCCGCCAGCCGGTCGCGCAACCCGCGCGCGGCCTCCCGGCCCTCGTCGAGCAGCGGGATGTCGGTGCGCCCGGTGTGCTTCTTGTCGCGCGACCACTCGGTCTCGGCGTGGCGGACCAGCCAGATCTCAGTGAGGTCGCCGCGTCATCGACGATCACCTCCAGTCCCGAGCGTTTCAGCAACGAAGCCGGCGTGGCCGGCGACGGGTCGCCGAGCAGGCGGCCGACCGCGTCGCGCTTGGCCTCGCCGACGGTGTGCAGCACGCGCCGCCGCGCCGCGTTCAGCGCCGCGATCGACAGCGAGATGCGCTCCGGCGGCGGCTTGGGCGCATCGAACACGCCGACGGTCGCCGAGCGGTCACCTCCAGCGCGGGGTGGTGGGGGAACAGCGAGGCGGTGTGCCCGTCGGGGCCGAGGCCGAGGTGCACCACGTCGAGCACGGGGATGCCCGCGTCGTCGAGCTCGAGGTGCTCGGCCAGCTCGGCGGCGTACGCGCGGGCGCCCTCCTCGGGCCCGAGCTCGCCGCGCATCCGATGCACGCGTTCCTCGCCGATGCCCGCGCCCTCGATGAGCGTCTCGCGTGGAACGGGGAAGTTCGAGTCCTCGTGGTCGGCCGGCACGCAGCGCTCGTCGCACCACCACAGGTGCACATGCGACCAGTCGTCGATCAGCTCGACGCAGGCGCTCGTAGACCGGTCGCGGCGTCGTGCCGCCGTTGAGCGCGATGTGCGCCTCGCCCCGCTCGCCCAGCGCGCCGCGCAGCACCATGCCCAGCGTCTCCGCGCAGCGCTCCGCCGCCGCCGCGGGATCGGCGACCGTCGTGACCCTCACGCGTCGTCCGGGCGGCCGCCCGCCGCCGGCTCGTCCTCCTGCCGGACGGCGACAGCGACTTCGGGTCGCCGCCGAGCTGCTCGTCGCTCGGCGCGCGCAGCAGCCCGGTCTCGCGCCGGCGGGCGTCCAGCGGCTGCTGGGCGAGCATCAGCTCGTGGTCGGCGCGGATCACGTGCATCACGGCGTTGATCAGCGCGAGGTGGGTGAACGCCTGCGGGAAGTTGCCCAGGTGCCGGCCGGTACGCGGGTCGATCTCCTCCGCGTACAGGTACAGCGGCGACGTGTAGGAGAGCATCTTCTCGCAGAGCTCCCGCGCCATGCCGGGTCTCGCCGATCTCGCTCAGCGCGCTGACCAGCCAGAACGAGCAGATCGCGAACGTGCCCTCCTCGCCCGACAGGCCGTCGTCGGTCTCGTCGACCTTGTAGCGCAGCACCAGCCCGTCGACCGTCAGCTCCTTGCAGATCGCCATGACGGTCGCCTTCACGCGCTCGTCGTCGGGCGGCAGGAAGCGCACCAGCGGCATCAGCAGCAGCGCCGCGTCGAGCGCATCGGTCTCGTAGTGCTGGGTGAACACGCCGCGCTCGTCGACGCCGTTCTCGCAGACGTCCGCGTGGATCTCGTCGGCGACCTCCTGCCACTTCTTCGCGCTCTCGGAGTCCTCGCGCACGCGCGCCAGCCGCGCACCGCGGTCGCACGCCACCCAGCAGAAGACCTTCGACGACACGAAGTGCTTGGGATCGCCGCGCACCTCCCAGATGCCGCGATCCGGCTCCTTCCAGTGGTCGATCGCGCATTCGACGGCCTTGACGATGATCGGCCAGACCGACTCCGGCAGGTTGTCTCGCGACTTGGTGTGCAGGTAGATCGAGTCCAGCAGCGCGCCCCACACGTCGTGTTGCTTCTGGTCCCACGCGCCGTTGCCGATCCGCACCGGCTGGGCGCCCTCGTAGCCCGACGAGGTGATCGAGCACGTGCTCCTCGAGCTCGCGCTCGCCGCCCAGGCCGTACATCACCTGCAGCTGGTCGTCGCCCGAGGCCACGTCGTGGATGAAGTAGAAGAAGTCGTTGGCCTCCCAGTCGAAGCCGAGCGTGTAGAGGCCCCACAACATGAACGTGGAGTCGCGGATCCACGAGTAGCGGTAGTCCCAGTTGCGCTCGCCGCCCGGCGTCTCGGGCAGCGACGTGGTGGCCGCCGCGCACATCGCCCCGGTCGGCGCGTAGGTCAGCCCCTTCAGCGTCAGCGCGCTGCGCTGCAGGTGGGTCCGCCACGGGTGGTCGGGAAACGCGCCGTGCGAAAGCCACTCGTGCCAGTAGTCGGCGGTGCGCACCAGCCGCTGGTAGGCGTCCTCGTAGCTCTCGGGCCCGCCGTGCTCGCTCCAGGACAACGCCACGTAGGCGAGGTCGCCGTCGTGCATCGTGGTGCGCGCCCGTGCGCGCGAGCCCTCGAACCCCAGCCGCAGGTCGGTCGACAGCGTCAGCTCGAGGTCGAAGTCCTTCGCCGTGGCCACCGCCTTGTGGTAGCCGCCGTCGGCGTAGTCCCACTCGACCTGCCGGCGCCCGTAGTCCATCACCGGCACGCAGTCGAGGTTGATCTCGACCTGGCCGTTGACGCAGCGCAGCATCCGCAGCAGCACGTGGTCGGCGTCGTAGTCGGTGGGCGAGCGCCGGTGCGTGTGCGAGCGCTCGTCCTCGTGATGCCAGGGGCCGATCAGCAGCACGTCGCGCACGATCACCCAGCCGGTGCGCGTTCCCCACGTCGTCTCCAGCACCATCGTGCCGGGGAGGTAGCGGCGCCCGGCGGGGACCGTCTGGTCGGCCGGGCCGAGCCGGAAGCCGCCCGCGTCGCGATCGAGCAACGAGCCGAACACCGAAGGGCCGTCCATCCGCGGCACGCACATCCATTCGACGTTGCCGCTCGGCGCCACCAGCGCCGTGCACTCGGTGTCCGAAAGGAATGCGAACTCGGCGATCGGAGGGAAAGGGCTGCCGCCCAGTGGGACGTCGCCCACTAGCTGGCGCACACCGTCTCCCAGACCTCGCTCACGCTTCCAGCTCCCGCGCCTTCTCGACCGCCGGCCGGTAGGTCGGGTCGCGCAGCAGCGCCTGGCGGATGCCCTCGCCGAGGATCCCCGCCTCGCCGCGCGACGCGCCCAGCACGGTCCACTCGCGCTCGACCCCGCGCGTGTGGCGGTAGTGCGCACGCAGCCCGCCCGGGCCGCGGTCCAGCCGCAGGCTGCGCCCCGACGCCGTCGCCACCTCGATCCCGGCCAGGCCGGGGACGTCCTGCTCGGCGACGGGCTCGAGGCGCAGCTGCACGTCCTGGCGGCGCCCCTTCGCCGACCCGGCGAGCGCATTGCCGGCGGGCGCCAGGCGCGCGGGCTTCCAGTCCAGGCGCGACGCCAGCCAGCCCAGCATCAGCAGACCCGATGCCAGCGACTTTGGATGGTGGTGGACCACGACGCTGCTGATCATGCGCAGGTCGGCCCGCAGCTTGTCGGGGTCGAAGGTCGCGGCGATCCGCTCGCGCCACGGCGTCGAGCGCAACCATGCGAGGTCGACCACGTAGGCCTCCTGGGAGAGCTGCCAGGAGCGCTCCAGCGCCTCGCGGACGTCGGGTTCGTCGACGGAGTCGAGGAGCACGACCTGGACGAGGCCGAGCAGCGCGTCGACCGCCTCGTTGTGGCCGTGGGGGGCCCAGACCATCGTCGACAGGTCGGTGACCACGAGCGGGTCGACGATCGTGTCCATGCGCTTGAGGTGCTGCGGGCCGCAGCGCAGCACGATCAGCTCGCGGATCAACGCCACGCCGTCGCCGTCACCGTCGCCGTCCGCGGCGATCGAGGCGACGGCGTCGATCGTGTCGCGGCCCTGCTCGACCGCGCAGACGATCGTGCGCGAAGGGTGGAAGCGGCCGACCTTCGCCAGCCGGTTGGCGACCTCGCCGCTCCACTCGGCGTCGACGACGACGACGAGGTTGAGCACCCGCGCGGGCACGTACGACGCGCTCTCCGCGTGGCGCTCGCGCAGCAGCCCGCGCAGCGCGGCATCGATCGCGCCCGGCGTCGTGTCGCGCTCGCTCCAGACGGCGTCGGAGGTGGTCAGATCGCCCTCCAGGCGTCGTCGCCGACGAGCAG
This sequence comes from uncultured Actinomycetota bacterium, assembly GCA_963761695.1. Lineage (GTDB taxonomy): Bacteria > Actinomycetota > Actinomycetes > Mycobacteriales > SCTD01 > RYN-122. The sequence continues at coordinate 198,766 of CAVXIB010000017.1, read as the reverse complement.
GCGCTCGGCCTCCTCGGGGCCCGGGGTGCCCGCCTCGTACTGCGGCAGCGGGCCGGGTGTCGGCCTCCCACTTGGCGACGATCGGGTCGCAGATGCGCCACTGCGCCTCGACCTCGTCGTTGCGCGTGAAGAGCGTCGCGTCGCCGCGCATCGCGTCCATGATCAGCCGCTCGTAGGCCTCCGGCGACTGCGACAGGAACGCCGTGCCGTAGAGGAACTCCATGTTCACCGGGCGGATCCGCATCCGCGTGCCCGGGATCTTCGCGCCCGAGCGAGAGCGACACGCCCTCGTTGGGCTGCAGCGTGAGGATCGAGCTGGTTGGGCTTGCACCCCGACCGACCCGTCCTGCTCGAACGCGAGGTGCGGGACCGGGCGCAGCGTCACCGCGATCTCGGTGACCTTGCGCGCCAGGCGCTTGCCCGTGCGCAGGTAGAACGGCACGCCCGCCCAGCGCCAGTTGTCGATCTCCAGGCGCAGCGCGGCGTAGGTCTCGGTGTTGGAGTCCTCCGGCACGCCCTCCTCGTCGAGGTAGCCCGAGCACCTGCTCGCCGCCGACGTTCCCCGCGGCGTACTGCGCGCGCACCGCGATCTCGTCGACCTCGTCCTCGGTGCGGCGCGTGGATCGCGTGCAGGACCTTGACCTTCTCGTCGCGCACCTCGTCGGCCGAGAAGTCCACCGGCGGCTCCATCGCCACGTGGCAGAGCAGCTGGAGCATGTGGTTCTGGACCAGGTCGCGCAGCGCGCCCGCGTTGTCGTAGTAGCCGGCGCGCGTGCCGATGCCGATGTCCTCGGCCGCGGTGATCTGGATGTTGTCGATGTAGTTGCGGTTCCAGACCGGCTCGAAGAGCCCGTTGGCGAACCGGAACGCCATCATGTTCTGGACGGTCTCCTTGCCCAGGTAGTGGTCGATGCGGAAGATCTGGCGCTCCTCGAAGACGCCGAGCACCGTCTTGTTGAGCTCCTTGGCCTCGGCCAGGGTCGTGCCGAACGGCTTCTCGATGATGCAGCGCACCTCGGCGTCGGGGTGGACGTCCAGCCCGGCGGCCCCGAGGCGCTCGACGATCACCGGGAAGAACTCCGGGGCGGTCGAGAGGTAGAAGGCGCGGTTGAGGTGCTGGCCGGCCTCGTCGTCGTAGGCGTCCAGGGCCTCGCCGAGCCGCTGGTAGACGCTCTCGTCGTCGAACGAGCCCGACACGTAGCGCACGTGCGTCGAGCAGCGCCTCCAGCACCGTCTCGTCGGGCTCGCGGCGGCTGAACTGGCGCACCGACTCCGAGACGATCTTGCGGTACTCCTCGTCGGACATGTCGCTGCGCGACGAGGCGATCAGGTTGAAGCGCTCGGGCAGCGCGCCCTCGTGGGCGAGGTTGTAGAGCGCCGGCAGGAGCTTGCGCTTGGCCAGGTCGCCGGTGCCGCCGAAGATCGTCAGCGTCGTCGGGTGGACCGGCAGCCGCTCGAGGCCCTCGACGAGCGGGTTGTCGAGCGTTGCCGAAGAGGTCACCTCTTGCCTCCTTCCGGTCGGCGCTGTCGGAGATCAACGTCGGCCATCCTGGCCGCCGTGATCGGGCCTTCGGCCCTCATCCGTCGGCCCGCTTCTGCACGGCGTGGCCGCCGAACTGCGCGCGCAGCGCGGCGAGCACGCGATGCGTGTAGTCGCCGTTCTCGCGTGAATAGAAGCGCGCGAGCAGCGATGCCGTGATGACCGGCGTCGGCACGTCGAGGCTCATCGCGTCCTCGATCGTCCAGCGGCCCTCGCCCGAGTCGGCGGTGTAGCCCGAGAGGCCCTTGAGGTCGTTGCCCTCCTGCTCGAAGGCCAGCGCCGCGAGCTCGCACAGCCACGAGCGCACGACCGAGCCCTGCATCCACAGGTGCGCGACCTGCGCGTTGTCGATGTCGTACTCGCACTTGTCGAAGATGTCGAAGCCCTCGGCGTAGGCCTGCATCAGCCCGTACTCCACGCCGTTGTGGACCATCTTCACGTAGTGCCCCGCGCCGGTCGGCCCGAAGTGGCCCCAGCCGGGCCCGTGCTCCTCGGTCGCCGGCGGGGCGAGCACGTCGAGGATCGGCGAGAGCCGCTTGATCGCCTTGTTGGGCCCGCCGACCATCATGCAGTAGCCGACCTGCAGGCCCCACACGCCGCCCGATGTGCCGACGTCGACGTAGTGGATGCCCTGCTTCTTGAGCGCCGCGGCCCGGACCTTGTCGTCGGTCCACTTCGAGTTGCCGCCGTCGATGATCATGTCGTCGCGGTCCATCAGCTTGGCGAGCTGGTCGACCGTCTTCTGCGTCGCCTCGCCGGCCGGGACCATGATCCACACCATCCGCGGCGGCTCGAGCTTGCGGACCAGCTCCCGCAGCGACGACGCGCCGCGTCGCCCCGACCTTCGTGGCCTTCTTGACGGCCTTGTCGTCGAAGTCGAACGCCACGACGTCGTGGATCGGAGTCGCGCCGGATGCGCGCGACCATGTTGCCGCCCATCCGGCCGAGGCCGACGAACCCGATCTGCGCCATCAGTTGATCTCCTTGATGAGGTTGCGGACGGCCTCGGCGGGCTCGCCCTCGAGCCGCACCTGGCATGCCGGCAGGCCGTGTGAGCGCAGGGTCTGCAGGTCGCCGATCGCCTGCGCGTTCTTCAGCGTCGTCGAACGTGTAGGGCTTGCCCGGCACCGGCACGTCGGGCAGCGAGTCGGCGATCAGCTGCGACGAACAGCCCCTGGTTGGGGCCGCCCTTGTGGTACTGGCCGGTCGAGTGCAAGAAGCGCGGGCCGTAGCCGAACGTCGTCGTCGCCTTCGTGCTGTCGCGGATCGCGCCGCGCAGCTCGGCGATCGCCGCGTCGAACTCGTCCGACGGCGCGACGTAGCCCATGATCGCCACGTAGTGCGGTGGGGCCGCCGCGGACGAGCAGCTCCTTCAGCGAGCCGGGGTCCACATCATCAACGCCCTCCTCGAGCACGCGCTTGGTGTTGTCCTTGGCCTCCTGCACGTTGGGCTGGTCGAACGGGTTGATGCCCAGCGCCCAGCCCGCGACCGCGGTGGCGAACTCGGCGAAGAAGAACACCCGCCCGAGGTCGGCGGGCCCGCCGGTGGTCTGCATGGTCAGCACGGGATGGCCGGCCTCGGCCAGCGCGGTGACGGCCTTCTCGTTGCCCTCGTCGGGCGTCGTCGCCGTTGCGCAGGTGGACGAAGACGCGGTCGTCGCCGTAGACCTCCGGCGCCCCGAGCGGCTCGTCGGCGACCGGCAGCACCCCGCGGCCCTCCTTGCCCGTCGACTCGGCTACCAGCTGCTCGGCCCAGAGACCGAAGCTCGCGATCGGCTCGTCGACGACGAACGTGAGCTTGTCGCGCCCGCGCAGCGACAGCTCGCCCAGCGCGCAGCCCAGCCACAGGCCCGAGTTCGACGTCGAGTCGAACGAGTGGCATGCCTGTTCGGCCACCGCCGCGGACTCGAGCAGCGCGACCGACGTCGATGCCGGCCAGCGCGGCCGGCACCAGCCCGAAGTACGACAGGACGCTGTAGCGCCCGCCGATGTTCGCGTCGTTGGAGAACACGCGCGCGAACCCGTGCTCGGAGGCGAGCTCCTGCAGCGGGCTGCCGGGGTCGGTGACCGCGACGAACTGCTCGCCGCGCCGCCCGTCTGGTCCCAGAAGTACTCGAAGTGCGACAGCGTCTCGACGGTGCCGCCGCTCTTGGAAGAGACGACGAACATCGTCTTCTTGAGGTCGATGGCCTCGGCGAGGTTGCGCACGGCGGTCGCGTCGGTCGAGTCGAGCACGTGCAGGTTCGGCGCCCCGAACGACCGGCGCAGCACCTCGGGCCCCGAGCGACGAGCCGCCCATGCCGAGCAGCGCGACGTCGGTGCAGTCGAGGCGTCGCGCCCACGCCATGAGGTCGGCGGCCTCCTCGCGCAGGCAGTCGGCGATCGTCAGCCAGCCGAGCCGGTTGGCGACCTCGGGCGTGCCCTCCGGCGCCCAGAGCGTCGCGTCCTTCGACCAGATCCGCCGCGCGACGTTCTCGTCGGCCGCCTTGCGCACGCGCTCGGCGATCGGCGCCCTCGAGGTCGTCGGGGATCGAGCCGGCGATCGTCGCGGGCCGGCCGGTGACGACCGCCTCGCGCTTGGCCTCCACGCCCGCCAGCAGCCTGTCCAACGAGCCCTCGAACGACTCGATCCCGTCGCGCAGCAGCTTGTCGGTGACGTCGTCGAGGTCGAGGCCCGCCTCCGCCAGCGCGGCAGGTCCTCGGCCGGGTCCTGGTCGGCGGTCGGCCCGGTGATCTCGGCGCGCTCGGCGGCGGCCAGCAGCGTGGCCATCGGCATCGTGTTGACCGTGTGGGGCGCCGACCAGCTCGTCGACGTACATCGTGTCCGGGTAGGCCGGGTTCTTCACGCCGGTCGACGCCCACAGCGGGCGCTGGAGCGGCGCGCCCGCGTCGCGCAGCGCCGCGTAGCGCTCGCCCTGGAAGAGCTCCTTGAAGCGCTGGTAGGCGCTGCGGGCGTTGGCCAGGCCCGCCCTGCCCGGCGAGGTCGCGTGCGGCCCATCTCCTCCAGCCGCTTGTCGGCCTCGGTGTCCACGCGCGAGACGAAGAACGACGCGACGGAGTGCACGTCGAGACTCGCCGGCCTGCAGGCGCTGCTCCAGTCCGCGGATGTAGGCCTCGGCGATCCGCTCGTAGGCGGCGACGCTGAACAGCAGCGTGATGTTGACGTTGATGCCCGTCGGCGGTCGCCGCCTCGATCGCCGAGCACGCCCTCGTCCGTGCCCGGGATCTTGATCATCACGTTCGGGCGGTCGACCTCGGCCCACAGCCGCTTGGCCTCCGCCAGCGTGCGCTCGCCGTCGCGCGCCAGGGCGGGTTGACCTCCAGCGAGACGTAGCCGTCGACGTGCGTCGGAGGCCTCCCAGATCGGGCGCATGACGTCGCACGCCAGCTGCACGTCGGTGATCGCGATCCGGTCGTAGACGTCCTCGGTGCTGCTTGCCCGCCGCGCGCCAGCTCCTCGAGCTGCTCGTCGTAGTCGGGCGAGCCGAGGATCGCCTTCTCGAAGATCGCGGGGTTGGAGGTCACGCCGCGCAGCGAGCTCTCGTCGACGAGCCGCTGCAGCTCGCCGTCGGTGATCAGCGTGCGGCGGATCTGGTCGAGCCAGATCGACGTGCCGGCCTCGGTCAGCGCGGCGAGCCGTTCGTTGACGGCTGGCGCTGAGGTGCTCATGGAGCTCCTTTTCGCTCGATCTCGGGAACCTTGTCAAGTCGCCGCTGGTGGCGCTCCTCCCCGGAGAACGCCGCGCCGGCGAACGCGCGGACGATGTCGGCGGCGTAGGCGGAGCCGACGACGCGGGCGCCGAGGCACGCGACGTTGCAGTCGTCGTGGCTGACGCACTGCGCGCCGGTGTACGTGTCGTGGGTCACCGCGGCCCGGATGCCGCTTGATCTTGGTCGCGGCGACCGCGACGCCGGCGCCCGAACCGCACACGAGCACGCCGCGCTCGGCCTCCCCGGCCAGCACCGCCGCGCACACCGTCCGCGCGATGTCGGGGTAGTCGTCGTGCGTCGCCGAGGTCGACCGGCGTCGTGGCCGGCGTCGCGCAGCGTGTCGAGCACCGCGTCGCGCAGCGGCACGCCGGCGTGGTCGAACCCGACCGCGACCTTCACTTCAGCGCGTCCTGCTCGAGCAAGCATCTCCTGGCCGGCCATCAGCGCCGCTCCGAGGACGCCCGCCTCGGGGCCGTAGCGCGCGACGCGGATCTCGGTCTTGGTGCCCACGCCGCGCAGGAAGAACCGCTCGGCGGTCTCGCGCGCGTGGTGGACCAGCAGCTCGCCGGCGGCCGAGACGCCGCCGCCGATCGCGACGACGTCGGGCTCCAGCGCCAGGATCACATTCGCGATGCCGATGCCGAGGCGCTCGCCGAGGATCCGCATGCACTCCAGTCCGGCCGCGTCGCCGCGCTGCGCCGCCTCGACCGCTCCGCGCCCGTCGTCAGCCCGCGCTCGGCGGCGAGCTTGTCGAGCGCGCGCCCGGCCGCCAGCCGCTCCAGCGAGCCGGGCCGCGGCGGCCCTCGGGGCTCGGGCGCGCCGTCGTCGAGGTCCGCGCCGATGATCATGTGGCCGAGCTCGGCCGCCGCGCCCGGTCGCGCCGCGGTAGATGTGGCCGTCGATGACGATCCCGCCGCCGATGCCTGTGCCGACGGTGAGCATCACCAGGTGGCGGACGTCGACTTTCGCGTCGGGCCCGTGCGCCTCGGCGACCGCGGCGACGGTCGCGTCGTTGTCGACGTACACCGGCACGCCCGAGCCGCTTGCGCAGGATCTTTGCGCAGCGGGACGTGCTCGAGCGGGATGTTCACCGACGAGCGCGCGGCGCCCTTGGCCAAGTCGACGACCGAAGGCATGCCGATGCCCACGGCATCGGCCGGCAGCGCCTCCTGGATCGCCTCCTCGAGCTGGTCGACCAGCGCGTCGGGGGACTCGAGCTCGGTCGGGCGGAGGCGCGTTTCGCCCAGCCGGCCGTCCTCGAGAGCGGCGACGGCCACCTTGGTTCCACCGACGTCCACCCCGACCAGCCTGGTCACGGAACGCAATCTCTCACAGACGTCGTTAGGGTCATGCGTCGTGGACGAACGGGAGCTGGTCCAACGCCTGCGCGCACGTGACGAGCAGGCCTTCGCCGAATTCGTCGCGTTGTGGGCGCCTTCGATGCTGCGCCTCGCGCGCTGTACGTCCCGAGTCGCGCGGTCGCCGAGGAGGTCGTCCAGGAGGCGTGGCTGGGCGTTCTCCAGGGCATCGACCGCTTCGAGGGCCGCTCGTCGCTGAAGACCTGGGTCTTCCGCATCCTGCTCAATCGGGCGATGACGCGGGGGGTTCGCGAGTCGCGCAGCGTGCCGTTCGCCGCGCTCGCGGCGCGCGAGATGGGCCCCGAGGATGCGAGCGTCGACCCCGATCGCTTCTTCAGCGATGGCGCCTGGAGGTCGCCGCCGCGGCGCTGGGAGGACTCGCCCGAGCTCAAGGTCTATTCGGACGAGACGCTTGCCGTGGCGCGGGCGGCGATCGATCGGCTGCCCACGGCGCAGCGCCTCGTGATCACCCTGCGCGACCTCGAGGGATTTCCTTCCGACGAGACGTGCAACGCCCTGGACATCAGCGAGACCAACCAGAGAGTTCTGCTGCACCGGGCGCGGGCAAAGGTCCGGGTGGCGCTGGAAGAACACCTGGGAGATGGGCAATGAGGCTTTGGAGACGGAGATCGGAACCCGTGCCCTGCCGCGACGTGGTCGAGGCCGTCACCGCGTATCTCGACGGCGCCATGAAACCCTCCGACCGCGCGCGCTTCGAGACCCATCTGGCGGCTGTCCGACTGCTCGCGCTACCTCGAGCAGATCCGCACGACGATCGAGCTCACTCCGCGCTGCCGGCGGCGGGCACACGCTGGGTGGTCGACTGCGGCAGCGGGGTCGACGGCCTGCCGCGCTCCTGGGACGACGCCGACGGCGGGCTGACCCCCGTGCAGGCCGACCTCGTGCGGGCGGCGGTCGCGCGGGACGTGGCCGAGGCGGCCCGCGTGGGCACGGTCCCGGGAGGGTGGGAGCGCTGGGCGCAACGCCGCCTGCGTCCGGTGGTCGACTGGCGGCAGGTGCTCGCCTCGACGGTGCGTGGGGGACTGGCCTGGGTGGCCGGGAGCGCCGACCACACACGCGCGCGGCCCTCCCGGCGCGCGGGGGCATCCCCCGACGTCGTGCTGTCGTCCCTGCGCCGTCCGGTGCCCCGGGTGGCGGTCGTGGTGGACACGTCCGGGTCGGTCGACGACCTCATGCTGGAGCAGGCGCTGGCTGAGGTCGACGGAGCCCTGCGGGCCGGTGGGGTGCGGCGCGAGGCGGTCACCGTCCTGTCCTGCGACGCCCAGGTGGGCCCCGCCCAGCGGGTGCGGGCCGCGACCCAGGTGCGGCTGTCCGGAGGCGGTGGCACCGACCTGCGCGTCGGCATCGACGCGGCGGCGGCGCTGCGGCCGCGACCGCAGCTACTGGTCGTGCTGACCGACGGCCGCACTCCATGGCCGGCCGCGCCGCCGCGCGGCCTGCGCGTGGTGGTGGCGCTGCTGGAGCGGTCCGGGCCGACACCGCCGGCCTGGGCGAACGTGGTGCGGGCCCATCCGTAGGCCCGCCCCCGTGCCGGGCTACCGGCGGAAGGTCGAGCGGGGCGCCGCCCCCATCGCCACGCCGCCGTAGACCACGGCGCCCCGGGTGTCCTGGTAGCGCTGCCAGGTGACCGCCGGGCGGAAGCCCCTACCGGGCTTGCTGTAGTCGCACACCCCGGTCGGGAAGGTCTTCTTCAGCGTCGCCTGCTGGGCGGCGTCGAAGGTGTCGGCGAAGCTCTTGCCGGCGTAGACGAACTGCTCGATCGGCATGGTCTGGCAGTCGAGGCGGTCGTCGGTGAAGCCGACGGTCTTCGGGCCGACGCCGTTGACGAGCGCGGTGTCGCCGCCGCCGGCCTCGATCCTCGGCGAGCTGAACAGCGTGGCGCCGACCGCGGTGCGGCACAGCTCCAGGGGGGCGTCCAGGCCCTCGGTGCCGACGCAGCGCTCGGCGATCCCGGCGGGCTCCTTGGCGGCGATGATCTTCCGGGGCAGCGGCGTCGTGCTGGTGTCCTTCTCGACCTGCTGCAGCCAGTCGTCCATGGCCGTGATGGCGCTCTCGGCGAAGCGCGGGTCGCCCAGCAGCGGCGTCTGGCCCTGCCAGAACACCTGGTTCTCCGACGTGCCGTGCTCGCGGACGAGGCGGTCCCGCAGGGCGAACTTGCGGTAGACGTCGTGGAAGGCACCGGGTTCGGGGCCGCCGAGGTCGAGGATGGCCACCGAGTCCAGGTGCGCCGTCGTGTTCACCGCTCCGCTGCGGTAGACGCGGTCCTGCGCCACCGGGTCGGCCTGGGTCCGGGCGGCGGTCGGCTCGAAGTCGATGTCGAACCCGCCGACACCGGCGTTCAGGGCGACGAACTGGTCGGCCGTGAGCGGCGGCCGGGTCGCGTCGCCGATGTTGGCGCCCATCGAGGTGAGCAGGCCGGACAGGCCGTACTGGACTCCGACGTTGCTGATCGGCCGGCGCGCCTTGCCCGCGCCGTCCAGGCCGAACACGTTCTTCATGTAGTCCTGGAACGAGCAGCGCACGCCCTTCTGCGACGCCGTCGTGAAGACCTTCCCGGGTGCGACACCGGGGCAGTCGCGACTCGGGTCGCCGCTGTTGGGGATGGCCTCGGTGAAGGTGATCTGGTTGGCCGGGTTGGCGTGGCCGAAGATCGAGGGCCACTGGGCGGGCACGATCCGGGTCTCGAGCGCGCCCTGACCCTCGAGGAAGCGGCGCAGCCCGACGTAGTCGACGTACTGCTGGGCCGAGCTCCACGCGTCGGTGAAGCTGCACTGCGGGGTGATGCCCTGGTAGACGCCGGGGTAGGCGTTGGCGATCTGCTGCTGGACGAGCGAGCCGCCCGAGCACCCGCTACCGATCGTGTAGCGCAGCGGGCCGAACCGCTCGACCACCATCTCCTTGGTCCGGACCAGGGACTCGGCCTGCGTCACGATGTTGCAGTTGTGGCCGGCGTTGTCGAGCGCGTGGGACGCCACGGCGAACCCCTGCGCGAGCGCCTCCTCGAACAGGACGTCGGTGGCCGTGCCGCTCTCGTAGGACGTGTCGCAGCTGGTGCCGTGCGCCAGGACCAGCTTGGAGTTGAAGCCGGGGTTGGCCGCCGTGGGGCTGGGGGTGCGGCCCTGGGTGGCCGGGTCGAACAGCGCCGCGATCCGGTACTGGTCGCGAAGGCTGTAACCCTCCTCGACCCGCACGACGAACGGCACGGTGCGACCGTCGTCGGTCGTCGTGGTGGCGACGTCGCTGGGCGGGGCGGCGGGGTCGTAGGGCTGGAAGGACGACTGCACGGGGTCGCTGGCGACCCGGCCCGGGAGGCCGGCCTTGAGGGGGTTCGTCGACCTGTAGACGTAGCTGATGGTCGCGTTCTTGCTGCAGTCGGCCCGGGTCGCCCCGTTGTTGCAGGTCCAGGGACCGACGAGCGGGCCCGAGAACGAGGGCGCCTGCAGGCCGACGTTGCGCACGGCCAGGGTCGCCCGCCCGGCGCCGGGCACGGTCGCCGTCAGTGTGCTGGGGCCGCCGGGCAGCCGGGTGACGAGGCCGCGCAGACCGGGACCGGCCGGGCGGAACGCCCGGGTGAGGTCGCGCGTGCCGACCGACACCTTGACCCGACGCAGGTCCGTGCCCTTCGGGACGACCACCTCCACCAGGACGTCGCCGCCGGTCACGAGGTCGGCCCGGGTCGAGAGCGCGCGCAGCTGCACGGGCGCGCCGGAGTCGAGCACGTCGAAGGAGGAGTACGCGGGAACCGCGAGCGGACCGGCGTGCGGCAGGGTGGTCGCCGCCGACGAGGGCAGGGCGACGGCTCCGGCGGCCAGCATCAGGGGAGCGGTCAGCAGGGGGACCAGGCGGCGGCGGGCAGGAGGGGAGCAGGCGCATACCCGCGGGATTCGACCTCGCCGGGCGACTTCCTGCACGGGGTGTGGCGCAATCGTGTGATCGTGCCCACCCGTCGGTCCCCCCGCCGCGCCGGGCGTGACCTGGCTCACTAGCATGGCGGCATGAGCTTCAACCTCGCCACGATCCTGCGTGAGTCGGCCACCGCGAACCCGGACAAGCCGCTCTGCCACGTCAACGACCTCTCGTTCACCTACGCGCAGGTCGACGAGATCAGTGGTCGGGTCGCCTCGGCCCTGCTCGCCACCGGCCTGGAGCAGGGCGACAAGGTGGCCGTGCAGCTGCCGAACCTGCCGCAGTTCCTGTTCGCCTACTTCGGCATCCTCAAGGCCGGGCTGGTCATGGTGCCGCTGAACCCGCTGCTGCGGGCTCCGGAGGTGGCCTACCACCTCGACAACAGCGACTCCAGGGCGCTGATCACGTTCGAGATGTTCGCCGAGGAGGCGTTCAAGGGGGTCGGCCAGCTCGAGACGGCGATCCCGACCTACGTCGTGAACCTGCCGGGCAACGACGTCCGCCCCGAGGGCACCAAGCACTTCGACGAGCTCTACTTCGCCGACGACACCCGCGAGATCGTGCCGCTGTCCTCCGACGACACGGCCGTCCTGCTCTACACGAGCGGGACCACGGGCAAGCCCAAGGGCGCCGAGCTCACCCACTTCCAGCTGTTCATGAACTGCACGGTCGCCGGGGAGCTGTTCGAGTTCCGCGAGGACGACATCGGCGTCGCCGTCCTGCCGCTGTTCCACGTCTTCGGCCTGTCCAGCGTGCTCAACGTGACGGTCCGCTACGGCGGCACGATGGTGCTGGTGCCGCGGTTCGAGATGGACCCGGTGATCGAGGCCATCGAGAAGCACCGGTGCACCATCTTCTCCGGCGTGCCGACCATGTACTTCGCCCTGCTCAACACCGACCTGACCGGCCGCGACCTGTCGTCGATGCGGGTGGGCGTGTCCGGCGGCGCCCCGATCCCCGGCGAGACCATCCGGGCGTTCGAGGAGAAGTTCCCCGGCTGCGTGATCCTCGAGGGCTACGGCCTGTCCGAGAGCGCCAGCACCACGACGTTCAACATCAACGCCGAGCAGCGCAAGGTGCTGAGCATCGGCAAGCCGATCTGGGGCGTGCAGGTGCAGGTGGTCGACGCCGACGAGAACCCGCTCCCGCCCGGGCCGGACAACGTCGGCGAGATCGTCATCCGGGGCCACAACATCATGAAGGGGTACTACAAGAACCCCGAGGCCACGGCCGAGGCCTTCAAGGGCGGCTGGTTCCACACCGGCGACCTCGCCTACGCCGACGACGACGGCTTCCTGTTCATCGTCGACCGCAAGAAGGACCTGGTCATCCGGGGTGGCTACAACGTGTACCCGCGCGAGATCGAGGAGGTGCTGTTCGAGCACCCCGCCGTCGCCGAGGCCGCCGTGATCGGCAAGCCCGACGACAAGCTCGGCGAGGAGGTCGTCGGCATCGTGTCGCTCAAGCCGGGGGCCTCGGCGACGCCGGAGGAGATCCAGGCGTTCTGCAAGGAGCGCCTCGCGGCCTACAAGTACCCGCGCGAGATCCGCGTCGTCGACGAGCTGCCCAAGGGCCCGACCGGGAAGATCCTCAAGAAGGAGCTCCGTTGATCTTCATCACGGCGGTCTTCGCGGTGAAGCCCGAGCACGCCGACTCCTGGCTCGAGGTGTCGCGGGCGTTCACCGAGGCGACCCGGGCCGAGGCCGGCTGCCTGTGGTTCGACTGGTCGCGCAGCGTCGAGGACCCGACGTCGTACACGCTGGTCGAGGCCTTCCGGGACGGCGCGGCGGGAGCAGAGCACGTGCAGTCCGACCACTTCCGCGCCGCGCAGAGCATGCTGCCGCCCTATCTGGCCTCGACGCCGCGGATCGTCAGCACCGAGGTCGACCAGGACGGCTGGGGCGAGCTCGGCGAGATGCGGGTCGGCTGACGGTCCTGCGCCGACCCGCACCCCGCTCGAGGCGCTGCCGCGACTAGCTGGTCGCGCCCTTCCAGCCCTTGCCGTAGCAGGGGCCCGCCCGCGCAGACGTCGGTGACGACGCTGCCCTGGTGCAGGAACAGGTCCTTCTGGTGGCGGGCCAGGGTGGTGTCGCGCGGGTCGCTGTGCGGGTCGTGGCCGGCGGGGCCGTCGAACTCGCGCGGCGGGATGTTGCTGAGCGGGGCGCTCTCGGTGCCGCTGTCCCAGTAGACCAGCGCGGAGCCGCGGTGCGTCCCGGTGAAGCGGGGCAGGCCCCATCCGGGCGAGACCGGTGCTCCAGTGCCGGCCCGGCTCCAGGAAGCCCTCGTTGGTGCTGGCACCGATGGTGCGGGCCATCACCTCGGCGGCCGCGTTGGCCACCTGGTGGTCGCCGTAGGCCGGGTGCAGCAGCACCTGGTGCTCGGGCGTGCCGGGGAGCAGGTCCTTGGTGATGTGCGCCGCGTAGCCGTTGGTCTCCGCGCGGTCCCACAGCCCCTGGATGAGGGCGAAGACGATCTGCCGGTCACGCTCGCTGGGGTACGCGGCGTTGAAGACGGCCTCGTAGGTGGCGAAGTCGACCGAGCGGTCCAGCAGGGTCGAGTAGTTCATGCCGGGGACACCGAGGGCTCCGCGGGTGATGTCCTGCGCCACGGCCATCAGGGCGCCGCCGATGATGCCGCCCTGGCTGTTGCCGTCGTAGTAGACGGCGCCGGTCTCGATGGCCGGCCGGCCGCCCTCCTGGAAGGCGGCGTTCGAGGCGAAGCCGGCCGGGCTCTTCAGCAGCCGGGCCAGGAACAGGTGGGCCAGCATGCCCTGCTGCACCCGGTCGGGCAGCGTCGGGAAGTTGCTCATGTCGGCGAGCATGGTGGCGACGTTCGGGACGTCGCCGGTGGCCATGCCGTACCAGTCGGTGGCGCAGAAGACGATGTCGCCCTCGACGGCGAGCTTGGCGATGTTGCCGCCGTTGACCTCGCCCTGGCCGCCGAGCAGGCCGTGGCCGTAGATCGACCCGCGGGCCGGCGTGCTGCCGGTGGCGTTCGGGGGCAGGTTGCAGGTGTAGGTGGCGGTGAAGTCGCCCGTGCGGTCGGGGAGCTCGTCGCCGTCGAGGTAGGCGAACCGCGTGCCGGGCAGCCCGGCGTCGGCGCCGAGCACCGGGTCCTTGCCGTTCTTCGGGACCGTCAGGTAGCTCGGCACGGTGAACGTGCCGGTGATGCGGCGTCGGGTGCGCTCGCCCACGCCGTCGGTGACCTTGTCGACCGTGAACGCCGGGGCGCCGGCGGCGCCGAGCCCCTTGAACGCGTCGTCGCGGATGTGCACCATGCGCTCGGTGAGGTTGCGGGTGCTCGCGACCGTGAAGGTCCAGGCCTGCTGCAATGAGGCGAGGTCGACCTTCTCGGCGTCGAGCGGGCCGAACACCGGGTCGGCCTTCACGTCGTTCTTGCTCTTGGCCGCGGCAGCGTTGCGCACGGCGGCGAAGTCGGGGTCGACGGCGGTGGGCTGACCGGCCTTGTCCTTCGAGGCCGCGAAGGGCCACGACGTAGCGGGCGCCCTCCTGCAGGTTGACGGCCGGGCGCACGATGAGCAGCGGCTGCTCGCCGTCGGCGGGGTTGGCGTCGAGCTCGGCCCAGAACGGTGCGCGCTCCTGCTGCCCGGCGTTCCTGCCGACGCGGAGCAGGACCACGGGGGAGTCCTTGTCGAGGCTGGCACCGATGTCGGTGATGCCCGGCAGGCGGCTGGCCTGGGCGTCCAGGCCCGGAACGCTGGTGAGCAGGGGGCTGCCGGGCGAGAAACCGTCGTTGCGGTTGAGCTCGGTCGTGTCGACCGGACGCCCCGCGACGTTGCGGGGCATGCCCGCGAGCGGCAGCGCCAGCCGCCGGCCCGTGTCGGTGGTCGGGTCCGCGACCGTGTACCGGTCGTTCGGGAACGGGAGCAGGCAGGCGGCCGAGTCGGTCGGGTCGCAGACCCCGGCCAGCTCCAGCGCCGCGTCGGCGGCCGCGCCCGCCTGGTCGCGGGGGCCGACGAGCATGGGGGTCACCGAGCCGGCCGCTCCGGCCCCCTCGACCGCGGCGCAGAGCACCAGGTCGACGTCGGACTCGGACAGGCAGTCGGCCGGAGCGGCGGAGGCGAGGGCCGGGAGACCGGCGCACAGCAGGGCGGCCGCCACGAAGGCGGTACGGAGACGAGACATGCCGGAGACTTCGACACGAGCCCGTGTCACTCCTGCCGGCCACGGGGAAGCCGTGCGGGTGACAGGCTGCCGCGCGTGCAGACCGCCCTCCGGACCCGCTGGTCCGTCCTGGCCGCCTTCGTCGTCGTCACGTCGTCGAACCAGATGCTGTGGCTCACCTACGCGCCGATCACGACGTCGTCGGCGGCGCACTACGGCGTCGGCGAGGGGGCGATCGGGGCGCTGTCCGCGGTCTTCCCGCTGCTCTACGTCGTGCTGGCCCTGCCCGCGGGGTTCGCCCTCGACCGCTGGTTCCGGGGGAGCCTGACGCTGGGCGCGGGGCTGACGGCGCTGGGCGGGCTCATCCGCCTGGTCGACGACTCCTTCGCGGCGGCCCTGGTCGGCTCGCTCGTGGTCGCCGTCGCCCAGCCGCTGGTGACCAACAGCGTGGCCAAGGTCGCGACCGCCTACGCCCGGGAGCAGGACCGGCCCCTCGGCATCGCCGTGGGCAGCGCCGGGCTGTTCGCCGGGTTCCTGCTGGCCTTCGGCACGGGGATCGCCCTGGGCGACGACCTGCCGCTGCTGCTGGCCGTGCAGGCGGCCTACGCGGTGCTGGGCGCCGTCGCGCTGGGCCTGGCGCTGCGGGTGGCTCCCGTGGGGCCGTCCGAGGCGGTCGCCAGCGGTCGGGCTGCCCTGCGCGCGGTCTGGGCCGACCCGGTCGTGCGGGCGACCACCACGCTGGTCGTCGTGGGCTTCGGCGTCTTCGTCGGGCTGACCACCTGGCTGCAGGTGCTGCTGGAGCCGGACGGCATCGACGCGGACCAGACCGGCGTGCTGCTCATCGTCATGGTGCTGGCCGGGGTGGTGGGCTCGGCGGTGCTTCCCCCGATCGTGGCCCGCGCCGGGGTGCAGCAGGCCGTGCTGGGCGCGGCGCTGGTGGTGACGGTCCTGGGCAGCCTGGCCCTCGTGGTCGTGCGGGGACCGGTGGGCACCGGCCTGGTCCTGGCCGTGCTCGGCCTCGCCCTGCTGACCACCCTCCCCCTGGTGCTCGAGCTGACCGAGCGCCGCGCGGGGGCCGCCAGCGGCACGGCCGCCGCCCTGCTCTGGATGGCCGGCAACGCCGGGGGGCTCGTGGTCACGGTCGCCCTGGTGCCGCTGCTGGACCATCGGTCGCTGGCGTTCGGCCTGCTCGCCGTCGTCGCCGTCCTGGGGCTGCCGGCCGTCAGGGGTGTCCGGGAGGACGTCCGGGCTTGACCGCGCGACCGACAGACGTGAGCATCCTTCACATGTCGACCGCTTGGCAGAACTGGGCCCGCAACCAGCAGATGACCCCCGTCCGGGTCGAGCACCCGGGCTCGGTCGACGAGCTGGCAGGGGTGGTCAAGCAGGCGGCCGCCGACGGCCTGCGGGTCAAGGCGATCGGCTCCGGCCACTCCTTCACCGCGATCGGCCTCACCGACGGCGTCCTGGTGCGGATGGACCGGATGAACCGCCTGCTCGCGGTGGACCCCGACACGGCCCAGGTCACCGTGGAGGCGGGCACGGTCCTGCACGACCTGCACGAGCTGCTGAGGGCACACGGGCTGGGCCTGACCAACATGGGCGACATCGACGTGCAGACCGTCAGTGGTGCGCTGTCCACCGGAACGCACGGCACCGGTCGCAGCAGCGGCTCGCTCGCCGCACAGGTGGTGGCGCTGGAGCTGGTGCTGGCCGACGGGAGCCTGGTGCGCTGCAGTCGCAGCGAGCGCCCGGAGCTGTTCGCCGCGGCCCGGATCGGGCTCGGCGCGCTGGGCGTCGTGGCCACCGTGACGCTGCAGGCCGAGCCGGCCTTCCTGCTCACCGCCGACGAGCGACCCATGCCGCTGTCGGACGTGCTGCGCGACTTCGAGCAGCACGTCGCCGACAACGAGCACTTCGAGCTGTACTGGTTCCCGCACACCGAGGTGGCGCTGACCAAGCGCAACAACCGGTCGACGACGCCGGCCCCCCTGTCGCCCGTGCGCGGCTGGATCGACGACGAGCTGCTCAGCAACGGGCTGTTCGCCCTGACCTGCCGGCTCGGCGCGGCGGTGCCCCGCCTGATCCCGGGCATCAACCGGGTGTGCACCAAGGCGCTGTCGGCCCGTACCTACACCGACGCCGCCCCCAAGGTGTTCACCTCGCCGCGCCGGGTGCGGTTCCGCGAGATGGAGTACGCCGTGCCCCGGGCGGCGCTCCCGGCCCTGATGACCGAGCTGCGCGACCTGCCCGACCGGCACGGGATGACCGTGAGCTTCCCGATCGAGGTGCGGGTGGCCCCGGCCGACGACATCGCCCTGTCGACGGCGTCCGGACGCGACTCGGCCTACGTCGCGGTGCACCAGTACCTCGGCACGCCCTACGAGGAGTGGTTCGGGCTGGTCGAGCCGCTGTTCGACGCCGTCGACGGCCGGCCGCACTGGGGCAAGCTGCACACCCTCGACGCCGAGCGGCTCGCTCCGCGCTACCCGAGGTTCGGGGAGTTCCTCGCCCTGCGCGACGCGCTCGACCCCGAGCGCCGCTTCGGCAACGCCTACCTCGACCGGGTCCTCGGAGCCTGACGGCTCACCAGCCGCGCAGATCCACCTCGAGCGTCTCCACGACCTCGCCGTCGCTGTCGACCACGTGCATCCGCTCGTGCAGGGCGACGGTGGGGTCGACGTGGGCCGGGTGCACCCGCACGAGGTCGCCGACGGCGAAGGCCGAGCCCTCCTGGGCGCTGAAGGTGGTGTGCTCGTCGGAGCAGAACCAGACGTCGGCGCCCGGCAGCGTGGGGTTGCCGTGGTCCATGCCGAGGCTCTTGAGGCCGACGTCGGCGACCGCCCAGCCCTGCGGGTTCGTGCTGACCACTCGTGACAGCACGGTCAGCGCCTGGCGGAACGGCAGACCCTGACCGCCGTAGGCGGTGTCCATGAGCAGGTAGCTGCCGGCCTGGATCTCGTTGGCCCAGACGTTCTCGGCGTAGTTCCCCGTGCCGCCGGCGCTGACCAGCTCGCCCCCGACGTCGGCGGAGGCCTTGAGCAGCAGCGCCATGCAGGCCTCGGTCTGCTGCGCGCGGGTCGCACCGGGCTCCATCATGAGGTGGCCCTCGTAGCCCATGACGCCGCGCACCTGCAGCCCCTTGCTGCGGGCCAGGTCGGCGAGCCTCCCGGCGTCGCCCGGGTCGCAGCCGCACCGGGGGAGGCCGACGTTGACGTCGATGACCACCTCGCGCACGCCCCCGTCGACGGCGGCCTGCACCGTGAGGTCGCTGTCGACGGCGAGCGTGACGCGGGCGCCCTGCTCGACCACGGCCCCCAGCCGGCGCGCGTCGAGCACCTCGTTGGCCAGCATCAGGTCCTGTCCGAGACCGGCGGCGGCCATGCCCTCCACCTCGCGGATCGTGGCCAGGGTGAATCCGGGGTGCCCGGCGGCCTGCTGCTTGCGCGCCAGGCCGGTGGTCTTGTGCGCCTTGACGTGCGGGCGCAGGCGGGCGCCCGGCACGGCGGCCGCCATCGCGTCGAGGTTGTGCTGCAGGGCGGCGGCGTCGACGACGAGGGCAGGCGTCTGCAGGTCGGACAGGTGCACGGGGAATCCCTAGTTCTGGAGGACGAGCAGGGCCAGGACGCTGAGCAGCAGGACGTTGAGGATCGTCGCGACGGCCACGATGGCGAGCAGCCGGTCGTCGGGGTCGGGGAGCAGCGTGCGGCGCAGTCCGGGGGCGCCGTCGGGCGGGGGAGCGTCGCAGACCGGACAGGTTCCGGCCGTCAGCCGCGGCGCGTACGGCGCCCGGCACCGGGGGCAGACCACCCGGATCAGGGTGTCGGTCATGTCAGCTCCTGCAGCAGGGCGAGCCGGCGGCGTCGTTCGACGAAGGCGTAGAGCGTGGCGGTCGACAACGACAGGAACTGCCAGGCCGCGAACCCGGCCAGGGCCGCCGCCGCGGGGACCGACCGGCCGGCCACGAGCACGAGCCCCTGGCCGGGAGCGGCGAGGGTGGGGGCCGCCTCGATGACCGGAGCCGCGAGCCCGGGGGTGCCAGGGGTGCCGGGGATAGCCGGGGTTCCCGGGAGTCCGGGCGCGGGGAGCGGCAACGGGACCGCGGGGGCCGGTACCGACGGCGCGGGCGGCAGCGCGGGCTCGGCGGTCCGCCGCTCGTCGGTCTCGGTCAGCTGCACCCCGCCCACGACGATCTCGAGCCGGTTCGCGGCGACGCCGCCCGGAAGATCGGCCGTGGCGAGGCTGATCACGACACCGCCGGTGTCGGCGGAGGCCGACCTGCCGTCGCTGGTCCTCGCCGCCTCGATCGTGCGCACCTGGATCCCGGCTGCGGCCAGGGCGGCGTTCGCGGCCGCGGTCTGGTCGCGCACGGTCTGCCCCGGCAGCACGGTGGTGCCGAGCGCCTCCACTCCGGCGTCGCTCAACCCCACCGGCATGCCGGAGACGAGCGCCCCGCCGACCGTGACCGAGGCCGCGGCGGTGTGCCGGTCGCCGTCGCTGGTGAGCGACGCCGTGGCCACGACGTCGCGCAGCTCGAGCACGCCGGCGACGACCAGCCGGCCCACCGAGGTGCGTCCCGTGGCGCTGCTGGTGCCCTTGTCGGGGTCGACGCGCAGGTCCACCGACGACGTGGAGCCGTCGGCGGTGACCAGCCCCTCGACGGCGAAGGACGCCCCCGTCGCGGCGCCCTTGGCGCTGGTCGCGTCGGCGGCGGCGAGGGCGCTCCCGCCCTCCCCGCGCAGGGGTCCGCCGCTGGTGGCCGGGACGAGCCCCACGGCGCCGCTGCCGGTACCGGGGAAGGCGGCCTCGGCGTCGGGGACGTCGAAGACGGTCTCCCCGGCCCCGGCGTTGCCCTGACCGACGACCGTGCGGAACAGCGTGCCCGGCTCGAACGGCGCGGCGAGCACGCCCGAGGACGGGGAGGAGTCGAGTCGGGCGGCCACCTGGCCCGAGCCGGTGTCGAGGGTGACCAGGCCACCGGACACCCCGACGTCGCCCGCGGTCCGGACCCCGGCGGCCAGCCCGGTCAGGCCGTACGAGGCGTATCCCGGCAGCACCTCCTGCGCGGCGACCGGCCGCACGGCCACGACCCCGAGCACGACGGGCAGCAGGGAGGCGCCGAGCGCGGTGACGGCCACCGACCGGGCCGAGGGCCGGGGACGCCTCACGGGGTGCGCTCCAGCTGCTCGGCGAGCAGCCGGGCGGCCGCCTCGCGCGCCGTGAGCCCCTGGGAGGCGGCCCACTGCTCGAGCCTGCGGACGTCGCGACCTGGCAGCGCCACCGGCAGGCTCTCGGCCGCGGACGCGGGGGCCGGCCGCACCACGACGTCGGGCTCGCCGCCGCCGCCGAGGTAGGCCGCCGCGAGGTCGTCGGTGGACAGCTCGTCGGGAGTGCCGCCGGCGACGACCGACCCCTGCTCGAGCACGACGGCCCGGTCGGCGACCTGCAGGGCCTGCCCGACGAACTGCTCGACCATCACCACCGCGAGCCCCTCGTCGCGCAGCCGGCCGACGAGCCGGAACAGGTCGGCCACGACGCTCGGCGCCAGCCCCATGGACATCTCGTCGACGAGCAGCAGGCGCGGCTGCTGCACCAGGGCGCGGCCGAGGGCGAGCTGCTGCTGCTGGCCACCCGACATGGTGCCGGCCGGCTGGGCCAGCCGTTCGCGCAGGATCGGGAAGTGACTCCAGCGCGGCGTCGATCGAGGTCGCGCCGACGCCGTACAGGCCCATGCGCAGGTTGTCCTGCGACGGACAGTCCCGGGAAGATCCCCCGACCGGCCGGGACGTGGGCGACCCCGCGCCGGGCGATCGACTCCGGGCTGGCGCCGAGCAGGGACTGCCCGTCGAGCCGCACGTCGCCGCCGGCCGGCCGGACCAGCCCGGACACGGCGCGCAGCGTGCTGGTCTTGCCGGCGCCGTTCGCGCCGAGCACGGCGAGCACCTCGCCGGGCCGCACCGCCAGCGACACGTCGCGCACGGCGACCACTCCGCCGTAGGTGACCTTGAGGCCGTGGACCTCGAGCAGGGCGGTCATGCCGGCACGCCCGAGGTAGGCGGTGCGGACCTCGGGGTCCTCGCGGACCTGCTGCGGCGTCCCGGTGGCGAGCACCTGGCCGAAGTTCATGACGACCACGTGGTCGCACAGCGGCATGACCACCCCCATGTCGTGCTCCACCAGCAGCATCGCGCAGCCGAGGGTCGCACGGACCTCGGCGAGCAGCGCCACGAAGTCGGCGGTCTCGGCCGGGTCCAGGCCCGAGGCCGGCTCGTCGAGCAGCAGCACGGTCGGCTTGAGGCACAGCGCCCGGGCCAGCTCGACCAGCCGGGCCTGTCCCACCGGCAGCAGCGACGCCTCGACGTCGGCCAGGTGCGACAGCTCCAGGAACGCCAGCACCGCCGTGGCCCGCTCCCGCGCCGAGTCCAGGGCCCGCTTGCGCCCGGGCAGCCGCAGCGCGTCGGTGACCACGCCGGCGCTGGTGAACCGGTGGGCGGCCACCATGAGGTTCTCCAGCACGGTCATGCCGGCGAACAGCTGCACCACCTGGAAGGTGCGGGCCAGGCCGAGGGCGGTGCGCTCGTGGGCCGCCACGGTGGTGACGTCGCGGCCGCCGAGGAGCACGCGTCCGCGCGTGGTGGGCTGCAGCCCGGTGACCACGTTGAAGGTGACGGTCTTGCCGGCGCCGTTCGGACCGATCAGGCCGACCACCTCACCGGCGTGCACCGACAGGGACACGCCGTCGACGGCATCGAAGGACCCGAACCGCACGCCGATGTCGCGCAGCTCCAGCGCGGTGCCCCGCAGCGGCGTCATGCCGCCACCTTCTCGCGCTCGGGCGCCGGGCGGGGCGTGGGCCGGGTCCGGTCGACGGCGCGTCCGACCGCTCCGGCGACGCCGTCGGGGGAGGCGTTCAGCACCCCGACCAGCAGGATGCCGGTGAGCAGCGTGACCACGCTGGCCGAGCGGCCGCTGGCGACCTCGTCGGTGGCGCCGAGCGTGAGGGTCGACAGGGTCACGATCATCCCGCCGAACAGCGCGCCCGGCACGGAGGCGACCCCGACGATGACGGCGTAGGCCAGCAGCGTGATGGACCGCGTGAAGTCGAACGGCGCGCCCGAGGCGCCCTGCAGCAGCCCGGCGTAGAGGGCCCCGGCGAGCCCGGCGAGGAAGCCCGAGGCGGCGAAGCCCCGCAGCTTGACGCTGACCACCGAGAAGCCCATGGCGGAGGTGGCCGGCTCGGAGGAGCGCAGCGCGGTCAGGGCCGCGCCGGTGCGGCCGCGGCGCAGGGACGCGACGGCGAAGGCCGACAGCAGGAACAGCGCGAGGACCAGCCAGGCGTAGGCGCGCTCGCCCTGCGCGACGTGGCCGGGGTCGAGGTTCGCAAACCCCGGGCGCGGCACCTCGCGGGTGCTCGCGGGTGAGGCGAACGGGGCCCAGCCGTAGAGGAAGCGGTCGGCGGTGAAGGCCAGCGACAGGGTGGCGATCGCGAGCTCGAGCGGCTGCAGCCGCACCGCCGGCAGGCCCACGACGGCCGCGACGGCGGCCGCCATCAGGGCTCCCACGACGATCGCGAGCAGGAACGGCAGGCCCTTCTCGATGGCGATCCCGGTGCCGAAGGCGCCCACCCCCATGAAGACCGCCTGGCACACCGACACCTGCCCGACCACGCCCACCAGGAGCACCAGCGACAGGACCGCGAGCGCCCAGATGGCCGTCAGAGCGATCGTGGAGCGCGACAGGTTCCCGACGTCGTCGACCACGAGCGGCAGCAGCAATGCGGTGAGGGCGACCCCCGCGGCGTAGGCCAGGGCGGTGCGGCCGACCGGGAGCGGCCGGACCGGGACGGGCTCCAGCCCGCCGCTGACGACGTCGCGCCGGCCGCCGCGGCGGAACAGCAGCAGCGACCCGAGCACCACGAGCAGCGCCGTGAGCTCCTCGACGCCGGTGAGGCCGCTGCCCTGGAGCAGCCGCACGACGACCGGTTGCGCCACTCCGAGAGCGATGCCGCCGACGAAGGTCAGCGGCAGGGACGACAGCCGCCCCACGAGCGCTGCCGCCAGGGCCTGCACCGTGAAGACCACCAGCGTGGTGGTGTCGAGCTTGTCCAGCAGGGGGGTGATGAGCACGCCGGCCAGGCCGGAGATGCCGCCGCCGATGCCCCAGGCGGTCAGGTTGACCCGGTCGACCCCGATGCCGAGAAGGCGCGCGGCCTCGGGAGCCTCCGACACCGCCCGGGTGGCCGTACCGAGAGCGGTGCGCTGGAAGAACAGCGACAGGCCGACCGCCAGCCCGACGGCGATCACCACGACGGCCACCTGGTCCTGGCTGTAGCGCAGGACGCCGGCGTCGAGGAGGTTGTCCGGCGGCAGCAGCTCGGCGGGGGCGTTCGTGGCGACCTGCGTGCCGTAGACGTAGCCGACGACGCCCTGCAGCGCGAGCAGCCAGCCCAGCGTGACGATGGTGCGCGACAGGGTGCCGGGAACGCGGCGCACCGACACCTCGATGCCGATGCCGAGCGTCACCCCGAGGGCGATGGCCAGCACGATGGTCGCTCCGATCGGCACGCCCGCCGCGGTGAGGCTGCTGGCGGCGTAGGCACAGGCCAGGCCGATCGCGCCGGTGGCGAAGTTGAAGACGCCGGACGTCTTGTAGACGATGACGATCCCGAGCGCCTGGAGCGCGTACATCGCCCCGATGGGCAGTCCGCCCAGGGCCAGGGCGACGTAGACCTCCACGGTCAGCACGCTCCGTTCATCAGAAGCGGGTGTCGTCGCACGCGTACGGCTTGTACGGGGCGACCTTGCCACGGGTGATCTTGCCCAGCTGGAAGCAGCGGTTGATGTCGTGCGCACCGGGCCGGAAGACCAGCGTGGACGTGAAGCCCCTGCCGGTGTCGGCCGGCGAGGCTGTCGAGGGTGCGCAGGAGGTTCGGGCGGGTGACGTCGTCGCCCATGGCGCGCAGCGCGTCGACGAAGACCTTCGCGCTGAACCAGCCGGACAGCCCCAGGTAGCTGACCTGCGCGCGGCTGCCGAACTGCTTGCGGACGGCCGCCGCGTAGCGCTGCACCTCGGGTCCGCCAGTGTCGACGAACGCGAAGTCGCTGGCGACCAGCACGCCCTCGGTGGTCGGTCCCTGCTTGACCGTGGGGTCGGTGAACAGCGGGTCGGCGACGTGCACGGGCCGGTAGTCCTGCCGGTCCATCGCCTGCTGCAGCCGGTTGTCGGCGGTCTGGTCGATGATCGTGGCGATGCCGTCGACGCCGGACAGCCGGAACTGCGTGACGACGTCGTCGTAGGACGCCTTGGTGACGTCGACCTGGACGACGTCGTCGCCGTTGAGCTTCTTGCCGACGCTCTTCAGGCCCGCGGCGAAGGCCTTCTCCTGCCGGGTGTTCGCGGCCGCGCTCTGGTTGCTGATGTAGATGAGACCGGGCCGGCTGACCTTCTCGCTGCCGAGGAAGCGGCCCATCTGGTAGCCGAGGTGGTTGCTCTGGAAGACGTAGGAGTACGCGCTGTCGTACTCGCCGACCTGGCCGAACGCCCCGACGAGCGGGATCCGGTTCTGCTCCAGGAAGGGGACGATGCCGTTCTCGGTGAGCGGCGCCTGCCAGCCCACGAAGGCGAAGACCCCGGACGAGACGAGCTGCTGGGCCTGCTGCCGGCCGCGGGCGGCGTCGAGCTGGTCGTCGCGCAGGTCGAGCTCGATCGTGCGGCCGTTGACGCCGCCGGCGGCGTTGACCGTGTCGACGTAGGCCTTGGTCCCCTGCGCGGCGGCGGCGAAGTTGATGGCGCCGGTCTGGGTGACGATCGAGCCGATCTTGACTGTGCCGCCCTTGGCCACGACGCCCGACGCCGGGACCGGACCGGCGGCGACGGCGGCCTGGCTCGAGCCGGGACGCGGCCCGGCCGACGCGGCGGTGCCCTCGGTACCGGGGACGGCGGCCGTGCCGGGCCGGGCGGAGGCCCCGGCCGACGGCTGCGGCGCTCCCGGCCCGGCGGGCGACCCGGGGTCGACGGACCCGGCGCCGGGCGCGCTCAGCAGGGTCTGGGTGGTGCGGCCCTCGCTACCGAGGCCGCGGACGAGGACGATCCCGAAGACCGTGGCGGCCAGCAGCTGCAGGGCGAACAGGGCGGCGAGCAGGCGGTCGCGGTTGCTCGTCATGCGGCCGCCCTCTCGCGGTGCTGCCGAGCCGGCGTCGGCGGCACGGCAGCGGCGCAGCAGGAGCAGGCTGAGCAGCACCACGGCCGACGGCAGGACGGCGAAACCGAGGACCACGCCGAGCACGGCGCCCGAGCTCTGGTCGACCCGCTCGTCGGCGGCCGAGGAGACAAAGCCCGACCCGGCCAGCACCAGGGCGTACAGGGCCGGGCCGACGGCGAACCCGACCGTCTCGCCGGCCTGCCAGATGCCGGTGTAGGTGCCGGCCGGGCGGTCTGCGGGCCGTCGGCGCCACGATCGGCGGAGATCGCGTCGGGGAGCATGGCGTAGGGGAACAGCTGCATGCCGGCGTACCCGGTGCCCAGCACGGCGGTCAGGAGCAGGACGCCGTAGGTCGGCAGCGACCGCGCCGTCACCAGACCGGCCGCGGCGACGGCGAACACCAGGCTGGCGGCCAGGTAGCCGGTCAGCTTGCCGGTGCGCAGCGACAGCCGTCGCCACAGCGGCATGACCAGGGCAGCCGGGGCCACCAGGCAGACGAACAGCACGCTGGCCAGCGCGTTGTCGTCCAGGACGTAGGTGGCGATGTAAGGGGCGCCGGCGAGCATGGCCCCGATGGCCACGGCCTGGAGCGTGTAGCCCAGGAACAGGGCCAGGAAGGCCGGGTTGCCGCGGACGACGCCGATCTGGGCGCGCAGCGTCACGCGGGGTCCGGCGGTGGGGGCAGCCGTGGGCACGCCCCGGGTCCCACGCCAGGCCGTGAGCAGCGCCGCGGCCAGGACCGCCGCGACCACCAGGGACATCCGGGCGTAGCCCTCGCGGCCGCCGTCCTTGCCACCGGCCAGGGCCGGGGCGAGGGCCCCTCCCACGAGGATGCCGACGGTCAGCAGGACCATCCGCACGCTGATCAGCCGGGTGCGCTCGTGGTAGTCGTCGGTGATCTCGGCGGGCAGGGCGACGTAGGGCACCTGGAACAGGGCGAAGGCGGTCATGGCCAGCGTGTAGACGACGGCGACGTACAGGGCGGTGGCCCCCGGGCCACCGAGGTCGGGCGCGCTGAACAGCAGGGCGAACAGGACCGGCACCCCGATGGCCCCGGCCAGCAGGAACGGGCTGCGGGCACCCACCCGGTCCGACCAGGCCCCGACGAAGGGGTTGAGCAGGGCGTCCCACAGCTTCGGGACGAGCAGCACCAGGGAGGCTGTGCCGGCGCCGACCCCGACGAGGTCGGTCAGGTAGAACAGCAGGAGCAGCCCGGGCACGGTCGAGTACACGCCGGTGCCGATCGAGCCGACCCCGTACGACAGGGCGGTGGCCCGGGGGACGCGCGTGGACGACGGCGTGGTCGGGCTCATCAGAACGGCTGCTCGTCGCAGCGCCACCCGGTGAGCCGGGTGACCTTCCCCCCGACGAGCTTGCCGATCTTCAGGCAGCGGTTGAGGTCGCGGGTGTCGTTGCGGTACGGGCCGAAGGCGAGCGCCGACGTGAAGCCGCCGAGGTCGGTGGGCAGGCTGTTCATGGTCCGCAGCAGGTTGTCGCGGGTGATGTCGTCGCCCATCCGGCGCAGCGCCTCGGTGAACACGAGGGCGTTCAGCCACCCCTGCTGCCCGATGTAGTTGATCTGCGCCTTGGCGCCGTAGGCGGCCCGCACGGTCTTCTCGTAGAGGGCCACCGGCGGCGGCCCGCCCTGCACGAACTCGAAGTCGGAGGCCACGAAGGTGCCGTCCGCCCCGCGGGCCGCTTCACCGTGGGGTCGAGCGAACAGCGGGACGGCGATGTGCAGCGGCCGGTAGGCCTGGCGGGCCTGCGCCTGCTCCAGCCGGTTGTAGGCGGTCTGGTCGATGACGCTGGCCATGCCGTCGACGCCGTCGAGCTTGAAGGTGGTGACCGTGTCGTCGTAGGAGGCCTTGGTGGGGTCGACGACCACGATGTGGTCGCTGCTGAGCGTGACGCCCTTGGTCTTGAATCCGGCCCGGAAGCCCGCGACCAGGCCGTCGTCCGCGCTGGCGCTGTTGTTGGTGATGAAGATGACGCCGGGCTTCTTCACGCCCTGCTCGGCCAGCCAGGAGCCCATCTGGAAGCCGTAGTGCCCGTAGGAGGCGCTAACATGATCAGCTGTACGGCGAGTGGTACTCCGCCTGCTCGCCGTAGGCGCCGATCAGGGGGATGCGGTTCTGCTCGAGGAACGGCACGATGCCGTTCTCGGTCAGCGGGGCGTTCCAGGCGGCGAAGGCGAACACGCCCGACGCGACCAGCTGCTGCGCCTGCTGCCTGCCGCGGGCGGGGTCGAGCTGGTCGTCGCGCAGGTCGAGCTCGATCCGACGGCCGTTCACGCCCCCCTGCCGGTTCACCATGTCGAAGTAGGCCTTGGTCGCCCTGCGCCGGCCGAGGCGAAGTTGATGGCACCGGTCTGCGTCACGATGGAGCCCACCCGGACCGGGGCGCCCTTCGCGACGGCCGGGCCGCCGGCGGCAGGGAGCGCGGCGGCCGGGGCCTGCCTCGTGGGTCCGGCGACCGGGCCGGCAGCGGTGCCGGGGCGGGCGACGGTGCCCGGGACGGCGGCCGTACCCGGTCGCGTGCCCGCGACGGTCGGGGCGGTCGGGACGTCGTCGGCGGGGTCGGCGGCGACACCGGGCAGGTCCACCGGCGTTCCGGCGGCCACGGCGGCCGCCGGGGGCCCGTCGTCGCCGAGCGCCTGGACGAGGAAGCCGCCGAGCACGGCGGCCGCCGACAGCTGCAGGGCGAACAGCAGCGCGAGCAGCCGGTCACGACCCCCCATCGACCCTCCCCTGCAGCACCGGACCTGGACACACGGACACGTGAGGATGTTTCATGTCTGGCGAGCGGTCAAGGACCCCGGGGGAGGCACTGGTGAGCACAGCCCACCTGGCGGCCGCCCGGCGCACACCGGTGCAGGAGCGCAGCGCGGTCCGGGTCGAGCGGATGCTCGACGCCGCGGCGCACCTGCTGGCCCGGACGGGGACCGAGGGCCTCACCACGAGCAGCGTGGCCCGCGAGGCCGGCGTCAGCGTCGGATCGCTCTACCAGTTCTTCCCGGACCTGTCGGCGGTGCTCCGGGCGCTCGCCCAGCGGTCCTTCGACCGCTACCGGGCCGCGCTGGCGGACCGTCTGGCGGTGGCGCCGCCGCAGCGCTGGGAGCACCTGGTCGAGGCGGTCGTCGACGGCTACGTGGAGTTCGCCCGGTCCGAGCCCGCCTTCCGGCTGCTCAACCTCGGCGGGCCGCTGCGGGCCGAGGCCGCGGGCGGCCACGACAACGGGCTGGTCGCCGTCGCGCTCGGTGACGTCCTGCTCGACGTGCTCCCCGGAGTGGACCGGTCACCCCGGCTGGAGCTGGCGCTGCGGGTTGCCGTCGAGAGCGGGGAGGCCGTGCTGGCGCTGGCCTTCCGGCGCGCGCCCGAGGGCGACCCGGTGCTGGTGGCCGAGCTCAAGCGCTTCCTGGTGGCCGGGCTTTCAGACCTGCTGGCGACGCCGGCGTCGCGCCTGCCGGGCTGAGCGGCGCCCGCACGGCAGACTCTCCGGGTGGTCGCGCGGGCGGGGGCAGTGAGCAGACGGGTGGAGCAGCTGCTCGCCGCCGCGCTGCAGGCGGTCCCGGGGTCGCAGGAGCGCCCCGGTCAGCGCGACATGGCCGTGGCCGTCGACACCGCGCTGCGCACCGCCGAGCACCTGCTCGTGCAGGCCGGGACGGGCACCGGCAAGTGCCTGGCCTACCTCGTGCCGGCGCTGGCGGCCCGCAAGCGGGTGGTGATCGCGACGGCGACCAAGGCGTTGCAGGCGCAGCTGGTCGACAAGGACCTGCCCCGGTTGGTGGCCGCGCTGGCGCCGACGCTCGGCCGGACCCCCACGTACGCGCTGGCGAAGGGTCGCGGCAACTACGTCTGCCTGCAGCAGGTGCACGGCGGTCCGGGCGCCGTCGAGGACGAGCAGGAGGGCCTGTTCGAGACCTCGCACAGTGCGCTCGCCTCGACCGTCCTGCGGCTGCGGGACTGGGCCGCCACCACCGACACCGGCGACCGCGACGACGTGCCCTTCCCGGTCGGCGACCTCGCCTGGCGGCAGGTGTCGGTGTCGGCGCGCGACTGCCTCGGAGGCCGCTGCCCCGACCGGGGCGACTGCTTCAGCGAGCGGGCGCGGGAGAGCGCGAAGGAGGCCGATGTCGTCGTCGCCAACCACGCCCTCCTGGCCCTGGACGCCTTCACCTCGGCGCAGGTCCTGCCCGAGCACGACGCCGTCGTGCTCGACGAGGCGCACGAGTTCGTGTCCTCGGCCACCGACGCCCTCACGCACGAGCTGTCCGACCGGGAGCTGCGCCGCGCGCTGAAGGCGGCGGACGGGTTGCTCTCGGCGTCCGTGCTGGCCCGGGTCGAGGACGCCCAGGGCGGTGTTGAGGGGCTGCTGGCCACCACGCCCGTGGGGCTGGTCGAGGGCGGACTGCCGCCGTACGCGCTGGAGGTGCTCGCCGGGCTCGAGGGCGCCTTCGGTGCGGCCGCCCAGGAGGCCGGCCGGGCCGGGGAGGGCGAGGACGAGCTGGAGAAGGCCCGCCGTGACCGGGCCAAGCTCGCGCTGGCGGCTGTCGCGGAGACCGCCGCGGAGCTGCGCGCGCCCTCGGTGCCGTCGGCTCTGTACGCCGTGCCGGCAGGGGCGTCTGCCGCGCTGCGCGTGTCGCCGCTGTCGGTGGGGGGCGCGCTGAATGTTCGCCTGTTCGGCGAGCGGACCGTGGTGGCGACGTCGGCCACGCTGACGCTCGGCGGTTCGTTCCGGCACGCGGCCCGCTCGATGGGGCTGCCGTGGCTGGGTGGCCGGCCGGTCGGTGACGGCGAGGAGCACGACGTGCGCGACAGGGCTGCGCAGGACGAGGTGCTCGACACCGAGGCGGCGCCGGTGCGGTGGCGACACCTCGACGTCGGGAGCCCGTTCGAGCACGCCCGCCAGGCGCAGCTGTGGATTGCCGCCTCCCTGCCCGACCCCGGTCGCATGCCGCAGTCGTGGGCGCGCGAGGTCGACGCCACCCTGACCGAGCTGATCTCGGCGGCCGGCGGCCGCACGCTGGCCCTGTTCTCCTCGACGGCCGCCGCGGCCCGGGCCGCGGCCCACGTGCGGGCGACGACCGACGTCGAGGTGCTGCTTCAGGGGGAGGACTCGGCCGGAGCGTTGGCCCACCGGTTCGCCTCCGACGCGCGGACGTGCCTGTTCGGCACGAGGTCGTTCTGGCAGGGGGTCGACGTGCCGGGGCCGGCCTGCCAGCTGGTCGTCATCGACCGGATCCCGTTCGCGCACATCGACGATCCGCTGGTGAAGGCGCGACTCGGCGACGCCGGGGCCCACGGCTTCCAGGACGTCACCCTGCCGCCGGCCGCGGTGCTGCTGGCCCAGGGAGCGGGTCGGCTGCTGCGCTCGCCCACCGACCGCGGCGTGGTGGCCGTGCTCGATCCGCGGCTGGCCACCGCCCGCTACGCCGGCCTGCTGCTGGCCACCCTGCCCCCGTTCTACCGGGCCCGCTCCTACGAGGGGGTGCTCGCCTCGCTGCGGGCCATCGACGCGTCCGCACCGCCCGTGGTGCGGCCGGGCGAGCGGATGCCCCGGTCGGCGGGGGTACCGGTCGTCCCCACCATGCGCACGTGGTCGGTCGACGAGGACGGGCTGCTGCGCGAGGGCGTGGTGGCGGGGCGGTCGCTGGAGGTCCTGGCAGACCGGCACGAGGTGTCGCCGGCCGAGATCGCGGACCGGTGCCGCTGGCTGGGGCTGGAGGTCCCGGGGTAGCTGTACTGCCCGGGCGCCGACGTCCAGGGGCGCTGCTCCCGTCGTCGTCGGCTGCGGCCGCCGGCGCGGGACGGAAACTGTCAGAGGTCGAACGTATGTTCGAGTCATGCAACCCGGATGGCTCCTCGACCCGAGGTACGACGCCGGCCTGGACCGGCTCGCTGACCTGCAGCGCCGGGAGGCGGCGCTGTTCGTGGAGCGGGCCCAGGTGCTGGCGCAGCTGGCCGCGCGGACCTCGCGTGAGGGCTGGCAGGGCCACGCGCCGTTCGAGTCCCTGCTGCTCGACGTCGCCGGTACCTGTGTCCTCGGCCAGGTGGCTGCCTCGAGCCGCCTGCTGGACGCCGAGCACCTCGTCGTCCGGCTCCCGCAGGTGGCTGCGGCCCTGCAGGAGGGGCTGCTCGCCGTCCACCAGGCCTGCGTCGTGGTCGCCGAGACGCGCGAGTTGGCGCCCGGAGTGTGCGCCGAGGTCGAACGCCGGGTCCTGCCCCTCGCCCCTGCGTTGTGCCCCGCAGACCTGCGCCGCTTGGTCCGGCGCACCGTTCTCGAGGTCGACGCCGACGAGCAGGCCCGACGTGAGCAGAATGCCCGGCGTCGGCGACGGGTGTGGGTCAAACCGGTCGAGGACGGCATGGCCCTGCTGTGCGCCTTGCTCCCCGCCGAGCAGGCGCAGCGGGCCTTCGCCGGCCTCACCGAGCGGGCCCGGGCGGCCGGCCGCGAGCCGGGCGAGGGGCGCTGCGCGGACGAGCTGCGCGCGGATCTGCTGACCGACTCCCTGGCCGCCGCGCCCGCGGGAGCGGCCCGTCCGGTGCAGGTCGTCGTGCATGTCTCGGCAGGGGCCGCGCTGGGTCGTTCCGAGGCCCCCGGCGATCTGTCCGGGCACGGACCCATCAGCGCCGCGCACGCCCGCCGCCTGCTCCCGGGTGCCGAGCTGTGGCGCGCGTCCGTCGACCCGGTCACGGGTGAGGTGTCCGCGCTGGACCGGTTCCCGATGCCGGCGAGACCGGCCGCGCCGGGACCGGCCGCGCCGAGACCCACCGCGCCGAGGCCAGCCGCGCCGATGCCGGCGGCCACCACGGCAGGGACCCTGGCCCAGGACGGACCCGGCCGCCCGCGGACCGGTCCCAGGGACACCGTCCCGACCACGGAGGGGCTGCAGGCGTTGCTCGAGGCGCCACCACCGGCACCCCGACCACCAGAGCAGCGGCACGACCCCTCGGCGCAGCTCGCGCGACTGGTGCGGTGGCGCGACCAACGGTGCGACGGCATCGGCTGCTCGGTCCCGGCAACGCGCTGCGAGCTCGACCACGTCGTGCCCTGGCCGTCCGGACAGACGAGCGCCGCGAACCTCCGGGCGCGCTCGCAGCGCTGCCATCACGCCAAGCACGCGGGCTGGTCGGTGTCGGACGGGGCTGACGGACGCTGGTGGACAAGCCCGGCGGGGCGCCGCTACTGGGTCCCCCGCCGGAGCGGGTGACCGTCGACGGCTCAGCGCTGCCGGAGCCGCAGGACCTCGGTCTGCCGGGTGTCGGGGTGTCGGGTTCCGCCTGCCGCCTGCCGCCTGCCGCCTGCCGCCTGCCGCCTGCTGGGTGCTCAGCCCGTGCCTGCCCCGCTTCTGACGACGCCGCGCAGGACGACGGCGCGCGGCTGCTGCAGCACCCTCAGATCCTGGCGCGGGTCGGCGTCGAGAAGGAGGAGGTCGGCCGGGGCGCCCTCGGACAGCACCTCGTGCCCGAGCCAGGTCCGGGCCGACCAGCAGGCCGCATCCAGGGCGGCGACGCGGGGAAGTCCCGCCCCGGCCAGGGCGAGCACCTCGTCGGCGATCCGGCCGTGCGCGAGCGAGCCGCCCGCGTCGGTCCCGGCGTAGACCGCCAGGCCCGCCTCGAACGCCGCGACGACCGTCTGGTGGCGCCGCGCGTGCAGGGCCCGCATGTGCGCGGCATAGGCGGGGAACTTCGCCTCGCCGGCAGCGGCGATGTCCGGGAACGTCTCGATGTTGATCAACGTCGGCACGATCGCCACCCCGCGGTCGGCCAGCAGCGGCAGGGTGGCCTCGGTGAGCCCGGTGGCGTGCTCGATGCAGTCGATCCCGGCCTCGACGAGGTCGGTCAGCGAGCTCTCGGCAAAGCAGTGCGCCGTCACCCGGGCGCCGGCCTCGTGCGCCGCAGCAATCGCCGGGACCAGGGCCGAGGCGGGCCAGCACGGCGCCAGGTCGCCGGTGTCGCGGTCGATCCAGTCGCCCACCAGCTTCACCCAGCCGTCGCCCCGCAGGGCCTGACGCCGGACCTCGTCGGTCAGCGCGTCCGGCTCCACCTCCTCGGCGAAGTTGCGGATGTACCTGCGCGTCCGCGCGATGTGCCGGCCGGCCCGGACGATGCGGGGGAGGTCGTCGCGGTCGTCGACCCAGCGGGTGTCGGCGGGCGACCCGGCGTCCCGCAGCAGCAGGGTGCCACCGTTGCGGTCGGTGACGGCCTGCCGCTCGGCGGTCGCCCGGTCGACGGCGCCGTGCGCGTCGAGCCCCACATGGCAGTGCGCGTCGACGAGTCCGGGGAGGACCCAGCCGTTCAGGGTGGTGTCCACGCCCGAGGGGCGGGTGAAGGTGATCCGCCCGCCGACCACCCAGGCCTGGTCCACCTCCTGGTCCGGGCCGACGAGGACGGGACCGGTCAGGTGCAGGACGTCGCTCATGCGGGGCAGGCTGCCAGACTCCCCGTCATGATCGACGACCTCCCCGACTCCCTGCGCGTCTCCCGCGACGACGGCATCGTGAGCGTGCAGCTCGACCGCCCGACGCGGCACAACGCGATCGACTTCGCGATGTGGGACGCCTTCCGGCGCCTGATGCCCGTGCTGGCGGCCGACGACGACGTCGACGTCGTGGTGTTCCGCGGCACCCCCGGCGGGCCCTTCTCGGCCGGCGCAGACATCAGCGAGTTCACCACCCTGCGCCGCGAGCCCGCCGACGCCGAGCGCTACAGCGACGCCGTCGAGGGCGGCGAGGCGGCGATCATCGACTTTCCCAAGCCGACCATCGCGCTCGTGCAGGGGTGGGCCCTGGGCGGTGGCACCCAGGTGGCGGCCGCCTGCGACCTGCGGGTCTGCGACGCCGGTGCCCGCTTCGCGGTCACCCCGGCCAAGCTGGGCATCGTCTACGCGCTGCCCAGCACGGCCCGCCTGGTCGACGTCGTGGGCCAGGCCTGGGCCAGCTGGTTCCTGCTCACGGGGGAGCAGGTCGACGCCGCGACCGCCCTGCGGATCGGGCTGGTGCACGAGGTGGCCGACGACGTCCAGGCCCGCGCCTACGAGCTGGCCGGGGTGCTGCGCAGCCGGGCCCGGATCAGCCTCACCGGGGGCAAGGAGCTCCTGGCCCGCGCCGCGCAGGGACGACGCGAGGTCGACGACGACGTGCAGGCGCTCTACCGCCGGGCCTGGGCCAGTGCGGAGTACGCCGAGGGCGTCGACGCCTTCCTGGCCAAGCGGACGCCGGACTTCCGCGGCGCCCGCGGCCCGGGAGGTCCCGGCTGAGGCGTCAGCAGCCCTTGCGCAGGTCCGCGCAGGTGGCGGGCTTGTGGGTGGTGGGGTTCTCCAGCGAGTACGCCGACCGGTAGTAGAACGAGACGGCGTCGGCGACCTTGAGGCCCTTGATCGTGTAGGGCACGTTGCCCGAGTAGGGGTCGGCCGGGTCGGCGGCGGCCGGGTCGTACACGCCGGCACCGATCGAGGTCGCGTCGACGCTGGCGTCGAAGGTCGTGGCGGTGAGGCGCGTGAAGCCGGTCTTGTCGCCGCGCAGGTGCAGGTCGAACCACGCCTTCGTGTAGTACGACGCCTTGCGCTCACCGAGCTCGTCGGACTGGAACACCAGCGGGATGTAGGTGTAGGCGAGGTGGGTCGCGCCGCGCATCGTGACGATCTGCGCGTCCAGCCCGGCGTCGCGCACCTGCTGGTAACCCGCGGTCTTGGTGTCGGGGTCCGGCGCCGTCGTGGTCGGCTGGGTCTGGAACATGTAGTCGTTGGTCATCGCCAGCGCCGGCACGTTGATCAGCTTCGAGGCCGGGGTGCGGTACTGGGCCGGGATGACGACGCCGGCGCAACTGGTGATCTTGCGGAGGTTGTCCCAGGCCACGATCGTCTTCACGCGCTTGTCGCACTGGCCGACGGTGCTGATGGCGCTGGCACCGAGCGAGTGACCGGCAAGACCGACCCGGTCGGCGTCGAGCAGGTCGGCGTACGGGTTGGACGATCCGCCGAAGGTCGCCGAGGAGTCGGACAGGAAGAACGACAGCGAGTCCTCGGCGCCCTGGAAGAAGTTCAGGTCCTGCTGGTAGGGCACGCCGGAGCAGGCGCCGGGGCAGTCCTTGCCGAACAGGTCGGAGTCGCCCTGGCCCTGGACGTCGTAGGTGAGCACCATGTAGCCGGCCGACGCGAGGTCCTGGGCGGCCCAGAAGTACAGCTCCTCGAAGGCCTGCACCGAACCGTCGGTAATGACGACGCCCGGGTAGCCGTCCTTCGGGCGCGGCACGCTCGCCGGCGGGACGAAGACGTGGCCGCGCAGCGTCGACCCGTTGAGGGCCCGGAAGCTGACCGGCGCCACCCGGCCGCGGCCCGCGGCGGTCCAGCGCTCCAGCGTGCGGAACGGGTCGGCCGCGCGGCTGCCCGGGATCAGCGTGGTGATGCCGCCTCCGGGCGAGGTCGGGCGCGACAGCTGGTCCACCGCCGCCGACCCGTACAGCGAGGCTCCCTGGGTCAGGTTGCCGAACCCGAAGGCCGGGCTCGCCGCCTGGTCGCGCAGCCGCAGGCTGGCGCAGTACTGGTTGGCCGTGTCGCGCTGGACCCACTCGGGCGAGCCCGGCGCCGGGTCGCCGGCGGGGGCGTTGCAGCTCGCCTCGACGGGCAGGACAGGCGCGGGCGACGGGGCTGCGGTCGCGGCCGCTGCCCCCCCGACGGCGAGAGCGAGCACGACGGCGCTGGTCAGCAGGCGCTTCACGAGGGTCCTCCGGAGCGGGCGCACCCCGGCGGCGCGACCCGCGGACTGCTTCGACGTCTGTTGCGGATGTCCTGCGCGGGCGTTGCGGGACTCCGGCTGCTGCTTGACTGACGGGCCCTCGACACCTGTCGCATCCTCGACGGCACCGGACGGAGCGCATGAGCACGGGTCACACGATCGGCGTCGAGGAGGAGTACCAGCTCGTCGACGCCGGGACGTTCCAGCTCGCCGACCGTCCGGCCGTCGTCCCCGAGGCGATCGGGTTGCTCGGGGACCGCGCCCAGGGCGAGATCAGCACCAGCCAGCTCGAGATCGGCACCGACGTCGTTACGACGCTCGCCCAGGTGCGCGCGGAGGTGGTCCGGCTGCGGGCGGGCGCTGCCGAGGCAGCCCGGCGCCACGGGGCCCTCGTCCTGGCCGCGGGCACCCACCCGACGGCCCACTGGCGCCAGCAGCGGCTGACGCCGGGGGTGCGCTACCTCGAGCTGGTCGAGCGCTGGGGGCTCATCGCCCTGCAGCAGATGATCACCGGCTGCCACGTCCACGTCGGCGTCGACGACCCCGAGACGGCGGTCCAGCTGCTCGGGCACCTGCGGGCCGACCTTCCGGTGCTGCTCGCGCTGTCGGGCTCCTCGCCCTACTGGGAGAGCTCCGACAGCGGCTACGCCAGCTACCGGACCCTCTGGTACAGCCGCTTCCAGGTGACCGGCTCGCCCGAGGTCTTCGCCGACCGGGCCGAGTACGACCGCACCGTCGCCGACCTCATGGCCGCGGGCATCATCGACGACGCGAGCCACCTCTACTGGGACGCCCGACCGTCCACCCGCTACCCCACGGTCGAGGTCCGGGTGGCCGACACCATGCCGCTCGTGGACGACGTCGTGCTGCACGCCGGCCTGGCCCGCAGCCTGGTCAGGGTGGCGGCCGCGTCGGCGGTGCAGGGCGCCCGGCCGCCCGTCGTGCGCACCGAGGTGATGAAGGCAGCCCGGTGGCGGGCCGCCCGTCACGGGCTCGAGGACACCCTGTTCGACGTGCGGGACACCACCCTGCGACCCGCCGCCGACGTCGTGACCGGCCTGCTCACCCGGCTGCGGGACGACCTCGAGCAGGCCGGCGAGTGGGACGAGGTGTCCGCCCTGGCCGCAGCTGCGCTGTCCCGCGGCACCAGCGCAGCGCGGCAGCGCGCCGTCCTGGAGCGCACCGGGGAGCTCGACGACGTCACGCGGTCGCTGCTCGAGGAGACCGCCCGCACCTGAGACGTCTCAGCGGCGGAAGACCGCTGCCGGGGGCAGCGGCGCCGGTGCCGCGGTGGCGTCGGTGACGGGGCGGGCGCCGGCCACGAAGTCGATGAGGGCGTCGCCCGCGACCAGCCGGGCGGTGCCGAAGGCGCGGGCCGCCCGCCGGCGCAGCCCGTCGAGGGGGAGCGGGACGGCGGAGCCGCAGAGCACGACGTTGCCGAAGCGGCGGCCGCGCAGGACACCCGGGTCGGCCAGCAGGGCGACGTGGCCGAAGACGGCCTGCAGGGTCGCCACCTGCGCGCGGGCGAAGGGCAGCGGCGGACCGTCGGCGACGTTGAGGACATAGGTGCCCCCCGGGCGAAGGACCCGGCGGACCAGCGCGAGGTGCTCGGCCGTGCTGGTGTGCGGGGGCAGGGCCGCGCCCACGAAGACGTCGCCGACGACGGCGTCGCTGCTGGCCGGCTCCCGCGCCGCAAGCTCGGCCCGGGCGTCCCCGACCCGAAGCCGGAAGCCGGTGGTCCCGAACTGGGTGCGGACGAGCTCCACCAGCCCGGCGTCGGACTCCACCACCAGCTGGCGGCTTCCCGGCCGGGTCGCTGCCACGTACCGGGCCAGCGTGCAGGCGCCCCCGCCGAGGTGCAGTGTGTCGAGCGGCCCCTCCGGGAGCAGGTCCAGGACGTCGCCCACGAGGCGCACGTACTCGAACTCGAGGTGGGTCGGGTCGGCGAGGTCGAGATAGGACTGCGGGACGCCCTCGACGTCGAGCTCCCAGCCGCTGTCGCGGTCGGCGTCCTGCAGCAGCTCCGCCGTGCCGCGGTCGACGGGGTACCGGCCGGCGACCGGTGCGGGACGAGGGCGGGCCATTGCTCCAGCCTGCCCGAGGGATCCGGGGGAGTCTCTTGCACGGGTGTTGCAGGATGATGGGCGTCGGTACCGAACACGTGTTCAGTCAGTGTCCGTCCTGCCTCCCGCCCCGCCCCCTGGAGACCTCTGTGCGACGCCGTACCCCGCTCGCCGTCCTGCTCGCCGGCGTCACCGTCGCGGCGCTCGCCGGCCCCGGTTCCGCGGCCGCCGCCCCGGCCTACCTGGCCGACGCCGGGGGCTTCCGGTCGGTGCTGTCCTACGGCCAGGGCGAGACGACCGACCTCGCGGAGGTCGGCGCGAACCTCGCGACCGGCGCCGTTCCGGAGAGCTTCACCGACCAGGCGGGTCTGTACAACGCCGGCATCTCGTCGTCCGACCCCAAAGAGCTCTACAAGGACGCCTCGTTCCTGCCCGAGAGCGCGGGCGGCGCGCTCACCAGCCCCCGTCCCGGCGTGCGGATCCTGCGGGACGCCACCTACGAGGTCCCGCGGGTCTACGGCGACAGCCGCGCCGACACCATGTTCGGTGCCGGCTACGCCGTCGCGCAGGACCGGTTGTTCTTCATGGACGTGCTGCGCCGGACCGCCGAGGGGCGCCTGTCCGGGCTGCTCGGCCCCGAGGCCGCCGCCGGCGACAGCGCAGCCCTGGGCACCCTGGACCTCTCGCCCGAGGAGCTCACCCAGGAGGTGCTCGACCTGCCGAAGGTGCACGGCGACGAGGGAACCCGGGCGCTGTCGGACCTGCAGAGCTACGTCGAGGGCGTCAACGCCTACATCGACGCGACCGCGACCAACCCGCGCCTGCTGCCGGGCGAGTACCCCGCGCTCGGGGCCCGGCCCGAGGCCTGGACCCTGGCCGACACCGCCGCCACCGGGTACCTGCTCATCGGCCAGTTCACCGCCTTCGGCGGGGGCGAGACCCAGCAGTCGATGATCCTCGCGGCCCTGCAGAAGCGGCTCGGCGCCACGAAGGGCGCCCAGGTCTACGCAGACCTTCGTCGGGTCGAGGACCCCGAGACCACCCACACCACCACCCAGCGCTTCCCGTCCGACGACCCCGGTCGCGTCGACCCGCGCGCCCGCGCCGTGGTCGAGCCCGGTTCCTACGCCCTGCGCGACGCCGTGCAGTCCGGCTCGGGCTCCGGCTCCGGGGCGGCTGCGGCGGGCCGGCCCGCCTGGGCCAGCACCCTGGCCACCACCGGCCTGGGCCTGACCAAGCACGCCTCGAACGCGGTGCTGGTGTCGGGCAGGCACTCCGCCTCGGGGCGTCCGCTGGCGGTGACCGGCCCCCAGGTCGGCTACTACTCCCCGCAGATCCTGGTGGAGCAGGAGCTGCACGGGCCGGGCATCCAGGTCCGCGGCATGAACTTCCCGGGCGCCGGCCCCTACCCGCTGATCGGCCACGGCCTGGACTTCTCCTGGACCGGCACCTCCGCGTTCGGCGACAACATCGACACCTTCGCCGAGGAGCTGTGCAACCCCGACGGCAGCGCCGCGACGCGCTCCTCGACGCACTACCGCTACCGCGGACGGTGCGTCCCCTTCACCAGCCGCGAGCAGCGGGTGGCGACGCCGGCGTCGCCGACGGCGCCCCGACCCTCCGGTGAGGTGGTGCTGACGACGCTGCGCTCGGTGCACGGCCCCGTTCAGGGCTTCGGCACGGTGGGCGGCAGGCCCGTGGCGCTGACCTTCACCAGCGGTGTCTACCGCCAGGCGATCAGCTCGCTCGTCGCCTTCCAGCGCCTGGCCGAGAACCGGGTCGCTCGACGCGGCATCGTTCGAGCGGGCCATGCGCGCCTTCACCGGCAACGAGAACTGGTTCTACAACGACAGCCGGTCGATCGGCTGGCTGCAGTCCGGCCGCTTCCCCATGCGTACCAAGGGCGTCGACCTCGACGTCCCGACCTGGGGCACCGGTGCCTACGACTGGCAGTCCTTCGACCCGGCG
The DNA here is from genome assembly GCA_963761695.1 of uncultured Actinomycetota bacterium. Classification (GTDB taxonomy): domain Bacteria; phylum Actinomycetota; class Actinomycetes; order Mycobacteriales; family SCTD01; genus RYN-122. The sequence continues at coordinate 159,140 of CAVXIB010000017.1, read as the reverse complement.
ACGTTCCGCTACCGCGCCCTGCCTCCGACGGCCAATCCCCGCTCCATCGACCCGGCGCAGGGCTACCTCGTGTCGTGGAACAACAACGCCGCACCGGGCTGGAAGGCACCGCCCGGGGTGTGGAGCTACGGCGCCTCGCAGCGCAGCAGCCTGCTCGAGCTGCCGCTGAAGGGCCGGCTGGCGAAGGGTCCGGTGGGCCTGGCCGACGTCGCGAAGGTCAACGTCGGTGCCGGCACGCGCGACCTGCGCGGCTACGACGTGCTCCCGCAGCTGCTCGCCGTGCTCGGCCCGCCGTCGGCGCAGGACAAGCCGGTCGTCGACGCGCTCCGCGCCTGGCAGCGCAGCGGGGCGCACCGCCGCAGCGTCAGCGGCGCGGACAGCTACGACCAGAGCGCAGCCGTCCTGGCCTTCGACGCGTGGTGGCCGAAGGTGGTCAGCGGCGTGTTCACCCCCACGCTCGGCGCCGACCTGCTCACCCGGGTGGGCCAGGACGAGCTCCTGCCGCTCGACGCCCGGCCGACCGCGCAGGGCTTCTTCGGCGGCTGGCAGAGCCACGTGAAGGCCGACCTGCGACGCGTCCTGGGCCAGAAGGTCCGCGGCGGGCAGTCGAGGACCTACTGCGGCGCCGGTGACCGCGGGCGCTGCCGGGCGGTGCTGCTGGCCGGTCTGCGCGCAGCCGTGGCCGAGGTCGCGAAGGCCGAGGGCAGCACCGACCTGCGCCGATGGAGCAAGCCGGTTCTCTGCCCGGACGACCCCGACACCTGCGACGCGATCACGCCGACCGTGGCCGGGGCGATCGCGACGCCGCAGCAGCCCTGGCAGAACCGCGGCACCTTCCAGCAGGCCGTCGAGGTGCCCGGCAGGGTGTCGCGGGGCTGACCGCGACGCCGGTCAGCGGACGGTGACGATCCGCTGACCGGAGGCCAGGCCGTCGGCCCGGGCGTACAGGCGGTGCGAGACCCCGAGCGTCGCGGTGCTGGCGAAGCGTCCCTCGGCATCTGCCCGCAGCCGACGGGCCACCACGAAGGCGCTCGCGCCCCGGGCGCGCACCAGCACCTCCACGACGGCCCCGGGGCGGGCGGTCCCGGACAGCCGGACCGGGTTGCCCCGACCGGAGGTGGGAGGGACGACGAGCAGCGGGCGCACCTGCGTCGTCACCGGGGCGGAGGTGCGCCCCGCGGCCACGGCGCGGAAGGTCGAGGCGTCGCCCAGCGCCGCCTGCAGCCGGTAGGCGCCGCGGCTGTCCGCCGTCGCGGACAGGCGCCGCAGGGCCCCTGCTGCTCCGGTTCGCTGCTCGATCACGACGGCGTCGCCGGGGCGGGCGCGGCCGGTGAGCACGATCGGCCCGAGCGTGGCCGCCACCGGCGCAGCGAGCACCGGAGCGACCAGCGCCGAGGCGTCCGGGGAGGCGAGCCCGCCGGCGGTGGCGTAGACCTGCTGGTCGTCGGCGCCGACATAGCTGCTGCGGAAGGTGCCGTCGTCGGCGACGACGCCCGTGCGACGCCGGGTGAAGACCTCTTCGGACCGGGGGCGGAACCACAGAGCGATGGTCGTGCCGGGGCGGCCGGTGACCGTGACCTCCACCGTGGACCCTGCGTCGACCCTCGCGGGCACGGTGGTGACCAGTGCGGGGGCGTCGGTCGTCGAGGCCGGGGTGTGGGACACCGAGCCCGGCATCGCCGTGCTGACCCGGGTGCTCGTGCGTCCGCCCGCGACGGCGTAGACGGTGTGCGCCTGCGTCGAGGTCCAGGTGGTGCGGTAGGTGCCGTCCGGGGCGAGCACCCCCTCGCGGCGTCGGGTGAAGGGCGCCCCGTCCCGCGAGAACCACAGCTCGACCGGCAGACCGGGCGCGCCCTGGACCACGACGGGCACCTCCGCGCCCGCCACACCGGCGGAGGGTGTGGTCACGTGCAGACCGTTCGGGACCGGGCCGAGGTCGGTGCCTGCGTCGTCGGAGGTGACGGTCGAGGACATCGCGAAGTACTCGAGCGGCTCGGCCGCCACGTAGCTGGTGGTGTAGGTGCCGTCCGGGCCGAGCGTGCCCTCGCGGCGCCGCATGAAGGCCTGTTCCTCGCGCGGCCGGAACCAGACCGAGACGCGGGTCCCTGCAGGACCGGTCACCGTGACCAGGGCCGCCGTCCCGGGCGCCGCGGTGACCGGGCCGGCGATCGCCAGGGCGCTGGGTGTCGTGGCGCGCGCGGGGGGAGCGGTGCCGACCGTGGTCCGCACCCGGGCGCTGGTGCGGCCGCCCGCGACGGCGAACAGCACCTGCGTGGTCTCGGCGGTGAAGCTCGTCCGGTACGCGCCGTCGGCGTCGAGCGTGCCCTCACGGCGCAGGGAGGCCCCCGCAGACGGGTCGGCGCCGGCGAACCACAGCTGGACGGTCTGGCCGGGGACGCCGCGGACCACGACGTCCGCGGGGTCGCCGCTCGCCACCGAGGAGGGGGCCTCGACGCGCAGGGTGTCGTCCCGCTCCTCGACCGGCCGCTGCGGTGCGGCGCCGGCGGCGAGGGCGGCCGCGCGTTCACGCAGCCCGGGCAGGGCCGCCATCCCCTGCTCACCCGGACAGCTGGTCGTGCTGACCGCCCGGTGCGGGAAGATCGTCGGAACAGTCACGGCGGTGCCGCCGGCCCACCGGGTGCTGCCGGCCGAGGTCAGGGTGACGTGCCCGCGGGGGTCGACGCCGGCCGCGCCGAGCTTCCAGCCGGCCACCCGGGCCACGCTCTCGAGCATCGCCGCGCTGGGCCGGTCGGTCTCGTAGGTGCCGATCATGGAGATGCCGACCGTCCCGGTGTTGAACCCACCCGCATGCGCCCCGACCACCGGTCGCGCGATGCCGCCGTAGCGGCCCTCCCAGACGGTGCCGAACCGATCGACGAGAAAGTTGTAGCCGATGTCGGACCAGCCGTTACTCGTGACGTGGTAGGCGTAGAACCCCCGGAGTAGGGCGGGCACCTCGTCCTGCGCGTAGGCGCTGCTGCTCGCGGTGTGGTGCAGGGTCACCGCCCGGACGCGGGCGGCGTAGGAGGGGCTGCCGCCGCGCAGGGACTCGTCGGCGCCCCAGGCCGAACGGGGTCGTACGTCCGGGGCGGCGAGGGCGGCCGAGGCGGTGCGGGCCGGGACGGCCGGCGAGGCCGCGTGTGCGTCCGCGGCCGACGTCCCGGGATCGACCAGCGCCAGGCGCAGGCCGTCCGGAGCCGGGCCGCGGAGCAGGCGGACCCGGGCCTGGACGCCGTCGGCGGCGCCGACCCAGACCGGGTCGGTGCCGGGGCGGGCGCCGGTGCCGCCTGCGGAGGCCACCTCGGGGTCGACCGCGAGGTCGGTCCAGGGTGACCAGGCGCCGCGGCTGCGGGTGCGGACCGCGACCTCCAGGGCCGGAGCGACCGGCGTCGGTTCCCAGGTGACCCCGACGACGCCGAAGGAGGCGGTCGAGCGCTGACCGGTGAGCACGATTTCGGTGCCGGTCGAGGTGGTCCGCAGGGGAGCGGTTGCGGCGGCGGCCGGCTCGACGCCGGTCAGCGGCAGCTCGACTACGTGCGGGGCGACGGGGCGGGCCGCCGCCGCTGTTACCGCCACTGCCGGCGACACCAGCACGGGGGCGGCGAGCAGGCCGGGCGCGAGCACGACCGGCACGAGCAACCTGCCCAGCAGGGGGAAGCGCCGTCGGGCGGTCGGGCGGGTGGGGCTTCGGTGCAGGCGCACGAGAGGGGAGGCTTCCGGTCGACAGCAGGTCCGGGGCGCGGGCGCCCCGGGTGTTCTCGACCGTCGCAGGCTCGATCTGGAGGGCTTTCCGGCGCGCCGGGCCGGATGGGTCCGCGGTCAGGACAGGCCGGGGGTCTTGAACGGGTCGTGCTCGGCGAGCAGCTTCTCCAGCCGGGCCTCGTCGACCCGGCTCCAGACGGCCGTGGCCTCCTGCTGGTCGCGCAGGGTCTTGGCCAGCGTGAAGGCGCTGGTGACCACGTAGAGCAGGCCGAGGGCGAGGAAGGCGCGGACCCAGGGTCCGACCGGGAGGTAGGCGATGCCGGCCAGGACGGACAGCGTGGAGACGGCGAAGGAGAGCACCGCCTGAAGCTGGAAGGCGGCGGTGTTGCGGGCGGCGGGAGCGGGCTTCGTCATGCGCATCAGCCTGCCGAGCGGCGCGGCGGCGCGCCTGAGCAGGACTACTCAACCCCGGACGGGATCGGGACCCCGCTCGGGACCACCTGCTCGAAGCGGGCCAGCGCCACGGCGCCGCCCAGGGCCAGCAGAAAGCCGACGAGCGCCAGGGGGGCCGTCCCCTCCCGGACCCCGTCGCCCAGCAGCAGCAGGCCGAGCACGGCCGGGACGCCGGTCTGCGTGACCACCAGCGCTGCCGTGGCCAGGGTGACCGAGCTGTGCTGCATGGCCGTGGCGTAGAGCAGGAACGCGGCGGCTCCGGCGAGACCGAGCGCGTAGAGCGCCGGCTCGCGCAGTACGTCGGCGGGGTTCAGCCCGGTGGGGAGCAGCCGGGCCGAGACGGCCACCAGGCCGAAGCCGGTGCCGGCGACCAGGCCGAGGGCCGTGCCGCCGACGGCACCCGACAGCCGGCCGGCCAGCCCGCCGAGCACCGCCACCACCAGCACCCCGGCGAACAGGGCGAGCCGCAGGCCGGAGCCGGTGTCGGTCGTGACCTCGCTGGACTCCGCCGAGGCCGACAGCACGGCGAGCCCGGCGCAGACCGCAGCGACCGCAGCCCATTGGCGCGAGCTCAGGGGGGTGTGCAGGACGAGCACGGACAGCACCGCGGTCAGGGCGACCGCTGAGGCCAGCACCACCTGCACGAGGAACAGCGGCAGGTGCTGCAGCGACACCACGTGCAGGGCGAAGCCGAGCAGGTTGAGCAGCACGGTGAGTACGAAGGGGGCTTCGCGCAGCAGGCGCAGCAGCAGACGGGGGTCGACCCGGTTGCCGGTCGGGGCCAGCCGGGCCACCGCGATGCCCTGCAGGATGGCCGCGACGCCGAAGCACGCGGCCGCCGACAGCGCGGCGAGCACGGACAGGAGCACGTGGCGAGCCTAGGCGGGCACGCGCCCCCGCCGCGCCGTCAGCAGCAGGCTCACCGCCACGTAGTAGGGGACGTACAGCAGCGAGACCAGGGCCAGCGTCCGCGACGGGTCGGGCAGCTGGGCCAGCAGCACGAGCGTGCTCAGGCCCCAGGCGGTCGCGAGCGTCACGTGCAGGCCGCGCGAGGACGTCGCGCGGGACGGATACAGGTAGCCGATCGGCACGAAGACCAGCACGGTGCAGGCCAGCAGGACGGCGGTGGTCGTGAGGGTCCCGAGGCCGAGCACCACGACGTAGAACGCGACCACGTTCCAGTAGCTCGGGAAGCCGGTGAACAGGTGGTCGTCGGTCTTGGCGTCGGTGCGGCAGAACTGGTAGCTCGAGGCCAGCAGGGGCAGGGCCGCCAGGGCGATGCCGGCAGCGCCGGCGGGCAGGAACCCGTTCTGCTGCAGCAGCACCATCGGCGCAAAGGCATAGGTGAGGTAGTCGAGGATGTTGTCCAGCAGCGCGCCGTCGAACTCCGGCACGTGGCGCTTCACGTCGGCCCGGCGCGCCAGGGTGCCGTCGGTGCCGTCGACGATCATCGCGGCTGACGACCACAGAAAGGCGGCGCGCAGGTCGCCGTCGACGGCGGCGAGCACGAACAGCAGGGCGAAGACGGCGCCGGTGGCGGTGTAGGCGTGCACGGCCCAGGCGACCGCGCGCTGGCCTGTCGTGGAAGGGGTCACAGGGGCCACTGTGCCTGCCCGGTCCCGGCCCTCTGCAAGGGTGGCCACTCCCGAGGCCCCAGGAGGGACCGTGCCCGACGACGCCGACCGACCCGCCGCCGCTGTCCCGGGCGACGATGCGCGGTCAGTCGCCCGGTGGTTCCTGGACGGCCCGCCGGTCACCCGGGGCAATGCGGTCCGCCCCCTGGTGCACGGTGCGACCTACTTCCGGCGGCTGCACGACGAGATGCAGCGCCTGCAGGCCGGCGACCGGGTCTTCTTCACCGACTGGCGGGGCGATCCCGACGAGCTGCTGCTGCCGGAGGGCCCCACCGTCTCGGAGCTGCTGTGCTCGCTGCTCGCGCGGGGCGTGGAGGTCCGGGGGCTCGTCTGGCGCTCGCACAGCGACCTGACGTCGTTCAGCAGCAGTGAGAACCACCGGCTCGGCCGCGAGCTCAACGACGCCGGGGGCCAGGTCCTGCTGGACCAGCGGGTGCGCTGGTTCGGCTCCCACCACCAGAAGATCGTGGTGCTCCAGCGGGCCGGCCTCAGTACCCAGGACGTGGCGTTCGTCGGGGGCATCGACCTGTGCCACAGCCGACGCGACGACGCCTCCCACCAGGGCGACCCGCAGGCGCAGCCCTTCGACGAGCAGTACGGCCCGACCCCGCCCTGGCACGACGCGATGCTCGAGCTGCGCGGCCCCGTGGTCGGGGAGGTGCTCCGCACGTTCGCCGAGCGGTGGAACGACCCCAACCCGCTGGACCGGCGCACGCCCTACCGGATGCTGCTGCACCGCCTGGCCAAGATGCCGCGGCGGCCGCAGGAGCTTCCGGAGGCCTATCCGGACCCGCCGGACGCCGGGCCCCACGCAGTGCAGCTGCTGCGCACCTACGGGCGGCGTCGGCCGCGCTACCCCTTCGCCCCCGAGGGTGAGCGCACCGTCGCCCGGGCCTACGGCAGGGCCTTCGGCCTGGCCCGCTCGCTGGTCTACCTGGAGGACCAGTACCTGTGGTCGGAGCCGGTGGCCCGGGGCATCGCCGACGCGCTGCTGGCCGCCCCTGACCTCCGCCTGATCGCGGTGGTTCCCCGCTTCCCGGACGCCGACGGTCCGATCGCCGGGCCGCCGAACCGGCTGGGCCAGCTGCGGGCCATGAAGGTGCTGCAGGACGTGGCCCCGGACCGGGTCGCGTTCTTCGACCTCGAGAACGCCCAGGGCGTCCCGATCTACGTGCACGCCAAGATCTGCATCGTCGACGACGTCTGGTTCACCTGCGGTTCGGACAACTTCAACCTGCGGTCCTGGACCTACGACAGCGAGCTGACCTGCGCGGTGCTCGACCCGACCCGCGACGAGCGCGCCCCCACCGACCTGTCGGGGTCGGGCGACGGCGCCCGCAGGCTGCCCCGCGACCTGCGCCTGGAGACCTGGTCGGAGCACCTCGGCGTCGACGCCGACGACCCCGAGCTGCTCGACCCGGCCGTGGCCTGGGACCTGTGGGCCAAACGCGCCGACGACCTCGACGCCTGGCACGCGGGCGGACAGGTCGGCCCCCGGCCCCCCGGTCAGGTCCGCCGGCACCTGCCGGCGCCGGTGGGTCGCGGCAGGCGCCTGTGGGCCGACCCGCTCTACCGCGTGCTGTTCGACCCGGACGGACGCCGTGGGCGCGACCGTCGCGGCGCCCGCTTCTAGCAGCGCGCCGACTACGGTCGCCGGATGGATCCGCAGCTGCTCGACCTCATGGACCAGCTCGCCGTCGTCGGCCGCAAGGCGGTGGCGGCAGGGCTGGTGATCGGCTCCGGCGGCAACCTGTCGGCCCGGCTGCCGGGCGGTGACGCGTGCGTCGTCACCGCCAGCGGCACCTGGCTGGACGAGCTGACCCGGGACGGCTTCAGCGTGGTGTCGGTCGCCGACGGAACGGTGCTCGGCGGCCATCCCCGGCCGAGCAGCGAGGTGGCGCTGCACCTGGCCACCTACCGGCTGCGACCGGACACCAACGCCATCGTCCACCTGCACCCGCAGACCAGCGTCCTGCTGTCCGCGCTCGGCCACCCGATCAGGCTGCTGACGATCGACCACGCCTACTACGTGCGGGAGGTGGCGGTCACCCCGTTCGTGCAGAGCGGCACCCAGGAGCTCGCCGACGTCGGGGCGCAGGCGGCCGCGGGCGGCTGCAACTGCGTGGTGCTCGGGAACCACGGCTGCTCGGTGCTGGGCGACACGGTCGAGACCGCCCACAAGCGGGCAGCCAACCTGGAGGAGGCGGCCCGGGCGACCCTCACGATGCTGCAGCTGGGCGACACGACCACGGCCTGCCCGCCGAGCTACCTGGAGACGATCCGGGCCGGCGAGGCGCCCGCCCCGTGACCGCGCGGCGGTGCAGCCCGTGAGCGCTGTCGCCGGTCTGGACGTGGGCGGCTCGTCCGTCAAGGCCTGGGTGGTCGACGGCGGGGAGGTGGTCGCCGAGGTGGCCGTGGCAACCCCCACGTCGCGACCGGCGCCCGATCGCGCCGAGTTCGACCCGCGCACCTGGGAGCAGGCGGCCCGTGCCGCGTTGCGGCAGGTGGTCGACCGGGCCGGTCCGCGGAACTGGGCCGGCATCACGGCGTCGAGCCTGCGGCAGGGGTTCGTGCTGCTCGACGCCGACGGCGAGCCGCTCGGCCCGGGCGTGCTCAACAGCGATGGCCGGGGCGCCGCGCACCAGGACGTCCTGGCCGGGCGGCACGACCTGACCGGTCACTGGCCGGCGCCGCAGCTGACGCTGCCCAAGCTGCTGCAGGTGCAGGAGGTCGAGCCCGAGCGCTGGGCCCGGACGGCCCGGGTGCTGTTCGTCCACGACTGGCTGCTGTGGCTGCTGTGCGGGGAGCAGGCCACGGAGGCCTCCTACGCCTGCGCCGGCGCCATGGCCGACGTCGCCAGACGCGGCTGGGCCGTCGACCTGCTCGAGGGCTGCGGGCTCGGCACCGGACGCCTGGCGCCGGTCGTCGAGTCCGGGACGCTCCTGGGCCGGTTGCTGCCCGGGTGGAGCCTGCCGGCCGGTCTGCCTGTGGTCACCGGCTGCGGCGACACGCAGCTGGCCGCCCTGGGCTGCGGCGGACTCGGGGACGGCGTCATCACCGTGGTGGCGGGCAGCAGCACCCCCGTGCAGGCCGCAACCGCCCGGCCCCTGCGCGACCCGCTCGCCCGGCCGTGGGTGTCGACCCATGCCGACGCCGGCACGTGGGCCGCCGAGGGCAACGCCGGCTACCCCGGCACGTTCCAGGGCTGGTGGTCGCGCGGTGAGGTTCCTGACGGACCGGGGACGCTGGTGGCCGTGACGGCCGCCCCGTACTGGTCGCCGCAGACCTGGTCGCGGCGTCCGCCGGTCTCGCTCGTGGGCCTGACCCCCGACACCACCGACGGCGACGTCCAGCGGGCCCTGGCCGAGGCACACGGGTATGCGGTGCGCGGCAACGTCGAGGACCTCGAGCGGGCCCTGGGGCGGTCGGCGTCGGCCGTCGTGGTGGCGGGGGGAGGGGCCGCCTCGCTCGCCCCGCTGCTGGCCCGTCTGCTCGGGCGGGAGGTGCGGGTGGCTCCCGGCACCACGGCCGCGGCCCTGGCCGGAGCGCACCTGGTGGCCCGGGCCCTCGGGGACGCGGGCGGACGCCCGGGGCTGCCGGGACACCTCGTGCCCGCGGGCGACCCGGAGCCCTACCGGGACGGGTACGCCGCCTGGCTGCGCACCACGCTCGCCCTCACCCGGGCCCTGGGCTGACGCCGGCCGGGGCTGCGAGACTGGCCCGGTGAGAGCCCTCGTCACCGCCGAGTTCACCGACCGGGGCGTGGCGCGCCTGCAGGCGCTGGGCTACCGGGTGCAGCGCGCCGGCTGGGGCGTCACGCGGCAGGCGCTCGACCGCGACGGCCTCCTCGCCGCGGCGCAGGGGTGCTCGCTGCTCGTCGTCGAGATCGAGCAGGTCGACGCGCAGGTGCTCGAGGCCCTGCCGGACCTGCGGATCGTCGCCACCGCGCGGGGCGGCCCGGTCAACGTCGACGCCGCCGCCTGCGCTGCCCGCGGCATCCCGGTGGTGTCCACGCCGGGGCGCAACGCCGACTCGGTGGCCGACTTCACGGTGGGCATGATCCTGTCGCTCACCCGGGGGATCTCCGTCGCCGAGCGGCACCTGCGCGAGCAGGGATGGCACGTCGACGGCGAGCTGCCCTACCTGCACTTCCGCGGTCCCGAGCTTGCCGGGCGCACGCTCGGTCTGGTGGGGTTCGGGGCCATCGGCAGCCGGGTGGCCCGGCGCGCCCGCGAGGGCTTCGGCATGCGCATCGTCTTCTGCGACCCCCCGGTCGACGGGTCGGTGGGGCTGGCCGAGGTGCTGCGGGTCGCCGATGTGCTGTCGGTGCACTGCCCGCGTTCGCCCGCGACGACCGGCCTGCTGGGGGAGGCCGAGCTGCGGCAGCTGCCGCGGGGGGCCTACGTGGTCAACACCGCCGGCGGGGGGATCGTCGACGAGAACGCGCTGGTGTGCTGCCTGACCGACGGTCACCTGGCCGGCGCGGCTCTTGACGTGTTCGCGACCGAGCCGCTCCCGCGCGACAGCCCGCTGCTCACCGCGCCGCGCCTGCTGCTGACGCCGCACCTGGCCGGGGCCGCGGACGACGTCGTGCGCCACCACACCGAGCTGATCTGCGCGGCCGTCGAGCGGCTGCACGCCGGACGGGGCTGACCCCCGGCCGGCTCAGGCGAACTTGGCCGGGCGCACCGTCAGGGCGTCGGTGAGCAGCGACACCAGGGCCTCGAGCTGCACGTCGACCGAGGAGCCGACGGCCTCGTCCGAGCCGTCGAGCGCCCGGGCGGCCAGCCCCGCCTTGTCGTCGATCAGCTCGGCGATCCGGGCGTCGAGCGTCTGGGCCGCGATGATGCGCCATGCCGTGACGGGCTGGTCCTGTCCGATCCGGTGCACCCGGTCGATCGCCTGGGTCTGCTCGGCGTCGGTCCAGGACAGCTCGGCCAGCACGACGTCGGAGGCCACCTGCAGGTTCAGCCCCACCCCGGCAGCGGTCAGCGAGCAGACGGCGACGGCGACGTCGGGGTCGTTGACGAAGGCGTCGATGGCGGCCTGACGGGCCCGGGGCGTCTGGTCGCCGCGGATCGACACCGATCGGATCTCGCGCTGGGCGAAGGTCTGCTCGGCGGCGTCCATGACGTCGACGTGCTTGGCGAAGAACACGACCTTGCCGACGTTGCGGGCCAGCTGGGCGGCGTAGTCGGCGGCGAGCACCGCCTTGGCCTGGCCGATCCGCCGCATCATGCTGAAGACGTTCTCGCCGTCCTTCTTCTCGTCGGTGTCCTGGCGCTCCCAGGTGGCCACCTTGCGCACCAGCTCGTGGTCGATGCCCTGCACCACGACGCCGGCGTCCCGGGCGGCCAGGGCGCTCTCGTACCTCTTGACGAGCCGACGGGCCAGCACCTGCTCGGCCTCGCGGATCGAGCGGCCCAGGGCCCCGTCGAGCTCCACGGGCAGGTCGGCCACGCGGCGCGCCGGGATGTCGGCCGCGACGTCGACCTTGCGTCGTCGCACGATCCCCTGGTCGATGACGGCCTGGCGGGCGGCCGGGTAGAAGTCGGGGTCGGCCGGGGTCAGCTCGATCTCCTCGAGCTCACCGAGCAGCTGCGGTGTCGGCTCGGTCTCGGTGATCCAGCCGAGGAACTGCCAGATGGCCAGGAAGTCCTCGATGTCGTTGATCAGCGGCGTCCCGGTCAGCGCCATGAGCAGCGGCCGGACCGTGCGGGCCCGGATCCGGGCGGACAGCTCGAGCACGTGGCGCGACCGCTGCGAGGTCTTGTTCTTGATGAAGTGCGCCTCGTCGACGACCATGCCCCGGAAGCCGAAGCCACCCAGCCAGCCGACGTGGCGGTCGAGCACCTCGTAGTTGACGACGACGACGTCGGAGAAGCCGTCGACGTTCGCGCCGTCGCCGTGCACGACCGTCACGGAGCGGTTGGGGATCCACAGGCCGACCTCGCGCGCCCAGTTGGTCTTGACGACGTTCGGCACGACGACCAGCAGCGGGAAGGCCTCGGCGGCCTGGGCCGCAAGCAGCGCCTGCGCCGTCTTGCCCAGGCCCGGCTCGTCGGCGAGCAGGAAGGTGCGGTGGCCCTCCGCCGCCGCCTCGACCACCTCGGCCTGGTGCGGCATCAGCTCACGGCCGCCGGGGGCCTTGAGCGAGGCGGGCTCGGGCAGCTCCATGCAGGAGGGGGCGCCGCCGGAGGCCTCGGCGAAGGACCGCAGCAGGGGGCCCAGCAGCTCCCAGCTGGCCAGCAGGCGGGGTCGGCGCGGGGGCGGCGGCCCGGAGAAGTCCGGCGCGAGGAAGGGGTTGGCCAGCTGGCGGGCGATGACCGACTGGGGGACGACCGACTTCTCGCTGCGGACGAACGGGGACGCCAGGCCGGCGGCGCGCGGGGGAACGGTCTCCGGGGCCTCCTCGAGGCCGGCGACGGCGCGCATGTCGCGCACCAGCGACCGGGTGCCCTCGAGCAGCTCGGCCTCCTCGGTGAGCAGCAGCAGCAGCGAGCCGTCGCGCGCGGCCGTCCGGGCCAGGCGGGTCGCGGTGGCGTCGAGCTTCTTGAGCCCCTCGACCCGCTCGGCGTCGCCGACGGCGGCCGACTGCAGGCGGGCCCGCTCCTCGCGCACCAGCAGGCCGACGGCCTGGAAGGAGACTCGGGTGGACGCCTTCACGCGGCCGTGCTGGACCGCCTGCTCGAGGTCGCGCACGGTCTTGGCGAGCACACCGAGCACTCCCGGCTCCTCGCGCTCCCGGCTCCTGGCCGGACGCGCCCCCGCCGACGACCGTGACGGTCGTCCGTCCCTGCTGGCCACGCACTCTCCTCCAGACGTCCCCCGGCACGCTGCCGGCGGGCCTCACCCGGGCACGGCGGCGGTGGCATGTCGTGCGCCGGACCGCGGCGGCGATCGCCTCCCTCCCGGGCGGCCTGCACCAGGCCGGGGCGGACGCGACCGGAACCGGCCGTGCCCCAACTGTACGGGGAGCTCACCCCGAGGGCCGCCGGGACGCCCGCACCGGCCTGCGTTCAGTCCTCGGTGAAGCCGGGGAGCCACCGCTGCAGCACGGCCCGCACCTCGACCTCGGCCTCGAGCTGGCACAGCACCCCCACCAGGCTGAGCCAGACCCGGTGGGTGAACAGGTGCTCGGCCGGCAGGGTGAGCTTCAGCGCGACGCCGAAGTCGGGGTCGCGCGGGTCGTTGACCCGGCCGAACTCGCGGCGCAGCCAGGCCCGCGAGAAGTGGAAGCGCGCGTGGCGGGCGGGCACCGTGAAGGGCCCCATGTAGTCGACCAGCTTGCGCACGTCGACGGCGACGCCGGGCCGCAGGAAGCCGGCCTCGCGCAGCCTGGCCGAGACGGCGTCCGGATCGTCGGTCAGCAGCGCCCGGATCAGCCGGCCGAACGCCTCGGGCATGCCGTGCAGCGGCAGGGTCGACCCGAAGTCGAGCACGCCCAGCCGGCCGTCGGGGAGCACGCGGAAGTTGCCCGGATGAGGGTCGGTGTGCAGCAGGCCGACCCGCTCCGGGCCACTGACGAGGAAGCGCTGGTAGAGCGCGGCGACCCGGTTGCGCTCGTCCTGGTCGGCGGTGGCCGCGACCTGCGCGAGGGGTGAGCCCTGCACCCACTGCCCGACCAGCACCCGGGACGTGGCGCGCACGACGGCGGGCACGACGACGTCGGGGTCGCCGGCGTAGGCGTCGCTGAAGCGGGTCTGCGCCGCCGCCTCGTGGACGTAGTCGAGCTCCTCGGCGAGCCGGGTCCGCATCTCGGCCACCAGCGGCGGGAGGGCGAGCCCGCGCGCGACGACGGCAGCGGCCCGGCTGACGGCCGACAGGGTGCGCAGGTCGCTCTGCAGCGCCTCCCGCACCCCCGGGTACTGGATCTTGACGGCCACCGGCTCGCCCGAGGCCGCCCACACGGCGCGGTGCACCTGGCCGAGGCTGGCCGCCGCCACCGCCTGCTCCTGGAAGCAGGAGAACAGGGACCGCCAGCGGGGCCCGAGCTCGCCGGCGAGCACCGGCTCGACGTCGGCGAACGGCAGCGCCGCGTTGCTCTCCTGCAGCCCGGTGAGGGCCTCGCGCCAGGTGTCCTCGGGGTCGGTGGGGAACAGCGCCTCGACCGTGCTCAGCAGCTGGCCGGCCTTGAGCGCTCCGCCCTTGAGGTCGCCCAGGACCCGACGGGTGCGGTCGGCGTTGCGGCGACGCAGCCGACGCCGGACCTGCTCGGCGTCCTGGCCGAGCAGGCGCCGGACAGCCCCCTCGGTGGCCAGGGCGACGGCCCCGGCAGGCAGGGACAGCAGCGTGAGGCTGCGTCGCAGGCTCATCCGGAGAGCGGCTGCCGGGTCAGACCGCGCAGGAGTCGCCCTCGCAGGAACCGGCGTCGCCGCCCCCCGTGGTGACCAGTCGCGGTGCGGCGTCGGCCCAGGCCTGGTCCAGGACCCGCAGCAGGTGCTCGGCGGGCTGGGCACCCGAGACCCCGTACTTCCCCTCGATGACGAAGAACGGGACCCCGCTGATCCCGTACTCCGTCGCCTGGTCCTCGTCGGCCCGGACCCGGTCCGCGTAGCGGTCCGACCCCAGCACCTCGCGCACCTCGGCCTCGTCGAGCCCGACCTCGACGGCGAGCGCGGTCAGTGCGTCGTGGTCGCTGACCGACAGGCCCTGCCCGAACGTGGCGGCGTCCAGGCGCTCCTTCAGCGGGTCCTGCACGCCGCGCTCGAGCGCGAGGTGCAGCAGGCGGTGCGCGTCGAACGTGTTGCCACCGGTGGCCAGGTCGAAGCGGAAGTCCAGCCCCTCCTGCGCCGCCGACGCCGTCATGTCGTCGAGCATCTGCTGGGCCTGCGCACGGGTGCGGCCGTACTTGGCCGCCAGGCGGTCGGCGTAGTCACCGCGCACCTGCGTCGAGGGCACGGCCGCGGTGTCGAGCTCGAACGAGCGCCACACCAGCTCCACCTCGTCGCGGTGCGCGAACTGCCGCAGCGCGGCCTCGAAGCGGCGCTTGCCGATGTAGCACCAGGGACAGACGACGTCGGACCAGATCTCCACCTTCATGGCCGTTCCAACGCGGGCCCGGCCCCGGCTATGCCGACCCGTCGGTCCGCACGTCGAGGACCAGCCGGGCGGGGTTGCTCAGCCGGAAGACCCGGAACGGGGCCCGGCTGTCCAGGCCGACGAAGGCGGTGAACTGTCCCTCGAACGTGGCCTGCAGATCGACCTCCCGCACGACCGCCGTGTCCTTGGGGAACAGGTCCGTGCTCGCCTCCTCCTGGCCGGTGTCGAACGGGTAGCCGACGCCGGTGACCACCACCCGAAGCACGGCCTTCCCGGCCACCTCGACCCGCCGGCCGGAGCCGTCCTGGGTGGCCTCGTCGACGTACTCGACCCGCCAGCCGGGGGCGCCCGCCTCGCGACCGGCGAGCTCCAGGACCACCCGGTCGTAGCCGTCCTGCCGGGCGGCCCGGGCGCTGACCACCGTGAGCGGGCCGCCGGTGGGCTGTTCGGTGTCCGGCGTCGTGTCGGCGGCGAACGGGGGCAGGGCGTCGGCGCTGCTGCTGGGGGAGGCCTGCGGCGTCGGCGTCGGGGGGACGCCTGGGGCCGACGTGGTCGGGACGGCCGACGGGGTCGCGGTGGACGCAGTGGGCGAGGTGGCCGGGTCGTCGGTGCAGGCCGCGAGCAGGCCCGCGGCGAGCAGGAGGGGGAGGAGGCGCTTCACGCGAGCCAGTGTCCTCCTCGATCGCCCCCCGGGGAACAGGCGCGCTCAGGCGTCGACGGCGAGTACCAGGGGCAGAACCGGACCCGCTCCGGCCTCGCGCAGCACCCGGGCGCACTCGGTCAACGTCCAGCCGGTGTCGGTGCGGTCGTCCACGAGCAGCACGGGAGAGCCGTCCAGGATCATCGCCTCCGGAACGGCGAACGATCCGTGGACCGCCGTCAGGCGCTGGGCGCTGTTGCTGCGCCCCGTCCCGGCCGGCTCCTCGCGGGTGCGCGCGAGCGCCCCGAGGTCTGCCATCCGGCCGAGCTGGGCCAGGCGCCCCGCGAGGCTGCCGACGAGCAGCGGCCGGCCCCGGGACGGCACCGCCACCACGGAGGTCGGCCGCTGCTCCCAGTCCCACCCGGCCAGGACCTTGACCACGGCCTGGAGCACGGCGTCGTCGACCTCGGCGTCGGGGGAGGAGAGCACCGTGCGCAGCCGCGCGCCCCAGCCGATGTCGGACAGCCGCCCGAGCGCCCGGCCGCTCTCGGCCTGGAGCTCAGGCCTGATCCTGCCCTTGACCGAGGCGAGGCCGGTCGGCCACATCCGTCGGGGCTCGACCTCGACGCCGGGCCGGCCGAGGTGGGCCTGCGCGGCGGCCAGAGCCGCGTCGCTCACGGCGAGGTCGCGGGGCGCGCCGGTGCAGGTGTCGCACCGGCCGCAGGGCGCCGCGTCGGGGTCGTCGAGCTGCCGGCGCAGGTACTCCATGCGACAGCCCTCGGTGGTCGCGTAGTCGCGCATGGCCTGCTGCTCGGCGGCCCGGTCGGCGGCCACCTTCGCGTAGCGCTCGCCGTCGTAGGTCCAGTCCTGGCCGGTCGACAGCCAGCCGCCCTGCACGCGGTGCACCGCGCCGTCGACGTCGAGCACCTTGAGCATGGTCTCCAGGCGGGTGCGGCGCAGGTCGACGTGCACCTCCAGCGCGGCGGTCGACATCGGCCGGTCGGGCCGCAACGTGGCGAGGACCTGCCGCACCTGCTCCTCCGGCGGAAAGCCCAGCGACGCGAAGTAGCGCCAGATCGCCTCGTCGTCGGCGCCGGGCAGCAGGACGACCTCGGCGCGGTCGACGCCGCGACC
Organism: uncultured Actinomycetota bacterium; assembly: GCA_963761695.1. GTDB lineage: Bacteria > Actinomycetota > Actinomycetes > Mycobacteriales > SCTD01 > RYN-122. Next base: position 142,535 of record CAVXIB010000017.1, on the reverse strand, counting down.
GGCGCGGCCCACCTGCTGGTAGTAGGCGATCGGGGAGGCGGGCGCCCCGAGGTGGACGACGAACCCGAGGTCGGGCTTGTCGAAGCCCATGCCGAGCGCCGAGGTGGCGACCAGGGCCTTGACCCGGTTGCCCAGCAGGTCGTCCTCGGCCTGGCGCCGCTCGGCGTCGTCGGTGCGCCCGGAGTAGGCCTGGGCCGCCACCCCGCGGCTGCGCAGGAAGGTCGCCACCTCCTCGGCGCCGGACACGGTCAGGGTGTAGACGATCCCGGAGCCGGGCAGCCGCGGCAGCGCGTCGGCCAGCCAGGCGAGCCGGTGCGCGGGGGAGGGCAGCCGGGCCACCGACAGGTGCAGGGAGTCGCGCTCCAGCGGGCCGCGCAGCACCAGGGTGTCGCCGGCCAGCTGCGAGGCGACGTCCTGCACGACCCGGGCGTTCGCCGTCGCCGTGGTCGCGAGCACGGGCGTGCCGTCGGGCAGCTCGGCCAGCAGCGTGCGCAGGCGTCGGTAGTCCGGCCGGAAGTCGTGCCCCCAGTCGCTGATGCAATGGGCCTCGTCGACCACCAGCAGGCCGGCGGTGGCGGCCAGGCGAGGCAGCACGGCGTCGCGGAAGCCGGGGTTGTTCAGCCGCTCTGGGCTGACCAGCAGGACGTCGACCTCCCCGCGCTCGACGGCGCCGTAGACCTCCTGCCACTGGTCGATGTTGGTGGAGTTGACGGTGACGGCCGTGATGCCCGCCTTCTCGGCGGCCGCCACCTGGTTGCGCATCAGGGCCAGCAGGGGGCTGACCAGGACGGTGGGGCCCTGCCCGCGGGCCCGCAGCAGAGCGGTGGCCACGAAGTAGACCGCCGACTTCCCCCAGCCCGTGCGCTGGACCACCAGCGCCCGACGACGACCGACGACGAGCGCCTCGATGGCGGTCCACTGGTCCTCGCGGAGCACGGCCGTGGGGCCGGCGAGAGCGCGCAGGACGGCCTCGGCCTCGTCACGGGTGGGCGCGGTCGCAGGAGTCACGGGCCAGGCTAGGCACAGACTGGTCCGGTGATGCATCGCCTGCTGGTCCTGCTGCTCGCCCCGTTGCTGCTGCTCGGGGGCCTGCCGCCGGCTGCTGCAGCGCCGTCCGCCACCGCGTCACCGAGCCCGACGGCCGCTCCGGCGTCGTCCTCGTCCGAGCGGCGGTCCGTCGTGGTCGGGTCGACTGTCCGGCCGTACCTGCTCGTCCGTCCCCCGGCCGGCACGAGGGTGCAGGGGGCGGTGCTCGTGGTGCACGCGCAGAACCAGACGATGGGGGTCGCCCTGGACAGCTATGCGCTCGAGCACCTCCCGGTCCGGGGCCAGCTCGTGGCCTACCTGGGTGGCTACGCCGGCTCGTGGAACAGCGGGGGCTGCTGCGGGCGGGCCCGGTCCGAGCGGGTCGACGACCTCGGCTACCTCCAGGCCGTGCTGGTCGACGTCCGCGCACAGCTGCCGGACGGGCTCCCGGCGTCGTTGTTCGCCTACTCCAGCGGCGCCATGCTCGCCTACTCGGCGGTCTGCCACGCCCGGCTGGGCCTGCGTCTGGTGGTGAGCATCGCCGGCACCCGGAGCTCGGGCTGCACCACGGCGACGCTGCCGCTGCGCTTCATCGAGGTGCACGGGGGTCTGGACAGCACGATCGCGCTCGACCCCCCGGGCCGGTACGCCCCGGTCCTCGGCATCACGGCGCTGCCGACCCGGCCCGCCACCGAGGTGCTGGCGCAGGCAGCCGGTTGCACCCGCACCGTCGTGCGCACGGACCGGACCGACCACGGGGGCTGCCGAGGGGGCGTGGTGCGGCTGCTGGTCGCGCCGAAGGTCGGCCACTCCTACCAGGCACTGCGGGCCACCTACGTGTTGACCCGTGCCCTCGAGGAGGTCGGCCAGATCCGCTGACCGCGCCCGTCAGTCGCTGACGACGCAGAACAGGTTTCCCTCGGGGTCGGCCAGGGTCCGCCAGGTCTGACCCTCCTGCTCGTGGCGGCGCACCGGGGTCGCTCCGAGGCCGACCGCCCGGGCGACGGCCGCCTCCAGCAGCTCCGGCCCGGTCACGTGCAGGTCGAGGTGCACCGAGGTCTTCGCCGGACGCGGATCGTCGACCTGCTGGAACACCAGCCTCGGCAGGCCCGGAGCCGCGGCCTCGAGCCCGACGAACTGCTCCCAGCGGCCGCGCACCTCCACCCTCAGCAGCTCGGCCCAGAAGGCGGCGAGCCGGTCGGGGTCGGAGCAGTCGATCGTGACGGCGTCCCAGCGCAGTGATGGCATACGGCGGTCTACCGCGATAAGGCGTCCAGGTCGACTGCGTGCGGCGCTCAGGCCTGCTGCCACTGCGCGAAGCTCATGTTCCAGTCTCGCGACCCGGCGTCGTAGGAGTTCGCCTCGCGGGTGCTGCCCGTGACCACCACGACGTCACCCCGCTTGGCCTGCTCGAAGAACCACGCGGCGTCGGCGGGGCTCAGGTTGATGCAGCCGTGGCTCACGTTGCGCACGCCCTGGTCGCGCACCGACCAGGGCGCTCCGTGGGTGAAGGTGCCGCTGTTGGTGATGCGCACGGCGTGCTCGACGGCGGTGCGGTAGGCGGGCGTGCCGGGCGGCAGGTTCACCGTCGCGCTGTCCATGACCCGGCGCCGGCTCTTCTCGAGCACCACGAAGGTGCCGTTGCGGGTGGCGAACTCCGGCCGCCCCATCGACGCCGGCAGCACGCGGAGCACCGCCCCGTTGCGACGGACGGTCATGGTGTGGGCCTGCACGTCGACCGTGCTGACCAGGGCATCGCCGACCCGGAACCGCGTGGTGCGCACGCCCGAGCCCCAGGTGCCGTCGGGCAGGCTCAGCCGGTGCAGGTCGACCTTGACGGCGACGGTCGTGCCGGGAGTCCAGAACTGGGCCGGTCGGTAGTGCAGGGTGCGGGAGTCCATCCAGCGCCAGGCGCCGGGGACGGCCGGGCTGGCCGTCACGACGAGCCGGGACACGACGGCGTCCCGGGCGGCCGCGCCTTCGACCGCCCGGTCCAGCCGGACCTCGACGGCACGGCCGACGCCGACGACGGCGTCGTCGCCCGGGCTCAGTGCCGCCTTCAGCACGGACGTCGCGGCGGTCGTGCCCACGCGGACGGGCAGGACGTGGACGCCGTCCTCGGTGTCGCGCACGGTCAGCGTGCCGGTGTAGGTGGCAGCCGGGATGAGCGTGCCCTCCGACGTCCAGCCCGACGGCGACATCGTGCCGGGGACGCCGGCGCCGTCGGGGTCGGTCAGGGTCGCGGCGGTGAGCGTGCCCTGCGCGACGGTCAGCCGCAGGGGGGCGTCCCACGGGGCCCGGTCGCCGGTGAGCCCGACCACGGTCGCCGTCGGCACCGCGACGGGGGCGCTGTCGGCGACCGGCGTGGGGGCCGTGCCCCCGCCACCGAGCGCCACGGCGACGCCGGCGGCGAGCACGACCGTCGCCAGGGCGCTGCCCAGCACGAGGCGGGCGGTGCGGGCACGGACGGGGTGGGTCGGGTCAGGGCCCTGATGGCTCACGTCTGCTCCTCAGCCGGCGACGGAGGGCACCGGCTCCGGCATCCTCCCCCGGACCGACGCGATGTGACGTCAGGAGGTTGCTCCGACCGCGCGTCGATCTCGTCACAGCCGCGGACGCACTCGCGCTAGGCGGTGCTGATCCGGAGCGCCACCAGCAGGCCCACGACCACGAGCACACCCGCGCCGAGCACCAGCAGCACGGTGGAGCCGTCGCGCGGTCGGGCGGCCACGGGGGTGGCCCGGGGCCGGCGGGCCAGGGCGACGGCGGTGGCGACGGTCGCCTCGACGGCGAGCAGGGCCAGCGCCAGGCGGCCCAGACCGACGGACGCGAGCAGGGCGGCCGTGACCCCGAGCGGCAGGACGTAGAGCAGCAGGACGGCGACGACCTGACGAGCGGCGGGGCGGTTCACCGGGGCGCTCCCACCACGAGCCGGGCCTCGGGCAGGACCAGCCCGCAGTGCGTCCCGGACCGCAGCCAGGACGGCAGCCCGCGTCCGGTCACGCTGACCCGGGCCGCCCGGGCGCGCCCGCGGACGGTCGACCGGGCGCTGCTGCGGCCGTCCTGGGTGGTGGAGAAGCGGGCGCGCACCGGCAGGGCGGGCCCGAACGGGCGGGTGGTCGCCTCCAGCGACCAGCCGTCGCCGCTGACGCGGCTGTCGGTGGTCGTCCCGGCGAAGGCGGCGAGCGTCTTGGGCAGGCCCCAGTGGACCCGCCCGCCCGCGATCGACGGCAGGCTGTCGACGGCGATGAACGGCACGGTGGTGTGGACCAGGCCGGCGCCGCGCAGCAGCACGGGGCAGGCCAGCACCTCCCGGTAGGGGCCGACGGGGCTGTCGAGGTAGTCCAGCAGAGCACCGACGGTCACCGGCCACCCCGCCCGGACCTGCGGCGGCAGGCCTGACCGGGCGGACGGCGTCGCGCGGTGCCACCACACGACGGCGCGGACCCGGCAGGCCCACGGGGGCGGGGCGGTGGACTGCGGTAGCGCCCCCAGCACCTCGGGTGGGAGCGGCGGCAGGACGGCGGCGGTCACGCCGTCAGCATCCTCGACAGGGCCGGCTGGACGCACCTGGCCCATGCCCAGCGCCCGATGCGCGAGGATGGTCCCGACAGCGACGCGATCTGGGAGTGGCATGAGCGAGTGGGGCCGGGTGGCCGAGGACGGCACCGTCTACGTGAAGACCGAGGGCGGCGAGCGCTCTGTGGGGTCCTGGCACGCCGGGGCACCGGAGGAGGGGCTGGCGCACTTCGTGCGCAGGTACGAGCAGCTCGCCACCGAGGTGCAGCTGCTCGAGCAGCGGCTGCGCTCGGGGGTCGGCGACCCGCGGCAGGTGGCCACCAGCGCCGCCCGGCTCAAGGAGCAGGTGCCCGGCGCGAACGCCGTGGGCGACCTCGCCTCGCTCGAGCGGCGGGTGGACGGGCTCGTGGAGAAGACCGCCGAGGCCGCCGAGGCCGCAAAGGCGCAGCGCGCGCAGGAGAAGGTCGCCGCGGTCGCCAAGAAGACCGTGCTGGCCGAGGAGGCCGAGGCGCTGGCGACCAGCAGCGACTGGAAGACGGCCGGGGAGCGCCTGCGCACCCTCGGCGAGGACTGGAAGAAGATCTCCGGTGTCGACCGCAAGGCCGACGACGAGCTCTGGCAGCGGGTGGCCGGCGCGCGCAAGCAGTTCGCCGAGCGGCGCAGCGCGCACTTCGGTGCGCTCGAGCAGCAGCGCGAGGTGTCCAAGGCGCGCAAGGAGGCCCTGGTCAAGCAGGCCGAGGCGCTGTCGTCCTCCACCGAGTGGAAGCCGACCGCCGAGCGCTTCAAGCAGCTCATGACCGACTGGAAGGCAGCCGGCCGCGCGCCGCGCGAGGTCGAGGACTCGCTCTGGAACGCCTTCAAGGCCGCCCAGGACGTCTTCTTCCAGGCCCGCAACGGGCAGTTCGCGGCGCAGGACGAGGAGTTCCGGGGCAACCAGACGCTCAAGGAGCAGATCCTCGTCGAGGCCGAGCAGATCGATCCCGCGCAGGGCCTGGACAAGGCCCGGGCCCGGCTCAAGGTGCTCCAGGACCGCTGGGAGGCCGCCGGGAAGGTGCCGCGCGACGTCATGCGCTCGCTCGAGGACCGCATGGCGGCCGTCGAGGAGAAGGTCCGTCAGGCCGGCAGCGCCGCTCCGCGCGAGGTGGAGAGCTCCTTCACGGTGAAGCTGCGCGAGCGGGTGGCCGAGCTCGAGGGCAAGCTCGCCCGGGCGCAGAGCGCCGGTCGCCCCACCGCCGACCTCGAGAGTCAGCTCGCCACCCAGCGCGAGTGGCTGACCGCCGCCGGCGGGGGAGCATCTGCGGGCGGCGACGCGCCGTCGGGCGGGAGCCGCAAGAAGACGACCACGGCCTGGGTCCGCGCCGACGGCTGACCGGCCCACCGCGCTCGACGGCCCCCGTTCCCTGGCCGGGAACGGGGGCCGTCGTCGCTCCGCAGCGCCTTACGGACGCCGGCGGACGGGTCAGACCAAGGTGTCCTTCAGGAAGCTGACGGTGCGCGACCAGGCGAGCGTGGCGTCGTCGGGGCTGTAGGTGCCGAGCGGGTTCTGGTCGTTGTGGAACGCATGGGCGGCGTCGTAGAAGTGGAACGTCACGTCCGCCCCGGACTCGGTCCGGATCTGCTGCTCCTGCGCCCGGGCGGCGTCGGCGGGGTAGAAGTCGTCGCGCTCGCCGTAGTGGCCGAGCACCGACGCCGTGAGCCCGCTGAACTGCTCGGGCACCCCCGGCCCGACGCCGTAGAACGGCACGGCCGCGCCCACCTTGTCGCCCTGCTGGGCGGCGAGCAGCAGTACGAAGCCGCCGCCCATGCAGAACCCGACGGCGCCGACCTTGCTCGAGGTGACGGCCTCGGAGGCGAGCAGGAAGTCGACGGCGCCACCGAGGTCCCTGGCCGACTCCTCGACCGGCAGCGACATCATGATCGAGCCGGCCTCATCGGCGTCGTGGGTGGTGCGGCCGCCGTACAGGTCGGGGGCGAGGGCGACGAAGCCCTCGCCGGCCAGGCGGTCGCAGACGTCGGCGATGTGGTCGGTCAGGCCCCACCACTCCTGGATGACGATGACGCCGGGGCCGCTGCCGGACTCGGGCAGGGCGAGGTAGCCGTGGGCAGTGCCGGTGCCGCTGGGGAACGTGGTGTTCTGACGGGACGGGCTGGCGCCGGTGCCGGTGTCGGTGCTGGACAAGGGGGTCCTCTCGGGACGGGGAGCTGACGTCCGATCCTGTCACCCCGTCCGGACGGCGGTTGTCCGCAGGCAGGTTCGCCGGGTCCCGGTGTCGAAGCACAGGGCGTGCGTACCCGCTCCCTGCTCGCCCTGGCCGTCCTCGCCGCCGTCGTCCCGCTCCTGCCGGCCACCGCCGCCGGGCCCGAGGAGGCCGCGGTGCGTGCGGCGGGCAAGGCGGCCGAGAGCGTCGCCGGGGTCTGCCGCCGGGACGCCGGCCTGGGCGAGGCGTGCGCCGGGCTGCCCGGGGCGCATGCCCAGGACCTCGCCGCCTACGCCGACAGCGAGGTGCACCGGGTGCTCGGCCTGCAGTCCGCGCTCGGCGACGACCTGCCCCTGCGTACGAGCAGCTGGGTGGGGACGCACAACTCCTTCAACAGCGTCAGTGAGCGCGCCACGCTCAGCCACAGCGACAGCAACCAGCAGCTCTCGCTGCCGGACCAGCTCGACCTCGACGTGCGCAGCCTCGAGCTCGACGTGCACTGGTGGCCGTCGGCGGCAGCGGGGGGCGCCAGGGATGCCGTGGTCTGCCACGGGGAGGCGGCGCACGAGGGCTGCACCACCGAGCGGACCCTGCGCGAGCGGCTGACCGAGGTGGCCGCCTGGATGGACGCCCATCCGAAGGACGTCGTCCTGCTCTACCTCGAGGACCACCTCGACGGCGACGCCGGGCACCTCGCCGGCGGCGCCGTCCTGCAGGAGGTGCTCGGGTCGCGGCTGTACCGACCGGCCGATGCCGGGCTGATGCCGTGTGCGGACCTGCCCCAGGACCTCACCCGCACCCGGGTGCGGCAGGCGGGGCGGCGGGCGTTCGTGATGAGCGGCTGCGGCGCCGGCTGGAGCGACTCGGTCTTCCGCTACAGCCCGAAGACCGAGGCCCGGCCGCTGTCCTACGGCGGCTACCCCTCCTGCGGCGGGTACGACCCGGTGGACACCGACCCGGTGTTCCTGCGCTTCTACGAGGACTCCACCGTCGTGAGCGCCGCCGGGGAGCCCGCGGGGGTCTCGAGCGTCGACGACGGCCTCACCCCGGCGACCACCGCGGCAGCGGTGCGCTGCGGCGTCGACCTCCTGGGCTTCGACCAGCTCCTGCCGACCGACGGGAGGCTGGCCGCCCTGGTCTGGAGCTTCGCGCCGGGCGAGTTCGACGACGCCGCCGAGGGCGACTGCGCCGTGCAGCGCGACACCGAGGGACGGTGGACGTCGGGACCCTGCGATCCGGCCCTGCCCGTCGCGTGCACGACGACGGCGGGGGACTGGCTGGTGGCCGTCGCGGTCGCGGACACGTCGGCGGAGCAGGCCTGCGCCGGGCGCGGAGCCTCCTTCGCGGTGCCCCGCCGCGGGCGGGACGCCCAGCGGCTCCTGGAGGCGCAGCGGGTTGCGGGAGCGCCGCTGGTGCGGGTCGACCTCGCGCGCGTCAGCGGCGCCTGGGGCTAGACCACCGGGCCGGGCGGCAGCCCACCCCGCCCACGGAGAACGGCCGCCACCCCGAGGGGCAGCGGCCGTTCACCGGTCGTGCAGGGGTCAGGCGACGAACTCGCGCAGGGCGTCGGCGCTGCCGCCCTGTCGGAGCTCGGCCAGGGTGTCGCGCTCGATCTGGCGGATCCGCTCACGGGTCAGGCCCAGGTGCCGGCCGACCTCGTCGAGGGTGCGGGCCCGGCCGTCGTCGAGGCCGAAGCGCATCCGCATGACGGTGGCGCTGCGGTCGGGCAGGCTGGCCAGCACCCGGGAGAGCTGTCCCTGCATCATCTGCATCTCGACGGCGGCGACCGGGTCGGGGCTGTCGGAGTCGGTGATGAAGTCGCCGAGCACGGCCTCGTCGTCACCGACCGGGCTCTCGAGCGACAGGGTGTCGCGGCCGTAGCCGAGGATCTCCTCGACCTTGGCAGCGGTCATGTCCAGCGGCTGGGCGATCTCCTCGCTCAGCGGCTCGCGGCCCAGGCTCTGGGTCAGCTCGCGGCGCACCCGGGTGACCTTGGTGATGAGCTCGGCCATGTGGACCGGCACGCGGATGGTGCGGCCCTGGTCGGCCAGCGCGCGCTGCAGCGCCTGGCGGATCCACCAGGTGGCGTAGGTGGAGAACTTGTAGCCCTTGCTGTAGTCGAACTTCTCGACCGCGCGGACCAGGCCGAGGTTGCCCTCCTGCACGAGGTCGAGCAGGTCCAGGCCGCGGCCCTGGTAGCGCTTGGCCAGGGAGACGACCAGGCGCAGGTTGGCCTCGAGCAGGTGGCGCTTGGCCCGCTCGCCGTCGCGGACGATCTCGGCCAGGTCGCGGCGCAGCGCGATCGGCAGCTTGACCTCGCCGTCGTTGTGCTGGCGCAGCTTCTCGTTGCCGAACAGGCCGGCCTCGATGCGCTTGGAGAGCTCGACCTCCTCGACGGCGGTCAGCAGGGCGACCTTGCCGATCTCGCGCAGGTAGGCCTTGACCAGGTCGATGCCGGGCGGCGGCTCGTCGATCGCGAGCGGCTTGTCCTCCTCGGCGACCGGCTTGGCGGGCGCGTCGGGCTCGCCCTCGTCGAACTCGGGGAGAGCGACGGCGGGCACGGCGGGGACCGCAGCGGCCTTGGCCTTGGCCGTCTTGGTGGCCGCCTTCTGGGCGGGCACGGTGGCGGCGCTGGCGACGGCGTCGGCGGGGACGACCTCGGCGGCGTCGGTCACCGGCGCCGGCTCGACCGGAGCGTCGACCACGGTGCGGCCGGCCGGGCGGGTGGCGGCCTTGGCCGGGGTCTTCTTCACCGGGCGGGCGGCAGCGGCGGTGCGCTTGCGGGGCTTCTTGGCCGCGACCTCCTCACCACCGGACAGGGCGACGACGCCGGCCTCGGTCAGGCGACGCAGCACTTCGCCGGCCTCACCCGGGCCGATCCCGGCCTGCTCGAACGTGGTGCGCAGCTGCTCGAGGGTGAGTGCACCCTCGGTCTGCGCACGCTCGACCAGCGCCTCGATGACGTCGGCGGGGCGGGCGGCGGTGGACAAGACTGACTCCTGGGCTGGCTACGGGGCTGCGTGCCGGGACGGGCGACGTCGCGGGGTGGTGCGACGGAGTCGCAACCGTCTGCGACGGTGGCGTCCCGGGGCGAGGAGTCGCGGTGCGACTCCCGATGACTGCTGAACGATCCATCAGGACCGGCTGTTCCGCACCACTCTCTCACGGTGAGGTCGCTCACAGGCTGCCGATTCGGTGTGCGTCCCCCGAGGTGGGACAGGACCCCTCGAACGCGTGCCAGCCTCCTGTCCCGTGACTGCCCGGTCGAAACGGCCGAAGTGGCGCAGAACGGACAACGGGGCGCAGACCGGTCAGCGGGGGACCGGCTGCGGCACGTCCAGGTCTCGCAGACCGAGGGGCGCGTCGGGGTCGACGGTGAACGTGGCCGTGTGGTCCCGGGTGGGCAGGCTGCTGAGCCGCCGCAGGGCGCGGTAGGACAGCGCCTTCGACGCCGCCCAGGCGCCGTCCTCGCGGGTGGAGCGCACCGGGAGGTGCAGGCGCGAGGACAGGTAGCGGTTTCCGGCCCAGACCCAGTGCCGGCGCAGCGACGCCGGCGTCGAGAACTCGACCGACAGGCTGACGTTCAGGCCCTCGACGTTCTGCACCCGGTGACCGCTGTTCTGCGGCCAGGTGGCGACCTGCCCCGGCTCGAGGTCGACGACGGTGGCGTGCTCGTCGTCGGAGGCGGAGTAGGGCAGCTCCTCGTGCGCCTCGCCGGAGAAGATCTGCTGGAGGTCCTCGTGCCTCACGAAGCGCGGGTCCAGGGCCGGCCACACCAGCAGCCGCTTGCGGCCCCGGCAGTGCCAGAGCAGGTTCGGCTGGGCGTCGGCGTGGTAGTGCACCTGCGCCGACGACGACGACACGAGCAGCGTGGCGCTGGCGTGCACGACGTCCAGGCCACGGACGTTGCTGCGCAGGCCCTCCACCATGTCCTGCAGGACCCCCCGCCACAGCGGGTCGTGGTCCTGCAGGCGCTGCAGGTTGAACCACAGCCGCCCACGGCGGACCGCCTCGAGCAGCTGCTCTCCGGGGAGCGTGCCGGCGCTGCCCTGGCGCCACGGACGGCGGTCGGCGGGGTCGGTGCCCATCGTGTAGACGTCGCGGGCGGAGTCCGGCAGCAGGTCGAGCAGCCGCACGAGCGCGTCGTCGCCGACGAGGTCCTCGCGCTCGTGCAACCGGTGCGGCAGCGTCAGGACACGGTCCCCGAAACCGGCGGTCTGCTCAGCGGTCCAGGCGAAGAGGTCTGTCACTCACGGATCGTAACCGTTGAAGTGCCGTGCGTGCCTAGGACCAGCCGAGCTCGTGCAGGCGGTCGTCGTCGATCCCCACGTGATGGGCGAACTCGTGGACGACGGTCACCTGCACCTCCTCCACCAGGTGCTCGTGGTCCTCGGCCATGAGGCACAGCGGGATCCGGTACAGGCTGATCCGGTCGGGCAGTGCGCCCGAGTAGTGGCTGCGCTCGGTCAGCGGAACGCCCTCGTAGAGGCCGAGCAGGTCCGGGTCGTCGTCGTTCTCGTGCTCGACGACGACCGAGACGTTGCGGAAGTGCTCGACCATGCCCTCCGGGAGAGCGTCGATCGCGGCGCGCACGAGCGCCTCGAACTCCTCCGGCGAGATCGGCTGCACCTAGTCGAGGTAGTCGCGCAGCTTCTGCGAACGCGAGGGATGGCGCAGCTTGGACAGCGTCTTGCTCTCGATCTGGCGGATCCGCTCGCGGGTCAGCCCGAACTCGCGGCCGATCTCGTCGAGGGTGCGCGGCTGGCCGTCGACGAGGCCGAAGCGCATCTTGACGACGGCCGCCTCACGGTCGGTCAGCGTGCGCAGCACCTCGTTGAGCTGCTCCTGCATGAGCCCGTAGGAGACGACGTCGGCGGCGATGGGGGCGTCGGCGTCCTCGATGAAGTCACCGAGGCTCGAGTCCTGGTCGTCGCCGATGGTCGTCTCGAGGCTGACCGGCTCCCTGGCGTAGCCCTGGATCTCGACGACCTTCTCGGGGGTCATGTCGAGCTCCTTGGCGAGCTCCTCCGGGGTGGGCTCGCGGCCGAGCTCCTGGAGCATCTCGCGCTGCACGCGGGTGAGCTTGTTGATCTGCTCGACCATGTGGACCGGAATGCGGATGGTCCGGGCCTGGTCGGCCATCGCGCGGGTGATCGCCTGCCGGATCCACCACGTGGCGTAGGTGGAGAACTTGTAGCCCTTGGTGTAGTCGAACTTCTCGACGGCGCGGATCAGACCCAGGTTGCCCTCCTGGATGAGGTCCAGGAACAGCATGCCGCGGCCCAGGTAGCGCTTGGCGATGGAGACCACCAGGCGCAGGTTGGCCTCGAGCAGGTGCCGCTTGGCCTTGCCGCCGTCGTGGACGAGCCAGTCGAGGTCGCGGCGCAGCGCGGAGCTGAGCTTCTGCCCCTCGCCGTCGTCGGCCTGGCGCATCTTCTCCGCGGCGAACAGGCCGGCCTCGATGCGCTGGGCGAGCTCGACCTCCTGCTCGGCGGTGAGCAGCGGGACCTTGCCGATCTCCTTGAGGTAGGCGCGCACGAGGTCGGTGGAGATCCCGACCTCGCCCTCGGCGGCGAGCGGCTTCTTGTCGTCCTCGTCGTCGTCGTCGTCGGACTTCGCCTTGGGCGCGCCGTCCTCGTCCTCGTCGTCGTCCTCGTCGTCGTCCTCGTCGTCCGCGGCGACGACGGCGCCGGTGGCCAGGGCGAGGGCCGGATCGGCCGCCGCCACCACGGACGGGTCGACCACGCTGTCGTCGATGACGGCGTCGTCGACCAGGAGGTCCTCCGGGGCCGGCTCGTCAGCCGCCGGTGGGTGGCTGCGCGGCGGCAGGCTTGCTCGCCGGGGCCTTCTTGGCCGCCGGCTTGCGCGCGGCCTTCTTCGCCGGCGCGGCGGCCGCCACGGCGGAACCGTCGTCAGCGGCCGCCGCAGCGGCCGGGTGGCGTCGTCGGGGAGGGTGGAGGGGGCAGTGCGAGGCGGTGTCACGCGAGGTCCTTCGGTCCGCAGGTGCAGGGTGCCGGTCCGGCTGCGGGCAGCCGTCCCGGGCGGACCCCCGGCCGGGGGTCACGACCGTGACTGACAGCCCCCTGCAGGGACGGGCACGGCGTGGCTGCCTCCGAGGACGAGGTGGTCACCGGACCAGTATCGCCCCTGATCGGTTCGGCGTGGGTACCCGCAGCCGGCGGGCCCCCCTCGTCACGCGCCGGAGCCCCGGTCCGGCAGGCGGATCGGGGCTCCGGGTGGGGCGCTGCGGCTACAGCAGCGAACGCAGGACGTACGGCATGATGCCGCCGTTGCGGTAGTACGCCTGCTCACCGGGCGTGTCGATGCGCACGACGACGGTGAACTCGATGTCGCCGGCCTTCACGGTGAGCTCGCGCGGCACGGTGTCGCCGCCGGCGATCCCCTCGATGGAGAAGGTCTCCTGGCCGGTCAGGCCCAGCGACTCGGCGCTCTCGCCGGCCGCGTACTGCAGGGGGAGCACGCCCATGCCGATCAGGTTGGAGCGGTGGATGCGCTCGTAGGACTCGGCGATCACGGCACGGACGCCGAGCAGGGCCGTCCCCTTGGCGGCCCAGTCACGGCTGGAGCCCGAGCCGTACTCCTTGCCGGCGAGGATCATCAGCGGGGTGCCCTCGGCCTGGTAGGCCTGGCTCGCCTCGTAGATCGAGGTCTGCCGGCCGGTCTGCTCCCCGTCGCCGAACAAGACCGTCACGCCGCCCTCGGTGCCGGGGGCGAGCTGGTTGCGCAGCCGGATGTTGGCGAACGTGCCGCGGATCATGACCTCGTGGTTGCCGCGGCGGCTGCCGTAGCTGTTGAAGTCCTTGGCGGCGACGCCGTTCTCGGTCAGGTAGGCGCCCGCGGGGGAGTCCTTCTTGATCGAGCCGGCCGGGCTGATGTGGTCGGTGGTGACCGAGTCGCCGAGCTTGGCCAGGACCCGGGCGCCGACGATGTCGGTGACCGGCTTCGGCTCGCGCTCCATGCCGTCGAAGTACGGGGGCTTGCGCACGTAGGTCGACTGCGGGTCCCAGGCGAAGGCGTCGCCCGCGGGGACCTCGATGGCCTTCCATCGGTCGTCACCGGCGAAGACGTCGGCGTAGGAGTCGGCATACATCGACTGCGTGATGGCCGAGGCGACGACGTCGGAGACCTCCTTCTGCGTCGGCCACACGTCGGCGAGGAACACCGGCTGGCCGTCACTGCCGGTGCCGAGCGGCTCGGTGGTGAGGTCGACGTCCATCGTGCCGGCCAGGGCGTAGGCCACGACCAGGGGCGGGGACGCCAGGTAGTTCATCTTGATGTCCGGGTTGATCCGGCCCTCGAAGTTGCGGTTGCCGGACAGCACGCTGACGACGGCGAGGTCGGCCTCGTTGACGGCAGCGCTGACCTCCTCGGGCAGGGGTCCGGAGTTGCCGATGCAGGTGGTGCAGCCGTACCCGACCGTCTGGAAGCCCAGCTTGTCGAGGTAGGGGGTGAGGCCGGCCGCGGCGTAGTAGTCGGTGACCACCTTCGACCCGGGAGCCAGCGTCGTCTTCACCCAGGGCCTGCTGGTCAGGCCCTTCTCCACGGCCTTCTTGGCCAGCAGCCCGGCAGCGACCATGACGTAGGGGTTGCTGGTGTTGGTGCAGCTGGTGATGGCGGCGATGGCCACGGCGCCGTGGTCGAGCTCGACCCGGTCACCCGTGGACAGGGTGGCCGCGACCGGGTTGGACGGGCGGTCGGAGACGTCGCCGACGTTGACACTGTGCGGCTTGTCCGCCGGCGTGTCGGTGCCGGGGGCGGCCGGGTCGGACGCCGGGAAGCTCTCGGCGCTGGCCTCGTCCAGGGAGCCGCCGACCGCGGCCGTGGCGGGGGAGGCCCCGGCGCCCTTGACCGCGGTGGTCGCGTAGTCGGCCAGGGACGTGCGGAACATGGCCTTGGCGTCGGTCAGCGGCACGCGGTCCTGGGGGCGCTTGGGTCCGGCCAGGCTCGGTACGACGGTCGCGAGATCCAGCTCGACCGTCTGGCTGAACCGGGGCTCGGCCGACGGGTCGTGCCACAGGCCCTGCTCCTTGGCGTAGGCCTCGGTGAGGGCGACCAGCTCCTCCGGTCGGCCGGTGAGCCGCAGGTAGTCGAGCGTCTCGTCGTCGATCGGGAAGATCGCACAGGTCGAGCCGTACTCCGGGCTCATGTTGCCGATCGTGGCGCGGTCGGCCAGCGGCACGTTCGCCACGCCGGGACCGTAGAACTCCACGAACTTGCCGACGACGCCGGTGTTGCGCAGCAGCTCGGTGACCGTCAGGACGAGGTCGGTGGCCGTGGCGCCGGCCGGCAGCGCGCCGACCAGCTTGAAGCCGACCACCTTCGGGATGAGCATCGAGACGGGCTGGCCGAGCATCGCGGCCTCGGCCTCGATGCCGCCGACGCCCCAGCCGAGCACGCCCAGGCCGTTGATCATGGTGGTGTGCGAGTCGGTGCCGACGAGGGTGTCGGGGTAGGCGACCCCTCCGCGCTCGAACACCACGCGGGCCAGGCGCTCGAGGTTGACCTGGTGGACGATGCCGGTGTTGGGCGGCACCACCGCGAAGTCGGTGAAGCTCTTCTGGCCCCACTTGAGGAACTCGTAGCGCTCCTTGTTGCGCTCGTACTCGAGCGCACCGTTCAGACCGAGCGCCTCGGACGTGCCGAAGTGGTCGGCGACGACGGAGTGGTCGATGACGAGCTCGGCCGGGGCCAGCGGGTTGATCTTCTTGGGGTCGCCGCCGAGCTCGGCCATCGCCTCGCGCATCGCGGCGAGGTCGACCACGCAGGGCACGCCGGTGAAGTCCTGCATGAGCACGCGCGCCGGCGTGAACTGGATCTCGGTGTCCGGCTCGGCGGACGGGTCCCAGCCCGCCAGGGCCCGCACGTGGTCGGCCGTGATGTCGGCGCCGTCCTCGGTGCGCAGCAGGTTCTCCAGCAGCACCTTGAGGCTGTAGGGCAGGTCGGCCGCGCCGTCGACGGAGGACAGCCGGTACACCTCGTACGAGGAGCCGCCCACCTCCAGGGTGCCGCGGGCGCCGAAGCTGTTCGGGTGGGTCATCTCGTGTCTCCTCGTGTGGGGCTGACAGGAACGCTAGAGGGGGCGCGGTGGCCGGCGCCGTCGGGGCGGCGGACGGCGTCCTCGACGAGGTCGAGCACGCCGTCGAGCGAGCTGGGGGGCAGGCCCGTGGCCAGGGCGCTGACCAGGCCGTCGAGCACCAGGCGCAGGAAGTCGACGAGCAGGTCGACGTCGACGTCGTCCCGCACGACCCCGGCCGCCCGCTGGCGTTCGAGGCGGTGCCGGGTGGCGGCCCGGACGGCCTCCTGCCGGGCCTCCCACGCCGCCGCGAAGCCGGCGTCGGTACGCAGCCGCCGTCGCACCTCGAGCTGGACGCCGAGCCAGCCGGCGTCCTTGTCGCGCAACTCGCGCATGACCTGCACGAGCCCGTGCTCGGCGACCACCTGGGCGGTGCGGGCGGCGTCGTCCTCGGCGAGGGCCAGGAACAGCGCCTCCTTGTCGCGGTAGTGGTGGAAGATCGCTCCCCGGGACAGGCCGGTCTCGGCCTCGAGCACCCGGACGGTGGCGCCCTCGTAACCGTGCCGGGCGAAGGCACGCCGGGCGGCGTCCAGGATCTGCGACCGTCGGGCGGTCAGCCGGTCCTCCGTCACCCTGGGCACCCGCGGAGCGTACACCAAACCGTACGTCCGTCTTGTGAAAGAACGGGCGAGGGCGGGCAGCCAGGCAGGAATGCCCTCCGCGGCGGCGAACTCCCCTGCGAGCGGCACCCGGCCGCGCCCCGTCCCTGGAGTCCCCGTGCGCCGCTCCCTGCTCGGCCTCGCCGCCGTCTCGCTCGCCCTCACCGCCCTGCCGGCCCTGGCCGAGACGTCCCCGGTCCTCGGTGCCTGCGCCGACGTTCCCGGGGCCACGACGGTGACCCTCGCGGGGCTGACCACGCCCGTGACCGCGTCCGCCACCCCGTCCCCGTCGCTGGCGGCCGCGCCCCTGCCGGCGACCTCGGCGGACACCGCGCGCACGTTCCAGCTCGACCTGTCCGGTGAGCCGGTCGGCACCACGGCGACCGTCACCGGCGTGCTGACCTGGGGCCAGTTCGTCAACGACTTCGACCTCAGGATGGTCACCAACGACGCCTCGGGAGCCTCCCAGGAGGTCAACCCGGAGACGATGCAGGCCCGCGAGGAGACCGCGGTGGGCGCGGTCGGGCACTGCGCCAAGATCACGATCTCGGTGCGGAACTACCTCGCGGGCCCCGACACGCTGTCCCTCGCCCTCAGCGGGCAGGTCGACGAGCCCTACGAGGAGTAGCCGGAGCCCCGGCGGGGACCGCCCCTGCGGTCAGACCGGGTCGATCCACGCCACGTAGGTCGCGCGGCCCTCGGCCACCGGCCCGCGCTCGACGAGGAACGTGCAGGTCACCTCACTGCCGTCGCGGTGCAGCACCGGCAGCGTCAGCGGGACGCCCAGCACGTGCGCCTGACCGGTGGTCAGGTGCCGGGTGAATCCGGCCACGTGCGCCTCGCGCAGCGCGGGCGGGATCAGCGTGACGACCCGACGGCCCGCCAGCTCGCGCGCCTCCCACCCGAGGGCGCGGCACAGCCGGTCGCTCACGGCGACGATCCGGTTGGCGTCGTCGGCCACGACCACGCCCCGGTCGCCGGCGAGCACCTCCTGCAGGTCCCACGACGGCTCGGCCCGGACGTCCTGGGCGACCTCGAAGTGCACCTGGTCGACACCGGGCCACGGGCCGACGGCGCCCCCGCCCGCCTGCCCGAGGACCTGCTGGTAGACCCAGCAGCGGACCGCGACGATCTCGGGAAGCGCCGGACGCACCAGCAGCAGCCCCTGCACGGCCAGCCGCTCCCCGGCGTCGAGCGCGGCCTGCAGCGCGGAGAAGTCCGCGGCGGCGTCGGCCGGCAGCTCCAGCACCAGGTCGAGGAGCTCGGGCACCCAGGGCAGCGGACTGGGGTGCCCCGCCGGCAGGGCCGGACGGGTGCGGCCCTCGTCCGCCGCCTGCTCCACGGCCACGGCCACGAGCTGGTCGACCCGACTGCGCGCCCGGTCGGCGGCCGCGAGGTCGATGACGAGGTCGTGGTGCTCCGCGAGGTAGAGGACGAGCTCGCGCAGCAGGGCGTCGTGGTGCTGCCGGGCCGCCAGCCAGAGGGTCGTCGGCAGGCCGTCGAGCAGCAGGCGCAGCTCGGGCGGGGCGGAGGGCTCGGGTGCCGCCGTCCCGCCGGCACCCGCGCTTCGTGGGTCGGCGGGCCGGGCGGGGGCCTCCAGCGGGACCGGCAGCCAGTCGTCGTCGTCGTCGCCCACGAACGACGCGAGCAGGTCGGCCTCGGACTGCTCGGAGGCGGCGTCGTCGATCTCGAACCAGACGGCCTTGCCCGCCTCGCCGAGCGAGGTCACGCCGTGCGACGACACGAGGGCGCGCACCAGGGCCATGCCGCGGCCGGTCGTCGCCTCGGCGTCGAACTCGCGACGGCCCGGGACAGCGGGGCTCGTGTCGACCACCTCGACCCGGACGCTGCGGGTGCCCAGCCTGATCCGGAGCTCGACGCCGCTGTGGGCGTGCAGGACCGCGTTCGTGACGAGCTCGCTCACGGCGAGCTCCGCGGCGTCGACCCACTCGCCGCGGCCGGCGTCGACCAGGACGTCGCGCACGAGCCTTCGGGCGCGGCTCGGACTCGCGGTGTCGGCGTCCAGGACCGCTGTCGTGACGCCCTTCCCGTCCGGGTTCTGCGGGCTCACGCGGGGTCGCTCGGCAAGGGCACGACAGGCGTTGTGCCCCGCCCGGGCCGGCGCCACCCGTCCGAGCTTTCGAGCGGTCCGGTCCGGACACGGCCGACCGGCGCAGGTCCCCGTCACGGCGTCACCGCCCGGCGACGTCGCGCTCGCGACGGACCTCGGTGAGGTCGTCGAGCTGCACCTCGAGCCAGCGGGCGACATCGTTGTGACGCACCACGGCGGCCGCGTGCTCGCGCAGGTCGCGGCGCTGCTGGCGCGGCATGGTCAGGGCCTCGTGGAGCGCGTCGGCCTGCTGCCCGACGTCGAAGGGGTGAAGGGTCACGGCGAAGCGGCCCAGCTCGCCGTGGGCGCCGGTGGCCTCCGACAGGGCCAGCACCATGTCGTGCTCGTTGACCACGACGGCCTCCTTGGCCACCAGGTTCATCCCGTCGGCCACGGCGTTCACCACCAGCACGTCACACCGCCGGTAGGCGGCGGTGGCCAGCGGCATGTCGCTGGCCAGGCGCAGGTCGACGGGCTGCCAGTCGCCGGTCCCGAAGCGGGCGTTGACCCGCGTGGCGGCCGCCCCGATCTCGGTGAGGTAGTCGGCGTACTCCTGGACGTCCTGCCGGCTCGGCTGCAGCAGGGCCAGGAACACGACGTTGCCGTGGTGCTCGGGGTGCTCCTCCAGCAGCAGCTCGTAGGCCGAGAACCCGCGCACGATGTTCTTGCTCGGATCGGTCCGGTCGACCCGGAGCAGCAGCTGGCCCGTCGACGGCAGGGTCGCCATGTGGTCCTCGGCCGCGTCGGAGTAGGCGACCTCCTCGAGGGCGTCCACGTCGATGCTGATCGGGTACTGGCGGGCCCGGACCCGGCGGGTGCCGCCGTCGTCGCCCGGCACCGAGACGAACAGCCCGTCGAGGTCGACCGGCAGGCCGAGCAGCTCCTGGACGCACAGCAGGAACGAACGGGCGTCGCTCTCGGTGTGGAAGCCGACGACGTCGCACCCGAGCAGTCCCAGCAGGATCGGTTCCCGCAGGCTCGGGGGGAGGACGCGCCAGGTGTCCGGGCCGGGCCACGGGATGTGGACGAAGTGCGACAGCACGACGTCGGGACAGCGCGCGCGCACCAGCGCGCCCACGAGGTAGAAGTGGTAGTCGTGCAGGAACACGGCGGCGCGCCCGCCGTACCTCTCGACCTCCTCGATCACGGCGTCGGCGGCCATCCGGTTGGCCACCACGTAGCCGTCGTCCCAGGCGTCACGCTCGGCCCGACCGAGCTGGGGTTGCGTCGCCAGGCCGTAGAGCCGGTGTTGCACGAACCACAGCAGCGGGTTGGCGATGGTCCCGTAGAACGGTGCGTGGATCTCGGCCGGCACCTCGACCAGCCGCAGCGCCAGCTCGCGACCCGTGGCGACGGCGTCGTCGGGACCCAGCAGTCGCACCTCGTCGTCGAGGGCGAGCCGGACCCGCCCGCCGGGCGCCTCCCGCGCGACGACCGCATCCTCGCCTCCGGAGACGATGCAGACCCAGACCGCCTCGTCGAGGTGCGCGGTGAGGCCGCTCAGTGCGGTGACCAGGCCCCCGGCGCCCCGCGTGGTGGTGCGCCCCTCCGGGCCGCCGGCGAAGGCGGCCGGACCGCGGTGGCTGAGCAGGACGACGGGCAGGTCGAAGGGGTGGGGCACGCCCCGATGATGCCCTGACGTGGTCCGGGACATGCCGCGGGCCCGTCACCGGCGTCGAAGGTGCGGCCGTCCGATCTGTCCGGATCGTCGCGGTCGGCAGGAGTGCCGGGCCCGCCGTCGAACACGCTGGGACCGTCGACCTCCGGAGCCCTCCCGATGCGCCCTTCCGCCGCCCGTCCTGCCCGCCGCCCGAGGACCGCCCGCGTTCTCTGCGTGGCCGGGCTGCTCGCCACCGGCCTGCTGGCGGGAGCCACGCCGGCCGCAGCCCACCCGGGGATCGCCCTCGACCCGACGCTGCCGACCGACCTCACCTACAGCGCGACCGACAACGTCGAGTACCTCGGGCGGTTCCCCGAGCACACCGGCACCGCCGGTGGGATCCAGAAGGACGACGGCGTCTTCCTGATCACCGACCCGCGCGGGGTGTACGCCTACGACACGACCGACCCGGCCAACCCGGTGCTGCTCGACGCCCTCCCGCTGTACCAGACCGCGACCGCCACCGGAGCCGCCCTCGCCCAGGAGGACCCCGACACCAACGGGTCCATCCTGCTGGTGGACGGGGCCACGAGCCCGGCCGCCACCACCGCCCAGCTGCAGGTCGTCGACGTCTCCGACCCCCGCGACCTCAAAGTGCTGGGCACCGTCGCCGCCTCCGACCACACCTGGACGTGCGTCTCGTCCGGCGACAACGGGTGCGCCTACGCCTACGGCCGTACCGGCGCGGTGGTGCGGCTGACCGATCCGAGCAAGCCGGTGCTGCTGCCGACCACGTGGCGCCAGTACGTCGGACTGGGGGCGGCCAGGGCCCTGGGGAACTCGCCCTACACGCACGACCTCACGGAGGTCCGGCCCGGGGTGGTCATGTCGGCCGGCGCCAAGAACGTGCTCATGGACACGCGCAACCCCGAGCAGCCGGTGCTGCTCAACACGCTGGACGAGAGCAAGCGGTTCCCGAGCCTGGGCTACCACTCGGTGGAGTGGGCCCGTGGCGGTACCGACCGCTGGCTCGTGATGGGTACCGAGATCGCCCCCAGCGGCGCCTTGAACACGGCCGGCAGCGACTGCAACGGCACGGAGTCGGTCATCGAGACCTGGGACGCCGCGCAGGTGAGGGACCGCCTGCAGGCCTATCTCGACGCGCCTGCCGCCATCCGGGCCGCCGCCCTGGTGGCGCTGCGGGCCGCCCGGTTCACCAAGGTGGACAGCTACTCGGTCAACGGCCGGGGGCTGTTCCTGGACGGCGCGGCGCCCGGTCACGTCCTGTACTGCGCCCACTGGATGGAGGAGCACCCCGACTTCGCCGACGGCGGCCTGCTCGCCGTGTCCTACTACGACCGCGGCACCCGCTTCCTCCGCGTCGGCAGCGACGGGAAGATGACCGAGCAGGGCTGGCTCACCGCGGCCGAGGGCTACAGCGGGTCGGTGCAGTGGGTGTCCGACGACGTCGCGTACGTCATGGACTACCGCCGCGGCCTCGAGCTGGTGCGGCTGCTCCCGGGCGCGGCCACCGGCCTGCGTCGCGGAGCCGGGGACGTCGTCGCCCTGGGCTCGCTGCGGCTGACGGCGGACGAGGAGGCCGGGACGCCGGCCGCCCTCCCCGTGGCGGGTGGGCTGCTGGCACTGCTCGTCCTCAACGTCTCGGTGCTGCGCCGACGGCGGACCGTCGACGGCGCGACCTCTGCCTGATCGCCCCGCGGTCCGCGGTCAGGGGGCGAAGTAGCCGGCCAGGTCCCCGATCAGGGCGACGGAGCCGGACTGGTTGCGGAACAGGACGTCGCCGTCGGTGCCGAGCCGGACGACCGCCGCGTTCGCCACGGTGCGCCCGGCGCCGAGGTTGAGGTTCGACACCTCCGGGAAGGCGTTGCTGCTGGAGAACGGGTAGACGCGGACGTCGGTCGCCACCGAGGCGGCCACCCCCGTGACGTTGAGCAGGACGGCGGTCGCGCTGCTGGGCACCGCCGCGGGTCCGGTGGTGGTCCGGTAGACGCCGCGGCCGCCCGCGCCCAGCCGCCGTCGGGCCGGGTCGGTCTCCTGTCGCGTGTCGAACAGCCGCACGGGCACGACCGGGCGGAACAGCTGGCCGCCGGGTGCGGTCGCGTCGTACCAGCCGGACAGGTCGACGAGGACGGCCGTGGTGCCGCTGCTGTTGCGCAGTCGAATTTTGCCGCCGTCGCCGACCTTGACGACGACCAGGTTCGGCACGGGCGGTCCCGGCACGAGGTTGACGTTGGAGGTCTCCGGCGGGCCCGATCCCGGCGACGTCGGAGAGACGGCCAGGTCGGTGGACGCGGTCGGCGCCACCCCGGTCACGTTGAGCACGACCGCAGCGGCCGAGGCGGGCACGCCGGCGGTTCCGGCGACGAGCAGGTCGAGGCTGCCGCCCGGGCCGAGCTTCTTCGTGGACTGCGTCCGCGTGTCGAGCAGCCGCACCGGTGCCTGCGGGTGGAACGCCGTCGCGCCGTCGGGGGAGTAGTACCCGGCGAGGTCGGCGAGCAGGGAGACGGCGCCGTCCTCGTTGCGCAGGCGCACCTGGCCGTTCGCGCCGACCGGGACCGTGACGACACCGGCGCGGGTCTGGCGGGCGGCCAGGTTGATGTTGGAGACCTCCGGGACCGTGCCGTCGGTCGGGGTCGGGTAGACCCGGACGTCGGTGGCGCGGGTGGCGCCGACGACCGTCACGTTGAGAACGACGGCGGTGGCGTTCGTCGGAACGCCGGTGGAGCCGCCCGCCACGGTCAGGTCGATGGTCGCGTCGTCGCCGACCCGGACCGCTGTCGTGAGGCCCAGACCCGAGCGGGTGTCGAGCAGGCGTCGCGGCGTCACCGGCGTGAAACGCGAGCCGGGCCCGGTCGCGACCGGTGAGGCGGGAGCGGTGGGGGACGGGCTGGCCGGCGAGGAGGGGCCGGCGGCCACCGACCAGCCGAGGTCACCGAGCACGCCGAGGGCGATCGGGCCGATCTCGGCGTTCAGCTCACCCGGAGCGCCGGCCGGCGTCATGAGCGCGTTCAGGCTGCCCGGGGGGTAGGCCTTCTCGTCCAGGTGCGACAGGCTGCTGCCCTGCCGGTACGGGGAGGTGGACTGCATCCTCGGACGGGTCCCCCCGGCGGCGCTGATGCCCTTCGCGCCCCGCCAGTAGACGTTGTTGCTCACGATGGCGCTGCCGAGCTCGGTGCCGCCTCGCGCCATGCGGTACAGGTCGGCGGCGCCCGAGGTGCCGACCGCGAGGAACCTGTCGTAGGGCAGCAGGTAGTTGGTGATGGCGTAGGTGCCCGTGCCGTTGCTGTTGTAGCGGAACCCGCTTCCGAAGCCCAGGCCGTGCCCGATCTCGTGCAGGGCGGTGGAGAAGAAGTCGTAGGCGTCGTCGGGGACGGGCCCGCGGCCGTAGTAGATGTCGGGGTTGTTGCTCGGGAACTCGGCCTCGATGTCGAACCCGGGGTCGTCGGCACTGGGCGGGATGAGGTCACGACCGGCGAGTGCGTTGCCCAGCGCCACGGGCAGCACCCGCTCGCCCGGCTGGTACCGGCCGTCCTCGACCTCCTCGACGAAGCCACCCGGTCCGGCCTGCCCGAGCACCCCCGCCTGCAGGCTCCGGAACGACGCGCCGACCGTGATCGGCACGGTGCTGCCGATGGCGGCCGCCCAGGTGTCGACCGCGCGCTGGAACTCCGCGCGGGCCGTCGGGTTCGCCTGGAAGCCGGCGTCGTAGGTGACCCGCCAGGTGGAGCGGGCGGCGGCGGACGCGGCACCGGAGGACGTGCGGTGCCGTCACGGGCCGGGGGGAGGGCGACGGGGTCGCCGGCCAGCCGGGGCACCTTGAGGGCCTCGGTGCTGACCACCTCGAAGGCCGGCTGCAGGCGACCGTTCCCGGTGGCGGACGCGGCGTGCGCCGGCAGGGCGCCGGCGAGCAGCGCCAAGACGAGCAGGGCGCCGGCGGACGGCCGGCGGAGGGAGACGGACACGAAGCTCCAGCTGGTACGGGACCGGGACGGTCGAGGCAGACGGTGCTTTCCGCCCTCGGGCGGTCAGTACGCACAGTTTGGGCCCACGAACGACGACGTGTCAGCCGGTCCAGCGCTCAGGGCGACCGTGTCGTGGACCGGCTACTGCTTCGTGCCGCCGCGGGCGAGGAAGCGCGGCCGCAGGGTGGTGCGCATCAGGCTCACCTCGTCCTTGACGGCCTTCTTGAGGTGCGTGGTCAAGTCGTCCTTCGTCACGCCCAGCGCGTCGGCCGCGCCGGCATCGACGTTGCGTACCCAGGCCGCCCCCGCCGCGTTGCCGTAGGCGCGAGGGTTGGTGGGCGCGTCCTGTCCGTCGAGTTCGACCGTGACGTGCAGCGGTGGCTTCTGGTCCTCCTGCACGACTCTGGAGAACAGCTGGCGAAACCCCAGGGACACGTCCAGCTCCCGGTTCGTGTCCCTGTACAGGGTCAGGTGCATGTTGGTGCCGCCCACGGTCCCGATCGAGTTGTGGCCCAGCGTGCCGGCCTGCTTGGACTCCGACGACAGGCCGGCCTCGACGGCCCACGCCGCCCTCTTGAGGTTGGGCGACAGCTTCGGCGCCGTCGGGGCCTGCAGCTCGGTCAGCTTGTCGTCCAGCTGGGCACTCGTCACGGGGTAGGGCAGAGCGTCGAGCTGGTTCTGCTTCTTCTTGCTCAAGGCCTGATACTGCTCCAGGTGCGGCGTCATCCAGGCCATCCGCTCACCCTGGTTTTTGTAGACCGCCGGGCCCGGCGCCTGCTGGACAGCCGGCCCCGCCTTCCCCGGCGCCGTCTTGGGCGTGGTCGCGTTGGGCGTGGCCGTCTTGGGCGTGGCCGCGTTGGCCGGCACCGCCTTGGGCGCCACGGTCGTGGGTGCCTGGCTGGTGAGGAGCGGCTTCGCCTGCACGGCGGCGGCGTTGCCCGCCGCCGAGGCCGTGGTGGCGAGCTTGCGCTGGGGGGCGGTCATGGACGTCGTCCCCGCGCCGCCGCCGCCGGGTGACCCTCCGCCGTTGCGCTTCCTGCGTTGCTGCTGCTGCGTGCGCTTGCGAGGCATGCGGCCAGCCTGAGGCAGGGTTCGGCGCGGGTCCAGCACCGACGGGCAAGCCTGCCCGGAGGGGCAGCGTGGACACGCCGCGCGGTCAGGCCTGCTCCTGGACCCCCTACCTGTGCTGGCTGGGCGCCAACCGCCCGGACTTGCGGTACTCCCGCGCCACGGCGTGCACCAGGTCCTCCTGGGTCACCGGCCGGTGTGACGCGACCGCCACGTAGGCCGCCGTCGTCGCTGCCGAGCTGATCGCGCCGCCGGCGAGGTCGTGGTCGCGGGCCAGGCCGGCCAGGTCGACGCCGTCCGCCAGCGGGACGGGGGGTCGAAGGGCGGTGCGCCAGAGCAGGGTCCGCTGACCGGCGTCGGGCAGGGGGAACGTCACCACGACGTCGAGCCGACGGGTGAAGGCGTCGTCGAGGTTCGCGCGCAGGTTGGTGGTGAGCACGGCGACGCCGTCGAAGGACTCCATGCGCTGCAGGAGGTAGGCGACCTCGAGGTTGGCCGAGCGGTCGCGCGCGTCACTGACGCCGCTGCGTCGCCCGAAGAGCGCGTCTGCCTCGTCGAAGAGCAGGACGGCACCGAGGTCCTCGGCCTGGCTGAAGACGCGGTCGAGGTTCTTCTCGGTCTCGCCCACGTACTTGTCGACGACGCTCGACAGGTCGACGGTGTAGAGCTCGACGCCGAGGTCGGCGGCGAGCACCTCGGCGGCGAGGGTCTTGCCCGTTCCTGGCTCGCCGGCGAACAGCGCCGTCACCCCCCGGCCCCGTCCGGAGCCGCGCCGCACCCTCCACGTCTCCAGGACGGTGTCACGGTGCCGGGCCCGGGAGGCCAGGTGGTGCAGCTCGGCCGCGACCGGCTCCGGGAGCACGAGATCGTCCCACCCGACGTCCGGGACGGTGCGCCGCGCGAGCTCGACCGATCCGGTGTACCCCACGGTCCGCGCCGAGGCGGGGGCGTCGGCGGCCGTGTCGCAGGCGCGCGCGGCGCTCTGGATGTGCTCGGGAGCCAGCCGCAGCTGCGGCGCGGTCGTGCCGGAGGCTCCGGGGAGGGCGGACTCCCACAGCTGTGCGCGTTGCTCGCGGTCGAAGCCGGGGGCGACCCGGACGACGGGCGTGCGCTCGATGCCGCTCAGCGGCCACGGCCCAGCCCCGTGGAGCACCACGGCCGTGGGCAGGCCGGCGAGCCGCCGCACCAGGCTCGTCCCGGCCGGCCCGTGCACGTCGACGGGGCCGGCCACGACCGCGGCGCCGGTCAGGGCCACCTCGAGGGCGATCGCGGCCGCGAGCGTCTCGTCGTCGCGCGAGGAGGCGTCCAGGCGCGACAGGTCCAGGACGAGCACCTCCGGCGCCACGCGCCGGCAGCCCGCCACGGCGGCCACCCGGGTGGCGTCGCCGCGGCGCTCCTGCAGCCACACCAGCCCGGCGACGGGGACGTCGACCGCCGGCACGTCGTGGAGGT
This sequence comes from uncultured Actinomycetota bacterium, assembly GCA_963761695.1. Lineage (GTDB taxonomy): Bacteria > Actinomycetota > Actinomycetes > Mycobacteriales > SCTD01 > RYN-122. The sequence continues at coordinate 115,886 of CAVXIB010000017.1, read as the reverse complement.
CGGGCAGGTCGTCGATGACCAGTGCGTCCACTTCCGGCGCGCAGCGCGTGCTGCCGAGCAGATGGGCGACGACCCGGTCGGGAACGGTCACCCCGCGCAGGAGCCAGGGCCGTTCGGGGTCCTGCACCGCGATCAGCCCGGCGTCCACCAGCGGCGAGCCGGGGCGCAGGCGCGCGCGGGCCCTCACGTCCAGGGAGGAGGTTCCCAGCAGCTCCAGGAGCAGCAGGACGCTCGCCCGGCGGCGGCCGACGTCGTCGTTGAGGAAGGCGTACAGCCGCTCCAGCCGAGGGTCCAGGTCCGGGCCCGCCGCCGCGAGGAGCAGCTCGGTGTCCTGGAGGTCGAGGCCGAGCCGGCCCTGCAGGTCGTGCAGGGGCAGGCGCAGCCCGGTCTCCTGCGACCACGAGGCGGCCTCCTGCTCGACCTGCGCCACGCGGTCGGACAACGGCGGCACGGTCGGGCGGTCGCCGTCGAGGGCGTGCCGCACGTCGTCCGTCGACAGGAACAGTCCGCGCAGTGGGTCGCCGGCGGCGGGGTCGCCCTCCTCGCGCAGCTCGAGGGTGCGCCGCACCCGGATGTCGAGCACGGACAGCCGCGCGGCGATGTGGCACAGCGCGCCCTGCTCCCGGGTCCTGCGGACCGCCTCCGTCTCGCGGACGGCGTCGACGAGCACGCGCACCTCCCTCGCAGACGTGACTGCAGACGGGCAACGTAGCCACCCGTGGACGCATCCGTCTGCGCCGGACCGGGGTTGTGCCCACTCGGGCAGCGGCCCGCGCCGACGCCGGTGGCCGGGTCAGGTGCTGATCGTCGCCCCGGCGTCGATGCTGCCGTCGCTCAGGATGTCGACCCGGACGCCGCCGCGGTGGATGAGTGGCCGCAGCAGGCCGGGGCCGGCGAGTCGCTCGAGGTGGGCGCAGGGCTCGGCCAGCCGCAGTCCGCGGCAGCGGACGTCGCCGATGCTGAACTCGCGGCCGACGAGGGCGTTGACGTCGATGCCCCGGGTCAGCACGTTGCGGCGGGTGCTGGCGAAGTCGAGCCGGGCGTCCTGGGCGGTGAGGTGCTCGACGACCTCGGCGGCGATGAGGGTGAGCTCGTATCCGGGCCGGTGCTCTCCGCGGGGGCTGAAGGTGCCGGTCCCTGCGGCGTACCGGTCGCCCTCCAGGCCCCGCCCGGCCAGGGCGCGCGCCCGCCGCATGAGCTGCATCGGCCTCCCGGCGGCGGGGGCGACCGCGAGCAGCTCGACGGTGCCGTGGAGTGGGCGCCCGGGTGCGGGTTCGGCCAGGACGGGGTCGAGGGAGGCGACGGCGTAGGCGCTGCTGAGAGCGAGTTCGGCCGTGGCGCGGCCGAGCAGAGCGGGGTCCTGCGGGCTGAGGACGACGCCGGGCGGGGTGCCGAACGCGAGCACGGCCACCTGGCGATGAGCGCCGTCGGCCAGCGGGCTGTCGCTGTCGTCGACGACGGCGATCCACCAGCCGGCCCACTGGAAGCTGCGCGGGTCGTGGATCGGCACCAGCCCGGAGCCTCGGCCGGCCAGCCAGCTCCGGTACGCACCGAGCAGGTGCGCAGCAGACAGGTCGCCCAGGTCGGGGAGCTCGGTCAGGGCGACCTCGGTGACGCTCGACAGGCAGGCCGCCAGGCCACGGCCGAGCGGGCCACCCGGGCCGTCGGGCAGGTCGATGTGGATCACGTCGGCTCCGGTCCGGGAAGGGGCTGGGCAGGCGGGTCGTGCCGGCGTGGTGCGGCGCCGGACCTCACACCCTTCACGACTGTCCCACCAGGCGCTGGGCGACCCGGACGTCGGCACCGGTCCGGCGCAGGGCCCCGGCGAGGTGCTCCGCGGCCCCGGCGAGTGCGTCATCGGTGAGCGCGTCCAGGGCGTCGAGGATGAACAGTGCCGCGGTGGTCCCGTCGCGGAGCTGGGTGCGCCGGGCCTGCCGCCAGTTCCACCGCCGGCAGGTGACGCCGACGTCGTCGCACCACACGACCTCGCCCGCGTCGGGGTGCTCGACGACGGTCTCCCCACCGGAGGTCGTGTCGAACGGCTCCTGCCCGGTCGCACGCACCAGGCGGGGCGGCCCGACGTAGCGGTCGAGGTCCTCGCCGCCGAGCGGCACCTGGTGCAGCACCGAGACGGCGTTGTAGACGTCCGTCAGCCGGTTCACCCGCGGCAGCCCGCCTGCGTCCGGGGCGGTCACCCGGCGCAGCAGGGCCTCGAGGCTGTTGCGGGTGCGCTGCGGCTTGGCGCCGAACGCGCGGTACGCCTCGCGCCAGGCGGCGACGTGGGGGAGTTCCTCGACCGGTCGCTCGCCCAGGACCTTCCTGGCGTGCGTCTCGGCCTGCTGCAGCAGCCGTTCGCTCAGGTCGTCGCTCGGGCCGGGCTCGATGCCGTCGACGGCGAGCAGCAGAGCTCGGTAGTCCGGACGCAGCGCCAGGACGGCCGGCTGGACCTCGACGGCGTCCAGCACGCGCCGCAGGTCGGTCAGATCACGCACGGGGGACCTTTCTCGGGACGGTGCCGACGTCGGGCTCGAACACCGACAGGGCGAAGTGCGCCGGCGTGCCGCCGGGGTTGGCATAGGCGTGGGCGACGTCGCCGGCGAACGACACCGCGTCCCCCGGGTGCAGGGCGACGGTGTCCCCGGCGATCTCGACGGTCACCTGCCCGTCGAGCACGTGCAGCAGCTCGCGGGTCCCGCCGACGTGACCGTCGTGCGCATACCGCTCGCCCGGGCCGAGCGTCCAGTCCCACAGCTCGACCACCTGTGGTGGCGCGCTGCTCGCGACGAGCACCGCCCGTCCGCCGGCCTCGCCCGACCACAGCACCGGGCCGCTGCCCACCGCGCGTGACCAGGTACGACGCCTGCCGGGGCTGTTCCACCAGGGCGGCCAGGCCCACGCCGAGGGCGTCGCTGAGCTTCAGCAGGATGCCGATGCTGGGATTGGCCGCACCCTGCTCGATCGAGATGAGCATGCGGCGGCTGACGCCGGAGGCCTCGGCCAGCTGGTCGAGCGTCCAGTGCCGGGCCTGTCGTTCCTGCCGCACCCGCTGACCGATCAGCGCGGGAAGGCGGCGTCGTCGTCACGGGATGCAAGATACTGCACCCAACGGTGCAGGCCTTGGTGTGGCGGTGGAACCACCCGCGCCGACGACGACGACGCCAACGCTCCGCTGATCAAGCGAGCCCGGGAGCGCCAGCCCGGCGGCACCGCGAGGCGCGTCCCCGGGGCAGGATGGGCTCATGACGCTGTGGCTGACGGACGACGACGAGGCGAACCGCTCCTGGAGCCGCGACCCGCTGGCGATCCTGCTTGCGATGGCGCTCGACCAGCAGATCCCGATGGAGAAGGCCTTCAAGGGTCCGCTCGTGCTCCAGGAGCGGCTCGGATCCCTGGACGCCCGCACGATCGCCGAGCAGGACCCCGAGGAGTTCGCCGCCGTCATGGCGACGCCGCCGGCGGTCCACCGTTTCCCCGGGTCGATGGCCAAGCGGCTGCAGGACCTGTGCCGGGCCCTCGCCCAGGACTACGACGGCCGCGCCGACGCCGTCTGGGACGACGTCGCCGACGGTGCGGAGCTCCTGCGCCGGATGAAGGCACTGCCCGGGTTCGGGACGCAGAAGGCGCAGATCTTCGTGGCGCTGCTCGGCAAGCAGTGGGGCGTGCAGCCTGCCGGGTGGCGCGAGGCAGCGGGTGGCTACGGCGACGACGGGGCGCTCAGGAGCGTGGCCGACGTCGTCAGCCCGGAGACGCTCCTGGAGGTGCGGGCCTACAAGCAGGCGGCCAAGAAGGCGGCCAAGGCCAGCGCGGGCTGAGTCGCGCCTACGGTCTCCCGCATGACGAGCGACGACGCGGTGCGGGGTTCCTTCGAGGGCTACCGGGTGCTGGTGACCGGCGGCTCCCGGGGGATCGGGCGCTCGGTCTGCGAGGCTTTCGCGGCCGCCGGCGCGCGGGTGGCGGTGCACGGCAGCGGGCGCACGGGAAGCGCCTCGCTGGAGGGGCTCGCCGGGTCGGGCCACCTTGCCGTGAGCGGGGACCTGGCTGACCCGGGCGCCGTCGAGGCGCTCGTACAGGAGGCGGCCACGGCGCTCGGGGGCCTGGACGTCCTGGTCAACAACGCCGGCGTCTTCGACCGACTCGATCCGCGGACGGCGTCCTACGCGCAATGGCAGGAGCACTGGCGGCGCACCGTGGAGGTCAACCTGCTCGGGCCGGCCTGGGCCAGCCACTGCGCGCTGCCGCACCTGGTCGCCAGCGGCCGCGGACGCATCGTCAACGTCGGCTCGCGTGGCGCGAGCCGGGGTGAGCCGGTGGCGGTGGCCTACGGGGCGGCCAAGGCGGGCCTGACCGCCATGGGGCAGAGCCTTGCGCTGGCCTACGCCGAACAGGGGGTGGCCGTCACCAGCGTCCTGCCCGGCTTCGTCGACACCGAGATGGCCACCGAGGTGCTCGAGGGCCCCGACGGCGACGCCGTGCGGGCGCAGAGCCCGGCCGGGCGGGTGGCCCGTCCGCAGGAGGTGGCGGACGCCGTGCTGTACCTGGCCGGGGCCGGGGCCTTCTGGTCGACCGGCGCGGTGCTCGACGTCAACGGGGCCAGCTACCTGCGGACCTAGCCCTCCGGGCTGGCCCGGCGCAGCAGGCGCCTCGTGCCCGGGATGCCGACGGCCAGGTGGTGCAGGTCGTCGACCCGGTCCAGCAGCGCCCGCACGTCGGGGCCCACCACCTCCAGGCCGCCGACCAGGCCCGGCAGGCGCTCCAGCATGAGGGCCAGCTCGGTGATGCGGGCCGGATCGAGCCCGGCCGCCGCAGCACTCATGGCCGGCTCGAGCCGCTCGACCGGCTCCAGGGCCGACTCGGCACGGGCGGTGGCCCGGTCGACCTTGCGCACGGTGCGGGTGACCGTCTCGGTGAGTCGGGCCACCCGTTCCACGGCGGCGTCGGCCGCGTCGGTCGTGCTGTCCAGACGCCCCAGGAGCGTGTCGACCCGGTCGGTGGTGGTTCCGAGCCCGGACACCACCTGCGCAGCGCCGAGCGCCGTCGCGTCGAGCGATCCCAGGAGATGCTGCGCGCCCCCGGCGGTCCCGGACAGGTCCTCGAGCAGGGCATGCACCCGCGGCACGATGTCGGCCACCGCGGCCTGCACCTCGTCGAGGACGTCGTCGACCCTGCCGATCACGGCGCCGACCCCGGCGAGCGTCGCGTCGGCCGCGTCGGCGATGCCCAGCAGCCGGGTGACGGCCTCCTCGGCCCGCGGCACGACCGCCACCAGGGCCCCCACCGCGGAGGCCAGGGCGCCTGCGGCCGAGGCGACGTCGCGGACGGCCGCGGCGAAGTCGGACGGACCGGGAACCCTCACGGGCCCGAGTGTCTCAGGAGACGCTCGGCGTCGATGACGCGCCCGGGCTCGATCGCGATGCGCTGCACGGTCTCGGCGAGCGAGCCGCGCTCGACCAGGGCGGTCTCGCGGGCCCGCTCGACCGTGGGTCCGGCGTTGGCCATGACGACGCCGAACCAGGGCAGGAACACCGCGCCGGAGAACAGCAGCAGGCTTGCACCGGCACGGGGGCCGGCACGAAGACGCCGAGCAGCACGCAGACGACGCGGACCATCTGGGTCAGGACGTAGCGGCGCTCGCGCAGCGCGATGTCCTCGGTGTGGCTGCGGCGCGCCGTCGTGACGGTGACGACGTCCGGGGTGCGGCCTCGAGTGCTCACGCAGCGCCCTCCTGGGGCTCGGACGCCGGGTCCCCGGGGTCCGGGGGGGCGCCTGTCTGGGTCCATTCTGACAGGGCATCGGGCGGTCGCGCCCCTCGAGGTGCGTCCTAGGCTCGAGACCCCCACCACACCCAGGAGCTCCGACTGTGACGACCGCCCCCGAGCTCAGCGTCGACGCCGAGGCCTTCGCGTCGGTCGAACCCGCGACCGGACGCCTCGTCGCCACCTTCCCGGTGCACCGGCCTCCGACGTGCAGGCCGCCGTCGATCGGGCCCGGGACGCCGCCGCCTTCTGGCGCGACCTCGGGTGGGAGGGGCGCCGGGCGCGCCTGGACCGCTGGAAGGGCCTGCTGGCCCGCCGGACCGCGCGAGCTCGCCGCGCTGGTGCACCGGGAGAACGGCAAGCCGGTGGCCGACGCCCGCCTGGAGATCACCCTGGCGGTCGACCACATCGCCTGGGCCGCCAAGCACGCCCCGCAAGGTGCTCGGTCCCCGCAAGGTGCCGAGCGGCCTGATGATGGCGAACCAGGCGGCCACGCTGGAGTACCAGCCGCTGGGTGTCGTCGGCGTCATCGGGCCCTGGAACTACCCGGTGTTCACCCCGATGGGCTCGATCGCCTACGCCCTCGCGGCCGGCAACGCCGTGGTGTTCAAGCCCTCCGAGCACACCCCGGCCATCGGGAAGTGGCTCGTCGACACCTTCGCCGAGGTGGTGCCGGAGCACCCGGTCTTCCAGCTGCGTCACCGGCAGCGGCGAGACCGGAGCGGCGCTGTGCCGGGCGGGCGTCGACAAGATCGCCTTCACCGGCAGTGCTCCGACCGGCCGCAAGGTCATGGCCGTGTGCGCCGAGACGCTCACCCCCGTGCTGATGGAGCTCGGCGGCAAGGACGCGATGATCGTCGACGCGGACGCCGACGTCGACGCCGCCGCCACCGCGGCGCTGTGGGGCGGCATGAGCAACGCCGGCCAGACCTGCATCGGGATCGAGCGGGTCTACGTGCACGAGTCGGTCTACGACGCGTTCGTCGACCGCCTGACCGCCAAGGCGCGCAAGGTGACGGCCGGCACCTCCTACGGGCCCATCACCATGCCCGGCCAGGTCGACGTGATCCGCCGGCACCTCGACGACGCCTTCGCCCGCGGCGGCCGCGCGCTCACCGGCGGCACCATCGAGGGCAACCTGGTGCAGCCCACCGTGCTGGTGGACGTGCCCGAGGACAGCCTCGCGGTGCGCGAGGAGACGTTCGGCCCCACCCTGACCGTCACCAAGGTGAAGGACGCCGACGAGGCCGTCGCGCTCAGCAACGACACCACCTACGGGCTGGCCGGCTCGGTCTTCTCCCGCAGCAACGGCATGGACATCGCCCGGCGCCTGGACAGCGGCATGACGAGCATCAACGAGGTGATCGCCTTCGCCGGCGTGCCGGCCCTGCCGTTCGGCGGCAAGGGCGACTCCGGCTTCGGGCGGATCCACGGCGAGGACGGGCTCAAGGAGTTCACCCGCGCCAAGTCGATCACCCGGCAGAAGTACGCCCTGCCGGTGGCCCTGCTGAGCTTCGACCGGAGCAAGCGGGTCGATGCCCTGCTCGGCCGCACGGTGCGCTTCCTGCACGGCCGGTCGTAGCCGACCGCGGCCGGTGGGTCCGGCCGCCGCGCCCGGTGGACCGGGGCGGCGGCGGCGACGTCAGCGGCTGACGGCGTACCGGACGAGGATCTGACCCTCGCACAGCGGGGTCACCTTGACGGTGCCGTCGTGCGGTCCGGTGACCTCGCCCTCGGCCTCGTAGCGCGGCTCCTGGTCGGTGCCCACCACCTTGTAGCCGTCGGCGGTCAGGCTGTCGAGGGCGCGATCGCGCACGGCGACGAGGTCACCGAGGCCGCCGTCCACGCGGACGAAGGCGATCTCGGTGCTGCCCTGCTTGGCGACCTCGGTGAGCGTGCCGCCGTCCAGCAGCGGGAGGTCCAGCGGCAGCGACGCCGGGGTGCCCGGCTTGACCTCGACGCGTCCGTCGCAGGACAGGTCGGCGCGGGCGGCGAGCCCGGCGCGCTCGTGCCGCTCGAACAGGGCGAAGCCGACACCTCCCACGGCGAGCAGTCCGACGACGGTGAAGGCGGCGATCGCAGGCTTGTTCACGGGCCGCAGCCTAGGGGGTGGCCAGGCGCGCCGGTGCGCGACGCTCCGGGGGCGGACGCAGCGCGGCCCGGGTCGGTGAGGACCCGGGCCGCGGACGTGCAGGGGGAGTGCTAGGCCGTGCGGCGGCGGCGGACGACCAGGGCGGTGCCGACGAGCAGCAGCGCCACCAGGCCGGCCGTTCCGCTGGCGCCCGTCCGGGGCAGCGACGCCCGGAACCGGCGTGATGACGGGGGGCGCGACCGCGGCCGGCGTGACCGCGGCGACGGCGTCGGCGCGCCCGATGGCGAGGCGTCACGAGGTTCGGCGCGACGGGCAGGCCGACCGACACCAGCGCCGGGCTGGCGTGCGCCTCAGCCTTGCGGCCGTCGGCGGAGACGGTCTTGGTCACGGTGCCCTGCTGGATGAGCTGGGCGCCGCCGCCGAGGGCCTCAGCAGGTCGGTGACCTGCTTGAGCAGGGCGTTCAGTCGCGGCGTCGACGGCGGCGACGGTCGGGCGGACGGTGGGGTCGAGGGTCTGGCCGAGGCTGCCCGTCGAGCAGGCCCGCGGTGATGCCCTTGTCGGAGGCGATGGCGCTGAGCAGCTCACCGAACGCGTCGGCGACGCGGACTCCACCAGCGTGGCGGAGGCGTCGCTGGCCGCGGCGCTCTCGGGAGGCGGCCTTCGCCGTGGCGCTGGCCTCGGTGGCGTCGAGCAGGATCAGCCCGCCGAACAGCGAGGCGGAGGCCAGCTTGGCCTTGCCGGTGGCGACCACCTGGTTGGCGGTCGGCGTGACGGCCTGGCTGGTGTCGAGCGCGCTCAGCTCGAGGACGGCCCCGAGCTTGAGCTTGTCGAGCAGCGCCGCGACCCGGGCCGGCAGCTCGTTGACCGTGCCGGCGAGGGCCGGGCCGCCGAGCGTCGGGGTCGGGATGGTCGCGGGCCCGCCGATGACCGGCTGCAGCGGGTTCGGGACGGGGATGGACGGCAGGCTCGGGAACGTCGCTGAGGGCCGACGTCAGCGGTGCCGCCTGCGTCACGATCGTCGTCACGGCGGTGTTGATGCCGGCGACCAGGGGGTCGAGCAGCGGGGCCAGCCCGATGGCGGTCAGCGAGCCGAGGGAGGCGTCGGCCACCTCGCTGGTGGCCTTGTTCGCCCCGGTGGCCGGGGTGACGGCCGCGGACTGCTCCCCGACGGTGAGGCCGAGGGTCAGCGGGTTGGCCGGCACCTCGATGGCGGCGGCGCTGACCGGGCCGGGGCTCGCCAGGCTGGCGGTCACGCTGCGGCTCAGGGGAGCGAGCAACGGCGACAGCGGGCTGTCGGTGACCAGGCTGCCGCCGGCGAGGAAGGAGGTGGCCTGCGAGACGGTCGTGCCCCTGGAGGTCCCGACGCCCTTGCCCTCGGTGCCGAGCAGCGTGAGCTGGATCGGGTTGGGCAGGCCCGGAACAGCGGCCGGAAGCGTGATGACGAGCGACACGACGCCCGTGCCGGTCGTCGCCGTGTACTGCACGGGATCGGCGGCCGACGCGGCCGGCGGCCACCGTGACAGCCGCCAGCAGTGCCGCTGCGGTGAGGGTGGCGGCGGTGCGGGCCGTGCGCGGACGGGACGTGGGGCTCATGCGGGGCCTTCCTTCGGCGGGGGGACGCGGCCGAGGCCGGACCGGTCGAGCGGTGCCGCGCGGAAGCCGCGCGACAGTGGAGCCTACCGAGACGTTCCCCACAGCCCGGCATCGCATGCCCGTGCCGGGCCGGAGGCTGACGATGTCGTGCGCTCGGCGCCGCTACAGCCCGGTCGGCTCGGGCAGCAGGTCGGGGAAGACGGGCTCGCGCTTCTGGCCGCCTTGGCCGTGAAGGCCTCCACCATGTCGGGCTGCTGGAACATGCCGGACTGCCAGGTGGCGATCTGGTCGAGGCTGTCGTCCACGCCGTGGTCGCGGGCGTAGTTGAGCGCCACCTTGGTGCCCCACACCGCCAGCGGCGACTTCGACGGCGATCTCCTGCGCCGTCTCGAGCGCGCCGGCGACGAGGGCGTCGTGGTCGGGGAAGACCTGCTGCACGAGGCCGACCTCGTAGGCCCGCTGCGCCGGCACCCGCCGCCCGGTGTAGGCCATCTCGCGGGCGAAGCCCTCGCCGACGACCGAGCCGAGCCGCTGCAGCGTCCCGACGTCGGCGGTCATGCCGATGTTGATCTCCTGGACGACGAAGAACGCGTCGGCGCTGGCGTAGCGGACGTCGCAGGCGGTGACGAGGTCGACGGCGCCGCCGATGACGCCGCCCTGCACCGCGGCGATCACCGGCATCCGGGCCTTCTCCAGCGCGGTGAAGGTCCACTGCAGCACCTTGGCGTTGCTGCGCGTGCGGGCCTGGCGCCGGCCGAGCTCGGCCGGCTGCCCGTCGACCTCGCCGGCGTCCATGCCGCCGCCGAACACCGCGAGGTCCATGCCGGCGCTGAAGTGCTTGCCCGGTGCTGCTGATCACGACGGCCCGGCAGCTGCCGCTGTCGGACAGCCCGGTGACGATCTCGGGCAGCTCGCGCCAGAACTCCGGGACCATCGTGTTCAGCTCGTCCGGGCGCGACAGCCGCACGTGGGCGACCTGGCCGAGGATCTGGACGTCGAAGCAGCGGTAGCGCCATGCGGGCGAGTCTGCCGGACGCCGGCCGGCGCGCCGCCGCTACGGTGCGCCCGGTGACCGCCCCGTGTCCTGCAGATGACCGGCGTCGGCGTCGTCCGCGAGGGGGCGACCCTGCTGGCCGACGTCGACTGGACGGTGCGCGACGGGCGAGCGCTGGGCGGTGCTCGGGCCCGAACGGCGCGGGCAAGACGACGCTGCTGCAGGTGGCCGGCGCCGCGCTGCTGCCGACCCGCGGGAGCGTCGTGCTGCTGGACGAGCGCTTCGGCGAGGCCGACCTCGGCGAGCTGCGCACCCGGGTCGGCCTGTCCAGCGCCGCGCTCGCCGACCGGGTCCCGCCGCACGAGACCGCCGCTCGACGTCGTCGTCACCGCCGCGCACGGCGTCGTCGGGCGCTGGGCGTCCGGCTACGACGAGGCCGACGAGCGCCCGCGCCGGCGACCTGCTCGGCCGGGTCGGCCTGCGGGCGTTCGCCGCCCGCCGCTGGGGCTCGCTGTCGGAGGGCGAGCGCAAGCGGGTGCTGCTGGCCCGCGCGCTCATGACCGACCCGGAGCTGCTGCTGCTCGACGAGCCCTCCGCCGGGCTCGACCTCGGCGCCCGCGAGGCGCTGCTGCGGCTGCTGGCCCGGCTCGCGGCCGACCCGCGACGCCCGCCGAGCGTGCTGGTCACCCACCACGTCGAGGAGGTGCCGGTCGGCACGACCCACGCGCTGCTGCTCGGCCGCGGGCCGGGTCGTCGCCGCGGGGCCGGTGGCGGACGTGCTCACCGGGCCGCTGCTGAGCCGCGCGTTCGGGCTGCCGCTGGTCGTCGACGTCCGCGACGGGCGGTTCGCCGCGCGCGCGGTCTGACCGGTCGCCGCCCGGCTCCGCCGCCGCGGCCGGCGCGCCGGCCCGGAACGCACGAGGCCGCCGCCCCTGCAGGGTCGGCGGCCTCGGTCGAAGCGGGGCGCGCTAGGGCTGCAGCGCGGCGGTCTCGTCGACCCAGTCGACGGCCGTGGGCTTGAGCTTGTCCTCGTAGGCCTTGGCGTGGTGGGCGCAGAAGAGCAGGTCGCCCGAGGTGAGCAGGACACGGACGAAGGCCTGGGCACCGCAGCGGTCGCAGCGGTCGGCAGCGGTCAGGGTGGAGGGGGGCGAGGTCACGGTTCCGGTCACGTCGTGTCACAACACCACACCTGCCCCCGCGTTCCCGCTGGAACGCCGCCGCGGGCGCAGTTCGTGACCCAGCTTTCACCGAGGCGGCCGACACTGGCGCCGTGAGACTGCACGCGTGACGCCTGCGACGGACGGGCCCCTCGCCGGGCTGCTGGTGGCCGACTTCAGCCGCGTGCTGGCCGGCCCCTTCGCCACCATGATGCTGGCCGACCTCGGCGCCCGGGTGGTCAAGGTCGAGCGCCCCGGCACCGGGCGACGACTCCCGCGGCTACGGCCCGTTCGCCGACGGACGGCCGCAGCCTGTACTTCGCGCGGGTCAACCGCGGCAAGGAGTCGGTGGCGCTGGACCTCAAGGACCCGGCCGACCTCGCGGTCGCCCGCAGGCCCTGGCCCGGCGCGGCCGACGTCGTCGTGGAGAACTACCGGCCCGGGGTCATGGACCGGCTCGGCCTCGGCGCCGCCGGCGCTGCTGGCCGCGGCGTCCGGGCCTCGTCTACTGCTCGATCAGCGGCTTCGGCCACACCGGCCCGTGGTCGCAGCGGCCGGCCTACGACGCCGTCGTGCAGGGGATGAGCGGGCTGATCGCCGTCACCGGGGAGGCGGACGGCCCGGCGTGAAGCCCGGCGTCCCGGTCGCCGACCTCGTCGGCCGGCCTCTACGCCTTCGGGGCCATCACCAGCGCGCTGCTCGGCCGGGCCCGCACCGGCCGGGGCACCCACCTCGACCTCGCCATGTACGACGCCACGGTGTCGCTGCTCGAGGGCGCCGCGCTGTCCTACCTGGCCACCGGCGTCGAGCCGCCCCGCATCGGCAACGCCCACCAGTCGATCGCCCCGTTCGACACCTTCGCCTGCGCCGACCGCGACGATCACCGTCTGCGCCGCGAACGACGTGCTGTTCGGCGCCCTGGCGGCCGCGCTCGGCCGCCCGGCCTGCTCTCGGACCCCCGCTTCGCGAGCAACGCCCTGCGGCACGCCCACCGGCAGGAGCTCAAGGCCGCGATGGAGGCCGGCGCTGCGCGACGGCGGACGGCGACGCACTGGCTGGCGACGCTCGAGGCGGCCGGCGTGCCCGTGCGGGCCGATCAGCAGCGTGGCGGAGGCGGTCGGGTCGCAGCAGACGGCCGCCGCGCCGCATGGTGGTGCAGGCCGGCGGCCTGCCCGTGCCCGGCAACCCGGTCAAGGGCGCCGGCTGGCCCGACCCGCTGCAGCGGCCCGCCGGCCCCGCGCTCGACGAGCACGGCGACGCCGGCTGCGCGCGGAGCTGGCGCGCCCGTGAGCCTGACGCTGCTCGCGGGTCCTCGACCTGCTCGGGGTCTTCGTGTTCGCGCTGTCCGGCGCCACGCTCGCGGTCGACAAGCGGCTGGACGTCTTCGGCGTGCTCGTGCTCGCCGCCGTCGCGGCGCTCGGCGGGGGCCTGCTGCGCGACGTCCTGCTCGACGCGCACCCGCCGGCGGCGCTGCAGGGCCCGGGCTACCTGCTGACGACGCTCGTGGCGGGCCTGCTGGTGTTCTTCTTCAGCCCGCTGGTCGGCCGCCTGCGCCGGCACGGTGCGGCTGCTGCGACGCCGCGGGGCTCGGCCTGTTCGTCGCCGCCGGCACGACCAGAAGGCGCTCGACGCCGGCCTCGGGCCGGCCGGGCGATCACCCTCGGCGTGCGTCACCGGCATCGGCGGCGGCGTTGCCCGCGACGTGCTGGTCGGCGAGGTGCCGCTCGTGCTGCGGCGCGAGGTCTACGCGCGTGCCGGCGCTGCTCGGGGCCGCGGTCGTCGTGCTGGCGGACGCGCTGGAGCGTCGGACGCGCACCGCGGCGGCCTGTCGGCGGCGTCGCTGGTGTTCGGCCTGCGCGTGCTCGGGGTCTGGCGCGACTGGCACGCGCCCGGTGGCGCCGCGGCGGCGACGGGACCTAGACCGGGGGCTCGCTACTGCCGGGCGTGCCGCAGTCGGTGCAGCGCTTGCGGGCTGCCGGCGTTGAGCAGCGAGCAGTTGACGCAGTCCCAGGCCGGGCGCGGGCCGCCGCGGGTCCGCGGTCGCGCTGCTCGGGCACGCGCGCGGGTGCGGGACGTGGGCGGTGGTCCAGGTGGTCATCAGGGACATGTCGGGGTCTCCGTCGGGTCGGGTGGTGCCGTCCAGGCTGCGGGCCGCGCGTTTCCGGCGGGTGTCGCCCGGATGAAGCCCGCTCAGCGCAGGACGGCGCACCAGCGCCCGGATCCGGCGCCGGTCGAGCTGCTCGGGCAGCGAGGTCTGCGCCGCCGACCAGCCGGACGAACAGCCCCCACATGCCGGGCACGGTCCGCAGCACGGTGTGGACCGTGCCCGGGGTGCCGGGTGAAGACCCGCAGCGCCTCCCGCCCGGCGGCCATCTCCGGCCCGAGCGCCCGGGCGACGGCCTGCGGGTAGGCGCCGACGTCGCCGGCCGCGGCCGCGCCGGCGAGCGCCCCGCTGCGCAGCGCGAAGCTGATGCCCTCGCGGGTCCAGGGCTCGAGCAGGCCGGCGGCGTCGCCCGCGACCAGCACCTGCCCCCGGCGCAGCGGCGAGCCCGGCGCCCGCACCCGGGTCAGGTGGCCGCCGTCGTGCAGGGCGGTCGCGGGTCCAGGCCCAGCCGGGCGAGGAACTGCCGGTAGTAGGCGCGGACGGCCTCGCCGCTGGCCCGGGCCCCGATCACGCCCGACCGTGAGCGTGTCGCCCTTGGGGAACACCCAGCCGTAGGAGCCCGGCACCGGGCCCCAGTCGAGCAGCACCCGGCCGTCCCAGTCGCTGCCCGGCGGGGTCGGGAGCTCGGCCTCCATGCCGAGGTCGACCTGCTCGCTCACCACGCCCGACGTGGGCGGCGGCGCGGCCCTGCGACCCGTCCGCCCCGACGACGGTCCGCGCCCGCACCGGCCCCGCCGCCCGTCGCCAGCGTCACGACGCCGCGCTCCTCGGCGTAGCCGGTGACGGTGACGCCCTCGCGCAGCTCGGCGCCGGCCTCGCACGGCGGCCGCGCACCAGGGCGGCGTCGAGCTCGGACCGCAGCACCATCGGCAGGAAGGCCGGCGCCTGCCGGGTGAACTCCTGCCGCGCCGCGGCAGCGTGAACGTCAGCCGGCCGACGCGGTCGCTGCGACAGCGCCGGGCAGGTCGAGCCCGGTCGCCAGGACGGCCTGCTGCGACGCGCCCACGAGCCCGCCGCCGCAGCGCTTGTAGCGGGGGAGCGCGGCCCGCTCGAGCAGGAGGGTGCGGGCCCCGGTGCGCGGCCGCGCCGGGCGGCGGCCGCGCCGGCCGGGCCCGGCGCCGACGACGGCGACGTCCCAGGTCAGGCGGTCACGGCAGCAGCGTGACGGGGACGTCGACCAGGCGCGACCGCAGGTACTCGCCGAGCCCCTTGGCCTGCGGGTCGAACCGGGTGCTGCTGGCGACCCCCTCGCCGAGCAGCCCGACGACGACGACGTTGACCGCCCGCAGCTGCGGCAGCGGGTGCACCTGCACCTGCAGCCCGTCCGCCTCGGGCAGCAGACCCCGGAACCGCTCCTCGGTGAGCCAGCCCAGCAGCCAGGCGGCGCGCGTCGTCGGTGCGGGCCCAGAAGCCGACGTTGGCGTTGCCGCCCTTGTCGCCGGAGCGGGCGCCGAGCGACGGTGCCGAGCGGGAGCGCGCGCCGGGGCCCGGGGCTCGCCGTCCGCCGGCGGGAGGGTCCTCGGCGAGGGGCGGGGCGGTCGCCGGCCGGGGTGTGCGGCACGACCTCGCGCCGGCCGTCGGCGTGCACCACGACGTGCTCGACCTGCGTCGGCGGGCACCAGGGCGGGCCAGTAGACGCCGTACGGCGTCGCGTCGCCGGGCTGGCGGGTGAGCGTGAAGCCGGGGTAGCTGGCGAGGGCGAGCTCGACGGCGGCGCCGCTGAACGCCCGGCCCGACCACCTTCGGGTCGTCGCCCCGGACGCTCACCCGCAGCAGCGCGCGCGGCCTGCTCGTTGGTCGGGGCGTCCGGCCGGTCGGTGCGGACCAGCACGTGCTCGAACGGGTGGGGGTAGGCCTCGCGCAGCCCCTCGAGGGCCAGCTGCGCCTTGCCCTCGACGTCGAGGCCGGTGAGGACGAACTCCATCCGGTTGCGCAGGCCCGCCGAGCAGGTTGAGGCAGACCTTGACCTGCCCCGACGGCGGGCCGCCGCGCGCCCCGCTGAGCCGCACCCGGTCCGGGCCCTGCTGCTCGAGGCGCAGGCTGGCGAAGTCGGTGACGACGTCGGGCCCGGCGTAGAGCGGCCCGGCGATCTCGTAGAGCAGCTGCGCGGTGACCGTCCCGACGGTGACCGCCCCGCCCGTGCCCGTCGTGCTTGGTGATCACCGCGCTGCCGTCGGCGGCCACCTCGGCGACCGGGAAGCCGGGGTGCAGCGGCCGGCGCGACCTCCTCGCGGACGAACGCGTAGTTGCCGCCGGTGGCCTGGGTGCCGCACTCCAGGACGTGGCCGACCGCGACGGCGCCGGCGAGCCGGTCCCAGTCGTCGCGGGCCCAGCCGAAGTGCGCGGCCGCCGGGCCGACCACCAGCGAGGCGTCGGTGACCCGGCCGGTGACGACGACCTGCGCGCCCGCTGCAGGGCGGCCGCGATGCCCCAGGCGCCGAGGTAGGCGTTGGCCGTCAGCGGGGCGCCGGTCGAGCGGTGCGCCGGTGTCGAGGTGGGCGAGCGGGCCGAGCCCGTCGACGCGGGGCAGCAGGTCGTCGCCCTCGACGTGGGCGACCGGCAGGTCGAGGCCGAGCGCGGCGGCGAGGTCGCGGACCGCCTCGGCGCAGGCCGCCGGCGCGAGCCCGCCGGCGTTGACGACGACGCGCGTGCCGCGGTCGGCCACCGTGCCGAGGACCGGCTCGAGCTGGCGCAGGAAGGTCGTGGCGTAGCCCTTGGCCGGGTCCTTCAGGCGGCTCCGGTACAGGATGAGCATGGTCAGCTCGGCCAGGTAGTCACCCGTCACCACGTCGACCGGTCCGCCGTCGAGCACCTCCGCCAGCGCGCTCGCGCGGTCGCCGTAGAAGCCCGAGCAGTTGGCGATCCGCAGCATCCCGGTGTCCGACACGGCAGGATCGTCGCAGAGCGCGTCGAAGACTCAGCAGACCGCGCCCGGCACCCCGGGCCCTCACCCACGGAGGACCGGGTGCCACGACGTTCCACGGCGGCGCGCCTCGCTCCGGCAGCGGTCGCGGTCGCGCTGCTGCTGACCGGGGGCACGGCCACCGGGGTCGCCCTCACCGGGCTGCCCGCCGCCCCCGGGGCGCCGACGTCCGGGCTGTCGGCCGACGTCGAGGTGCGCCCGCAGCCGGTCCTGCCGCACGTCCCGGTGCCGGCCGCCGCCGCGAGGCCCCCGTCGCCGGCCAAGGCCGCCCCGACCGGCGCGGGCCCCGCGGTGCGGCCGCTCGGCGCGCTCCGCTCCCCCGACCTGCTGGTCGAGGTGCCCGCGGGCCTCACCGACACCGAGCTGCGCCTGCTGGACGAGGTCCCGGGGGTGCAGGCCCTGACCGCGCTCGACGTCGGCACGGTCGACGTGCGGGGGACGCCCCGCCGGGTGGCCGGCGTCGACCCGTCGGCGTTCCGGGCGTTCACCCCGAAGGAGACCGCGGCCAGCGACGCCCTGTGGCAGGCCGTGGCGCGAGGTGAGCTGGCGCCGTCCTACGGGCTGCTGCGGGCGCAGAACCTGGTGCTGGGCGGCCGCCTGGAGGTGGCGGGGACCGCGTCCGAGCGCATCGGCGGCGTGGCCTCGTTCGGCGTGCCGGACGTCGACCTCGTGGTCAGCCGGACCGTCGCCGCCCGGCTCGGGGTGCGGCGCTCGACCGCGGTGCTGCTCAGCGCGCCGCAGCGGAGCCTGCCTCGGCTGCGGCGACAGGTGCTGGCCGTCACCGGCCGGGCGGAGCTGACCGTGCTGCGTCCGGTAGCGGTGCCGTCGTCCCCCCGGCGCGGCCGGCCGTCGACCTACCGTGAGCTGTACGTCGACTCCGCCCGGTACTGCCCGGGGCTGTCGTGGACGGTGCTGGCGGCGATCGGCCAGGTCGAGAGCGGGCACGGGCGCAACCTCGGGCCGTCGAGCGCCGGCGCGCTGGGTCCCATGCAGTTCCTGCCGTCGACCTGGGCCGCCTACGGGGTGGACGGCGACGCCGACGGCGATGCCGACATCAACGACCCCTTCGACGCGATCCCGGCGGCGGCCCTGTACCTGTGCCGCAACGGCGCGAACCGCGGCCCGCAGGGGCTCTACGACGCGGTCTTCGCCTACAACCACGCCGACTGGTACGTCCGCCAGGTGCTGGCGCTCGCGCAGGCCTACCGCGCCCAGGGCTGAGGTCGACGGACCCGGCGCTGGCTAGCCGTCGGCCAGGGCCTCCGCGAGGCTGCCCTGTCCGGCCAGGCGCTGCCGGACGCTGTCGGCGACCACCTCCAGCACCTGGCGGGCCCGCGAGCCGGCCATGGGGTTGGTGCCGAGCGCCGCCAGGTCGCGCGCGCCGGGCTGCAGCACGACGACCCGGGCCCCGCCCCGCCGCAGCCGCGTCACCTCGCGGGCCAGGTAGCGGCCGACCAGCAGGCGCAGCGCGAGGTCACGGGGACGCCCCGCGCCCGGGCCGAGGGTCAGCGGGCTGAGGACCAGCACGAGGTCGAGCGCGTCCGGGACGAGGACGTCGGCATTGGTGGGGGAGTGCATCCCGCCGTCGACATAGGTCTCGCCCGCCGCGTGCACGGGCCGGAAGTACGCCGGGATCGCGCACGAGGCCGCCACCGCGGTGCCGACGTCGACGGTCGCAGCGGTGTCCCGGCCGAAGACCACGCGCTGGGCGTCCCGCGTCCGGACCGCGCAGATCCGCAGGTCGCCGTCGGGCCAGGCCGCGCCGAAGACCTCCTGGAAGGGTCGGCTGATCCCCTCGGTGCCCGTGCGTCCCGGCGGAAGCAGTCCGGCCAGCAGCGAGCCCGGGCGGGTCTGCCGGGGTCGGCGGACGGCGCTCAGCACGGCGGCCGGAGCCAGCGGGCGTCGTCGGGAGCCGGCTGCCGGCCTCGGATGCTGCGCGGCAGGCGGCACGGGCAGCCGCCCCGCCGCGCTGCGCCGGTCCGCGCGCAGGCGCTCGCCGTCGGCCGACAGCGCCTGGCCGAACAGCAGCGCGCACTGGTCGGCGACCGACAGTCCGGCCGCCAGCGCAGCGGCCACCAGCGACCCGGCGGAGGTCCCCACCAGCACGTCGGCCGTGCGCCCGTCGAAGCCGGTGTCGGCGAGGGCCGTGAGGGCGCCGAGGTGGAACGCCTGGCCGGTGAGGCCGCCGGCACCGAGCACCAGTCCCACACGGGTCACGGCGTCAGCACGACCTTGCCGATCGTCGCGCGCTGCGCCAGCCGGGTCAGTGCCTCGGGCGCCTGGTCCAGCGGCAGCTCGGCGCCGATCAGCGGAGCGATCGCCCCCCGTTCCCACAGGGCGACGAGGGCGTCGTGGGTCTGCCCGAACAGCTGGGGCTCGTACTGGCGGTAGAGCCCCCAGTGCAGCCCGACCACGCTGTAGTTCTTGACCAGGGCGTGGTTGGTGGGTGCGTCGGCGATCCTGCCGCCGGCGAACCCGACCACGACGATCCGGCCCTCGAAGGCCACGCACCGACGGCTCTTGTCGAACGTGTCTCCCCCCACCGAGTCGTAGACGACGTCGGCGCCCCGCCCGCCGGTCACGTCCTTGACCACGGCGACGAAGTCCTCGGCGAGGTAGTCGACGACGACGTCGGCGCCGAGGTCGCGGCAGACCTGGGCCTTCTCGGGCCCGCCCGCGGTGGCGACCACCCGGGCGCCCGCGGCCCGGCCGAGCTGGATCGCGGCACTGCCGACGCCGCCTGCCCCGGCGTGCACCAGCAGCGTCTCGCCCTCGCGCAGCCGCGCCCGGCGGTGCAGCCCCACGTGGCCGGTCTGGTAGGTGATGAACAGGCTCGCCGCCTGGGCGTCCGACATCCCGTCGGGCACCGGGAACGCACTGGTCGTGGGCATGAGGGCCTGCTCGGCCAGCCCGCCGTGCGGCATGGGGGTGCTGCCGAGCACCCGCTCACCGGCCCGCGGCCCGTCGAGCACCGTGCCGCAGACCTCCTGGCCGGGGGTGAACGGCAGGTCGGGCCGCTCCTGGTAGCGCCCCTGGCACAGCAGGATGTCGGGGAAGTTCAGGGCGACGGCGTCGACGCGCACCCGCAGCTGGTCCGGGCCGGCGACCGGGTCGGGCGCGTCGACCAGCCGCAGGACCTCGTGCGGCTCACCGAGCTCGTGGACCTGCCAGGCCCTCACGGGGCGGCGGGCCAGGGGACGGTCGCCTGCAGCACCGCCTCGGTGAGCGCCCCGGTGCGCAGGTGCGAGCCCTGCTGGTAGTCCGGGTCGCGGACCATGTCGCTGAAGGCCTGCCGGCTCGGGTAGCGCACGAGCAGGACGGCGTCCCAGTCCTGCCCCTGCTCGGCCACCAGCGGCGTGCTGCCGTCGCCGACGTAGAGCACCTCGGCGCCGAACGGCGCGCTGGTCCGCTGGAAGTGCTCGACGTAGGCCAGGTACTGCTCGCGACCGCCGTCCGGGGCGTAGCGCAGCAGGTTGAGCATCACGACCGGGCCGCCGGGGTCCTCGGCCAGGTAGCGCTTGAGGTCGGAGCCTCGGGGGTCGATCGCCATCGGTCCTCCAGGGGGCAGGATCAGCTGCATGAGTGCAGCGGAGTTCCAGAACGAGGTCTACCTCAAGGGTCTGTTCGGCGAGCAGCCGACCCAACCGTTCGGCTGGCGGGAGACCGAGGCGGCCGCCCACGCCGTGATGACGCCGGAGGCCGTGGGCTACGTGGCCGGCGGCTCGGGCGGCGAGGAGACGATGCGGGCCAACCGCGAGGCCTTCGACCGCTGGCGGCTGGTGCCCCGGATGCTGCGCGGCATCCCGGCCGCCCGCGACCACACCACCACCGTCCTCGGCACGACCATGCCCGCGCCCGTGATGCTCGCCCCGGTGGGCGTGCTGTCGATCGTGCACCCCGACGCCGAGCTCGCGGTGGCCCGGGCGGCGGCACGGCTCGGCCTCACGATGGTGGTCTCCACCGCCTCCAGCACGACGATGGAGGACGTCGCGGCGGTCGCTCCCGAGGCCTCCCGCTGGTACCAGCTGTACTGGCCGAACGACCAGGCGCTCGCCGCCTCGTTCGTGGCCCGGGCCGAGGCCGCCGGGTACGGGGCCCTGGTGGTCACGCTCGACACCTGGCAGCTGGGCTGGCGGCCCCGTGACCTGTCCGCCGCCTACCTGCCGTTCCTGCAGGCGCAGGGGGTGGCCAACTACTTCTCCGACCCGGTCTTCTCCGCGGGCCTGCCCGAGGGCGACCAGGGCGCGGCCGTGCTGAAGTTCGTGGGCCTGTTCAACAACCCGACCCTCACCTGGGACGACCTCGCCTGGCTGCGCGGCCGCACCTCGCTGCCGATCGTGCTGAAGGGCCTGCAGCACCCGGACGACGTGCGGCGGGCCGCCGACTGCGGCGTGCAGGCCGTGGTCTGCAGCAACCACGGCGGGCGCCAGGTCGACGGGGCCGTCGGCTCGCTCGACGTGCTGCCGGCCCTGGTCGAGGCGACCGACCTGCCCGTGCTGTTCGACAGCGGGGTCCGCACCGGGGCCGACGCCTGCAAGGCGCTCGCGCTGGGAGCCGCGGCCGTCCTGCTCGGCCGTCCGTGGGTGCACGGCCTGGCCCTGGCCGGCGAGGAGGGTGTGCACCACGTGCTGCGCAGCTTCCTCGCCGACCTGGACCTGCAGGCGGGCCTGTCGGGGCACGCGAGCCTGGCCGAGCTCTCGCCGGCCTCGCTGCAGCGGACGGTCTAGGGGGCGGGCCGCTCCGACCGGTCGGCCATCCCGACCGGGATGCCCTCGGGATCGGCCGGGGCGGCCTTCTCGCCGTCGTCGGCGAGCGGTCCGGGGATGCCGCGGAACCGGTAGACCATCGGCTCGCGCCCGGCCTGCAGCAGGAACGCCTGCCCGGACTCGGCGGAGTCGAAGGCCGTCAGGACCGCCCGTCCGGCGACGTCGACCGGGATGATCGGCACGCCCGACTGCTCGAGCACGCCGCGGATGTCGGTGATGATCCTGGTCTCGGCGAAGCCCGGGCAGAACGCGTTGACCGTG
This sequence comes from uncultured Actinomycetota bacterium, assembly GCA_963761695.1. Taxonomy (GTDB): domain Bacteria; phylum Actinomycetota; class Actinomycetes; order Mycobacteriales; family SCTD01; genus RYN-122. Next base: position 94,182 of record CAVXIB010000017.1, on the reverse strand, counting down.
ATGCCCTGGGGGGCGTAGGTCGGGCCGACGGCCCGGACCAGTCCGACCACGGCGTGCTTGTTGGCCCCGTACGCCGGGTCGAAGGAGGTGCCGGTGAGCCCGGCCATCGAGGCGGTGGCCACGATCGAGCCGCCGCCGCGCCGGCGCAGGGCCGGCAGGGCCGCGTGCAGGCCGAAGACGACGCCGTCGAGGTTGATGCCCATCGCCCGCCGGTACTTCAGCAGGTCGAAGTCCTCGTCGACGCCGCAGCCGGTGGAGATGCCGGCGTTGAGGAACACCAGGTCGAGCCCGCCGAGCAGCTCCTCGGCACGGGCGGTCGTCGCCAGGACCTGCTCGAGGTCGGAGACGTCCCCGTGCAGGTACTCCGCCCCGAGCTCCTCGGCCACGGCCTGCCCGCCGGCGTCGTCGACGTCGACCAGGACCACCCGGTCGCCGCGCCGGACCAGCTGGCGGGCGACCTCCGCGCCGAAGCCCGACGCGCCGCCCGTGATGAGGGCGTTGCGGCTCATGCGGTGGTGGCTGCCGCCGGAACGCCCGTGCCCTGCACCGAGGCCGTCGGGTCGCCGCCGAGGGAGCCCGGCTCCGAGGCTCCGTCGATGAGGATCCGGGCGATGCGCTCGCGGTGCTGCGAGGCGTCGCCGTAGGCGTACTCCAGGCGCTTGGCGCGCTTGAAGTAGAAGTGCGCGTCGTGCTCCCAGGTGTAGCCGATGCCGCCGTGGTACTGGATCATGTCGCTCGTCGCCTTGCGGGCGACGTCGCCCGCCTTGGACTTGGCGATGGACACCGCGAGGGTGGCGTCGGGCTCGTCGTTGTCGATCGCGAAGGCGGCGTACAGGCAGGCGTGCTCGGCCATGGTGATGGCGACGTGCAGGTCGGCGAGGGTGTGCTTGATGGCCTGGAACGAGCCGACCGGCCGGCCGAACTGCACGCGGGTCTTGTCGTACTCGACCGTGTCGAACAGCGCCTTGCGGGCGATGCCCACCAGGTCGTTGGCGACCAGGACCGCGGCCCGGTCGAGCAGCTGCTGGTGCACCTCGGCGGTCGCGCCGTCGAGCTTGTCGCCCGCGGCGCCGGCCAGGGTCACGGTGGTCAGGCGGCTGGTGCGGTCGAGCGCCTCGAGCGGCGTCACGCTGACACCCTCACCGGGCTCGACGAGGTAGAGCGCGCCGCCCGCGGCCACGACGAACAGGTCGGCGCTCTGGCCGTACTCGACGAGGTCGGCGGTCCCGGTCAGGCGCCCCTCGACCGCCTCCAGGCCGACCTCGCCCGGGACGGGTGAGCTGCCCGGCCGCACCAGGGCGACGGCAGCCTTGACCTCTCCCGCGGCGAGCCGGGGCAGCCAGGCGGCCCGCTGCTCCGGGGAGCCGCCGAGGCGCAGGGCCTCGGCCGCCAGGACGGTGCCGAGCCACGGTCCGGGCACGGTGCCCGCGCCGAAGGCCCGGGCGATGACGGCGGCCTCGAGCAGGCCGGCGCCGAAGCCGTCGTCCTCCTCGGGGACCATCAGGCCGAGCCAGCCCTGCTCGCCCATGGCCTGCCACAGCGACGCCGGGATCGCGTCGCCCTCGGGGTCCTCGTAGACCGCCCGGACCTGCTGCGGACCGAAGCGGTCACGCAGGTAGGAGCGAGCGGCGTCCTGCAGGGCGGTCTGCTCGTCGGTGAGCGCGAAGTGCACGGCGTCTCTGCTCTCTGTTCGAAAGGGGGGCGGTTAGCGGGGGAGACCGAGCACGCGCTCGGCGACGACGGTGCGCTGGACCTCGTTGGACCCGCCCCAGATGGTGCAGCTGCGCGACCACAGGGCCATGGTGGTGAGCTCGTGGCGCGAGGAGCCCAGCGCCCCGACCGGCACCTGGAAGCCCTGCCCGACGACGTCGCTGTAGACGTCGGACAGGTCGCGGAAGGTCTGGGCCCACATGAGCTTGGTCATGGACGCCTCGAAGCCGAGGTCCTTGCCGGCCTCGGTCTGCGTGAGGATGTGCCAGGAGTGCAGTTTGAGGCACTCGAGCTCGACCAGGCTGCGTGCCATGGCCTGGCGCAGCACCGGGTCCTGCGCGGCCGGCTTGCCGTCACGCTCGGTGCGGGCGGCGGTGGCGGCCACGGCGTCCCACATCTTGCGGTACTCGGTGTACTGCGACAGGGCGGAGGAACCGCGCTCGAACGACAGCAGCAGCATGGCGGTCTGCCAGCCGTTGCCCTCACCGCCGAGGATCTCCTCGACGGGGCAGGTGGCGTCGGTGAAGAAGACCTCCCCGAACTCGCTCGCGCCGCTCATCTGCTTGAGCGGGCGGGCCTCGACGCCGCTCTGGTGCATGTCGACCAGCAGCATGGAGATGCCGGCGTGCTTCTTCTGGCCGTCGACCGGCGGGGTGGTGCGCGCCAGCGTGAAGATCTTGTCGCCGTACATGGCGTTGGTGGTCCAGATCTTCTGGCCGTTGAGGACGTACTCCTCGCCCTGGCGCTCGGCGCGCATCTGCAGCGCCGCGAGGTCCGAACCCGCGCCGGGCTCGGAGAAGCCCTGGCACCAGATGGTCTCGCAGTGCAGCAGCGGCTTGATGATCTCGCGCTTCTGCTGCTCCGTGCCCAGCACCATGACCGTGGGGCCGAGGAAGGCCAGGCCGAGCGGGTTGACCGACTGCGGGGCGTTGGCCCGGACCATCTCCTCGTCGTAGATGGCCTTCATGGTCGGCGTGCCTCCGCGGCCGCCGTACTCCTCGGGCCAGACGATGCCGGCGAACCCGGCCTCGGCCTTGCCCGCCTCCCAGGCGCGCCGGATCTCGAACGACTCGTCGTCGCTCTTGTCGGCCCAGAAGCTGGACTCGCGCATCTCGGACGACAGGTTGGCGTCCAGCCACGAGCGGAGCTCGCGACGGAAGTCCTCGTCCGCCGGGCTGAAGGTCAGGTCCACGGGAGTGCTCCTCGATGAGTTACCGGTCGGTACCGAACGTCGTTCTACTGCATGGCGGGTCGGCCCCGCCACAGGGGGTGGGCAGACTCGTGCCCATGACCCTCCCGAATCCGCACGAACTGCTCGACCTGGCCGTCGCGCTGGCCCGCGAGGCGGGCGCCCTGGCGCTGAGCATGCGCGAGGGCATCGAGAGCGAGAGCACGAAGACCAGTCCCACCGACGTCGTCACCGCCGCCGACCGCGCCGTCGAGCGGCTGCTGGTTGAGGCATCCTCGCCGCGCGTCCCGACGACGGCCTGCTCGGCGAGGAGGGAGCCGAACGGCCGGGCTCGTCCGGGCTTCGCTGGGTGGTCGACCCGATCGACGGGACCGTCAACTACCTGTACGGGCTGCCGCAGTGGGCCGTCTCGATCGGCGTCGAGGACGCCGACAGCACCGTGGTCGGGGTGGTGCTCGACCCGGCCAAGGACGAGCTGTTCACGGCGGTGCGGGGGGAGGGTGCGTTCCTGCTGACGGGGTCTGCGGGGTCCCCCCGGCGGCTGCGCTGCACGCAGGTGACCGACCTGGGCCAGGCCCTGGTGGCTACCGGCTTCGGCTACGACGCCCGGCGCCGGGCGGCCCAGGCGCGCGTCCTGCCCGACCTGCTGCCACGGGTCCGCGACGTGCGACGCCTGGGGGCGGGCGCGCTCGACCTGTGCGCCGTGGCGTGCGGCCGGGTCGACGCCTACTTCGAGCAGGGGCTGTCGCCGTGGGACCTGTCCGCGGGTGGGCTGATCGCCCGCGAGGCCGGCGTCCGGGTGGAGGGGCTGCGCGGCCGGGCCGCCGGCTTCCCGATGGTGCTCGCGGCGCCCGACGGCGTCTTCGGGGCTCTGCACGACCTGCTCGTCGAGCACGACGCGGACGCCGACCCCCTCTAGCAGCGGCCCGACCTAGAGGCTGCGGCGGGCGCGCCGGACCGCGGCCGCCGCGCCGGCCGCGGCCACCGCGCCCACCGCGGCAGCCGGGCCGGCGCCCGTGACCGGCAGGCGCTCGGCCGCCGGTCCCTGCACCTCGGCGGGCACGGGGACGGGTCGGCCGGACGCGCCGAGCACCTCCAGCGCCACCCGCCGACCGGAGCGGACCGCGCCGTCGATGTAGCCGTTCCACTCGGTGGCCGTCTCGGTGCCGGCCCAGTGGATGCGCCCGACCGGTGTGCGCAGCTCCGGGCCGTAGTCGCTCCAGACGCCCGGTCCGAAGTACCCGGCGTAGCAGCCCCGGCTGTACTGCTCGGAGCTCCAGCTCATCTCCACGTACTGGCGCACCTTGCGCGCCTCGGGGCCGAAGTAGCGGACGAACGAGTCGACGACCCCCTGACGGCGCTCGGCGGCAGACAGGCGCAGCGCGGCCCGGCCGTCTGCTCCCTCGATGAACCCCATGAGCACCCCCGGGCTGCCGTCGGGCGGGCTGTTGTCGAAGGTCACCTTGACCGGGCCGGTGTCGCTGGTGGCCTGGCCGTTGAGGCCGTCGGCCCGCCAGAAGGGCGTGTCGTAGACGCACTGCACCTTGGTGACGGTGCCCATCGGCATCCGCTGGGTGAGCTGGTCGCGCAGGGCGGGCATGGCGGGGCTGTACTCGATCCGGCCGCACAGCGTGGGCGGGAGGGCCACCACCACCCGGTCGGCCCGGACCCGGAACCCGTCGCCCTCCACCACCACGCCCGTGCCGGACTGGTCGATCCGGCGCACCGGGGAGGAGTACCGGACCCGGCTGCCCAGGCGCGCCGCGAGGCCCAGCGCGAGCCGCTGGGTGCCGCCGACGATCCGGTCCTGCTGCGCGCCCCCCGCAGTGTTGATGAGCGACTCCATCGAGCCGGCGCTGTGCACGTAGAACAGCGCGTGCAGCAGCGACAGGTCGCGCGGCTGGGCGGAGAACACGGCCTCCACCGCGAGCCTGACCAGCTTGCGGCCGCCCGGGCTCGCGACGCCGGGTCCGAAGGTGCCGGGCAGGCCGTCGTCGCCGGGGGCGGTGTCGCCGAAGTCCATCCAGCTCTGCACCGTCATGCCGTCCCAGGCGCTCGCGCGGGCCGCCTTCCACGGCGCGTCCAGCGGCACCGTCTTGGCCATCGCGTCCAGCTGTGCCAGCGCTTTGGCGGCGTCGACCGTCCCGACGGGGTCCGACGTCGGGATGCGCCCCTCGTAGGTGCTCCGCTGGACCGGCAGGTCGCTGCGGTAGTCGACCGTGGCCCCGGTGACGTAGGTGGGGAAGCGCCGCAGGCCCAGGCTGACCCGCACGGCCTCGACCGCGGACTGCCCCCGGACGTCGCCGGTGGTGGGGTCGGACGCCGGGATGTCGGTGGGCGGGCCCAGCCACTGGCCGCCGACCTCCACGATCTCGCCGCCACCGATGCCGTGGTTCAGCAGGCGCCCCCCGGACCGGTCACGGGCCTCGAGCACCAGGACGTCCACCCCGGCGGCCACCAGGTCGCGCGCTGCGGTCAGTCCCGCCATCCCGGCGCCGACGACGACGACGCCGGTGCGCAGGTCGCCCCGCGCGGGGGCGGCGGCCGCGGCGTCCGCGGCGTCGGCGGGCAGGAGCGCGGCGGCGCCTCCCACGGCGGCACCGGCGAGCAGGGTGCGGCGGGTCAGGGTCACGGGCGGGTCCTCCGGAGGAAGCGCGCGGCCGCGAGGCCGAGCAGGAGCAGGGCGGCGTACGGGGGCGCGTTGCCGGTGGCCGGCAGGCGGCCGGGGGCCGCGACGGCGGGGCGCGAGGCGGGCGGTGCGCTCCCGGCAGCGGGCACCGGCAGCAGGTCGGCGTAGACCGCCGTCTCGACGTAGTCATCCTCCAGGGCGTCGCCGCTGCCGCCGGCGAGCCGGGCGCTGACGTCCTGCAGGTCCTCGCGTCTGCCGTCCGGGACCACCCAGGGGGCCAGGGCGAGGAAGTGCGGCTTCGGTCCGGCGTAGACGGCGTACTCGGCCGGGTCACGGGGGTCGAGCGCCCGGTCGGTGCCGACGTAGTGGCGGCCGGGAGCGCCGCCGCCGCGGACCGTGATCGCGGACTGGCCGTCGAACGGGAGGTCGAGCAGGTTGCCCACCAGGTGCGGCGTCACGTTGTAGCGGAAGTGCACGGTGGGGTCGGCCACCGCCCGCCAGGTGGAGCTCATCCACTCCAGCGGCTGCCACCCGCCCGGGTTGTAGGCCGCCCAGGGCCCCGGGTTCGCCTCGTCCTGAACCACGACGTCGACCCCCTGGGCGTCCAGGCAGGCCATGTAGGTGCGGCTGACGTCCGCGCAGGGGTCCAGCCCCGACGGTCGGCGTCCGAACGGGTAGCCGTAGACGAACGCCGGCAGCGACGTGGCCAGCCCCAGCCGGTGACCGGCGATGACCGGACCGCGCAGGTTCGCCACGGCGGCCGCTCCGGTGGACGGTCCGGCGTCGAGCGCCAGCAGGTCGAGCTCCACCTGGGTCAGCGGCACCTTCTCGTTGCGGTGCAGCAGGTTGCGCTCGCCGCGGGGCGCGCCCGGCCGGACGTCCCGGGGGCCCCAGACGAAGGCGGTGTTCGGCACCCGGCCGCTGGTCGCGACATAGGCCTCCGACGGCGTCGGCAGGTCGGGGTCGGCGAACAGGCGGACCTCGGCCGGGTCGGTGCTGGCCCGGTAGGCGGCCTGGTTGTTGCCGGCGACGACGAACAGCCCGTAGTCGCGGGCGAGGTCGCTGAAGGTCGTGCTGAAGGCGCGGGCGAAGGTGTCGGTGGCCGCCAGCAGCGCCTGCTTGCGGGGGTCCACCGGGCCGAAACGGGCCTGATAGGCGGCCACCTGCGGGGCGTAGGACGTGTTCGCCAGCGCAATCGCCCCCGCGGCGCCGACGGGGGCGGCGGTACCCGCAGGGGCGCGCAGCGGCGAGGCGGCCTGCTGGCGGATCAGGGCGCCGCGGGATCCGGTGGCCAGGGTCATCAGGCCGATGTCCTCGTTGAAGACGACCAGGGTCGGGCGTCCCGGCACCCGGAGCGGGACCACGAGGTCCTCCACCAGGCAGCGCATCGCGGTCCGGAAGGCGGCGTAGTCGGTGACGTTGTCGACGTCCTGCTTGTACTGGATGCCGATGACCCTCAGGTCCCCCCGCCGGTCCGCCGTGCCCACGGGGGGCCGGCGGCGTCGGGCGGCCAGGGCCCGGCAGGTCTCGGGAGCGGGACGGTCGCGGGGTCCGGCCCCGGTCCGGGCGGTCTCGCACGCGGGCACGGTTCCGGCCACGGCGAGCCGCTCCGGGACCGGTCGTCCCTGCAGGGCGAGCAGGCAGGCCGGCCGGTCCGTGATGACCGTGTCGACGCCCAGGGCGACGGCTGCCTGCAGCGCCTCGCGCGTATCCGGGGTGTAGGTGGCCACCCGCCGTCCGGCGGCGTGGGCGGCGTCGACGAGTGGCCCCCGCAGGTCCGGCGCGGTGTCGTCCGGGGCAAGGACCTGGTGGTCGCGGGCCACCGTGTAGGCCAGGGCCGCCGTTGCGGTCTGCCCGGTCCCGCTGCTGGTGAGGAACTGGGTGGGCAGTCGCGGGTCGAGCCGTTTCACCGCCTCCAGCGACGTCGGGAAGAACGACTGCACCAGCAGCCGGTCCCTGCTGATCCCGCTGGCGCCGAGCGCGCCCACCAGCGCGGTCGCCACGGTCGTGCCCGCGACGTCGAAGTTGGCCTCGCCGGGGATGTTCTTGACCTCGAGCGACAGCCGCACGTCCAGGCCGCGTGCGTAGGTGAGCAGCTCCGACAGCCGGGGCACCCGGACACCGGTGCCCCGCAGGGGGTGGACCGCTGCAGGGGTGCGCACCGTCAGGGAGGGCCCGGGGCTCCACCAGAACGCGGCGTCGCAGCGCTGCAGCTGCTCGAACGTCTTCTCGAGCACCGGGCCGGTGCAGTCGGTGGTGCGGTCGAGGGTGTCGTCGTGCAGCAGCACCAGCACGCCGTCGGAGGTCGCCTGCACGTCGGACTCGAGCTCGTCCACGCCGAGCCGCACCGCGTTGCGGAAGGCCGCCATGGTGTTCTCGGGGGCGTAGGCCGCGCCGCCCCGGTGGGCACTGACCAGCGGACCAGGGTCGGCGGCAGCGGCCGGCAGCGACGTCAGGACACCGGCGGTGAGGGCCACGACGGCGACCAGGGGAGCTCGCCACCGGCGTCCCCGAAGGCCTGCCGCCGCTCGACGGGGCCGCGCGGGCGCGGGAGAGGACCGGTGCACGGCCGCAGACTAGGGCCGGGCGCTCACGGCGTCCGCTGCTCCAGCAGGAACAGCTCGAGCTCGCGCAGGCCACGCGTCGTCTCGGCCTGCAGGAAGCGCTCGCTCGGGCTCAGCGGACCGAGCCCGGCCGGCGGGCGGTGCCCGGCCGGCAGCGAGGGGACGACGGGTGCACGGCGGGCCCGCGCGGCCGCCCAGGCGCGGGCGGCCGGTGACGGCGTCGGCTCGGGCTCGACGGGGGAGCGCTGCAGGTTCCACCGGGCGAGGCGCCCGACGACGCTGCAGAAGACCAGCAGGGCGACGATCCCGAGGCTCAGCACCCTCTGATGGTCGGGCAGTCCGGACGCCGTCTGGAGGACTACGGCAGAAGATGGCCCGGACGGAGCACCTGCTCGTAGACCGCCAGGGTCTGGCGGGCGACGGCGTCCCAGCCGAAGTGCTCGACCGCCCGACGCCGACCCGCGGCGCCGTAGCGGGCCGCCCGTTCGGGATCGGTCAGCAGGGCCGAGACCTGCTCCGCGAGATCGCGCTCGAAGGCGGCCGGGTCCTCGGCGTCGTAACGGACGAGCACGCCGGTGTCGCCGTCGACCACGACCTCGGGGATGCCCCCGACGTCGCTGGCGACCACGGCCGTCGCGCAGGCCATCGCCTCGAGGTTGACGATCCCCAGCGGTTCGTACACCGAGGGGCAGACGAAGGCGGTGGCATGGGTGAGCAGCTGCCGCACGTCGGGCTTCGGGAGCATCTCGCGGACCCAGACGACGCCGGGCCGGCTGCGCTGCAGCTGTTCGACCAGGGCCGCGGTCTCCGCCGCGATCTCGGGGGTGTCCGGAGCCCCGGCGCACAGCACCAGCTGTCCGGGCAGGTCGGCAGCGGCCCGCAGCAGGTGCACCAGACCCTTCTGGCGGGTAATGCGGCCGACGAACAGGGCGTACGGCTGGGCCGGGTCGACCCCGTGCCGCTCCAGGACGTCGGTGCCCGGCGTCGGCGCGTACTCCTGGGTGTCGATGCCGTTGACCACGACGTGCACCCGCTCCGGGTCCAGCTCGGGATAGCTGGCGAGGACGTCGGTGCGCATGCCCCTGCTCACGGCGATCACCGCGTCGGCGGCCAGGACCGCGGTCCGCTCGGCCCAGCTGCTGAGGGCGTAGCCACCGCCGAGCTGTTCGGCCTTCCAGGGCCGGTGCGGCTCCAGGCTGTGGGTCGTCGCCACGTGCGGCACCCCGTGCAGCAGGGCGCTCCAGTGGCCGGCCATGTTGGCGTACCACGTGTGGGAGTGCACGACGTCGCACGACGCCGTGGCCGCGGCCATCGACAGGTCCGTGCTCAGCACCTGGAGCGCGGCGTTGCTGCCGGCGAGCCGCGGGTCGGGGGTGTGCACGGAGTCGGCGTCACCGCCGAAGGCGTGCACCTCGACGTCGGCGAGCCGGCGCAGCTCGCGCACGAGGTACTCCACGTGGACGCCCGCGCCGCCGTAGACCTCCGGCGGCCACTCACGGGTGAGGACTCCTACGCGCACGCCAGGCCTTCCGTCGGGCGGCGAGGCGGGACCGGTCGTCGACCTGCCGTGACGGGCACCATAGTGGGGGCCATGCGATCCACCCCCCGTGTCCTCGGCATCGTGCTCGCAGGTGGGGAGGGCAAGCGCCTGTCGCCCCTGACCGCCGACCGCGCCAAGCCCGCCGTCCCCTTCGCCGGGCAGTACCGGCTGGTCGACTTCGTCCTGTCCAACCTCGTCAACGCCGGGTACCTGCGCATCGTCGTGCTGACCCAGTACAAGTCGCACAGTCTCGACCGCCACATCACGACCACGTGGCGGATGTCGACCCTGCTGGGCAACTACGTGACGCCGGTGCCCGCGCAGCAGCGGCTCGGGCCGCAGTGGTTCCGCGGCTCGGCCGACGCGATCCACCAGAGCCTGAACCTCGTCTACGACGACGAGCCGGACTACATCGTCGTCTTCGGCGCCGACCACGTGTACCGGATGGACCCGCAGCAGATGGTCGAGGAGCACATCGCCAGCGGGGCGGGCGTGACGGTCGCCGGCATCCGGGTGGCCCGCTCGGAGTCCGACCAGTTCGGCGTCATCGACGCGGCCCCCGACGGCAAGATCCGCCAGTTCCTGGAGAAGCCCTCGGACCCGCCCGGGCTCCCGGACAGCCCTGACGAGGTGTTCGCCTCCATGGGCAACTACGTCTTCACCACCGAGGCGCTGCTCGAGGCCGTCAAGATGGACGCCGGTGACGAGGGCTCCGTGCACGACATGGGCGGCAACATCATCCCCATGATGGTGGAGCGGGGGACCGCCCGGGTCTACGACTTCGCCGGCAACGAGGTGCCCGGAGCCACCGACCGCGACCGCGGCTACTGGCGCGACGTCGGCACCCTCGATGCCTACTACGACGCCCACATGGACCTGGTGTCGGTGCACCCGGTCTTCAACCTCTACAACCGCAAGTGGCCGATCCTGACGAGCGTCCCGGCCCTGCCGCCGGCCAAGTTCGTCTTCCAGGACGAGGGGCGCACCGGGCAGGCGCTCGACAGCCTGATCAGCCCGGGGGTGATCGTCAGCGGGGGCGTGGTCCGGCGCTCGGTCGTCTCCCCCCTGGTCCGGGTGCACGCCGGGGCCGACGTCGAGGGCTCGGTGCTGCTGCACGGGGTCGACGTCGGCCGGGGGGCGGTCGTGCGCAACGCGATCCTGGACAAGAACGTGGTCGTCTGGCCCGGGGCGTCCATCGGGGTGGACCCCCAGCTGGACCGCGAGCGCGGGTACACGGTGACCGCGGGGGGCGTCACGGTGGTGGGGAAGGGCGGGCAGGTCGTCCTGTAGGGGGGCGCGCGGCGCGACGCTCTGTGCGGGGCGGCTCTGCTCTGCGCGGCTCTGCTCTGCTCTGCGCGGGATCTTCCGCGGGTGGAGTTCTGTGCGGCGATCTTCCTCGGGTTGCGGCTCTGCGCGGTGATCTTCCTGTCGGTGCGGTCGACTCGCCGTCCGGTACCGCAACAGGGCTCATGTGGCGCATGGAACTGCTCCGCACCGCGGCCCCTGTGCGCTGATCTTCCGGTTGGTGCGCGGGCCACGCCGTAGCGCATCGCTACAGGGATCGGCTCGCCGGGCGGGCGATCTGGGGACGCCTGTGGACAGTCGTCCTGGGCGTCGTACGCCGTCCAGGCTCATCACATGAGCGACGAGCTGTGCGACTGGTCCGGTCTCGTGCGACGGGCGGGGAGTCCGGCGCGAGCACGGACCTGGCTGCGTAGCGGCCTGTGGTGGCGGGTCCTGCGCGGCGCCTACGCCCGCTGGGACGTCGAGGACGGTGCGCTCACCCGGGCTCGCGCGCTCCGGCTGGTGCTTCCACCCCATGCTGCGCTCAGTCATCGGGGGGCCCTGTGGCTGCTCGGCCTGGACGTCCTTGGCGACGCGCTCGACGCCACTACACCGAGGGGCCTTCGGCTGCAGAGCCGGCCAGGGGTGCGCGTGCACAGCGCAGAGCTGGCGGACGCAGACCTCTGCGATGTCGGTGGGCTTCTGGTGGTCTCCGCGGCGCGCGCCGTCGTCGACGTCGCGAGGTCGGAATCCGTGGCCGAGGCTGTCGCGTTGGGTGATGCGGTGCTCCGGCACGGCGCCGCGACCGCCGGGTTGTTGCACGACGTGCTCGACCGCAGCGTCGGTCTGCGGGGGGTCCGGCAAGCGCGGGCCGCTGTCGACCTGATGGACGGCCGGAGCGAGTCGGCGATGGAGAGCCGGCTTCGGCTACCGCTCGTGACCGGTGGGCTTGAGGTCGAGGTGCAGGTTGACCTCTACGACGACGCCGGGCACGTGGGGCGGGTCGACCTCGTCGCCGACGGTGTCGTGGTCGAGTTCGACGGCCGGGCCGCCCACCTGCAGGACACGGCCTTCACCCGCGAGCGGCGTCGGCAGAGTCGGTTGCTCGAGGCCGGGGCGGCGCTGTGCCGGTTCACCGCCGCCGACGTCTACGGCCGCTCACCGGGGTCACTGGTGGCCGAGGTGCACCGCGCTGTCGACCGCGATCGTTCGGTGCTGCGACGGGGTCCGGACACGTTGCGTCCACCGCGATCAGTGCCACTGCCGACACGGGCGGACCGTCGCGCCGCTTGAGGGGCTGGGCGAGGAGGACCGTCGGACTCCAGAGCGGTCCCCTTGCGGTGGCTCGCGGCGTGGCGGCCGCCATGAGCGGAAGATCAGCGTGGGGAGGGGGCCCGGGGAGGGCTTTCGTCCGTCGAGAGTGGTCCCGTTGCGGTGGCTCGCGGCGTGGCGGACGCTATACGCGGAAGATCAGCGTGGGGCGGGGGCCCGGGGCGGGCCTTCGACCGTCGAGAGCGGTCCCGTTGCGGTGGCTCACGGCGTGTCGGCCGCCATGAACGGAAGATCACCGCCCAGGCAAGCCCGCCCCGACCACCGCCGACCCTCAGCCGCGGGGGGCGCGCAGCCGGGCGGTGAGGTCGGCCGGGTCCAGGGCGGCAGCCTCGGTCCCGGCCACCCAGTCGCCCAGCAGTCGGGCGAGCCGGTCGGGTTCGGTCATGTGCGGGAAGTGTCCCGAGCTCTCGAACACCTCCAGGCGCGCGCTGGGGACGGCCGCCGCCAGGTGCTCGGCGTGCGCCACGGGGATGATGTGGTCCTTGGCCCCCCAGACGATGAGCAGCGGGAGGTCGGCGGCGAGGTAGAGCCGGTCCCGGGCGTCGACCCGCTGGCCGCGGACGTCGATCACGCTGCGGGCCGTGTGGACGAAGGCCTCGCGGGTGGCGGCGTCCCCGAGCGAGCCGAAACCGGCGAGCGCCTCCACCAGGCCGGCCGGCAGCGACACCCCGGCGCGCGCCAGCAGGTCGTGGGCGCCGGACCCCGCGCGGCGCACCCAGGACCCGGCCAGCAGCGGCAGCACGTACTCCGACAGCGGCAGCGTGGCCGCCCGCAGGAACGGGCTGACCTCCGGTCCGAGGCCGCCGGCGTTGACCAGCGCGAGGCGCTGTACCCGCTCGGGGAACTGGTAGGCGTACTGCATCGAGATGCCGCCCCCGAGGCTGTGGCCGACCAGGGTCGTGCGGTCGTGGCCGAGGTAGGCCAGCAGGTCGCGCAGGCCGGTGGCGTGCGCGCCGAGGCTGTAGTCGCCGCGCGGCTTGGCCGACAGGCCGTGGCCGAGCAGGTCGGGGGCGATCACGTGACAGGTCTCGCCGAGGCGGGCCATGACGTCGTGCCACTGCGACGCGCGGGAGGCGATGCCGTGCACCAGGACGACGACGGGGCCCCCGGACTCGGCCCCGGACTCGGCGTAGCCGACGAGGTTGCCGTGCAGGGGCTGGGTGCGTTGTTCGACGACGGCCATGCGCTCAGGGTGTTACCGGCGGTAACCCTGGTCAAGGTGTCGCTCGACACTGCCGACACCTGGACCTAGTGTTACCGCCGGTAACACCCAGCCCCCGTGAGGAGTTCCGCATGACCGCCGGCTTCACCCTGCAGCTCACCGAGGACCAGCAGACGCTGCAGAAGTGGCTGCACGAGTTCTCCACCGACGTCATCCGCCCGGCCGCGGCCGAGTGGGACGAGCGCGAGGAGACTCCGTGGCCGGTCATCCAGGAGGCGGCCAAGGCCGGCATCTACTCCCTGGACTTCTTCGCCAGCAGCTGGGGCGACGAGACCGGTATCAGCCTGCCCATCACCATGGAGGAGCTCTTCTGGGGTGACGCCGGCATCGGCCTGAGCATCGTCGGCACGACGCTCGGCGTCGCGGGCATCCTGTCCAACGGCACGATCGACCAGATCGGCGAGTGGGTCCCGCAGTGCTTCGGCACCGAGACCGACGTGAAGCTGGCGGCGCTCGCGGTGTCGGAGCCCAACGCCGGGTCCGACGTCAGCAGCATGAAGACGACGGCCGTCTACGACGAGGCCAAGGACCAGTGGACGCTCAACGGCGTCAAGACCTGGATCACCAACGGCGGCATCGCCGACGTCCACGTGGTGGTCGCCGCGGTCGACCCGTCCCTGAAGGCCCGTGGACAGGCCAGCTTCGTCGTCGGTCCGGAGTTCAAGGGCAAGGGCCTGTCGCAGGGCCAGAAGTTCAAGAAGCACGGCATCCGGGCCTCGCACACCTCCGAGGTGATCCTGGACAACCTGGTGCTGCCGGGCAGTGCGCTGCTGGGCGAGAAGAGCAAGCTCGACGAGCGGCTGGCGCGGGCCCGCGAGAAGCAGGCCGCGCTCGCCCGTGGCGAGAAGGTGGAGACCGTCCGCACCAAGGGTGGCCAGGCGGCGATGGCCACGTTCGAGGCCTCCCGTCCGGCGGTCGGGGCGCAGGCCGTCGGCATCGCGCGGGCCGCCTACGAGTACGCGCTCGACTACGCCAAGACCCGCGAGCAGTTCGGGCGGCCGATCGTCCAGAACCAGGGCATCGCCTTCATGCTCGCCGACATGAAGACCAAGCTCGACGCGAGCCGCCTGCTGGTCTGGCGCGCCGCGTGGATGGGCAAGAACGGCATCCCGTTCACCGCAGGTGAGGGCTCGATGAGCAAGCTGTTCGCGGGCGAGACGGCCGTGGAGGTCACCGAGAAGGCGATCCAGATCCTCGGCGGGAACGGCTACACGCGCGAGTACCCGGTGGAGCGCTGGCACCGCGACGCGAAGATCTACACGATCTTCGAGGGCACGAGCGAGATCCAGCGACTGATCATCAGCCGCGCGATCTCCGGCCACCAGATCCCGTAGCGGTCTCCGTGACCTCGCTGGCGCCCGCCGCCGGACCGGACGCCGGGCTGCGCCCCGGCCCGGCCCGGCGTGAGGTGCTGCTCGAGGCGGCCGACCGGGTGGTCCAGCGTGACGGCGTCCACGCGTCCATGGCCGCGATCGCGGCGGAGGCGGGCATCACCAAGCCCGTCCTGTACCGCCACTTCGGCGACAAGGGCGGGCTCTACGCCGCCCTGGCCGACCGGGTCACCGATCGTCTCCTGCTCGGCCTGCAGGCAGCCCTGGCCTCGGGGCGCACGCCGCACGAGCGGGTCGCGCTGACCGTCGACGCCTACCTGGCGATGATCGAGGCCGAGCCGCAGACCTACCGGTTCCTGGTGCACAGCACCGAGGCGGCCCCGGCGCAGGGCCAGGTCCGCTCCTTTCTTCGCCGGCTGTCCGCGTTGCTCGCCGACGGCATCGCCGCCGAGACGGGGCTGCCGTCGGGGGCCGTCCGGTCCCTGAGCTGGGGCCACGGCATCGTCGGGATGGTGCAGGCCGCCGGCGACTGGTGGCTCGACGAGCGGCCCTGCCCCCGGGCCGAGCTGACGCAGGAGCTGACCGCCCTGCTCTGGGGCGCGTACGGCGCGGCGACCACGCGTTCGGACGCCGGTCCCACCACCGCGTAGAGCAGACTGGGCCGGTGCGGACGGGCGGAGTGCGGGGGGCTGTCGCGCGACGCCTGGTCCTGCTCTGCCTGGTCGTGCTGGGGGTGTCCGCGTCCGGCCTGGCGGCTCCGCTCGCCGGCGCGCTGCCCCGCGCTGCCGACTCCCGGGTGGTGCTCGCGGACGGCCGCGCCTACGTCCTGCACGTGCCGCCGACGCTGCGGGCGCACCCGGAGGCCGCGCGCGGCCGGCCGGTCATGCTGGTGCTCCACGGCCTGGACACCCGGCCGAAGGACGCCATCGCCTCCACCCGGTTCAACGTCCTGTCCGACCGCGACGGAGCCCTCGTGGCCTATCCGGAGGGCGTCCGCGACTCCTTCAACGCCGGTCTGTGCTGCGGGGCGGCCACCCGGCTCGGCGTCGACGACGTCGACTTCCTCACCCGCGTGGTGGAGGACCTGCGGCGCCGGGGGGCCGGTCGGGTCTCGGTCGTCGGGTTCAGCAACGGCGGAATGATGGCCTACCGGTTCGGCTGCGAGCGACCGGGTCTCGTCGACACCGTGGGGGTCATGAGCGGCACCCTGGAGATCCCGCGCTGCGACGGGCCGATCCGGGTGCTGCACCTGCACGGCGACCGCGACACCGCCGTCCCGCTCGAAGGCGACGTGCACAGCACGCGGCTCGACGCCTTCCTGCGCAAGGTGTCGACCATCTCGGCCGCGGCCCCCGGGTCGCGGATCACCTTCCGCCTGCTCTCACCGTTCCCGCACCGCTGGACCCAGCCCGGCGACCCGGTCGACGCCAGCGCGGAGTTCTGGGCCTTCGCCGACATGGCCTCCCGGCCGTAGGTCGGCGGACCGGCGGCCAGCGGCGCGCGGGGCCCGGACACGGTCGTCGCGCGCGGCCGCCGGACGACGTGCGCGACGTCACCCGGGGCGGCAGGCCAGGGTGACGGGCCGGCCGCTACCCTCGGCGCTCCCCCCGCCGCAGCCGCTCCCGCGCAGCGGGCACAACGCGCCACCCTCGTGCGTTGTGCAGCCGCCGGAGTCGCCTCCGGCATCCGGGCGCCGGTCGTGAGCCGACCGCCTGCCCCACCCGACGAGAGAGGCCCGAGACCATGGCCACCGACTACGACCAGCCCCGCCGTTCCGACGCCGACGAGCCCGAGGACAGCCTCGAGGAGCTCAAGGCCCGGCGCGCCGAGGCGCAGTCGAGCAGCGTCGACGTGGACGAGACCGACCTGAACGAGGCCCTCGAGCTGCCCGGTGCCGACCTGTCCGGCGAGGAGCTCACCGTTCGCGTCCTGCCGAAGCAGAGCGACGAGTTCACCTGCTCGTCCTGCTTCCTCGTCCACCACCGCAGCCAGCTGGCGTCCGACACGAACGGGACGCTCATCTGCAAGGAGTGCGACTAGCCGCCATGACGGGCCCGTTCCCCGACCCCGCTCCGCGCCCCGGCGAGCAGCCCTCTCCCTCGCTCGGGCCGGATGACGTCGTCCTCGCTCAGCTCGCTGCCCTGCAGCAGGAGCCGTTCGACGGCGACCCGGCGCCCGGGGACGGCCTGGCGCGGGCCTTCGCCTTCGCCTCACCGGGCAACCGGGAGGCGACCGGCCCGCTCCCGAGGTTCGGCCAGCTGCTGCGCTCACCGGCCTACCGCGGGCTGCTCGGCCACCGGCTGGCACAGCTCGGACCGGTGCTGCAGCAGGACGGGTCCGCCCGGGTCGAGGTGCTGGTCGTGGCTGCTGACGACACCACCCAGGGCTACACCTGGGTGCTGGGCCGGCAGACCGACTACCCCTACGTCGACTGCTGGATGACCGACGGCGTGATCCGGCCATGGGGACAGCACCCCCGTGAGCGGCGAGCTGGTGCCCCCGCGACGAGGTCGGCGAGCTGGTCGGGCAGCTGTCCGGGGAGGGCCTGGACCGCCGGTCCCGGCTGCGGCTGCTCACCCGACTGTCCGGCGCCCTCACCGAGGGCTTCCGCCGGGCCGGTGCCCGCGCCGTCGCCTCCGGCAGCTACCTGGTCGACGTCGTCACGGGTCTGGCGCCGCACCTGCCGGTGCGCGACCTGGTCACGTTGCGGGCGCACTACGAGGGGCTCAGCGGCGACGCCCTGGCCGACGCCCTGGTCACCCAGGCGTCACGGGCCACGGCGGCCATCGGTGCGGCCGGGGGAGCCCTGGCCTCGGCCGAGGCCCTCGCGCCGCCCTCGCTGCTCGCCGCACCGGTGCAGCTGGTCGCCGAGACGGTGGCGGTCGTGGCGGTGGAGCTGAAGCTGGTGGCCGAGCTGCACGTCGTCTACGGCCGCAGCCCGCAGGGTTCCTCGACCCAGGTCGGTGCCGCCTACCTGCAGTCCTGGGCCGGCAAGCGCGGCCTCGACGTCCGCAACGGCCCGCCCACCCTGGGAAGCGTGCTCGGCACGGCAGCGCGGCAGCAGCTGCGCGCCCGGCTCGTGCGGCGGCTAGGCCGCAACGTCAGCACGCTCGCGCCCTTCCTCGCCGGAGCCCTCGCCGGTGCCGAACTGAACCGGCGCGAGACCCGCAAGCTGGGCGAGTCGCTGCTGCGGGACCTGCACCGCAGGTAGCGGCCCGCCGCCGCACCCGGAGCGGTGCCCCGCGCGTCCTGGGGCGGTCGGCCTTCAGGCCAGGGGGGGACCGGCCTGCGGCGCGCAGACGTCGCACCGCCCGCACGGCACCGCCACGGGCTCGCCGAGCGGGGCCAGCAGGGCCGCCCGGCGGCAGCCGGGGGTGTCGGCGTAGGCCAGGACGCTGTCGGGGGCGTCCGGACCGACGAGCAGCACCGCGACCGAGGGAGCGATCCGCGCCAGGTCGGCCCGCCACTGCAGCGGGCTTGCGGGCGGGTCGGCATCGAGCAGCATCCGCACCCGGGCCCGACCCAGGACGGGATCGCTGCCGCTCGGGAGCACCAGCGCCGACAGCCGCCGGGACCGCCACGCCGCGAGGGCCGCCGCGGCCCGGCTCGGCCGCATGCCCTGCGCCCATGAGGACGCCCGGAGGCCGGAGCCGACCAGGGCGCCGGCCAGGCGGTCGGCCCGGTCGCGGGTGCGGACCCGGACCAGGGCCGGCCCGCCGGAGCGGACGAGCGCGGGCAGCAGCCGGCGCCGGGCTGCGGCCGTGGGCAGCCGAACCACCCCCAGCCAGGTGTCGGCGGGGTCCCACCCCCCGCCGGCCCGGACCGGTGAGCGCAGCCCCAGACGGCCGGTCACCGCAGCGGCCACGGCCTGGTCGGCCCGGGGCACGACGGCCAGGACGGGCGGGCGGTCCGCTCCCTGCGGCAGCGGTGCCAGCAGCTCGGCGCCGTCCAGCACGAGCAGTCCGAACCCGGCCAGCGGCGGCAGGGCGTCCGGGCGGGAGAAGACCCACTCCGGGTCGGCCTGCTCGGCGCTCATGGCGACCCGGGCGCGGGGCGACGGCAGCCTGGAGGTCGGGGCTGTCGGCTGCGGCGCAGGCCCGTCGGCCGCGGGCGGTGTCTCGGGACGCGGGCGTGGTGCGAGCAGGTCGACCGGGGGCACCGGCTGTGGGTCGGGGTAGGCGCCGGCGCGGACCACGAGCGTGCGGCCGGGGGTGATCAGGCCGGCGAGCAGTCCGGCGGTCGAGCCGCCGTGTCCGGGCCGGGCCACGAGCAGACAGTCCCGACCCGACGCCACCGCACAGGCCGCCTCGGCCTGACCGGCCCGGGCCGCCTCATGGCCGAGCAGGGCGAGCGCCTGTTCGACGTCGAGGTCGCGGCCGTCCCGCCGCACCGGCCAGCGCGGGAAGATGTCCGGCGGCCACAGGTAGGGCAGGTCAGGCAGGTCCCCGAACAGGGGGCGGTAGAACGCGGGGTCCTTGTGCAGCAGCCGGGACCGGTGCGACAGGTGCAGCGCGGGCAGGCCCCACCACGGCGGCAGCGCCGGCTCCTCGGGCACCCGCCCGCCGGTCCACTCCAGAAGCTGTGGCAGCACCGTGTCGGCATGCCCGCGTCGGGTCCACTCCCGGCAGCTCTCCACCCCGTAGAGCACCAGGCCCGGGACGAACCCGCGCCACATCCGCACCGCGGGGTGGTTCTTCCAGGCGTAGTCCGGCCAGGTGAGGGCCCGCAGGATCTGAAACGTCTCCACCCGCTGCTTGCCCAGGCGCGGACCGTCGAGCACCTGGCAGCTGGCCCGCAGGTCGGGGTAGGGGAGGAAGGTCTGCACCCGGACCCCCTACCGCCTACAGGCTGTCGAGGAACCCGCGCACGAGGGCAAGAGTCTCGTCCGGGTGCTCGAACTGGGGAACGTGACCGCAGTCCTCCATGACGACCGAGCCCGCGTCGGGCAACGCGTCGGCCACGTGGCGCGCGAACGACGCCGGCACCAGGCGGTCGCGGTCGCCCCAGACGAACAGGGTGGGGGGCATGAGCCCGGGCAGGCGTGCCCAGAACCCGTTGCGGCCGTAGGCCTCCTCCAGGTAGATCTGCCGCGCGCAGGAGAAGAACGCCACCCGGTGCGCGGGCGAGCGCAGGACCCGCACCGCCTCATCCGCGGCGGCGTCGTACCAGCTGCGGGGCAGTCGGTCCGGCACGCTCATCATGGCCCGGATGGCCTCCACCACGAGCCCGCGCGAGGGAGCCGGCATCGGCAGGCGGGACAGCTGGGCGGGCAGCAGCCGCACCAGCGGCACGAAGGCCCGGATGGTGCGGAAGGCGGGGGAGGGCGCGAGCAGGATGAGCGCCCGCACCGACTTCGGATGGGCGAGGCCGGCCTCGATGGCGATGCGCCCGCCGAGGCTGTTGCCGATGAGCACCGCGCCCCGGCTCCCCGTTGCGGCCTGGTAGGCCTCGAGCCAGGCCGCGAACCAGGCGGACGTGTAGGGCGAGGCCGGTGCGTCGGAGGAGCCGAAGCCCGGGTTGTCGGGGGACAGCACCCGGTGGTCGCGGGCGAGGTCGGCCAGCAGGGGGAGCATCGAGGCGTTGGTGGCACCGAGGCCGTGCAGCAGGATCACCGGCGGTGCGTCCGCCGGACCGGCCTCGAGGTAGGCGGTCCGGACGCCGAGCGCGGTGACCTCCTTCCAGCGCGGGGCCTCGGGGTCGTCGCCCTCCTCGAACAGGCCGTCGAGCATGAGCGACAGCGCCAGGTCGCCCCGCACCACGACACGACCGTCGAGGAAGGCGTGGACACCGCTGACCTGGCCGCCCACCACCTGGGCCAGGACGTCGGCGGTGCCGCGGACGACCAGGGTCGGCGCCGGGGTGCTGCCCCGGCGGGCGCGCGCCCTGCCGCCGGACACCTCGATCGTCCAGACCCCGGACTCCCCGGCGTCGAGCACGACGCTGGCCCGCCGGGTGGCCAGCGATGTCCCGGCGAGGCTGCGCCGCACCCGCCGGGTCAGGACGGTGTCGAGATCAGCCCCCCGCAGGGGCACGGACGAGGTCACGAGCGGACGTTACCCATCGGTAGGGCGGTCAGCCGTCCAGGGCCGGGCGGCGCGCCGGGTCGCCGAGCAGGGGGGCGAGCTGATGCGCCAGGGCCAGCAGCAGGGCGTCCTGGCCGTGCCGCGCGACCACCTGGACGGCGAGCGGCACGCCGTCGGGGGTGAAGCCGGCGGGGATGCTGATGGCGGGGTGACCCGTGACGTTCCACGGCGGCGTGAACGGCACGGCCCGGCCGGCTCCGAGCAGGGTCCGCAGGCCGGTGAGGGCGCCCGTGGGCGGCGGCAGGGTGCCGAGGACCGGGGTGAGCAGGACGTCGGCCCCGCCCGGGAGCGGCCGCGCGGCGGCCTGCTCCCCGAGCCGCCGGGCGCGAGCGAGCAGCCGGGGGCCGATCCGGGCGCCCAGCGCGGCGACCACCCGGGTCCTCGCCTCGGTGCGCTGCGGCTCGGCGAGTCGCACGAGGTCGTCGCGCACCCCCCGGGCGTACCGGACGAGGAAGCTCTCCTGCACGCCCGCCCTCGAGGGGTCGGCCTGCACCACCGTGTGGCCCAGGCCCTGCAGGACCTGCACCGCCCGGGCAACCGCGTCCTTGACCACCTCGTGCACGGGTGCGGGTGCGAGCGGCCGCACGCTCCACGCGACGCGGAGCGGCCCCGGGGCCTCCAGCGGGAGCGGCGCCTCGAGCAGCACCGACAGCACCGCGGCGACGTCGTCGGCCGTGCGCGCCAGGCAGCCCGAGGAGGACAGGCCCTGCCAGTGCTCGGCGTCGGGGAGCAGGGGGACCCGGCCGACGGTGGGCTTGAGGCCGACCAGCCCGCAGCAGGCGGCCGGCACCCGGATGGACCCGCCGCCGTCGCTGGCCGTGGCCGCCGCGACCAGCCCGGCCGCGACGGCGGCGGCCGAACCGCCGGACGAGCCACCGGGGGTGCGGGTCAGGTCCCACGGGTTGCGGGTGGTGCCCCACGTCGCCGACTCGGTGAACGGCCACAGGGCCAGCTCGGGCAGGTGCGTCGTGCCGACCACGACCGCGCCGGCCGCCCGAAGGCGTCGAACCTGTTCGGCGTCGGCGCCGGCGGGCAGCTCGGTCGAGCCGGTGCCCATGGCGGACGCGTGGCCGGCGATCGGCACGTTGTCCTTGACCGCGATCGGCACCCCGAGCAGCGGCCGCTCGTCACCGGCGGCCAGCATGACGTCGGCAACCTCGGCGTCGGCCCGGGCCTGCTCGCGAAACAGCGTCCGGAACGCGTTCAACCGCCCGTCGAGGGCGTCGATCCGGGCCAGCGTGAGGTCGAGCAGCTCGACCGCGGTGAGGCGGCCGTCGCGCAGCAGCGCACGCTGGCCGAGGACGCCGGCGAAGGAGATGTCGGGGGCATGCAGGGAGGGGTCCACGGCGAGGACCCTCTCAGGCCACCCGACCCGGCCCCTCCAGGCCCTCCGGGGTCCGGCCGGTGAGTGCCCGCTTGGCACGGGCCGTCCCCCGGGTGGCGAGCAGTCGGGCCACCGACACCGCGACCCCGCTGGCCACCGCCCAGGACAGTGCCTCGCCCCAGGGCGTGCCCAAGGAGGCCGGGTCGGCCGGCGGCTCGCTGCGCCGGGTGCGCCGCCACGCGGAGGTCACGGTCTTGTCGGCCATCTTGCGCACCGCGATCCCGGTGACGATCCCGACGATCTTGGACCCGACTGCCATCAGTTCTCCTCGTGGTGCGACGACTACGGGACGCCCCTGCCCGGGTGGGGACCGGTGCAACCGGGTATCCCGCTGACCCGTCCGCGGCCCGCGGGCGGTCGAGCGAGACCGGAGGCGTAGGCATGAGCGAGCTCAGCAGAGGCGACGAGGTGACCTGGAACAGCCACGGCGGCGAGGCCGTCGGCAAGGTCAAGAAGAAGATCACCACCGAGACGCAGGCCGGTGGCCGCAAGGTGGTGGCGAGCGCGGACGAGCCGCAGTACCTCGTCAAGAGCGACAAGAGCGGCGGCGAGGCGGTGCACAAGCCGGAGGCGCTGAAGAAGACCTGACGGTCAACGTCGACGGCGCGGCAGGCGGCGCAGTCCGGTCGAGACGTTCTTGACCCAGTCGGTGAGCAGGGTCGGGGCCAGCGTCTCGGCCAGGACCCCGCCCATGGCGTCGACGCCCACGAGGTAGCGCGCCACCGGTACCCGGCTGGTCAGGGCGAGCCGCACGGCCCGGGCCACCCAGACCGGGTCGGGGAGCCGGTCGCTGCGGGCGGCAAGCGCCTCGGTGTGGGCGTAGGCGGCCGCGTAGCGGGGCGTGGTGGCCGCCGGGAAGCCCTTTTCCACGGCTCCCCAGATGGGCGTGCCGAACATGCCCGGCTCGACCAGGACGACGCGGATGCCATCGGCCTCCACCTCCATCCGCAGGGCGTCGGTGACCCCCTCGAGGGCGTGCTTGCTCGCGCAGTACCAGCCCATGAGCGGCGTCGCCAGCCGGCCGGCGATGGAGCTGATGTTGACGATCCGGCCGGAGCCGCGGGCCCGCATCGCCGGCAGGAACAGCCTCGCCAGCCGGATCGGCGCGACGACGTTGGTCTCGAGCTGCGCGCGGACGAGGTCGTCGGTGACGTCCTCCACAGCCCCCGACTGCACGAAGCCCGCGTTGTTCACCAGTCCCCACGGGCCGCCCCCCGTCAGCTCGGCGATCTCCCCGGCCGCCCGCACGCAGTCCTCGGCGTCGTCGACCCGCAGCGGAACCGCGCGCACCGCGACCCCGGCCCCGGCGGCGGCGTCGCGCAGCACCTGGCACCTGTCGTCGTCCCGGGCCGTGCCGACGACGTCGAAGCCGTGGCGCGCCAGCTCCAGGCAGGTGAGCAGGCCGATCCCGCTGTTCGCCCCCGTCACGACCACGCTGCTGCCCACGGTGCTCCTCGGTCCCGGTGGCCGCCCCGGCGGCGGGGGTGCCGCGGGTAGGGTCCGTGCCCGGTCAGGCAGGAGCATGCCAGCGGCCCGCGCAGGCGGGCCTCCAGGACGTGGGAGCGGGGGAGACGCGGTGGAGGTTCTCGTGCACCGGCTCGACCCCGAGGTTCCCCTGCCCGCCTACGCCCACCCCGGCGACGCCGGCTGCGACCTCGTCACGACGGTCGACGTCGAGCTGGCCCCGGGGGAGCGTGCGCTGCTGCCGACCGGGCTCTCGCTCGCCCTTCCCGACGGCTACGCCGCCTTCGTGCACCCGCGCTCGGGCCTGGCCTCGCGCCACGGCGTCGGCCTCGTCAACGCTCCCGGAACGGTCGACGCCGGGTTCCGTGGCGAGCTGCAGGTGGTCCTCGTCAACCACGACCTGCGCGACACCGTGCGCCTGCGTCGTCTCGACCGCATCGCACAGCTGGTGGTGCAGCGGGTGGAGCAGGTCGTCTGGCGCGAGAGCCCCGTTCCGCTTCCTGCGAGCGTCCGCGGCACCGGTGGCCACGGCAGCACGGGCGGCTGGCACGGCGCCCAGAAGCGGGACGGCGGCCAGAACCAGGACGGCGCCCGGAACCAGGACAGCGGCCAGACCCAGCACGGCAGCATCCCCGGCACGGCCCCGACAGCAGGAGGTTGAGCGTGTTCCGACGCAAGAAGCGCGAGGACGAGGACGTCGTCGACCCCGACCTCGAGGTCGATGCAGACGACGAGACGGCTCCCGACGACGACACCGAGGGTGACAGCGGCGTCGCCGTGGCCGCGCCCCGGCCGCTGGTGCGCCCGCGCGGGCCCTGGGACGTCACCGACGTGCCGGACGACGGCGTGGGCCGCATCGACCTGGGCAGCCTGCGGGTCCCGGTGCCGCCCGACACCGAGGTGCGGGTCGACGTGAGCCCCGAGGGGGAGGTCGTCGCTGCCACGCTGGTCCAGGGCGAGGCCTCCATGCAGGTCAACGTGTTCGCCGCTCCGCGCTCGGAGGGCATCTGGCAGGAGGTCTGCGACGAGATCCAGGCCGCCCTGCTGGAGTCCGGTGGCAAGGCCGAGCAGCGGGAGGGCCGGTTCGGGTCCGAGCTGCACGCCCTCGTGCCCACCGAGGTCCCGGGCCAGGGCCTGATGCTCGCCCCGGCCCGCTTCGTCGGCGTCGACGGGCCGCGCTGGTTCCTGCGGGCCCTGCTCACCGGATCGGCCGCGGTCGACGCCGCGGCTGCCGCTCCTCTCGAGGCGGCGCTGCGCGACGTCGTCGTGGTGCGTGGTCCGGACCCCATGGCGGTCCGCGACCCCCTGCCGCTGCGCCTGCCGGCCGAGGCCCAGGAACAGGTCCAGGACGACCAGGGGCAGGACGACGAGCCCGACGGGCGGCCGGCCTGCAGATGCAGGAGCGCGGTCCGGAGATCACCGAGATCGGCTGACCGGGCGACGTACCCTCAGCAGGTGAGCACCGCGCAGAGGCCGCCCGAGCAGGACCGCCCGTCGGCCGAGCGCAAGCCGGGCATGCTGCGCCGGGCCCTGGCGCGCCTGACGGTCGACGAGCAGGAGATCGACCGGCGCGACCTGCGCGAGGAGGGCGAGAGCGTCGGCGCCACCGCGGTGGTGCGCTGCACCCGCGGCGAGCCGGTCTGCGTCTCCGGCACGATCAAGCAGGTCGTCCTGCGGCCCCGGGCCGGCGTCCCCACCCTCGAGGCCGAGGTCTACGACGGCACCGGCTCGGTCACCCTGGTCTGGCTCGGCCGGCGTCGCATCCGGGGGGTCGACCCTGGTCGGAGCCTGGTGGCCCGCGGTCGGATGACCCACCACGACGGCCGCCCGGCCATCTACAACCCGGCGTACGAGCTCAGGGCAGCCGGTGCCTGAGCCGGTGGAGCCGACGCCGGTGGCCGGCACGGCGCCCGAGGAGTCGAAGGCGGACCCGACGGCGCCGACCCCTGTCACGGCGTCGGCGTTCGTGCAGCAGTTCGGCGGGGTGCGCGGCCTGCTCGACAGCGCCCTGCCCGCGACCGCCTTCGTGGTGGTGCGGCTGATCACGGACTCGCTGTCCACCGCCCTCTACGTCGCGCTGGCCCTCGGCGTCGCCGTCCTGGTCCTGCGGACCGTCCGGGGCCAACCGCTGCAGCAGGCTCTGGGCGGGTTCCTCGGGCTGGCCGTCGCGGTACTGGTCGCCCGGGCCACCGGCACCGGCGAGGGCTTCTTCCTGCCGGGCATCATCAGCACGGCGCTCACCGGCGTGGGCTTCGTGGTGTCCCTGGCGCTGCGGTCGCCGGCCGTCGGTCTTGCCTTGGCCGCCTTCGACCCCGCCTACGCGCGGTGGCGCGAGCACCCGGCCCTGGTGCGCGCGGTCACCCTCGCCACGGCGTTCTGGGCCCTCACGTTCTTCGTCCGCGCGGCGGTCGCCTTCTACGTCTACCACCTGCCGGGCGACAGCGACGGCACGCTTCTCCTCGTCGTCAACGCCGTCAAGTGGCCGTTGATCATCGCGGCCGCGGCGCTCACGGTGAGCCTGGTGCGCAGGGCCGGTCACCCGCCTGCGCTCGAGGAGCCGCTGGCACCGTAGGCCGGACGTCCGTACTCAGACCGATCCCAGCCGGGCCAAGACCGCTGCCCGAACTGACGTCGCGGGACGGCTGCGTCGCCGGCTGATACAGGCGGGGCGGCCCTGCTCGTCGCCCTTGTCCAGGGACACGGTGCTCGCGCGGCCAGCGGATCAGGCACCGGCGTGGTCAGGTCGACGACGTGCGGCTGATCGGGCACGACGTGCTCGTGAGTCGACGGGTACGGCGCCCACATCTGGTCGACGGTGAGAGGGCTCACGGTTCGCGTGGCGACGACTCTGCGGACGAGTCCTTCACCGCGGGAGCACGATGCGTGTGGGCGCAGGGGCCGCTGGGGTCCGTACCGGGGCGGGCCGAGCCGAGTTCCGGGTCGTCACGTTCTCCTGTCCCTCCGCGACCAAGGCAGCCATCTGCTGCTTTCGCCATTGCTGGGTCGTCTTCCGGACCAGGTCCATCTGGGCCTCGAGCACGATCCGCGCCGCCTGGACGTGCGCGTCGAGCTCGGCGCGGCTCGTGGACTCCGCAGCATCGAGTGCAACAGAGCCTGCATCTGTGCCTCCTCCATCGAGGTGGCCCAGCGGAGCCGTTCCCGCTTCAGGTCCTGCTCGTCCTGCGCCTGCAGCAGGAGGTCGTAATGGCTGGGCTTGCTGAGGTTCATCAGGACCTTGACCAGTACGGGCATGCACTCGATGAGGAGGATGAACAGGAACAAGGCCCAGCGGGCGGTTCGCATGGACTCGTTCTCCTTCGTCAGGTGTCCGAGCGCGGAGATGCGGGCGAGCAGACCGTCGGCGTCGTCGACGCGCGCGTCGTGTTCCTTCAGTTCGGCGCGCTTGGCTTCGGTGAGGCGGTTGATGTCGGTCGCCAGACGGTCGCGCTCCTGTTCCAACGGTCCTCGCTGGGAGGCGAACGAGCTCTGCTCGCGCGCCTGGACGGCGGCCTTGAGAGTGTTGACCTGCTCAGTCAGCTCACTGTTCTGAGCGGCGAGCCGGTCACGACGCGCCTGGTTCTCGCGAAAGACCGGGCCGTCTCCGGCGGTGCCCGAGCCGCAGGTCCCGCTTCCCTCGCAGGCGATGGCCGCCTCAGCGGCAGCGAGGTCCTTCCGCACCTGCGCCAGCTCGTCGATGGCCTGCCGCACGGCGGGGTCGCCCACGACGGCGGCGGGCCCGACCCCCCGTGAGATGCGCTCCTGCAGGTCCGTCAAGGTGGTCTTCGCCATCGGGAGACCGGCGTAGCGAGTGTCGGCGTCGAGGGCGCGGGCGAAGTCGGCGCGGGCGCGACTGCTATCGACGGCGACTTGAGAGGCGATCTCGCCCTGGAAGACGCGCAGGACCAGTGGCTCGCTGATCACGGCGCCGATCACGATGGCGAGCACCAGTCGGGGCAGCGCCATGGCGATATCGGCGTACCAGCGTCCCTGACGCTTGGTCGCCGTGATGATCCACCGGTCCAGGTTGAGGATGGCCAGGCCCCAGAGCACGCCCAGGACGACCGCCAGGACGTGCAGGTGGAGCGCAACGACCAGCGCATAGGACATGGAGATGCCGGCCAGGGTGGCCGTCATGAGCACTGCCCCCCCGATCCCGACGTACTTGGCCGTCTCGCGGGGAGCTCGGGCGAGGAGCGCCCGATCGACGGCGCTGATCCAGAGCAGGAGGTTGGTCATCGTGTCCACTCGGTGTCGTTCGAAGCTGAGGGAAGGAAGGGGGGTGGAGCAGACGGAGCACGGTGTGCCGAGCTGAAGCCCCGCCCGTACGCCTGCGCGAAGGACTGTCCGGTCGTGGGCGGTGCCGGGGAGCGGCGCCCTGGCGCGGCACCCCTGAAGCCGGGCGGCCCCGACGGGCTGGCGCCGGGCGCGATGTCGCCTGCTGAGGCGCGCTCGGGGGTCACCGGGACGAGCAGGTCTGCCCAGGTCCGTCGAGGGAGCGCTCTGCAGAAGGCCGCGCCGCCCCGTCGGGCCGCGGCGGCGACCGCCCCGGCCATCCGTAGGCCGACGCCGAGGAGGGCCGCCCCGACCCTGCCCAGGATCGCCCCGGCAGCGCCCAGGAGGTCGCGCAGGGACGAACAGCACCCCCACGCCGATCGAGGACCTCTCCCGGGGCGACGCCGGGCTGATGACGCTCGGGTCGGGAAGCACGTCGCCCGCGAGGCCCACCAACCGGAGGCCGCCGTCCCGGCCCCCCCACAGCTCTGACCGCGGTAAGCACCGCCTCCCGGGACGGCCGGGACAGCCGCCGGCGGTACCCCGGTCGCAGGGCGTCCTGGCGGGCGAGCACCCGCTCGAGCTGCTCCAGCACCGGCTCGCCGAGGCGGAGGCTGACGTCGACGTCTGCAGAGAGCCGCAGCGGTCGCGGCGCCGCGACGTGCACCGCGCTGATTTCCGGCATGGGCAGGACCCGCACCAGTCCGGTGCGCATCTGCCGACGTCCGGCGTCGTTCACGGCGACGACCTCGAGGTCGTGCGAGGCCTCCAAGGGGATCGCGACGACACCGTGCCAGGGCAGATCGCCGGCGACCCCTGTGATCCGGACGTGGTCGGCACCGGGAGCACGCCAGGAGAGCTCGACCGGCAGTCCCTGGAACGTCAGGTGCGTGTCCAGGGCGATCTCGAGCTCGGGCGGCCGACGTGGGCCGTGCGGCGACACGACGGGCTCGTCGTCGACCGGAAGCAGGGTCTTGTGGCGAGCCGCCCCCGGGCGGGGGGCACGCGGCAGGTCGCTGCGCCGGGCACTGCCGCCGGACCACCCCGACGCGTCTCGGAGCTGCAGCCACTCAGCGGGCGGTTCGGTCGTCCCCCCGAGGGTGCCGCGCGCTCGCCACGCTCGGCGCAACACGGCCGGCAACAGGCACAGGAGGACGAACAGCACGCCCCCGATGCCGACGACGTCTCCGACGAGGCTCTGGGCCAGCTCCGGGTTGAAGGCCCCGCCTGGCGAGATGTTGCGCTGAGCACTGTGCAACGCCGGGAGTGCGAGGAGCACCGCCGGGCCGAGCAGGAGTGGATCGCGGTGGAGCGGACGATCGAACAGGGTCCCGGGACTTGTCATCCTTGCAGCCGGACGGACGACGGAGCGGGTGGCACGGGGCATCCTCGGAGAGCGGGGCGGTCCCGACCAGCAGCGCTGCCAGGGAGAGGGGCGTCGACAGCCGGACAACGACCGTGAGCGCCGGAGGTGACGTTCAGAGGTAGAGCCCGGTCCGGGAGCCGTCCGACTCCGGCGTCGGGGCGTCCTTCTCGTCGGCGAAGGCGGTGTCACCACCGAAGCGGGCTGCGAGCTCGGGACCGATGCGGTCGGTGATGGTCGCCACGGCGGTACAGGCGTTGTCGAACTCCTCGGGATCGAGCGTGCTCCCGACCAGGTCGGCCTCCACCAGTACCTGCTCGCGGACCCAGAACACCCGTGTGAACCGCACGTCGGCGTTGATCCTGTTGAGCTCGGTCAGAAGTTCGGTGGACAGCTGCACGTTGGCCAGGGCGATCGAGAACACCTGCACCACCGGGGCGCCCTCACCGATGACGCGGACGTAGTAAAGGGCGCGTCGGTAACGCACGGGATAATCGCCGTCGTCGTCCGGGGTGATCTTTTCGTTCCCCGTCAGCCGCTCGAGGAGCGTCTCGATGTACGCCCTGACCATGTCGCTTCGCATGGCCTGATCCTGCACGGCGGCACCGACAACTTCGGCGCGAGCCGGCGAAGACTCAGCCGGCGGCGCCGGTGTGACCACCCAACAGGCGGTCGAGCTCGTCCTCCACCTCGGCGGTGGCGACCAGCAGGAGCTCGTCGCCGCCCTCCAGGGCCGCCTCGGGGGTCGGGACGATCACCCGGCCGTCGCGCAGGACGGCCACCAGGGCGCTGTCGACCGGCCACGGCACCGAGCCGACGGTCTTGCCCACGATCGGCGCGTCGTCCGACAGGGTCAGCTCGACGAGGTTGGCCTGCCCCTGGCGGAAGGTGAGCAGGCGCACGAGGTCGCCCACCGACACCGCCTCCTCGACCACCGCGGCCAGCAGCCGGGGGCTCGAGACGGAGACGTCGACGCCCCACGACTCGTTGAACAGCCACTCGTTCTTCGGGTGGTTGACCCGGGCGACCACGCGGTCGACGCCGAACTCGGTCTTGGCCAGCAGCGACACGACGAGGTTGACCTTGTCGTCACCGGTGGCCGCGACGACGACGCTGCACTCGTGGGCCCGGGCCGCGACCAGGCTGTCGAGCTCGCAGGCATCGGCCTGCAGCCACTCCGCGCCGGGTACCGAGGCCACCTTCATGGCCCGGCTCTCCCGCTCGATGAGCAGCACCTGGTGACCGTTGCCGAGCAGCTCGGTGGCGATGGACCGACCGACGTTGCCGGCTCCGGCGATGGCGACGCGCATCAGTGCCCCCCCTCCAGGGGTCCGCGGGCGAAGACCCCGACCACGCGGTCGATGTCGTCGACCCCGAGCGCGACGTGCACGAGGTCGCCCTCCTGCACGACGGTGCCGGCGTCGGGGATCTGCGCGACCCCGAGCCGGGTGACGAAGGCGGCGCGGGCTCCGGCCGCCTCCTCGAGCGCACTGAGCCGTGACCCGATCCACTCCGGCGACACGGCCACCTCGGCCAGGACGACCCGGCCGCTCGGGTCGCGGTACTGCGACAGCAGGCCCGACGGCAGCAGCCGGCGGATCACCTGGTCGGCGGTCCAGCGGACGGTGGCCACGGTGGGGATGCCGAGCTTCTCGTAGACCTCGGCGCGCCGGGCGTCGTAGATGCGTGCGACGACGTTCTCGACGCCGAAGGTCTCGCGTGCCACCCGGGCCGCGATGATGTTGCTGTTGTCACCGTTGCTGACGGCGGCGAAGGCCTCGGCCTGCTCGATGCCCGCCTCGACGAGGGTGTCCCGGTCGAAGCCGACGCCGCTCACCCGCCGGCCGCGGAAGTCGTCCGGCAGACGGCGGAAGGCGCTCGCGTCGCGGTCGATGACGGCGACGTCGTGGTCGAGCTTCTCCAGGCTCTTGGCCAGGGCGCTCCCGACGCGGCCGCAGCCCATGATCACGACGTGCACTGCGCCTCCGGGACGGACGGTCCGGTCAGGTCCCGACGGTGCCGCAGGACCGCGCCGACGCTACACGCGAGGCGTCCGCGGTCGGGCGCCGCTCCCGCGCCACTAGCCTGCGGTCGTGGCAGACGTGAACGACGTCCTGAAGCGCTTGGTCATCGGCCGCGCGCTGCGCAGCGACCGGCTCGGCGAGACCCTGCTCCCCAAGCGCATCGCGCTCCCGGTCTTCGCCAGCGACGCCCTGTCGTCGGTGGCCTACGCGCCGGACGAGATCTTCCTGACGCTGTCGATCGCGGGCCTCGCGGCCTACTCGTTCAGCTGGAAGATCGGGCTCGTCGTCGTCCTCGTGATGCTCACGGTGGTGGCCTCCTACCGGCAGAACGTGCACGCCTATCCCAGCGGGGGCGGCGACTACGAGGTCGCCACCGTGAACCTCGGCCCCCGGTACGGGCTGACGGTGGCGGCCGCCCTGCTCGTCGACTACGTCCTCACGGTGGCCGTGTCCATCTCCTCGGGGGTGCAGAACGCCGCGGGCGCACTGCCGTTCATCGTCGGGCACGAGGCCACCGCCGCCGTCGCCCTGGTGGCGGTGCTCATGGCGATCAACCTGCGCGGGGTCAAGGAGAGCGGGGCCGCGTTCGCGATCCCCACCTACGGCTTCATGATCGCCATCGTCGGCATGACCGTGTACGGCCTGGTCCGCTACTTCTTCGGAGACCTGCCCGACGTCGAGAGCGCCCAGTTCACGATCGCCCCGGAGAGCGACTTCGAGGGTGGCTTCACCGGCCTGGCGGCCGGGTTCCTGCTCCTGCGCACCTTCTCGTCCGGCTGCGCCGCGCTCACCGGGGTGGAGGCCATCAGCAACGGGGTGCCCGCGTTCCGCAAGCCCAAGAGCAAGAACGCCGCCACCACGCTGCTGCTGATGGGCACCGTCGCCGTCACCATGCTCATGGGGATCATCACCCTGGGCAACGTCACCGGGCTGCGCTTCGCCGAGTTCCCGGAGGAGCAGCTGCTCCTGAACGGCGTGCCGGTGGGTGAGGGGTACACGCAGGACACCGTCATCAGCCAGCTGGCCTCGGCGGTCTACAGCGACGCCCGGCCGCTGTTCTACGTGACGGTCGCCTTCACCGGCGTCATCCTCGTGCTGGCCGCCAACACCGCGTTCAACGGCTTCCCCGTCCTGGGCTCGATCCTGGCCAAGGACGGCTACCTGCCCCGTCAGCTGCACACCCGCGGCGACCGGCTGGCCTACAGCAACGGGATCGTGCTGCTGGCCGGGTTCGCGATCGTCCTGATCGTGGCCTACGACGCCAAGGTCACCCAGCTGATCCAGCTCTACATCGTCGGGGTGTTCATCAGCTTCACCCTGAGCCAGACCGGCATGATCCGGCACTGGACCCGCCTGCTGGCCGCCGAGACCGACCCCCGGGCCCGCGGGCGGATGCTCCGGTCGCGGGCGATCAACGCCTTCGGCCTCGTGATGACGGCGACGGTGCTGGTCATCGTGCTCATCACCAAGTTCACCCGGGGCGCCTACATCGCGCTGATCGCCATGGCCGTGCTGTTCGTCATCATGCGGGGCATCCGGTCGCACTACGACACCGTGCGCGCCGAGCTCGAGCCCGAGGACACCAACCCGCCGCTCCCCAGCCGCAACCACGCGGTGGTCCTCGTGAGCAAGATCCACGCACCGACCCTGCGTGCCCTGGCCTACGCCAAGGCGACCCGGCCGCACGACCTCACGGCGCTGACCGTCGCCGTCGACGCCGACGAGGCGCGTGCGCTGCAGGACGAGTGGGACCGCAGGGGGCTCGACGTGCCGCTCACCGTGGTGGCCTCGCCCTACCGCGAGATCACCGCGCCGATCCTCGAGTACGTGCGCGACTACCGCAGGTCGAGCCCGCGCGACGTCGTCACGGTCTTCATCCCCGAGTACGTGGTGGGCCGGTGGTGGGAGCAGATCCTGCACAACCAGAGCGCGCTCCGGCTGAAGGGCCGGCTGCTGTTCGTGCCCGGGGTGATGGTCACCAGCGTCCCCTACCAGCTGCGCTCCTCCGACCGTCGCCGCGACGACGACGACCCCACCGCGGCCCCCGGCTCGGTCCGCCGGACGGGCACATGAGCGACGTCGCGCCCGGGCCCGCACCGGTGTCCGGAACCCAGCCGGAGATCGGTCTGCTGCTGGAGCTCGACCTCGGCCGGGCGGCCGCCGGAGGTGCCTGCGTGGCCCGCGCGCCGGATGGCCGGGTCGTCTTCGTCCGGCACGGCCTGCCGGGCGAGCGGGTGCGCGCCGTCGTCACCGGCCGGACCAGCGCCTACCTGCGCGCCGACGCCGTCGAGGTGCTGACGGCCTCCGAGGACAGGGTCGACGCGCCGTGCCCGCACGCCGGTCCCGGCCGGTGCGGCGGGTGCGACTTCCAGCACGTGTCCCTGCCGCAGCAGCGGGTGCTGAAGGCGTCCCTGGTGGCCGAGCAGCTGTCCCGGCTGGCCGGGGTCGCGTGGGACGGCGAGGTGGAGGCCGTCCCCGGCGACGACGACGGACTCGGCTGGCGCACCCGCATGACCTACGCCGCCGACGCCGCCGGCCGGCTCGGGCTGCACCGGCACCGCTCGCACGACCTCGAGCTGCTCGACCGCTGCCTGATCGCGGCGCCCGGGCTGCCCGCCGTGCTGGACACATCCTGGCCCGGCGCCGGCACGGTCGAGGCCGCCACGACGGCGGCCGGGAACCAGGCGGTGGTGCACGTGCGGGGACGCCCCTCGGCGCTTCCCGACGTCGACGCCGGGGTGGTCGTGGGGGGCCGGCGGGTGCGGTCGCCGCACGGGCTGTCGCACACCGTGCGCGGTCGGCGCTTCGAGGTGTCCGCCGGGGGGTTCTGGCAGGGCCACCGCGGCGCGGCCGACCTGCTTTCCGACGTCGTGCTCGACTGGCTCGCCCCGGCGCCCGGCGAGTCCGCCGTCGACCTCTACGCCGGCGCGGGCCTGTTCGCGGCCCTGCTGGGGGAGCGGGTCGGCGTCGACGGGCGGGTCCTGGCCGTGGAGAGCGATCCGCGGGCCGCGGCCGACGCGGCCCGCAACACCGCCGACCTGCCGCAGGTGAAGGTGCGCACCGAGGGCATCGACGCCGCGGTGGTCCGCCGGCTCGGGCGGCCCGACCTCGTGGTGCTCGACCCGCCCCGGGCCGGCGCGGGGCTCGAGGTGGCCGGTGCGCTGTCCGGGCTGCGCCCGCGGGCCCTGGTGTGGGTGTCCTGCGATGCCGCGTCGTTCGCCCGCGACCTCAAGGTGCTGCTCGACGCGGGATGGTCGCTGGAGCGGCTGCGCGCCCTGGACGCCTATCCGATGACCGAGCACGTCGAGACGGTCGCGCTGCTGTCCGCCCCGGTCTTCTAGCGGCGCTGCGCACCGGTTCGCCCCAGTTGTGCCGGGCGTGCAGGAGGACACGGGTGAGACGTCGAACACTCCCGCACTCCGCGTGGACCGAAGCGCCGCGCCGACCCAGGGAGACCGCATGACCCGTACCGCCACCACCGTCCGCTGCGCGGCCGTCGTGGGTGCCCTCGCCCTCGTCACGCTCGCCGGCGCCTCCGGGGCCGACACGACGTCCGCCACCACGCTCACGCTCGGCACCCCGGCGGTCTCGTCGTCGGGCGTCAACGTCTCCGGCAACGCCATGATGGCCGCCCTGCCGGCGACCCAGGTGGGCAAGGACGCCGCCGGCGACGGACGCCTGCCCGGCACCGACCTCACCGGCGCGTCCATCACGCCGCTCGGCGGGGGCCGGATCGCCTTCGACCTGGCGATCGCCAACATGCCGCCCACGGTCGGCAGCGCCCCCGCGGTCACCCACCACAACTGGGAGTTCGCGGCCACCTCGCCCGACGGCGAGAGCTCCACGACCCTGTCGCTCAAGGCCATCAACGGTGGCGCCGTGATCGCCGGTGCGGTCAACACGCCGTCGTTCTCGCTGAACACCTGCACCCCGGACCCGCAGACCGGGCAGAACACCTGCACGGCCTCCTACATCGACGGCGCCTACTCGGCCACCGGTGTGCGGTTCCTGCTCGACAACGCGGCCATCAGCGCCTTCTCGGGCTGGAGCATCACCCCCACCGGCCAGGGCATCAACGTGAGCCCCGGCGCCTCGGACGTGCTCTGGTTCACCAACGGCACCGGCGGCGACACCATGGGTGCCGACGAGTTCCTCGTCCCGGACGCCGTGGTCAAGGTCGGGATCGCCCCCGCGGGGACGGCTCCGGCGGACGTGCCGCTGGCCAGGACCGTCGACGTGCCCGGCAGCTCGTGGAGCACCAAGCTGGCCCGGCCCGCCGTCGCCGGTGACTACGTCGTCGTCGCGCAGGCCTGCCACGGCGACGTCTGCAGCCCGCTGGTCAGCAAGGCCGTCAAGGTCGTGTGACCCGCTCCCGGAGGGCGTCCCGTCGGGGCGCCCTCCGGGCGTTCAGCCCGGCAGCAGCACGCGCAGGGCTTCCGGTCGCACGGTGACCGTGCAGGGGAGCGTGCCCACCGGGTCGCCGTCGGCGAAGACCCGGAACGGGCGGTCGGCGTCCAGCGTGACCGTCCGGACCGGTCGCACCTGCACGCTCGGACGCGCGACGTGGGTGCCCCTGAAGACCTCGGGCAGGGCGGACAGGAACGTCAGCCGGCCGGTGGCGGCGCTGGTCACGAGATCGAGCAGGCCATCGGTGACCAGCGCGTCGGGCGCCAGGCGCATGCCCCCGCCGTAGACCCCGCTGTTGGCGACGGCCGCCGTCCAGCCCGACACCGCGAAAGCCTCACCATCGGCGGTGCCGGTGAAGCGGGCGTGCCGCCACCGGGCGACGGTGACCAGGGCGCCGTAGACGTAGACCAGGCCGCCGAGCGGGAGGCGGCTGGTCAGCACCCGCTCCTGCACGTCGCTGTCGAAGCCGATGCTCGCGATGCCGAGGAAGACGGCGTCGGGCCCGCCGGCCGACGACACGACACCGAGGTCGACGGCGCGCTCCACCCCGGTGTCGAGCAGGGCACACGCCGCCACGGCGCTGCGACCGATCCCGACGGCCCGGCAGAAGTCGTTGCCCCGTCCGCCCGGGACGACGGCGAGCAGGCCGCCGGCGGCTGCCACGGTGCCGGCGACGCGCCCGACCAGGCCGTCGCCCCCCATCGCGACGACCACCCGGTCGTCCGCCACCGCTGCGTCAGCGAGCTCGTCGGCGTGCTCGAGGGAGCGGGTCGGGGTCACCCGCAGCTGGTGCCCGGAGGTCCGCAGCGCGGCCTCGACCGCGGGGAGCAGCCGGCTGGCCCGCCCGCCACCGGCGGCCGGGTTGACGACGAGCTGCAGGCGGCGGGTCACGGGAGCAGCTTGCCCGGGTTGAGGACACCGGTGGGGTCCAGCACGCCCTTGACCGCGCGCAGCACCTCGACGCCGAGGTCGCCGACCTCCTCGTGCAGGTGCCCGGCATGGTCGGTGCCGACGGCGTGGTGGTGGGTCAGGGTCCCGCCGGCCTCCATCAGGGCTCGGGTGGCGGCCTCCTTCGCCCGCTGCCACTGCGCCTCGGGGTCGGCGGCGTCGCGGCGGGTGAGCACGGTGAAGTAGAGCGAGGCGCCGTGCGGGTACAGGTGCGAGACGTGGCACATCACCACGGGGGGTGTACCGCCGAGAGCGGTCCACAGGGCCGACCGCACCGCCGACCGCACCCGGTCCAGGTCGGTCCAGGTCGCCGACGTCTCCAGGGTCTCCACGAGCAGTCCGGCGTCGAGCAGGTCGTCACGCAGGTACGGCCCGCCGTAGCGCCCGTGCTCCCAGCGCTCCCCGGCGCCCGGGAGGCGGAGCGCCGTGCGCAGGTGCCGACCGGCCTCGCTCCGGCGGCGGGCGACCGTGCGCGCGGTGCCCTCCCAGCCGAGCACCGCGAGGCACCCCCGGCCCGCACCACGGCTGGTCAGGTAGCCCCGCAGGGCCGCGCCCGACAGGCCGGTGGCCGACAGGGCCAGCTGCACCCGGGTCTCGTCGGGGTCCGACAGCCGGGCGACGTCGGGCGCCAGGCCCTGCTGCTCCAGGGCCCGCAGGGCCGCCGTCCCGTCGCGCCAGCTGCGGAACACCAGGCCGTCGTAGCGGCGCACCTCGGGCAGTGGCCGCACGCGCAGGGTCAGCTCGGTGAGCACCCCGAAGGCGCCCTCGGACCCCACCAGCAGCGCCCGCAGGTCCGGACCCGCCGCGCTGGCGGCCCCGCGGCCGAGGACCAGGGGCCCGGCCGGGGTCTCGGCCCGGAGCGCGAGCACGAGGTCGTCGAAGCGGCCGTAGCCGGTGCTGGCCTGCCCGGCGCTGCGGGTGGCGGCGTACCCGCCGAGCGTGGCCAGCTCGAACGACTGCGGCACGTGCCCCAGGGTCAGCCCGTGGGGGGCGAGCAGGCGCTCGGCGTCGGGCCCGCGCACCCCCGGTTCGAACACCGCGGTCAGCGACAGCGGGTCGACCGACACGAGCCGGTCCATCCGCCGCAGGTCCAGCGCGAGGACCGCCCGGTGCGGGCCTGGCTCGGGGCGCACCCCGCCCACCACGCTCGTGCCCCCGCCGAACGGGACGACGGCGATACCGAGCTCGGCGCAACGCCGCAGGACCGCCCCGACCTCGGTGGCGTCGGCGGGCAGCACGACGGCGTCGGGGGGCGTCAGCGCGCCACGGCGCAGGCGCAGCAGGTCCAGGTAGGAGCGGCCGGCGGCGCAGCGGACCCGGGCGCGGTCGTCCACCCTGACCTGCGCCAGGGCCGCCAGGGCCGCCCGCTGCTGCTCGGTGAGACGGGAGGGCGGCAGCACGAGGTCGGCCTCGGGCACCGGCCGCTCCTGCGGGCCCACGCCGGTCTCGCGCCGCAGCCAGGCCAGCGCCCGGGGCGGGAGCCCGGTGCGCCGGGCGGGATCGCCCCAGCCGGCATGGGCCATGTCCTGCAGCGCGGGTGCCGTCATGGGGGGCAGTCTTGCAGAGGGGTTACGTTGTGACACATGTCGTCCCGACGTCACATCCTGGACCCGGTGCTGGAAGCGGCCCGGGCCTGCGTCCTCGACGTCGGTCTGCGCCGCACCACCCTGGCCGACGTCGCCCGCCGGGCTGGGGTGAGCCGCATGACGCTCTACCGGCAGTACGACGACCTCGGCAGCATCGTCTCCACGCTGCTGACCACCGAGCTGGTGGGCCTGATCGAGCACGCCCGTGACCAGGCCCGGCTGCGGGCCCACCGGTCGGGAGCGGCTGGTCGAGGCGGCGGTGGTGGTCGTCGGGCAACTGGCCCACCACGACCTGCTCCGCCGGGTGCTCGACCTCGACCCCGAGCTGCTGCTGCCGCTCGTCGTCGACCGGTTCGGGGCCTCGCAGCGGGCAGCGGTCGACCTGGTGGCCGAGCTGGTCCTGGCCGGCCAGGCCGACGGGAGCATCCGCGACGTCGACCCCCGGCTGGCCGCGACCTGCGTGCTGCTGACCGCCCAGTCCTTCGTCTTCTCCGCCCGGGTGGTCGACGCCGAGCAGCCCGGTGCCGACGTCGGCGCGCAGCTGCGCCGGCTGCTCGACGGGTACCTGGCGTGACCCGCCTGACCGCGGCCCGCCGCGACCGCGACCTGGACGCCCTCAGCAGCGACACCGTCGACGTGCTCGTCGTCGGCGGTGGGGTCACCGGGTGCGGCGTCGCGCTCGACGCGGCGTCGCGCGGGCTGTCCGTGGCGCTGGTCGAGGCCGCCGACCTGGCGCACGGCACCTCGCGGTGGAGCAGCAAGCTCGTGCACGGGGGGCTCCGCTACCTGTCGTCCCGCGCGTTCGACCTGGTGTTGGAGAGCGCCCGCGAGCGCGACGTCCTGCTGCGCCGCACCGCGCCGCACCTGGTGCGACCCCTGCCGATGGTCGTCCCCCTGTCGCACGACCTGGGGCGTGGACCGGGCCTGCTGTTCGACGTCGGGCACCGGCTCGGCGACGGGTTCCGGCTGGCCGCCGGCACGCCGCGCAGCGCGCTCCCGCGGCCGCGGCGGCTCGGCGTCACCGAGACCACCCGGCTGCTCCCGGCCGTGCGCCGCGACGGCCTGCGCGGGGCGCTGCTGAACTGGGACGGCCAGCTCGAGGACGACGCGCGCCTGGTCGTCGGACTGGCCCGCACCGCCGCCGCCCA
Source organism: uncultured Actinomycetota bacterium (assembly GCA_963761695.1). Classification (GTDB taxonomy): domain Bacteria; phylum Actinomycetota; class Actinomycetes; order Mycobacteriales; family SCTD01; genus RYN-122. The sequence continues at coordinate 54,702 of CAVXIB010000017.1, read as the reverse complement.
CGGCGCGCGGATCGTCACCTACGCCCGCGCACTGTCGGTGGACGGCACGGGGGCGACCGTCCGCGACGAGCGCACCGGTGCCACCGTGCGGCTGCGGGCGCGCTCGGTCGTCAACGCGACCGGCGCGTGGGCGGACACCCTCGCGCCCCAGACCCGCCTGCAGCCCAGCAAGGGCGTGCACGTCGTGCTGCGCGCCGCCACGCTGGGTTCGCCGGCCGCCGCCATGACCGTGCCGGTGCCGGGCGAGCCGAACCGGTACGTCTTCGCGCTGCCGCACCCCGACGGGCTCGTGCACGTCGGACTGACCGACGACGCCCTCGACGGCCCGGTCCCGGACGTGCCGCAGGTGCTCGACGGCGAGGTGGCGTTCCTGCTCGACACGCTCTCGAGAGGTCTGGAGCTCCCGCTCGCGCGGGAGGACGTCGTGGGGTCCTACGCCGGCGTCCGGCCGCTCCTGGCGGGGGCGCAGGGACGCTCGGCGGACCTGTCCCGGCGGCACGCCGTCCGGCAGGGCGACGACGGCGTCTGGACCGTCTACGGCGGCAAGCTCACCACCTATCGCAAGATGGCGCAGGACGCCGTCGACGCCGTGTCGGACCTGCCCTGCCGCACCCGTGACCTCCCCCTGGTCGGTGCCACGGGCGTGGCCGGCGCGGGGGTGCCGGCGCGGCTGGTGCGCCGGTACGGCAGCGAGGCCTCATCGGTGGCCGCCCTGGCCGGTGACGATCCCCGCCTGCTCGAGCCGGTGGCGCCCGGCGTGCCGGTGCTGGGGGTGGAGCTCGCCTTCGGCGTGCAGGCCGAGGGAGCCCTCACCGTCGAGGACCTGCTGGAGCGCCGGACCCGGCTGTCGTTCGTGCGGGCGTGGGCCGAGGCGGCCCGGCCCGCGGCGGAGCGGGCCCTTGCCGGCGAGGGCTGACGGACCTGCCGCGGCCGGTCCTGGTGCGGCTGGTCAGGTGACCGCGTAGCGCAGGACGACCGACAGCCGCCTGCTCTGCGCCGCCGTCAGGTGGGTGCCGTCGAAGGCCACAGGGGTCCCGTCGACCAGCGACGGGCACCGGCCACCGGAGCAGAACCAGCCGGTGGTGTCGACGAAACGCACCGTGGCCGACCGCGCGGCGGCCCGTTCGGCAGCGCCGAGGGCGGTCCACACCGGGCGGACCGACCGGATGCAGTCCCGCACCGAGCCGACCCTGGTGGCGCACGACTGCAGGTTGCCCGACTGCGGGGGAGCGGCGAGCACCACCACCCGACGCTGCGGTGCCCGCAGCTGGGTCAGCACCGTGCGCAGCCGCACCTCCCAGGCAGCGGCGTCGGCGGGGACGAGCGCGCGGGCCGCCGCGGTGTAGGAGCCCGACACCAGGACGAGGTCGGGGTGCAGGGCCCGGGTGGCCGACAGCACGTGGGCGCGGTGCAGCCGGCAGCCGGGGCTGACGGCGTCGTCCGGCGCCGACATCCCGCACTGCCGCCGGGTCAGGACGTGCACGCGGTATCCGAGCGGCTCCAGGGCGGCGCGCAGCCCGGGCAGGTAGCTGATGCCGACAGAGTCACCGAGCAGGACGGCGGTGCGGGGGGCGTCGTCGGGGCCGTAGACGCAGTCGTCCTCGCGGCTCTCGAACACGTCCAGGCACCCGTCGGTCACCCACTCCGGTGAGGCGGCCGCGGGCAGCGCCTGGAGCGGCGGCTCGACCACACCGAGGTCCTCCTGCGCCAGACCTGCCCGCACGGCGGCGTGCAGCGCGGGCACGGTCAGGTAGGCGTCGAGCGGAGGCTGCTGGGCGACCGCCCCTCCCGGCAGGCGGACCAGGCTGGGCTCGGCGGCGCTGCTCGCGACGACGTCGCGCGGGCCCGGCCGGCCGGACGCAACCACGCCCGCGACGACGACCAGCAACGAGCAGGCGAGCACGGAGGGCAGCGCCAGGCGTCCCGGCCAGGACAGACCAGGGCGGGCGACGCGGAGCGGCTGCTCGACGACCACGTACGACGCCGCGCCGAGCCCGACGCTGCCCACCAGGACGGTCGGGGCCAGCCACCAGGGGCGGTCCGGGCGCAGGGCGAGCGCGAACACGACCACCGGCCAGTGCCACAGGTACAGCGAGTAGGAGATCCGGCCCAGATACCGGGGGACCGCCAGCGACAGCAGCCGGGCGCCGCCGAGCGCCCGGCCGTTGGCCCCGCCGGCCAGGACCGCGACGGTGGCGACCACGGGCAGGAGCGTGGTGAAGCCGGGAAACGCGGTCGACGGACCCACCACGACGGCGCTCGCGACGACGCCGACCAGACCGGCCAACGACAGCCAGGAGCCGGTGCGGGCGGACAGCCGCTCGGCCCGCCCGACGTGCAGGGCCAGCAGGGCTCCGGCAGCCAGTTCGTGCGCCCGGGTCGCGGTCGAGAAGTAGGCGAGGGCCGGCGCCGTCGCGGTCTGGTGCGCCGACCACAGCAGGCTCCCCACCAGCACGGCGCCCACGGCCCACGACAGGCGGGCCCGCAGCACCCGGGCCGAGCGGGTCGCGAGCAGGAGCACCAGCAGCGGCCAGAGTGCGTAGAACTGCTCCTCCACCCCGAGCGACCAGTACTGCTGCACCGGTGAGGGCGGCCGGGTCGCGCTGAAGTAGTCGGTACCGAGCCAGGCGAAGCGCCAGTTGGCCACCGACGCCGCCGCGAACAGGGCGTCACGCGTGGTCTGGGCGGCCCGCACCGGGAGGAACAGCACCTGGGCGACCACACAGGTGACGGCGAGGACCACCAGGGCCGTCGGGAGCAGCCGCCGCACGCGGCGCAGCCAGAACTCCCTGAGCCGCAGCCGACCGGTCCGCTCGACCTCGCGCACGAGCAGTCCGGTGATGAGGAAGCCGGACACCACGAAGAAGACGTCGACGCCGACGAAGCCTCCGGCCGGACGGCCCAGGGCGTGATCGCCCAGCACGAGCAGCACCGCGACGGCGCGCAGCCCCTCGACGTCGGTCCGGAACCGTCCCCCACGGCACCAGGATGCCTGGCCGCCGGGTCCGGTGCGCTCAGCGCGCGAGCGGGGGGACGCGCAGGCTGAGGAAGGGCACCCGTTCCAGCAGGGCCGTGCCGGCCCGGTGCACGGCGACGCCGTCGCGGGTGAGCAGCCACTCCCAGCACTCCCCGGACGGACCGGCGTCGACCCGTCGGGCCAGGAAGGCGACCCGCTTGGTCGGGCCGCAGGCGACGAGCGCCCACTCGTCCACGAGGGAGTCGTCGCCCCGTAGCGGCACCAGCAGCGGCCGGCTGCGGTCGGCCGGGATGTCGCGCGGCACCGTGGGACCGAGCACGACGGCGACCGCGCCGCTGCGCGTGAGCAGCGTCAGGCCCCGCATCAGGTCCGGGGGAGGGGGGCCGGGAGTCGGCAGGACCACCAGGCACAGCGTGGTCCCGGACATCAGGGCCGTCGTCTCGGCGTTGCGGAAGCGGGAGGACAGCTGCAGCGTCGTCGCGCGGGGGCGGACGTCGGCCGGGACCGCCGCCGAGGCACGGCCGTACACCGAGGAGCGGGGCGCGGGGGCCCGCTTGGCCGCCTGCGGGGCGCGCAGCGCGAGGACGGCGGCACGCAGCCGCTGCGAGCTGTCCTCGATCGCCGCCGTGGGGGAGTCGCCCACGGGCAGCTCGCCCCGGTCGGTCACGATGGGATCATCGGCGCTGCGAGCGCAGACCTGAGCCGACAGCCCGCAAGGAGTGGCCGTGCAGCGCATCCCCCCGGGCTGGCCGGCCGACGTGCTGCCCCCGGACGCCCCCGACTGGCACAAGAGCGCCGTCGCGTGGCTCTACGACCTGTGCCCGCCCGACTACCGGGCGCACGAGGTCCTGCGCCGCTATCCGGTGCTCCTGGCCCGGTTCGCCGCGGGCCACGTGGAGTCGGCCGTCCAGGCCGCGCGCGAGGGCCTGCGGACGGCTCGCGCGGACCTTCGCGACCTCGTGCCGCCGGAGGCCCTCGAGGCTGCCCTTGCGGCCTACGACCGCGAGGGCAGGCGGCTGGTGCGGGCCGGTCGCGAGATCGCGCTGGTCGACGCCGCCCTGCGGGGCGAACGGCACGTTCCGAGGCTGTGAGGCGTCCGCTCGTCGAGCGGCCACGAACGTCCAGCGGACCTAGACTCGGGGCGACGGGTGCCCCGACCGATGCTGTCCCGCCGAGCCTGGCGCCGCCGATGAGCCGTCCCGCCCCGACCTACCTGGGAGTCCGAACGTGAGCCTGCTGGAGAGCGTGCGCGGTCCCGACGACCTCAAGCTCCTCGCACCGGCGCAGCTCCCGGTGCTGGCCGCGGAGGTGCGTGACTTCCTCATCGACGCGGTGTCGCGCACCGGCGGCCACCTGGGTCCGTCGCTCGGCGTCGTCGAGATCACGATCGCCCTGCACCGGGTCTTCGACAGCCCGCGCGACCGCGTGCTCTGGGACACCGGCCACCAGGCCTACGTGCACAAGATCCTCACCGGCCGGCAGGCCGGCTTCGCCACCCTGCGCAAGAAGGGCGGCCTGTCGGGGTACCCGGCCCGCGCGGAGTCCCCGCACGACCTCGTCGAGAACAGCCACGCATCCACCGCGCTGTCCTACGCCGACGGCCTTGCCAAGGCCTACCGCCTGCGCGGCGAGAAGCGGCACGTGGTGGCCGTCGTCGGCGACGGCGCGCTCACCGGCGGCATGTGCTGGGAGGCGCTCAACAACATCGCCGCCAGCGACCTGCCGGTGGTCATCGTGGTCAACGACAACGGTCGTTCGTACTCACCCACCATCGGTGGCCTGGCCACGCACCTCGCCGCGCTGCGGATGAACCCGGGCTACGAGCGGGCGCTCGGCACCGTCCGCAGCACCGTGCCGCGGACGCCCCTGATCGGCCGGCACCTGTACACGGCGCTGCACGGCCTCAAGCGCGGGATCAAGGACTTCCTGCAGCCGCAGGTGCTCTTCGAGGACCTCGGCCTGAAGTACCTCGGGCCGATCGACGGCCACGACCCGGCGGCCATGGAGGCCGCGCTGCGCAAGGCCAAGGAGTTCGGCGGGCCGGTCATCGTGCACGCCGTCACGGTGAAGGGCTACGGCTACCAGCCCGCCGTCGACGACGAGGCCGACTGCCTGCACGGCGTCGACGTGTTCGACCCGGTCACCGGCAAGCCCATCGCCACCAAGGCGCCCGGGATGACGTCGGTGTTCTCCGACGAGATGGTGCGCATCGGCGCGGAGCGTCCCGACGTCGTGGCCATCACCGCCGCGATGCTCCAGCCCGTCGGGCTGCACGCCTTCGGCCAGGCCTTCCCCGACCGCGTCTTCGACGTCGGCATCGCCGAGCAGCACGCGGTGACGTCCGCGGCGGGGCTCGCCATCGGCGGGATGCACCCGGTGGTCTGCCTGTACGCCACCTTCCTCAACCGGGCGTTCGACCAGGCGCTCATGGACGTCGCGCTGCACGCCCTTCCCGTCACGTTCGTGCTCGACCGGGCCGGCGTCACCGGCGAGGACGGCGCCTCGCACAACGGCATGTGGGACCTGTCGATCCTCAACCTCGTGCCGGGGATGCGGATCGCCGCCCCCCGCGACGCCGTCACCCTGCGGCAGGAGCTGCGCGAGGCCCTCGCCGTCGACGACGGCCCGACCGCCGTGCGCTTCCCGAAGGGCGCCGTCACCGACACGCTGCCGGCGGTCGACCGGATCGGCACGGTCGACGTGCTCGCCCGGGGGGAGACCGACGACGTCCTGCTCGTGGCGGTCGGGGCGATGTGCGGTCTGGCCCTCGACGTCGCGGCCCGCGCCGCCGACCAGGGCATCGGCGTGACCGTCGTCGACCCCCGCTGGGTCGCGCCCGTGCCGCCGGAGGTGGTGACCCTCGCGCGGGGCCACCGGCTGGTGCTCACCCTCGAGGACGGCGGCGTCGTCGGCGGGGTGGGGTCCCGGGTGTCGCAGGCGCTGCGCGAGGCGGACGTGGACGTGCCGGCCCGTGACCTCGGCATTCCGCAGCGCTTCCTCGACCATGCCTCACGTGCCCAGGTGCTCGCCGAGCTCGGCCTCACCGCGCAGGAGGTGGCACGGCGCCTGGTCGAGACCGTGTCGCGGCTCGAGCCCTCCCTCGGCGACGCCTCGGAGCAGGAGCGGGCCCGGGAGGACTGAGCCCCCGCACTCCTTGCCCGCTCGCTCAGCGGTAGAGGACGTCGCGCACCCACGGTGCGTCGGCCGCCGGGTCCTGCAGCGCGATCGCGGTCCGTCCGCCGTCGGTCACCTGGGTCAGCTCGTCGCGGGTGACCAGGAGCGGCCGCGGAAAACCGCGGTCGGCTGCCGCGGTGGCCGCCGCCGCCGCCGGACCGAAGGCCGGGTCGATGAGGGCCAGCCGGGTCCAGCCACGGCGGCGCATCGGGACGACGGCAGCCCCCATGCCGCCGGCGAGGTCGGCCACCGCGATACGCAGCGCATCGGCACCGAGGAGCGTGACCACGTCGCACGGCCCGCACGGCCGCAGCAGCCCCCTGGCGTCGGCGCGCAGGCGCTCGGCCGCGACCGCCCCGAGCTGCTCGAGCCGCTCCCGGGCCGCCGGCCACTCCTGCTCCGGGTCGAGCCCGGCGGCGGGCAGGACCGGACCGGGCAGCAGGACCGCGGCGTCGGGATCGTCGGGGTCGAGGCCGACGGCGGCGAGCCCGAGGTCCAGGGCGCCGCCCCGCACCCGTTCGCGCACCCAGTCGAGCCCGGGGTGCAGGACGTGCTCGACCGGCAGCCCGGCCGGCACCAGGCTCTCGCGCAGGACCTCCGCGGGCAGGTCCGCCGCCCAGCGGCGCACCTGCAGACGCCTCAGCAGGCGCAGCCGCCCGAGGTCGGACTCGGGGTCGGCGCCGGCCAGGGCACGGCGGCACTCGCCCCACGACACCCACACCGTCGGCGACCCCGGCAGGGAGACGCCGAGCGGCGCCGGGTCGAGATCGAGGTCGTGCAGCACCGACACCGCCAGGACGCCGCGACGCAGCTCGGTGGGACCGGGGGGGTGCACCACCGGACGGTACCCGTGCGGTGCGGTCCGCAACGCGGCCGAACGGGTGTCGTCGCCCCACACGGAGCACACGCGCGGCGCACTACGGTCGACCCCGTGCGCGTGCTGGTGGTCGAGGACGAAGAGCCCCTGGCGGAGGCGATCGCCCGCGGTCTGCGCCGCGAGGGCATGGCCGTCGACACCGCCTACGACGGCGAGCTGGGCCTGGAGAAGGCCATGGTGACCCGGTACGACGTCGTCGTGCTCGACCGTGACCTGCCCGGCCGCAGCGGCGACGACGTCTGCCGCCACCTGGCGCGCGACGGCGGGCTCACGCGCGTGCTCATGCTCACCGCCTCGCGGTCGCTGGAGGACCGGGTGGAGGGCCTCGAGCTGGGGGCCGACGACTACCTGGGCAAGCCGTTCGCCTTCGTCGAGCTGGTGGCCCGGGTGCGCGCCCTGGGCCGCCGGGCCACCCCGGCGGCGCCCCCGGTCCTGCAGGGACCGGGCGGCCTGGTCGTCGACCCCGGCCGCCGTTCGGCCACCCGCCACGGCGTCGACCTCGAGCTGACCCGCAAGGAGCTCGGTGTGCTGGAGACCCTGCTGCGGGCCGACGGCGCGGTGGTGAGCAGCGAGGAGCTGCTCGAGCGCGTCTGGGACGAGAACGCCGACCCGTTCACCACCACCGTGCGGGTCACCGTGATGACGCTCCGCAAGAAGCTGGGCGATCCCGGCGTGGTCCACACGGTGGTCGGGTCCGGGTACCGGATCGGCGAGCAGTGACCACGGGCGCGGAGCGCGTCGTCGAGACGGCTCGAGGGGTGCGACGCGGCGTGACCTCGTGGCGGCCGCCCGGACGCGGCACGCTGCGCTGGCGGCTCACCCTGGTCTACGGGGCGGTGGCCGCAGGGGTGGGCCTGCTCCTGCTCGCCCTGGCTGTGGTCCTGGCCAACCGGGCGCTCGGCGCGGGTCTGCTCTCCCTGCCACGCGGGGTGGTGGAGTTCCCGGACGGCCGGGTCCTCACCGTGGCGCAGTTCCAGGAGGCGCTGCGGCAGGAGGCCATCGGAAGGCTGGTCCGCCAGGGGCTGGTCGGGTTGCTGCTGCTCATGGCGGTCGGCGTCTGGGTGGCCTACGCCGTGGCCGGACGGCTGCTGCGGCCGCTGCAGGAGATCACCACGCAGGCGCGGCGGCTGTCCGCGGAGCGCCTGGACGCCCGGCTCGACCTGCCGGGGCCGGCCGACGAGCTCAAGGAGCTCGCGGACACCTTCGACGACATGCTCGACCGGCTGCAGATCTCCTTCGAGGCGCAGCGCCGGTTCGTCGCCGACGCCAGTCACGAGCTGCGCACCCCCCTGGCGGTCATGCGCACCGAGGTCGACGTCGCGCTGGCCGACCCGGACGCGTCGGTGCAGGACCTGCGGGCCGCCGCCGTGGTCGTGCGCGAGGCGACCGAGCGGGCCGACCGGCTGGTGGACAGCCTGCTGCTGCTCGCCCGGAGCGACCGGATGCAGGTCGACGGCCTGCCGCTGCGCGAGCGGGTGGACCTCCCGCAGACCTGCCGCGAGGCGCTGGCCGCGGTGGCGGTCGAGGTGCGCGAGCGCGGCCTGCAGGTGGCGACGGCCTACGGCCCCGCGGTCGTGCTCGGCGACGCCGGGCTGCTCGGGCGGCTGGCCGGCAACCTGGTGGAGAACGCCGTGCGGCACAACCTGCCGGGCGGCTGGGTCCGGGTCGACACCGGCACGGTCGACGGGCGGGCGCGGCTGCAGGTGAGCAACAGCGGGGCCCCGCTGGACTCCGCCGAGGTTCCGGCCCTGTTCGAGCCGTTCCGGCGGGCCGGGGCCGCCCGCACCGCCCGACGAGGCGCCGGGCTCGGTCTGTCGATCGTCCGCGCGGTCGTCGCGGCACACGGCGGGGCCGTCGAGGCGCAGGCGCGGCCCGGCGGGGGACTGGTCGTGACCGTCGACCTGCCCGAGAGCGCCCCCGAGGCCGCCGTCGGCGCGACGGCATGAGGAGTCCGGGCCAGCACGTCACCCTCCATCTGGACGGTCCTCGCTAGTCCGTGCAGGTCGTTCCTCGCCGAGCGGTCGCGCAGCGCGGGCGAGGGGTGCACAGTCATGATCGTGAGCACGCCACGCGACCCGGGCACGGGGAGCGTGCGTCGACCGGTCACCCCTGGACGGCAGGTGGCTGCGCCCTGAGGGGGGACCGCAGCCACCTGCCACGGCCGTCCGGCGGCTAGCCCACCGCGTCGGCGAGGTAGCGGTGCCGGAGCCGGCCCTGCTCGTGCGGGAGCTCCAGGAGCTCCTCGACGCGGCCGTCGCGGGTACCGCCGTGCCGTGCGGCCAGTGAGCGCAGGGCCGCGCCCACGCCCGGTTCGGCGACCTCGACCCTGCGCAGCCGCATGCACCGGCCGTCGTCGGTGTGCAGGCACAGCACGCCGCCGTGCTGGCTCGGCTTGAGCTCGAGGTGCTGAACGTGGTCGACGGTCGCGACGTGGTAGCGGCCGAGCTGGCGGACCGCCACCCACGACGTCCCGACGACGACCCGCCGGGCCCACAGGACGTAGCCCATGCCGGCCAGGGCCGCGCCGAGGGCCAGGACCGTCCAGACCGAGCCGTGCGTCCAGAGCAGCACCGGCGCGAACGCCAGGACCACGACGCCCAGGCTGACCAGGGCCTCGCTGCGCGGTACCCCGGTCCGGGCCACGCCGCGGCCGGGCAGGTCGCTGCGCCGCCAGACATGACCGGTGGTCGCCGGGGCGGTGCGGCGTCGGGTGCGGGCCGCGGCCCGCTGGGACGGGCCCCGGCGGACCACCTCGCGGCGGGGCCGGGCCGCCAGGACGGTTCCCCGAACGGGGGCGGGGCGGACGGACGGGTCGGGCGACAGGAGGGTCATGGCGGTCTCCGGGGAGAGCGGCGACGCCGAGCCCGGCGTCTTCCGGGATGTGCCCCGGATCACGTTTGACGAACCGCGGACCCGCTCGTCAGCAGACGTGGCGTCCCGGGACGTGGTCGGCCGGGAGACGCCGCAGGACCGGTTGCGGACCCACCGGCCTGGACCAGCGCTCGTAGGGGGCGATCGCGGGTTCGCAGGTGAAGCCGAGCCGCGCGAGCAGCCGCTGGCTCGGTGCGTTGCCGACCTCGACCTCGGCGACCACCCGGTGGACGTCGGGCTGCGACTCCAACCACGCACAGAGCACGGCCACCGCCTCGGTGCCGAGCCCGCGACCCCGTGCGGGCGCCGCCAGGCCGTAGCCGATCTCCTGAGCGCCCCGCTCGTCGGGGGGCCCGGCCAGCCCGCAGTCCCCGACGACGACGCCGTCCTCCACCACGAGCCAGACCGCCGGCGGGTCGTCGGGGCTGCCGTGCTCGGCGGCCGGGCGGACGGCGTCGGCGGTGTCGGCGTGCGGCCACCCCTGCCCGGCCACCAGACCGAGGCCGGCAAGGACGGGCCCGACGTCGTGACCGGCCGCAGCGGCCACCGACAGCGGGTGCGGGACCGGGACGAGCTCGATCCGGGGGCCGGCCAGCCGCAGCGGCCGGCTCATGCGCAGGCCCCGTCCGCCGGCGAGGGGCGCGCCTCGGGCTCGGGCAGCGCCCCGGCCAGGGGGGCGGCCACCAGGGCCACCTGCCAGGACCGGGCCCCGGTGGTCCGCAGCGCCGCGGCGACGGCGTCCGGGCCGGGCGACTGCGGCGGCGTCCAGGCCAGCCGCCGCACGGCGTCGGGTTGCACGAGGTTCTCCGGCGGGAGACCGTGCTGCCCTGCCAGGTCGGCGACCACGGCGCGCACCCGGGCCAGCCGCCGGGCCGCCTCGGGGTCGCGCTCGGCCCAGCGGTTCGGGGGCGGAGGGCCGTCGCCGGCGGCGACCGGCGCGGGCAGCTGGTCCTCCGGCAGCGCCGCCGCCTCCTGCAGCGCGCGGAACCAGGTGTCGACGTGCCGGCGCGTGGACCGCCCGCCGAAGACCGGCACGGCCAGCAGTGCGGCCGCAGTGGCGGGGGCGGCCGTCACGGCGGCGACCAGGGCGGCGTCGGGCAGGATGCGTCCCGGCGCGGTGTCGCGCCCGCGCGCCATCTGGTCACGCACCTCCCACAGCGCGCGCACGGCCGCGAACTGCCGTCGGGTCCGCAGCCGGTGCAACCCCGACACCCGGCGCCAGGGGTCGACCCGTGGCGGGGGCGGCGGTGCGTGCAGGACGGCGTCGAACTCCTCGTGCGCCCAGGCCAGCTTGCCCTGGCGCTCCAGCTCGTCGGCCAGCACGTCACGCAGCTCCACCAGGACCTCGACGTCGAGGGCGGCGTAGACCAGCCAGTCCTCCGGCAGCGGCCGGGTCGACCAGTCCGCCGCGCTGTGGCCCTTCTCCAGGTGCAGTCCGAGCAGGCTCTCCACCATGGCCCCGAGCCCGACGCGCTCCAGACCGGCCAACCGCCCCCCGAGCTCGGTGTCGAACACCCGCGGCGGGACCAGGCCGACCTCGGCGAGGCACGGGAGGTCCTGGTTGGCGGCGTGCAGGATCCACTCGTCGCCCTGCAGCACCCGGCTCAGGACCGACAGGTCGGGACAGGCGATGGGATCGATGAGCGCCGTGCCGGCACCCTCGCGCCGCAGCTGGACGAGATAGGCGCGCTGGGAGTAGCGGTAGCCGGAGGCGCGCTCCGCGTCGACCGCCACCGGACCGGTGCCCTGCGCGAAGCGCACGACGACCTCGGCGAGCGCCGCGGCGGTCTCGACGACGGGGGGCACCCCGTCGCGCGGGCGCAGCAGCGGGACGGCGGCCGGGCTCTCGGCGGGCGTCTCGACGCCGTCGTCGGTGGGGATCCCGGCGGGCGCCTGCGCGGGTGCAGGGTCGTTCCCGGGCGGCGACGGGGACGCGGGCGCCGGGGACGAGGTCACGAAGGGTCAGCCTAGGTGCCGCACCCCCGGGTCCGCCCCGGGCGCGCCGCAGGTGTCCGTGTCGGGCCGGGCTACCGGATCGCTCCGGCACGCATGGTCATGGCCACCATCTCGGCCCGGTCACCGGTGCCGAGCTTGCGGGCGATGCGGGCGAGGTGGCTCTTCACCGTGAGAGCCGACAGCCCGAGGATCTCGCCGATCTGCTTGTTGCTCTGCCCGTCGGCGACCAGGCGCAGCACCTCGACCTCACGTCCGGACAGGTCGCTGACGCCCGTCTCGACGGGGCTCCCGCGCAGACCGGCGGCGAGCAGCGAGGCGACGGAGGGGTCGGCATAGACCCCGCCCTCGAGCACGCGGCGGACGCCGTCGGTCACGACGGTCGGCGACGCGGTCTTGAGCAGGTAGCCCTGCGCGCCGGCGACGAACGCCGCCCGGACCGAGTAGGGGTCGTCGGCCGCGGACAGCACCACGAGGCGCGGCCAACCGGCACTGCGCAGGTCAGCCAGCAGGTCCAGGCCGGAGCCGTCCGGCAGACCGAGGTCGAGCAGGCACAGCTCGCGCGGACCGGACAGGTTGGCCCGGGCGCGGGCCTCGCCGATGGTGGCCGCCTCGGCCACCTCCCGGGCGCCCATGGCACGCAGGCGGGTCACCATCGACTCGCGCACGAGCGGGTGGTCGTCGACCACCATCGCCGTGAAGCCCTCGGGGGAGCCACCCGGCTGCGACGGGATCGCCCCGAGCGGTCGCACCACTGCACTGTCCAGACCGGCTGCCACCGCGTCCTCCACGTCCTGATCGTCGGGCGGCCGAGCCGCCCGTCACCTTGATGTCGGCCGTCTGCCCCCCCGCCTGTAGCCCGTGCCGGGATCGGCCGCTGCGCCGGATGGCCCAGTGGTGACGGCCGGACGCAGCAGTAGCCCGAACGGGGGACGTGCAGGCGGCGCACTGAATCTGAGGCCGCTGCGGTCCGATGGACACCGCATGACCTCCCGCGGACGCACCCGGACGGCCGGTCCGCCGACCGGTCGCCCGGGGGTCGTGGCAGGCGCCCTCGCCCTGCTCGCCGTCGTGCTCGTCGTCCGCACCGGTTGGGGCCGGGTGCCGCCGGGGGCGGCCCTGCTGCTCGCCGGGGCCGTGGCGGCCTCGGAGTCCGCGGCCGTGCGGCTCGGTGTCGGGGGACGCTGCTGGACCCTGTCCCTGACGGGGGCCCTCGTGGCCGCCTGCCTCGTCGTCGTGAGCGGGGCATGGGTGGTCGTGGGTGTGGCCCTCGGCGTCGCCGTGGCCGGGGCCGTGCGAGGTCGCCCTCCGGTCCGGACGCTCCACGACGCCTCGCAGCTCGCGCTGGCCACGGCGGCGGCGGCCGCCGTGGCCACCGGTGCGGGCGCGGGGGTGCCGGGGGCGGCTGCCGGCGTCGGCGTCCTGATCGCCCTCGACCACGTGCTGTCCGTCGCCCGCTCGGGCCGGCGGCCCCGGTGGGCGCTCCTGCTCTCGGCGACCCCGCTGTGGGCGGCCGGTTTCTCCTTGGTCGGCCTCCTCGCCGGGCACCTGGCCCATACGTCCCCCGTCGGTCTGCTCGGCCTGGTGGTGCCGCTCGGCCTGGTCTGGTCGTCTGCCGCGCAGCAGACGCGTCAGGCCGGTGAGCTCGGTCTGCTGCGCGAGCTCGCCCGGGGCCGCGCGCAGGCGCTCGGCACCTCGCTGGACAGCAGCGCGCGGGTCGTCCTGTCGGCGGCCGCCCGGGTACTGGTCGCCCCGGACGTCGACCTGGTGGTCCTGGGCGGGAACGGCCCGACCCACTACCGCGGCGACGGCGTCTCGGTCAGCGAGACCCGACCCCTGTTGGCCGAGGTCCTGGACGAGCCCTGGGTCGCTTCCCTGCTGGGCCGACGGGCCGTGGCCGCCGGGGTCGAGAGCGGGCGCCCCTGGCTCACCGTCGCCCTCGGACCGGACGCCGCGCCGCTGGCCCTCCTGCGCGCCCGACGGCGGATGGGGGCTCCCGCCTTCGGCCGACCGGACACGCGCCTCACCCGTGTGCTCGCCGACCAGGCGCAGGGCTGGTTGTCGGTGGACGACCGGTCGGTGCGCCGGGCTGACGCGGCGAAGGCGCTGGGTGACGTCGGGGCCCACACCGCGCCGGCCCTGGGGCAGCTGCGCGACAGCGCCGACCGACTGACCCGTCTGTCGGTCCAGGACGGTGACCTCGACGCCGTGGTGCTGGAGCTGCACCAGGTCGAACGGGCCGTGGCGTCGCTGCTGGGGGCGGTGGCCCTGGCGGTCGAGCCCGACCTGCTCGTCCCGACCCGTCGTGACGACCCTCCGCCGCCCGGTCGCAGCGCCGCGGAGTGGACCACGACGGGGACGCTCCCGTGACCGGCCGGGCGACGGCGCCGGCCCGGTGCGCCCTGCTGTGCCTGGGAGCCGCGCTCGCGACCGTGGGGACGACGGCGCTCCTGCTCGCCCTGCAGGGTCGGCTCCACCCGCAGCTGTGGCCTGCCCTGCTCACGGGCGGCGCGGCCGGGTCGCTGCTGTTCCTGCCGGCGCTGGTCCGCGCCCGCCGGACGGCCACGTCGCGGGAAGGGGCCGATCTCGGACGGCTGCTCGACGGCCTGCACCTGCGGCTGCGGCTGTCGGAGCAGGACGCCACCCGGCAGCGCCGTGCCGCGCAGACCTCGTCCGCCGGGGTCTTCGAGCTGCTCTCCGGGCTGGTGGCGGCGGAGGAGGGAGCCCGCGGACAGCTCGCCGCAGAGCTGCACGACACCGTCGCGCAGTCGCTGATGATCGCCCGGGGGCTGCTGGCGGGCGGAGCGTCGACGCCCGCCGACCTCGCCCGGCTGACCGACTACGTCGACGACGCCGAGGAGCAGGTGCGCGCCGTGATGGCCCGCACGCGTCCGCCTGCGCTGCGCGACGGAGACCTCGCCCGGGCGGTCTCCGGGCTGCAGGCCGAGATGCGCCAGCGCTACGGCCTGGAGGTTCGGTTGCGGTGGCCGCAGCAGCCGCATCCCCTGCCGTCTGCGTCCGCCGTCATCGTGTACCGCTTCTTCCAGGAGGCCCTGCTCAACGTGGTCAAGCACGCCGACGTCGACGACGCCGAGGCCACGCTGGTGGTGGACGAGGACGTCGTGCGGGCCAGCGTCGCCGACCAGGGTCCGGGCTTCGAGCCGGACGCGGTCCGCCCCGACCGGGGCCGGCACGTGGGACTGGGGTTGCTGCGCGAGCGCGCCCGGCTGGCCGGGGGGACGGTCGAGGTCGTGAGCCATCCGGGACGGGGCACGACGCTGACCCTGCGGCTGCCGCGTCCGTCCTTCGTGCCGTCGTCGGCGCGGACCGCCCCGGCGGAGGAACCGCCGGCTGCGGGGCGCACCGGCCGGCCGGTCAGCGGGGGCGCAACGCCGTGACGCCCAGCGGGGGCAGGCCGGCCGTGGCGCAGAGCAGGTCGCACCAGGCCTCGAGGTGGGCCACGAGGTCGGGCCGGCCGTCGGCGTCCTCGACCGCGGTCCACGAGGCCCGCACCTCGATCTCGCTGGCGTCCTCGGCCTCCTCGATCTGACCGAACCGGGTGGACACGGTCCGGGTGACGGTGCCTCCGGCGGCCACGTGCCCGGCCCGGTGCTCCTCGAGGGCCTCGGTGAGCCAGGACCAGCCCACCCGGCCGAGGGAGGGGTCGGTGGCCATCTCGGTCTCGACCTCCGACGACACGAAGGCCACCACGCGGGTGGTGCCCTGCCAGCCATCCTGGCCGGAGGGGTCGTGCAGGACGACGAACCGGCCGCTCGCGACCTCCTCGCCGTCGCGCTCGACGTCGGCGGCCACCGCCAGGGCATGCGGCGCCATCCGCGTGGGTGCCGGGACCGTGCGCAGGACCAGCCCGGGCCGGCGGGGGCGCCCAAGGTCTTCGGTGAGCGCACGCGCGGCCGCCGCGAACCCCGCGGGGGCGGCGGGCGGCTCGTGCGGCAGCGTCACAGCGGGAGGGTAGGCGCCCGGGGGTCCGTCACGGCCCTCCTAGGCTCGGCGGCGTGTCGGTCCTCCTCGCCCTGCTCGGAAGCGCGCTGTGGGGAGGGTCGGACTTCCTCGGCGGCCTGCTCAGCCGACGGCTCCCCGCGCTGACCGTCGTGGGGGTGTCGGCGGCGCTGGCCCTGGCGGCCCTCGTCCCGGTGGCACTGGTGACCGGCGGCCTGCGGGCAGACCGTGACTACCTGCTGCCGTCGGTGCTTGCGGGCGCCGTCGGGCTGATGGCACTCGCGGCCTTCTACCGGGCCCTCGCCGTCGGCACGATGGGCGTGGTGGCTCCTGTCGCGGGGCTCGGCGCCGCGGTTCCGGTCGTGGCCGGGCTCGTCGCGGGGGAGGCGCCCTCGGCGCTGCAGCTCGTGGGGATCGCCGTCGCGCTCGTGGGGGTGGTGCTGGCCGGGGGCCCGGAACGCTCGTCCGGTGCCGGACTGCGCCCGGTGCTGCTCGCCCTTGCCGCTGCGCTGGGGTTCGGCTGCGTCCTCGTGCTGGTCGCGGAGGGCGCCGACTCGAGCGTCGTGATGACGCTGCTGGTCATGCGGCTGACGTCGGTGACCCTCCTCACGGCGGTGCTCGTGGTCGCGGTGCAGCGGCGCGCCAGGAGCCAGGCGGGTCCGGGCATGCGCGTCGGGTCCGGCGGTGCCGGGACGGACGTTGCTGGCGGTGCCGGGACGGACGTTGCTGGCGGTGCCGGGTCGGCCGCTGCTGGCGGTGCCGGCTCGGCCGCTGTCGGGTCGGCCGCTTCCGGGTCGGGCGGCGCTGTCGGGGTGGTGCGCTTCCTCGGGGTGCAGCGACGCGACCGATGGCCGCTCGCCGTCGTGGCGGCTGCGGACGTCAGCGCCAACGGGGCCTTCGCCCTCGCCACCTTGACCGCGGGGGCGCTCGTCAGCGTGACGGGCGTGCTGGCCTCGCTGTACCCGGTCGTGACCGTGCTGCTGGCCCGGCAGATCCTGCACGAGCGACTCGCCGCGGTGCAGGTGGCCGGGTCGGTCGCGGCCCTGGCCGGGGTCGTGCTCCTGGCCGTGGGCTGAGGCCCAGGCCCCCGCTTCAGGCCATCGGCAGGCCGCGGTCAGGCAGCGGCGAGCGCCTCGACCAGCTCCTCGTGCAGACCGAGCACGACGGCCGAGCCGCAGTCGATGCAGGCCAGGTCCAGGCAGTCCTCACCGTGACCGTCCTGGCACGGGGGAACCTCGAAGACGGTGACGTCGCAGCAGTCGGAGCACCAGCGGTGTGTGGTCATGCAGACATGGCATCACCCGGGTCCGACAAGTTCCGACAGGCGCGCCGGGGACGGTGGGACGGCAGGGACTCGTGGGGCTGTTGGGATTGCCGGCCGTGGCCCCTGCCAGCCGGGCCGGTCCGGAAACGTGGCCCCATCCGGCAGGCCGGCCACGCCTGGCAGGTCGGCCGGTCCGGTGGGCCGGTCCACGTCTGGCAGGCTGACCGGGTGACGCCGACCCCGCCGAAGCCCGGCTCCACGCCCCCCGAGGCCAGGCCGACCGGGGGCGTGGCTCCCGGGTCCGGGAGCGCCGATGCCACGGTCACCGCTGGGCCGGCGCATGACAGCGCGTTCCTGCGGGCCTGTCGACGCGAGCCGGTCCCGCACACACCGGTGTGGTTCATGCGTCAGGCCGGCCGGGCCCTGCCGGAGTACCGCAAGCTGCGTGAGGGCACCGCCATGCTCGAGTCCTGCGCCCGGCCGGAGATGGTCGTCGAGATCACCCTGCAGCCGGTCCGGCGGTTCGGGGTCGACGCCGCCATCTTCTTCTCCGACATCGTCGTGCCGCTCAAGGCCGTGGGCGTCGACCTCGACATCGTCCCCGGGGTCGGACCCGTGGTGGCCGAGCCCTTCCGCACCCGGGCCGACCTCGACCGGCTTCCGGCGCTGACCCCCGACCACGTCCCGTACATCACCGATGCCGTCCGCGGGCTCGTCGGGGAGCTGGGGGCGACCCCGCTGATCGGGTTCGCCGGAGCCCCGTTCACGCTGGCGAGCTACCTGGTCGAAGGCGGACCGAGCAAGGACCAGCGGCGCACCAAAGCCCTCATGTACGGCGAGCCCGAGCTCTGGGCCGGCCTCATGGAGCGCCTGGCGGTCATCACCACAGCGTTCCTGCGGGTGCAGGTGGACGCCGGAGCCAGCGCCGTCCAGCTGTTCGACTCCTGGGTCGGCGCCCTCCCTGCCGCTGACTACCGGGCGCACGTGCAGCCGTGGAGCGCCGGTGTGCTGGCCGCGCTGTCCGACGTCCCCCGCATCCACTTCGGCGTCGGGACGGGGGAGCTCCTGCACGACATGGGTCAGGCCGGAGCCGACGTCGTCGGCGTCGACTGGCGGGTGCCCCTGTCGGAGGCTGTCCGCCGGGTGGGCCCGGGCAAGGCCGTCCAGGGCAACCTCGACCCGACGCTCGTGTTCGCCCCCACGGCGGTCGTGCGGGAGAAGACCGCGGCGGCCGTGGCCGAGGGCCGGGCGGCAGAGGGTCACATCTTCAACCTGGGGCACGGCGTCCTGCCCGAGACCGATCCCGACGTGCTGGCCCGGGTGGTCGACCACGTGCACGAGCTGACTGCCGGCTGACCCCTTCGGCCTGACCCGCCGGGGGCCGCCCGCGTCTGGCCTCTGCCCGCGTCCGGACGCCGCCCGCGCCTGGCCGCACTCGCCCGGACGCCCCGTGGCTGCCCTTCTGGGCTGGCCGCACTCGTCCGGACGCCCCTTGCTGCTGGCCCGGCGATCTCTGGTCCCTGGCGCGACGGACTGCACCCGGACCTGTGACGGGTGGGGCACACGAGGCGGTCGCGGGCGAGTGAGGCGGCTACGGTCGCGCCTGGGTGCAGTCCGTCGCTCAGACGGTGGCAGCGGGGGGTCCACCCAGACGCGGACCGGCCCTCCGTCCCGGCCGAACCCTGAGCCTTCGCCCGGCGGGGCCTCATGCGACCGCGCCCGGCGGAAGGGTGGCCGCGCCCGGATGCCCTCGACTGCCCGGTCTGGCGCGACGGACTGCACCCGGACCTGTGACGGGAGGGGCACACGAGCAGAGCGCGGGCGGGTGAGGCGGCTACCGGGCTCTTCTGGGTGCAGTCCGTCGCGAGGACCGCGGCATGGGGGATCATCGGACCCCGCAGCCCCGGCGGACCGACCAGCCCGGGCAGCCCCGGCGGACCGACCGGGGTGAGCAGCCCCGGCCGTCGGGTTCAGCCCGGGAGGTGCGTGCGCGGTCGTCCCGGGGCCGGCCGCAGGGTCGCCGCGCAGACCCCGGTGGCCACGAGCAGGACCACCCCGGCGCCGACCAGGGCGACCCTGGTGGAGCTCACGTAGGAGACCTCCGCCGCCGCGCGCAGCCGCAGCAGGATCTCGAGAGGCACCTGCCCGTCGGCGGCCCGCACCACCTCGAGGTCGCTGGCGCCCCGCAGGGCGGCGTCGACGACGGCGGTCCGTGGGCCGGGGGCGACCCCGAGCCCGGCCAGGCGCCCCGTGAGGTCGGCGGTCAGCCGGGCCACCACCAGGCTGCCGAGCCCGGCGACGGCGACCACCCCGCCGAGCTCGCGGGCGACGTTGACGGTGGCCGCGCCCAGCCCGGACCGGCTCTCGGTGACGGCGTCGAGCGAGGCGCTGACCACGGGGGCCGCAGCCAGCCCGACGCCGACCCCCGACACCGCCATCAGGACGGCCAGCGGGGCGTCGCCGAGGTCGACGGCCAGCACCGCGCCGAGTCCGAGCAGGCCCACCGCCGCGGTGCCCAGGCCGATCGTCACCGGCAACCGCGGGCCGAACCGCGCCGACAGGCGGCCGGCCACGGGGGCGGCCACCACCAGGGCGAGCGTGAGGGGGACGAGCCGCAGGGCGGCCGGCAGCGCGTCCTGCCCCTGCACCAGCTGCAGGAACAGGCTCACGAAGACCAGCAGCACGAAGACGGCCAGGCTCGTGGCGAAGCCGCCGACGGTCGCCCCGACGAAGGCCCGCTGGCGCAGGAGTCCGAGGGGCAGCAGCGGGTCCGGTGCCCGGCGCTCCACGGCGACGAGGGCGGCGCCGGCCAGGACGGCTCCCCCCACGCAGGTGGCGGCGCCGAGCCCGAGGCCCTGTCGTCCGGCGAGCACGACGCCGTACGTCGCGGCAGACAGAGCCAGCGCGGCGAGCGCCTGCCCGGGCAGGTCCAGGCGTCGCGTGGTGGCGGTCCGACCGGACGGCCCCCACAGGGCGACTCCGGCAACGGCGAGGCACAGCGGCACGTTCAGCCAGAAGACCGCCTGCCAGCCGTGCGCCTGCACCAGCAGGCCGCCGACCAGCGGGCCCGTCACGAGGGCCAGCGCGCCGGTCGAGGCCCACACGCCGACCGCCCTGGCCCGGGCCTCGCGCTCGGGTACTGCGGCCGCCAGCACCGCGAGGCTGCCCGGCAGCACCAGGGCGGCGCCCACTCCCTGCACGGCGCGGGCGGCGACCAGTGCGCCGACCGACGTCGACAGCGCGCACCCGGCCGACGCCGCCCCGAACACCGCGAGGCCGAGCAGCAGGGTGCGCCGGGCTCCGAGGACGTCGGCGAGGGCGCCTCCCGTCAGCAGCAGCGCGGCAAGGGCCACCGTGTAGGACGTGACGACGCCCTGCAGCCCGGCGACGTCGGCCGCCAGGTCCGCCTGCAGGTCGACCAGGGCGACCGCGACCACCGTGTTGTCCAGGGTCGCGACGAAGGCGGCCAGGCAGGTGGCGAGCAGGACGAGCCGAGGACGGGAGGCGGCGGTCACACGCCTGTCTACTGGACGGCGTCGAGCAGGTACCGGTGGTGACCGAACTCTTCGCGCCACGGGAGCTCGAGCATGGTCATGACGGTCGAGTCGTAGGGGGTGTCGCTGGCGAGCAGGATCCGCTTGAGCTCGGCGTTCACCGCAGGCGAGAGGTACTCGACCCGGCGCAGGCGCATGCTGCGGCCGTCGGCGGTGCTGAGCACGAGCACCCCGCCGCGTGCGCTGGCCCGCATGCCCCCGGCGAGGATGCTCTCCACGGGGGCGACCCGGAACGGACCGAACTTGCGGACGGCGACGAACGAGGGTCCGACGACCACGCGGCGTGACCACAGCGCGTAGGACAGCACGACGACCGCCAGCGCCGCGACCAGGTAGTTCCACGGCGCGTATTCGGTGAACAGGGCCACGGGCACGTACAGCAGCGCGCCGAGGAAGACGCTGGTCACGCCCTCGCTCAGCGGGACGCCGACCGCGCCGGTACGGGGCCGGGGCAGGCCGCTGCTGCGCCACGTGGTGCGTACCGGGGGTGCCGCGGGGTCGACGGGAGCGACCGGGACCGGCAGGCGGGACGCCTTGGCGGCGGCGAGCTGCTCGGCGCGGCCGCGCCGACGCGCGCGTTCGGCCTCGGTGAGCTGGAACAGGGACACTCTGCGCTCCTCGTCGTGGACGACCGGTCGCCGCACCCCGACC
The DNA here is from genome assembly GCA_963761695.1 of uncultured Actinomycetota bacterium. Lineage (GTDB taxonomy): Bacteria > Actinomycetota > Actinomycetes > Mycobacteriales > SCTD01 > RYN-122. The sequence goes on along the minus strand of CAVXIB010000017.1, from coordinate 33,421 downwards.
GTAGGCCCGGCGTCCCACCCCCGCCCGCTGGAGCCGCGAGGGCGCCGAAGCACCGCTGCTCCTAGGCTCGGGAGCGTGACCGTGCCCCCCCTCGTCGCCGTGGTGGGCGCCGGGGTGGCGGGGCTCAGCGCGGCGGTCGCGCTCCAGCGCGGCGGGCGCCGCGTGGTGGTCCTGGAGGGCAGCGACCGGGTCGGCGGCAAGGTCCGCGTCAGCGACGTGGGCGGCCTGCCGGTCGACGAGGGCGCCGACTCGATGCTGCGCCGCGTGCCCGAGGGCGTGGGACTGGCCGCCGACGTCGGGCTCGGTCCGGAGCTGGTGAGCCCCGCGGCCGGGCAGGCGTTCCTGTGGACACGCGGGACGCTGCGCGGCCTGCCCGCCGGCACCGTCCTCGGTGTGCCGGGCGACCTCGCCTCGCTGGCCCGCTCGGGCGCCCTGACCACCCGGGGGCTGTACCGGGTCCTGGCCGACCTGGTTCCCGGCGACCCGGTGGTCGACGACGTGGCCGTGGGCGAGCTGGTCGGCCGCCGTCTCGGGCGCGAGGTGGTCGAACGGCTGGTCGACCCGCTGCTCGGCGGCGTGTACGCCGGACGCGCCGACGCGCTGTCGCTGCAGGCCACGCTGCCCCAGCTGGTGGGCCCGCTGGCCTCCTCCGCACGTTGCTCGGTGCCGCGCGGGCCGCCCGGACCGCACGCGGTGGACGGCCCGGTCTTCGCCGGCGCTGCCGGGCGGCCTGGGCCGGCTGCCCCAGGCCGCCGCGACAGGGCTCGACGTGCGGCTGGGCACCACCGTCACGGGCGTGCGGCGGACGCCTGCCGGCTGGCAGCTGACGACCGGCACCGCGCCGCCGCCTGCTGGAGGTCGACCAGGTGGTGCTCGCCGTCCCCGCAGCGCCTGCGGCCCGGCTGCTGCGCGACCTGCTGCCGTCAGCGCGCGGCCGACCTGGCGGCGCTGGAGTACGCGACCGTCGCGATCGTCACGCTCGTGCTGGAGGGCCCTCGCCGGGCGGGGGAGCGGCTACCTCGTGCCCGCCGTGGAGGGCCGCACGCACCAAGGCCGTGACGTTCACCAGCCGCAAGTGGGCCGCACTTCGCCGGCGCCGCGTCGGTGGTCCGGGCCAGCGTCGGCCGGCACGGCGAGGAGGCCGACCTGCAGCGCCCCGACGACGAGCTGGTGCGGATCGTGCGCGACGAGCTCGCCCAGGCCGTCGGTCCGGTGGGGCCGCTGGTCGACAGCCGGGTCGTGCGCTGGGGCGGCGGGCTGCCGCAGTACGCCGTCGGTCACCTCGACCGGGTCCGCCGGGTCAGGGCCGCCGTCGCCGCGGCTGCCCGGGCTCGCGGTGGCCGGTGCGGCGTACGACGGCGTCGGGGTGCCCGCCGTGCGCCCGCAGCGGCGGCGCGGCGGCGCGCGGCGCTGCTGGAGCAGAATGGACCGCATGACGCAGGCACCGACTCAGGCGCGCGCCGAGGCCACTAAGGCGCGCGAGCTGAACGACCAGCTGCTCTACACGATGTATGCGGTGTTCACCGCGACGACGCCGCTGCCCGACGACCGCCAGGCGCTCGCCGAGGAGGCCCAGGCGTTCCTCGACGCGGCGCTCGAGAAGGACGTCTACACGCGCGGCACCTACGACGTCGCCGGGTTCAAGGCCGACGCCGAGCTGCTGGTCTGGTGGACCTGCCCCGACGTCGACGTGCTGCAGGAGACCTACAACCGCTTCCGGCAGACGGGCCTGGGCCGGCACCTCGCGCCGGTCTGGTCGGCGATCGCCATCCACCGCCCGGCCGAGTTCAACCGCAACCACATCCCGGCCTACGTGCGGCGCGAGGACCCGAAGAAGTACGTCTGCGTCTACCCGTTCAACCGCTCGCTCGAGTGGTACCTGCTGCCCGACTACGAGCGCAAGGGCATGCTCAGCGAGCACGGGATCATGGGCCGGGAGTTCGAGGACGTCCGGGCCAACACCGTGGCCGCCTTCGGCCTCGGCGACTACGAGTGGCTGCTCGCCTTCGAGGCCGACGAGATGCACCGCATCACCGACTGCCTGCGCGCGCTGCGGGCCTCGCGGGCGCGGCTGCACACCAAGCTCGAGACGCCCTTCTACACCGGCGTCCGCAAGAGCGTCGCCGAGCTCGTGGTCGGCTGCCGTAGCCGCGGCGTCCGCCCGGTCGGGGGCCGCAGGTCCGGTGCCCGGCTCCGACCGGCGTCGTGGTCGGGGTCAGGTTGTCGGGGTCGAGCCGCAGCGACACGCTGTTCATGCAGTACCGGTCGCCGGTCGGCGTCTGCGGCGCGTCGTCGAACACGTGCCCGAGGTGGCTCCCGCACGACGCGCACAGCACCTCGACCCGCGTCATGCCGAGGGTGCGGTCCTCCTTGAGGATCACGTTGTCCGTCGGCGCTCGGCGCGTAGAAGCTCGGCCAGCCGCAGTGGCTGTCGAACTTGGTGTCGCTGCGGAACAGCTCCGCGCCGCAGGCCCGGCAGCTGTAGACGCCCTCGGTCTTGGTCTCGTTGTACTCGCCGGTCCAGGGGCGCTCGGTGCCGGCGCGGCGGAGCACGAGGTACTCCTCCTGGGTCAGCTCCTGGCGCCACTGCTCGTCGGTCTCCTGGTCACCGGGTAAGTCGGTCATGCAGGCGTGCAGCGCTCCGGCGCACCGGTGGCGTTCCGACGGTTAGGGTCCGGCGCATGGCGTCGCCCTTCGTCGAGATCCCGGTCGACACGCCCACCGGTGAGCGCACGTCAAGGTCACCAACCCGGACCGCACCTACTTCCCGGGGCTGCCGGAGGGGCCGCGGGCGCAAGATCGACCTGGTCGAGTACTACCTCGCGGTCGCCCCCGGGATCGTCCGGGCGCTGCGCGAGCGACCCACCGTGCTCAAGCGGCACCCGGAGGGGTCGGAGAGCCCGCCGGTCTACACCAAGCGGGTGCCCAAGGGCGCCCCGCCGTGGCTGCAGACCGTGACCGTCGAGTTCCCCAGCGGTCGGAGCGCCACCGAGCTCTGCCCGGTCGACGTCGCCCACGTGGCCTGGGCCGTGCAGATGTCCACCTTCGACTTCCACCCGTGGCCGACCCGGCGCGACGACGTCGAGGCGCCCGGACGAGCTGCGGATCGACCTCGACCCGCATGCCGGGCACGGGCTGGGCCGACGTCGTCGAGACGGCGCTGGAGGTCCAGGCGGTCCTGGGCGAGCTCGGCTACGTCAGCTACCCCAAGACCAGCGGGAGCAAGGGCCTGCACGTCTACGTCCGCGTCGCGCCCGCGGTACACCTTCCTGCAGGTGCGGCACGCCGCGCTCGCCGTCGCCCGCGAGGTGGAGCGGCGCCGGCCCGACCTCGCCACCAGCAAGTGGTGGAAGGAGGAGCGCGGGGAACGGGTCTTCCTGGACTACAACCGGATGGCGCGGGACCAGACCATCGCCTCGGCCTACTCGGTGCGGGCCCGGCCGAACGCCACGGTCAGCGCGCCGGTGACCTGGGAGGAGGTGCCGCAGGTGACCATCGAGGACTTCGACATCTGGAGCATGCGCGAGCGCTTCGCCGCCCTGGGCGACGTCCACGCCGCCATCGACGACGTGCAGCACGACCTGACGCCGCTGCTCGAGCTGTACGAGCGCTCCGGCGAGGGCGACGCCCCCTATCCGCCGCAGTTCCCGAAGATGGAGGGGGAGCCGCTGCGCAGCCGGCCGTCGGTCGCCGGGCCGGCCGCCGAGAAGCGGGCCGAGCAGGACGCGAAGCGGCGGGCGCTGGCCGACGCCGACCGGGACCGGACACCCGCTCGGCCCCGCCGGCCTCCGGCCGCCTCCGGCTGAGCTGGCCGTCGGCCGCGCCCGAGATGTCCGACCTCGGGCGGGGTGTGCAGGCAGGAAGTGGGTCCGCGACGGCGAAGACCCCCGCCATGACCCTCTCCCGACGCCGCCGCGCGCGGCTCGCCCTCGGTGCGGCGGCCCTCACCGCCGCCGCCGGGCTGTCCCTGCCCGCCTCCGCCGCCCCTCCCGTGGCCGGCTCGACCTCGAGCTCGGTCTACTTCCCGAGCAAGGACGGCACCTCCCTGCACGGCGACCTGCTCAAGCCCGCCCAGGGCTGCCCGGTCAAGGGCTGCCCGGTCATCGTGTCCATCGGCCCCTACTACGGCCACAGCACGCAGGACTCCTTCCCGGTGCCCACGTTCACCGAGGCCGGGCCGTCGAGCCGGTTCTTCGACTTCCTCGGTCACAAGTTCGGTGACAAGGGCACCATCTTCGACCAGGGCTACGCCTGGCTCCAGGTCGACAGCCGCGGTTACGGGGTGTCCGGCGGCTGCAGCGACTACGGCGGCATCGGCGAGCAGCAGGACGTCTACGCGGCGGTCGAGTGGGCCGGGACGCAGAACTGGTCCAGCGGCAAGGTCGGCATGTGGGGCAAGAGCTACGACGGCTGGACCCAGGTCATGGGGCTGGCCGAGAACCCGCCGCACCTTGAGGCCACGGTCATCCAGTCGCCGCTGGTGGAGGGCTACGGCATCGGCTACGTGCACGGCGTCCACCACAGCGCCACCTGGTACGCGACCACCGGCCTGTACGCCCTCTATGACTACACGCCGAACGCGATCGACCAGACCGACCCGCAGGCCCTGGTCAACACGTCCGCGGGTGCTGCCGGTCCGTGCTGGCCGTACCAGGCGGCCATCGCCTCGGCGGGCAACAGCCACGACCTCGAGTACTGGCGTCAGCGCGACCTGCGGCCCAGTGCCTCGGCCAACGACGACGTCGCCGTCCTGTGGTCGCACGGCTTCAACGACGTGAACACCAAGCCCGACCAGATCTTCGGGGTCTACGGGCCGCTCAACGCCCTGCCGAAGAGCAACCACCGCGCCTGGTTCGGCCAGTGGGACCACGTGCGGGGCAACGAGGCCGACAAGACCGGCCGGGAGGGCTTCCTGGAGGAGTCGCTCGACTGGTTCGACCACTACCTCAAGGGCCTGCCGTTCCAGTACGGGGCCAACGCGAAGAACGTCGTCGAGGTGCAGGACAACGAGGGTGCCTGGCGCACCGAGGCCCAGTACCCGCCCACCGACGTCGCCACCTACCGCTTCCCGCTGAAGACGGGCACCTACGCCGACAACAACTCCTCCACCACCGGCTACTGGACGGTCAGCCAGCCGGTCGTCGACGAGTTCCGGATCACCGGTGAGCCGGTCATGAACGTCAAGGTCACCGCGGCCGCGCCGCTGGCCAACCTCGTCGGGGTGCTCTACGACCTCGCCCCGAACGGCAAGGCCACCGAGATCTCCCGGGGCGCCTACCGCTTCGAGGGTCTCGGCGGGGAGGCGTCGTTCACGATGCACCCGCGTGACCACGTCCTGCGCGAGGGCCACAAGCTGGCCTTCAACATCACGGCGGCCCACCCGCAGTTCCAGCCGCACCCGACCCAGCAGACGGTCACGGTCACGAGCGCCTCGGTCGACATCCCGGTGCCGACCTTCGCCCGCGAGAGCAACCTCGAGGGCAAGGCCGCCCTGGCCAAGGCCTACGTGGTCACGCCCCCGGCCGCGGCCGTCACCGCCGGTGCGGTCGTCGTCACGCTGCCGACCACGCAGGTGCCGGCCGCTGCCGACCGCGAGCGCCTGCAGCCGACGGTGAGCACGCCCGCGGGCTGACCGCCTCCGCGCTCCAGGGCCCCGCAGCGACCGCTGCGGGGCCCTCTGCGTGCGGAGAGCGGGGCTGCAGCCGCCTAACGCAGAACGGCCCGGCACATGGCGTACCTCGCAGAGAGGCAGGAACCGGGACGAGCGTGGCGAACAGGTCATCACCCAGCCCTCTCGTCGTGTCCAGGAGCTCCCGTGCGCCGCATCGCCCTCGTCCTCGCCCTGTCCTGCGCCGCCGCCGCCGCGGTCCCCGCCTTCGCCGCCGACGCGCCGAAGGGACAGACCGTGGCAGGCTCGGTCGCGGCGCCCGTGGCCGTCGTCGCCAGGGTCCCCCGGACGCTCGCGCTGACCGACCGGAGCAGCAACGGCCTCACCGGGTACGCCTTCGACATCGACCCGGCCACCGTGGGCGGCCCGTTCCGGCTGGGCCTCGCCGCCGACCCCACGGGGCTGGCCGACCTGCAGATCGGCTTCTACAGCAGCCTCGGGACCGTCGACCAGCCCGGCGTGCTGGCGGGGGAGTACATCGGCGCGGACGCCACCGAGTCCGGCTACGTCCCGGAGGGCGCCAAGACCGCCCTGGTCTACCTGGCCAGCGGCGCCCAGGTCGGCTTCAGCTACGTGGCCACGCCGCCGGCGGCGCTGGCACTGTCGGCCGCGGACCTCGACGTCACCCTCGCCAAGGGCTCTGCCGTCCGCTGGACCAACGACACCAGCGGCGTGCTCTCGATCGTCGGCCCGCTGGACGAGGGCGGCTTCGCCACGTTCGAGTCCGGCGAGCTCGAGCCCGGCGCGACCTTCACCCAGCCCTTCCCGGACGCCGGCAGCTTCGGCTACACCGTCGACGGGCGCAGCGGCACGATCACCGTCACCGGCTGAGCCAGAACCCCTGTTCGTCGGGGCCGGGCCGGTCCCTACAGGCCGGTCCGGTCCGGTCGGGCGAGCCGTACCAGGCCCTCCTGCACCACGGAGACCACGCGCCGGCCCTCCCGCGTCCACAGCGCACCCTTGGCCAGCCCCCGCCCGGACCCCGTCCAGGGTGAGTGCTGGTCGTAGAGCCACCAGGCGTCGGCCCGGAAGGGCTCGTGGAACCACATGGCGTGGTCGAGCGACGCGCCGACCACCTCTCCCGTGGCCCACGAGCGGCCGTGCGGACGTACCGCGGTCTCGAGCAGGCTGATGTCGCTGGCGTAGGCCGCCAGGCAGACGTGGAGCACCGGGTCCTCCGGGAGCGTTCCGGCGGCCCTCATCCAGACGGCGGTGCGGTCGCCCGGATCGGCCGAGCGCCGGGCCAGCAGCGGAGGCTCACCCACGTAGCGCATCTCGATCGGGCGCTCGCGCAGCACCCAGGCAGGCACCTCGTCGGCGAGCGGCGCGAGCTGGTCCTGCAGCCGGACCAGGCCCTCGGGCGGGGGGACCACCGGCATCGGGTCGTCCTGCTCGAGCCCGGTCTCCACGATGTGGAAGGACGCCTGCAGGTTGAAGATCGCCCGACCGTGCTGCACGGCGACGACGCGCCGCGTGCTGAACGACCGGCCGTCGCGGATGCGGTCGACCTCGAACAGCAGGGGGACGCTCGGGTCGCCCGGACGCAGGAAGTAGGCGTGCAGCGAGTGCACCGACCGGTCGTCCGGCACGGTGCGGGCGGCCGCGACGAGGGCCTGCGACGCGACCTGCCCGCCGAACACCCGCTGTCCGGACTCCCTCGGCTGCCGTCCCCGGAACAGGTCCGCCTCGATCCGCTCGAGGTCGAGCAGGTCGACGAGCTCCTCGAGCGGGGTCACTCCGGATCCTTGAGGCGCAGCAGGCCCTCCTGAACCACGGAGGCGACCCGCCGGCCGTCCCGGGTGCTCAGCACGCCCCGGGCCAGACCGCGAGCCCCGCCGGCCCAGGAGGAGTGCTGCTCGTACAGGAACCACTCGTCGGCCCGGAACGGGCCGTGGAACCACATGGCGTGGTCCAGGGACGCGCCCGAGGACAGGTCCTCGTCCCAGGTGCGGCCGTGCCGGACGAGGACGGCGTCGAGCAGGGTCATGTCGCTGGCGAAGGCGGCGGCGCACACGTGCACCAGCGGGTCGTCGGGGAGCTTCTCGGTGGTCCGCATCCAGATCAGCGACCCCTGCTCGGCCTGACCGCCACGGGCCCGGACCGCGGCGGGCAGCTCGGTCACCGGCCGGGCGTCGATGGGTCCGGGGCGTAGCCACCAGTCATGGGCGGGACCGCCGTAGGGCCGCAGGACCTCCTCCATGGTCGGCAGCGACTCCGGGTCCGGTGCGCCGGGGGGCGGGTCCTGGTGGGACAGCCCCTCCTCGACCAGGGCGAAGGACGCCTGCAGGTTGAAGATGGCCCGCCCGTGCTGGATGCCGACGACGCGCCGCGTGGTGAACGAGCGTCCGTCGCGGATGCGGTCGACCGTGTAGACGATCGGGATCGTCGGGTCGCCCGGACGCAGGAAGTAGGCGTGCAGGGAGTGCACCGGCCGGTCGTCCGGCACGGTCCGTCCCGCCGCGACCAGGGCCTGGCCGGCCACCTGCCCCCCGAAGACCCGCTGGCGCACCTCGTCGGGCTGGCGGCCACGGAAGACGTCGACCTCGATCCGCTCGAGGTCGAGCAGCTCGACGAGGCCGACGGGGGTGCTGTCCACCGGGCGATCATGCCCTGGCCCGCTCACGCCTCGACGACCCGCCCGCCGTCGACCCGCAGCGTGCGGGTGACCTCCACGGCGTCGAGCAGCCGGCGATCGTGCGAGACGAGCAGCAGCGTCCCCTCGTAGGACGCGAGCGCCTGCTCGAGCTGCTCGATGGCCGGGAGGTCGAGGTGGTTGGTGGGCTCGTCGAGCACCAGGAGATTGACCCCCACGGCCTGCAGCAGCGCCAACGCCGCGCGGGTGCGCTCACCGGGCGACAACGACGACGCCGGTCGATGCACGTGGTCGGCCTTGAGCCCGAACTTGGCCAGGAGCGTCCGGACCTCCCCGGCCGGCCACTGCGTCCGCTCCTCCAGCACCTCGACCACGCTGGGGTCCCCGCTGAACGAGGACCGGGCCTGGTCCAGCTCGCCGAGCTGCACCCCCGACCCCCAGGTGCGCGTGCCGGACGTGAGGTCGACCCGGCCGAGCAGCGCAGCGAGCAGGGTGGTCTTTCCGGCGCCGTTCGGGCCGACCAGGGCGATCCGCTCGCCGTAGGCCAGGGCGAGGTCGACCGGGCCCAGGACGAAGCCGCCGCGGTCGACGACGGCGCCCGACAGGGTCGCCACGACCTCCCCCGAGCGGGGCGCCGCGGCGATGACGAGCTGCAGCTGCCACTCCTTGCGAGGCTCCTCGACCTCCTCCAGCCGCCGCAGCTGCGCCTCGATGGTCTTCACCCGGCCGGCGGAGTGCGTCGCCGCCTCCATCCGGGCGCCCTTGGCGGCGCGGTCGTTGTCGGGCGCCTTGCGCTTGGCGCGGACAGCGCCACGCACCGACTGTTCACGCTGCCGCTGCGCCTGGTCGACCAGTCCCGAGCGCTTGTCGTCGTACTCCTCGTACTGCTCGCGGGCCTGTCGTCGGGCCAGGGAGCGCGCGTCGAGGTAGGCGTCCCAGCCGCCGTTGTAGAGCCGACCCGTGCGGCTCGGCTCGTCGAGGTCGAGCACGCTGGTGATGGTGCGGGACAGGAACTCGCGGTCGTGGCTGACCACCACGAGCCCGGCCTGCAGCCCCAGCACGAACCGCTCGAGCCGCTCCAGGCCGGCGAAGTCGAGGTCGTTGGTCGGCTCGTCGAGCAGGAACACGTCGTAGCGCGACAGCAGCACGCTGGCGAGCGAGGCGCGGGCGGCCTGTCCGCCGGACAGCGTCGTGGTGGCCGCGTCGAGCAGGTCGGGCGGCAGCCCGAGGTCGGCGCAGACCTCCTCGCTGCGCGACTCGAGGTCGGCGCCGCCCAGGTCGAGCCAGCGCTCGAGCGCCTCGCCGTAGTCCGGTCCGTCCGTGCCCTCGGTCAGCGCCTCCGTGGCGCGGTCCAGCGTGACCTGCGCGTCGGTGACGCCCGTGCGCCGGCCGAGGAAGTCGGCCAGGGTCTCGCCGGTGCGCCGGTCCGGCTCCTGCGGCAGCAGGCCGACCGTCGCCGAGCGCGGCGCGAGCGACACCGTGCCGTCGTCCGGGCTGAGCTGACCGGCCAGAGCGGCGAGCAACGTCGACTTGCCGACGCCGTTGGGCCCGACCACCCCGACGCGGCTGCCGGGGGCGACCGTCAGCGAGACGCCGGACAGCACCAGGGACGGTCCGCGGACGACCGTCAGGCCGGTGGCCACCAGGGTCGCGCTCACGTGGGGGAGGTCCCACCGGTCAGCACCTCGGCGAGGTCGTACCGCACGGGTCGCTCGAGCTGCTCGTAGGTGCAGGAGGCGGCGTCGCGATCGCTGCCGCCAGTGCTTGAACTGCGCCGTGTGCCGAAAGCGGGTGCCCTCCATGGCGTCGTACCCGACCTCGGCCACCAGCTCGGGCCTCAGCGGGACGAACCCGAGGTCCTTGCCGGAGTTCCACCGGCTTCCGGCCGACTGTCCCGGGTGGCGCTCGGGCACGGACTCGCCGACCCAGGGGTGCGCGCCGTCGGTGACGTACGGCGCCAGCTCGTCGATCAGCTCGGCCCGGCGGGCCATCGTGAAGGAGGCCGCCACCCCGACGTGCTGCAGCCTGCCCTCGTCGTCGTGCAGCCCCAGCACGAGCGACCCCACCACGGGCCCGCTCTTGTGCAGGCGGTACCCGGCCACCACCACGTCGGCCGTCCGGGCGTGCTTGATCTTCGCCATGACGCGCTTGTCCTGCTGGTAGGTCTGCCCGACGGGCTTGGCGATGACGCCGTCCAGGCCCGCTCCCTCGAACACCTCGAACCAGTCGCGGGCCACCGCCGGGTCGGCCGTCACGGGCGTGAGGTGCACGGGCGGCGTGGCGTCCTGCAGCGCCTGCTCGAGCAGGACCCGGCGCTCGGCCTGGCTGCGCCCGGTCAGGTCGTCGTCGCCGAGGGCCAGCAGGTCGAACGCGACGAACGACGCCGGCGTCTCGGCCGCCAGCCGGGCCACCCGCGAGGCCGCCGGGTGCACCCGCTGCAGCAGGGCCTCGAAGTCGAGCCGGTCGCCGGTCACGATGACGATCTCGCCGTCGACGACGCAGCGCTGCGGCAGCGACGCCCTGAGCGCCTCGACGACCTCCGGGAAGTAGCGGGTGAGCGGCTTCTCGTTGCGGCTTCCGAGTTCCACCTCGTCGCCGTCACGGAAGGCGATGCAGCGGAAGCCGTCCCACTTGGGCTCGTACAGGAACTCGCCGACCGGGACGGCGGGGACGCTCTTGGCGAGCATCGGCTTCACGGGGGGCATGACGGGCAGGTCCATCGGTGCAGTCTCGCGCACCGCGGGGTCGCGGTTGCGGCGGCCCGCGGGCAGTGGACGGCGAGGCGGGCTCGTCAGGTCGTCGGTCGACGAGCGGCAGGTGAGAAGGAAGGCCGACATGGCGTGTGCGAAGGGCGCGGCCCCCCAGCGGTGCACCGCCCGCTGCCCGAGGCCCGCGGCCAGCTCGTCCAGGTCTCCTCGCTCCGCCAGGGCGAAGCGCAGCGGGGTGCCGTAGCAGAAGCCCCTGGCCACGGAGGCCGCCTCCGCCTGGCTGGTCAGGGGCACCCGCTCGACGACGACCTCCTCGAAGCCGCCGGCCGCGAGGTCTTCACGGAGCAGCGTCTCGTCGTGGTACCCGTACGGGACCCGCGTGAAGAAGTCCGGCGGGTCGTCCGGCCACAGGGCCACCAGCTCCTCGTAGAAGGAGGCGGTGAAAGGGACCTCGTCGATGCTGTCCCATACCGACAGCACGAGCACGCCGTCCGGGCGCAGCACCCGCCTTGCCTCGGCGAAGCCGCGCTGCTTGTCAGGGAAGAACATCGCCCCGAAGCCGCACGCGATCGCGTCGAACCGCTGGTCCTCGAAGGGCAGGTCGAGGGCGTCGGCCACCGACCAGTCGGCCTCGGGCACCTGGGTCCGCCCGTACTCCACCATCGGTGCGTTGAGGTCGGTGGCCGTCACGGACAGCCCCTGGGCCACGAGTTCGCGGGTCAGCAGTCCGGTGCCGGCGGCCACCTCCAGGACGGCCGCCGGCGCGTTCGCGGCCACCCGCTGGGCCAGCTCGCGCGCGTACGGGGTGAACTTCACCGGGCCGAGGAAGCGGTCGTAGGCCTCCGGCATGCCGTCCAGCCAGGATGCGTCGCCCATGGGGACAGCCTGCGCCTGCACGCGGGAAGGAGCAAGGGCCGGACGCGCTGTGACCGTGGCAGGTCCACCTGGCCGTCTGCTGGCTGCACCCGTGGACGTGTGCGAGGGTCCGCTCCTGCAGCTGCGTCCCCCGCGGCCGCCGAGGAGTGCGAGGAGCACGACGATGGCAGGCAAGGAGAAGGGCGGCCGTGAGGTCAAGAAGCCCAAGGCGGACAAGAACAAGAAGGTCAGCGGCCAGACGCCGGCGGCCGGGGCGGGAGCCATCACCGACAAGGTGAAGAAGGGCTGACCGGGACGACCGGTCCCGTTCCGGGACCGGTCGCACCCCCGGCTAGGACAGCCGGACCGCCATGACCGCGGCGTCGTCGGTGCCGCCGTCGGCGCGCACCGTGGCCAGCAGCCCTTCGCACAGCTCGCGCGGCGTCGAGGTGCGCGCGAGCAGCTCGACGGCCGTCCGGCCGAGCTCCTGGACCTGCTCGTCGAGGTCGCGACCGCGCCGTTCGACGAGCCCGTCGGTGTAGAGCAGGACGGTGTCGCCGGGCGCCAGGACGTACGTCGCCTCCGGACGTGGCGCCTCGACCCCCGTGCCGATCATGATGCCGCGCCCTCCGTCCAGCTGCGTCACGGCGCCGTCCGGCGACAGCACGAGGGCCGGCGGGTGGCCGGCGTTCGCGTACACGAGCCGGGCGCCGCCGTCGGGCAGCGGCTCCAGCCGCCCGTACACCACGGTGGCGAGGTCGGCCATCGCGAAGGAGGCCACCAGGCGGTCCAACCGCCCGAGCACGTGCCCGGGGCTGGCGTCGTCGGCGGCGCAGGTGCGCAGCACCGACCGCAGCTGCCCCATCGCGGCGGCAGCGGTGAGGTCGTGCCCCATGACGTCGCCCACGACCAGCCCCAGGGCGCTGTCCTGCAGGACGAACGCGTCGTACCAGTCGCCCCCCACCAGGGCGGCGCTGCTGGAGGGCTGGTAGGCCGCCCCGAGGGCCAGGCCCGGCACGGTGGGCAGCTCGGGCAGGAGGCTGCGCTGCAGGCCCTCCGCCACCGCCCGCTGCGCGGTGTACTGGGCCGCGTTGTCGACCAGGAGTCCGGCCCGCCGCCCGATGTCCTGCACGAAGACGAGGTCGTCGTCGCTCCAGGGCTGCGCCTGCGACCCCGTGCGGATCAGGCTGATCGCCCCGAAGACCCGGCCGCGCGCGGCCAGCGGCACCACGCAGGCGAACCGCATGTCGATCTGCTGCCACAGGGCGGCCTGGACCGGATCGACGGCGACCGCGGCCAGATGTTCGGGCGTGACCACGAGGTGCACCAGGGGCCGGCCCGCGAGCACCTGGTGGACGGCGGAGCCGGGGTTGTGACGCCGGGGGTGGATGCGTTCGGCGGCCTGCATCGCCTCGGCCTTGCGGGGGTCGCCGGCCGTGGTGACCACCGCCCGGGCGCCGCTGCGCGCATCGCCGTCGCGCAGGTCGATTGAGCACAGGTCGGCCAGGGACGGAACCAGCAGGCCGGCCAGCTTGGCGAGGGCCTCGTCGAGGTCCAGCGTCTGGGTCAGGGCACTGCCGATCGCGTCGGCCTGCGCGAGCCGGGTGAGGGCGTGGTCGCGCTCCCGCTCGGTGGCCCGCTGCGCACCCGCGTCGACGAAGTAGACGGCCAGCCCGTCCGGGCCGGGGTGGACCCGAACGTCGAAGAGCGGGTCGAGCCCGGGGAACTGCTGCTCGACGCGTACCGGAGCGCCCTCGCGGACCGCCCGCTCGTACGGCGACCGGAACGGGCTCCCGGGCGCGGCCGGGAACGCCTCCCAGAGCGACCGGCCGAGCAGGTCGTGCCTGCTGCGCTCCAGCAGCACCTCGGCCTGCCGGTTGAGGTAGCGGAAGCGCCCGTCGCCGTCGAGCTGGAAGAACGCGTCCGCCATGTCCTCGAGCGTCTGCTCGGCCCGCGCGCGGCCCTGCTGCCGGTCGGTGACGTCGACGGCGACCCCGACGAGGCGCTCGGTCTCGCCGTCGGCGCCGGGCAGCGCGCGTCCTCGTGCCTCCAGCCACCGGATCGAACCGTCGCGCGTGACGATGCGGTAGACGGTCTGCAACTCTCCGACATCGCGGACGGCCCGCTCCATGGCGGCCCCCATGGGCGCGACGTCGTCGGGGTGCAGGCGGGCGAAGAAGGTCTCCATGCGCCCGTCGAACGTGGCGGCATCGACGTCCAGCAGCCGGAACAGCCGGTCGTCCCAGTCGAGGTGTCCGGTGCGGACGTGCCAGTCGTAGGAGCCCACGTCGGCGGCGTCCAGGGCGATGTCCAGACGCACCGACGTCGACAGGGCCCGCACCGCCTGCAGCGCGGCACCGGCCCGGCGGCCGACGTCCTCCACGACGTCGACCTCGGAGGCGGTGAAGGCGTGCTCGCTCGACCGCGCGACGCTCAGCGCACCCACCACCTGGCCGCCGGCCCGCAGCGGAACGATGATGCCGCCCGTGGCCCCCGCGTTGCGGATGCCCGCGGCGAAGTCCCGGTCGCCGGGCGCGATCGCCTCGAGCACGGCGTCGTCGATGTCCGGCAGCTGCTCGGTGAGGCCCGTGCCGATCACCCGGCCCGCGCCGTGCGGCTGGTCGGGGGTCACGACGAACGAGCCGGCGAGCCGTTGCAGGCCGATCTCGAGCTCGGGGTCGGCGTGCCGGACGAGGGGGCACCAGATCTGTCCGTCGTCGCGGATCAGGTGCACCGACGCCCAGTCGACGAGCCCCGGGACGAGCACGGCGGCGACGGCCTCGAGCACCCCCGCCTGTGTCCGGTCACGTGCCAGCCGGTCGCCCAGCGCGGCCAGCAGCCGGGTGCGCTCCTCGGCCTGGCGCTGCTCGGTGATGTCGACCAGGAGCACCGCGGCGGCCTGCACCTGCTCCTGGGCGTCGCGCACGGGAAACCACGACGTGCGCCACCTCCGCACGCCGTCGGGCTCGGCGATCTCGTGTTCGACGGCCGTGCCCCCCTCGAGGACCCGGTCGGCGAGCTCGCGGATCGGGTCGCCCCCCAACGGGCCGGCCACCTCCTCCAGCGAACGACCCGGGTGGGCCGCCACGGAACGGCCGTTCGCCGCAGCCAGCACCTCGTTGACGCGAAGGTAGCGACCGTCGTGGTCCAGGACGGCGATGCCCACGGGCGCTTCGCCGTAGAGCGTCCGGAGCACACCGAGGTCGATGCTGGACACCTGGCCGGTGGCCAGGACGAGCCGGTCGAGCTCATCCCGCAGTGCCCGCAGCTGGGCGAGTGCGTCCGCCCGCGCGACGGCGAGGCCGGTCTGGGCCGCCAGCGCCTCCAGCAGCTCGCGCTCGTCGGCGCTGAAGACGTGCGGCTCGGTCCAGGAGAAGCGCAGGGCACCGATGACCGTCCCGGCGACCCGCAGCGGCACGGCGGCCAGGGCGATCGCCTCCGGCTGCAGCTCGGCGAGCTGCGGGAACAGCTGGTCGCGCTCCTCGCGGCTCTCGACGAACACCGCCGTCCCCGAGCGCAGCGCAGCGGTGCTCGGTCCGGTCAGCGGGCCGGACCGCTCGTAGCGAGCACCCACCCCGGCGTCCACGCCGAGCTCGACGACCATCACCGTGGCGCCGCGCTCGGCCCGGGTGAGGGTGGCCCCGGCCGCACGCAGGACGTCCAGGCCCTCGGCGGCGGCGATCAGACCGATCTCCTCGACGGTGTCGGCCGCGGCCAGGCGTGCCGTCGCGCGCTGCAGCTGGGCGCTGCGCTGGGCCGCGCGCCGGCCGCGGTCGACCCGGTGCAGCTCGGTCAGCAGCCGGGCCTCGAAGGACTCCGCGTCCAGGCCCGGCCCCCTGCCGGCTGCCGCCCGCAGGCCCGCCACGAGCCGGCCGACATACCACTCCCGCAGGACACGGTGCTCGACGGGCGACTCCAGCGCGAGCATCCGGCGGTCACGGGCGAAGGCGTCCGCGGCGAGCAGGGCGGTCAGGTACTCCTCACCGGCGTCGGCCGTGGCCGGCGGGAGGTGGAAGCGGAGCTCGACACGCTGTTCGCCCCGGGAGGACGCTCGGGTGAGCAGCGCCCGCAGCTGCGTGCGGGCCTCGGCGAACCTGCGGGCCGCGGTGGCCATCGGCTCGACCACCTCGCGTGGCAGGCTGCCCGCTCCCTCGGCCAGAGCGATCTCCCGAAGCAGGCTGTCGAGGTGGTCCTTCGCCTGGCGCAGGAGCTCGGCGGGGGCGTCCCCGACGACGACCACCACCCGCCCGTCGTCGTCGTCGTCGTCGAACGAGGCGAGGAGGGTGTCGACGTCGAGGTCGGGGATCTGCTCGTCGGCCGTCCCGGTGAGCACGCACCAGACGGTCTTGCCCGCCTCGCCGTCAGACCTCGCCCCGACGCCCCAGCCGTCGGCCAGTGCCGCGACGAGGTTGAGCCCACGCCCGGTCGTCGCGCCCCCACCGCTGACGCGCCGCACCGGCGACGTCGGACTGCTGTCGCGGACCTCGAGCCGCAGCCCGTCCTGCGCGCGCTCCAGCACGACGCGCGCCGGCCCGGGGGCGTGCAGGACGGCGTTGGCGAGCAGCTCCGACAGGGCGAGGTCGAGATCTGGACGCAGGTGGTCCAGGCCCCACGGGACGAGCACTTCGCGTGCCCAGGAACGGGCGAGGGGCACGGCGTCGGGCCGCGCCTGCAGGTCGAGCTCCGGCACGCTGCCCCCTTCTTCGACGGCGCCAGAGTAGGTGGCGGCGTCCGCGTCCGCCCGGGAAGGGGCCGACCCGGGCCCGGTCTCCGGCGTCGACCGGACGCACACTGGAGGCGTGAAGCGACCCTGCGCCGCCGTCCTGCTCGGTGCGCTGCTGGTCGGTGCCGGCGTCCTGCACGGGGCGACCCCCGGGTTCTTCGACCAGATCGTTCCCTCGGTGCTGCCCCACCCGCGGGCGTGGACGTACGCCAGCGGGGTTGCCGAGGTCGCGGTCGGGGCCGCCGTCCTGCATCCCCGCACCCGGAGGCGAGGGGCCCTGGCCGCCGCGCTGCTGTTCGTCGCGGTCTTCCCGGCGAACGTCCAGCAGGTGCTGCAGTCCGAGGGGACCGAACGGCTGCTGGCCCTGCTGAGGCTGCCGCTCCAGGTGCCACTGGTGCTGTGGGCGCTCGCCGTCCGTCGAGGGCCCAGGGCATGACGGCGGTGCAGGCCGCGTCACGGCCCGAGCCCGTCCGCACCACGAAGCTGCGCGGCCGGCCGACAGCGGCCCAGGGAGCAGCGCTCGGCCGGCTGTGGCCCCGCTACGGCGTCGAGCCGGACGGGGTCCTTGACCCTGCGGCGCTGTTCGGCCGGGTCGCGCCAATGGTGCTGGAGATCGGGTCCGGCATGGGTGAGGCCACGGTGGCCCTGGCCCTTGCCGAGCCCGAACGCGACGTGCTGGCCTGCGAGGTGCACGTTCCGGGGCAGGGCTCGCTGCTGCGACGGGTGGAGGAGGCCGGACTGGGCAATGTGCGCCTGCTGGCCCTGGACGGGCGGGCGGTCCTGCGCGAGCTGGTGCCTCCCCGCAGCCTCGACGCCGTGCGGGTGTTCTTCCCGGACCCGTGGCCCAAGAGCAAGCACTGGGGTCGGCGTCTGGTCGACGACGCGTTCGTGGCACTGGCGGCCGAGCGGCTGCGGCCGGGTGGAGTGCTCCACGTGGCCACCGACTGGGCGCCCTACGCCCGCCAGGTCGCGCGGGTCCTGGCGGCCTGCCCGGTCCTTTCGGTCTGCGCGGCCCCGGCCCGGGCCAGGACGCGCTTCGAGCAGCAGGGCCTGGACGCCGGCCGACCGGCCCACGACCTTGCGGCCAGGGTCACCGGGGGCTAGGGCAGCTGCTCCACGCGGGTGATCCGCAGGCCCTCGGCCAGGTGGAGCACCCGGGCGGCCGGCGCGTGCTGCTGGAGCATCGCCCGGCAGGACGGGCACGGGGCGATGACCCGGGTGGCGTCCTCGGACAGGTGCCGGACCGTGGCCAGTGTGCTGACGCGTCGGCCGCGCGCGAGCACGGCGGCGACGACGGCCGCCTCCGCGCAGACCACGTCCTTGAGGCCCAGCGCCACTGTGACCTCGCCGTCGTCGGCCCGGGCCGCCGCGGCGGTCGGGTGCCGCTGTGCCCCCAGCCCGCGCCGGAGCGCGGTGACCGCCTGACCCACGAGAGCCAGGTCGCCGTCGTCGGGGCGGTCCACCGTCAGTGGACGCGCTGGTCGGCGAGGGTCGCCCGGCCGATCTCGACGAGCGGGGCGATCCGTTCCTCGATGCCCTCGAAGCCGTCGCCCACCATCGCCCCGCCCTTGACCCGTGCCACGATCCCCGCGCACACGACCGCCAGCTTGAAGAAGCCGAACGAGACCGCCCACGGCAGCGCGGAGAGGTCGAGCCCGGTGCGGGCGGCGTAGAGATCGGCCACCTCGGCCCGGGAGGGGAATCCCGGCAGCGCGGTGGCGCTCTTGACGACGGCGCCCATGTCGCGCTCCGCGCCGTCGCCCGCCTCGGACCAGTACACGAGAAGGATGCCGAGGTCGGCGAGCGGGTCGCCGAGGGTGCTCATCTCCCAGTCGAGAACGGCGGCGATGCGACCGGGCTCGGAGGGGTGCAGCATCGTGTTGTCGAGCCGGTAGTCGCCGTGGACGATGCTCGAGCGCTGGGTGGGCGGCACCGAGGCGGCCAGCGCAGCGGCCAGCGGGTCGAGCCCGCCGATGCCGTCGAGGCGGGTGGCGTCCCACTGCTTGCCCCAGCGGCGGACCTGTCGCTCGAGGTAGCCCTCGGGGCGTCCGAACCCGGCCAGGCCCACGGCGGCCGGGTCGACCCCGTGCAGGTCGGCCAGCACCGACACCAGGCCCTCCCCGACCGCGCGGCGCTGGGCGGGGGCATCCGCGTAGCCGGCCGGGAGGGTGTCGCGGCAGACGTGCCCGTCGACCCGCTCCATGACGTAGAACGTGCCGCCGAGCACCTCGGCGTCGGTGCAGAGCGCGAGCACGCGGGGCACCGGGACGGCGGTGCCGGACAGCGCGGAGAGCACGGTGTGCTCGCGGACCATGTCGTGCGCCGTCGGCAGCACGTGGCCCAGCGGCGGCCGCCGCAGGACCACCGACCCGGCCGCGCTGTCGACCCGGTAGGTGAGGTTGGACTTGCCGCCGGCGATGAGGGTGGTCGAGCAGGTCTGCCAGGCGGGCTCGTCGAGGGCGCGCGCGAGGTACGGGCCGACGATCGCGGGGTCGGCTCCGGCGGGGGCGGTCATGGGCGGCACCTTCTCACGCTGGCGTGCGTGCAGGTGAGGCCCGGGGCGCAACCGGGTAGGGGCCGGCCCATGAGCGATGAGCAGACGACCCCCGACCCGGCCCTGCAGGGCGCCGGACTGTCGGCCACCGGCAAGACGGCCGACCAGTTCTCGCCCGGGGACGACGCGCCGGGCACCACCTACGGCGACGCCGGCGGCGCGGGGACCGCGGCGCAGGAGACCACCGGGCAGGACGACGCCGACCTGGCGCAGGGCAGCGGGGGCGACGTCGAGGGCGGCACCGGCTCCTAGGCGGACCGGGCTCCTAGGCTCGCCCCCCGTGCCGTTCTCCCTGGTCGACCGCGACCCCGTCGTCGCCCCGGCGTCGCTGATCGCCTCCCTGGTGCCGCCGCCCCGGTTCGACGACGCCCGGTTCGAGACCTACGTGCCGGATCCGTCCCAGCCGTCGCAGGCGCAGGCGGTCCGGGTCCTGTCGGAGTTCGCGACCACGCTGGAGCCCGCCCCCAGACGCCTGTTCGGCCGGGCCCGCCCGGCACCGGGCCGGCCGGGGGTGTATCTCGACGGCGGCTTCGGCGTCGGCAAGACCCACCTGCTCACCTCTCTGTGGCACGTCGCGCCCGAGCCCAGGGCGTACGGGACCTTCGTCGAGCTCACCCACCTGGTGGGCGCCCTGGGCTTCGGCGCGACCGTGACGGCCCTGAGCGAGCATCGCCTGCTCGCGATCGACGAGTTCGAGCTCGACGATCCGGGCGACACCGTCCTGGTGTCCACCCTCCTCGGCAAGCTCGTCGACGCGGGCGTGCGGGTGGCCGCGACCTCGAACACGCTGCCCGGGTCGCTGGGGGAGGGGCGCTTCGCGGCCCAGGACTTCCTGCGCGAGATCCAGGGTCTGTCCGCGCACTTCGAGCCCGTACGGGTCGACGGCGAGGACTACCGGCACCGCGGCCTGCCCACCCCGCCGGTGCCCGTGTCCGCCGCGGAGCTCGAGGCGCGGGCAGCGCTGCCGGGCGCCTCGCTGGACGACTTCCCCGCTCTGCTGGCCCATCTGTCGTCCCTGCACCCCTCGCGGTACGGCGCGCTCGTCGACGACGTGGCGCTCGTCTGCCTGCGGGACGTCGCGCCGGTGGACGACCAGTCCGCGGCGCTGCGGCTGGTGGTGCTGGCCGACCGCCTCTACGACCGGGACGTGCCGCTCGTGACCAGCGGCGTCCCGCTGGACCGGTTGTTCCCACCGGAGCTGCTCGCGGGCGGCTACCGCAAGAAGTACCTGCGGGCGGTCAGCCGCCTGACGGCGCTCGCGCGGCAGGGCGGGGCAGGTCCGGACCGGCGCTGAGCGACGTCACCGGGCTGCACCGAGCCCTGTCGGCCGTGCGATGACGGGCTCTCAGCCCGGAGGGCGGCAGACCCGCAGGGCCGCGAGCCCAGGGGCCAGCCTCGTCCGTCCCAGCACGGCGGACAGCTCGGCCACCGTGAGGTCGACGACGGCGATGACGTCGTAGGGGCCACTGGTGACGGCCGTGGACAGCACGGCCGGCACCTCGCGGATCCAGGCGGCGACCTCCTCCGCCCGGCCGACGTCGGCCTGCAGCAGGAGCGTCGCGCGCGGTGTCAGCTGCATGGTCATGCCGTCCAGGCTGCGCCTGGCACGTGTCGGCCAGAGGTCGGCCACGTTGCGATCCGGGACGCGACGCCGCCCCCCGCGTGACGGCGGGGCCGCAGCCCCGGGCTGTGCCATGCTTCCCGCCCCCGGTCCAGAAGGAGCCCCCGCATGGCCGCCCGTACCCCGGTCGAAGAGCTGCTGAGCAGCGTCGACCTCTTCTCCGGCCTCGGCGCGAAGGCCCTCGGCAAGGTCGCTGCGCGCTGCCGGTCGGTCGAGCACCCGCAGGGCAAGGACATCGTCGTCGAGGGTGACGGCGGTGCCGGGTTCCACCTCATCGTGTCGGGCACGGCCGAGGTGCTCGTCGGCGGCGTCGTGACCGGCTCACTGTCGGCCGGGCAGTGGTTCGGCGACATCTCCCTCGTCGACGGCGCGCCGCGGTCGGCGACCGTCCGCGCGACCACGCCGGTGTCCTCGCTCGCGCTGACGTCCTGGGACTTCCGCCCCCTGCTCGAGGACGAGCCCGAGATCGCCAGGAACCTGCTGCTGGTCATGTGTCGGCGGCTGCGGGCGGCCGAGGCCCGCTGAGCCCCTGCCCCACGGTGACGGCACCCGGGTGCTGACCTACCATCGAGAAGCATCGATGAGGAGGTTGCCGTGCCCAGTGCGCCTTCCCCGGCCGGGCTCGTGCGTCCGGACGACGCCCCGCTGCAGGCCCGCGTCCCCGACGACGCCGGCGCCGTGCGCCTCGCCCGGTGCTTCGCCGCCCTCGGCGACCCGGTGCGGCTACGCCTGCTCAGCCTGATCGCGACCGATCCGACGGGCGCGGTGTGCGCCTGTGACCTCGTCGGCCCCGCCGGCAAGAGCCAGCCCACCGTGAGCCATCACCTCAAGGTCCTGCGCGAGGCAGGTCTGGTCGCCAGCGAGAAGCGCGGGACCAACGTCTGGTATGCCGCTGTCCCGGCCACCTTCGACGCCCTCCGCGACACCCTGGCGCGGGCGTGACCGGCCCCACGGAGCCGCCGACCATGCTCTCGGCCCTGGCCGAGCCGCATCGCGGCGTGGTGCGGGCGCTCCTGTCGGGAACGGTCGAGGACGACGGCGAGCAGGTCGCCGAGCCCGAGGGCCTGCCGGACGTGGCCACCCTGCTGACGGTCCTGGCCGAGCCGCGGCGGCAGGACCTGGTGCGGCTCCTGGAGCACGCCCAGCTGACCCAGCGGCAGCTCATCGACCGGCTGCACCTGTCCCAGCCGCTGCTCAGCCACCACCTCAAGGTGCTCCGGGAGGCCGGGCTGGTGGAGCGGACCGTGTGTGAGCGGGTGCACGTCTACCGCCTGAGGGCATCCAGTCTGACCGCCTTGGCCGAACGTCTCACCGTGATGGCCCTCAACGCCCAAGCGACCAGCAGCGTCGCACCGTGCTGACCCAACCGGAGGTCCGCGTCGACGCGACGCCCACGCCCGGTGCCTCTCGTGGCCGAGCCGCGCTCGCCGGCCTGCTCGCGGGCGGGGCCGGCCTGGCGGTGGCCGAGCTGCTCGGGCGGCTGGTGCCCGGCGGGTCCAGTCCGGTGCTGGCGGTGGCCGCCCGGGTCATCGACCTCACGCCCGACGGGCTCCGGCGGGCAGCCATCGACGCCGTGGGAACCGCCGACAAGCCGCTGCTGGTGGTCGGCGTCCTCGTCGTCGTGGCGCTGCTCGCCGCACGCGGTGGCCTGCTCGCCGCCCGCGGACCCGGTCGGGTCGAGCCGCTGGTGCTCGGACTCAGCGGTCTGGTCCTGCTGGCGCAGCTCGGCCAACCCGATGCCGGTCCCGGGGCGGTCGTCGTCGCGATCGCCCTCGCCCTGGGGGTGCTGGGCGCGCTGAGGGCCCTGCTGGCGCCCGCGCAGGATGCGGCGGGCAGGCGGCTGTTCCTGACCCGGGGGGTGGCGGTCGGCATCGGCATCGTCGGTGCGGGCGGCGTCGTGCGGTGGTTGCAACGGCGCGCGGACGTCAGCGCGGTGCGGGCCGCCGTCGGGCTGCCCACCCCGGTGCGCCTGGCTCCGGGCAACCTCGTGGCGGCCGACCTGGGGGTGCCGGGCGTCGCCTCGGTGCTGACCCCCAACGAGGCGTTCTACCGGATCGACACGGCGCTCACCGTGCCGCAGGTGAACCCGGCGCAGTGGTCCCTGGAGATCGGCGGCATGGTCGACGCGCCCTACCGGCTCTCCTACGCCGACCTGCTGGCCCTGCCGATGGTCGAGGCCGACATCACCCTGTCGTGCGTCAGCAACGAGATCGGCGGCGACCTGGTCGGCAACGCCCGTTGGCAGGGCGTCCTGCTGCGCGACGTGCTGGCCCGGGCCGGGGTGCAGAGCGGTGCCGAGCAGGTGGTGGGGGAGTCGGTCGACGGCTTCACGGCGGGCTTCCCGGTCCGGTACGCGCTCGACGGTCGTCCGGCCATGATCGCCGTCGCGATGAACGGTGAGCCGCTGCCGGTCGCGCACGGCTTCCCGGCCCGCCTGGTGGTGCCCGGCCTGTACGGCTACGTCAGCGCCACCAAGTGGCTGAGCCGGATCGACCTGACCACCTGGGCGGCCGTCGACGGTTACTGGATCCCCCGCGGCTGGAGCAAGGAGGGGCCGATCAAGACGATGTCGCGGATCGACGTCCCCCGGGGGGACCGCGACGTCGTCGCCGGGCCCGTGGTGGTCGCCGGGGTCGCCTGGGCACCGGGCCGCAAGCGCGGCGTCACCGCGGTCGAGGTGCGCGTCGACGGCGGGGCCTGGCAGCCGGCCGATCTCGGCGGTGCGCTCTCGGAGGACAGCTGGCGGCAGTGGCGGTGGACCTGGACCGCCACCCCCGGCGAGCACCTGCTCGAGGTACGGGCCACCGACCGCCTCGGCGACGTGCAGACCGGCAGGGTCGCCGACGTCGCGCCGAACGGTGCCAGCGGGTACCACCGGGTCGAGGTCCGCGTCGCCTGACCGGCGCCGCGGCGGTGAGCGGGGGTCAGCCGGTCGGGGACGGGACCGAGGCCGGCAGGGGCAGCGTGGGACTGTCCTGCGTGCTCCGGGTCGGGTCCTGGCGCCGGTCGGCCTGCTGCTGCTGACCGAACAGCAGCGGCCCGAGGACCAGGACGAGCGCGAGGGCCCCCATGCCCGCACCGAGCACGGCCAGGCGCACGCTGCGGGCGCCCGGGTGGTCGGCCAGCGCCATGGGCAGCGCCGCGAGCGAGACCGCCCCGAGGAACAGCGCGATGGCGAAGCCCCCGCTGTTCAGCGACAGGAGCAGTCCGGCAAGACCCGCCAGGACGGTGACGACGACGGCGGGGGACTGGGTCCACGGAGCAACGGGAGCGGTCACCCCTGCAGCCTGCCCGTCCCGGGGCGGGCTGTCGCGGCGGATGCCGGTCCCGTCACGGTGATCCGTACCGCAGCACGCGCTGCCGCTCGTCGTACCGGGTCCGGGTCGGCACCACGCGTTCGGCCGGTCCGCGCCGCACCTGCAGGGCGCTGGCCAGACGCTGGCAGGAGTCGCCGAACGTGCGGTAACCGTCGGCGGTGACGAGCCAGATGGCGCCGCGGGCCCGGTGGTGCGCGGCGGCGGCGAACAGGTCCGGGTCGGCTGCCCGGTTGCGCTGGGCGTAGTCGACCCAGTCGACCCGCTGCGGCGGGCCGCCCGTCGGGAACAGCAGCTGGTCGGTGCCTGCCGGCAGCTGCCGGGCCATGGCCGGACCCAGCTGGTCGGGGCAGTAGAGCACCAGGTCACCCGGGCCGAGCTGCGGCGCCATGACGGCGGCGGTGGCGGCGGCCTGCGTGCGGGTGTCGTCGAAGGGCTCGCGCACGGTGGTCCCCATGCCCAGGAGCACCGCCACCGCGAGGACGGCCGTGCGGCCGCGGGGCGGCAGCCCCTGCACGGCGACCGCGGCCGCCAGCAGCGCCGGCACCAGGGCCACGGCGCTGTAGCGCACCGCGTACCCGGAGGACTGCAGCGCCGCCACCGAGAGCCCCAGGCCGAGCGTGCCGAAGGCGACGCTGGACAGCACGACCATGATTCGTCGGGCCGGGCGGCGCAGCAGGAGCCCACCACCGGGGGCGGGGCGCAGGAACGGTCCGGCCAGGGCCAGCGCCAGCAGGACCAGGCCCAGCAGGGCCGACGGCGCCCCGTCGCCGGACCAGTCGAACCAGGTGAGCGCGAGGTCCGCGAGGTCGGGGGCGGCCGACCACGGGGCGCCCGTGTGCGCCGTCTGGAACAGGAACGTGGGCAGCCAGGGGAAGAACAGGACGCCACCCCCGAGCAGCGCGACGGCGCAGCGCCGCGCCGGGTACTGCCGTGGGCCCTGCCGCCCCGCCACCAGCAGGCCGACGCCGACCACGGCGAGCAGGAACAGCGCCCAGTAGTGGGTCAGGGCCAGCAGCGCACCCAGGACGGCGACCGCCGCGAGCCGGGGCAGCCGGGGGTCGCGCAGGGCGGCGTCGAGAGCGAGCGCGCCCAGCAGCACGAGCAGCACGACGAGCGCGTACATCCGGGCCTCGGTGGCGTACCGGACGGCGAAGGGGTTGCTCGCCAGCAGCAGGAGCGCGGCCCACCCGGCAGCGCGGCTGTGCAGCCGGGTGCCCACCAGCAGGGCCAGCGGAAGGCTCAGCAGCGAGCACACCTGCGACAGTGCCCGGACGGCGACGTCTCCGGTGCCGAACAGCGCGGTCCAGCCGTGCAGCAGGACGTAGTAGAACGGCGGTGCCCCGTCCCGGCGCAGGGCACCCGGCAGGTCGTGCAGCGGCAGTCCGGCCAGGTGGACCGAGAGCGCCTCGTCCAGCCACAGCGCGCTGCGGGTGCCACACCGCACCAGGATCCCGACGACGACGGCCAGCGCCACCCACGACGACGTGCGGGACTGGAGCGCAGCCGTCGCGGGCGCCGGTCGCCCGGACGCGGGCGCTCGGGTCGACGGCGACGCGGTGTCCACGGGGGTCCTGACCTCGGGCGGGTGCGGGTGCCGCCGATGCCCCTCGGGGGCCGGTGCCGGAGCGCCGGGCGAGCGTGTCCCCAGCCTAGGGGGCGCCGGGGGCGGGCCCCGTGCGGCAGGGTGACCGTGTCCGACGTCACCGTCCCCGGTTGCCTGACCCCCCACCGGGCAAGCGACCATGGGACGGGCCCCTCGCGGGCGCCTGGTCCTGCCGTCCCCTGTCTGGAGCCGAGTGTGTCGAAGCCTGAGTCCGTCGTCGTCATCGGCGCCGGTCCCGCCGGCCTCACCGCGGCGTACGAGCTCGGCAAGGCAGGCGTCCCGACCACGGTGCTCGAGGGCGACGGAATGGTCGGCGGCATCAGCCGGACCGCCGTCCGCGAGGGCTGGCGCTTCGACATCGGCGGCCACCGCTTCTTCACCAAGGTGCCCGAGGTCGAGGCGCTCTGGCACGAGATCCTGCCGGCCGACGACTTCCTCATGCGGCCCCGGATGAGCCGCATCCTGTACCGGGGCAAGCTCTACGACTACCCGCTGAAGGCCGGCAACGCGCTGCGCAACCTCGGGCTGTGGGAGGCGCTGCGCTGCGTGCTGTCCTACCTGATGGTGCGGGTCCGCCCGCCGCGCGACCAGACGAACTTCGAGGGCTGGGTCGCCGCCCGGTTCGGCTGGCGGCTGTACCGCATCTTCTTCAAGACCTACACCGAGAAGCTCTGGGGGCGGGACGCCACCGAGCTGCAGTCCGACTGGGCGGCCCAGCGGATCAAGAACCTCTCGCTGTTCAACGCCGTGCTGAACGCGCTGCTGCCCAAGCGCAACCAGAAGGACATCACCTCGCTCATCGAGGAGTTCCAGTACCCGCGTCTGGGCCCCGGGATGATGTGGGAGCGCTGCGCGGACCTGGTCGAGCAGCAGGGCGGCCGGGTCGTGCTGGAGACCAAGGTGCGGACGGTCCACCGCGAGCCCGGGCGGGGCGCGGTCGCGGTGACCTCGGTGGTCACCGGTGGGTACGGCGCGGGCGCGGGCGCCCCGGAGAGCCGCCGGACCGACCTGGGGGCGACCAGCAGGCTGTCCTTCGACCACCTGGTCTCCACGATGCCGCTGTCCTCGCTCATCGCCTCGATGGACCCCCCGGCGCCGCAGCCCGTGCAGGACGCCGCGCGTGACCTCAAGTACCGCGACTACCTCACGGTGGCGCTCGTGGTGCCCGAGGCGGCCGGCTTCCCGGACAACTGGATCTACATCCACGAGCCCGAGGTGCTCGTGGGGCGGATCCAGAACTACGGCTCCTGGTCGCCGCACCTGGTCAAGGACGGCCGCACCTGCCTGGGCCTGGAGTACTTCGTCTTCCAGGACGACGACACCTGGTCGCTGCCCGACGAGGAGCTGGTCGCCCTGGCTACCGCAGAGCTGGCCACGCTCGGGCTGGTGCAGCCCGAGCAGGTCGAGCGGGGCTTCGTCGTGCGGATGCCCAAGGCCTATCCGTTCTACGACCGCGCCTACCACGCCAACATCGAGACGATCCGCGCGTGGATCGCCAGGGAGGTGCCGAACGTGCACCCCGTGGGCCGCAACGGGATGCACCGGTACAACAACCAGGACCACTCGATGCTCACGGCGATCCTGTCGGTCCGCAACATCGTCGACGGCGCCGACCATGACGTCTGGCAGGTCAACGTGGAGGACGACTACCACGAGGAGCAGACCGGTCGCTTCGGGGGACCGTTCGTGCCCTACGACGACGACGACGCCGCCGGGCGTCGCGAGGCCGCCGCGGTCTGACACCTGCGGGGCCTCACGAGGGTCCCGCCGCGGCTCAGACGGTCCAGAGGTCCCGGGGCGCACCGGTCCGGGCCGGCAGCGGGCCGAACTGGGTTTCGTACCGGTTCAGCGCGTCCTCCAGCGCTGCCCTCAGCTCCCGTGCCTGCGCCAGCGGGAGCCGGACCCGGCTGACGAGCCGGGCGCGGGGCAGGACCGCCTGGCCGTCGTCGAGGTCGATCACCTCGCTGGGGAGCACGATGGCGAAGTCGATGGCCAGGTCGGTCTCGGTGTACCAGGTGCTGATCATGTTGGCGTAGGTGCCGGTCTCGAGGTCGGACGGCGCCTCGACCTGGAGCGGGAGCGTCGGGGGAAGATCGGTCATGACCCGATCCTGCTGCACGGGCGCCCGGAGCAGCCGGCGCGGCGCGCTGGCACCTCAGCCGGACCCGTGGGCTCCGGGCACGACAGCACGGGCGAGCTCAGCCGCCCGCCCCGCCCACGACCGCGGTCGCAGCACGGGGGTGTCCGCGCCCTCGCCGCGACCCATCGCCTCGACCGTCTCGGCGAGCGCGTCCGTGCTGCGGTGCCGTGGGGTCCACCCCAGCTCGGTGCGTGCCCGGGTGGTGTCCATGAGGGGCGTCAGGCGGGCGAGATCGACCCAGCCGGGGTCGGTCGGCTGCAGGTGCAGCCGCCAAGTGAGGTCGACCAGGCCGCGCAACAGCGCGACCGGCAGCGGCAGGGTGCGGGCTCCGAGCGCCGACGCCATCGTGTCGGCGTCGAGCACCGGTTCGGCGGCGACGTTGAACGCCCCGGTGACCGGCGTGGTGGCGGCCAGCACGAACGCGCGCGCGACGTCGTCGGCGTGGACCGCCTGCACGGCCAGCCGGTCGACCCGGGGGACCAGGGGGAGGAGCCCGCGGCGGACGAGCGAGTGGGGCAGGAACGGGCCGAGGAAGTAGCGCGCCAGCTCGCTCGCCGCGGCGCGCTGCAGCACGATGCCCGGGCGCAGCCGCACCACGCGACGCTCCGGGTGGTCGGCCTCCAGGGCGTCCAGAAGCCGCTCCACCTCGGACTTGTGCCGGCTGTAGACAGAGCTGGAGATGCCGCCCGTCGGGAAGTCCTCGGTGACCCTGGTCGCCGCGACGGCGGCCGGCACCGGCGAGTAGGCCCCGAGCGAGGACGCGACGACCAGTGCCGGCACGCCCTCGGCAACCAGGGCGTCCAGCAGCCGGGTCGTGCCGCCGATGTTGACGCGCCGCATGGCTGCCGGGTCGTGCGCCGGCTGCAGGCGGAAGGCCAGGTGCACCACCGCGTCGGCCCCTCGCAGCAGCGGTCGCAGATCACCCTCGGCGAGGTCGACCGAGGTCCACTCCACCCGCTGGTCCCTGGAGGCGGGCAGCCGCCGGGCGAGGCCCACCACCGAGGTGACCTGGGGGGAGTCGAGCAGCTGGGGCAGGAGCCGCGAACCGACGTTGCCGGTCGCGCCCGTCACGACGATGCGCATGGGCGTCCCGTGCCCCGCCGGGCCGGGCTCATGCCGAGGCGTCGGTCACCCGAGCTCGAGGACCACCGCGGCCTCCCCGTCGAGGCTGAGGCCATCGGGTCCGAGGACGGCTCCGGCGCTGCTGGCGAGCAGGACCGTGCCGCCCGAGGACGGGACCGGCACGGTCCGGCGCTCGCCGGCGAGGTTGCAGACCAGGGCGATCACTCCGCGCCGGACCACCAGCCAGCGGGCCGCCTCGTCGTAGGAGACCTCGACCCGGTCACGGCGTCCGTCGGACAGCTCGGGGCGGCTGCGCCGCAGCGCGATGAGGTCGCGGTACCAGGCGAGCAGGCGCCCGGCCCGCTCGCCACCGGTCTCGGCCCAGTCGAGCCTGGACCGCTCGAAGGTGGCCGGGTCCTGGGGGTCGGGCACGTCGTCGGTGTCCCAGCCGTGCGAGGCGAACTCGGCCCGGCGCCCCGTGCGGACCGCCTCGCCGAGCTCGCCCTCGTGGTCGGAGAAGAACTGCCAGGGCGTGGTCGCGCCCCACTCCTCACCCATCCAGAGCATCGGCGTGAAGGGGGAGGTGAGCACGAGGGCGGCCGCGACCTTCAGCAGCCCCTCGGACTGCGTCTGCGACGGCCGGTCACCCGTGGCCCGGTTACCGACCTGGTCGTGGTCCTGGGTGTAGACCACGAAGCGGTGCCCCGGCACGGTCGCCGGGACCGGACGGCCGTGGGTGCGTTCGCGGAAGCTGCTCCAGGTGCCGTCGTGCAGGAAGGCACCGGTGAGCACCTTGGCCAGCGCCGGCAGGCCCCCGAAGTCGCCGTAGTAGCCGCTGAGCTCGCCGGTGAGGTTCGCGTGCAGGGCGTGGTGGACGTCGTCGGCCCACTGCCCGTCGAGCCCGGCACCGCCCGCCTCACGGCTGGACACGAGCCGGGCATCGTTGAGGTCGCTCTCGGCCACCAGCCACAGGGGCTTGGACAGCTGCGCGCCCAGGGCCTCCACCGCGACGCCGAGCTCCTCGAGCAGGGGGGTGGCCCGCTCGTCGACGAGGGCGTGCACGGCATCGAGCCGCAGACCGTCGACGTGGTAGTCGCGCAGCCACATCAGGGCGTTGTCGAGGACGTAGCGGCGCACCTCGTCCGAGCCCGGGGTGTCGAGGTTGACCGCCGGACCCCAGGGCGTGGTGTGCGCCTCGGTGAGGTACGGACCGAACTCCGGCAGGTAGTTGCCGGCCGGACCGAGGTGGTTGTAGACGACGTCCATCACCACGCCGAGGCCGCGGGCATGACAGGCGTCGACGAGCTGCTTGAGCCCGTCGGGCCCGCCGTAGGGCTCGTGCACCGCGAACCAGGCGACGCCGTCGTAGCCCCAGCCGCGTTCGCCGGCGAAGGCGTTGCAGGGCAGCAGCTCGACCGCCGACACGCCGAGCTCGACCAGGTGGTCGAGCCTGTCGACGGCCGCGGCGAAGGTCCCCTCGGGGGTGAAGGTGCCGACGTGCAGCTCGTAGAGCACGGCGCCGGGCAGCGGCAGGCCCCGCCACCGCTGGTCGGTCCAGGGGAAGGCGTCGTGGTCGACGAGCCGTGACGGACCGTGCACCCCGTGGGGCTGCCAGGCGCTGCGGGGGTCGGGGCGAGGGTCACCGCCGTCGAGGGAGAAGGCGTAGTCCAGCGGTGCGGCGCCGGCCTCCACCTCGGCCGTCCACCACCCGCCGCCGTCGGGGGTCATCGGCCGGCGCTGTGCACCGAGCACGAGCTCCACCCGCTCGGGCTTCGGCGCCCAGACCCTCAGCGACCTCACGTGCGCACCAGCAGAGCGGCGCCACGGTCGGCCAGCACCTGCGCGAGCGGCGCCGCCCCGGAGTGCTCGGTGCCGCCGAGCAGGTCGCGCCAGGTGCCGTGCGGCAGCGCGACGGCGTCGTCGCCCCACCCGTCGCGCTCCACCGCCACCGCACGGGTGCACGCCACCGTGACGACGGTCTCCGACCGCGTGAACGCCACGGCGCGGTTCCCGGCGTCCAGGCCCCGGTAGGTGGCTGCGGCCAGGAAGGCCTCCGGCCGGTCGCGGCGCAGCCGCAGCGCGGTGGCCACCAGACGCAGCTTCGGGTCGGCCTGGGCCAGGGCGGCCAGGCCGCTCCGTCGCACGTCGTAGTCGACGGGGCGACGGTTGTCCGGGTCCACCAGCGACAGGTCGGGCAGCTCGGTGCCCTGGTAGACGTCGGCGACCCCCGGCATGGTCAGCTGCACGAGCTTCTGCGCCAGCACGGTCTGCCGCCACGGGCCGTCCAGCCGCTCCACGAACTGGACGACCTCCCGGACGGCGTCGTCGTCGGCCAGCAGGCCCCGGACGAACGCGGCGGTCTGCTCGTCGAAGTCCGGCTCCGGGTCGACCCAGGAGGTCGACGCCTTCGCCTCACGGGTGGCCTTCTCCACGTAGGCCACGGCGCGGTCGGCCGACAGCGGCCAGGCCCCGACCACGGTCTGCAGCACCAGCTGCTCGGTGGCGCGGTCCGGGCCCGCCTCGCCGCGGTGCCGGGCCAGTACCGGTGCGAGCCGGCCCACCAGGTCGGCCCACTCGCCGGGGCACTGCGAGAGCAGCACCAGCCGGGCCCGCACGTCCTCGGAGCGCTTCGTGTCGTGCGTCGACAGCGTGGTCATGGAGACCGGCCAGTCCCGCTGCTGGGCTCCGCAGGCCTCGTGGAACGCCTCGCCGGACAGGCCGAAGACGCCGGGGTCGCCACCCACCTCGTTCAGGGCTGACAGCCGCAGGTAGCGGTAGAAGGCGGTGTCCTCCACGCCCTTGGCCATGGCGGGGCCGCAGGTCTGCTGGAAGCGGGTGACGAACTCGCGTGCGGCGGGGGAGTCCGGTCCCTCGGCGAGCGCCAGCCTCGCCACCAGGTCGATCTCGTCGGCCCGTTCCGGGCGTACAGCCCTGGCTCCGGCAGCGGCATGCTCCACCCGGGCGCGAGCTGCGTCGTCGGCCGGGCCCTCGGGGGGCAGGTAGGCCCGGTACACGTCGAAGGCAGCCAGGACCTCGACGAGCGCCTCGCGCAGCCCGCGCCGGGTGGTGTCGCGCAGGGTCGGGTCGGGGCGGCACGCCCGCAGCGCGAGCTCGACCAGGCGGTTGACCTCCGCGGTCAGCACCTCGCTGAGCACGAGGTGCTTGGTCTGCTCGACGGTCTGCTCGTAGCTGAGGTCGCTGCCGGTCTGCGCCGTCCACAGCGCGGTCAGGGGCGCTTCCCCCTCGGGGTCGACGAACAGCCCGAGCACGCGGTTCAGGGCGTCGTACCCGGTCGTGCCGGCGGTCTGCCAGGTGGCCGGCAGCTCCTCCCCGGGCTCGAGGATCTTCTCGACCGCGACCCAGGAACCGCCGGTCTGCTCGGCCAGGCGGGCCAGATACCCCTCGGGATCGGCCAGGCCGTCGGGGTGGTCGATCCGCAGGCCGTCGAGCACGCCGTCCCTGACCTGCTGGACGAGCAGCGCGTGGGTCCGGTCGAACACCTCCGGATCCTCGACGCGCACGCCGGCCAGGGTGGTCACGTCGAAGAAGCGCCGGTAGTTCAGCTCCTCGGCCGCCACCCGCCAGTGCGCCAACCGGTAGTGCTGGCCCTCCAGGGTGGCCAGCGCGTCGCCCGGCACGAACGTGCCCGGCGCGACCGGGAACACGTGGTCGTAGTACCGGATCCGGTCCTCGGTGACCTCGAGCTCGTCGAGGACCTCCCCCAGGGGGGCTCCGAGCACCGGGACGACGACCTTGCCGGGGTTGTCGGCGCCGTCCCACTCCACGTCGAACCATGCGGCGTACGGCCCGTTCCGGCCGTCGCGGAGCAGCCCCCACCACGCCTCGTTCTGGTCCTCCGGCTCGCTGACGGCGACGTGGTTCGGGACGACGTCCAGCACGATGCCCAGACCCGCCGCCCTGCAGGCCGCGACCAGGCGGTCGAACGCCGCCGGGCCGCCGAGCTCGTCGTTGACCCGGTCGTGCGCGACGACGTCGTACCCGTGCATCGACCCGGGCGCCGCCTGCAGGTAGGGCGAGCAGTACAGGTGCGTGATGCCGAGGTCGGCCAGGTACGGCACGATCGCCGCGGCATCGTCGAACGTGAAGGCCCCGAAGCCCTCGACCTGCGGGTGCAGCTGCACCCGGTAGGTCGAGACGGGGACGGGACGTCCTGCCCGGGGCAGGTGGCTGGTGGTCTGGTCGCCCACGCCTAGAACACCTTGCGCAGGACGAGCACGGACCGTGCGTCGACCGCGACGGCCTCACCCGTCTTGATGGTGCGCGGCTCCGCGTCGTCGAGCATGGGCGCGGCCGTGTCCACCGTGACCTCCCAGCGCTCACCGGCCCCGAGGTCGGGCAGCGTGAAGTCGATCGACTCGTAGTGACCGTTGAAGAGCAGGAAGAACGAGGAGTCGGTGACGCGCTCGCCCCGGGCGTCCGGCTCGCGGATGCCCTCCCCGTTGAGGAAGACCGCGACCGACCGGGCGAATCCGGAGTCCCAGTCGTCCTCGCTCATCCACTCCCCGGCCGGGGTGAACCAGCCGATGTCCTCGATCGTGCTGCCCTTGACGACGCGG
>CAVXIB010000016.1:0-336864 GCA_963761695.1 uncultured Actinomycetota bacterium | reverse complement strand
CCGTCCCCTCCCTGCACCACACGACGGGCGGTCCTCCTGCGGGAGGGCCGCCCGTCGGCCTGTCCGGGCCGGGGCCGTCCGGTGACCGCTGTCGGCCCCTGAGTCGTGGACAGCCACACCACCCTGCGGCAGGGTCGCCGGCATGCAGACGACGCTCCTGGCCGGCCTTCCCGCGACCCGCTGGCCCACGGACGAGCCGGACGCTCCGCTGGTCGTCCTGCTGCACGCCGCGGTCGCCGACCGGCGGGCCTGGGACGTCGTCGGACGGGCTCTCGCCGACGCGGGCGCGGACGTCGTGGCCTACGACCGGCGTGGGTTCGGCGAGGCGGACGCGGACGCCGGAACGGGCAGCCACCTGGAGGACCTGAGGTCGGTCCTGGCCGCTCTGGACCGTCCTGCCTGGCTGGTCGGCAACAGCATGGGTGGGGAGCTGGTCGTCGACCTCGCGCTCACCGACCCCGTCCGGGTCTGCGGCCTGGTGCTCGTGGGCAGCCTGGTCAGCGGGCCACCGGAGGAGCTGTGGAGCATGACGCCGGAGCTCCAGGCGTTCATCGACGCGCGACGGACGGCCGCGGGTGACCGAGACGCACTCGGCCGGCTCCAGGTCGCCTACTGGCTGGACGGGCCGGGACAGACCGAAGGGCGGGTCCGGGGTCCGGCACGCGAGCTGGCGCTGGACATGGTCGGCCGGACGCTCGACGTGGCCGACGAGCCGGAGAGCCTGGTCGGCGCCTGGTCGCGCCTCGGGGAGATCGAGGTGCCGCTGACCGTGGTGACCGGGGCGCTGGACGAGCCCTTCACCCTGCTGCTCGCACCGCTGATCGCCGGGCGGACAGGGCAGGGGCGCAGCGTGGAGCTGCCCGGGACCGCCCACCTGCCGATGCTGGACGCTCCCGCGGCGCTCGTGGACGTCCTGCTGGAGGTCCTCCCGCTCCCCGCACGGCCGGCCGGCTCCTGAGCGACGTCCCCTTGCCCGGCCCGCCGTGACACGCTCGGCCGATGGACCGCTCCGCGTGGGACGTCGTGACCGATCCGGAGTCGCTGCGGACGCTGACGGGGGAGCCGGCGCCCGGGTCGCCGCGAAGGTCCGTGACCGGCTGCACGAGATGGACCGCCGCTTTCTCGCCGCGTCACCGTTCTGGCTGCTGGGCACCACGGGCGCGGACGGGTCGGGCAACGTCTCGCCCAAGGGGGATCCTCCCGGGTCGGTGCTGGTCCTGGACGAGCGCACCCTCGTCCTGCCGGACCGGCTGGGCAACCGGCGGGTCGACGGTCTCACCGACGTGCTCGGCAACGACCGCGTGGCGGCGCTGTTCGTGGTCCCAGGACGGGGCGACACGCTGCGTGTCAACGGCAGGGCGACCGTCGTGCGCGACGCGCCGTTCTTCGACGCGCTGCAGGTCAGGGGCCACCGTCCCGACCTCGCCCTGGTGGTGGGCGTCGAGGAGGTCTTCTTCCACTGCAGCAAGGCGTTCCTGCGGTCGACACTGTGGGACCCGGCCACGTGGGACCCGGAGGCCGTCCCGTCCCGGGCGCAGATCGCGCACGCGGTGGAGCGGTCCGACGAGACGCTGGAGGCCGTGCAGGCCTACTACGGGGCGTCGTACGCCGCCCGGCTGTACTGAGGAGCAGCGGCCCCCGGGTCGCGGCACCGTTGTCCAACCGTCATGCCGCCTCCGTGCGGACCCACCGCGTCATGGGTAGGAGGGCCTCGCGCAGGCAACGGGCCGGCGCACAGGGGAGGACAACATGATCGGCTTCATCGTTGCGGGACTCGTCATCGGCGCGCTCGCCCGGCTGCTCAAGCCCGGTCGCCAGACCCTGTCCCTGCTGGCCACCCTCGGTCTCGGCCTCGTCGGCTCGGTGATCGGCGGGCTCGTGGCGAACCTGCTCGGCACCGGCGGGATCTTCGAGCTGAACGTTCTCGGGTTCGTCGTCGCCGTGGTGGCCGCCGTCGCGCTGATCGGCGTCGCCGAGACGATGACGTCCGGCCGCAGCACCGCCCGCCACTAGGCGTCCCCCGCCACGGGCGGTCCCCAGATCGCCGGGGACGCCCGTCGGCGTGTCCACAGATCGCGCAGAGACGCTGCCAGGGGGGCTTGCCTGGGCGCGTCCCTCCAGCGATGACGACTCTGGTCAGGACGCCGACGGGGGAGCACCATGACGGCTGTGAAGACGGCATCCGCATCGCGGCTGGCCCAGCCGCTGACCCGGAGTGACCTCGAGGACCTGCCTCAGGACGGTCGGCGGTACGAGCTCATCGACGGGACGCTCGTCGGAAGCCCCGGGCCGGTCCACGACCACCAGACCGTGGTCGGCAACCTCTACCTGCTCCTGCGGGCCGCCTGCCCGCAGGACCTGCAGGTGATCCTCGCGCCGTTTGCCGTCGCCCTGGCGGAGGACACCGAGCTGCAGCCCGACCTCCTCGTGGCCCGCGGGCGCGGTTCACCCGCAAGGAACTGCCCGGACCGCCGTTGCTCGCCGACTGACACGCGTGCCCAGGGGAGAGGCGGGGAAGGCCAGGTGTCATGAGCACCCGAACCCTGTCCGAGGCCCTCGACGGTCTCCGCTTCGCCATGGTCGCCACCGAGGACGCGACGTCCGGCCAGTGGCGCGCCCGCCCCCTGGCGGTGGCTGCCGCCGACGGGAGCGTCCTGTCGTTCCTGGTCTCCGTCGGGGCCGACTGGGTCGAGGGGATGCCCGACGGCGGGGCGCCCACCACGGTGACGCTCAGCGACCCGGGCAAGAACGCCTACGTCGCGCTGCAGGGGCAGGCCCGGTTGTCCCAGGACCGGGCCCGGATCGCCGAGCTGTGGAACGTCGGCGCGGCGTCCTGGTTCGACGGGCAGGACGACCCGCAGGTGCGGGTCCTGTCGATCACGGTCGACCACGGCGAGTTCTGGGACGGGCCGTCCGGGCGGGTCGGGCAGCTGCTCCAGATGGCCAAGGCGGCCGCCGGTCTCGAGACGGGTGAGCAGGGCGACGTCGTCGCCGGATGACCGACGTCGAACAGCGCCTGACCCGTGTCCTGTCTGCCTGGGCCATCGGTTCGGTCGCGGTCGGCGCGGCGCTGGCCCGGCGGTCGCCCGGCTTCGCCCGGCAGACCGCCGCCTGGGGCGCGGTCGACGGTGCGATCGCCCTGGTCGGGGCGGCCAACCGGCGCCGTCGGGGACCGACCGAGCCCGCGAGGCTGCGCCGGATGCTCCTGGTCAACGCCGGCCTGGATGTCAGCTACCTCGCCCTGGGAGCCTGGGGTCTGCGGCGCGAACGCTGGCGGGCCGACGGCGCGGCCGTGGTCGTGCAGGGCGCGTTCCTGCTCGTCCTCGACACGGCCGCCGCGCGGGCGCTGCGGCCCTGACCGCGGGTCCTCGGAGCGCCGGTCCGGGGACGGCAGGTGGGGACAGCCCGTCGTCGGTTCCCGGGGGACAGGCCAGGCGGGCATGCAGGAGCGGACCTACGGTCAGGCCCCGGCGAGCAGCAGGGGCACGTCGAGCTCGTCGCTGGTGAGCGCCCCGTGGTGCCCGCGCAGCCGGGCCACCCAGGGCTCCCGGGTCCGCCGGACGACGGCGAGGTCGTCCGCGGCGATGACCACGATGTCGCCGGTGCGGCGGAGCGCCTGGTCGTCGACCACCGGACCGAGGATCCCGGAGGACACCGCCTGCTCGCGGAGCAGCAGGTGCGCACGATCTCCCAGACGTGCGCGCCACGCGGCGAGCACGTCGGCGGTCGCTCCCGGCTCGACGTGCAGGTGCCGGGCCCGCGGCTCCCCCGTCATCACCCGCACGCCGGCCTGCAGGTCGGCGCTGGCATCGACGTCGACCTGCGCGTCCGCGGCGACGTCGACCATGCCGTGGTCGCCGGTGATCAGCAGTCGCGCGTCGGGAGGCAGACGCGACAGGAGCTGCTCGGCGAACGCGTCCACCACACGCAGCTGCTCGCGCCAGCCGTCGCTGTCGACACCGCGGACGTGCCCGGTGAGGTCGAGGTCGGGGGTGTAGCAGTAGACGAGGCTGCGCTCGCCCTCCCGAACGGCCGTGGCCACCCGGGCCACGGTGTCGCCCGGGGTGACCACCCCCGCGTAGGTGCCGCCCCGCAGGACGGCCCGGGTCAGGCCGGACCCGTCGAAGCGGGCCAGTCCGGCCACCGTCGTCGTCACCCCGGCACGGGCCGCCCGCTCGAACACCGTGGACCGGGGCTGCACCTGCTCGGGCGGCAGCGTCTCGCGCAGGTCCGTGCCGCGCTCGTCCCAGCCGAGCCACGACATGGTGCGGTCACCCACCAGCGAGGTGTACCCGGTCACGCCGTGCTCGCCCGGCGGCAGCCCCGTGCCCAGGCTGCTCAGGCTGGTGGCGGTCGTGGTGGGAAAGCCGGCGGTCAGCGGACGGGCGCGCTGAGCGGACAGGAAGGGGGCGAGCGCCGCGTGCCGCTCGAGCAGCCGCGCGCCGAGACCGTCCACCAGCAGCAGGACGACCCGGGGGACGGGAGACAGGCCCAGGGCGTCGGCCTCTCCGGCGACGCCGAGCGAGGTCAGCACCGAGGGCATGAGGTCGGCGAGGGCGCGACGGCCGTAGGCGGGGGCGAGCACGACGGACCTCTCGGACACGGTGGCGGAGGCGGACGGGAATCGAACCCGCCAGCGACGGGTACCGCCGCTCACCGGCTTTGAAGGCCGGGGCGCCCACCAGGAACGCGTACGCCTCCGAGGGCGACGCTACCGGGCGCGTCGGGAGCGGGCAGGATGCCCCCATGACCTCCCTTGCTGTTCCGGAGCTCGGCCGTGTCGGCATCTGGAGCGGAGCCCTCGATGCGCTGCCGATCGGCGAGGCCGCCGAGGCGGTGGCCGAGCTGGAGGAGCTCGGCGTCGGGACGCTGTGGTTCGGCGAGGCGTACGGCCGGGAGGCGTTCACGGCCTCCTCGCTCTACCTGCAGGCCACCCGACGTCTGGTCGTGGCCACCGGGATCGCGAGCATCTACGGGCGTGACGCGGTGGCCGCCAATGCGGCCTCCCGCACGCTGTGCGCGGCCTTTCCCGGACGGTTCCTGCTGGGCCTCGGGGTCAGCCACGCCCCGCTGGTGGAGCGGATGAGGGGCCATGCGTACGGCAAGCCGGTGCAGGCGATGCGCGAGTACCTCGACGCCCTCGACGCCGCCCCCTACCTGGTGGGCGACCCCGGGGAGCCCGCGCCCCGGGTGCTGGCAGCGCTCGGCCCGAAGATGCTCGAGCTGTCCCGCGACCGGGCGCAGGGCGCCCACCCCTACCTGGTGACCCCCGCCCACACCGCCGACGCCCGGGCGCTCCTGGGCGACGGCCCGGTGCTCGCCGTCGAGCAGGCGGTGGTGCTCAGCGACGACGAGGAGGTGTTCCGCCGGCGGGCGGCGGCCCACCTGGAGATCTACACGGGGCTGCCGAACTACCGCAACAGCTGGCTGCGGCAGGGCTTCACCACCGACGACGCCGTGCGCGGGGGCAGTGAGCGGCTGCAGGACGCCCTGGTGGCCCGTGGCCTGGACGCCGCTCGGGCACGGGTCCAGGAGCACCTGGCCGCCGGTGCCACCCACGTCTGCGTCCAGGTGCTCGCCGACGGCCCGTTCGAGGTCCCTCGCGCGGACTGGCGGGTCCTGGCCGACGCGCTGCTGTGACACTGCCGGACGATCTCGAGCAGCGCTACCGCGCGCTGGAGCAGCGCCGCGAGGTGTCGATGCAGGACCGGGTCCGGCGCGGGCAGGTCGGGCTGCTTCTGGCCCTGATCACCGCGCTGCTGCTCGCCGGCACGACCGCTGCGGTCGACCTGCGGCGGCTGCGGACCCCCGAGGGCACCGCGCGCGCCTGGGCGGAGGCCACGGTGTTCGGCGACTGCGACCGGCACCTGTCGCTGTCGGTGGCCGCACCGGGCGCTCCGGTGCAGGACGCGACCCTGTGCCGTCGGCTGGCAGCGGTGCCCCGCGTCCCCGGGACCACCGTGCGGACCCGCCTGCTGTCGCGTGGCGCCACACGGGCCTCCGCCGAGGGCGTCCTGGTCACGCCGACGCGGACCGTGGCCGTGCGCCTCGAGCTGCGGCGGCGGGGCGCCGGCTGGGTGGTGCTGCGGACGCCGCAGGCGTGCCTGCTCGGCTGCGGCTGACCGCGACCGGGGCCGGCGGGTCAGCCCGGGAGCTGCCCCACCGCTGCCACCGGCAGACCGGTCCGGTGGCAGACCCAGAACGGGTCCGGGCCGAGGTCGGGCTCCACGAACAGCGGATGGTCGCGGTGCTCGGGGCACAGGGGCCAGAGCGGGTCCTCGGCATGGACCGCCTCCTGCACGTCCTGGGCGAGCAGGCCGAGGACGTGCGCGGCGCCGTCGGGCCACTGCTGCAGCCACCAGGCCCGGTGGGGGAGCGCCTCGTCGACCAGCGGCGCGCGGCGCGGATCCCGGAGGTCGGACACGACGGCGTCCCTGGCCCGGCGCAGGATGTCGTCGCCGTGGGGCATGGACTCGGTCTCCCGGGCCCTGTCGAGGCCGCTCAGCCGCTCAGGACGTCGTCGGCGTCGACGATCGTGTAGGCGTAGCCCTGCTCGGCGAGGAAGCGCTGCCGGTGGGCGGCGTACTCCTGGTCGAGGGTGTCGCGGCTGACCACCGTGTAGAAGTGCGCGGTGCGGCCGTCCTCCTTGGGGCGCAGCACCCGGCCGAGGCGCTGGGCCTCCTCCTGGCGCGAACCGAACGTGCCCGACACCTGGATGGCGACGGTCGCCTCGGGCAGGTCGATCGAGAAGTTGGCGACCTTGGACACGACCAGGCCGGGGATCTCCTTGCGCCGGAACAGGTCGAACAGGCGCTCGCGCTCGGCGTTCTTGGTCGAGCCCTGGATGACCGGCATGTCCAGGGCGGTACCGAGCTCCTCGAGCTGGTCGAGGTAGGCGCCGATGACGAGCACCTGGTCGTCGTGGCGCTCCACGAGCTTGCGCACCACGGCGATCTTGGTGTGGGCCGTGGCGCCGATCCGGTAGCGCTCCTCGGGCTCGGCGGTCGCGTAGGTGAGCCGCTCGGCGTCGGTCATCGTGACGCGGACCTCGGTGCAGTCGGCCGGCGCGATGTAGCCCTGCGCCTCGATGTCCTTCCAGGGGGCGTCGTAGCGCTTGGGGCCGATCAGGCTGAAGACGTCTCCCTCGCGCCCGTCCTCGCGCACGAGGGTGGCGGTCAGGCCCAGCCGGCGGCGGCTCTGCAGGTCGGCCGTCATCCGGAAGACCGGGGCGGGGAGCAGGTGCACCTCGTCGTAGACCACCAGGCCCCAGTCGCGCGCCCCGAACAGCTCCAGGTGCAGGTACTCGCCCTTGCGGCGCGTGGTCATCACCTGGTAGGTGGCGATGGTGACCGGCTTGATCTCCTTCTTCTCCCCGGAGTACTCGCCGATCTCGTCCTCGGTCAGGCTCGTCCGCTTGAGCAGCTCGGCCTTCCACTGGCGGCCGCTGACGGTGTTGGTGACCAGGATCAGCGTCGTCGCGCCGGCCTGCGCCA
This sequence comes from uncultured Actinomycetota bacterium, assembly GCA_963761695.1. Taxonomy (GTDB): domain Bacteria; phylum Actinomycetota; class Actinomycetes; order Mycobacteriales; family SCTD01; genus RYN-122. The sequence goes on along the minus strand of CAVXIB010000016.1, from coordinate 329,371 downwards.
TGGCCGCGGCGCCCACGATGGTCTTCCCGGCGCCGCAGGGCAGCACGACGACGCCGCTGCCGCCGTGCCAGAACCCGTCCACGGCCATCTGCTGGTAGTCGCGCAGCTGCCAGCCGTCGGTGACCATCGTGATCGGGTGGGCCTCGCCGTCGACGTAGCCGGCGAGGTCCTCCGCGGGCCAGCCGACCTTGAGCAGCGCCTGCTTGAGCCGGCCGCGCTCGGAGGCGAAGGCGAGCACCGTCTCGGGGTCGAGCCGGGCGCCGAGCATGGGGCTGACCTTCTTGCTGCGGACCACCTCCTCGAGCACCGCCCGGTCGGTGGTGCGCAGGACGAGCCCGTGCACCGGGTCGTTCTCCAGGCGCAGCCGCCCGTAGCGGTCCATCGTGTCGGCGACGTCGACCAGCAGGGCGTGCGGCACGGCGTAGCGGCTGAAGCGGACGAGCGCGTCGACCACCTGCTCGGCGTCGTGACCGGCGGCGCGGGCGTTCCACAGGCCCAGCGGGGTCAGCCGGTAGGTGTGGACGTGCTCGGGCGAGCGCTCGAGCTCGGCGAACGGCGCGATGGCCATCCGGCACTCCTGGGCGAGCGGGTGCTCGATCTCGAGCAGCAGGGTCTTGTCGGACTGGACGATCAGCGGGCCGTCGGGGGTCGTCACGTCGTCCTCAACGCCCGGCGGGGTCCGGGGCTTCCGCCCCCGCCGCGGCGGCCCGGAGGGTGCGGGTCAGGCTGGCGCTGCCCTCCAGCTGCAGGATGTCGGTGGGCATCTCGATCCCGGCGTCGTCGTAGGCGGTGACGACGTCGCGCAGCACGGCGTCGCGCACCTTCCGGACCTGCGACTGGCGCGAGCTCGTCCAGAACAGCAGCCGCAGGTCGATCGTGCTGGCGCCGAGCTCCTCCACCAGCACCAGGGGTGGCGGGTCGTCCAGCACCTCGGCGTCGTCGCGCAGCACCTGGAGTGCGACGTCGCGGGCGCGCTCCAGGTCGGTGCCGTAGGCGACGCCGACGGTCGCCTCGTCGCGGACCGCGTCGTAGCCCGTCTGCACCGTGATGGGGTTCTTGTAGACCGTCGCGTTGGGCAGCAGGACCTGCCGGCCGCTGTAGGTGCGGACCACCGTCTCGCGCAGGTTGATCTCCACGACCGTCCCCCGCACCTCGCCGATCTGCACCTCGTCGCCGGTGCGGAAGGGCGCCCGGAACAGCAGCAGGATCCCGGCGAGCAGGTTCTCCAGGATGTCGCGGAAGGCGAAGCCGACGGCGATGCTGAAGATGCCCAGGCTGCCGAGGACGTCGACCGGCTTCACGGTCGGGAACACCACGGTCAGCAGGACCAGCACGGCCAGCACCGTCATCAGCAGGGACGTGACCCGGCCCATGACGTGGGCGAAGCTCGGACGGTCGAGCTTCAGGTAGCGCCGTCGCACGAGGGCGCCGAGCAGGCGGCCCACCAGCCACAGCAGCACGGCCAGGCCGACGCCGACGGCGATCCGCCCGCGGGCGTCGTACAGGGTGTCGAGCACAGCGGCCCTCCAGGGCATCGGGGTCGGGCCGTCCCTACCCCGATCCGGCTGCGCGTGATGTGACAGACGTGCGACGGGCGTGGACAGGCGCGGGCCGAGGGTAGGGGCGGGGCGACGAGAGGGGCCCGCCATGCTGTTCGACACGCTCGACCTGACCGGCACCCGCCTGGGTCAGGTGGTGCTCGGCACCCTGGGCATCTACGTGCTGGTGGTGGTGCTGACCCGGCTCGCCGGGCCCCGGTCGCTGGCGAAGATGAGCAGCTACGACTTCGCGGCCACCGTGGCCGTCGGGTCGACGCTGTCCTCGTCGGCCACCGGCTCGGTGCCGCTGGCCGCCGGCGCCGCCGCCCTGGTGGTGCTGTTCGGCCTGCAGGCGCTCGTGGGTGCGCTGCGCCGGCGGGGCGTTCTCGCGGGTGCCGTCGACAGCTCGCCCTTGCTGCTCATGGCCGGCCCGGAGGTCCTGGAGCAGGCCCTGGCCCAGGCCCGGATCAGCCGGACCGAGCTGTTCGCGCAGCTGCGTGCAGCCGGGGTGCGCCGGCTCGAGCAGGTGCACGCCGTCGTGCTGGAGACCACGGGGGACCTCAGCGTGCTCACCGTCGGCGACGGCGGGACCGACCAGGAGCTGCTGCAGGGGGTCCGGGGCGCGGACCGGCTGCGCTGACCGCGCTCAGGCCTCGGGCTCGAGGTCGGCGACACCCGTGATGCGGTGGACCGAGAAGGTCCGGTCCTCCTGGCGGAGGTGGTCGTAGGCGGTGACGTAGCCGCCCTCCACACTGCGCGGCTCGACCACCCGGCTGGTGGCCCGGCCCTGCACGTCGACGTAGCCGATCCACACCTGACGCGCGTCGCGCGCCGCCTCCTGGAGGAACGCCAGGACGTCCGGCGGCGCCGTGCGGCTGGAGGTGACCGGCGCGCGGCGGGCGGCCCGGGCCGCGACGTCGCCCGCCCTCAGCGCCTGCACCGCCGAGGCCGTCTGCTCCTCGGTGAGGCCCTGCTCGGCCCACCGGGCGGCCCGTTGCCGCACGGCGGTGCGCCGGGCCTGCGGACCGGTCAGGAGCAGGGCGCCGTCCTCGGCCTCGGGCGCCGGCGCGTAGCCGAGACCGCGCAGCACGTCCAGCACGGTGTCGACCGGCGCGGTGCTCGTGACGACGGTGGGCGCCAGCCGGCGCAGCCGCAGGGGAGCCGCCCGCTTCTGGGCCAGCACCTCGGTGAGCATGGCCTCGTCGTCGCACCGCAGGTAGGACGTGGCCACGCCGACCCGCATCCGGCCGTGGCGGCGCGCGACGTCGTCGATGAGGTAGGTGAGCGACTGGGGCACCGGGGTGCGGCTGTGCGCCCGGAACAGCTCCTGCAGGTCGCCCGCGCTGCGTCCGAGGTCCAGGGCCCGGCGCACGCTCGCCTCGCTGACCCGGTAGACGGTGGCCCCGCCGGTCGACTCGACGTCGGCGCAGGAGGCGATCTGCTTGGCGAGGTCAGGCTGCAACGGACCCGGTGCGACGACGGTGAGGTCGGGCTGGACGAGGACGTGGTCGAGGGGGTCGGGCAGCAGGGCGCCGAGGGCGCGGGCGGCTCCCCGCTCGTCGCCCTCGAGCAGCAGGCGGCTGCAGGCGGCCAGCCCGCCCTGGCCGGTGAGCCCCAGGGTCTCGGCCTCGCTGAGCGTCCACCCCAGCACGAGGTCGCGCAGGCGCCCGCCCCGCCGCGGTGCCCGCCACACCAGGGCGGCCAGCAGGCTCGCCGGCTCGGGGGCGCCGTCGACCTCGCCCATCACCTCGAGCACCCGACGCCGCTCGGCCGGGGCCGCAGGACGCTCGAGCTCGGTGCTGAGGGCGGTCAGCACCTTGTCGCGGCCGTCCTTGCGCCCCACGAGGCCGGGCAGCCGGGCCAGCGCCAGCCAGGCCGAGGCCAGGGCCACCCACCGGCGCTCCGGCGGCAGCGCCAGCCACTGGTCGTAGGCCGGGGTGGGCACCCACTCGGGCTCGACCCCGGGCGTCTGGTCGGCCAGCCCCGCCGCCGCCACCAGCTCGATGAGCAGGGCGGCGGTCGGCTCCTCGACGTCGAGCAGCTTGGCCACCCGCTTGAGCTCGCGCACCCCGAGGCCGCCGGACCGCAGCACCGGCGCGGGCGCCTCCGCCCAGGCCTCGAGCAGCGCCTCGACGCGGGCCACGGTCTGCGCGGCCCCGAGGGCGGCGGAGGCATCGATCCCCCTGCCGGGGCGCCGAGCCAGGGCGGGAGCCTGCGGCTGCACCTCGCCCAGGGGGGTGTCGCCCCGCAGCAGCAGGCCGACCTCGCGGGGGAGCTCGACGGTGGCGGCGTCGACGGCGACGAGCAGCCCGCGGGCCAGGGCGCCGGCGCACCGGGCTCGCGTCGTCGTCCGGGGTCGGCGGGCGCAGGGCGTCCTTGACCTGTCCGAACGGGGGTCCTGCCGCCAGCTGGGTCAGGACCCTGCGGGCGTCCTCGCCGGCGTCGTCGACCACGGCGGCCAGGCGGACCGGGTCGGCGAAGACCTCGACGACGCCGGTCAGGCCGGCGTCGGGGGGCAGCCCGAGGCGCCCGCACAGCGGCGCCAGGGAACGTTCGGTGTGCCGGGCCAGGCAGGCGGCAAGAGGGCGCCCGAGCCCCGCCGGCGAGACCGCGGCCACCTCGCGGACCGCGCCGACGACGTGCAGGTCCCTGTCGGTGCCCCACACCAGGGCGAGGTCCTCCAGCCGGGCGAGGCCGGCCGAGACCTGCTTGGCCGTCGCGGCCCGGCCCACCAGGCCCCTGACCCGGGCGAGCGTGGTGCTCTCGTCGGACAGCACGAGCGCGTCGAGCAGCGCCAGGGCGAACGCGTCGAGCTGCTCCAGCGCCCGCAGCACCGACAGCCGGACCCCGGCCCGGGCCGCCAGCACGCCGACGTCGGACGGCACGGGGGCCGCGAGGTCCACCCGCGCCCGCAGCAGGGCCGCCAGGCGTTCGTCCGGCCAGCTCCGCAACCAGTCGGCGAGGCTGCGGGGAGCGGGAGACATCCGGTCGAGGCTAGTCGCCGCGTCGCCGGCCGGACGGTCCGAGCGCGGGATGTGGGGTAGGGGACGGCCCATGAGCAACCGCGATCTGGTCACCTCCGAGGGCGTCGACGCCGGCTCGGCCGCGAGCACGACCGAGGGCCTGGACGCCCCGGGGTCCGAGCCGACCGGTGCGGCGGTGGTCGGGCCGCCACCCAACGGGAGCGCCGACGACGTCGAGCAGGGCGCCGCACCCGTGAGCACCGACACCGAGGCCTCGCGCCGGGGGGCCGACGAGCGTGGGCCGGGCCAGCAGCTGGCGGCCGGCGAGGGCTGAGCCGCGGCTCAGGGTCTGGCGGGCACCCCGCGCAGGGTCGGGTAGCGGGCAGCGGCGGTGGTCGGCCAGTCGTAGAGCGAGCCGCCGAGGGCCTTCTCCTCGCGGGCGGCCCGGACGAAGCCCTTCGCCGCGGCGTCGGTCGCGCCGATGCCGCCGATGGGGTGCACCGGGGCGCCGGGCTGCCCCAGGTTGCGCCGCAGGTAGCGGATGTTGCCCTGGGTCGAGGTGTAGGCGTCCGACCACCGCGAGGTGCTCTTTCGGTCGGTCCAGTAGCCCATCGGCTGCCAGACGTCGAACAGCGGGGCCAGGTCCTTCCAGGGGAACGGTCGCCAGAACTGCCGGTTCACGTCCTCGGTGACGACCGGGGCCACGACGATGGCCGACAGGGGCAGCCGCGGGGCCCGCTGGCGCAGGTGCCGGGACAGCGCGACCACCCGTCGGTTGCGCTCGGCGACGTCGCCCACGCCGTTGCGCCACTCGATGTCGAGCCCGAACGTGTCGAAGGCCTGCCCGTTCGCCCGGAAGGCCAGGATCGCGTCGACCCGCCTGCGGTCGGCTGCGGGATCGTCGAAGGTCGGCAGGTACCAGGCCTGCACCGACAGGCCCCTGCTGTGCGCCCGTACGAGGAACTGCCCGAGCACCTCGGGCGAGAGCAGGTCGCCGGGGCTGCGGGGACTCTTCTTGGAGGCCTGCAGGTACAGCGTGCGCACCCCGCGTCGGGCCATCTCGTCGACCGCGCTGACGGGTGTCCGGCCGCCGTACTCGGGCGCCCAGTCGTAGGCGTCGAGCCAGGTGCCGAGCCCGCGGTAGGCGGTCAGGTCGTCGCGGCGTCGCGCGTCAGCCGCCGGGGAGGGCGCCGAGCTGGGCAGACCGGTTGGCACCGCCGTGGGGAGTCCCGTCGGGACCGCCGTCGGGAGTCCGGCCGGCGCCGCCCGGCCCGGCTCCACCAGCGGCAGCGCCTGGGCGGCCGGTCTCGCGACCGTCAGCGGGCGGGCGGGCTGGCCGGCCGCGGCCGCAGCCACCCCGGCGGTGAGGGTGAGGCACGCCACGACGAGCAGGGCGGAGGGGACGCGCACCTGCTGGACGCTACGTGACCTGGGCCACACCTACTGTGGAACCGTGGAACTGGCCGATCGACTGCACGCCCTCGATGCCCGGCTGCACGAGGTCGGTCCGGTGCTGGTGGCGTTCTCCGGCGGCGCCGACTCGGCCTTCCTGCTCGCCGCCGCGGTCCGCAGCCTCGGGGCCGAGCAGGTGTGGGCGGCCACCGCCGTCAGCCCGTCGCTGGCCGCGTCCGAGCTCCCGGGGGCGCAGGCGTTCGCCCGGTCCCTCGGCGTCCGGCACCTGACGCCCGGCACCGACGAGCTCTCCCGGCCGGGCTACGTCGCGAACGGCGCGGACCGCTGCTTCCACTGCAAGGCGACGCTGCTGGACACGCTGCGTCCCCTGGCGCAGGGACGGGCGGTCGCGACGGGCACCAACGCCGACGACGCGGTGGCGGGCTTCCGGCCGGGGATCGCGGCGGCGTCGCAGCGGGGCGCCGTGACCCCGCTGCTCGACGCCGGGCTGTCCAAGGCCGACGTCCGCGAGGCCAGCCGCGCCTGGGGCCTGGTCACCGCCGACAAGCCGGCGGCCGCCTGCCTCGCGAGCCGGATCGCCTACGGCCTGGCCGTGACGCCGCACGCCCTGGCCAGGGTCGACCGGGCCGAGCAGGCCGTGCGGGCCCTGCTGCGCCCGCAGGACCTCCGGGTGCGCGACCTCGGCGGCGGGACGGCCCGGCTCGAGCTCGACCCCGAAGCGCTGGACCGCGTCGACGGGGCCGTGGAGCGGGCCGTCCGCGCCGAGGGCTTCGGGCAGGTGGTCGTGGCCCCGTTCAGGTCGGGGTCGATGAACGACGTGCTGCGCGCCGGCGGCTCCGCGCGCCCCTGAGCAGACCGCCGAGCGCGAGGGCGAGCCCGAGCGGCAGGAGCACCCCGGACGAGGTGGCCGCGAGGTCCGGGTCCGGCGTCCGCCCCGAGCAGGACCGGGACGACCGCCACGATGACGGCCACCACCCCGACGCCGAACACGACGGCGCCGACCCCCACGAGCCGGCTGCCGGAGCCGCGGACCTCCGGGGAGGCGTGCCGGCCGCTCACCGGACCCGCACGGTCACCGGAGCGGAGACGCCCTCGCCGCCGCCGCCGCGCCACAGGGCCCGCCAGGTGGTCGTGCCGGCACGACCGGGGGTCCAGACGAGGTCGTAGGCGGTGTCGGCGGAGGTCGCCCGCAGGGGAGCGGTGCGCTGCGTGCGCCAGACGCCGTCGGCTCCGCGGACCTGCAGCGCCACGCTGCTGCCGAGGGCCCGGGGCCGGACGGCGCCGGTGAGGTGCACGGGGGTGCCGGCGCGGACCGCCGTGGCGGCCGTCAGCGTGGCGGTGACGACGGGGCGGGGGAACGGGACCACGGACTCGGGGGTCAGTGCCGCGCCGAGGAAGCGCAGGCTGTCGTCCCAGACCGAGGCCTGGTACCCGCGACCGTGGATGCCCCCCGGCAGCACGCGCACCCGGCTCGGCACGCGGGCCCGCGACAGGGCGGCGTCCATGGCCCAGACCTGACGCGGGTCGATCAGCTCGGTCTCGCTGTTGATCGACAGGGTGGCCGGGCCGGTGGTCAGCCCGGCGGCGGGACTGGCCTCGCGGTAGCGCTCAGGGCAGACGTCGGGCGTGCAGCGCATGAGCGCCTGGACCACCTTGCGGGCCAGGCCGCGGTAGTCGCAGGGCACGGTCAGGCAGCCCCCGGAGCGCGCCTGCTGGGTCAGCCCGGGCAGGTCGCTGACCCCGGACCACGCGACGACGGCGCGCACGGGCCGCGTGCCGGGGGCGGGTTGGCCGAGCAGCAGCGCGAGCTGGCCGCCGACCGAGTCGCCCAGGGCGCCGATGCGGGTCACGTCGATGCCGAGCCCGTCGGCGTCGGCCTGCAGGACCGACAGCGCACGGCGCACGTCCTGCAGCGGCGCCGGCCACGGGGCGGTCGGCGTGCGGCGGTAGTTCAGGCTCACCGAGGTCCAGCCGCGACGGGCCACCTCGACCGCCTCGTCGACCCACTCGACCTTGTCGCCGATCTCCCACGAGCCGCCGTGGATGAACACGACGGTCGGTCGGGGCCGCACCGCCTCGTCGGCCGGGAGGTAGACGTCGAACGCGTTCTCCTCACCCGCCGGGCCGTAGGTGCGGGTCTGCCGGACCACGCCGTCGGCCACGGCCTCGCCCTGCGGCAGCCCCGAGGCGGTCACCTCGGAGGCGTTGCGCAGGGCGGCCCCGGCGCGCGGGAGGCCGGCGAGCAGCAGCGAGCCCAGCACTGCGAGCAGCACCAGCAGCGAGCTCGCTCCGGGCCGGCGCAGGGAGCCCGGCACGGGGAGCACGGTCCGCACGGGCACGCCTCCAGCTGTCGGGATTCCTGCACCGGGGCGCGTCCTGGCGCACGTCGAGCAGAGCCCGGGGGACGGGCCGTCGGGAGCAGCCTAAACCGGGCGGCCGGTCGGGCCGGTGCGGACTAGCCTTCGCAGGTCACTCCCACCGACGATGCGAGGTCGCTGTGCCCACCGGCAAGGTCAAGTTCTTCGACACCGAGAAGGGGTTCGGCTTCGTCTCCCGCGACGACGGCGGCGACGTGTTCGTGCCCAAGTCCGCCCTCCCCGCCGGGCTGACCGAGCTCAAGGCCGGCTCCCGGGTCGAGTTCGGGGTGGCCGACGGCAAGCGCGGCGAGCAGGCGCTGTCGGTGCGGGTGCTCGACGCCCCGGTGGGACTGGCCTCGGCCCGACGCCCCGCCGAGGAGCTGCAGAGCATGGTCGAGGACCTCATCAAGCTGCTCGAGAGCAAGATCCAGCCCGGCCTGCGCAAGGGCAAGCACCCCGATCGCGAGACCGGGCGACGCGTGGCCACGATCCTGCGCGCGGTCGCGGGCGACCTCGAGGGCTGAGCCGAGGCCGCGGCCCGGCCGGTGGACCCGTCGGTCAGCCGGTCGGGGCGAGCACGAACCGCCAGACGCCGGTCACCGCGGCGTCGGGAGCGCTGCTGGCCAGCGAGCGCACCTGGAGCTCCACCGGGACCCCGGAGAAGCCGGGCTCGAAGGTGAAGTAGTGGCTGTTCTGCACGCCCGAGCTCTGCTCCTGCGCAGGCTGACCGTCCGGACCCGGGCCCTGGGGCTTGAGCACGACCACCCAGGCGGCGTCGGCGAGCTGCTTGCTGACGTCGACCCCCACCTGCTCGCCGGGCCGGATCTGCAGCAGCTCGGGGGTGCGCTCGGTGAAGCTGCAGCCGCCCTTGCTGCCGGGCTCGACCGACGGGCTCTGCCCGTCGAAGCAGTACGAGGTGGCCTCGCTGTGCGCGAACGACCCCCCGCTGACCAGCGAGACGATGGGGCTCGGCTTGTCGAGGTTGCTGCAGCCGGTCAGCAGCAGGCAGGCGGCGGCGGTGCCGGCACCGAGCAGTCGAGGGGCACGCATGCGGGGGCTCCGGGGTCTCGGGGGAAGGAGTCTGCAACAGTCTCCCTGTGGCAGGAGTGGGGCGCAGACTGCGCGACGTCGGTGCGAGGGTATCGGGGGTCTTCGGTGCCCTGCGCGACGAGGTCGTCCCGGAGGTGCTCGGAGGCCGGTCGGCGGACGACGCCCCGCCGGCCGAGGAGCCCGGCACGGAGCCCGATGCGGCGGTCGCTCCCGAGGCGGACGACGGGCAGGTGCTCGCTCCCGAGGCGGACGACGCCGTCGGCGACACTGGTGGGGTGACCTCCGCCTCCGCCCCGTCCGTGCTCGACGACGTGGCCGCGCCCCTGCTCGACGAGCGTGGCGCCGCCGCGGTCGAGCTCGCCCGCGCCGCCGCGGTCCAGGAGGCCGGCTCGGTCGTCGGCGACCACCTCGGGGTCGAGGCCGAGGACTCCCTCACCACCACCCACTCCTTCGCCACCCTCGACCCCGCCTACGCGGGATGGCGCTGGGCGGTCACGGTCGCCCGGGCCGACGGCACCGACCTGGTCACCGTCGACGAGGTCGTCCTGCTGCCCGGCGCCGGGGCCCTGCTGGCGCCCGCCTGGGTGCCCTACAGCGACCGCGTGCAGCCCGGTGACCTCGGCGCCGCCGACCTGCTCCCGCCGGCGCCCGACGACGTGCGGCTCGTCCCGGCCTACGCCGATCCGGACGCCGAGCTCGCCACCGAGGTGTTCTGGGAGCTCGGCCTGGGCCGTCCCCGCGTGCTGTCGCTCGACGGCCGCGCCGACGCCGCCGAGCGCTGGGACGCCGGGGACACCGGTCCGCGCAGCCCGCGGGCGCTGGCCGCCCCCGGGTCCTGCTCGGGCTGCGGGTTCCTCGTCCCGCTGGCCGGGGCGCTCCGGCAGGGCTTCGGCGTGTGCGCGAACGCCCAGGCGCCCGACGACGGCCGGGTCGTCTCCCTGGGCCACGGCTGCGGCGCCCACAGCGAGACGCCGCCCGAGCTGACCCACGCCGCGGTGGCCGACCTCGTGGTCGACGAGGTCGAGTTCGAGTTCGAGGAGCGGGCCGAGCCCGCCGGCGACGGCGCTCCCGAGGCGGCTCCGGTCGACCCGCTGCCGGGCCCGGCCGACGAGCAGCAGGCCGAGGAGCTCGGCCACTCCTGACCGGCCGGGCGGGAGAGCGGTGGACGGCCGGACCGCGGCCGGGGGAGGCTGACGGCGTGGTTGCCCTTCCCGCCGGCCCGGCGCTGGCGCTCGTCGGGGTGCACAAGGCGTTCGGGGACCTGCGGGCCGTCGACGGCCTGGACCTGGACCTGCCCGCGGGCACGTGCCTCGGCCTGCTCGGGCCGAACGGGGCCGGCAAGTCCACCACGATGAAGCTGCTCACCGGTCAGGCGCTGGCCGACAGCGGGCAGATCGAGGTGCTGGGACACCGCCTCCCCGGGCAGAGCAAGGCGGCCCGGGCCCGGACCGGTGTGGTGCCGCAGCAGGACAACCTCGACGAGGAGCTGACGGTCCGGGAGAACCTGGAGATCTTCGCCCGGCTGTACGGGCTGCCGCGCCGGGCCCGGGGGGCCGCCGTCGACCGGGCCCTCGGCATCGCCACCCTGACCGATCGAGGCGCAACCCCGGTGGCCGCCCTGTCCGGCGGCATGCGACGTCGGCTGCTCATCGCGCGTGCCCTTGTGCACTCCCCCGACCTCGTGCTCCTGGACGAGCCGACGGTGGGGCTGGACCCCCAGGTGCGCAGCGACCTGTGGACGCTGGTGGCCCGGCTGCGCGACGAGGGGGTGAGCCTGCTCATGAGCACGCACTACATCGAGGAGGCCGAGCGCCTGGCGGACTCCGTGGCCGTGATGGCCGCCGGGAGGGTGGTCGCGCGCGGTGTCCCCGCCGACCTGGTGCGCGAGCACGCGGGACGGCAGGTGCTCGAGGTGCACGCCCCGGCGGCCCGGCTGGCGCAGGTGCAGGAACGGGCCAGGGCGGCCGGGGTACCGACCCGGCGCTCCGGTCCGGCACTGGCGGTCCTGCGGGCCGAGACCGTGCACCTCGACGATCTCGGGGTCGACGGGCCGGACGTCGGACTGCGCCGGCGCGACGCCGTGCTGGAGGACGTCTTCGTGGTGCTCACCGGGGAGGAGGGGACATGAGGTCGGTGGAGCCGGCAGCCGTCGGCGGGGTGATGGCGCGCGAGTGGGTCATGTACCGCCGGCACTGGGCCTCGACCACGGTGAGCGCCGTCGTCGAGCCGCTCATGTACCTGCTGGCGTTCGGCTTCGGGTTCGGCGCCCTGGTGTCCCAGGTCGCCGGGTACGACTACGTCGAGTTCGTCGGCACCGGGGTGGTGGCGACGTCGGTGCTGTTCTCGTCGGCCTTCCCGGGCATGTTCGCCACCTTCGTCAAGCGGACCTTCCAGCACACCTACGACGCCATGCTGGCGGCGCCGGTCGACACCGAGGACCTCGTGACCGCCGAGGCCCTGTTCCTGGCCCTGAAGTCCGGGGCGTACGGATTGGCGCCGCTGCTCGTGGCCATCGGCTTCGGGCTGGACCCGTCGCCGGGCATGGTGCTCGTCCCGCTCATCGGGGCGCTGACCGGCTTCGGCTTCGCCTGCTTCGGCATCTGGTGCTCGGCGGTCGTGCCGAGCATCAACAGCTTCAACTACGTGATCTCGATCGTGCTCACCCCGGTCTTCCTGGTGGCGGGCACGTTCTTCCCGGTCGACGGCCTGCCCGACTGGGCGCAGCGGCTGGCCGTGCTCAATCCGCTCTACCACTGCGTCGAGCTCGTGCGGCACGCCGTCTTCGGCCTGCGGCTGGTGCCCGACCTCAGGTCGGTGGGGCTCCTGCTGCTGTTCGGCGCCGCCATGTGGGTGGTGGCGGTGCGGGCCCTGCGGGGCCGGCTGGTGCAGTAGGCGGGGGGTCAGACCCGGGCGCGGTCGCGGTCGACGGCCGCCTGGCGGCGACGGCAGTGCCGGACGCCGACCAGGCCGAGCGCCGCGCCGCAGCCGCACATGGCCAGCCACCAGCCCTGGACGTCGCCGACGTCGAGCAGTCGCAGCACGCCGAGCACCAGCAGGGCGGCGACCCACAGGGCGGTCCCCGCCAGGACCACGGGAACGTCGTCGGTCTCCCACCCGGGCGGGTCGGGGCGACGTTCCACGCCCCGGCTGGCGAACAGCGACATGGGGGCAGGCTACGTGCCGGCGGCCAGGCCGGCTCTGGAAGGATGCGACGCCCGCCGGACCACCCCCTCGCCCCGTACAGGAGCCCGTCGTGTCCCGATCCGACCGCACCCCGGCACGCCCCTCCGCGACCGCGACCGCTGCCACGGCCTCCCGGCCGGACGGCGCACCGCGCTCCGGCCTGGACCGCTACTTCAAGATCACCGAGCGGGGGTCGAGCATCGAGCGCGAGCTGCGCGGCGGGCTGGCCACCTTCTTCACGATGGCCTACATCGTGGTGCTCAACCCGCTGATCATCGGCAACGCGATGGACGCCGACGGGCGCAGCCTCGGCGTTCCGCAGGTGGCCGCGGGCACGGCCCTGGTGGCGGCCGTGATGACCCTGCTGATGGGGGTGGTCGGGCGCTACCCGTTCGCGATCGCCACCGGCCTCGGGCTCAACGCGTTCGTCACGTTCTCGGTCGCCTCGCAGATGAGCTGGGCCGACGCGATGGGGCTGGTGGTGCTCGAGGGCGTCGTCATCGCGCTGCTGGTGCTGACCGGGGTGCGCGGTGCGGTCTTCAACGCCATCCCCGCGCAGCTCAAGACCGCGATCAGCGTGGGCATCGGACTGTTCATCGCGCTGATCGGCTTCGTCGACGCCGGGTTCGTCCGCCGCATCCCCGACGCCGCCCAGACGACCGTCCCGGTGCAGCTCGGCTCCACCGGACAGCTGCAGGGCTGGCCGACCGTGGTGTTCGTCGTCGGTCTCGCGCTCACCGCGGTGCTCGTGGCCCGGCGGACCAAGGGGGCGATCCTCATCGGGATCGTCGTCACCACCGTCTTCGCCGGCATCGTGGAGGCCGTCTTCGACGTCGGCCCGTCCTTCGTGTCGCCCACGGAGTTCAACCCGGGAGGCTGGTCGCTGAACACGCCGACGCTCCCGAGCGAGGTCACCTCGCTGCCCGACCTGTCGCTGCTGGGAGACTTCTCGCTGTTCGGCGGGTTCGCCCGGGTCGGCGTGGTCGCGGCGGTCCTGTTCGTCTTCACCCTGATGCTGGCGGACTTCTTCGACACCATGGGCACGGTCGTCGGGGTCGGCAAGGAGGCCGGCCTGCTCGACGAGGACGGCACCCTGCCCGGCGCCGACCGGGTGCTGCTCGTCGACAGCATCGCCGCGATCGCGGGTGGCGTGTCCTCGACGTCGTCGGCGACCACCTACATCGAGTCCGCGGCCGGCGTCGGTGAGGGCGCCCGCACGGGGCTGGCCAGCGTGGTCACGGGCGGGCTGTTCCTGCTGGCGCTGTTCTTCACCCCGCTGGTGGAGGTGGTCCCCTTCGAGGCGGCGAGCCCGGCCCTGGTCATCGTGGGCTTCCTGCTCATCACGCAGGTGCGCAACATCGACTTCGACGACTACACGATCGCGATCCCGGCCTTCCTGACGATCGTGGTCATGCCGTTCACGTACTCGATCACCAACGGCATCGGCGCCGGCTTCGTCAGCTACGCGCTGCTCATGGCGACGTCGGGACGGGCCCGCCGGGTGCACCCGCTGCTGTGGGTGGTCGCGGTCCTGTTCGTCGTCTACTTCGCGATCGACCCGATCGAGGCCGCGCTCACCTGAGCCGGGATCCGGACGGAGCGGGTCGTTCGCAGAGGTAATGACCTAGGCTAACGATGTGCCGCACCACCGCCACCCCGACCACCGACCCCGACACGTCGCTGGCCAGCACGTTGCGGCTCGCCGTCATGCGGCTGGCCCGACGGATGCGCCAGCAGCGCAGCGACTCCGCGCTGACGCTGAGCCAGCTGGCCGCGCTCGCGACCGTCGAACGGCACGGGCCCCTCACGCCCGGAGAGCTCGCGGCGCACGAGAAGGTGCGGCCGCCGTCGATGACCCGGCTGATCGCCTCGCTCGAGGCGGCCGGCGTGGCCACCCGCTCCCCCCACCCGAGTGACGGGCGGCAGGTTCTCGTCTCCGTGGCGCCGGCCGGCGTGGCGCTGCTGCGGGAGGACCGCCGACGGCGCGACGTCTGGCTGGCCCAGCAGCTGCGCGACCTCCCGGCGGCCGACCGGGAGGTGCTGGCCCGGGCGTCGGAGGTCCTCGAGCGGCTGGCGTCGTCGTGAGCGGCCGCGGCGGCACCTTCCGCAGCCTCCGGGTCCGCAACTACCGGCTCTACGCGGCCGGTCAGGTGGTCTCGAACTCGGGCACCTGGGCCCAGCGGGTGGCCCAGGACTGGCTGGTGCTGGAGCTGTCGGGCAACAGCGGGGTCGCGCTCGGCATCACCACGGGGCTGCAGTTCCTGCCGGTCCTGCTCTTCGGCCTCTACGGCGGGGTCCTCGCCGACCGCTACGACAAGCGCCGGCTGCTCATCGGGGCGCAGGCGGCCATGGGGGTGCTGGCCCTGGTCCTGGCCGTGCTCGACCTCAGCGGGGCGGTCCGGCTCTGGCAGGTCTACGCCCTCGCCTTCGGGCTCGGCATCACCAGCGTCGTCGACACCCCCGTCCGCCAGGCGTTCGTGTCGGAGATCGTCGGGCCGGAGGACCTGTCCAACGCGGTCAGCCTGAACAGCGCCACGTTCAACTCGGCCCGCATCATCGGACCGGCCCTGGCCGGGGTGGGCATCGCCACGGCCGGCACGGGCTGGGTGTTCCTCGCCAACGCCGGCAGCTACCTCGGCGTCCTGGCCGGCCTCGGCATGATGCGGACCGCGGAGCTGCACCCGGGCAGGCGGGTCGCCCGCGCGAAGGGCCAGACCCGGGAGGGCCTGGCCTACGTGCGCTCGCGGCCCGACCTGCTCGCGCCGATCGCCCTGGTGGGCGTTCTCGGGATGTTCGGCCTGAACTTCCAGATCACCCTGGCGCTGGTGGCCAAGGAGGTGTTCGGGCGCGGGGCCGGCTCCTACGCCCTGCTGACCTCCTGCCTGGCGGTGGGCTCGTTGACGGGCGCGCTGCTGAGCGCCCGGCGCAGCGGTGTCCCCCCGCAGCGACGGCTGTTCGGCTCCGCCGTCGTGTTCGGCCTGCTCGAGGTCGCGGTGGGGCTGGCTCCCACCTACGAGACGATGGCGCTGCTGCTGCTGCCCACGGGGGTGGCGATCCTGACGTTCACCACGACCGCCAACACGTCGTTGCAGCTGCGGGTCGATCCGGCCGTGCGCGGACGCGTGATGGCGCTCTACGTGCTGGTCTTCCTGGGCGGAACGCCGCTCGGGGCCCCGCTCATCGGCGCCTTCGCCGAGGCGTTCGGTCCACGCGGCGCGATCGTCCTGGGCGGGTCGGTCACGGCCGTGGCCGCCGTCGTGGCCGCCCTCTGGCTGGCCCGGCAGCGTTCGCTGCGGGTGTCCGCGCACGTGTGGCGCCGCCGCCCGCACCTGCACGTGCGTCCGCTGTCGGCCCGCGTCCCCCGCCTGGAGGAACCCGTCCGCTGAGGCTTGTCCGCGGAGACGGGCAGGAAGATGCAGACACGGTGTCGAAACACTCGGGGTGACGAAGCGCTCCCGCACCGCTGCCCTGCTCGCCTCCGTGTCGCTCGTGCTGACCGCCGGGTCGGCCCTTGCCGCGGCCGACGTCGTCGGACGGACGGCCTCGGCCAAGGCCGTCGGGCCGGTCAAGACCACCTACGACGCCCGCACCATCGCCGCTGCGCGGAGAAGTACTTCGGCGCCGACAACGTCGACGCGCGCGGCAACGTCCGCGCGGACAAGGTGATCCTGACCTGGGCCAGCGTCATGACCTACGCGGCCTCCATCGGCGGCCACGTCGTCCTGCTCGACGCCTGGGTCGCCCGCGGCGAGCACTCCGGCTACGTGCCCACCGACGCCGGCGAGCTGGCCCAGCTCAGGCCGAGCCACGTCTTCCTCGGCCACGCGCACTTCGACCACGCCGCCGACGCCGCCCAGATCGTCAGCGCGTCCGGCGCGACGCTGGTGGGCACTCCCGAGCACTGCGACCAGGTGCGGGCGCAGGCGCTGCGCGACTTCGGCGACAGCAGCGTCGCCTGCGTCTCGGCCGCTCCGCGGGCGGCCATGCCCGGCAAGACCACCCGCGCTGCGGGTGCTGCGCGGGGTCGATGTCGACGCCGTCAGCGTCATCCACAGCGGCGCGCAGCTGCCGAGCGCAGGAGGAGGGCCTGCGGGCACCGATCGCGCCGGCCAGCGACTTCTCGGTGGTCGCGGACCACCCGCCGGCGCCCGAGGACATCGTCTACCTCGGCTCGCACCAGACCGACAAGGAGAACGGCGACCTGCTCTACCAGTTCCGCGTGGGTGACTTCGCCCTGGCCTGGCACGACACCAGCGGCCCGAACACCGAGCTGGGCCCGGCGGTGTTCCCGGCGCTGAAGCGCCTGCCGCAGACCGACGTCGAGGTCGCCAGCGTGCAGGGCTTCGGCCAGTTCACCTCCGCCGGCCGCGACTTCCGCACGATCATCGAGGCGCTGCGCCCGCAGGAGGTCGTGCCCGGTCACCACGACAACTGGCTGCCCGGCGTCAGCACCGAGGGCGCCCGCTACCGGCCCTACGTGGTCAAGGAGCTCGACCGGATCCGCCCCGCCGACCGGCCGGTGCTCCACTGGGTGCAGGACCCGGAGGACTACCTGCGCCCGATCGTCTACGACGTCGACGACGCCCGCTGGGACAAGCGCTAGGCAGCAGGGGGCGCGGCCGAGGTCACCGCGGCCAGCACCGCGGGGTAGGCGGCGTCGGCGGCGGCCCGCATCTCCTCGTCGGTGCGGTCCTGCACGGGGTGCGGCACCACCACGAAGGGAGCCGGAAAGCCGAGCGCCGTGCCCTGGGCCCGGGCCGCCTCGGCGAAGGGCTCCGAGCACAGGAACACCCCGACGACGCCGCGGCGCTCGAGGTCTGCAAGGTCGTGCACACTGCACGACGTGCAGGAGCCTCAATCGGCGAGGGCCTCGATGACCACCTCGCACTGCTCGCCGATCTCGTGGCGCAGGTCGACCGGCGCGGGCCGTACGAAGGTCGGCTTGCGGTAGCGGTGCACGGTCGCGCCGTCGGCGGTGAGCAGCTCGGCCAGCCGGTCGAGCAGGACGTCGCCGCGGGGCTTGCTGATGTCGAGCAGCCCCACGCTGCGGCCGGCGAGCGAGGCGGGGCGGGGGAGCAGGGCGCGCTCGGCGGTGTGCCGCTCGCCCGTGGGGTCCAGCAGGATCACGGTGTCACCTTCCTGGTCACAGGGGCGCTGCCGGTCGGACCCGACACCCATCCCCCGATGATGGCGCTGAACAGGCCGGCGTCGCCACCCGCGTGCACGACGAGCAGGCCGCCGTCGCGGTACTTGGGCAGGGTCAGGCCGCCGAACTCGGGCGGCACCCCCTCGGCCATGCCCGCGGCGCCGCGGGCCATCTCGTCCGCGGGCAGCTGCAGCAGGGCGTGCAGCTCGGCGACCAGGCGGGAGCGGTCCCACCCGGCGTCGCGAAAGACCCGGCCGTGCTCGGGGGACACGACCACGAGGGCGTCGAAGGCCAGCGGCAGCTTGGGATGGCCGTTGACCCGCAGGCAGGCGGCGAAGCTGCGGGCGAGGGAGTCCGGGTCGCGGCTGAGCTGGTCGACCACCGGCTGCACCCCGGCCCCGGCGAACAGGGTGACGGCGTCGCCCTCCACCCCCCGGTCGGCGGCCAGCGGCGCGAAGGGGCTGCCCTGCTCGCGCTCGGCGAACGCCCAGCCCACCTTCCCGGGGTTGCCGAGGACGGCGCGGTCGACCCCGCCCGGCCGCCCTCCGCCCACGTTGCGCACCACCAGCTGCAGCGCCCGACCGATGGTGGCGTTGGCCCGGTTGCCCTGGCCGAGGGCGTTGACGCCGCTGTTCATGCCGACCCGGGCAGCGATCGGGCCGTTGACGACGATGACGGGGCCCGCGAAGTGCGTGGTGGCGAGCAGGCCGTGCAGCGCGAACTCCTCCTCGCAGGCCGCCTCGACGGCGGCGAGCACGACGGGCAGGTGCTCGGGCCGGCAGCCGGCCAGGACGGCGTTGACGGCCACCTTCTCCACCGTGCAGGGCACGAGGTCGGGCGGCATGCACGGCCACCACCTCCTGCGGGTCGCGGCGGGTGCCGCGCAGCATCGCCAGGACCCGCTCCGGGGTGGGCGGCACGACCGGGAGGCCGTCGGTCCAGCCGCGGTCGTGCAGCGCCTCCTGCTCGTCCTCCAGCTCGGCGAGCTCGACCCTGCGGCTCGCGAGCCCGTCGCCGTACCGGGCCTGGAGCGCGTCGATGCGGGAGGGGTCCAGCGACAGCGAGCCACAGCCGGGCCGGTGGTCGGGCAGGCCGGCGCCCAGCCCGGTCACCCCGGTGAACGCCTCCCACTCCTGGCGGAGCCAGCCCACGGTCCTGGCCTGCTCGTCGCCCCCGGTGATGCGCAGCAGGGTCGGCACCGTCTCGACGTCCAGGCGCCAGGACAGCTCCAGGGAGGTGTCGTCCCGGTCGCCGGGGGTCACCTCGTCCTGCCAGTACAGGACCGCCCCGAGCTGGCGCAGGACCGGCTCGACCAGCACGCAGGTGGGACAGTCGCGCTTGACGACGGCGACCAGGCCGTCCGGGAGCTGCACGCGGCCGACGCTACGCCCGCCCCGGGCGCTCGGCCGGGTAGGGCCCCAGCTCCGCGGGGGACCCCGGCGTGCGGGCCTGCCGGCGGGCCCGCACCCGGCGGGCTGCCCGCCCGAGGGATCCGGGCCGCAGGGCGCTGGCCAGGCACAGCCCCGCCACCAGCAGCACCGGCAGGGAGAACAGACCGAGCACGACGGCCACCCAGACCGACAGGTCGTCGAGCCGGGTCACGGCCGGGGCCAGGAAGGCCAGCAGGAACAGGGCCAGCGCCGCGTTCATGACCCTCGGCACCCATGGCTGCGGCAACGGCCGCTGCTCGGTCAGCGGAGGGCCCGCACCACGTGGTCGATGCACTGCGTGAGCTTCTCGACGTCGTCGGGCTCGATCGCGGGGAACATCGACACCCGCAGCTGGTTGCGCCCGAGCTTGCGGTAGGGCTCGGTGTCGACGATGCCGTTGGCCCGCAGCACCGCCGCCACCGCCGCCGCATCGATGCTGTCGTCGAGGTCGATCGTGCCGACCACCTGGGAGCGCATGGCCGGGTCGGCGACGAAGGGGGAGGCGTAGTCGGCCGCGTCCGCCCAGCCGTACAGCCGCGAGGAGCTCTCGCCGGTGCGCGCGACGCACCAGTCCAGCCCGCCCTGGCTGTTCATCCACTCGACCTGGGTGGTCATCAGGTGGATCGTGGCCAGCGACGGGGTGTTGTAGGTCTGGTCGAGCCGGCTGTTGTCGACGGCGATCCGCAGGTCGTAGGAGGCGGGGACCCAGCGGTCGGCCAGGACCTCGTCGAGGCGGCCGATCGCGGCGGGCGACAGCAGCGCCAGCCACAGGCCGCCGTCGCTGGCGAAGCACTTCTGGGGTGAGAAGTAGTAGGCGTCGAACTGGGTCGGGTCGACCGGGAGGCCGCCGGCCCCGCTGGTCGCGTCGACGGCCACGATCGCGCCGTCGTCGACCGCCCCGGTGGGCCGGGCGATCGGCATCATGACGCCGGTCGAGGTCTCGTTGTGGGTGAGCGCGTAGAGGTCGACCCCCGGCTCGGCGACGGGCTTCGGGTGGCTGCCCGGCGCAGCCCTGATCACCGACGGCTCGTCCAGGAACGGCGCGGCGTCGGCCGCCTGGGCGAACTTGCTGGAGAACTCCCCGAAGGTCAGGTGCTGGCTCTTGCTGCGGATCAGCCCGAAGGTCGCGATGTCCCAGAACTCGGTGGCGCCCCCGTTGCCCAGGACCACCTCGTAGCCCTCGGGCAGCGAGAACAGCTCGGCCAGCCCGGTGCGCAGGCGCTTGACCACGTCGCGCACCGGCTTCTGGCGGTGCGAGGTGCCGAGGTAGGTGCGCCCGGTCGCGAGCAGGGCGTCGAGCTGGGCCTCGCGGACCTTGGAGGGCCCCGCGCCGAACCGCCCGTCAGCCGGGAGCAGGGCTGCGGGCAGCTCGATCGCGGGGGTGCTCACCTCAGACCTGGTTGCCCGCGGGCAGCGTGCCGGACTCGACGTCGGAGACCGGGCGGGGCGCCGGGCCGATGTACTTGGCCGACGGGCGGATCAGCTTGTTCAGCTTCTTCTGCTCCACGATGTGCGCGGACCAACCGGCCGTCCGGGCGCAGGTGAACATCGAGGTGAACATGTGGGCCGGGACCTCGGCGAAGTCGAGGACGACGGCGCTCCAGAACTCGACGTTGGTGCGAAGCGGGCGGTCGGGGTAGCGCGCGGTGAGCTCCTCGATGGCGGCCTTCTCCAGGGCCTCGGCCACCTCGTAGCGGCGCGAGCCGAGCTCCTTGGCGGTGCGTCGGAGCACGCGGGCGCGGGGGTCCTCGGCGCGGTAGACGCGGTGCCCGAAGCCCATGAGGCGCTCGCCGCGGTCCATGAGGTCCTTGACGTAGGCCTCGGGGCTCTTGGCCTTCTCGACGTCGTCGAGCATGGTGAGCACGCGCGAGGGCGCCCCGCCGTGCAGCGGGCCGGACAGCGCGCCGATGGCGCCGGAGATGGACGCGGCCGCGTCGGCTCCGGTGGAGGCGATGACGCGGGCGGTGAACGTGGAGGCGTTCATGCCGTGCTCGGCGGCCGAGACGAAGTAGGCGTCGACGGCCTTGGTGTGCGCCGGGTCGGGCTCGCCCTTCCAGCGGATCATGAAGCGCTCGACGATGGTGGCGGCCTTGTCGACCTCGCTCTGCGGGACCATCGGCTTGCCGAGCCCGCGGGCCGACTGGGCGACGAAGGCCATCGTCATGACCGAGGTGCGGGCGAGGTCGTCGCGGATCTGGTCGACCCCGATGTCGAGCATCTGGTTCAGGCCCCAGGCCGGCGCGAGCATGGCGATGGCCGACTGCACGTCCACCCGGATGTCGCCGGAGTGCACGGGCAGCGGGAACGGCTCGGCCGGCGGCAGGCCGGGGTTGAACTTGCCGTCGACCAGCAGCCCCCAGACGTTGCCGAAGGACACGTTGCCGACGAGGTCCTCGATGTCGACGCCGCGGTACCGGAGGGCGCTGCCCTCCTTGTCGGGCTCGGCGATCTCGGACTCGAAGGCGACGACGCCCTCGAGCCCGGCCTTGAAGGGGGTGGCGTCAGCCATGTCGCGGCTCCGGTCCTCGGTCTCGTCCTGCCTGGTCTGCAGTCCCTGCTTGCATCCAACCAGCAGATCCGGCTGGCCCGCTGCGCGGGAGGTGGGTCAGGCTGGGGCGGTGCAGCCCGAGATCGCCGACCTCCGCAGGGACTACTCCCTGGCCGGCCTGGCCGAGGCCGACCTCGCCGCCACCTGGCACGAGCAGTTCGACCGCTGGTTCGGCGAGGCGGCCGGGCTGCTCGAGCCCAATGCCGTCGTCCTCGCCACCGCGGGCGCGGACGGGGTGCCCGAGCGCGCGGACGGTGCTGCTCAAGGGCGTGGACGCGCGGGGGTTCGTCGTGTTCACCAACCTGGCCTCGCGCAAGGGCCGCGAGGTCCGCGAGAACCCGGTGGCGTCGCTGGTCTTCCCGTGGATCGCCCTGGAGCGCCAGGTGGTGGTGGTGGGCGACGTCGAGCCGGTGGCGGCGCAGGAGACGGCCGAGTACTTCCGCAGCCGTCCCCGCAGCAGCCAGGTCGGCGCCTGGACCTCGCACCAGTCGTCGGTGCTCGCGTCGCGGCAGGAGCTCGAGGACCGGGAGCGGGCCCTGCAGGAGCGCTTCGACGGCCGGCCCGTGCCCGTGCCCGGCTTCTGGGGCGGTCTGCGGGTGCGGCCGCGGACGGTCGAGTTCTGGCAGGGCAGGCCCAGCCGCCTGCACGACCGGCTGCGCTACGACGTCGGGCGGGGCGTGGTGGAGCGGCTGGCCCCGTGAGGGCTCAGTAGAGCGGGTCGTCCTCGGCGCCGAAGCGCAGTGACTGCTCCAGGGTCAGCCCGGCCACCTGGTCGGCCAGCACGACGTCGAGCGAGGGCAGCGCGGGGGCCGGCTGCGGCTCCCACAGCCGCGAGCGCACCAGGGCCCGGCCGCACTGGTACATCACCTCGACGGGGGTGAGCACGAGCGCCGTGCGCGGCAGTCGGCCCTTCACCGCCCCGAGCGCGAGCAGCGCGGGGTCGATGCTCACCTCGGCGGTCCCGTTGATCCGCAGGCTGTGCGTGACCCCGGGCACCAGCAGGATGAGGGAGGCCCTCGGGTCGGCGAGCACGTTCAGGAGCGAGTCGATGCGGTTGTTGCCGGGTCGGTCCGGCAGCACCAGGCGGCCGTCGTCGAGCACGGAGACGAAGCCGGGACGGTCGCCGCGGGGAGAGCAGTCGAGCAGCCCGTCGGGCGAGGCCGTGGCCAGGACCAGGAACGGGGATGCGGCCACGAAGGCCCGGTCATGGTCGTCGAGCGCCGCGTGGACCTTGCCG
This sequence comes from uncultured Actinomycetota bacterium, assembly GCA_963761695.1. GTDB lineage: Bacteria > Actinomycetota > Actinomycetes > Mycobacteriales > SCTD01 > RYN-122. The sequence goes on along the minus strand of CAVXIB010000016.1, from coordinate 306,506 downwards.
GCCGCACGGACCGGCACCGGGCCGTAGAGCGCGAGCAGGTCGTCGGGGGTCGTGAGGCTGGTCATGCTGCAGTCTGGACCGCGTGGACGACGACCCCGGAGACGCCCGTCCGCAGACGGCCGAACGGGGCCGGGCGCTGCAGCGGGTGCGGGGGCTCGCTCTCGACGTCACGCCGCTGCGCCGGTCCCGGGCGTTCCGGAACCTGCTGATCGGCGACGCCGTCAGCGTGGTCGGCACGCAGGTGACCAGCGTGGCCGTCCCGCTGCAGGTCTACGCCCAGACCCGGTCGGCGTTCGCCGTCGGGCTGGTGGGGCTGGCCGGCCTGCTGCCGCTGATCGTCTTCGGTCTCTACGGCGGGGCCGTCGCCGACGCCGTCGACCGGCGGACGCTGGTGCTGTGCACGACCGTGGGCCAGGTCGCGCTGACCACGGTGCTGGCGGTGCAGGCGCTGCTCGGGGCGGAGCAGACCTGGCTGCTCTACGTCGTGGTCGCCGGGCAGGCGGGGCTGTTCGCGCTGGACAGCCCTGCCCGGCAGGCGTTCGTCCCCCGCCTGCTGCCCACGGAGCTGCTGCCGGCCGCCAACGCGCTGCGTCAGGTGGAGTTCAACACCGGGGTGGTCATCGGACCCGTCCTGGCAGGGGTGCTCGTCGAGCGGTTCGGCTACGCGACCGCCTACGGGCTGGACGCCGTCTCCTTCTTCGCCTCGCTCTGGGCGGTCGCGTCCCTGCCGTCGATGGCCCCCGAGGGCGGCGGCCGCCGGGCCGGACTCGCGAGCGTCGTCGAGGGCCTGCGCTTCCTCGGCACGCGGCCGGTGCTGCTGATGACGTTCGTCGTCGACCTCGTGGCGATGGTCTTCGCGATGCCGCGCGCCCTGTTCCCGGCGCTGTCGGTCGAGGTCTACGGCGGCGGACCCCGCACGGCGGGGCTGCTCTACTCGGCGCTGGCGGCCGGAGCGCTGCTCGGGGCCCTCGGCGGGGGCTGGTTCGGCCGCATCCACCGGCAGGGGTTGGCCGTGGTCGTGGCGATCATCGGGTGGGGGGCCGCCATCGCGCTGTTCGGCGCCACCGACCTGCTGTGGGTCGGGCTGCTCGGGCTCGCCCTGGCCGGCGCCGCCGACATGGTCAGCGCGGTGTTCCGCAGCGCGATCCTGCAGGCCGCGGCGCCCGACGAGATGCGCGGTCGGCTGGGCGGCGTGTTCATCGTCGTCGTGGCCGGTGGCCCGCGCCTCGGCGACGCCCGCGCCGGAGCGGGTGCGGGACTGGTCGGCCTGCAGGGGGCGGTGGTCGCCGGGGGGCTCGCCTGCGTCGGGCTGACCCTGGCGATCGCGTCCTGCGTGCCTCGGTTCCTGCGCTACGACGCCCGCCACCCCGAGCCCTGAGTGCCCTGAGTCCCTGAGTCCTGGGCTTGCTGCGGGGCAGCCGTGACCGTGTGGCGTCCGTCGTGGCACTGTGCGGTATGGCCCTCCTCGTCCGGTTCGCCGCCGTGCTGTCCGTCGCTGTCGCGACCCTGGTCCTGCCCGGGCCGTCCTCCCCCGCCCTGGCGGCCACGGTGTCGACCGCCGCCGCGCCGACGGCCGGCCAGTCCACCTACACGTCGGTGGCGCCGGTGCGGCTGCTCGACACCCTCGACCGCGGCGCCCCGGCGAGGGCCGGCGAGGAGATCGTCCTGACGGTCGCGGGCGACCACGGGGTGCCCGCAGCGGCGAGCGCCGTGGTGCTGTCGGTGACCGCGGTCGGCGCCAGCGAGACCACCGACGTGCAGGTCTACCCGGCCCCCGCGCCCACCGGAAGCAGCAACCTCGTGGTGCTCCGGGGTGGCTCGGCGAGCAACCTCGTCGTCGTCCAGCTCGGCGAGGGCGGACGTGTGGTGCTGCGCAGCTCGGCCGGCCGGCTTCGCCTGATCGCCGACCTTGCGGGCTACTACGCGCAGGGGGCCGGGTCGGCGTTCGTCCCCGCGGCGCCCGAGCGGCTGCTCGACACCCGCGACACCCGGCGGGCGCTGGGCCCGGCCGAGGTGCGCACGCTGCGTGTGGCCGGCGTCGGGCGCGTCCCGGCCGAGGCCACCGCGGTGGCGGTCAACCTCACGGCGGTCGACGCCACGCGCACCACCGACGTGCGGGCCTACCCGGCCGGTCCGTCCGTGCCGGAGGTCAGCAACAGCAACCCCGGTCCCGGCCGCCCGACGTCGGTGGCCGCCGTGGTGGGGCTGGGTGCGGACGGCGCCCTGGCGCTGCGCAACGCCGCGGGGACGGTGAACGTCATCGTGGACCTCGCCGGGTGGTTCGTCCCGAGCGGAGCGTCCTCCGACAGCGCCTCGGTCTTCCATCCCCTGGCCCCCCGCCGGCTGCTCGACACCCGCCCCGGCGACCCCGACGAGGTGACCACCCCGGTGCGCTCCGACGCCCCCTTCGACCTGCTGGTGGCCGGACCGGGGAGCGTTCCCGCGCAGGCCACCGGCGTCGTGCTGACCGTGACGGCGCTCGGGGCCAGCACGGGCAGCGACGTACGCGTCTACCCCACGCCGTCCGACGGCACGAGCGTGCCCGGCACGAGCAACCTCAACGTCCGGCCCGGCGCCCTGGTGGCCAACACGGTGCACGTGGCCGTCGGACGCGACGGCGCCGTGCGGATCAGGAACCTGGCCGGGTCGGTGCACGTGGTCGTCGACCTCGCCGGGTGGTTCGGACCGGCCGGGCGGGGCTGGGACGTCAGCTTCCCGCAGTGCACCACCCGCGGGGCGACCACGGCCACGACCCCGGTCGGCGGCGCCTTTGCCGTCGTCGGGCTCAACCGCGGGACGCCCTTCACCGACAACGAGTGCTTCGCCGCCGAGTGGTCGTGGGCGTCGTCGCTGCCGGGCGAGCCGTCGGTCTACGTCAACATCGACGCGCCGGGGTCGGGGTCACCTCAGTGGACCGCCGCGGGACCGCGCCCCTGCAGCGGAGCGACCTCCGACGCCGGCTGCTCCTACAACTACGGCCACGCCGCCGCCACCTACGCCGCCGCACGCCTGCCCCGCACCCCGGCCGGCGGACGCCCGTTCGTCTGGTTCGACGTCGAGGGGGGCAAGAGCTGGCAGACCGGGTCGACCGCGGGCTCCTCCGCGGTGGCGGTGAACCGGGCGGCCCTGGACGGCGCCGCGGCCGGTCTGCGCGAGGCCGGGCTGACCGGTCGCTACGGCGTCTACACCGATGCCGAGCCGAGGCCGCGCAACGACTGGGTGCAGATCATGGGGGAGCGCACCCTGCCCGCCCTCCCGCTGTGGGTCTTCGGCTCGAGCAACACCGGCAGCCGCGAGCTGTGCGTGCCGGCGTCGGCGTCGATCACGCTCGGACCCGTGCAGCTGGTGCAGCTGCGACCGGAGCAGTCCGGACAGGCCTACGACGTCGACGACGCCTGCTGACCGGCCCGCGCCTGCGCGTAGCGGCGCAGGGACTCCTCCCGCTCGACCCGGTGCTCGACGATCGGCAGGGGATAGCCGTGGGGCGGGCCGCCCGGGAGCGTCCACGGCTCGTGGACGGCTTTGCCGCGGACGTCGCGCAGCTCGGGCACGTAGCGACGCACGTACTCGCCGTCGGGGTCGTGGGTGCGGCCCTGCGTGGTCGGGTTGAAGACCCGGAAGAAGGGCGAGGCGTCGGTGCCCGTGCCGGCCACCCACTGCCACCCGTGCTGGTTGCTGGCGAGGTCGCCGTCGCGCAGGTGCTGCAGGAAGTGCCGGGCGCCCCGACGCCAGTACAGGTGCAGGTCCTTGACGAGGAACGACGCCACGATCATCCGCACCCGGTTGTGCATGAAGGCCTCGGCGCGGAGCTGCCGCATCCCCGCGTCCACGATCGGGTAACCGGTGCGGCCCGCTGCCCAGGCCTCGAACAGGGCGTCGGCGTCGGGCCCCTCGTCGTAGGTCAGCGCGGACAGGGCCGGGGTCAGGTCGTGCCGGGCGCTGTCGGGGTGGTGCCACAGGACGTCGGCGTAGAAGTCGCGCCAGAGCAGCTCGCCGGCGAAGGTGGAGTCGGCGTCGCCCAGGTCGGCGAGCAGCGTCCGCGGGTGCAGGCAGCCGTACTTGAGGTACACCGACAGACCGCTCGTGCCGTCGGTGTCGGCAGGGTGGTCACGGGTCTCGGCGTAGCGGTGCAGGCCGTCGTCGAGGTAGGACGCCCACCTGGCGAGGCCGGCCTGCTCGCCGGCCGGCGGCAGGACGACGCCGCCGAGGTCGGGGTCGTCCGGGACGCCGTCGGTCGCCAGCCCGCCGTCGGTCCAGGAGACGTCGACCGCGGGGGCCGGCGAGTGCACCCCGCGGGACCGGTGCGCCCGGGCGAACGGCGAGTACACGCGAAACGGGGTGTCGTCGGCCTTGCGCAGTGTCCCGGGCGTGACGGCGTAGGGACTGCCGGTGGCGACCAGCGGGACCCCGCCGTTCGGCAGCGCGTCCAGGGCCCGGCGCACCCGGTCGTCGCGCTCGCGTCCGTAGGGCCCGTGGTCGCTGCTGAGGTGCACCCCGACCGCACCGGACTCGGCGACGACCCGGGGCACCACCTCCTCAGGCCGGCCCTGCAGAACGCGGAGCCGCCCCTGCGTCCGCTGCTCGAGCTCGCGCAGGCAGCCGTACAGGAAGGCGAGCCGGGGGGCGCCGGACGGGCGCCGGAGCGTGTCGTCGAGGACGAACAGCGGAAGAACGCGGTCGGCCTGGGCGGCCGCCGCGGTCAGGCACGGGAGGTCGGACAGGCGCAGGTCGCGCCGGAACCACAGCACGGAGACGGTCACGGCTCGACCGTAGGGCGACCGCCCCCGCGCCGCAGGGTGGACAGGGTGCGAACGGGCCTCGCCGGGGTAGTCCGAGCGCGGACGGACCTCCCTCCGTGTGGCCCCCACCCCCCAACCAGGAGCGGACATGACGTATCCGAGCGGGGCCGGCGCCCCCTACGGGCAGGCACCGGACGCTCCGACCGCCGCGCTGCCGAGCTCCTCGCCGCTCCTGCACGACTCGGGCGCGCGCCCGCCGGAGTCACCGGTTCTGGCGGTGCCGCTGCGCGACCGTGACGCGGACGCACGCGCGCCACGACGACGCCCCACCGCGCCCCTTCCCTGGCTGCCCTGGGCGCTGGTGGCGGCCCTGCTCTCGCTGCTGCTGCTGATGGTCCTGGCCGGAGCCCTCGTGGGGAACGACGACCCCTCGACGGAGCAGGCCCGGCCCGTGGCGGGCCCTGTGGCGGCCGAGCCCGGGACCCTGACCGCCGGCGGAGCCGACGTCCTGGTCGACGCCGCGGCGCTCGGGCGGCTCGCGAGCCTGCAGGGCCAGGAGGCGGCGGGGCGCAACCTGGCCGTGCAGGCCGTGGTCGCCGACGAGGGGTTCTGGGTCGGGCCGAGCGCGCAGCAGCGCACGTTCGTGTACCTGACGCCGCAGGCCCGTGAGTCGTCCGGCGAGTCGTCGCTACGGGTCCGCCAGGGTCAGCGGGTGGACCTGTCCGGCACCGTCACGGGGCTCACTCCCGCAGACCCGGCCCGCCTCGGGGTGACCGACGCGGAGGGCGCCCGCCAGCTCGCCGCCCAGAAGGCCTACATCCGGGCCAGCGAAGTCCGTCCCAGCTCGTCCTGAACCGTCCCCCTCCCTGGAGAACCCATGACCACGCCGCTCGCGGTGGACTTCGACGGACCCGTCACCGACGGCTTCCGCACCCTGGCCACGTTCATCCCGAGGCTGCTCGGGGCCCTGGCGCTGCTCCTGCTCGGCTATCTGGTCGCGCGCCTGGTCGCGACCCTGGTCGACAAGGCGTTGGAGCGGGCCGGGTTCGACCGTGCGGTGGAGAAGGGTGGCATCAGGCGCGCCCTGGCGCACAGCTCCTACGACGCCAGCGACGTCGTCGCCATGCTGGTGTTCTTTGCGATCTTCATCCCGTTCGTGTCCGCCGCGGTCAGCGCTCTGGGGATCTCCGCCCTGCAGGCCCCCATGGCGCAGGTCATCGCCCTCATCCCGCGCGTGGTCGTGGCGATCGTGCTGGTCGTCGTCGGCGCGTTCCTGGCCGGTGCGGCGCGCAGCGCGGTCGCCGGCGCGCTGGGCGGGCTGTCCTACGCAGGAGCGCTGGCCACCGCGGCCTACGTGCTCGTCCTGGTCGGCTTCGTCAAGTCCGCGCTGGATCAGGTCGGCATCGCCACGACCGTGACGACGCCGCTGCTCTACACGGTCCTGGCCATCGTCGCGGGCGTGACCATCGTGGGGGCCGGTGGTGGGCTGATCAAGCCCATGCAGCACCGGTGGGAGGACATCCTGAACACGGCCGGGACCGAGACCCGGAACGTCCGGGCGCAGGCGCAGGCGCAGCGCAGCCAGCAGGCTCCCGCCCACCCGGCGGACCCCGGCTACCCGGCTGACCCCGCCTACCCGTCGGCCTCCGGTCCTGACGTCGAGCCGACCGGTCGGCAGGCGCCGGCCGCCGACCCCGGCTACGGCGCCCCCACCCGGGAGCAGCCGTACGGGCAGCCGAACCCGCCGCAGTACCCGACGGCCGCAGTAGTCCGGACGGCAGCGCCGGCCTGCGTCCGGTTCCGGACGGTGCGGGCGGGCGTCGCCCCGGTCGCGCGTGCCCCCGGAGAGAATCGAACTCCCGACGCCCTCCTTAGGACGGAGGCGCTCTATCCACTGAGCTACGGAGGCGGACAGACCCGCCGAGCGTACGCGGCGGCTGCCGGGGGCGGACGGGGCGCCCGGGCCTCGGTAGCGTCGTGGGGATGACGGACACAGCCGACAGCGGGCGCCCGGCGCGTCGCCGGCGCCGCGCGGTGGGACCTCCCGGGGCCCATCCTCCGGGCGACGAGCCGCTGCTCGTCCCGGTCGAGCGCACCGACAGCCCGGCCGACGACGAGCGGCTGCGCGCCGACCGGCCGCCGCACCACGACCGGGGCGTGTGAGGCTCAGGCGGGGGCGGGCTGCTCGATGGTGCAGAACGCGCAGCGCAGGGCGGCGACCGGAATGCTCGACAGGCACTCGGGACACTGCTTGGTCTCGGTGACGACCTCGGGCTCGGTCTTGAGACGGTCCATGAGCCGCTGCACCGGGCGGACGACGAGGAAGTACACGATCGCGGCGATGATGACGAAGGACAGCACGGCGTCGACGAACTGCCCGTAGGGGAAGCGCACGCCGGCGGCGCGGAACGACTTCGCGGCGACGTCGCCGGTGGCGCCGGTGACCAGGCCGACCAGCGGCGTGATGAAGGCGCTCACGAACGAGGTGACGATGCGCCCGAACGCTGCGCCGATGACGACGGCGACAGCGAGGTCGACGACGTTGCCGCGCAGCAGGAACTTCTTGAAGCCGTCCACAGGGTGCTCCCGGGTGTCGAGGGGCGAGGCGTGCGGAGTCTGGCAGCAGGAGGCCCGGCCACGGGCTGCGGCTCGACCACTGCTTCGGCGTGCTGCTCGACACGCGCGGCGGCTGCTGGTACGACGCGCTCGACCGCCGCGCGCCGCGTACCGCCAGCGCGGCGCCAGCTCGGGCGCGGTCGCGCTCGGGCGGCTGCTCGAGGGCGACCCGCTGCTGCGCGAGCTCGACGCGCGCCGCTCGCGCGGCGCGCAGCGCCCGTCAGCGGGGCAGGAGCACCCCGGCATTGAGGACGCCGCGGGGGTCCAGGGCCTGCTTGGCCGCCTGCAGGGCGAGGGCGAACGGCTCGGGTCGCTGGGCGTCGTACCAGGGCCGGTGGTCGCGGCCGACCGCGTGGTGGTGGGTGATCGTGCCGCCGTGCGCGGCCAGTGCCTCGCCGGCCGCAGCCTTGACCTCGTCCCACTGCGCGACCTCGCTGCCCCGGCGCGACGGCGCGAGCACCGTGAAGTACGGGGCTGCGCCGTCGGGGTAGACGTGGGTGAGGCGGCAGGTGACGGTGCCCCCGCCGCAGACCCTGGCCAGGGCGTCGGTGACGGCCTCGGTGACGCCGGCGACCAGGGCGTCGAGCCGGTCCCAGGTGCAGGCGGTCTCGAAGGTCTCCACGAGCACGCCGAGCAGGACGAGCTGTTCGCGCAGGTAGGGGGCCCGGACGAAGCTGGACCGCCAGGCCTGGCCGGACTCCCCGCGGTCGCCGGACTCGATGACCCGCAGCCCGTGCTCGAGACAGACCTCCAGCGCCACCTGTGCCTCGAGGTCCAGCGGGACGCGGAGCGACTCCAGGCCGAGGACCAGGGCGGCCTCGCCGGTGGAAAGGGTCCCGCTCAGCGCCGCCTCCGCGGGGTCGATCAGCCGGCAGGTGGCGGGGGACAGGCCGGCCTGCGCGAGGCCCCGGACAGCGCGGGCTCCGGCGGCGAACGTGGGGGCGGCGAGGGTCGCGGCCCAGCGGTGCACCGGTCGGGGCTGGGCCCGCAGCCAGGCCGAGGTGATGACCCCGAGGGTGCCCTCCGAGCCGAGCAGCAGCCGGTCCGGGGAGGGACCTGCTCCCGAGCCGGGCAGGCGCCGCGACTCCCAGGGGCCGGCGGGGGTCAGGGCCCGGACCGACTCCACGAGGTCGTCGACGTGGGTCAGGCGGGTGGAGAAGTGGCCGGCGGCCCGGGTGGCCACCCAGCCGCCGACCGTGGAGCGCTCGAAGCTCTGTGGGTAGAAGCGCAGCGTCAGGCCGTGCGGGGCGAGCGCCTTCTCGGCGGCCGGGCCGAAGGTGCCGGCTCGCAGCAGGACGGCCCGGCTGGTGGCGTCGACGTCGACCAGGCCGGACAGCAGTCCGAGGTCGAGGGAGACCGGCGCCTCCAGCCCCGTCGGCTCGACCCCGCCGACGACGCTGCTGCCGCCACCGAACGGCACGAGCGGGACCGCCGAGGAGCCGGCCCAGTCGAGGACGGCGGCGACGTCGGCCTCGTCACGGGGCCGCAGGACGAGGTCGGCCGGGGAGGGGACCTCGCCGCGCAGGCCGCGGACGAGGTCGCGGTAGGAGCGGCCGATCCCGTGGCGCAACCGGTCGGCGGGCTCGTCGCCCGCGATCGCCTGCAGCGCGGCGGGCAGGGTCGGGCGTCGTCGGGACGGGGGGAGGTCCTGCAGCGGCGCCGGACGCAGGGGGGACTGCACCGTGACGCCGCTGGCCTCCTGCACGAACGGGGCCATCGCCTCGAGGTCGGCCTGCCGGGGCTCGTCCTGCGGCCCGCCCCAGCCCCAGACGGGGTAGCTGCTCATGCGGCACGCACCACGACGGACAGCCGGCTGCTGACCGCGGCCGCCGCCAACCGCGCGGCCGCGGAGGGCGTGGTGGCGAGCACGACCAGGCCTGCCTCGAGGTGTTCGTCCGGGACCGGGACCGCGAGCACCAGGACGTCGGCGGCGGCCAGCGGCGCGGACTCCTGCCGGCCGTCGGCGGCCGCGGCCAGGACGTCGATGCGGTCTCCCGCGTGCAGCAGAGCGGCCTCGGCGGGATCAGCCAGCCGTACCGGGGTGGCGACCAGGCCGGCGTCGCCGGTCGCTCCCCCCAGCAGGCCGGCACCGAGCAGCCGTGCGTCGGTGAGCGCCTCGCCGCGGCGGACGCGGCCCGCGACCCGGGCGCCGGCGGGCAGGCTGGTGAGGACGCCCTCGGGGCGGGCCGCGAGAGGCAGCGACAGCCGCACGACGTCGTCGTCGGTGAGCGGGGTCCCGGCGTCGAGGTCGCGCCCTGCCGCGAGCACGACGACGCCCTCCGGAGGGGCGGGGGCCAGGTGGGGCAGTGCCGTGGCGACCGCCCCGGCGGTGAGCCCGGCCGCGAGCAGCCCTCGGCGCCGGCCGACCGCTCTGTCGAGCGCCTGCAGGCGGCCACCGATGCCGGGACCCGGGGGCCTGCTCACGGCAGGTCGAGGGCGACGTCGATGCCGTCGAGGGCGTGCGCGCAGGTGCAGGCGGCCTGGTCCTCCGGCAGGGCGGTGACGACGTCGGCCATCAGCGTCCGCAGCCGCTCGGTGTTGTCCCGGAAGACCCGGAAGACCTCGGCCTGGGTGACCGCCTCGTGCACCCCCTCGACCCCGGCGTCGAGGTCGGTGACCAGCGCGATGGTCGTGTAGCAGAGGGCGAGCTCGCGGGCCAGGACCGCCTCGGGGTGCCCGGTCATGCCGACGATCGACCAGCCCTGGGCGGAGAACCAGCGCGACTCGGCCCGGGTGGAGAACCGCGGCCCCTCGACGACGACGAGGGTGCCGCCGTCGACCGGCTCCCAGCCGGCGGCGTCCGCGCGGGCCAGCGCGGCGGCCCTGCCACGGGGGCAGTAGGGGTCGGCGAACGACACGTGCACGGCACCGACGTCGTGGAAGGTCTGCTCCCGGCCGCTGGTCCGGTCGACCAGCTGGTCGGGCACCACGAGGGTGCCGGGGCCCAGTTCGGGCCGCAGGCCCCCGACCGCGCTGGGCGCGAGCACCTGGCGCACACCCAGGCTGCGCAGCGCCCAGAGGTTGGCCCGGTAGGGGATGCGGTGGGGCGGATGCTGGTGGGAGACCCCGTGCCGCGGGACGAAGGCGACCTGCCGACCGCCGAGCTCGCCGACCACGAGCGGGTCGCTGGTGGGCCCGTAGGGAGTGTCGACGACGACCTCGCGGGCGCCGTCGAGGAAGGAGTAGAAGCCCGACCCCCCGATGACGCCGATCTGCGCGGTCGAGGTCGTGCGGTCTGCGGTTGCCATGCGTCCTCCGGCTGCTCCGGACGGTTCCGGGCGGCCGAGACTAGGACGGCGCGGCGGGGTCGGTCGCCCGTCCCCCGCGCCGTCCACAGACCGGTCAGGCGCTCTTGCCCGCCGAGCTGCTGGCGGTCGGCGTCGTCGGGGCCGCCTTCGCGGGGGTGGCCGGCGTGCTCGAGGGGGTCGCGGCAGGGGTCGCCGGGGTGGCGCTCGCGCCGTCACCGCTGGCGGCGGGCTTGGCCTCGCCGCTGCTGCTGCCCTTGCTCTCGCTGCGACTGTCGTTCTTGTAGAAGCCGGAGCCCTTGAAGACCACGCCCACGGCGCCGTAGACCTTGCGCAGCCGGCCCCCGCAGGCGGGGCACTCGGTCAGCGCGGCGTCGGAGAAGGACTGCACGGCCTCGAGCGGCTGCTGGCAGGCGGTGCAGGTGTACTGGTAGGTCGGCACGGTGCTCCCCTCGCTGGACCCGGTCTGGCACTCGCGCAGCGGGAGTGCCAAGTGTAGGGGCTGTCATCCCCGTGGCACCGGCGTCCGCGAAGGGGTCGGGCGCCGCAACAGTGGACCCGTGCGGTCCGGGCGGGCTCGAGCCGGCCGCCGTCGAGCGTCAGCCTGTGCGTCGACCACCGGCCGTGGCGACATCGGCGGTCGTGCCGAGAGCGCGACGGGACCCGCACTAGGGTCCGCGCATGAAGCTCACCAAGGCTGTCATCCCGGCCGCGGGGCTCGGCACGCGCTTCCTGCCGGCGACGAAGGCCTCGCCGAAGGAGATGCTGCCGGTCGTCGACACCCCCGCCATCCAGTACGTCGTGGAGGAGGCGGTGCGGGCCGGGCTCAGCGACGTGCTGATGGTCACCGGGCGCAACAAGCGGCCGCTGGAGGATCACTTCGACCGGGCGGTCGAGCTCGAGCAGGCGCTGGAGGCCAAGGGCGACGAGGGGCGGCTCGCCCTGGTCCGGCACACCAACGCGCTCGCCGACGTGCACTACGTCCGGCAGGGCGACGCGAAGGGCCTCGGGCACGCGGTCCTCGCCGCCGCGGCGCACGTGGGCGACGAGCCGTTCGCCGTGCTGCTCGGCGACGACCTCATCGACGCCCGCGACCACCTGCTCGAGCAGATGGTCGCCGTGCAGCAGGACCGGGGCGGGAGCGTCATCGCGCTCATGGAGGTGCCGCCCGAGAGCGTGTCGATGTACGGCTGCGCCGCGGTGGAGCAGGCCGGGGGCGACGTCGTCCGCATCACCGGCCTGGTGGAGAAGCCGCCGGTCGACGAGGCGCCGAGCAACCTCGCGATCATCGGCCGCTACGTGCTGTCGCCGGGCATCTTCGGCATCCTGCGCGAGATCCCCCCTGGGCGCGGCGGCGAGTACCAGCTCACCGACGCCCTGCAGGTGCAGATCGGTCGGGAGCCCGTCCACGGCGTCGTGTTCCGCGGCCGGCGCTACGACACCGGCGACCGCCTGGACTACCTCAAGGCGTGCGTGCAGCTGGCCGCCGACCGCGAGGACCTCGGCCCGCCGCTGCTGGCCTGGCTGCGCACGTTCCTGGACGAGCGCAGCGCCGTCGAGCCGGCAGCCGTCGAGCCTGCAGCCTTCGGGACTGCAGCCGTCGAGCCTGCATGAGGACCGTCGACGAGCACCTGGACAAGGTCCTCGCGCTGATCGAGGTGCTGAGCCCGCTCGACCTCGGGCTGCTCGACGCCCACGGCTGCGTGCTGGCCGAGGACGTCGTCGCGCCCGCCCCGCTGCCCGGCTTCGACAACAGCGCGATGGACGGCTACGCGGTGCGGGCCGCCGACGTCGGGGTCGGCACGGTGCTCCCGGTGGTCGGCGACGTCGCCGCGGGACCGGCCTCGCCGCTGACCGTCCAGCAGGGGCTGTGCGTGCGGATCATGACCGGGGCGCTCGTGCCGGCCGGTGCCGACACCGTCGTGCCCCTGGAGCACACCGACGGGGGCATCGCCCAGGTCCGCTTCGACCGGGTGCCGGAGCGGGGCGGCTACATCCGCCGGGCGGGGGAGGACGTGACCGCCGGCGAGCAGGTGCTCGAGAAGGGGACCGCCCTCGGCGCGGCCCAGCTCGGGCTCGCCGCGGCGGTGGGACGCAGCCGCCTGCTGGTGCGGCCGCGGCCGCGCGTCGTCGTGGTGTCCACCGGCAGCGAGCTGGTCGAGCCCGGCGCGCCGATCGGTCCGGGCCAGCTCCCGGACAGCAACTCGGTGGCGCTGACGGCCGCCTGCCTGGAGGCGGGGGCCATCGCCTACCGGGTCGGCATCGTCCCGGACGACCCCCGCACCCTGCTCGACACGCTGGAGGACCAGCTCGTCCGGGCCGACGTCGTCATCACCTCGGGCGGCGTCAGCGTCGGGGCCTACGACGTGGTCAAGGAGGTGCTGTCGCGTCTCGGCACGGTGGAGTTCACCAAGGTCGCGATGCAGCCCGGGATGCCGCAGGGGTTCGGCACGCTCGGTCCCGAGCACACGCCGATCTTCGCCCTGCCCGGCAACCCGGTCAGCGCGATGGTCTCCTTCGAGGCGTTCGTGCGGCCGGCGCTTCGGCGGATGCTGGGCTCGGAGCCGCTGGAGCGGCCGCGCGTGCGGGCCCGCACCACCGAGGCCCTCGGCTCGAGCAAGGGCAAGCGCTCGTTCCTGCGGGTGCACCTCGAGGTCCGCGACGGCGCCTACGTGGTCACGCCGGTCTCCGGGTCGGGCTCGCACCTGCAGGCCGGCATGTCGCGGGCGAACGCCCTCGCGGTCGTGCCCGAGGACGTGGTGCGGATCGAGGCCGGCGACCCGGTCACCGTGATGATGCTCGAGAGGCGCAGCCGATGACCTTCACCCACCTGGACGACAGCGGCGCCGCCCGCATGGTCGACGTCACCGGCAAGGACGTGACCGCCCGGACGGCGACCGCCACCGGGCGGGTCGACCTGTCCGCGGAGGTGGTCAGCCTGCTGCGCGGCGCGGGGATGCCGAAGGGCGACGCGCTCGCGGTCGCCCGCATCGCCGGGATCATGGGGGCCAAGCGCACGCCCGACCTCATCCCGCTGTGCCACCCCATCGCGCTGTCGGGCGTGACCGTCGACCTCGTGGTCGACGACGCCGGCGTGGCGGTGACCGCCGTGGCCCGTACCGCGGACCGCACCGGCGTCGAGATGGAGGCGCTGACCGCCGTCACGGTGGCCTGCCTGGCGCTGGTGGACATGTGCAAGGCCGTCGACCCGGCCGCGGTGATCGGCGCGGTGCGGGTGGAGGAGAAGACCGGCGGAAAGACCGGGCTGTGGACGCGGTAGTCGTCACCGTCTCCGACCGCTCCTCGCGGGGGGAGCGGCCGGACACCAGCGGCCCGCTGCTGGCCTCGCTGCTGGAGGGGCTCGGCTGCCGGGTCGGTCCGGTGGTCCTGGTGCCCGACGACGTCGGCGCCGTGCAGGAGGCCCTGCGCGCTGCCGCCCGGCAGGGGGCCGACCTGGTGGTCACGACCGGGGGGACCGGGCTGACGCCGCGGGACGTGACGCCGGAGGCCACCGGCCCGCTGCTCGACCGGGAGATCCCCGGGATCGCCGAGGCCCTGCGGGCGGTCTCGCGCGAGGCCGTGCCGACCAGCGTGCTGAGCCGCGGCCTCGCCGGCACGATCGGTCGCACGCTGGTGGTCAACCTCCCCGGCTCCACCGGCGGTGTCCGCGACGGCGTCGCGGTCCTCGCCCCGGTGCTGTCCCACGCCGTGCAGCAGATCGCCGGCGGCGACCACTGAGCCCGCCACCCGGCTGGCCCGTGCGGCTGCAGGACGACGACGTGGTGGTCGACCCGCTGCGGCTGCGCGACGCGAGCGCCTGGAGTGCCGTCCGCATCGCGAACGAGTCCTGGCTGCGTCCGTGGGAGGGCCGGCCCAGCGGCGCGGCGGACGCGTCCTGGCCCGACCGGCACAGCCCGGCCGTCTACACGGCCATGCTGCGCGGCCTGCGCCGGGACGCCCGCGCCGGTCGGGCGCTGCCGTGCGCGGTCCGCTACCGGGGGCGGTTCGCCGGTCAGGTCGTGGTCGGGGGCATCACCCGGGGCGCCTTCGACAGCGGGTACGTCGGCTACTGGGTGGACGGGCGGCTGGCCGGACGCGGGATCGTGCCGACGGCGGTGGCGCTCCTGGTCGACCACGCCTTCGGGGCGGGTGGCCTGCACCGGGTCGAGGCCAACGTCCGGCCGGAGAACGGGGCCTCGCTCCGGGTGCTCGAGAAGCTGGGCTTTCGCCACGAGGGCCTGCACCGGCGGTACCTGCACATCGACGGCGACTGGCGCGACCACGAGGGTTTCGCCCTGCTGCACGAGGACGTGCCCGAGGGGGTCCTGCGCCGCTACCGGAGCCGAACCGCGGGCTGAACGCGGCGCGCCTCCCCGTGCGGCCCCCTGCGGCGACCTACCGTCCGGCTCCGTGGGCAGCGGACTGATCCTGATGGTGATCGTCGGAGCCTGGCTGGCGGTCCTCGTGCCGATGGCGCTCCGGTCGCACGACGCGGCGACGTCGCAGCGTTCGGCGGAGCGGTTCGGCAACGCGATGCGGGTGCTCTCCCCCCGCAGTGCCCGCCGGGCCGCACCGACCGAGCAGGTCCAGGCGTTCCCGGGCGACGACGCCGGGGCGTTCGTGCCGAGGCAGTCAGCGCTCGAGCCGCTGCTGCGCGCCTTCCGCGAGGAGCGGCCCCGGCCGCCGCTCACCCTGGTGGCCCGCCGTCGTCGGGTGCTCCTCGCGCTGCTGTCCGGGGCGGGCGCCGGCCTGCTCGGTGGGCTCCTGAGCGGGTGGCTCCTGCTCGTGGGCCTGGTGCTGCTGGGTCTCGCCGTCGCCTACGTGGTGCACCTGCGCCGGCTGGCGGTCCAGCGCGCTGCTGCCGCCCGACGCCGGTGGGACGAGCCGGACGACGACCTCGGCTGGGACGCGCGGGACGACGGGTACGGCTGGGACGACCAGGACGGCCGGACCGCGCAGCAGCCCGCCTGGGACGACTGGGTTCCGGCCCGGCTGCCGCAGCGCGCCCCGGCCGCTGCCCGGGCCACCCCCGCCCGGCGCTACGAGGACCCGCTGCCGCTCGCCGTGGGTGACGACGCAGGGTGGAGCCCGGTGCCCGTCCCGCCGCCGGTGTACGTCGGCAAGTCGGTCGCCCCGCGCCGGCCGCCCCGGGTGCTCGACCTGACCGAGCCCGGCCGGTGGAGCGACGCCGTCACCGCCGGTGAGCTCGGCGACGCCCCCGACCTCGAGCTCGACGACATCCTCGACGGACGCCGGGCCGTCGGCGACTGGTGACCCCCCTGGGCGGGGCGCCGGCTGGTAGCGTTCTCGGCGTCTCGCGGGGCTGTGGCTCAGTCCGGTAGAGCACCTCGTTCGCATCGAGGGGGTCAGGGGTTCGAATCCCCTCAGCTCCACCGCCAGACAGCACGCAGAAGGGCCCGGCACCTGGTGTGCCGGGCCCTTTCGCGTGGGGCCGTCCCTGCCGGGAGGCTGTCCGGGGCAGGCTCGGCCCGGAGGCTCAGATCCAGCTCGTGAACCACATCCGGGACAGCCAGTCGTCGTAGGGCAGCGTCTGCGCGGCCAGCACCGGGTACAGATAGGCGAAGTTCACGACGACCGCGGCCAGGAACAGGCCGATCGCCGCCGCACCCCAGCGCCGTCGCCGCGCCGACGTCGTCGGACCGCCGAGCAGCTGACCGGCCACCAGGGCGTAGCCCAGCGCCATGAACGGCACGGCGGGCAGGGCGTAGAACAGGAACATCGTGCGCTGGTGCAGGTCGTCGCGGATCCACGGCAGGATCGACACCGCGATCGGACCGAGGAGTGCCGCCGCCCGCCAGTCACGCCGGGCCAGCCAGCTCCACAGCAGCGCCACCAGCAGCAGGACCGTCCCCCACCAGATGACCGGGGTGCCGATCGCCAGCACCTCGCGCGAGCAGGTGGCCGCCTCGCAGCCCATCTGCCCCATGACGATGCCCTGGGGGTAGTAGTAGGAGACCGGTCGGGCCAGCAGGAGCCAGCCGATGGGGTGGGACTGGTAGGGGTGGGTGCTGCTGAGGTTGCTGTGGAACCCGTAGATCTCCTTGTGGTACTGGATCCAGGACCGCAGGGCGTCGGGCAGGAAGCCGAGCGAGTGGTCCGGGTTGTTCACGGCCCAGGCCCGGTCGTAGCCGATGTCGGAGGCGAACCAGCCGGCCCACGACACCGTGTAGAGCACCAGGGGCAGCAGCAGCAGTGCGGCCACCAGCGCCACCGTGCTGCGGCGCAGGCTGGACCGGACCGGGGCGCGCACGCCCGCGGTGCGCCGGGCGCCGATCTCCCAGGTGAGCGCGAGCAGCCCCAGGACCGCGACGAAGTAGACGGCGCTCCACTTGGTGGCCAGCGCCGCGCCCAGCATCACGCCGGTGGCCAGCAGCCAGGGCCGGACACCGAGCCGCGGCCCAGGCCCGGCGAGGTCGTCGTCGGGCGTGCCGGCGAGCCGTCGTCGGACGGCGTCGCGGTCGGCGACGAGGCAGGCGAAGGCGGCGGTGGTGAACAGCACCAGGAAGACGTCGAGCATCGCGACCCGGCTCTGCACGAAGTGCAGCCCGTCGAAGGACAGCACGACGCCGGCCAGCACACCGAGCAGAGTCGAGCCCGTCATGCGCCGCCCGACCCGGACCACGAGGACGATCGTCAGGGTGCCGGCCACCGCGGCGGCGAAGCGCCAGCCGAACTCGTTGGTGCCGAACAGCCGCAGCCCGATCGCGATGAGCCACTTGCCCAGCGGCGGGTGGACGATGAAGGCGCCCGTGCCCTCGGGAGTGCAGTCGGCGTTGCCGTCGACCGTGTCGTGCTCGACGCCGAAGCGCAGCAGGTTCTCGGCGTCGCAGGCGTAGTAGATCTCGTCGAAGATGCGGCCGTCGGGCTCGCCCAGCCGCAGGAAGCGCAGGCCCCCGCCGACGACGGCGACGAGCAGCGTGAGCAGCCAGCCCGCCCAGGGGGAGCCGAGCACCGGGGGCAGGATCCGCTCGCGCCAGGCCGGGCGGTCGACCTGCGTCGGGGGCGCTGCGGGGGTCTTCTCCAGCACGACGCTCATGCCGGCCAGCCTAGGGCGGTGCGGGCGACGGCGACGGGCGCCCGCCGGACCGGGCCGGGCCGCCCGCGACACTGGTGCCATGCCTCTCGTCCTCGCCGGTGCCCCGATCGGTCGTGCCGGTGACGCCAGCGGCCGCCTGGCCGCCGAGCTCGCCACCGCCGACGTCGTCGCCGCGGAGGACACCCGTCGCCTGCACCGCCTGTGCGCCGACCTCGGGGTCAAGCCGACCGGCAAGGTGGTCAGCTGCTTCGAGGGCAACGAGGAGCAGCGGGTCCCCGAGCTGCTCGACGCGGTGCGCGCAGGCCTGCGGGTGCTGCTGGTGACCGACGCCGGGATGCCCACCGTCAGCGACCCCGGGTTCCGGCTGGTGGCCGCGGCGGCCGCCGCCGGACCTGCCGGTCACCTGCGTCCCCGGACCGTCGGCCGTGACCACGGCGCTCGCCGTCAGCGGGCTGCCGAGCGACCGCTTCTGCTTCGAGGGCTTCCTGCCGCGCAAGCAGGGCGAGCGACGGACCCGGCTGCAGTCCCTGTCGCCGAGCGGCGCACCGCCGTGCTGTTCGAGGCGCCGCACCGGCTGGCGGCGTCCCTGGCCGACATGGCCGAGGTGCTCGGGGAGCAGCGGCGTGCGGTGGTCTGCCGGGAGCTGACCAAGACCCACGAGGAGGTGCTGCGCGGGACGCTCGGTGAGCTCGCGGCCTGGGCCGCCGGACGGCGTCCTCGGGGAGGTGACCCTGGTGCTCGCCGGCGCCCCGAGCCGACCGTGGCGCTCACCCCGGCGGAGCTGGTGCGCCTGGTCGCCGTCCGGGAGGAGGCCGGGCTCACCCGCAAGGAGGCGCTGGCCGCCGTCGCCGTCGAGACCGGCCTGCCACGGCGCGACGTCTTCGACGCCGTGGTCGCGGCCAAGAAGGGCGCCTTGGCGGCTCCTCCTAGTCTTCGTGGCGCCGTCCCTCCATGACCTCCGTGCTGACCGCGGTCGCCTGGCCCTACGCCAACGGCCCCCGCCACATCGGCCACGTGGCCGGCTTCGGCGTCCCGTCCGACGTCTTCTCGCGGTACCGGCGCATGCGGGGCGACCGGGTGCTGATGGTCAGCGGCACCGACGAGCACGGCACCCCGATCCAGGTGCAGGCCGACCGCGAGGGGGTCACGACCCGCGAGCTCGCCGACCGCTACAACCGCGTGATCGCGCAGGACCTGCAGGGCCTGCGGCTGTCCTACGACCTGTTCACCCGCACCACCACGCGCAACCACTACGCCGTCGTGCAGGAGATGTTCCGGGCGCTGCACACCAACGGCTACGTCGTCGAGCGGTCGCAGCTGTCGGCCATCGACCCGTCCACCGGCCGCGGGCTGCCCGACCGCTACGTCGAGGGCACCTGCCCGATCTGCTCCTACGACGGCGCCCGCGGCGACCAGTGCGACAGCTGCGGCAACCAGCTCGACCCCCAGGACCTGATCAACCCGCGCTCCAAGATCGACGGCAAGGCGCCGCAGTTCGTCGAGAGCGCCCAGTTCTTCCTCGAGCTGCCGGCCTTCGTCGAGTCGCTCGGCTCGCTGGCTGCAGACCCGCGAGGGGTGGCGCCCGAACGTGCTGGCGTTCAGCAAGAACCTGGTCGACGACCTCAAGCCGCGCGCCATCACCCGCGACCTCGACTGGGGTGTCCCGGTGCCGCTGCCCGGCTGGCAGGACCGCGGCGACAAGCGGCTCTACGTGTGGTTCGACGCCGTCATCGGCTACCTGTCGGCGTCGGTCGAGTGGGCCCGGCGCAGCGGCGACGACGACGCGTGGCGCGAGTTCTGGTCGCCGGAGTCCGAGTCGTACTACTTCATGGGCAAGGACAACGTCGTCTTCCACTCGGTCATCTGGCCGTCGATCCTGCTCGGCGCCAGAGGCGGGGCCTACGGCGAGCCGGCACTGCCGAGCGAGGTGGTGAGCTCGGAGTTCCTCACCATGGAGGGCCGCAAGTTCTCCTCCTCCCGGTCGGTGGTCATCTACGTGCGCGACGTGCTCGAGCGCTACGGCGCCGACGCCCTGCGCTACTACCTGGCGGCGGCCGGCCCGGAGAGCAGCGACACCGACTTCACGTGGGAGCAGTTCGTCACGCGCAACAACACCGAGCTGGTGGCGGCCTGGGGCAACCTCGTGAACCGCACCGTCTCGATGGTGGCCAAGAACAACGGGGCCATCCCCGAGGCCGGCGAGCTGACCGACGTCGACCGGGCGGCGCTCGCGTCGTCCACGGCGGGCTTCGACAGCGTCGGGGCGTTGCTGGGCCGCAACCAGCAGAAGGCCGCGCTGGCCGAGGCGATGCGGGTGGTCGGCGAGGCCAACAAGTACCTGGCCGACACCGCGCCGTGGAAGCTCAAGGACGACCTCGCACGTCGCGACACGGTCCTGCACGTCGCGCTGCAGCTGGTCGACGACGCCAAGACCCTGCTGACGCCGTTCCTGCCCGACAGCAGCGACGCCGTCCACCGGCTCCTCGGCGGCCAGGGCGCGTGGAGCGGGATGCCCGTGCTGACCGAGGTCGAGGACCTCGACGGCGGGCCCGGCTACCCGATCCTCACCGGCGACTACGCCGCGCCTCGGCCGTCTGGGAGTCGCGTCCCATCGTGCCCGGCGACGCCGATGGCCGCCCCGACGCCGCTGTTCACCAAGCTCGACCCGTCGGTGGTCGAGGAGGAGCTGGCCCGGCTCGAGGGCGGCGAGGCGGCGGAGCCCGCCGCGACGTCGTGAGCCGCACGGTCGTCGACCGCGGCGAGGCGCCCCCCGCGCCGGAGCCGCTGGCCGTGCCGGTGCCGGACAGCCACTGCCACCTCGACATCGCGGGGGTGCCCGTGCAGGACGCGCTCGACGCGGCCCGCGCCGTCGGCGTCGTCGGGGTGGTGCAGGTGGGGGTGGATCTGGCGTCCTCGCGCTGGGCGGCGCAGACGGCGGCGGCGTTCCCCGAGGTGGTGGCCGCCGTGGCGATCCACCCGAACGAGGCCGGCACGGGTGCGGCCACCGACGAGGCCCTGCGCGAGATCGAGGCGCTGGCGGCCCTGCCCTCGGTGACCGCCGTGGGGGAGACCGGCCTGGACCACTACCGGACCCCGCCGGAGGGGCGCGCCGCGCAGGAGGAGTCCTTCCGCGCGCACATCGCGATCGCCAAGCGCACCGGCAAGGCGCTCGTCATCCACGACCGCGACAGCCACGACGACGTCGTGCGGGTGCTGCTGTCGGAGGGCCCCCCGGAGCGGGTCGTCTTCCACTGCTTCTCCGGTGGTCCGGACCTGGCGCGGGTCTGCGCCGACCACGGCTGGGCGATGAGCTTCGCCGGACCGGTCACGTTCAAGCCGAACGACGACCTGCGGGCCGCGGCGGCGCTCGCGCCGCAGGAGCTGCTGCTGGTGGAGACCGACGCGCCGTTCCTCACGCCGGTGCCGCACCGGGGGCGGCAGAACGCCAGCTACCTCGTGCCGCTGACGGTCCGGGCGCTGGCCGCCGCCCGGGGCGAGGACCTGGACGAGCTCTGCGGGGCGCTGGCCGCCAACGGCCGCCGCCTGCTCGGGGTCTGAACGGGGAGGGTGGTGGTGCCCGGGGCGTCCGCCCCTGGCCCGGGGCCCCTGGGGCGGCTGCCTCCCCCTTGGGCCCCTGCCACCCCGGTGACCCCCTGTGACCCCCCTGAATCCCCTTGCGTCAGATCATCGGGAGCGTGGGGTTGTGCCAGGACCCTGACGCAGGGGCTCCGCCTCCCCTGGTGAGACCCCTCCTCTGCCTGCCTCTGCCACCCCCCTGCCTCCCCCTTGCGTCAGATCATCGGGAGCGTGGGGTTGTGCCAGGACCCTGACGCAGGGGCTCTGCCTCCTCTGCACCCCCCTGCCTCCCCTGCGTCAGATCATCGGAGCGTGGGGTTGTGCCAGGACCCTGACGCAGCGGCTCTGCCTCCTCTGCCACCCCCCTGCCTCCCCCCTTGCGTCAGATCATCGGGAGCGTGGGGTTGTGCCAGGACCCTGACGCAGGGGCCTGACGCAGGGGCCGACGGGGGGCACGGGGACACACGCGGCCGGCGGTGCCCACCCGCGGCTGTAGCAGGCTGGGCCGCGTGACCCTGCTGAGCGCCGCCGACGTCCGGGCCCTGGCCGCGCGCCTCGACGTCCGCCCGACCAAGACGCTGGGGCAGAACTTCGTCATCGACCCCAACACGGTGCGCAAGATCGTGCGGACGGCGCAGGTGGGCCCCGACGACGTCGTCGTGGAGGTGGGACCCGGCCTCGGCTCCCTCACGCTGGGGCTGCTCGAGGTGGCCCGTCGCGTGGTCGCCGTCGAGATCGACCCGGTGCTGGCGGCGGAGCTGCCTGCGACCGTGGGCGACCGCCTGCCCGACGCCGACCTCGAGGTCGTGCTGCAGGACGCCCTCGAGCTCACCGGCGTACCCGGACCCCCACCCACGGCCTTCGTGGCGAACCTGCCCTACAACGTGGCGGTCCCCGTGCTGCTGCAGCTGCTCGAGCACCTGCCCTCGTTGCGGACCGGGCTGGTGATGGTGCAGGCGGAGGTGGCCGACCGGCTCGCCGCGCCGCCGGGCAGCAAGACCTACGGCGTCCCGTCGGTGAAGGCGGCCTGGTACGCCGACGTGCGCCGGGCGGGATCGGTGGGGCGGAACGTGTTCTGGCCGGCGCCCAACGTCGACAGCGCCCTGGTCGCGTTCACCCGCCGGGAGACCCCGCCCGGCAACCGCCGGGCCACGTTCGCCGTCGTCGACGCCGCCTTCGGGCAGCGCCGCAAGACGCTGCGCGCGGCGCTCGCCGGCTGGGCCGGAGGAGCTCCCGAGGCCGAGCGCCGCCTGCGGGCGGCCGGGATCGACCCGAGCGCCCGCGGTGAGGTGCTCGGGGTCGAGGACTTCGCCCGCCTGGCCGCCCAGACCTGAGCGGGCCACCGGGGGAGCGCTGCCGACCCGAGGCTCTCCTAGTCTGGGGTCCCATGACCCGACGCCTCCCCGACCGCGTGACGGCCCGGGCCCCGGCGAAGGTCAACCTCTGCCTGTGCGTCGGGCCGCGGCGGCCGGACGGCTTCCACGAGCTGCAGACGGTGTTCCAGGCGCTCTCGCTGCACGACGAGGTCGACGTCTCCCGGGCACCGGCCCTGACGGTGGCGGTGCTCGGCGAGGGCGCCGCCGACGTCCCCACCGACCTGACGAACCTGGCCGCGCGGGCCGTCCTGGCCCTGGCGGAGCGGACGGGCAACGACCCTGCCGTCGCCGTGGTCCTGCGCAAGGGCATCCCGGTGGCCGGTGGCATGGCGGGCGGCTCGGCCGACGCCGCTGCCGCTCTGGTGGCCTGCGACGCCCTGTGGGGCACCGGGCTCTCCCGGGACGAGCTGGCCGACCTCGGGGCCACGCTCGGCAGCGACGTGCCGTTCAGCCTGCACGGCGGAACGGCGCTCGGCACCGGCCGCGGTGAGCAGCTGACGCCGGTGCTGGGCCAGGGCGAGTTCAGCTGGGTGCTGGCGCTGGCCGACGGCGGGCTGTCCACGCCCGAGGTCTACGCCGAGCTCGACCGGCAGCGCGCCAGCGGTCCGGTCGCCCTCGCCACCGATCCGGGTGCGGTGCTGACGGCGCTGCGCAGCGGTGATCCCGTACAGCTGGGCCGGGCCCTGTCGAACGACCTGCAGGACCCCGCCCTCGCCCTGCGGCCCGCTCTGCGCGCGCTGCTCGACGCGGGCCGGGACTCCGGCGCGCTGGGGTCGGTGGTGTCGGGCTCCGGGCCGACCACGGCGTTCCTGTGCCGCGACGACGCGCAGGCGACCGTGCTCGCCGCCACGCTGGCCGAACACCCTGCGTGCCGCACGGTCCGGCGGGCGTCCGGCCCCGCACCCGGCGCCCGCGTGGTGGCGACCTCATGACACGGCGTACGGGACGGCACAACGCACGGGCTCCGCGCAGGACCGCAACGGGAAGGAGCGCCTGATGGCCGTCAACCTCGTCAACCTCGAGACCGTCTCGGTGGCCCATGGCAGCCGGCAGCTCATGGACAAGGTCAGCCTCGGCGTGTCCGAGGGCGACCGGATCGGCATCGTCGGCCGCAACGGCGGCGGCAAGACGACGCTGCTCAAGACCCTGATCAAGGCGGAGGAGCCCGACTCCGGCCGGGTCACCCACGGCGGTTCGCTGCGCGTCGGGGTCCTGACCCAGGACGTGCGGGTCAACGAGAAGCTGACCGCGCACCAGGCGATCCTGGGCGACGCCGCCGAGCACACCTGGGCCGGTGACG
This sequence comes from uncultured Actinomycetota bacterium, assembly GCA_963761695.1. Classification (GTDB taxonomy): domain Bacteria; phylum Actinomycetota; class Actinomycetes; order Mycobacteriales; family SCTD01; genus RYN-122. The sequence goes on along the minus strand of CAVXIB010000016.1, from coordinate 282,597 downwards.
CGCGGGTGCGCGAGGTGCTCGACGGGCTCGGGCTGCACGACGTCGGGCTCGACAGCGTGGTCAGCACCATGTCCGGTGGCGAACGTCGTCGGGTGGCCCTGGCTGCCCTGCTCGTGCAGGAGTGGGACCTGCTGGTCCTGGACGAGCCGACCAACCACCTCGACGTCGAGGGCGTGGCCTGGCTGGCGGCCCACCTGAAGGCGCGCACGCCGCAGCAGGCCCACCTGGTCGTCACCCACGACCGGTGGTTCCTCGACGAGGTCAACACCCGCACCTGGGAGGTGCACGACGGCGTCGTCGACGCCTACGAGGGCGGTTACTCCGCCTACGTGCTGGCCCGGGCCGAGCGCGACCGGATGGCCTCCACGCAGGAGCAGAAGCGGCTGCAGCTGGTCAAGAAGGAGCTGGCCTGGCTGCGACGTGGCCCGCCCGCCCGCACCTCCAAGCCGCAGTTCCGGATCGACGCCGCCAACGCGCTCATCGCCGATGAGCCCCCGGCGCGCGACGACATCGCGCTGCAGCGCTTCGCCACCGCCCGCCTCGGCAAGCAGGTCTACGACGTCGAGGACGTCTCGCTGCAGTTCGACGGGCGGGTGCTCTACGACAACGTCACGTGGCGGGTCGGACCGGGCGACCGGGTCGGCATCGTCGGGGTGAACGGCGCCGGCAAGTCGACGCTGCTCAAGCTGCTCGTCGGGCAGCTGCAGCCCGACGCCGGCACGGTCCGGGTGGGCCAGACGGTCAAGCCCGCGTACCTGTCGCAGGAGGTGGCCGAGCTCGACCCGATGCTGCGCGTGCTCGAGGCCGTCGAGCAGGTCGCGAACTCGGTCGACCTCGGCGGCAAGCCGGTCGGGGCGAGCTCGCTGTGCGACCGCTTCGGGTTCACCGGCAACGCCCAGTGGACGCGCGTCGGTGACCTGTCCGGTGGCGAGCGACGTCGGCTCCAGGTGCTGCGCCTGCTCATGGGCGAGCCGAACGTGCTGCTGCTCGACGAGCCGACGAACGACCTCGACATCGACACCCTGAACGCTCTCGAGGACGTGCTCGACGGCTGGCCGGGCACGCTGCTCGTGGTCAGCCACGACCGCTACTTCCTCGAGCGGGTCACCAACGTCACCAGCTCGCTCATGGGTGACGGCTCGGTGAAGGCGCTTCCGGGCGGCGTCGAGCAGTACCTCGCCGAGCGGGTGAAGCGGTCCAACGCGTCCGTCGCGTCGACCGCGGGCGGAAAGGCGAAGCCGGCCGGAGACCCGCGGGCGGCCAAGAAGGAGCTCGCGCGGGTCGAGCGGGAGATCGCCAAAATCGACAAGGACGAGGCGACGCTGCACGTGGAGATGGCCGCCAAGGCCTCCGACCACGCGGCCGTGCTGGCGCTCGACGAGCGGCTGCGGGTGCTCCAGGAGCGCAAGGCCGCGCTCGAGGACCAGTGGATGGAGCTCTACGAGCAGGTCGACGCCTGAGCCGTGAGCGTGGCCTCGGGGTGGGTCAGACCGCCCCGAGGCTGCGCCAGTAGGCGTTGAGCGCGCCGTTGGTCTTGACGAACCACACGATCGGCAGCACCAGCAGCAGGGCGCCCGGCACGACCCAGAGCCCGGTCAGGGCCGTGACCGGGGTCGGCTGGCCCCTTCTGGTGTACAGCTGGCCGACCTCGTGGCTGGTGAGGAACGGCGACGCCGCACCGACGACGACCGAGATGATGAGCGCCATGGGCCCGCCCAGGCCCTCCCCGGTGTGCCGCTTCAGCTCGTCGTGCACCGCGAAGTACCAGTACAGCCCGTAGAGACCGAAGGTGACGACGAACAGCGCGATGCCGAAGCCGGTGCCCCGGACCCGGCCGATCGGCCCGCCGGCCGGGGACGAACCGGGGAACGCGGGCGCGCCGTAGCCGGGTCCGGCGCCGTAGGGCGCAGGGCCGCCGTAGCCGGCCGGGTCGCCGTACCCGGACGGCGGGGCGGAGGCCGGCTTCGCGAAGGGGTCGGGGCTGGCGAACGGATCGGTCACGGGACCTCCTGGGCGCTGGGGAGTCGGACCCTACGCGCCGTCGGCGCGCTCTCGCTCGGGCAGCTCGCCCAGCAGGCGGTCGGGCGTGCACGGGAGCTCCCGCACCCGCACCCCGGTTGCATGCCACACCGCGTTGAGGATGGCGGCCGGTGACCCGACGATGCCGATCTCGCCCACCCCCTTCGTCCCGATCGGGTTGAGCCGGCGGTCGTCCTCGGGGACGGTCTCGACGGTGAGGTCGCCGATGTCGGCGTGCGAGGGCACGTGGTACTCGGCCAGGTTGCTGTTGGCGTAGTCGCCGTAGTGAAGGTCGAGCTCCCCGCCCTCGTGCAGGGCCATGCCGAGCCCCATGATCATCCCGCCGCGCAGCTGCGACGCCGCGGTGCGCGGGTTGATCACCCGCCCGACGGCGAACACCCCCACCATCCGGGGCACCCGGACCTCGCCGGAGTCGAGGTCGACGCGGACCTCGGCGAACTGGGCGCCGAAGGCGTGCCGGGACAGCTCGGCCTGCGCCTCGACGTCGTCGCGGGTGTCGACGACGACCTCGTCGGACCGGCTGGAGACCAGCGCGCAGCAGGCCTTGTGGACGGCAGACCCCCACGAGGAGGTCCCGGACGACCCCCCGGCCCCGGGCGCGTCGGGCAGGTCGGAGTCGGCCACCTCCAGGCGGACCCGCGACGGGTCGACCCCGAGCGCGTCGGCGGCGATCTGCCTCAGCACCGTGCGGGCACCGGTGCCGATGTCGGTGGCGTTGACGCCCACCTCGAAGGAGCCGTCGGCGGCGCGTCGGGCCCGGGCCGAGGAGGCCGAGAAGTACACCGGATAGGTCGCCGTGGCCAGGCCGCTGCCGACCAGCCAGCGGCCCTCGCGCCGCGCTCCCGGCCGGGGGTCGCGCCCGGCCCAGCCGAACAGCTCGGCGCCGCGGCGCAGGCACTCGGTCAGGTGCCGGCTGCTGAACGGGCGGCCGGTCGACGGGTCGACCTGGGTGTCGTTGCGCAGCCGCAGCTCCAACGGGTCCAGGCCCGTCGCGACGGCGAGCTCGTCCATGGCGCACTCCAGGCCGACCATGCCGGGGGCCTCCCCGGGGGCGCGCATCCAGCGGGGGGTCGGCACGTCGAGGGCGGCGAGCCGGTGCGTCGTCGTCCGGGCGTCCGAGGGGTAGACGTGGCGGGTCGCCTCGCTGGTCTGCTCCGCGAACTCGAACACCGTCGACGTCTGCTCGACGGCGTCGTGCCCGATGGCGGTCAGATGTCCGTCGGCGTCGGCGCCGAGGCGCAGGCGCTGCAGCGTCGGCGTGCGGTAGCCGACGAGGCAGAACTGCTGCGCGCGGGTCAGCGTGACCGTGACCGGCCGTCCGCTCACCCGGGCGGCCATCGCGGCGAGGACGGCGTTGGGCCGGGTGCTGCCCTTGGCGCCGAAGCCGCCGCCGACGTGCTGGGCCCGGACGTGCACGTCCTGCTCCGGCACCCCGAACAGGGCGGCGAGGTCCTGCTTCACCCCGGTGGTGCCCTGGGTGGAGTCGTGCACGACGAGGCGACCACCGGAGTCCCACCGGGCCGTGGTGGCGTGCGGCTCCATCGGGTTGTTGAAGTGCGCCGGCGTCGCGTAGCGGACGTCGACGGCGTGCGCCGAGGCGGCCAGCGCGGCGGCGAGGTCGCCCTCGCCCTCGTCGGTGGCGAACGAGGCGTTCACCTCGTCCGGGGCGTACAGCTTCGGGTGGTCGCGGGTGAGCCGCACGTCGTGGGCCTCCTGCGCGTAGCGCACCCGCAGCAGCCGGGCGCCCTCCCGGGCCGCCTCGAGCGAGGTGGCGAGCACCATCGCGACGACCTGACCGCGGTAGGACACCCGCGGGCTCTGCAGGACGAGCAGCTCGCCGTCGTCGTGGGTCTGCAGCCGCGGGGCGTTGCCGGCGTCGAGGACGTGGGTGACCCCCGGGACGCCGAGTGCGGACGCGTGGTCGACCTCCTCCACCCGGCCGACGGCCACCTGCGCCTGGACCAGCCAGGCGTGCAGCGGGGCCTCGACCGGTTGCTCCGCGGCGTACCGGGCCCGGCCGGTGACCTTGTCCGGGCCGTCGTCGCGGGTGGGCGACGTGCCGATGGCCGGAGCGGTTCGGGGCGTCACTGGTCGGCCCCGGTCAGCTCGAGCAGGGTCCCCACCAGCAGCCGCCGGGCCAGCGGGACCTTGAACGCGTTCTCCGGCGTCGGCCTCGCCGGTGCCAGCTCGAGGTCGGCTGCGGCCCGGAAGGACGCCGCCGTCGCGGGGCCGCCGACCAGCGCCTGCTCGGCCAGTGTGGCGCGCCACGGCTTGTGCGCGACGCCGCCGAGGGCCAGCCGGACGTCGCGGACGACGCCGTCGTCCACGACCAGGACCGCGGCCACGCTGACCAGGGCGAAGGCGTAGGAGGCCCGGTCGCGGGCCTTGCGGTAGGTCGACGTCGCCCCGGCCAGCGGCGGCGGCAGCGACACCGCCGTGATGACGGCCCCGGCCGGCAGGGTGGTGTCGTGCTGCGGGGCGTCCCCGGGCAGCCGGTGGAACCGCGCCATCGGGATGGCCAGTGGACCGCCCGTCGTCTCGGCGTGCACCGTCGCGTCGAGCGCCGCGAGTGCCACCGACATGTCGCCGGGATGGGTGGCCAGGCACTGCCCGGACGCACCGAGGATGGCCAGGTTGCGCGACAGCCCGTCGACGGCGGGGCAGCCGCTGCCGGGCTCGCGCTTGTTGCACGCCTTGGTCGGGTCGGTGAAGTAGGTGCAGCGGGTGCGCTGCAGCAGGTTGCCGCCGGTGCTGGCGGCGTTGCGCAGCTGGCCCGACGCGGCCGACAGCAGGGCCCGGGCGAGCACCGGGTAGCGGGTGCGCACGCGCAGGTCGGCGGCCAGGTCGCTGCCGCGCGTGCCCGCGCCGATGCGCAGGCCGCCGTCGTCGGTGTCCTCGACGCCGGCCAGGTCGAGGGCGTCGACGTCGACCAGCAGGTCGGGCGTGGCGACGCCGAGCTTGAGCAGGTCGACGAGGTTGGTGCCACCCGCGATCGCGGCGGAGCCGGGGCGGGCCAGCAGGGCCACGGCCGACGCGACGTCGGCGGGGGCGGCGTACTGCAGGGCCCTCACGCCTGCACCGCGGCCGTGATGCCGGGGTACGCGCCGCAGCGGCACAGGTTGCCCGACATCCGCTCGCGGACCTCGTCGTCGTCGAGCGCCACCGGGCCGGTGCGGGCGAGGTCGTCGGTGACGACGCTGGGCCATCCCTCGCGGGCCTCCTGCTGGACGGCGATCGCGCTCATCAGCTGCCCGCTGGTGCAGTAGCCGCACTGCAGGGCGTCGGCGTCGAGGAACGCCTGCTGCAGCGGGTGCAGGTGGTCGGGGGCGCCGAGACCCTCCACCGTGGTGACCTCGCGACCGCGCACCTGCACGGCCAGGGTGAGGCAGGAGTTCACCCGGCGACCGTCGAGCAGCACCGTGCAGGCCCCGCACTGGCCGTGGTCGCAGCCCTTCTTCGTCCCCGTGAGCCCCAGGTGCTCACGCAGGGCGTCGAGCAGGGTGGTGCGGTGATCGAGCTCGAGGTCGTGCGGGGCCCCGTTGACCGAGAGCGTCAGCGGGGACGAGGTGGCGGGCGACGTCATGTCGAGGAGCCTGCCCCGGACCCGTCAGCGGCGCAGCCGCGGGTCGGTCTCCAGGTGCGCCAGACCGTTCCAGGCGAGGTTGACCAGGTGCGAGGCGACCTCGTCGCGCGACATCTCCCGGTGGTCGAGCCACCACTGGCCGACGAGCGCCACCTGGCCGACCAGCGCCTGGGAGTACAGCGGCGCCGGTGTCGTGGTGAGGCCGCGGGCCAGGAACGTGGCGGCGAGGATGTGCTCGACCTGCTGGGCGACGTCGCTGATGATCGTGCCGAAGCCCCCGGCGGTCTCCTGACCCACCGGCGCCTCGCGGACGAGGATGCGGAACCCGTCCGCGCAGTCCTCGACGTAGGTCAGCAGCGCGAGGGTCGCCTGCTCGAGCAGCTCGCGCGGACGGTCGGCCGAGCAGCGCCCCCGTGAAGCGGGTGAGCAGCCGCCGCACCTCGCGGTCGACGACTACGGCGTAGAGCCCCTCCTTGCCGCCGAAGTGCTCGTAGACGACCGGCTTGGACACCCCGGCGCGGGCCGCGACCTCCTCCACGGAGGTGCCGTCGTAGCCGCGCTCGGCGAACAGCGAACGCCCGACGTCGAGCAGCTGCTCGCGTCGCTCGGGTCCGGTCATCCGCCGTCGCGGGGCGGGAGTGGTGACCGTCAGGTCGTCACCCGGCGGGCCGCCAGGCGCGCGGCGCTGGGCCAGCGCACGTCGGTCGCCAGCCCGAGCTTCTCGAGCCCGCGGATCAGCTCGGCGCTGCTGTCGAACTGGAAGCGGTCGACGCCGTGCCGGGCCGCCGTCGGGTCGGCGTGGTGCAGGTTGTGCCAGTTCTCGCCCATGGACAGCACGGCCAGTGCCCAGACGTTGCTGCTGCGGTCTCGGGTGGTGAAGGGCCGCTCGCCGAAGGTGTGGCAGATCGAGTTGATCGACCAGGTGGCGTGGTGCAGCACGGCCATCCGCACCAGGCTCCCCCAGAAGAAGGCCGTGGCCGCGCCGAGGACGACGTCGTTGCCGGTCAGCGCCGCCAGGCCCGCGCCGGCAGCCGCCGGCAGACCCAGGCTGAGCGTCACCCACAGCGGGAACAGGGCGTTCACCCGGGCGACGTCGCGGTCCGCGAGCAGGTCGGGCGCGAAGCGGTTCTGGTCGGTCTGCTCGACGTCGAACAGCCACCCGATGTGCGCGTGCCACAGCCCCTTGGTGAGGGCGCCGAAGCTCTCGCCGTACCGCCACGGGCTGTGCGGGTCGCCGTCCTTGTCGCTGTAGGCGTGGTGCCGGCGGTGGTCGGCCACCCACCGGGTGACCGGTCCCTCCACCGCCATCGAGCCGGCGACCGCCAGGGCGATCCGGGTGCCGCGGCCGGCCTTGAACGAGCCGTGCGTGAAGTAGCGGTGGAAGCCGACGGTGATCCCGTGCCCGGTGAACGCGTAGAAGACGGCGGACACGACGACGTCGCGCCAGGACAGGTAGCCGCCCCAGGCGACGACCGCTCCGGCGAGCACGCAGGCGAACGGGACGGCGATGAAGGCGGCGAGCGCCCACTGCTCGGCCCGCGCCCGCAGCAGGCCCTTGGGAACCGCCTGCATCGGCCGGGAGACGTCCTCGACGACGTCGATCGTCGTGGTGGGCGCGCCGGGGTCACCGGCGTTGCCGCCGAGGGCGCGCGTGACGGGGGTGGTGGTCACAGGTCGGGCTCCGCTGGGTCCGGGACGGCTCGTCGAGGGGTTACGAGACCGTAACCTACGCTGCCGTAACCACTTGCGCCCGGCGGACCACCCTCGGCGTCCCGATCTCGTAGCCTCGGGGGACGGGCCGCCCGCCGGACCGGTCCGCTGTGGGGTAATCGGCAACCTGCTGGCCTTTGGTGCCATGCGATCCTGGTTCGAGTCCAGGCAGCGGAACTGCTCCGCACCGGCGGTCCGCGCGCCGGTAGTCTCCTCCTGCCGGTTCCGGCGCCCACCCCACCGCCCGCGAGGAGCACCCCGTGACCGACGCGCGCCCCGCGGCGGTCGTCGTGCTCGCCGCCGGGGAGGGCACCCGCATGCGCAGCGCCACCCCCAAGGTGCTCCACGCGCTCGGCGGCCGCAGCATGCTCGGCCACGTCGTGGCCACAGCCCGTGCGCTGGCCCCCGAGCACCTCGTCGTCGTCGTCGGGCACGCCCGGGAGCAGGTCACCGCACACCTGTCCGCGCTCGACCCGGACGCCCTGGCCGTCGTGCAGGAGCGCCAGGACGGCACCGGCTCGGCGGTGCGGGTCGCCCTCGAGGCGATAGCCGGCCTGACCGGGACCGTGGTCGTGACCCCGGGCGACGCGCCCCTGCTCACCCCCGAGACCCTCGCGGCGCTCGTCGCGGAGCACCAGCGGGCAGGCGCCGCCACCACGCTGCTGACGGCCGTGCTGGCCGACCCCACCGGCTACGGGCGGGTGGTCCGCGAGGGCGACGGCGTGGCACGGGTCGTCGAGCACAAGGACGCCGACGCCGGCGAGCTGCAGATCGACGAGGTCGCCACCGGCGTCTACGCCTTCGACGCGGGCCACCTGCGCACGGCCCTCGGCGGGTTGTCCACCGACAACGCCCAGGGCGAGCACTACCTGCCCGACGTCGTCGGCCTGCACCGCCGGGCCGGCCTGGTCGTCGCCGCACAGGTCGCTGCCGACGCCGCCGAGACGGCCGGGGTCAACGACCGGGTGCAGCTCGCCGACGCCGCCCGCGTCCTGCGCGACCGGATCGTGCGCCGCCACCAGCTCGCCGGCGTCGCGGTGATCGACCCCCAGACGGTCTGGATCGACGCCGACGTGGTGCTCGAGCCGGACTGCACGGTGCGCCCCCACGTACAGCTGCACGGTGCGACCGTCGTCGGGCGCGGCGCCGTGGTCGGGCCGGACAGCACGCTGACCGACACGACCGTCGGTCCGGATGCCAGCGTGGTGCGCACCCACGCCGACGGCGCCGTCATCGGGGCCGGTGCGACCGTCGGCCCGTTCACCTACCTGCGGCCCGGCACCGTGCTCGGACCGGACAGCAAGGCCGGCGCCTACGTCGAGATCAAGGCCAGCCGCGTCGGCGCGGGCAGCAAGGTGCCCCACCTGTCCTACGTCGGCGACGCGGTCATCGGTGAGCGCAGCAACATCGGGGCCGCGACGGTGTTCGTCAACTACGACGGCCGGGCCAAGCACCGCACCACGGTCGGCGACGACGTCCGGATCGGCAGCGACACCATGCTCGTCGCCCCGGTCGAGGTCGGCGACCGTGCCTACACCGCCGCCGGGTCGGTCATCACCCAGGACGTGCCCGCAGGGGCGCTCGGCGTCGGGCGGGCCCGCCAGCGCAACATCGAGGGCTGGGTCGACCGCACCCGCCCCACGCCCACTCGCGATCCCCAGGAGCAGCAGTGACCGGCCTGACCATCGACAGCCGCAAGAACCTCATGCTGTTCACCGGCCGGGCGTTCCCCGAGCTGGCCGCCCGCGTCGCCGACGAGCTGGGCGTGCAGCCCGTCCCCACCAGTGCCTACGAGTTCGCCAACGGTGAGATCTTCGTGCGCTTCGAGGAGTCGGTGCGCGGCTGCGACGCCTTCGTGCTGCAGAGCCACGCCAACGCCATCAACACCTGGGTGATGGAGCAGCTGCTCATGGTCGACGCGCTCAAGCGCGCCTCGGCCAAGCGGATCACCGTGGTCATGCCCTTCTATCCCTACGCCCGCCAGGACAAGAAGCACCGCGGCCGCGAGCCCATCAGCGCCCGCCTCATCGCCGACCTGTTCAAGACCGCCGGCGCCGACCGCCTCATGACCGTCGACCTGCACACCGCGCAGATCCAGGGCTTCTTCGACGGCCCGGTCGACCACCTGTTCGCGCTGCCCCTGCTCGCCGACCACGTGCAGGCCCGGTGGGGCGACCGCGACCTCGTCGTCGTCAGCCCCGACGCCGGCCGCGTGCGCGTGGCCGAGCGCTGGACCGACCGCCTGGGCTGCGGCCTGGCCATCATCCACAAGCGCCGCGACCCGAACGTGCCGAACGAGGTGAAGGTCGGCGAGGTGGTCGGCCAGGTGGCCGGCAAGACCTGCATCCTCGTCGACGACATGATCGACACCGGCGGCACCATCACCAAGGCCGCCGAGCTGCTGTTCGAGAACGGCGCCGCCGACGTGATCGTCACGGCGACCCACGCCGTGCTGTCCGGGCCCGCCATCGACCGCCTCCGCGACAGCCGGATCAGCGAGACGGTCATCACCGACACGCTGCCGATCGCCGACGAGAAGCGCTTCGACGGCCTCACCGTGCTGTCGATCGCCCCGCTGCTCGGCCGCGCCATCAGCGAGGTGTTCGAGGACGGCTCGGTCACCAGCCTGTTCGACGGCGCCGCCTGAGCGGGGGCGTGGTCCGGCCCCGACACCGGCCCCGCCCCCCTGACGACGGCGGACGCCCCGGCGCGTCGAGCCCGCCCGGGCGACCCGCTAGACTCGTCCGCTGCGCCCTGTGCCGTCGCCGCGACCCTCCACTCCGTCGCCGCGACCGGCCCGAAACACCCTCAGTCCATCCGCAGTCCCTGCGCGCAGCTTCGTCGCTGCGCACCGCTCGAGGAGAGTCCCACCGTGTCCGGAGTCCGCATCACCGCCGAGCCTCGCACCGAGTTCGGCAAGGGTCCGTCGCGGCGTATCCGCAAGGCCAACAAGGTGCCGGTGGTGCTCTACGGCCACGGCGACGCTCCCCGTCACTTCACCCTGCCGGGTCACGACCTCATGCTGGCGCTGCGGCACGACCCGAACGCGCTGATCGCGCTGCAGACCGCCGAGGGCGAGCAGCTCGCGCTGCCGAAGGCGATCGTCCGCGACCCGATCAAGGGCTTCCTGTCGCACGTGGACTTCGTGGCCGTCCGCACCGGTGAGAAGGTCACCGTCGAGGTGCCCGTCACGCTCGTGGGCGACGCCAAGGGCGACGTCATCGTCGAGCTGCAGACCACCGCGCTGTCCGTCGAGGCCGACGCCACCAGCCTGCCGGAGTCGATCGAGATCGACATCTCCAAGCTCGCCGTCGGCCGCCCGATCGCCGCCGCCGACGTGAAGCTGCCCGCCGGCATGACGCTGATGGCCGCCCCCGAGCTGGTCATCGTCCAGGCCAGCGGCGCGCCGACGGCCGAGGAGGTCGAGGCCGAGCTGGCCGAGTCCGACGCCGAGACCGGCGCGGGCAGCACCGACACCGGGGCCGACTCCGACGCCGACATCGCCGCCGCCGAGGCCGAGCGAGGCCGCTGCCGAGACCGAGGCCTGACCGCCTCTCCCCAGGGAGTTCCTGCCGTGGCCGACGACGTCTGGCTCGTCGTCGGCCTCGGCAACCCCGGTCCCGCCTATGCGGGCAACCGGCACAACGCCGGCTTCATGGTCCTGGACCTGCTCGGTGAGCGGGTCGGCGGCAGGTTCAAGGCCCACAAGGGCCGGGCCGACGTCGTCGAGGGGCGGCTGGCCGGTCAGCGGGTCGTCCTGGCGAAGCCCAAGTGCTACATGAACGAGTCCGGCGGGCCGGTGGCCTCCGTCTCGGGGTTCTTCAAGGTGCCGGTCGACCGCCTGGTCGTCGTGCACGACGAGCTCGACGTCGACTACGGCGTGCTGCGGCTCAAGCAGGGCGGGGGCGACGGCGGCCACAACGGGCTCAAGAGCATCACCCGTTCGCTCGGCAGCAAGGAGTACCTGCGGGTGCGGTTCGGCATCGGCCGGCCCCCCGGACGGCAGGACCCGGCCGACTACGTGCTGAAGGACTTCGGCACGGTCGAGCGCAAGGAGCTGCCCTTCCACGTCGACCGGACCGCGGACGCCGTGGAGGCGCTCCTCACCGGCACGCTCGAGGCGGCGCAGAACACCTTCCACGGCAGCGCCGCCTAGGTCGGAGCTTGTACGCGCGGCCTCCTCGCGCGGCCGCGGTTGCGGCGCGATGCGCGACGGATTGCACCCACCCGCGGGGTTGCTGGGACTGGTGAGGCCAGCCGGGACGCGTGGGGCCGCCCGACCTGCCGAGTGGGTGCAGAACGTCGCGCAACCGGCCGGTAGGTCTCGTGTGGGCGGACTCGCCAGCGGGTCCGGGCCCTGTGCCCCGCTCCCGGGGGACGTTCCCGCCGCGGTGCGCGACGGACTGCACCCACCCGCGGGGTTCCTGGGACTGGTGAGGCCAGCCGGGACGCGTGGGACCGGCCGACCTGCCCAGTGGGTGCAGAACGTCGCGCAACCGGCAGGCCAGCCGGGACGCGTGGGGCCGGCCGACCTGCCCAGTGGGTGCAGAACGTCGCGCAACCGGCCGGCAGGTCCCGTGCCGAGCAGCCGTCGGGCCAGGATTTCCCCCGCCGGCTCCGCGCTGCCGGTGCCACGCGACCGCCGTATCCTTGGGGCCTTCCCCCGGGGCGCGACCGCTCCGGGGCTCTCGCCGTGTGCCGTTCCCTGGAGCCTTCCCGTGTCCCTCGCCGGACTGCTCGACGTCGTCGCCGCCGACCCCTCGCTTGCTCGTGCCCTCCAGGCCCCGACCACCCCCGCGCTGGAGCTCACCGGCCCGGCCGGCCTGCGCCCGTTCGTCGTGGCGAACCTGGCCCGGCAGGGACGCACGGTCCTGGCCGTCACCGCCACCGGGCGCGAGGCCGAGGACCTGGTCGACGCCCTCGGCTGCCTGATGGACCCGGACCTCGTGGCCTACTACCCCAGCTGGGAGACCCTCCCGCACGAGCGGCTCAGCCCCCGGGCCGACACCGTCGGGCGTCGTCTGGCGGTCCTGCGGCGGCTCGCACACCCCCGCGACGACGACCCCGCCACCGGTCCGGTCCGGGTGGTCGTGTGTCCGGTGCGCAGCGTCCTGCAGCCGCAGGTGCCCGGACTGGGAGACCTCGAGCCGGTGCAGGTGCTGCACGGTCAGGACGTCGACGGCGGTCTGGACCGGTTGGTCGAGCGGCTGGTCGACCTGTCCTACGCCCGGGTCGACCTCGTGGAGAAGCGGGGCGAGTTCGCCGTGCGCGGCGGGATCCTCGACGTGTTCCCGCCCACCGAGGAGCACCCCGTGCGGGTCGAGCTCTGGGGCGACACCGTCGAGGAGGTGCGCGCCTTCAAGGTGGCCGACCAGCGGTCGCTGCCCGGTGTGGTGGAGCACGGCCTGTGGGCTCCGCCGTGCCGCGAGCTCCTGCTCACGCCGTCGGTGCGGGAGAAGGCCCGCACGCTCGCGCAGACCCATCCGGTGCTGCAGGAGATGTGCGACAAGATCGCCGACGGCACCCCCGTGGAGGGCATGGAGGCGCTCGCGCCCGTGCTGGTCGACGACCTTCAGCTGCTCATCGACGAGCTGCCCCGTGACACCAGCGTCGTGGTCTGCGACCCCGAGAAGGTGCGCACCCGCGCGCACGACCTCGTGCGCACCAGCCAGGAGTTCCTCGAGGCGTCCTGGGCCACCGCCGCCGTCGGGGGGGCCGCCCCGGTCGACCTGGGCGCCGCCGCCTACCGCACGCTTCTCGAGGTGCGCGAGCACGCGGCGTCGCTCGGCCTGCCGTGGTGGTCGCTGTCGCCCTTCACCGCCGACGAGGACCTCGAGGACGACGCCGTGGTGCTGGCCGCCCGGCAGCCGCAGGCCTATCGCGGGGAGACCGAGCGGGCGGTCGAGGACGTGCGGCAGGCGGCCAAGGACGGCTGGCGCGTGGTGCTGTCGGCCGAGGGGCACGGCACCGCCGAGCGGCTCATGGAGGTGCTGCGCAACGCCGACGTGCCGGCCGTGCTCGACGGCGAGACGGCGGCCGGCCGGGTCACGGTCACGCAGGGCTGCCTGGGCACCGGCTTCTCCAGCGAGCTGCTGAAGACGCTGGTGCTCACCGAGTCCGACCTGACGGGCACCCGCGGCACCGGCGCGAAGGACCCCTCCAAGCGGATGCCCAGCCGCCGCAAGAACGTCGTCGACCCGCTCGCCCTCAAGGCCGGTGACGCCGTGGTGCACGAGCAGCACGGCGTCGGGCGCTACGTCGAGATGGTGCAGCGCACGGTGCAGGGCGCGACCCGCGAGTACATGGTCATCGAGTACGCCCCGAGCAAGAAGGGCCACCCGGGCGACCGCCTGTACGTGCCGACCGACCAGCTCGAGCTCGTCACCCGTTACGTGGGCGGCGAGGCGCCGACGCTGGACAAGATGGGCGGCGGCGACTGGGCCAAGCGCAAGGGGCGCGCCAAGAAGGCGGTCCGCGAGATCGCCGCCGGGCTGATCCAGCTCTACGCCGCGCGCACCAGCGCCCCCGGCCACGCGTTCGGCCCGGACACCCCCTGGCAGCGCGAGCTCGAGGACGCCTTCCCCTACGTCGAGACCCCCGACCAGCTCGAGGCCATCAACGAGGTCAAGGCCGACATGGAGCGCAGCGTCCCGATGGACCGCGTGATCATGGGCGACGTCGGCTACGGCAAGACCGAGATCGCGGTGCGGGCCGCTTTCAAGGCGGTGCAGGACGGCAAGCAGGTGGCGGTCCTGGTGCCCACCACGCTGCTGGTGCAGCAGCACTACAACACCTTCCGCGACCGCTTCGCGCAGTTCCCGGTCACCGTCCGCGCCACCAGCCGCTTCAACTCCGCCAAGGAGCAGACCGAGGTCATGGCCGGGATGAAGGACGGCACGATCGACGTCGTCATCGGGACGCACCGGCTGCTCGGCAAGGACGTCGCGTTCAAGGACCTGGGCCTGGTGATCGTCGACGAGGAGCAGCGGTTCGGCGTCGAGCACAAGGAGCACCTCAAGCAGATGCGCACGGCCGTGGACGTGCTGACGATGTCGGCCACGCCCATCCCGCGCACCCTCGAGATGAGCCTCACCGGCATCCGCGAGATGAGCACGATCCTCACCCCGCCCGAGGAGCGCCACCCCGTGCTGACCTTCGTCGGCCCCTATGACGAGAAGCAGGTCGCCGCCGCGATCCGGCGCGAGCTGATGCGCGAGGGGCAGGTCTTCTACCTGCACAACCGGGTCGAGAGCATCGACCGGACGGCGAAGCGGCTGTCCGAGCTGGTGCCGGAGGCCCGGATCGCCACCGGTCACGGCCAGATGAGCGAGGAGGCGCTCGAGCAGGTGATGGTCGGGTTCTGGGAGAAGGACTACGACGTGCTCGTCAGCACGACCATCGTGGAGAGCGGGCTGGACATCCCGAACGCCAACACGCTGATCGTCGAGCGGGCGGACAGCTTCGGCCTGAGCCAGCTGCACCAGATCCGCGGCCGGGTGGGTCGTGGCCGCGAGCGCGCCTACGCCTACTTCACCTATCCGCCGGAGCGGCCGCTGACCGAGCTCGCGCACGACCGCCTGGCCACCATCGCGCAGAACACCGAGATCGGCGCCGGCATGGCGGTGGCGATGAAGGACCTCGAGATCCGCGGCGCCGGCAACCTGCTCGGCGGCGAGCAGGCGGGCCACATCGCGAGCGTCGGGTTCGACCTGTACATGCGCCTGGTCGGGGAGGCGGTCGGCGACTTCAAGAAGAGCGGCGCGATGCCCGGCGAGGACGTCGCCGAGGTGCCCGAGTGCAAGGTCGACCTCCCGGTCGACGCCCACCTGCCGCACGCCTACGTCCCGGGGGAGCGGCTGCGCCTGGAGGCCTACCGCCGGCTGGCCGCCGCGACCGACGACGCCGCGGTCGAGGCCGTGCGCGCCGAGCTCGTCGACCGGTACGGCCCGCTCCCGACGCCGGTGGAGAACCTGCTCGCGGTGGCCCGCTTCCGGGCGGTCGCGAAGTCGTTCGGCCTGACCGAGGTGGCCCTGCAGGGCAGCCAGGGTGTGCGCTTCGCTCCGCTGGAGCTGCGCGAGAGCCAGGACATGCGGCTCAAGCGGCTCTATCCCGGCACGGTGGTCAAGCCGGCGGTCGGAACCGCCCTGGTGCCGGTGCCGAAGACGGCCCGGGTCGGGGGTCAGCCGCTGCGCGACCTGGCGCTGCTCGACTGGGCCCGGGACCTGCTGGAGGCCGTCCTCGGCGACTCGGTCGGGGCCGCCGCGGGCGTCGCCTCGTCGTCCCGGTGAACCGGGGTCCCCGCGCGCGGCCGGCTCCTCATAGGGTGGGGGCGTGATGCGCACCGTCCGCCTCGTCGCGGTCTCCTCCCTGTCCGTGCTGCTGCTGAGCGCCTGCGGCGACGCACCGGTGCGCGCCGGCGCCGCCGCCACCGTCGGCGACGCCCGGATCACGAGCACCTCCCTGCAGCGCGTCGTCGACCGCGGGCTGCAGGACGAGCAGGCAGCGCAGCAGCTCGGCACCGACCGGGCGGCCTTCCAACGGCAGGTGCTGTCGCGGATGATCACCGGCCGGCTGCTCGACACGGCCGCCGACCAGCGCGGGGTCACCGTCTCGGAGGGCGAGGTCGACGCGCGGGTCGCGCAGTTCGCCAGCCAGCTCGGCGGTCAGGACCAGCTCGAGAAGCAGGCCGCCCAGAGCGGGATCGCCGCGCAGGACCTGCGGCCGTTCATCCACGACCTCACGCTGAACGACAAGCTCGGCGACGCGCTCGTCGCGGACCGCCCCGTGCCGCAGGCCGACCTCGCGGCGCTGTACCAGCAGAACATCGCCCAGTACGACCAGGTCGTGGCCCGGCACATCCTGCTCAAGACGGCCGCGGAGGCGCAGGCCGTGCTCGCGACCGTCCGGCGCGACCCGTCGCAGTTCGCCACGATCGCGCAGGAGAAGTCGCTCGACGAGGGCAGCAAGGTCCGCGGCGGTGAGCTCGACCCGGCCGGCCGTGGTGCCTACGTGCCGGAGTTCGAGAAGGCGCTGTTCTCGGCCAAGATCGGTCAGTACGGCATCGTGCAGACCCAGTTCGGCTTCCACGTCTACAACCTGCTCGAGCGACGCACGACGACGCTCGCGCAGGCCACCCCCGAGCTGCGGCGGCAGGCGCTGGCCCAGCCGCGGGAGACCGCCATCGCCGAGCTGCTGCGCGCCACGGCCGCGAAGGAGCAGGTGCGCGTCAGCCCGCGCTTTGGCCGGTGGGACGCCGAGACGGTCAGCGTGGTCGAGGCGACCAGCCCGGTCAGCAGCCCCGACGCCGGCGACAGCTCCGCCGCGGTCGACCCGCTTGGCGGGCCCCAGCAGGGCGCCCCCCAGCAGGGCGCCCCCCAGCAGGGCGCCCCCCAGGAGGGAGCGCCGACCGACCAGGTGCCGACCGACGAGGCTCCGACCGACCAGGTGCCGACCGATCAGGCACCCGCGCAGCAGGTCCCTGCCGAGCAGGCGCCCGCCAGCCCCACCTCCTGACCGAGGTGACCGCCGGCCAGGTGCTGCTGGTCGTCGTCAGCCCGCGCATTCCGCCGGGGCTGCTGTCGTGGCCCGCCTGGCAGGCGCTGCGCAGCGCTCCGGTCGGCGTCGGTGCCGCGTCCCATCCCCAGCTGCCCTTCCTGCAGGACGCGGGGGTCGAGGTGACCCTGCAGGAGCGTCCGGAGGCGCCGGCGGACCGGCGCACCGGGTACGGGGGACAGGCTGCCCCCGGCGACGTCGCGCTGGCCGAGCTGCTGCACGGCCGGGCCGTCGAGGGCGAGCAGGTGGTGTGGCTGGCCGACCCCGAGGCGGACGCCGGTCTGGTGCGGGCCCTCGGCGACCTCGCGGCCCGCGAGCGCCGGGTCCCCCTCGAGGTGGTCTACGGCTCCTACGACCTCCCGGGCAGCCACCTGCTCGACGTCGTCGCCCTGATGGACCGCCTCCGCGGCCCGGGGGGCTGCCCCTGGGACGCCGAGCAGACCCACGACAGTCTGAAGAAGTACCTGCTGGAGGAGGCCTACGAGGCCTACGAGGCGCTCGAGGACGGCGACCCGGTCGCCCTGCGGGAGGAGCTCGGCGACGTTCTGCTACAGGTGGTGTTCCACGCCCGGATCGCCAGCGAGACGTCGTGGTCGGTGGACGACGTCGCCGACGACCTCGTGGCCAAGCTGGTCCGGCGTCATCCGCACGTGTTCGCGGGCACCTCGGCCGAGGACCTCGAGGGCAGCTGGGAGCGGCTCAAGGCCGCCGAGGGCCGTACCGCGGTCAGCGGCGTCCCGCTGGGGCAGCCCGCGCTCGCGCTCGCGGCGGCGCTGCAGAAGCGGGCGGCCCGCTCCGGGGCGGCCGTCCCGACGGCGCCCGACCTGGGCGAGGACGGTCTGGGCGGGAAGCTGTGGGAGCTCGTGCGCCGTTGCCGGGAGGCGGGCGTGGACCCCGAGGAGGAGCTGCGCCGGGTCTCGCGCCTGGCCCGGGACCGCCTGCAGGCGGACTGACACGCCGGTCCGCGCCCGGGGGTGGCGGGGCCGGCGGCCTGGGAGAGTGGGGGCATGCGCACCCTGACCGCCGTGGCCCTGCTGCTCGCCCTGTCCGCCTGCGGCGGGGGGTCGTCGACACCGGTGGCGAGCAGCCCCGGGGTGGCTGCCACGGAGCAGGCCCCGCCGCCGGAGCCGGAGCCCACGACCGCCTCGGGGGCGACGCTCGTCCTGCGCGGCGACGGGTTGGCGCTGCGCTCCGGCGGCTCGACCGTGGCCATCCCGTTCGGCAGCGGCACCTCGATCGTCGCCCCGGCTCTGGCCAGCGCCCTCGGGGAGCCCGAGCAGCTGACGGTCGAGTGCGGCCAGGGCCCCCGCACGTCCCTGTCGTCGCAGGGCTTCGACGTGCTGTTCGACGGTGAGCGCTTCGTCGGCTGGGACGAGTCCGGTGCGGGCCTGGTCGCCGACAACGGGCTGCGGCTCGGCTCCACCAGGGCCGACGTCGTACGCGCCCTGCCCGACGCCATGTTCTCGGAGTCCACGCTCGGCAACGAGTTCGCCAGCGACGGGGGGCTGTCGGGCTTCCTCGACGGCCCGACCGACGCCGCCGTCGTGGTCGGACTGGTCGGGGGAGAGGCCTGTGTCGCCCGCTGACGCCCGGCCGCCCGGCGCGCCCATCGGCACGGTCGCCCGCCTGCAGGTGCAGCACGCTCCGCTCAAGCCCGGCCCCCGTGGCGCCCGGGTCTACGACCCGTCTCCGCTGGTCGAGGTGGCCTGGCTCGAGGTCGGCCCCAGGGGCGTCCGGGGGCCCGACGGCCTGCTCGACGCACACCACGCCGACCACCCGCTCAGCCGCAACGTCCGGCTCACCAACGGGCTGTCGGTGCTGCCGCGCACGCACGCCGACGCGGTCCGGGACCGGTTCGGCGAGCATGCGGTGGTCGGGTGCGCCGGGGAGAACGTCCTGCTGGAGACGCCGGCACCGCTGACGTCCGCCGACCTCACCGGCGTGCTGCTGCTCGACACGGTGCAGGCGGACGGCCGACCGGGTGAGCCCCTGGAGCTCACCGGTGCGACGGCCGCCGCGCCCTGCGTGGAGTTCACCCGGTGGCTGCTCGGCCGGGGGCCCGGAACACCGGTGGACGACGACGTCCGCGCCGCGATGGCGTTCCTGGGCGAGGGGCGGCGGGGCTTCTACCTCACGGCCCGCGGCAGCGGCCGGGTCGTGCGCGGGGCCCGGCTGCGGCGGGCCTGAGTGGCCACGAGGAGCAGGCCGCCCGCGTCCTGGACCCGGGCGTGCTCGCCTACTACGACGGACCCTCGGGCGAGGCGCAGACGGCCGGTGAGGCCACGGCGGCCTGGCGCGAGCGACGGCTGCGGCCCCACGTGCTGCGCGACGTCAGCGCGGTCGACGCCGCCACGACTGTGGGGGGCGTTCGGCTCGCCCTCCCCGTGCTGCTCGGACCGTGCGCGCTGCACGGTCTCGCCCACCCGGACGGCGAGCGCGCCACGGTGGCCGGCGCCGTCGCGGCGGGCTCCCTGCCCGTGGTCAGCGCCCGGGCGTCGGTGGGCCTGGCCGACCTCGGGCTGCCGGTCGGCCGCTGGTGGCAGCAGCTGTATGTGCTCCGCGACCGGGGCCTGACGCGCGAGGTGGCCGAGCAGGCGTCCGCGCTCGGGGCGTCGGCGCTCGTGGTCACCGGCGACGCGCCCGTGCTCGCGCGGCGGCGGGCCGGCAAGCAGACCCTGCCGCCCGACGCGCGGCGGGCCGCCCCCGGCCTGGCCGACCGGCCGGGCGCCGAGCTCGCCGACGACGTCACCCTGGCGGACGCGGTCGCCCTAGCCGCGCAGACCGGCCTGCCCTTCTGGGTGAAGGGTGTCCTGCGGGCCGACGACGCCCGGGCCGCGGTGGAGGCCGGGGCCGCCGGCGTCGTGGTGAGCAACCACGGCGGCCGGCAGCTCGACGGGGCGGTCAGCACGGCCCGGGCCCTGCCGGAGGTCGCGGCCGCCGTCGCGGGCCGGGCCGGGGTGCTCGTCGACGGGGGCCTGCGCAGCGGGCGCGACGTGGTCACGGCGCTGGCCCTGGGGGCCGACGCCGTCCTGCTGGGGCGTCCTCAGCTGTGGGCGCTGGCGGTGGGCGGCGCCGACGGCGTGGCGGACCTGCTCACGGGCCTGCGCGAGGAGGTGCTCGAGGTGCTGCGCCTGTGCGGGCTGCCGTCGGTGGACCGGATCGGCCCCGACCTGGTCTGCTGAGGCCATGCCGAGCCTGTTCGACGACGTCGTCCACGACCTGCTGCAGCTCTCTCCCGAGACCGCGACCGCCCTCGGCGACCACACCCACGATGACCTGCTCGACGACCTCACGGCGGACGGTCGCGCCGTCGCCGCCCGCCTGCTCGCCCGCCGCCGCGACGAGCTCGACAGCCTCGACGAGCAGGCGCTGCCGGTGCAGGAGCAGGTCGACCTCGAGATCCTGCGCAACGGGCTCGACGCGCGGCTGTTCGCCCACGAGGTGCTCGACGAGCCGTCGTGGAACCCCCTCGTCTGGCTCCCGGGGGAGGCGCTGCACCCGCTGGTGGCCCGGGCGACGCTGCCCGCGGCCGATCGGCTGCGCAGCCTGGCCGCCCGGATGGCGGCCGTGCCCGACCGGCTGCTGCTGGCCGAGCAGACCCTGGTCGACCTGCCCGCGATCCATCGCGGGACCGCCGTGCAGCAGGCGGCCGGCGTCGTCGCCCTGGTCCGCGACGAGGTCGGGGCGCTCCTGCGCGAGGAGCCGTCGTTGCGGCGGGAGGTCGAGCCCGCGCAGGAGGCGGCAGCGGCCGCACTGGAGCGGTTCAGCTCGCTGGCTGCAGGCTCAGCCGGCCACCCGCGATCCCCGCCTCGGCGCCGAGGTGTTCGCCGCCAAGCTCCACCTCGAGCTCGACGCCGGGCTCGAGCAGCCAGCAGGTGGTGCACGCGGCGCGGGAGAACCTGGAACGGGTCACCGAGGAGCTCGAGCGGGTGGCCCGGGGGTTCGTCGGCAACGTCCCTGACCCGGTGCGGACGGCCCTGGACCGGGTGGCGGCGCAGGCGCCCGACGACGCCTCGATCGTGGAGCTGGCCCGGCGCAGCCTGCTGGAGACCGCCGAGGTCGTCCGCCGGACCGGCTTGGCCACCGTGCCGGACGACCCGTGCGAGGTGCAGGTGATGCCGGAGTTCCGGCGTGGCGTGGCGGTGGCCTACTGCGACGCCCCGGGCCCGCTCGAGCAGGGCGGCACCACCTACTACGCGATCAGCCCGACGCCGGCGGACTGGACGCCGGAGCGCCGGCAGGGCTTCTTCCGCGAGTACAACGCGGCCATGGTCACCAACCTCACGGTCCACGAGGCCATGCCGGGCCACGTGCTGCAGCTCGCCCATGCTCGCCGGCACCCGTCGCGGGTGCGGCAGGTGCTCGCCAGCGGCAGCTTCATCGAGGGCTGGGCCGTCCACGCCGAGCGCCTCATGGTCGACCAGGGGCACGGCGGCGTCCCGGTCCAGCTGCAGCAGCTGAAGATGCAGCTCCGGATGACCCTCAACGCCCTGCTCGACGCCGGGGTGCACGCCGGCGGCCTGCAGGAGGCCGAGGCGATGGAGCTGATGACGGGCAGCGGCCACCAGGAGGAGGGCGAGGCGGTGGGCAAGTGGCGCCGGGCCCTGCTCACCAGCGCCCAGCTGTCCACCTACTTCGTCGGCTACGCCGAGCTGGCGCCGCTGCTGCAGGGCCGGACCCGGTTCGACGACGTGCTCGCGCACGGCAGTCCGGCTCCCCGGCACCTGCACACCCTGCTCGCCGCGGGCGGGTCCTAGGGCCGACTCCCCGCCCCGCCGCGCGGCGGACTGCCGGGACGACGACCGACCCCGTTAGGGTCGTCCCGTCCTTCCCCCGATCGTCTGGAGACCCGTGCCCACCATCGAGGCCGTCGGCGCCCGCGAGATCCTGGACTCGCGCGGCAACCCCACCGTCGAGGTCGAGGTCGCCCTCGACGACGGCACGCTGGCCCGCGCCGCCGTTCCGAGCGGCGCCAGCACCGGGCAGTACGAGGCCGTCGAGCTGCGGGACGGCGACGACAAGCGCTACGGCGGCAAGGGCGTGACCAAGGCCGTCGACTTCGTCCTCGACGAGATCGGCGACGCGCTGCTCGGGTTCGAGGCCACCGAGCAGCGCCTCGTCGACCAGGCCCTGCTCGACCTCGACGGCACCCCCGACAAGAGCCGGCTCGGCGCCAACGCCGTGCTCGGGGTGAGCCTGGCCGTGGCGCGCGCCGCCGCCGACTCCACCGGTCTGCCGCTGTTCCGCTACCTCGGCGGGCCGAACGCCCACGTGCTCCCGGTCCCGATGCTGAACATCCTGAACGGGGGCGCGCACGCCGACACGAACGTCGACATCCAGGAGTTCATGGTCGCGCCGATCGGTGCGGGCACGTTCGCCGAGGGCCTGCGTATGGGCGCCGAGACCTACCAGGCGCTCAAGAGCGTGCTCAAGCAGCGCGGCCTGGCCACCTCGGTCGGCGACGAGGGCGGCTTCGCGCCGAACCTCCCGAGCAACCGCGACGCCCTCGACCTCATCCTGGAGGCGATCGGCCTCGTCGGCCTGACGCCCGGCACCGACATGGCCGTCGCCCTCGACGTCGCCGCCAGCGAGTTCCACAGCGAGGCGGGCTACACCTTCGAGGGAGCGACCAAGACCGCCGAGGACCTCATCGCCTACTACGCCACCCTGGTGGCCGACTACCCGATGGTCTCCATCGAGGACCCGCTGGACGAGAGCGACTGGGACGGCTGGGCCTCGCTCACGGGTGCGCTCGGCGCCAAGGTCCAGCTCGTCGGCGACGACCTGTTCGTCACCAACCCGACCCGGCTGGCCGAGGGCATCGCCAGGGGCTGCGGCAACGCGCTGCTCGTCAAGGTCAACCAGATCGGCACCCTGACCGAGACGCTCGACGCCGTCACCCTGGCCCACCGCAGCGGCTACGCCTGCATGATGAGCCACCGCTCCGGCGAGACCGAGGACACCACCATCGCCGACCTCGCCGTGGCGGTCGACTGCGGCCAGATCAAGGCCGGGGCGCCGGCCCGCAGCGAGCGGGTCGCGAAGTACAACCAGCTCCTGCGCATCGAGGAGGAGCTCGACGAGGCCGCGCGCTACGCCGGCGCCTCCGCGTTCCCCCGCTTCCAGGCCTAGCCCGTGCCGTCGCCGCGTCCCGGGTCGCCCGGCCGCCGTCCGGCCGGGTCGCGTCCGGACCCGGCCGGCCGCTCGGTGGCGCGCGCCGCCGTCAGGCGGACGGCGGCGAAGGCCCCCGCGGCGTCGACGTCGTCCCGCAGCGACCTGACCACGCGGGCCGCGGTGCTCGGCCTGGTGCTCTGCGCCCTGGTCCTGTCGGCCGCCGTCCCGCTGCGCGAGTTCCTGTCCCAGCGCGGCGAGATCTCCCGGGCCCGGCAGGCCCAGGCGCAGCAGCGCGACCGGGTCGCGGCGCTGGAGGCGCAGCGCAAGCAGTTCGAGGACCCGGCCTACGTCCGGCAGGTCGCCCGCGAGCGGCTGCACTTCGTGATGCCCGGCGAGACCGCGTACGTGGTGCTCCGCCCCGAGGCGCCCGCCCCCGACGCCGCCGCCCGGCAGCGGGCGGCCCGGGCCGGCGCCCCCTGGTACGGGCAGCTGTGGAGCAGCCTGCAGGCGGCGGACGCAGCCCGGTGACCGCCCCGGACCGGGACCGCCGCGCCGTCGAGCTGCAGCTGGGCCGCACCCCGCGGGCCATGACCTCGGTGGCCCACCGCTGCCCGTGCGCCCTGCCCGACGTCGTGGAGACCGCCCCGCGGCTGCCCGACGGCGCGCCCTTCCCCACCCTCTACTACCTCACCTGCCCCAAGCTCGCCTCGCGGATCGGCACGCTGGAGTCCGAGGGCCTGATGAGGGAGATGACCGAGCGCCTCGACGCCGACCCGGAGCTGCGGGCCCGCTACGAGGCCGCCGCCGACGACTACGTGGCCCGGCGCGACGCCCACGAGGTGCTCGAGGGGGTTCCGGCACAGGGCGGCATGCCGGTGCGGGTCAAGTGCCTGCACGTCCTCGTGGCGCACAGCCTCGCCGTCGGGCCGGGCATCAACCCGTTCGGCGACGAGGCGCTCGCGGCGCTGCCCGACTGGTGGGAGTCCGGCCCGTGCGTCGACCCTGACGACCCCGACGCCGTGCCCGGCAAGAAGCTGCACCGAGCTGTCCCCCGTGACCAGGGTGGCGGTCGTCGACTGCGGCACCAACTCGATCCGCCTGCTGGTGGCCGACGTCGAGGGCACGCGCAAGCACGACCTGCACCGCGAGATGCGCGTGGTGCGGCTGGGCGAGGGGGTCGACCGCACCGGACGGCTGGGCCGGGCCGCGCTGAGCCGCACCGGGACGGCGCTCGACCGACTACGCCGCGCTCGTGCGCGAGCTCGGTGCGGACCGCGTGCGCATGGTGGCGACCTCGGCCACCCGCGACGCCGAGAACCGGTCGGAGTTCGTCGCCGATGGTGCAGGACGTCCTCGGCGTCGCGCCCGAGGTCATCACCGGCGAGGAGGAGGCGGCCCTGTCCTTCGACGGCGCCACCCGCGGCCTGACCCGGAGCAGGGCCCGTTCCTCGTCGCCGACATCGGCGGAGGCTCCACCGAGGTCGTCCTGGGCACCACGGGCGGTCACGGCGTCCCGGTCGGTCGACGTCGGCTGCGTGCGGCTGACCGAGCGGCACCTGCACGACGACCCGCCGACGCCCGCGCAGGTGACGGCGGCCGAGGCCGACGTCGACGCCGCGCTCGAGCAGGTGCGCGAGGTCGTGCCGGTCGAGTGGCCCGCACGCTTCCTCGGCCTGGCCGGGTCGGTCACCACCGTCGCCGCGCACGCCCTGGGGCTGACCCGCTACGACAGCGCGGCGCATCCACCTGGCGCGGCTGCCCGCCGCGGACACCGTGGCGGCCTGCACCGTCGCTGCTCGAGATGCCCGCGCGCGCCCGGGCCGAGCTGCCGTACATGCACCCCGGCCGGGTCGACGTCATCGGTGCGGGCGCGCTGGTGCTGCGGACGCTCGTCGACCGGCTCGGCCTGGCCGAGGTGGTGGTCAGCGAGAGCGACATCCTCGACGGGCTCGCCTGGAGCGCAGCGCGGCTCCCGACCGCTCCGTGATCGAGCCCGGCAGCGGCTTCCCCGACCGACCTCGCCACGGCGGACACCCCCGTGGCCGCCGACCGCGACGACGTCGCGCGGCTGGCCCGGGACGCGCCCAGCCTGGACGAGCTCGACGCCAGGTCGTCGGTCTGCCGCGCCTGCCCGCGCCTGGTGGCCTGGCGCGAGCAGGTGGCCGTCGACAAGCGGGCCTCGTTCGCGCGACCAGACCTACTGGGGACGCCCGGTGACCGGTCAGGGTCCGGCCGACGCGCGGATCGTGGTGGTGGGGCTGGCGCCGGCGGCGCACGGCGGCAACCGCACCGGGCCGCATCTTCACCGGCGACCGCAGCGGCGACTGGCTGTTCGCCGCGCTGCACCGTGCGGGGCTGGCCAACCAGCCGACGTCGACCTCCGCGGACGACGGCCTGCGGCTGATCGACACCCGGATCACCCTGCCGGTGCGGTGCGCTCCTCCGGCCAACAAGCCCACCGTGCCGAGCGTGACACCTGCAGCCAGTGGCTCGAGGCCGAGTGGCCCTTCCTGCTGCCGACGGCCCGCGCCGTCGTGGTCCTGGGCGGCTTCGGCTGGCAGGCGCTGTGGCCGGTCCTGCGCCGCGCGGGCGTCGAGGTGCCGAGCCCCGTGCCGCGGTTCGGCCACGGGGCCGAGGTGGCGCTCCCGGGCGGCCTGACGGTGCTGGGCTGCTACCACGTCAGCCAGCAGAACACCTTCACCGGCCGGCTCACCGAACCCATGCTCGACGCCGTCCTGGCCCGGGCGCGGGTGCTCGCGGAGGGCTGACCAAAGCCTGCGCCTACGATCGGGACCGCCCGGCCCGGGTGGTGGAGCGGTATACACGGGAGGCTTAAACCCTCCTGCCCGACAGGGATCGCGGGTTCGAATCCCGCTCCGGGTACCCCGCAGACTGCCGACTCCCGGCAAGGTCACGACCTGCACACGTCCGGCGCTGCCGGGCACCGTTCCCGGTCCGGGTGCGTTGTACTGGGGGCAAGGTCCCGTCCGAGGACCGGGCAGAGGAGCAGCAACCTGATGGCACGTCAGTCCAGCAACCCCGTGTTCCAGCGCAGCACCGCGCTTCACGAGAGC
The DNA here is from genome assembly GCA_963761695.1 of uncultured Actinomycetota bacterium. Lineage (GTDB taxonomy): Bacteria > Actinomycetota > Actinomycetes > Mycobacteriales > SCTD01 > RYN-122. The sequence goes on along the minus strand of CAVXIB010000016.1, from coordinate 256,524 downwards.
CTGCGGGGCTCGGGCTACCCCACCCCCAGCGCCGGCCAGCTCGGCGAGCTCTACAACACCCCCCAGCGCCTGACCTTCGACGACATCGTCATGAAGACCGGCATCCTGCTCGGCATCATCGTCGTGACCGGCGCGGTCACCTGGGCAGCGGACCTTCCGCTCGGTGTCGCGGTCCTTGCCGGGCTCGCCGGCTTCGTCCTCGCACTCGTCAACATGTTCAAGAAGCAGGTCAGCCCGCCGCTGGTCCTGGCCTACGCGGCGCTCGAGGGTGTCTTCCTCGGCGGCATCAGCCACGTACTACAACAGCGTGTTCGGCAACGGCATCGTCACCCAGGCCGTCATCGGCACGGCCACCGTCTTCGGCGGCGTCCTGCTGGCCTACCGCTCCGGGGCCCTGCGCAACACGCCCAAGTTCCGCAAGGTCGTCACCACGGCCTTCCTCGGCCTGTTCGGGCTGCTGCTGGTCAACGTCGTCGTCGGCCTGTTCGGCGACGGTGACGCGCTCGGCATCCGCGGCGACAACCTGCCGCTGTCCATTCTGTTCAGCGTTGCCTTCATCACCTTCGGCGCGCTGACCTTCGTCCTCGACTTCGACCAGGCCGAGCGCATGGTCGCGGCCGGTGTCGCCCGAGCGCGAGTCCTGGCGCATCGCCTTCGGGCTCGTCGTCGGGCTCGTCTGGCTCTACCTCGAGGTGCTCCGCCTGCTGAGCTACCTGCAGGGCCGCGACTAGCGACCCGCCGCACGACCCACGGGCCGCCCTCCCCTCGCCGGGGTGGCGGCCCGTCGCGCTGTCCGGGGCGGGGGCGTCAGCGCTCGGTGAGGGCCGGGGCGTTGAGCGGCGTGTTCTCGTCCTCGACCTCGCCGACGAACTGCTCCACCACGTCCTCCAGCGCGATCACGCCCAGGGCGTTGCCCGCGGCGTCGAGCACCTGGCCGAGGTGGCTCTTCTGCCGCTGCAGCAGCGCGAGGACCTCGGCCAGCGGCAGGTCCGCGGGCACGCCCGGCATCCGCCGCAGCCGGCGCTGCACGAGGGGGTCGCGGCGCTCCCGCTCGGACAGCCCGAGCACGTCCTTGACGTGGACGAAGCCCAGCAGGCTTCCGCCCACGGCCGCGGGCGACAGGGGGTCGACCTCGGAGTCGGCGCGCACCGGGAAGCGGGAGAAGCCGGTGATGACCACCAGCTCCTCGAGCTCGTCGGCGGTGACCCCCGCGGGCACGGTCACCAGGCGGTCCAGGGGCAGCATGACGCTGGTGGCGGGCTGCGAGCCGAGCTCGAGCGCGCCGGAGAGCCGCTCGTGCTCCTCCTCGTCGAGCAGCCCCTCCTCGCGGCTGTGCGCGATGATCCCGGCCAGCTCGTCCGGCGAGAACGACGACGCCAGCTCGTCCTTGGGCTCGACGTCGAAGGCCCGCAGCAGGGCGTTCCCGGTGGCGTTGAGGCCGCGGAGCACCGGACCGGTCATCGTGGCGAAGCGGAACAGGGCCGGGACCAGCACGACGGCGGCCCGCTCCGGCGAGGCGATGGCGATGTTCTTGGGCACCATCTCCCCGAGCACCATGTGCAGGAAGACGACCATCGACAGCGCGACGGCGAAGGCGATCGGGTGCAGGAGCTGCTCCGGCACGTGGGCGGCCTCGAGCGCTCCTTCGAACAGGTGCGCCACGGCCGGCTCGGCCACCGCGCCGAGCCCGAGCGAGCACAGCGTGATGCCCAGCTGCGCCGCCGCGAGCATGAGCGACAGCTGCTTGAGGGCCTCCAGGACGGTCCGGGCCCGGCGGCTGCCCTCGGCCAGCGGCTCGACCTGACTGCGCCGCACGCTGATGACCGCGAACTCGGCCCCGACGAAGAAGGCGTTGCCCAGCAGCAGCAGGACGGCGACGAGCAGGTTCAGGGCGGTCACGGCTGCGGCTCCGGGGTGGGCGGGCTGAGCTGGACGCGGTCGACCCGGCGTCCGTCGAGCTCGAGCACCGTGAGGGTCCAGCCGTCGACCTCGACGACGTCGCCGCGCACGGGGATCCGGCCCAGGCGCTGCATGACCAGGCCGCCGAGCGTGTCGTAGGGCCCCTCCGGCAGGACGAGGTCGCAGGCGTCGGCCACCTGGTCGTCGCGCAGCAGCCCGGAGAGCACGAGCGAGTGGTCGGGCCGCCGTTCCACGTCGGGCCGGCTGGGGGCGTCGTGCTCGTCGTCGACCTCGCCGACGAGCTCCTCGACGAGGTCCTCGAGCGTGACCACTCCGGCGGTGCCGCCGTACTCGTCGATGACGACGGCCATCTGCAGGCCGGGTTCGCGCAGCGTCCGCAGCAGCTCGTCGCAGTGCAGGGTCTCCGGCACGCGGGCCACCGGTCCCATCACCTGGCTGACCCGGGTGCGGCGTCGTTCGTCGCGGGCGACGGCGAAGGCCTTCTTGACGTGGACGACGCCGATGACGTCGTCGACGCCGTCGTTGCCCTCGACCGGGAAGCGGGAGTGCCCGGACTCGTGGGCCAGCTCGAGCAGCCGCGCCACCGACTCGCCCTGGTCGAGGCTGAGCATCTGCATGCGCGGGGTCATGACGTCGCCGGCGGTGCGGTCACCGAAGGCCAGGGACCGGGTGAGCATGGTGGCGGTCTGCTCGTCGATCGTGCCCTCCTCGACGGAGGAGCGGACGAGGCTGCCCAGCTCGGCGGCCGACCGGGCCGAGCGCAGCTCCTCCTGCGGTTCGATGCCGAACCGCCGCACCACCGCGTTGGCGCTGGAGTTGCAGGCGCTGATGAGGGGGCGCAGCAGGGCGCTGAACACCCGCAGGGGTCCGGAGACGGCGCGCGCCGTAGGGAAGGGCCGGGCGATCGCCAGGTTCTTGGGGACGAGCTCGCCGAGCAGGATCTGCAGCACGGTCGCGATGAGCAGGGCGACGCCGAGCGCCAGGGCGGCGGCCAGCCCCGTGGGAAGGCCGGCGGCCTCCAGCGGCGGGCCGACGAAGGCCGAGAAGGACGGCTCGGCGATGAAGCCGACCACCAGGGTGGTCATGGTGATGCCCAGCTGGGCCCCCGACAGCTGGAACGACAGCGTGCGCACCGACTGGAGCACGCGTCGGGCGCCGGGGTCGCCGTCGCGCTCGGCCTGCTCGAGCTGCGGGCGTTCGACGGCGACCAGGCTGAACTCGGCGGCGACGAACAGGGCCGTCCCGGCGGTGAGCAGCAGGACGGCGAGCACGCCGAGCAGGGCGGCGATCACGGGCGGAGCCGGCGGCGGGTCGGGCGCGGGCGTCTGGCAGGCGTCACGGCAGTCAGTCTGCCTGGTCCGCGGGCGGACGGCCGCCGAGCCTGCGCAGAGCCGAGCTACAGAGCTCCGGCCCGTTCGAGCTCGGCCACGGCGGCGGGCAGGTGCTGCAGCGACCGGGCGAGGTCGGCCGGCGTCGCGAGCCGCTGGGCGTTGCGCCGGACGTGGCAGCCGAGCGCGCGGTCGAACGCCGCAGCGCCCGCGGCCCGTCGCGCCCGCAGGAGCGCCGCCGCCCCCTGGACGTAGACCCCGCGGTAGTACGACGTGCGGCCCTCCCAGTAGGTCATCGGGGCTCCGGTGCGCCGGGCGGCGTCGGCCGGGATGGCGGTGCGCTCGTAGCCGGGTCCGGTGCCGCGGTCGAGCGCCTCGGCGTAGGTGGCGAAGGACTCGTCGAGCCACGGGTCGCGCGCCTGGTCGTTGCCGACGAGCCCGTAGAACCACAGGTGGGCGACCTCGTGGCTGCCGGTGGGGTCGGTCGGGGCGCCCTGGCCGGTCCCGAGCAGGACCGCACCGGGCTGCTCCACGCCGCCGCGCAGGTCGGGCACGACGGCGGCCACGAGCCGCTCGAACGGGTACGGACCGAAGCGGGAGGCGTGGGCCCGGACGGCGCGCGACAGCTCGCGGGCCACCGCCGCGGGGTCGTCCGGCAGCCCCGGGGCCACCCCGACCTCGACCGGGACGTTCCCGCCTCCGGTGACCGCGGTCGTGGTCGCCACCCGGAACTGCCCGCTGGTGATCAGCAGGTCGCGGGCGGCCCGGGCGCGGAACACCGCCGTCCGCCCGTCGTCGGAGACTCTCGCCCCGGTGGCCAGGACCTGCTGGCCGGCCGGGCGGGTGACCGCGAGGCGCCGCACCTGCATGGCCTCGCTCGTCGAGGCCTCGGCGAAGCCGGCCGTCGCCGGTTCGGTGGCCCAGCCGCGGCCGCGTTCCCAGGCCAGCAGGGGCAGGCCGCTACCGAGCCAGGAGGTGCCGCTGCGAAAGCCCAGGCGGTCGTCCGCCCCCGTGGGGAGCCGCAGCGAGAAGGCGACGTCGACGGTGATCTGCCGGCCGGCGGGCGTGCGGCCGGCCAGCGGGATCCGCAGCAGCGTGGGCGAGGGCCGCTGCACGTTGCGGGCCACGCCCTCCACGACGACCCGGCCGACCGTGACCCGTCCACCGCGGGCCCGGGGCCGGGGCGCCTCGCCCCACAGGCGGAGCACGACCTCACCGGTCGGGCGGTCCGGGGTGAACAGGTAGCGGACGGTTCCGGACGCCGTCCCACGGCCGTCGACCGCGATGTCCGCGAGCAGCACCGGACGCGCGGGATCGGGGGCGGCGTAGGCGGCGGGGCAGGCCGGCGCGGCCGGAGCGGCCCCGGCGGGCAGTGGCCCCGCGAGCGTCAGCGCGGGGACGAGCAGCAGGGCGGCGACGGTCCGCATGGGCGGACCCTAACCTTGGGGCGTGTCCTCGTCCCGCGACCTGCTGGCCCGTGAGGCGGGGTCGCTGGTCGGCCGGCTGCGCACCTGGACGGCGGTCCGGTACGCCGCGCAGGCCCTGCCCGGGCACACCCGCGCCGACGTCGTGCACCACCTGGCGGCCGAGCTCGCGGCCCTGTCGGGCGCACCGGTTCGCCTGCCCCGCCTGGACGGCGACCTCGTGCTGGCCGACCAGCTCGCGGTCGCGGCCGACGACCTCGTGCGCAGCGCACCGGGCGACGACGTCGCGGGGCGGCCACCGCGCACCTGCTCCTGCACCGCACGCACCTGCTCGACGAGCCCGTCCCCCCGGGCCTGGCCGTCCGGCTGCCTCCCGCAGCGTGCTCCTGGGCGCCGGAGCCGGCCGGTCCGGGCTGACCGCAGTGGGGCGGGAACGCCGACGCGGGAGCCCCCCGAAGGGAGCCCCCGCGCCGGGAGTGCCGAGAACTAGCTGAGGCGCTCGATGACCATCGCCATGCCCATGCCGCCGCCGACGCACATGCTCTCGACGCCGAACTGCTTGTCGAGGGTCTGCAGGCCGTTGAGCAGCGTGCCGGTGATGCGGGCACCGGTCATGCCGAAGGGGTGGCCGACGGCGATGGCGCCACCGTGGACGTTCAGCTTGTCGATGTCGATGCCGACCTCGCGCTGCGAGGAGAGCACCTGGGCCGCGAAGGCCTCGTTGATCTCGTACAGGTCGATGTCGTCGACGCCCTTGCCGGCCCGCTTCAGGGCGAGCTTGATGGCGTCGGCCGGGCCGTGGCCCATGACCTCGGGCGACAGGCCGGTGACGGCGGTCGAGACGATGCGCGCGAGCGGCGTGAGGCCGAGGGCCTTCGCCTTGTCGGCGCTCATGACGACGACGGCGGCGGCGCCGTCGTTCAGCGGGCAGGCGTTGCCGGCGGTGACCTTGCCGTCGGGGCGGCCGGAGACGGTCTTGAGGCCGCTCATGGCCTCGACCGAGGCGCCGGCGCGGGGGCAGTCGTCCTTGTCGACGACGGTGCCGTCCGCGAGCGTGTACGGGGAGATCTCGCGCGCCCAGAAGCCGTTCGCGATGGCCTTCTCGGCCAGGTTCTGCGAGCGGGCGGCGAACTCGTCCATGTCGGCGCGCGAGATGTTCTTCCAGTTCGCGACGTTCTCGGCCGTCTGGAGCATCGCGATGTAGACGTCGGGGAGGTTGCCCGCCATGCGCGGGTCGTTCCAGTCGCTGGCCCCGGACTCGATGGTCGCGGCGGTGCGGGCCACGGCCTCGGCGAAGACGGGGTTCTGCGCGTCGGCCGATGTCGGCCATGCCGTTGCCGAAGCGGGAGACGGCCTCGACGCCGGCCGAGATGAAGGCCTCGCCCTCGCCGGACATGATGGCGTGGAAGGCCATGCGGGTGGTCTGCAGCGAGGAGGAGCAGTACCGGTTCACCGTGGTGCCGGGCAGGCAGTCGTAGCCGAGCTTGACGGCCACGACGCGGCCGATGTTGAAGCCGGCCTCGCCGGCCGGCTGGCCGCAGCCCATCATCAGGTCGTCGATGTCGCTGACCCGCAGCGCCGGGACCTTGTCGAGCGCGGCCTGCACGGCGAAGGCGGCGAGGTCGTCGGGGCGGGCGCTGACGAGGGAGCCTTTGAAGGCCCGGCCGATCGGCGTGCGGGCGGTCGAGACGATCACTGCCTCGGGCACGAGGACTCCTGGGGGTCGGTTCTAGAACACGGTTCGGTCAAGGCGAGATTACGGCGCCGTGTCCAGAGCGCCAGAGGCCGGGGACGTCGGGGTCGCGCGCCTCGTCCGCGCGTCGCGCCGGCGTCGCAGCGGCGTCCGGGGCAGGTCGGCCTCGCGCCGGCGGGGGCTCCGCGGCCGACGAGCGGCAGGCGCCGGGTCAGGCGGGCGAGTCGGCCGGGACCGTTCCCGGCGATGCCGTCGCTGCCCTCCACGGTCTCGACGGCGAGGCCGGGCTCGCGGGCGGCCACGCTCGCCGCGAGCGCGACGTCCTGCACGCTGTCGCTGAGCGGCACGCTGACCGGGATGCGCACGCCGGCGGCCTCCAGCAGGCTCGGCAGGACGGCGTCGGCCATCCGGCGGTAGCCCTGCGCGGACGGGTGGAAGCGGTCCGCGCTCCACAGGGCGGGCTCACGGGCGAAGCTGCGGCCGAGCAGGTCACCGAGGGAGACCGCGTGGCCGCCCTCCTCGACGACGGCGACCGTCTGCGCGGCGGCCAGCCGGCGACTGGCGTAGCGGGCGTAGGTGCGCAGCGGCTGCAGCAGCGGGCTTGCACGCGTGCCGAGGTCCGGGCAGGTGCCGACGACCACCGCGGCCCCCGCCGCGCGCAGGGTCCGCACGGCGCGGGCCAGGTCGCGCGCGGCGTCCGCGGTCGGCACCCTGTGGGTGACGTCGTTCGCCCCCACCAGCACGAAGGCGAGGTCGACCGGGCGTCGCAGGGCCCGCCCCACCTGGGTGTCGAGCGCCGCCGAGCGGGCTCCCGGTCTTGGCCACGAGTCGCAGCTCGACCCGCCGGCCGAGGTCGCGGGCGATGCCCGCCGGCGAGCAGCGCGCCGGGGGTCTGGTCGGCCCGCTCGACGCCCAGGCCGGCGGCCGCGGAGTCGCCGAGCACGACGAGGCGCAGCGGCCGCCGGCCCTGCGCCCGCGGCCGTAGGCGCCGCTGGCGTCGGGCGCGCTCTCGGTCGGCCGCCCGATCGTCTTGCGGGCCAGCTTGGCCTCGACCTGGAGACGACGCCGGTCGCGGCCCGACGCGGTCGCCGCCCCCGCGCCGACGTGCCGCCGCCGCACGCGCGCCGTCGGCCGGCGTACCGCGCGCGCCGGCCCGGCCGGGCGACCCCGGCAGCCGCCGCACCCGACGCCGCGGCGTCGGACGCTCACGAGGGCCGCCCGGCCAGGAACGCCCGGACGGCCGCCTGGGCACCGGTCGAGACGTGCGCGCCGTGGGTGAACCCGGCGACCTCGAAGTCGAGCTCGCCGAGCCGGGCGCCGAGGCCCGCGAGAGGGTGACGTCGGTGCAGCTGCTCCGGAACGAGTAGCGCAGGCCGCGGACGTTGAAGACGGCGTCGCCGGTGATGCAGCACGCCGCTGCGGCGTGCAGGAACGAGCAGTGGCCGGGCGTGTGCCCGGGGGTGTGGACGACCCGGATGCCGCCGCCGAGCGGCAGGACCTCGCCGTCGGTGAACTCGTGGTCGACGTCGACCCGTGCGAAGCCGGTCAGCGATCCGGGCAGGCGGGCCATCAGCCGGCCGCCGCGGGTGGACGGGTCGGTGGCGGGCATGCGTCCCTCACGGACGTAGACGGCTTCGCGCTCGTGTGTGGCCACCCGGCTGCCGGTCGCGTCGACGATCGCCCGGGCTCCGCCGGCGTGGTCGTTGTGCGCGTGGCTCAGCAGCAGGTGCGTCACGTCGCCGGGCGCGCGGCCGAGCTCGGCGAGCGCGGCGAGCAGGGCCTTCGGGGCCGAGCGGGTGCCGGCGTCGACGAGCGACCAGCGTGCCGTCGTCGCCCTGCGAGCAGGTAGGAGTTGATGAAGTCGGCGGGGGCCGTCGGGATGCGCCAGACGCCGTCGGCGACCTGCACCGCTGCCACGGGATCCCTTCCTGTCGCGGCCGGCCCGCGCCGCGGGGCTACGGCGGGTCGTACCCTGTGGACGAGGACCGAGGCGACCCTAGTCGCCGTAGGGTGACCGCCTCCTCGAGGAAGGCCTCCGGTGCAGGTCCACGACAGCGTCATCGAACTCGTCGGCAACACCCCCCTGGTCCGGCTCGGCACGGTGGCCGCAGGCCTCCCCGCGCAGGTCATCGCCAAGGTCGAGTACTTCAACCCGGGCGGCTCGGTCAAGGACCGGATCGCCCTGGCCATGATCGAGGCGGCCGAGGCCTCCGGGGCGCTCCAGCCCGGCGGCACGATCGTCGAGCCGACGTCGGGCAACACCGGCGTCGGGCTCGCCATCGCGGCGCAGCGCCGTGGGTACTCGTGCGTGTTCGTCTGCCCCGACAAGGTGGCCCGCGACAAGATCGACGTGCTGCGTGCCTACGGCGCCCGGGTCGAGGTCTGCCCGACGGCGGTCGACCCGGAGGACCCGCGCAGCTACTACAGCGTGAGCGACCGGCTGGCCCGCGAGATCCCGGGCGCCTGGAAGCCCGACCAGTACTCCAACCCCGCGAACCCGGCCGCCCACTACGCGACCACCGGTCCCGGAGATCTGGGCGCAGACCGAGGGGCGGGTCACGCACTTCGTCGCGGGCATGGGCACCGGCGGCACGATCGGCGGCGTCGGGCGCTACCTGAAGGAGGTCAGCGGCGGCCGGGTCCAGGTGATCGGCGCCGACCCGGTCGGCTCGGTCTACTCCGGCGGCGACGGCCGGCCCTACCTGGTCGAGGGCGTCGGCGAGGACTTCTGGCCGACCACCTACGACGCGAGCGTCCCCGACCGGGTGATCGCCATCAGCGACCGCGACTCCTTCGCGATGACCCGCCGGATGGCCCGCGAGGAGGGCCTGCTGGTCGGGGGCTCGTGCGGCATGGCCGTCGTCGCGGCGCTGCAGGTGGCGGCCGAGGCCGGCCCCGACGACGTCGTCGTCGTCCTGCTGCCCGACTCCGGCAAGGGCTACCTGACCAAGATCTTCAACGACGAGTGGATGGCCGACTACGGCTTCCTGCAGGCCGAGGGCGGCCAGACGGTCGGCGACGTGCTGGCCGGCAAGGGCACGTCCGGACCGCTGCCCGAGTTCGTGCACACCCACCCCACCGAGACGGTCCGCGAGGCGATCGACATCCTGCGCGAGTACGGCGTCTCGCAGATGCCCGTGGTGCGGGCCGAGCCTCCGGTGATGACCGCCGAGATCGTGGGAGCCGTCCACGACCGCGACCTGCTCGACGCCCTGTTCACCGGTCGGGCCCAGCTGCACGACCGGCTGGCCGACCACATGGGGGCGCCCCTGCCGATGGTGGGGGCGGGGGAGTCCGTCCAGGCGGCGATGACCGCCCTGGAGAAGGCCGACGCCGCCGTCGTCGTGTCCGACGGCCGACCTGTCGGGGTGCTGACCCGCCAGGACGTCCTGGCCTTCCTGACCGTCTGAGCAGCGACGTGGCGGTGACGTACGAGGAGCGGGCCACCTCGCCGAAGGCCCGGCCGGTCGTGCTGGCGGCCTGCGTGGTGGCGACGCTGGGGTTCGGCCTGTTCGGCGTCGGGTCGTTCCTGGACGGGGTGGCCCTCGGCGTGCTGCTGTCGGTGCTGCTGGGGGGCATCGCCCTGCTGACCCTGTTCTCCATGGAGCGGTACGGCCGGATCCGGCTCTCCGGGGACGTGCTCCGGGTGGGGCGCGACCGGCTCCCGGTGGCCGACCTCGACCGCACCTGGCTGCTGGGCCAGGTCCGCGTCCACCCGGGCACCGCGGCCCGCTGGCCCCAGTCGGCCGAGGTGTCGCCCGGGCTGCTCCCCGGGGTGAGCTCCGCTCCGCTGCTCGGCGGCGCCTACGGCGTCCCCGGGGGGGCGACGCCCGTGGTGCTGATGCTGCGCGACGGCACCCACCGCACGGTGGCGGCCCGCCGTCCCGCAGACCTGCTCGACGCCCTGCTCCGGGCCACGGCGGCCTAGCCTGGCGGCCATGACCGAGCAGCATGCCGACCACGTCCGCGAGGCGGGCAGCCGCGACTTCGGCTCCGAGGTGCACGGCGGAGCCGACCGGTGGAGCCGGGACGGCGTCGGGTTCGAGACCCGGGCCATCCACGCCGGGCAGGACCCCGACCCGACCACGGGCGCCGTCGTCGTGCCGATCTACCAGACCTCCACCTACGTGCAGCAGGAGGTGGGTCAGCACAGGGGCTACGAGTACAGCCGCTCGGGCAACCCCACCCGGACGGCCCTGGAGACCTGCCTGGCCGCCCTCGAGGGCGGCCGCACCGGTCTGGCGTTCGCCAGCGGCCTGGCCGCCGAGGACTGCCTGCTGCGGACCGTGGCCCGGCCGGGCGCGCACGTCGTCATCCCGGACGACGCCTACGGCGGCACCTACCGGCTGTTCGCCCAGGTGCTGCGAGCGCTGGGGGGTCGAGCACACCCCGGTGCCGCTCGGCGACCTCGGCGCGGTGCGCGCGGCGATGCGCCCCGAGACCGTCGCTGGTCTGGTGCGAGACCCCGACCAACCCGCTGCTGTCGGTGTCCGACATCGCCGGGCTCGCCGAGGTCGCCCACGCCGGCGGGCGCGCGGCTGGTCGTCGACAACACCTTCGCCAGCCCCTACCTGCAGCAGCCGCTGGCCCTCGGCGCCGACGTCGTCGTGCACTCGACGACCAAGTACCTCGGCGGGCACAGCGACGTCGTCGGCGGCGCCCTCGTCGCGGCCGACGCCGCGCTGGGGGAGGAGCTGGCCTACCACCAGAACGCGCTGGGCGGCGTGGCCGGAGCGTTCGACTCCTGGCTGGTCCTGCGCGGCGCGAAGACCCTCGGCGTCCGGATGGACCGGCACAGCGAGAACGCCGCGCAGGGTGGTCGACCTGCTGCTCGGTCACCCGGCCGTCGCCTCCGTGCTCTACCCGGGCCTGCCGGAGCCACCCCGGGCACGAGGTCGCCGCCAAGCAGATGTGCGCAGTTCGGCGGCATGGTCAGCTTCCGCCTGGCCGGCGGGGAGCAGGCCGCCCTCGACGTCTGCAAGGCCACGCAGGTCTTCACCCTCGGCGAGTCGCTCGGCGGCGTCGAGTCGCTGATCGAGCACCCGGGCCGGATGACCCACGCCTCGGTCGCCGGGTCGCAGCTCGAGGTGCCGTCCGACCTGGTGCGGCTGTCGGTGGGCATCGAGTCGGCGACGGACCTGCTGGCCGACCTCGACCGCAGGCGCTGGACCGCGCTCGTGATCCGCCGCGTCCGGCTTGACCCGCGGCCGCGCCGGTGCCGACCCTTCTGCGGGTGACCCGCCGCCGCCTGACCCGTCGAGGCCGTCGCCTGGGCGGCCGCCGTCGTGCTCGCTCGGCGGGCTCGTGGCGGCCGGCGCGGTGCACGAGCCGCGTCCGGCGGCGGCCGAGGACGTCGTGCCCGTCGTGGCAGGCGGCCGGCGCCGCCCGCCGTCCGCCGTCGCCGTCGCCGCCGCCCGCCGCGGCCGCCGCCGCGCCCGGCCGCGCACCGGCGCGTCGCCCGCCGGCCCGCGCTCGCGGTCGAGCCGGCGAGCGACCCGCTCGGCCCGCCGCCCGGGCCGCAGGCCGACGTCCGGCCCGGCCCGCACCGCGGCTCCCGCCGACCGCTACGCCTTCCTCGTCGGCGTGCAGGACTACCGGCGGCCGACGCAAGGACACCATCGGCAGCCGCAAGGACGTCGCCGTTCATCCGGCAGTCGCTGCTCGACGCCGGCTGGCTGCCGGCAGAACATCCGGGTCGTCGTCGACGAGCAGGCCACCGGCGCCGCCGTCCGCGACGGGCATGCGCTGGCTCGCCGGCAAGAGCGTGCCCGGCACCTTCGCGCTGTTCCACTACTCCGGGCACGTCAAGCAGTTCGGCGGCGGCACCGAGGCGCTGTGGCCGGTCGACCGCGACTTCGTCCGCGACACCGAGGTGACGCGCGGCTGCTCGGCCGCGGCGCGGCCGCCTGTGGGTCGACGTCGCCGGCTGCGAGGCGGGCAGCTTCCTGCCCGGGCTGCCGAGCGACCGCGTGCTGGTCAGCGCCAGCAGCAAGGGCAGCGAGAAGTCCTACGAGTACCCCGACTGGGGCATGTCGGTGTGGACCGGCCTGCTGTTCGACCTCGGCACCGCGGCAGGGCCAGGCCGACGCCGACGCCGACGGCCGCACCACGATCGGCGAGGCCCTGCGCTACTGCCACCTACTACGCGCAGCGCATCACGCTGCTGCAGCGACCGCACGGCCGGCAGACGCCCCAGACCGCGGGCGACCCGGTGCGCGGCTGGACGCTGGCCGACCCGCCGGCCTGAGCGCGCCCCGGACGGCTAGCTGCCGGGCTTGTCCACCATCAGCACGACGATCGCGATCCAGCAGAAGGTCGCGGCGCAGGCCGCCGACGGTGATCCGCCGCGCCTGCGACGACCGCGTCCGCACGCCGCCTCGAGCGCCTCCGCCGCCGCCTCCTGCGCCGGCACGACGACGACGAGCGTGAGCACGACCGCGACCAGCCACAGCACGTACGACGCCGACACCCACGGGGCGCCCATCGACCACTGCGGCGTCCCGTCGCCGGAGATGCCGACGAGCGACCGTGCCGAGGACCACGGTGGCACCGTGGCCAGCGTGTAGACCCGCGTGGTCCGGGCGGCGTCCCGCAGCGCCTCGCCGCGACCGGCGCGCACCAGGCGCGGGCTGCCGGTCGCGGCCAGCGCCGCCGGGCCCACCAGGAAGACCACCGTCAGCAGGTGCAGGACCAGGAGCAGGGCGTACGCGCCGCTGTAGACCACGATGTGATGTTACCGATCAGTAGAGGACGTGGACGATCGGCGTGCGGGCAGTCACACTAGGGCGTCACACTCACCCGGGTGGCGGGCAGGACTTGCCCGAAGCGACGACGAAGTGTGTGCCAGAACCGGGCCGACCGGCCCACCGAACGACCAGCGCGCAACGACGCCGCTGACCCGCACCGCAGGAGGAACCCCCGTGAGCCGCAGGACGACGAGACCCGTGTGCGCCCTGGTGCTGGCCGGAGCCGCGGTGCCGCTGATCGGTGTCGCCCCCGCCCAGGCTGCCGTCGTCGACGAGGCCGCCAGCTCGGCCGGCTACTTCTCGCTGGTCGGACCGCAGGACACCGGCACCCCCGCGGGCACGCCCCGCGAACGTCGGGACCTCCGTCGACGGCGTCGAGGCCGGGAACCTCGCCGGTGTCGGGTGGCAGCGGCGAGGAGCAGAAGGTGCTCCTTCCTGCTCTTCCCCGGCGACGCCCTCGAGCCGGGCGCCACGGTCAGCAGCGCCACGCTCACGGTCCCGCTCGCCGAGGGCAGCGGCAACGTCTCCGCCGCGGCGGCGCCGGAGAAGGTGCGGGCCTGCGCCATCGACGACGCCGGCTTCGGCGGCGAGGACGGCGCCTCCCTGGCGGTCGCCCCGCGCCCGCCTGTGCGACGTCTTCAGCGCGCCCGGGCAAGGCCTCGCCCGACGCGAAGTCCTACGTCTTCGACGTCACGGAGCTCGCCGAAGCTCTGGACCGAGGAGAACGACGGCCTCGCCGCTCACCGTCGCCGAGGGCGCCGACACCACCGCCTTCCAGGTCGTCTTCCAGCCGCCGACCAGGCCACGCCTCAGCTACGACGTCACCGCCCCGGCCGGCGGAGGCCGCCGCGGCTCGCCCCCGACGCGGCGGCCGCCGACGGCGGCCCGCCGCCCCCCCGCCGCCGGCGGCAGCGGGCACCACCGACCTCGCCGGCGGCTTCGGCGCCGGCGCGGACGTCCCGCGGCCGTCGACGCCTCCGGCGGCGTCGACGCCCCGCTCGCCGGCGCCGCTGGACGCGCGCCCGCTCGACGCCCGACCCCGGGCTCGTCGAGGCGGCGCCCGCGGCCGCGCCCCGGAGATCGCCGGCCGGCAGCGCCACGGCACCGCGGCCGCAGCGAGCAGAGTCGCTCACTCCCGGCCGCCGCTTCTGGCTCGGCCTCGGCCTGCTCGGCGCCCTGCTCGCCCTCGTCTCGCTGGTCCTCGGCGACGGCGAGGTGCCGCACGCCGCGACGTCGACGTCCCGGCTCTAGCCCGGGCGCTCGAGGCGCGCCGGCGCCGGCCGCGGCGCCGCCGCCCGCGGCGCTCGCCCCGTCCTGACCTCCGCCGCACCCCCGCTCGACCCGCCGCCCCCCGGCGGAGCCCCGCACCGCCCCCCGACCCAGCCCGGAGCGCACCCATGTCACACCCGTCGTCGGCCCGGCCGCACGCTGGCCGCTCGTCCTGCTGTCCGGCGCCCTGCTGACCAGCGCCTGCGGGCTCAAGCCCGAGGTCAAGGACCAGCTCTCCCAGGGCGTCGGTCCGGCACCGCCTCCGGGGTCACCGGCGGCACCGACGCCGGAGTCGGCGGCGAGGTGACCGGGCGAGACGCCGGTCTCGGGGGCGACACGACGCGGCGGCGACCACGAGCGGCGGCGTCGTCGGCGGCGGCACCACCGGGACGGACGCCGGGGGCGGCACCTCGGGCGGGCACCACCTCCGGTGGCAGCACGTCCGGCGGCGGCTCCAGCAGTGGCGGCAGCACGGGCACCTCCGGCGGCAGCACGTCCGGCGGCGGCACCAGCAGCACCGGCACCGACGGGGGGCACGGGCACCTCGGCGGGCACCGGAGCACCGGCGGCACCACCGCCGAGGCCGGACCCGGCGATGACGGCACCACCACGGGGATCGACTTCAAGAACAAGGTCGTCAAGATCGCCCTGCACGGGCCGCTGACCGGCGCCGGCGTTCCGCAGGAGTCGTTCCGCACCGGCACGCCGAAGTACTGGAAGAACCACAAGCTCGCCAACGGCTTCTCGGTCGACGCCGTCGCGATCGACGACAAGTACAACGCCCCCGACGCGCTGCGCGCCTGCAACGCCGCCGCGAAGGAGTACTTCCTCATCGTCGGCGGCGCCGGCACCGACCAGATCCAGGCCTGCGCCCAGAGCCAGGTCCTGCGCCGCGGGAACGTGCCCTACCTGTCCGCCGGGGTGACCGAGGCAGGTCTCGGGGCGCTGCCCAACTACTTCGCCACCTCGCTGACCTACAAGCAGCAGGGTCCGCTCGTCATCAAGATGGCGAAGGACAACAAGCTTCTTCGAGCGGCAAGTGGGCCGTGGTCATCACCGAGGGCCCGAACTTCAAGGACGCCAAGGACTCGATCGTCGCGGCGCTGAAGTCCGCCAACGCCTCCTTCGACGCCGGCAAGGACGTCTTCCTCACCGACAAGGCGCCGCGGGACTGCGCCGCGCTCGCCACCCAGCTGCGCGGTGGCGCCTACACGACCATCTACTTCCTGGGCCAGCCGGCCTTCTTCGCCCAGTGCGTCGAGCGCCGTCGGCTGCCGGCCCGACCTACACGGGCGTCGGCCCGTCGTTCGGCATCAACACGGTCGCGAACCTGGCCTGCGGCGGCACCGGCGGTCAGTACAAGGGCTACTTCCTGCACCCGTCCGCCGGACTGAACGACGCCGCCAAGCGCGCGCCCGGCGTCACGCTTCTCCGACGACATCGAGTTCCAGATCTACGGCGCGATGGCAGGGCTCGAGAAGGCGTTCAACCTCGTGCAGGGCAAGCTCACCCGCGAGAAGTTCATCGCGGCGCTCGCCAAGGCCGAGATCCCCGACGGCATCGCCCCCGGCTCGGTCTACAAGGGCGGCAGCCGCTTCGGCGGCAAGTCCGCCTTCGCCCTGAAGGCCGACTGCTCGGTGCGCCAGTACAAGACGGTCAAGCAGTACGACAAGTGACCGATCAGGTCCTTGCCTTCGAGTCGTCCTCGTCGCGCCCGCGATCAGCGGGGCCATCCAGGGGGCCGTCTACGGCCTCCTGGGCCTGGGCCTGGTGCTGCTCTACAAGAGCAACCGCGTGTTCAACTTCGCCCAGGCGGAGTTCGGCACCAGCGCCGCGTTCGTCACGCTGTTCGCCTACAACGGCACCGGCTTCCTGCCGAAGCTCCCGCTGTGGATCGCGGTCCTGCTCGGGCTGCTGTCCGGCGTCGGGCTCGGGCTGCTCACCGAGCGGCTGGTCGTGCGACCCCTGTTCAGCGCGCCCAAGGTGACCCTCGTCGTCGCCACCGCGGGCGTGACGCTGCTGCTGATCTCGGTGCAGGGCTTCTTCGCCGGAGCCGAGCCCGGCACGTTCCCCCCGCTGTTCGCCGGTGACCTCGTCAACGAGGGCGCCATCAGGATCACCAAGCAGCAGGGCCTGATCGTCGTCGTGCTCGCGGCCCTGGCCGTCGGGTCGGCCCTGTTCTTCAGCCGGACCCGCATGGGTACGGCGATCATCGCGGTCTCGCAGGAGCCGACGGCCACCAGCCTGGTCGGCATCAGCGTCAACCGGACGTCGGCCTTCACGTGGGGGCTGGCCGGACTGCTCGGCGCGATCGCCGGCATCCTGCTGTCGGGCTCGGTCGGCATCCTGTCGCCCGGCTCCCTCACCGGTCTGGCGCTCATCCCGGCCTTCACGGCCGCGGTCTTCGGCGGCATCACGAGCCTGCCGGGGGCGTTCCTCGGCGGCGTCGTGATCGGCGTCGTCGAGGCGCTCGCGCAGTCCAACATCCCCAAGGAGAACCTGCCGGGAAGCGGTCGCGTGGTCCTGTTCGTCGCCCTGCTGTCGGTGCTGCTGGTGCGGCCCGCCGGTCTGCTCGGGAAGGAGACCTGATGACGATCGCCCCCAGCCGTCCGGAGACGGCGCCGCCGGTCGAGCCCGCCGTCAGGGCGGGTCGGCAGTTCGGGCCCGTCCGGTGGCTGCCCAGGGTCCTGGTCCTGGCCCTGCTGGCCTACTGGATCCTGTTCTACATCCCCGGCACCGAGCAGTACTCGGCCATCGCGGCCGACGCCTGCATCTACGCCATCGTCGGGCTCTCGCTCAACATCGTCATCGGCTACACCGGGCAGCTCTCGCTGGGTCACCAGGGGTTCGTCGGCATCGGGGCGTTCACCGCGGCCTACTCCCTCACCGTGCAGGGGGTGCCCTTCGCCGCGACCTTCGTGCTCGCGGCCGCGGTGTCGGCGCTGTTCGCCCTGGTGCTCGGGCTGGTCGCGCTGCGCATCACCGGGCTCTACCTCGCGCTGATCACCCTGGTCTTCGGCCTCACCCTCGAGGGCTCCCTGTTCGAGGTCCCGAGGTTCACCAACGGCGGCGCCGGGCAGCCGGCCGACCGGCCGGAGTTCCTGTTCGACGACGGCCACTTCTACCTGTTCTGCCTGGCCTTCCTCGTCGCGGCCGTCTACCTCGACTTCCGTCTGCTGCGCAGCAAGGCCGGTCGGGCCCTGCTGGCCCTGAAGGAGAACGAGCGGGTGGCCGAGGCGTTCGGCGTCAACGTCACGGCGTTCAAGCTCCTGGCGTTCACGCTGTCGGGCGCGCTCGCCGGCGTCGCCGGCGCCCTGTTCGCCTACCGCATCGGCATCGTGAGCGGTTCGGGCTTCGGGTTCTTCCTGGCGCTGACCTTCGTGCTGATGACGGTGGTCGGGGGTCTCGGCAACCGGCTCGGCGTCATCCTCGGCAGCACCCTGTTCGCGGCGCTCGACTACGTGCTCAAGGAGACGCCGGTCAAGGTGGTGGAGGAGTTCTTCTTCCGCAGCGACACCGCCGTGCAGTTCGCGCCGCAGTTCATCGGTGCGCTCGGGCCTGCTGGTGACCCTCGTGCAGTACCCCGGCGGGCTGGGCCAGCAGGTCAAGCCCTACACCGACTGGTTGTCGGGCAAGCCGTTCGACGTCAAGGCCCTGCTGCATGGCGGCAAGGAATCCGGTCCGGCCAGTGTGGAGGGTTCCAGTGTCCGTGCTTGACGCACCACGTCCCGAGGGGGCGCAGGGCACCGCGGTCCTGGAGGTCCGCGACCTGTCGATCCGCTTCGGCGGCCTGCAGGCGCTCCAGAGCGTCAACCTCGAGGTCAACGAGTTCGAGATCGTCGGGCTGATCGGCCCCAACGGCGCCGGCAAGACGACGGCCTTCAACTGCATCACCGGCTTCTACACGCCGAACACCGGGAGCGTCAGCTACCGCGGGCGCGACGTCACCACCGAGCCGCCGCACCGCAAGGCCTCGATGGGCTTCGGCCGCACCTTCCAGAACGTCGGCATGGTCAAGAGCGCGACGGCCCTGGACAACCTCAAGACCGCCCAGCACGCCAAGGCCGGGTACGACGCCGGCAGCGGCCTGCTCGGGCTGCCCCACACGTCGCGGCGCGAGCGCGCGCTGGAGGAGAAGGCCGACGCCATCCTGGACCTGCTGGGGCTCCAGTCGATCCGCGACAAGCGGGTGGGCGGGCAGTCCTACGGCACGCTGAAGCTGCTCGAGCTCGGCTGCGCGCTGGCCACCGATCCCGACATCCTGCTCCTGGACGAGCCGACGTCGGGCATGGGACCGGACGAGTCCGACGAGCTCGGCGAGCGGCTGCTGGTGCTGCGCCGGGAGTTCGGGCTGACGATGCTCGTCATCGAGCACCACGTGCCGCTGGTCCTGCGGGTGTGCGACCACGTCTACGTCCTGAACTTCGGCCGGCTGCTCGCGGAGGGCAGGCCGAGCGTCATCCAGACGCACCCGGAGGTGGTCGCGGCCTACCTCGGCGGCGAGGCGCCCGAGGCCCTCGCGGCCACGGTCGAGTCCGACGAGGACGCGGCCCTGGAGGCTCAGCTCGAGCAGGCCATCGAGCACCACGACGACCCCGCTCCGGCCCCGGCGGCACCGCTGGCGGCGACGCCGCGCAAGCGGGCGCCCCGCAAGGCGTCCGTGCCGACGCCGACCGCACCACCCCGCAAGCGGACCCCGCGCGTGATGAAGGACGAGGACGCCTGATGGCCCTGCTCGAGGTGGAGGGACTGCGCACCGGCTACGGCGCGCTGCCCGTCCTGCAGGGGATCTCCTTCTCGGTGGAGGAGGGCGAGACCGCGGTCATCTTCGGCCTCAACGGGGCCGGCAAGACGACCACGGTCAACTGCCTGGCGGGCATCCTGCCCACCTGGGGCGGCGAGGTCCGCTTCGACGGCAAGAAGATCAGCGGCAAGGACGCCCCCGGGATCGTCAAGGCCGGCATCGCCCTGTCCCCCGAGGGCCGCCGCGTGTGGCCGGGACTCACGGTGCTCAAGAACCTCGAGCTCGGGGCCTGGGTCCGGGGCAAGGACAAGGGCATCAACGACACGATCGAGCAGGTCTTCAGCTACTTCCCGAGGCTCGAGGAGCGCAAGGACCAGATGGCCGGGACCATGTCCGGCGGCGAGCAGCAGATGCTCGCCATCGGCCGCGCCATCATGAGCAAGCCCCGCATGCTCATGATCGACGAGGCGTCGCTCGGACTGTCGCCCAAGCTGGCCCAGACCGTGTTCCAGGTGGTCTCCCAGATCAACGACGACGGCACCACGGTGATCATCGTCGAGCAGAACGTCGGCGTCCTGCCCTACGCCGACCAGGCCCTGATCATGGAGAAGGGGACCCTCACCTTCGACGGCCGCGGCCGCGAGCTGGAGGAGTCCGGCGAGCTCCGCAAGACCTACCTGGGCGAGTCGTCGTGACCGCCGCCACCCGTTCCCCGAAGGAGCTCCACCCGTGAACAAGCCCCCGCAGTTCGGCCGGTTCGGTGCACCCGTCGGCGTCGTCCTCGCCGCGGTCGGCCTGCTCGCGGTCGCCGTCGGCTGGAACGGCGCCGCCAGCCAGCTGACCGTCACCGCACAGCTGCCCTACCTGCTCTCCGGCGGGATGATCGGTCTGGGCCTGATCGTCATCGGGGCCGCCGTCATGGTGGTCACCGGGGCGCGCGAGGACCGGGCCCGGCTCGAGGCCAAGCTCGACCAGCTGGTCGATGCCCTGGCCGCCGGCGAGCTGGCCGGTCCGGCCGGCGGGCGGCACGGGAGCGCGGCGCCGCAGGACCTGTCCGGACTCGTCGTGGCGGGCACCGCGAGCTATCACGTCCCCGGTTGCCGCCTCGTCGACGGCCGCGAGGAGACCGGCTACCTGTCGCCCGCCGAGGCGCGGTCCCGCTCCCTCAAGGCCTGCCGGGTCTGCCAGCCCGACGCCGCCCTCGCCGACGCCGTCCGGTAGGTCCGTCCGGCGGCCGTGGGGGTCGCTGGGTCGCCGGGGCCCTGGGTCGCCTGGGTGCGGCCCGCGACAGTCGCTCCCCGGGTGCGTCCGGGTGCCCAGGTGCGGCTGCCACTGTCGCGTTGCGCCCCGGGTGGGTGCTGCGGGTGGGGGTACCCCGACAGTCGCTCGGGGAGCGGGTCCTGTCGCGGGGTGGGCCGCCCCGGGACCGCCCCCGGGACCGCGACTGTCGGGTTGCGCCCCGGGTGGGTGCTGCGGGTGGGGCGTACCGCGACAGTCGTTCGGGGAGACGGGTCCTGTCGCGGGGTGCGCCGCCCGGGCCGCCCGGGACCGCGACTGTCGCGTTGCGCCCCGGGTGGGTGCTGCGGGTGGGGCGTACCGCGACAGTCGTCCGGGGAGACGGGTCCCGTCGCGGGGTGGGCCGCCCCGGGACCGCCCGGGACCGCGACTGTCGCGTTGCGCCCCGGATGGGTGCTGCGGGTGGGGCGTACCGCGACAGTCGTTGTGGAGACGGGTCCCGTCGCGGGGTGGGCTCGCCCCGGGACCGCCCCGGGTCCGCCACTGTCGCGTTGCGCCCCGGATGGGTGCTGCGGGTGGGGCGTACCGCGACAGTCGTCCCTCGGAGCGACCCCCGGGGCCCGCCCGACCCCCCGGGGCGCGACCGCGCCGCCCGACCGCCCAACCCCCAACCCCCGGCCCCCGACCCCCGGGTCAGGCCTTGCGGCCGCGCCGGGCCCGGAGGTAGTCGCTGACCACGTGCTCCCCGAGCCGCCCCGGGTCTGGGGTGAAGACCCGCCCGCCGTTGCGGGCCGCGATCCCGTGCACGAAGTCCACCAGCCCCGGCGCCTCGTCGAGCAGGAACACGTTGATGGTCGCTCCGCGCCGGGTGATCCGCTCGACCTCGGCCATGGTGAGCTCCAGCGTCTCGGGCAGCGGCGGCCAGCAGAACTCCGCATGGCCGCCCCGGGACAGGTGCGCCGTGGGCTCGCCGTCGGTCACCACGAGCACGACCGGTTCGCTGTCCGGGTGCCTGGCCAGGAACCGCCCGGCCAGCATCAGGGCGTGCTGCAGGTTGGTGCCCTGGACGCGCTGGGCGTCCAGGCCGGCGAGCTGCTCGGGCCGCAGCACCTGCGCGTAGTCGCAGAACCCGATGACCTCGATGGCGTCCTGGGGGTACTGGGTGGTCACGAGCGAGTGCAGCGCGAGGGCCGTCTGCTTGGCCTGTGCCCAGACCCCGTTGATCTCCATGGAGAACGACAGGTCGACCAGGAGCGCGACGGCGGCGGTCGTGCGGCGCTCGGTCTCCACCACCTCGAAGTCCTGCACCTGCAGCCGCACGGGGGAGCCCGAGCCCGACCGCACCACGGCGTTGCGGACCGTGCGGACGACGTCGAGGGGCTGCTCGTCGCCGAACTCCCAGGAGCGGGAGGCGCCGGTGCGCTCGCCCGCGGCCCCGGCGTCCTTGAGGTCGTGCCCGCCGCGGCCCTTCGCCGACAGCTCCGCGAACACCTTGCGCAGCGCCGTGGCACCGAGCCGGCGGACCGCCCGGGGCGACAGCTCCAGCCGCCCCTGCGCGTCGCGGACGAGGTAGCCCTGCTCGAGCAGCTCGCGCTCGATCCGTCGTAGCGCGGCGACGTCGTCGACCGCACCTCGACCGAGTGCGCGCTGGACGGCCGCCTCGTCGACGTCGTCGAGGGTGGCGCCCGGATAGTCCTGGCCGAGCGCGGCCTCCAGGTCCTCGAGGTCGGCCAGCTCCTCCAGGGCCGTGGTGGCGTCGCCCATCCCCAGACCCTGGTCGCCCCGCATCCGCTCCGCACCGTTCCACGGCAGGTCCGGGCGGGCGCCGCGCAGGTTGTCGCCGAGCTGCCCCATGAGCGACTGCAGGTCGAGGTCCATGCTCCGGCCATGAGCTCGCCGAGCTCCTGACGCTGCTCGGGAGTGAGGGAGTCCATCAGCCGCTGCTGCGCGGCCGCCCGCCGGGCCAGCTCGTCGACGAGCTCCTCCAGCGACTGCGGGGAGGAGGGGAAGAACTCGCCGTGCCGGTCCATGAACGCGGCGAACTGCTCAGGGGTGTGCTCGCCCCGGGCGTCGGCGTCCATCATCCGGTTGAGGTCGGCGAGCATGTCCTTGACCTTCGCCAGGTCCTCGGGCGTGCTGCTCTCCAGCGCCTGCTTCATCCCCTTGAACTGGCTGTCGAGCACCTCGCGGCGGAGCAGGTCGTCGATCTGCTCGAAGGTGGCCTGCGCCTCGGGGGAGCGCCAGGCGTAGTCCTTGAGGTCCTGGACGGCACGTGCGGTGTCGCGGGGGAGGGTGTCGAGCTCCATCTCGGCCATCCGGGCGGCGTCGGAGGGGTCCGGGAACAGGGCGGCCTTCTCCTGCTCCAGGGCCTGCTCGAGCAGGGCCCGGACCTCCTCGAGCGTGCCGTCCAGGCGCCCCTTCTTACGCGCCTCGCGCTGGGCCTTGGACACCTTGCGGCGCAGGTCGTCCAGGCCGCGCAGCCCGTCGGTGCCCTGCCGCAGGAGGTCGCGCAGCGCCTGCCGGGGACTGTCACCGGCCAGGACCCGCTCCCCGATCTCGTCGAGAGCGGACGCGACGTCGAACGGCGGCTCGAGCGGGTCGCGGCCGCCGTCCCAGGCGCCGTAGCGGTACGCCGACGTCATGGCGCGTCCTGCGGCGGTCGCTGGTCGAGCCAGGCCTGGTAGGCGAGGTCGCGGCGCAGCCGGGTCGCCGCCCGCACCGGCGCCATGAGGGGCCGGACGACGAGCGCGTACAGCAGCACCGCGGCGGGGGCGAGCCACCAGTCGCTGACGCCGAGGGCGGTGTGCACGTAGGTCATGGTCACGAACAGCGCGAGCGTCAGCAGCGCGGTGAGCAGGACCCGCCGTCGCAGGAGGGCGGCGTCGAGCGGGGTCACCGGCCGCCGTACACGGCGCGGCCGCCCACGGTCTCCTTGGCCAGCCGGCGGTTGAGGTAGAGGCCCTCCAGGGCCAGCTCGACGGCGGCCGCGGCGAGGCCGGGTGACTCCTGGTCGTCGCCGAGCCGCTGCAGCAGGGCCGCCAGACCCGGCACCGGGCCGAGCGCGGAGAGCAGGTCCGACGCCGGAACGAGGTCCCCGGTCTCGACGGACTCACCCGCGGCGAACCGTTCCTGCAGCGCCGACAGGTCGAGCCCAGCGAGGCGGGCCCGGAAGGTGTCGGCCGTGGCCTTGCGCAGCAGGTGGGCCAGCACCTCGGTCTCCCGGCCCTCCTCGGCGGCCTCGAACTCGACCTTGCCGCGGGAGGCGCTGACGACGGCGGGCAGGTCGCACACCCGGGCGACGGCGGCCGGCTCCCCGGTGATCGCGGCCCGGCGTGCGGCGGAGGCGGCCACGGTCTCGGCGCACGCGACGGCGAAGCGGGCCGAGACGCCGGAGCGCTGGTCGACCTGCGGGGCGTCGCGGACCAGACGGGTGTAGCGGGCGACGACCTCGACCAGGTGCGACGGGACGACGGCGCCGGACAGGTCGGCCTCCTGCAGGACCACCCTCACCTCGTCCTCGAGGGCGAGCGGGTAGTGCGTGCGCACCTCCGTGCCGAACCGGTCCTTGAGCGGCGTGATGATGCGGCCGCGGTTGGTGTAGTCCTCCGGGTTGGCGCTGGCGATGAGCAGCAGGTCCAGCGGCAGGCGCAGCGTGTAGCCGCGCACCTGCACGTCGCGCTCCTCCAGCACGTTGAGCAGCGCCACCTGGATGCGCTCGGCCAGGTCCGGGAGCTCGTTGATGGTGAAGACACCTCGGTTGGTGCGGGGCACGAGCCCGTAGTGCACCGTCTCGGGGTCACCCAGGGTGCGCCCCTCGGCCACCTTGATGGGGTCGACATCGCCGATGAGGTCGCCCACCGAGGTGTCGGGCGTCGCGAGCTTCTCGCCGTAGCGGTCGGACCGGTGCAGCCACGAGACCGGGAGGTCGTCCCCGAGCTCGGCGAGCAGGCCCGTGCAGCGGGAGCAGACCGGGGCGTAGGGGTGGTCGTGGATCTCGCAGCCCTGCACCTGCGGCGTCCACTCGTCGAGCAGTCCGGCGACGGTGCGGGCCAGCCGGGTCTTGCCCTGGCCGCGCTCGCCGAGCAGCACGAGGTCGTGGCCGGCGATCAGGGCGCGCTCCACCTCGGGCAGCACGGTGTCGTCGAAGCCGAGCAGGCCGGGGAAGGTCGGTGCGCCGGCGGCCAGGCGCGCCAGCAGGTTCGCCCGCACCTCGGCCTTCACCGTGCGGTGCTCGTGGCCGCCGGCGCGCAGGGCGCCCAGGGTGGTCGGCGAGGGGGCCGGCGTGCTCGGAGAGGAGGGTGCGGCGGGGTGGGCTGTCACCGGTCGACAGTACGTCCGCCGTGCCGGGCCCGCGAGGCGCGTCTGCGGGCCGGACGGGCAGGATGGGCCGGTGACGCGCAGCGGTGACGGACTGGCCGTGGACGCCGACCTGCTGGCCGGAGCCGAGCGGGCGGCGGCGGCTGCGATGCGCGGCCTGGGTGGGCAGGTGCCCGACCTGGTGACCGTCTTCGTCAGCGGTGCGACACCCGACGAGGTCGTCGCCGTCGGGGAGCGGGTGGCCGGGCTGACCTCCGCCCGGGTGCTGCTGGGCTGCGGGGCCGCCGGCGTGGTGGCCGGCGACCGC
This sequence comes from uncultured Actinomycetota bacterium, assembly GCA_963761695.1. Lineage (GTDB taxonomy): Bacteria > Actinomycetota > Actinomycetes > Mycobacteriales > SCTD01 > RYN-122. Next base: position 231,540 of record CAVXIB010000016.1, on the reverse strand, counting down.
GGCGTGGAGGGCCGTCCGGCGGTGTCGGTCTGGGCGGCCACCCTGCCGGGGGCGGCACTGCGGCCCTTCCACCTCGAGGTGCTGCAGACCGACGCCGGCAGCGCGGTGGTCGGGATGCCCGAGCGCTCCGACGGCGACGAGGTCGTGCTGCTGCTGGCCGACCCCTACAGCTTTCCCGTGGACGGCTTCGTCACCCGCAGCCACGACGTGCTGGGTGGCCTGCCCGTCGTCGGCGGCCTGGCGTCCGGACCGGGTGGTGCCGGGTCGACCCGGTTGCTGCTCGACGGGCGGGCGGTGGACCGCGGCGCCGTCGGGGTGGTGCTGGCGGGGACCGGCGCCAGGGCGGTCGTGAGCCAGGGGTGTCGTCCGGTCGGACCTGCCATGACGGTCACCCGTGGGGCGGGCAACGTGCTCCTGGAGCTGGCCGGCCGGCCCGCGCTGGCCCGGGTGGAGCAGGTGCTGCGCGACCTCCCGCCTCATGACCAGGCGCTGGCCAGCGCCGGGCTGCACCTGGGCATCGCCGCGGACGAGCACCCCGACGAGCCCGACTTCCTGGTGCGGGCGATCCTCGGCGCGGACCGGGACACCGGGGGGCTCGTCGTCGGCGACCTCGTCGAGGTGGGCCAGACCGTGCGGCTGCAGGTCCGCGACGCCGACGCCGCCGACGTCGAGCTCCGGCGTCTGCTGCATCGGGCCCGGGGGGCGCAGGCGCCGTCGTCGGGGGTGCTGCTGTTCACCTGCAACGGGCGCGGGGCGGCCCTGTTCGGACCGGGCCACGGCGGCGCCGACCACGATCCCCGCGTGGTGCGGGAGGTCCTGTCGCCGCACGGCGTCGGGGGCTTCTTCGCGGGAGGCGAGCTCGGCCCGGTCGGGGGGCGCAACCACCTGCACGGGTTCACCGCGGCGGTCCTGCTCCTGCCGTGAGGGTGCGCCGGCCGGGCTGACACACTCAGGGTCGTGGACCTCGTCTCGCTCGCCGACGTGCAGGCCGCCCGACGTCTGCTCGAGGGCGTGGTGCGGACGACCCCGATGGAGGGCTCCCGGCCGCTGTCCGACGGCGTCGGGGGGCCGGTCTTCCTCAAGTGCGAGAACCTGCAGCGCACCGGGTCGTTCAAGCTGCGCGGTGCCTACGTGCGGATGGCCCGCCTGACCGACCGGGAGCGCGCCTGCGGCGTGGTCGCCGCGAGTGCCGGCAACCACGCACAGGGGGTGGCCCTGGCGGCGCAGCTGCTGGGGGTCCGCTCGACGGTGTTCATGCCCGAGGCCGCCCCGCTGCCGAAGGTGGCGGCGACGTCCGCCTACGGCGCTGCGGTCCGCCTGCACGGTGCGACGCTCACCGAGGCCATGGGACAGGCGCGCGCGTTCGCCGAGCAGACCGGTGCGGTGTTCATCCACCCCTTCGACCATCCGGACGTGATCGCCGGGCAGGGCACCGTCGGCCTCGAGGTGCTCGAGCAGTGCCCGGACGTGCGCACGGTCGTCGTCTGCACCGGGGGCGGCGGGCTCGTGTCGGGGGTGGCCGCGGCGGTGAAGGCGCTGCGGCCGGACGTCGAGGTGGTGGCGGCGCAGGCCTCCGGAGCGGCGTCGCTGCCGGGCTCGCTCGTGGCCGGTCACCCCGTCGCGCTGGCCAGCATGGCGACCATGGCCGACGGGATCGCCGTCGCCGCGCCGAGCGACACGACCTTCGCGCACGTGCGGGCGCTGGTCGACCGCGTGGTGACGGTCGACGAGGACGCCCTGTCGCGTGCGCTGCTGCTGTGCCTGGAGCGGGCCAAGCTGGTCGTGGAACCGGCCGGCGCCGCGGCAGTGGCCGCCGTGCTCGAGCATCCGACGGCGTTCCGGCCACCCGTCGTCGCGATCGTCTCCGGGGGCAACATCGACCCGCTGCTGCTCGGCAAGGTGATCCGGCACGGCCTGGTCGCGGCCGGACGGTTCCTGTCGCTGCGGGTCGCCGTGCCGGACAGCCCCGGCTCGCTGGCCGGGCTGCTCGCCGTGCTGGCCGCCAGCGGCGGGAACGTGCTCGACGTCGAGCACTCCCGCATGGGCGCAGGGCTGCACGTCGACGAGGTCGAGGTCGCCGTGCAGCTCGAGACGCGCGGTCCGGAGCACAGCGCACACGTGCTCGGGCTGCTGCGGGCGAAGGGCTACGCCGTCCCGGAGTGAGGGGGACCCGCTTCCCCGGGTGTCGTGGCCGACGGCAGCGGGCAGCGTGCCCGGCCGTTGGCCATCCCGGCGAGGGGACAGCCGCTACAGGTTGCCCCGGCGTTCCTGCTCGCGCTCGATCGCCTCGAACAGGGCCTTGAAGTTGCCCTTGCCGAAGCCCAGCGAGCCGTGCCGCTCGATCAGCTCGAAGAACACCGTGGGGCGGTCCTGCACCGGCTTGGTGAAGATCTGCAGCAGGTAGCCGTCCTCGTCGCGGTCGACCAGGATCCGGCGCGAGCGCAGCTCCTCCATCGAGGCGCGCACGGGACCGACCCGCTCGACCAGGGCGTCGTCGTAGTAGCTGTCGGGCGTCTCGAGGAACTCCACGCCCCGGGCGCGCATCTCGTCGACCGTGCGCAGGATGTCGTTGGTGGCGAGCGCGACGTGCTGGACGCCGGGGCCGCCGTAGAACTCCAGGTACTCGTCGATCTGGCTCTTCTTCTTGCCCGCGGCCGGCTCGTTCAGCGGGAACTTGACCTTGCTGCGGCCGTCGGCGACCACCTTGCTCATGAGCGCCGAGTACTCCGTGGCGATGTCGGCGCCGACGAACTCCTTCATGGTCGCGAACCCCATGACGCGCTCGTAGAACTCCACCCAGGTGTCCATCTGCCCGAGCTCGACGTTGCCGACGACATGGTCGACGGCCTGGAACAGGCGCCTGTCCGGAGGGGTCACGAGCGGCTCGCGGGCCACGAACCCGGGCAGGAACGCCCCGGAGTAGGCCGAGCGCTCGATCAGCGTGTGCCGGGTCTCGCCGTAGGTGGCGATGGCGGCGACGACCACCTTGCCGGTCTCGTCCTCGCGCAGCTCCGGCTCGGCCAGCGGGCGGGCGCCCCGCTCGACGGCGGTCCGGAAGGCCCGCTCGGCGTCCGGGACCCGCAGCGCGATGTCGGTGACCCCGTCGCCGTGACGGGCCACGTGCTCGCCGACCGCGGTGCCCGACACGACCGGGCCCTCGACGACGAACCGCGCGCCGCCGGACTCGAGCACGTAGGCGGCCGTCTCGCGGTGCCCCGTCTCCGGTCCGCGATAGGCGGTGACCCGCATGCCGTAGGCGGTCGAGTACCAGTGGGCCGCCTGCCGGGCGTTGCCGACGGCGAAGTGCAGGTGGTCGACGGCCTCGACCGGGAACGCGTCAGGAGTGCTCATGCATCCAGTGTCGGCCCCGTCGGCGGCACCGGGCAACTGTCACGTCCTTGACGGTGCAGGTCGTACAGTCTGCTTGGCTCTCGGCGGTGAAGGGTGGACACCTTGCTCGATCTGGACGCGCTCGACACCGCACTGCTGCGCGCGCTCGTGTCCGGGGAGCGGGTCAGCGTCGTCGACCTCGCCCGGCGGCTCGGCGTCGCCCGGGGCACCGCCCAGGCGCGGCTGGACCGGCTGATGCGCACGGGCGCCGTTGCCGACTGGGCGCCGCGCCTGTCGGCGGCCGGGCTGGGGCTGCCCGTCACCGCGTTCGTCACCCTGGAGATCACCCAGGGAGTGGGGCACGGCGCCGTCGTCGCGCACCTGCGGGCGATCCCCCAGGTGCTGGAGGCGCACACGACCACCGGTGACGGCGACCTGCTGCTGCGCGTCGCAGCGCGCGACAACGCCGACCTGCAGGCCGTGCTCGACCGGGTGGTCGACAGCCCGGACGTGCGGCGGACCAGCTCGGTGGTGGCGCTCAGCACGCCGATCGAGCTCGACGTCGGGCGCCTGCTGCAGGCCGATCAGCCGGAGTAGGGCTCCGCCGACAGCAGCTCGACACTCATCTGGTTGCCGTTCGGGCAGGGCGTAGCCGACGGTGTCGCCGACCTTTGCGCCGGTCAGCGCCAGCCCCAGCGGCGACTGCGCCGAGTAGACCGGCATGGCGGCGGTGTCCTCGCGCGAGCCGAGCAGGAAGCGCTCGGTGTCGTCCTTGTCGCCGCCGTAGGCCACCTCGAGCACCATGCCCGGGCCGGCCACCCCGGACGCGGCCGGGGCCGCACCCACCACGGCCCGCTCCAGCATCTGGGTGAGCTGGCGGATGCGGGCCTCGTTCTTGCCCTGCTCGTCCTTGGCGGCGTGGTAGCCGCCGTTCTCCTTGAGGTCGCCCTCGTCGCGGGCCGCCTCGATCTTGGCGACGATGTCGGCCCGCTTGGGCCCCTTGGCGTCCTCGAGCTCGGCCGACAGCCGGTCGTAGGCCTCCTGGGTCAGCCAGGTGGTCTGCTGGCCGGGCGTCGTGCTCACGGTGGCTCTCCTCGGGCGGTGGCTGGCGGTGTGACGTGCGTCGCCGATGCTACGGCGAAGGGGTGGCCCCGCCGCCGCCCTCGGGCACCAGGCGGCAGCCGACCACCTCGCCGGTGTTCGCCCTCGACGTGGTGGCCAGGGGCTCGCGCACGACGACGCTGCGTCGCGAGGACGCGGCGACGTCGAACTGCCGCCGTCCCACCTCGCCGCCGTTCTCGCCGCGGGCCCGGACGACGCAGGTGGCGGCGCGGCCGGGGGAGCGGGCCAGCTCGAACTCGACCGTGACCTGCTCGGCGGAGTCGACGACGTAGCCGCGCTCCTGGGTGGCGGCACCGGTGTCGGGGCCGAGGTTGCGGTAGAGCCCGATGGCGAAGGCCAGCCCCACCAGCGCCCCGACGACCGACAGCACCGTCTGCCCGGACGGGCGACGGCGGGACGGGGTGTCGGGCAACGGGACTCCTTCGGGCGCGGGCGGTGTTGGGCGGAGGGGACCATCATCGCCGCGATCCGTGCAGGCGTCCCCGCGAACCGTCCCAGGAGGCACCGCGTGACCGAGCAGCTGCGCTTGATGTGCGTCCATGCGCACCCCGACGACGAGAGCTCCAAGGGTGCGGCCACGATGGCGCGCTACGCCTCGGAGGGCGTCGACGTCCTGGTCGTCACGCTCACCGACGGCTCACGGGGCTCGGTGCTGAACCCCGCCATGGACCGTCCGGAGGTCCAGGACAACATCACCGAGGTCCGGGCCCGGGAGATGGACCGGGCCCGCGAGATCCTTGGCGTCCGGCAGGTGTTCCTGGGCTTCGTCGACTCCGGCCTCCCCGAGGGCGACCCGCTGCCGCCGCTGCCCGAGGGCTGCTTCGCCCTCGGCGACCTCGAGGAGCAGACCGAGGCGCTCGTGCGCGTCATCCGGCAGCAGCGGCCCCAGGTGATGACCACCTATGACGAGAACGGTGGCTATCCCCACCCCGACCACATCCGCTGCTACGAGGTGTCGGTGGCGGCGTTCGAGGCGGCCGGCGACCCGGACCGCTTCCCGGATGCCGGCGAGCCGTGGCAGCCGAGCAAGCTCTACTACAACCTCACGTTCCACAAGAGCCGGCTGGAGAAGCTGCACCAGGCGATGCTGGCGGCGAAGGTCGACTCGCCCTACGCCGAGTGGCTGGTCAACTGGGTCGACAAGCCCGGGGACGCCGAGCGCCTCACCACCTCGGTGCCGTGCGCCGAGTGGTTCCCCGTGCGCGACGCGGCGCTGATCGCGCACGCCACCCAGGTCGACCCGACCGGCCGCTGGTTCGCCTGCCCGATCGAGCTGCAGCAGGAGACCTGGCCCTACGAGGACTTCCAGCTGGCCCGCTCGCTGGTCGACACCGCGCTGCCCGAGGACGACCTGTTCGCCGGCGTCCGCGAGCGGGTGAGCTCGTGACCACCGCCGCCGGGACCACCCTGGCCACCACGCTCGACGCCGGAGGCTCCGCGGGGTACCTGGCCCTGCTGCTGGTCGTGCTGCTGTTCGTGGCCACGGGCCTGCTGATCCGCAACATGAGCAGCCGGCTCAAGCGCCTGCCGCGGGAGTTCCCCGAGCAGGACGAGGCGGCTACTCGGTCGCCCGACGGCCCTTCTTCACCGCTGACCTGAGCTTCTTGCCGGCCAGGCGGCGCTCCTTGCTGCCGCGGGTGGGCTTGGTCGGACGGCGCGGCGGAGGCGGCGGCGCCAGCGCCTCCCGCAGCAGCTGCGCCAGCCGGGAGGACGCGAGCTCGCGGTTCTGCAGCTGACTGCGCTCGTCCTGCGCGACCACCGACAGGACGCCGCCGACGAGCCGCCCGGCCAGCCGGTCGAGCGCCCGGGCCCGCTGGTGCTCGTCCAGCGACGGGGAGCCCGCGACGTCGAAGGACACCTCCGCCCGGCTGTCGGTGGTGTTGACGCGACTGCCCCCCGGGGCCGGACGAGCGGGAGAACCGCCAGGACAGCTCCGCCTCGGGCACGACCACGCGCGAGGTGATCTGCAGCGGCCCGGGCACCGGACCATGATGGCGGGCGCCGCAAGGGGAATGAGCGGGGCGGCGCCGGGCTTGCAGGCTCCGACACCCTGTCCTGCGATCACCCCGTGCAGCCGCAGCGGAGCGCCCCGCGCCCGCATCGCGCACGTCGGCCCGGTCGCACGCCCCTCGCCGACGGCGACGGGCGCGGCACGACCAGCAGCAGAGGACCTCCCTTCCCCCATGACCACCCCGAACCGCCCTCGTCGCCGTGCCACCCGACCGGCCGCCGCCGGTGAGGCCGCACCCATGGCCGCTGCTCCCTCGGTGACGCCCACCGTTCCTACGGCGACCCCCGCACCGGCGACCCCCGCACCGCGCCACCCCCCCGGCGGCCGCCGCGCCGCACCGCACCCGCCTCGCCGACGACCACGGCGCCGAGCAGGCCGGCCGGGCTCCCGGCGGCCGTCCCGCCGGTGGCGACCGCACCCGCACCGGGGGCCGTCCGAACAACAACCGGTCCGGTGGCCGACCGACCGCCGACCGCACCGAGCGCTCCGGCCGGCCGACCCCTGCCGCCCGCCCGCCGCCGCGGCCGCCGCCGCCCCGGCCCGCCCGACCCCTGCCGCTTCCGCGCCGGCCGCTGCCGCCCCCCGGCGGGCTCCGGCCGCCGCGCCCGACGCCGCCTCCGGGCCGGCCGGTGACGTGCCGTCCTGGGCCGCCCTCGGCGTACCGCCCCGGCTGGTCGAGGTGCTGGTCCGCGACGGCCGCACCGCGCCGTTCCCCATCCAGGTGGCGACCCTGCCCGACACCCTCGCCGGCAAGGACGTCCTCGGCCGCGGTCGCACCGGCTCCGGCAAGACCCTGGCGTTCAGCCTGCCGCTGGTCACCCGGCTGCTCGGTGGCGCCCGCCGCCCCAAGCAGGCGCGTTCGCTCGTTCTCGTGCCGACCCGCGAGCTGGCCAACCAGGTGCACGCCGTCGTGCAGCCGCTGGCGCAGGCGACCGGCCTCACCACGGCCGTGGTCTTCGGGGGCGTCGGCCAGAACCCGCAGGTCAAGGCGCTCGCTCCCGGCGTCGACGTCCTCATCGCCTGCCCGGGCCGGCTCGAGGACCTCATCGGCCAGGGCTTCTGCGACCTGTCCGGCGTCGAGGTCACCATCCTGGACGAGGCCGACCACATGGCCGACCTCGGCTTCCTGCCGGCCGTCAAGCGCCTGCTCGACCGCACTCCCAAGGTGGGTCAGCGGATGCTGTTCTCCGCCACGCTCGACAACGGCGTCGACGTGCTGGTCAAGCGCTACCTCGACCGTCCGACCACGCACTCGGTCGACCCGGCCGTCGCGCCGGTCTCCACGATGACCCACCACGTGTTCTCGGTGGCCTCCGCCGACAAGGCCGCCGTCGTGCAGCAGCTGGCCTCCGGAATGGACCGCAGCCTGCTGTTCATGCGCACCAAGCACACCGCCAAGAAGCTGGCCAAGCAGCTCACCGCCGCCGGGATCCCGGCCGTCGAGCTGCACGGGAACCTGTCGCAGAACGCCCGCGAACGGAACCTGGAGGCCTTCACCCAGGGCAGCACCCGGGTGCTCGTGGCCACCGACATCGCGGCCCGCGGCATCCACGTCGACGACGTCGCCCTGGTCGTGCACGTCGACCCGCCGACCGAGCACAAGGCCTACCTGCACCGCTCCGGCCGGACCGCGCGGGCCGGCGCGGGGGGCACCGTCGTGACCCTGGCGACGCCGGACCAGACCGGCGAGGTCCGCACCCTGGCCAAGCAGGCCGGCATCCGCCCGACCACCGTCACGGTGCGCCCCGGCTCGCCCGAGATCGAGGCCCTGACCGGCCCGGCCGCCCCGCACGTCGAGCCCGCCCCGGTGGAGCCGGAGCAGCCGCGCGCCCCGCGGGGCAACGGCGGTGGCCGCGGTCGCGGCGGCGGGGCGTCCACGACGGCAGCCCCGAAGAGCGGTGCTCGCGGCGGAGCGCCGCGCACCGGCGCCGGCCCCGCGCGCACCCGCGCCGAGCTCGCCGCCCGGGCCGGTTCGGCGGCGCCGGCCCGCAGGCCGCGTTCGCGCTAGGGAGTGGCTGCCGGCCCGGACAGCTCCGACGCCGGGCAGGGCCGGTGCAGGTGGAAGCCCTGGAGCCGGTCCACCCCGAGCCGGACGAGCTCGTCCTGCTCGGCCTGCTGCTCGACGCCCTCGGCGACCACCACCAGCCCGAGGTCGTGGCAGAAACCGACGCAGTGCCGCACGAGCGCCCGCCGCACCGGGTCGGTGTCGAGCCCCATCACCAGCACCCGGTCGAGCTTCACCTCGTCGAACGGGATGTCGACGAGGTAGGCCAGCGAGGAGTACCCGGTGCCGAAGTCGTCGACGGCGATGGTCAGCCCGGCCTCCCGGGCGCGGACCACGGCGTCGCGTCCCGTGGACTGCACCAGCTCGGTCTCGGTGACCTCCAGGGACAGGGCTCGCGGGGGCAGGCCCGCACGCTGGAGCCGGTCGAGCACGCCGTCGAGCAGGCCCGGTCGCAGCAGCAGGTGGGCCGGCACGTTCACCGCAACCGTGACCGAGCGGCCCGCGGCGTACCACGCGGACAGCTGCCCTACGGCGAGGTCGAGCACCACGTCGGTCAGCTCGGCGAGAGCCCCGATCTCCTTCACCAGCGGCAGGAAGGCGCCGGGCGCAAGCACCTCGCCGTCGCGCGACCAGCGGACGAGGGCCTCGACGTGCTCGTGCCCGGTCGCGCGGTCCCCGGGCCGGGCGGCGACCGACCGCTGGTAGTGCAGGAGCAGCTCGCCGTCGCGCAGGCCCCGCCGGAACCGGGCCGCCTCGGTCAGGCGCCCGAGCGCCGGGGCGTCCAGGTCCCGGTCGTACTCGACCACCCGGACCGCGGCGTCGGTGCGCGCCGACCGCTTGGCCCGGTACATGGCGGCGTCGGCGTGCTGCACGGCGCGGGCCGCATCGAAGGGCTCTCCCGGTCCGACGACCACGAGGCCGGCGCTGACGTGCAGGGGCACCTCCACGCCGAGGACGTGCTGGGTGTCGGGGGCGAGGTCGCCGAGGCTGCGCAGCAGATCCCGGACCGCGGCCGTGGTCGGTGCGGCGAGCAGCACGGTGAACTCGTCGCCGCCGGTGCGGGCGAGCACGGCGTCCGGCGGCAGCGCCCGCTCCAGCACCGCCGCCACCCCGAGCAGCAGTGCGTCGCCGGCAGGGTGGCCGAAGCCGTCGTTCACCGCCTTGAAGTCGTCGAGGTCCAGCACCAGGACGCCGACGGCGGTGTCCAGGCGGTCCGTGCCGGCCGGGCAGCGCTGGGCGAAGCCCCGGCGGTTGAGCAGCGAGGTCAGGTCGTCGGTGGCGGCCAGCCGGGCCTGCGCGGCCTGCAGCTCCTGCGCCGCCCGCACCGCCGCGCGCTGCTGCTCCTGCAGGCGCACCGAGTGCAGGACCACCGACAGCACGTACCCGATGTGGGTGACCAGCTCGGTGTCGGCGGCGTCGTAGGTGCCTTCGTCGCGGCTGATCCCGAGCAGCCCGAGCCGCTGCCCGGCCACCCTCAGGGGCTGCAGGAGCATCGCGCTCACGGGGTGCCTGCCGAAGAAGCGGGCGTAGGCGGGCTCCATCAGCGGGAGCGAGGCCAGGACCTCGGCGCCGGTCAGGGAGGTGGCCTGCTCCAGGGCCCCGACCGCCCGCACGAACGAGTGCGGACCGTGGACGAGTCCCCCGGTGAGGGCGAACATCTCCTGCTGCACCGCCGGGTCCGCGTGGCTGAACGCGACCATCGACAGTTCGTCGTCCTCGTCCAGCCACAGGGCGGCGGCGCCACCGGTCAGCTCGCCGACCCGGACGACGGCGAGCTGGCGGACGACGTCGAGCGGCGTGTCCTCGGCGAGCAGGCGGTGCAGGCCGAGGACGGCCTCGGTCGCGCTGCCGGCCGGGGTCCGCATCGCAGGAGCGTGGCACGTGGTGGGCGGTCGTGCGCCCGGCTTCGCGACACGGGCCGCCGTGCGCACGTGACCTCCGGCACGCGCGCCGGTGACCCGTGGGGGAGCATCGGGCCATGAGCACCCCCCTGGACGGCCTCGCCCGTACCGCGCGCCTCGACGTCCTGTTCTCCGGGTACGCCCGGATGCCCCACGTGGCCGGCACCTGCAGCCTGGTCCGCGACGCCGACCGCGTGGTGGTGGTCGACCCGGGCATGGTGCCGACCCGCGAGGCGCTGCTCGGACCGCTCCGCGACTGCGGGGTGACCCCCGAGCAGGTCACCGACGTCGTGCTGAGCCACCACCACCCCGACCACACGCTGAACGTGGCGCTGTTCCCGGTGGTCCCCGTGCACGACGTGCAGGCGGTCTACACCGGTGACGTCTGGGAGCGCCGGGGCGCCGACGGGGTGCTGCTGGCGCCGAGCATCCGCCTGCTGGCCACCCCCGGTCACACGCCCCAGGACGTCACCACCCTGGTCGGCACTCCCGACGACGTCGTCGCCCTCACGCACCTGTGGTGGACCGAGGCCGGCCCGCAGGAGGACCCGTACGCGCCCGACGCCGAGGTGCTGCGCCAGCAGCGCGAGCGGGTGCTCTCGCTCGTCACGCTCGTGGTGCCGGGTCACGGCGCGCCGTTCCGGCCCGGGGCGTCGACGCCGCGCTGACGCGCTCGCTGCGCCGGAGCAGGACGGCCAGGCGGATCCGCAGCTGCGCCCGGCGGCGGGCCCGGACCGTCGCGGCGGCCGTCACGCCCGCACCCGCCGGCCGAGACCCGGGAGCCGGCTCCGGGTGCTGAGCGCCGCCACGACCGCGGTGAGCAGCGGCAGCGCGACCACGAGGCCGAGCAGCAGCAGCCAGGGGACGTCCACGCGGGTCAGCGGCGTCCCGACCTCGGTGTAGTTCGCGAACCCGCGGGGGCCCGTCGACACGGCGTAGGCACCACCCCGGGTGAGCGCCACCGCGCCCGCGACCCCCGGGACGAGCCCGGCGGCCGTCCCGAGGACGGCGCCGACCAGCGCGAGCACGTACGCGTACGACGCCGCGACCAGTCGCCTGGTCAGCGGCCGCGCCCCCACCTGGCCCATCGTGGCGAGGTCGGGCCGGGCCTCGGTCAGCGCCAGCGAGGTCGCCGCCAGGCTGCCGGCCAGGACGAGGAACCCCGCGCCGAGGAACAGCAGCAGGACGACCAGGCGCTGCGCGGAGCCGGTGTCGGCCCGGTCCACCGACACCGAGGCGCCGGTGTCGATCCGCTCCACCGCGGTCTGCAACCGGTCCTGCTCGGCCCGGGAGACCTCGGTGCCGACGACCACGCTCACCGGGGACGACCCCCCGAGGTCCTCGGCGGCCGCCTCGGTCAGGACGACCGCGACGTCGGGCGTCCCGTCGCGGGCGACGAGCGGGGCGGCGGTCACGGTGGTCGCGGCGACGAGCTGCGTGCGGTCCTGCCCGGTGACCTCGTCGAAGCGGTGGTCGACCAGCCGCAGCTCCACCGCCGTCCCCGCGGGGGCGCCGGCGACCAGCACCCGGCCGGCCCGCAGGGCTGCCTCGGCGTCGGCACGGTCGGTGCGGTTCGCCTGGGGGACGGCGAGCGGGAGCATCGACGCGCCGACCACCGCGCTGGTGCCCAGGCGGCCGCCGTAGCCGACCCCGAAACCGGTGCACGACGGCGCGGCCGGCTCCTCGGGACGACAGACCAGCAGCTCGCGCTCGACCTGTTCGTCCGCACCGCGGGCGATCCCGCGGACCACCTGCACGGGTGCGCCGGGCAGGGCGCGGCGGGCGGCCCCCTCCAGGGCGGCGTAGTCGGCATCGGCGCCGTACACCTGCACGACGGCCCCACCCACCGACGCCGGGGCGGCGATCGTCCGCTGCGAGGCGGCGTCGCTGCCGGAGGCGGTGGCCAGTGCGACGACGCCGGCCACGACCGCCGTCACGGCCGCGACGGCGGGGGCGGTGCGCCCGCGCTGGCGGTCGGCGTCGCGAACGGCGAAGCGCAGGGGGAGCGGCAGCCGGGCGGCGCCGCGGCCGGCGAGGTGGAGCAGCCCCGGGGCGAGCGCGGCTGCGCCGAGCACGGTGGGCACGGCCGAGACGGCGACCCAGAACTCGGTGTTCACCATCGTGGCGCGCAGCGAGCGGAAGCAGGCCAGCACGCCGAGGACCAGCAGGGCCGACCCCACCGCCGTCGGGACCCACGTGCGGCCCGACGTGGTGCGCCGGCCCTGCAGGGCGGCCACGACCGGCTGCCGGGACGCCAGCACGGCCGGCGCCAGAGCGGCGAGGACAGCAGTGCCCACGCCGAGCAGGCACAGCAGGGACACGTCTCGGGCGCTGACTTCGAAGCGGCCCCAGCTCGCGTCCGCGTACCGGGTCAGCGGCGCCCGCGCCAGGGCGGCCCCGCCGATGCCCAGCAGCACGGCGAGGGCTGCGGCGGTCAGGCCGACGTAGATCCCCTGGGCCAGGACGACCCGGCGGACGTGCCGCGGCTCGGCGCCGCCCGCCGCCATGAGGGCGAGCGCGCGCCGCTGTCGCCGGGCGCCGACGGCGAACGCCGGACCGGCCAGCAGGACCACCTCGAGCACGGCGATGACCGCGATGAGACCGATCACGGCGAGCGTCGTCGTGTCGCCGCTGCCGCCGGGCAGGGGCGGTACCTGGTCGTCCGGCGGCGGGTCGAGCACGACCGACCGGGACAGGACCAGCGCGCCGAGCCGGTTGAGCTGCAGGACGTCGGCCCAGGTGACGGGGGGGCCGGCGACGTAGAACCGGCTGGGCGGCGCCGCGGACAGGCCGAGCGCTTCCGGCAGACCGGCGACCACCCGCGTCGCCCCATCGGGGTCGGGACGCAGCGTGCCCACGACGGTCGTGCTGCGGCCACCCGGCAGGCGCAGGGGCGAACCGATCCCGAAGCCGAAGCGCGCGACGTCCAGGCTCACCGCGACCTCGTCGTCGGTGGCGGGTGCCCGGCCACTCCGCAGCAGGTAGGGCCCCCGCAGGGACGGCTCGCGCAGGTCGACGCCGACCAGGCCCACCCGCGCGGTCCGCCCGTCGCGGGTGCGGACGGGGACCTCGCGGCTGCCCTCACGCACGGGGATGACCCGGGCGTCCGCCGCGAGGACGGCGGCGACCTCCCCCGTGGTCAGCACGACCCGGCTCGGCCCGCCACCGCCGAAGGACTGCGAGGCGTCCGGGTCCTGCTGCACCCTCCCGTACTGCGGAACGATCCGGGCCTGCGCGGTGCCGAGTTCGCCCGGCAGCCGTTCGGCGACGCTGCGGTCCGCGGTCCGCAGCAGGGTGTCGAGCCCGACGACGGCGGTCAGCGGCAGCAGCACCATGAGCAGGACGAGCGCCGTCCGGCCCCTGGCCCGCAGCAGCTCGCGGCGGGCGATGCGCAGGGCGGGGCGCCAGCCGCCGCCGCTGCGCGGACGGTGCCCGGTCACCGGGACACCGCCTGCGGTGCCCGGGATCCGCTGTCGGTGCTGTCGACGACGAGGCCGTCGCGCAGGAACACCACGCGGTCGGCCCACCCGGCGTGCCGGGCCTCGTGGGTCACCAGGACCCCGCCCGCGCCGGCGTCGACCCGGGAACGCAACAGCTCCAGGACGGCCTCGCCGGTGACCGAGTCCAGGGCGCCGGTGGGCTCGTCGGCGAGCACCAGGCGCCGGTCGCCCACGAGTGCCCGGGCGATCGCCACCCGCTGCTGCTGCCCACCGGAGAGCTGGTCGGGGAAGCGGCGGGCCTCGCTGGCCAGGCCCACCTCCTCCAGCGCCTGCAGCGCGAGGACGCGCGCGTCGCGGGCGCGGACGCCGTCGAGCTCGAGGGGGAGGGCGACGTTCTCGGCGGCGGTCAGGGCGGGCAGCAGGTTGAGGTCCTGGAAGACGTAGCCGACCGAGCGGCGGCGCAGCTGGGCCAGCCCGGCGCCGTCCAGACCGGACAGGGGCACGCCCTCGACGAGGACCTCGCCGGTGGTCGCGGTGTCGAGACCACCGGCCAGCGTCAGCAGGGTGGACTTGCCGGAGCCGGACGGCCCCATGACGGCGACGAGCTCTCCGGGGAGCACGGTGAGGTCGATGCCGCGCAGCGCGTGGACGGCGTTCTCGCCGGTGCCGTGGGTGCGGGTCGCGGCCCGCAGCTCGAGGACGGGGACGGTCATGCGCGGGCTCCGTTGCGGGAGGAGGGGGACGGCGAGGGGGTGGGTGCCGCTGTCGGGGAGGACAGCGCGGACGGGCGGGTGAGGCGGGCCTCGCAGTGGTCCAGCCAGCGGACCTCGGCCTCGGCGGCGAACACCAGGCTGTCCAGGACCAGCGAGGCGGCCGTGCTGTCGGCCGGCAGGGCCCGGCGTCGGCGGGTGTGGGACTGCAGGGCCCGCACGGTGGCGGTCCGCTGCCGCTGAAGGACCCCGAGCGTGTCGACGCCGTCCAGGGTCGCGGCCAGCGAGAGCTTGATCGCGAGCTCGTCCCGGGGCGGGGCCTCGCGCTCGACCTCGCTGTCCCACCAGGCGGCGACCTCACGGCGGCCGGCGTCGGTCACGCGGTAGTGCACGTGACCCTCGGCGTCCTCGCTGTCGCGCTCGACGTGCCCGTCGCGCTCGAGGCGCGCCAGGGTCGTGTAGACCTGCCCGACGTTCAGGGGCCAGGCCTCACCGGTGCGGGCCTCGAACGCGGCCTTGAGCTCGTAGCCGTAGCGCGGGCCCTCGCCCAGCAGGGCCAGCAGGCTGTGCTTGATGGACATCGACGTCACCTCCTCATGGATACCGGGTATGCATACCGAGTATCAGAACGCCGGTCAAGCACCGACGCCTGCGGGAACGTCCGGGGCGCGGTAGACAGCACGCATGTGCCATAGCGACGACAGCCGTCCGCCCGCCGCCTCCGGGGCCGTCCCCGCGGCCTCCGTGCAGGCGTCCACCCTGACCGCCACCGACGGCACCAGGGTGATGACCCACGTGGCCCGGGCGGCTCAGGCAACCGGTGCCGGGATGATCGTGCTGCCGGACGTGCGCGGGCTGCACACCTTCTACCGCGATCTCACGGAGCGGTTCGCCGAGGTGGGGATCGACGCCGTGGCCGTCGACTGGTTCGGCCGCACCGCCCCCGACGACGACCGCTCGGAGGCCTTCGCCTTCATGCCGCACGTGCAGCAGATCGAGCCGGCGAACGTGGCCGCCGACGTCGCTGTCGCCGCGCAGCAGCTGCGGGACGCCGGCTGCCGAGCGGTGTTCACCGTCGGGTTCTGCCTCGGGGGCGCCTACTCGTGGCGCCAGTCCGCCGACACCCCGGACCTGGCCGGCTCGGTCGGGTTCTACGGACGCCCGTCGATCGCCCTCGAGGTGGCCGACCGGATGGCGGCGCCGCTGCTGATGCTCGTGGCCGGGGCCGACGCCCACATCCCGCTCGCCGACACCGAGCAGGTTGCGACCGCGGCCCGGGCCGCCGGGGTGGAGGTCGACATGGTCGTCTACGACGACGCCCCGCACTCGTTCTTCGACCGCACCTTCGACGAGCACGCCGCGGACTGCGCCGACGCCTGGGCCCGGCTGCGGGCGTTCGTCGCCGCCCACACCCCGGACTGACGCCGGGGATCAGCAGACCGACCGTCGCAGCGCCTCCAGGCGCCCGCGCAGGCCCGGGTCGACCGAGGGCTCGACGTCCCCGTCCGCCGCCCGCTCCAGGACGAAGGGCGGCGCGCCGGGGTCGGGCGCGCAGGTGGCCGCGCGCAGGTCGACCACGAGCCGCCCCCGACCGCCGGGGGCGATCCGCAGTGGCAGCGACGTGACCACCTCGACCACCAGCCCCGAGCCCGCGGTGACGCCCTCCACGACCACCACCTCCGGTCCGGGCGCCCCGAGGTCGACCACGGTCCGCAGCGCGCCGGGTGGGCCGCCCGGGGCCGAACGCACGCGTGGTCCGCGCGCCGGAGCCCGATCGCCCTCGCCCGCGCACTGCGCCCGCACCGTGCTGTCGACCAGGCCGGTGGTGTCGACGGGGGTGACCACCGTCCGCGGCCCCCGGGAGCGACCGTCGTCGACCCGCAGCGACAGCGTGCCGCGCCGCAGACCCGACAGGGCCTGCGGGCAGGAGGGCGTCACGTCGAGCCGCACCACGGCGTCGCCTCGCGGGGAGAAGGCCGAGGGGACGACGCCCAGCCGCACGTCCGCTCCGGGCAGGGTCGGCACGAGCCCCGACAGCCGGGCAGACGGCGGGCCCTGCAGCAGCAACCAGAGCCGGGCCGACCCGCCCACGACGGAGCCGCCGCTGGTGAGGGCCGTGACGACGGGGGGCCGGTCCGCCTCGCGCCGGGAGGCGAGCAGCCCCGGTGCGGCGACGGCCGCGAGGCCGAGGACGAGCAGCCCGCCCAGCAGCGCCGGTACGGCCCACCGGGGCAGGCGCAGCGACACCGGAGCCCGCTCGCTGCCACCGGACAGCAGGTCCGGCACGTCAGGTGGCGCGGTAGGTGGTGACCGAGACGGCGACGTAGTGCGCGGCGAAGGCGGCCAGGGTGAGGGCGTGGAAGAGCTCGTGGAAGCCGAACCACCGCTCCGACAGCCGCGGCCGGCGGGTCGCGTAGACCACCGCGCCGACGCTGTAGAACAGCCCGCCGAGGAAGATCAGCGAGATGACCACCGCCCCTCCGGCACGGGCCAGCTGCGGCAGGAACGCCAGGGCCACCCAGCCGAGCGCGAGATAGAGGCCCGTGAACAGCCAGCGGCGGGCCCCGAGGACCAGTCGCAGCCCGATGCCGAGGGCGGCTCCGCTCCAGACCAGGACCAGGGCCAGGGTGCGGGTGCCGCCGGACAGCAGCAGGACCGCGAACGGCGTGTAGGTGCCGGCGATCAACAGGAAGATCATCGAGTGGTCGAAGCCGGTCATGAGCCGCTCGGCCCGCGGCGACCACGTGCCGCGGTGCAGGGCGGCCGAGGTGCCGAACAGGGCGCAGACCGAGACGCCGTAGACCACCGCCGCCGAGCGGGACGCGGCGGTGGGAGACAGGCAGACCAGGGCGGTGCCGGTCACCAGGCTGATCGCGAAGGCGATCTCGTGCAGCACGCCGCGCAGCCTGGGCTTGACGAGGTCGACGAGGTGGTGCGCCTTGACGACGGCCGCCTCCACCGCGGCGTCGACCTTGTCCCTGGCCACCTCGTGCACCCGACCATCCTGCCCCGCCGGCGGCCTGGCCACCCACGATCCGTGCGCGACGTCACACGGCTGGGACACGCCTGAATGGGTATCGTCCAAAGATCCCCGGAACGACGCGTGCGCGCCGTCCCGCCTCGATGGAGAGGATCCCATGACCACCACCGCCCCGCAGATTCCGGGCCTGGACCAGGCACCCACGAAGAACGAGAAGCTCGTGTCGTGGGTGAGCGAGATCGCCGCCCTGACCAAGCCCGACCGCGTGGAGTGGTGCGACGGGTCCGAGCAGGAGTGGCAGCGTCTGACGCAGCTGCTCGTCGACGCCGGCACCTTCACCCGGCTGAACGAGGACAAGCGCCCGAACTCCTTCTACGCCGCGTCCGACCCGACCGACGTCGCCCGGGTCGAGGACCGCACCTACATCTGCTCCGCGCAGGAGAAGGACGCCGGCCCGACCAACAACTGGATGGACCCCGCCGAGATGCGCGACCACCCTCGAGCCGCTGTTCGACGGCTGCATGAAGGGCCGGACGATGTACGTCGTCCCGTTCTGCATGGGCCCGCTCGGTGGCCGGATCAGCCAGTACGGCGTCGAGATCACCGACTCGCCCTACGTCGTCGGTCAGCATGAAGATCATGACCCGCATGGGTGCCGCCGCGCTCGAGCAGATCGGCACCGACGGCTTCTTCGTCCCCGCCGTCCACACCGTCGGCAAGCCGCTGGCCGAGGGCGAGCAGGACGTCGCCTGGCCGTGCAACGACACCAAGTACATCGTCCACTACCCCGAGACCCGTGAGATCTGGTCCTACGGCTCGGGCTACGGCGGCAACGCCCTGCTGGGCAAGAAGTGCTTCGCGCTGCGCATCGCGTCGGTCATGGCCCGCGACGAGGGCTGGATGGCCGAGCACATGCTCATCCTGAAGCTCACCCCGCCGGACGGCGGCGAGGCCAAGTTCGTCACCGCCGCCTTCCCGAGCGCCTGCGGCAAGACCAACCTGGCCATGCTCACCCCGACCCTGCCGGGCTGGAAGGTCGAGACCGTCGGCGACGACATCGCCTGGATGCGCTTCGGCGAGGACGGTCGCCTCTACGCGATCAACCCCGAGGCCGGCTTCTTCGGCGTCGCGCCCGGCACCGGTGTCGACACCAACGCCAACGCCGTCGACACGTTCTACGGCAACTCGATCTTCACCAACGTGGCGCTGACGCCCGACGGCGACGTCTGGTGGGAGGGGCTGACCGAGCAGGCGCCCGCGAACCTCACCGACTGGAAGGGCAACGCCTGGACGCCGGAGACCGGCACCCCGGCCGCGCACCCCAACGCCCGGTTCACCACCCCGGCCGCGCAGTGCCCGACCATGGCTCCCGAGTGGGCCGACCCGGACGGCGTGCCGATCAGCGCGATCCTGTTCGGTGGCCGCCGCGCCACCGCGGTGCCGCTGATCACCGAGTCCTTCGACTGGACCCACGGCACGTTCCTGGGCAGCACGGTCTCCTCGGAGACCACCGCTGCCGCGGCCGGCGCCATCGGCCAGCTGCGCCGCGACCCCTTCGCCATGCTGCCGTTCTGCGGCTACAACATGGGTGACTACGCCGGCCACTGGCTGGAGATCGGCGAGCAGAGCACGGCCGACAAGCTGCCGCGCATCTACTACGTCAACTGGTTCCGCAAGAACGACCAGGGCAAGTGGCTGTGGCCCGGGTTCGGGGAGAACAGCCGCGTCCTGAAGTGGATCGTCGACCGCCTCGACGGCCGCGCGGTGGGCAAGCAGACGCCGATCGGCATCCTCCCGGCCGACGGCGAGCTCGACCTCGACGGCCTCGACCTGCCCGCCGAGGACCTCGCCCTGCTGCTCGACGTCGACACCGACGTCTGGAAGCAGGAGGCCGCGCTGATCCCCGAGTTCTTCGCGCAGTTCGGCGACCACCTGCCCAAGGCCCTCGCGGCCGAGCAGGCCAAGCTGGTCGAGCGCCTGGGCTGATCCGCCCCCGCTCCACGCAGAGCCCGGTCCCCGCAGGGGGGCCGGGCTCTGGCGCGTGTGAGGCGTCGCCCGCAGGACAGGACAGGGCTGTGGCAGCGCTGCGCAGCGAGGACGGCAGGACGCTCGACGTCGTGCCGGTGCCCGTCCTGGACCGGACCGGGCGGCCCTACGAGATGACGCTCGCCCTGACCCTGGACGGGGCGCCCTTCGGCACGGTCGGGCAGCGCTGCGGGGGAGTGCTGTCGGCCGTGCTGGCCGGGCTGTCCGACCACGGCCTGCCGGTGGGCACGATCGAGCGCGGGGTGCGGGCGTGGTCGCGGGCCGGTGGCACGGACGACGACGCCGCCTGGACGGCGCTGCGGCCGCACCTCCCGCACGACGTCGAGCTGTTCTGCCTGCGCACCCGCGACCCCGACGACGAGACCGCCACCGGTGAGCTGCGGGCGCTCGTCGAGCAGGCCCGCCACTGGGAGGACGGGCACGGCTGGCGGTCACGGGTGGCGGTGGTGCTCCAGGCCTGGGGCGCGTCCGGGTCGGGCGTCCGCGTCGGGCTCGAGCTCCCGGCGTTCTGCACCTGGCTTGCGTGCCTGCTGCAGGAGTGGGACGCCGTCGGGACGCCCGCCCCGACCTGACCCGTGGCGGTTACGCTCGGCGCTCCGGTACGACGGGTACGGGCGGTGGGAGGTCTGGTGGGGCTGCGCGACGTCGCCTACGACCTCTACGAGCGCCGGCTGGCCCGCACCCTCGCGCGGCAGGCCGCGCCGGTGCCCCGGCACGTGGGCCTCATGCTCGACGGGAACCGGCGGTGGGCCCGCATGGTCGGTGCGGCCAGCGTCAACGACGGCCACCAGCGCGGGGCCGACAAGATCATCGACCTGCTCCGCTGGTGCGACGACGCCGGCGTCGAGGTGGTGACCCTGTGGCTGCTGTCGACCGACAACCTGTCGCGGCCCACCGCCGAGCTCGACCCGCTGCTGCGGATCATCGAGGGCGTCGTCACCGACCTCGCCCGGCCGGAGAACCGCTGGACCCTCAACATCGTCGGGGCGCTCGACCTGCTGCCCGGCGACACCGGTCAGGTGCTCAAGGTGGCGGCCGAGGGCACCGGCGGCCGGCCGGGCGTCATCGTCAACATCGCCGTGGCGTACGGCGGACGGCGCGAGATCGCCGACGCCGTCCGGGCCCTGCTGCAGGCCCACGCCGCCTCGGGGCGGACGCTCGAGGAGGTGGCCGAGGTGCTCGACGTCGAGCACATCGCCGAGCACCTCTACACCAGCGGCCAGCCCGACCCGGACCTCATCATCCGCACCAGCGGGGAGCAGCGGCTGTCGGGCTTCCTGCTCTGGCAGAGCGCGCACAGCGAGTTCTACTTCTGCGACGCGTTCTGGCCCGACTTCCGCCGCGTCGACTTCCTGCGGGCGCTGCGCGCCTACGCGCTGCGCAGCCGCCGCTACGGCACCTGAGCCGTACCTGAGCGGCCCCCGGGAGCAACGACCCGACCCGGACGTCCGTGCGGGGGACCCGCTCTCGCAGGCCTATCTCCACCTCGTCCTCGGGCTGGCCCGGCGTGACCCCGGACGGGTCGAGACCCTGCTGCCCCTGCCGCCGCAGGAGCCGACCTGGGCGCAGCTGCAGGACGAGGCCGCCGGCCTGGCGCGCTCGCTGGAGCACTCGCCGGGAGACCGCGAGCAATGGGTGCTCGGGCAGGCCCGGGCCGTCGCCACCTGGTGCGCCGTGCGCTCCGGAACGGCGATCCCCTGGCCCGAGCAGGTCGAGCGCTGCCTGGGGGTCACGCCGGACCTCGGCGCGGTGCAGCGGTACGCCGAGGCGCACGCCCGGCTCGCCGAGCTGCTGCCCGGCGCCGGTCCCCTGGCCGACCGCTACGCCGCGCACCGCGCCGCGAGCGTGGTGCCGGCGGTGGCCGTGCTCGACGCGCTGGCCGGCGTGGTGGCCCTGCTGCGCGCCCGTACCCGTGGGCTGCCGGCCGGGGAGGGGGTGCGCCTGACGGCGGCGCGGGGGACGTGGAGCGGACTGAGCCGCAGCGTCGGGCCGCTGCGCAGCGAGGTGGTCGTCGACGCCTCCCGGCCCCTGCCGGCGGCGTCCCTGCTGTCGCTCGCCGCCCACGAGACCTACCCCGGTCACCACCTCGAGCGCCTCCGGCTGGCCGGACAGCCGGAGCGGGCGGTGGTCGTCCTGGCGACGCCGGAGGCCGTCGTGACCGAGGGTCTGGGGGAGACGGCGCTGCGCGCCAGCGGCGTCACCGTGCAGGACTGCGCCGGACTGCTCCCGCTGCGACGCGGCACGGACCCGGCCCTGGTCGACGCCGTGGGGCGGGCCGCCCGGCCGCTGCTGCGCACCAAGACCGACGCCGCGGTGCTGCTGCACACCCGGGGGCCGGCCGCAGCCCTCGAGCACCTGAGCCGCTGGGGGCTGCACGACGCCGAGCGGGCCCGCGCCCAGCTCCGCTTCCTGTCCTCGGCCCGCTACGCCGTGCCCGCGATGGCCTACGGCGCCGGCGCCGACCTCGTCGGGCGCTGGCTGGACCGGGGCGGGCGTTACGAGGCGCTGCTCGGGGTGCCCGTGACCCCGGACGTCCTGCGGGCCGGTCCCGACGCAGGCGGGTCGCGGTCCGCGCACGGGTAGACGTTGGCGCCGGGGGAGCCATCCCGGCACGGGTGCGTGCCGCGTGTCGCCGCGTCCCGGGGCCTCTGCAGACCTAGCGTCGGTCCCGGCGGTCGGCACCGGTCCGGTCGCCCGGGAGGCCACCGTGCTGCTGCGTCGACAGCCACGCAGGAGGGGGCCGGACCGGCCTCCGTGGCCAGGTCCCGGACCCACCTGACGAGGGGCTCCGCTCATGACCACGTTCGTGCTCGACACGTCCGTCCTGCTGTCCGACCCGCAGGCGGTGGGACGGTTCGACGAGCACGAGGTGGTCCTCCCCCTCGTGGTCGTCAGCGAGCTCGAGGGCAAGCGCGACCATCCCGAGCTGGGCTGGTTCGCCCGCCAGGCGCTCCGGCTGCTCGACGACCTTCGGGTCACCCACGGGCGGCTCGACCAGCCGCTGCCGATGGGCGCGGGCACCCTGCGGGTGGAGCTGAACCACGTCTCGGAGTCGGCGCTGCCCGTCGCGCTGCGCGACGGCTCGGGCGATGCGCGCATCCTCGCCGTGGCGGCCAACCTCGCGGCCGAGGGGGGCGAGGTCGTCCTGGTGACCAAGGACCTGCCCCTGCGGGTCAAGGCGGCGGCGATCGGTCTGACGGCGCAGGAGTACCGGGCCGAGCTCGCGGTCGACAGCGGCTGGACCGGCATGGCCGAGCTCTACGTCGACGACCTCGCGCCCCTGTTCGACGACGGCGTGCTCGACCTGCCCGAGGCCTACGACCTGCCGACCCACACCGGCCTGGTCCTGCTGTCCGCGCGCGGATCGGCGCTCGGCCGGGTGCAGCCCGACAAGAGCGTGCGGCTGGTGCGCGGCGACCGCGAGGCGTTCGGCGTGCACGGCCGCAGCGCCGAGCAGCGGGTCGCGCTGGACCTGCTGCTGGACCCCGCCGTGGGCATCGTGTCGCTCGGCGGCCGGGCCGGCACCGGCAAGAGCGCCCTCGCCCTGTGCGCCGGCCTGGAGTCGGTGCTCGAGCGCGGCGAGCACAAGAAGGTCATCGTGTTCCGGCCGCTCTACGCCGTGGGCGGGCAGGAGCTGGGCTACCTGCCGGGCGACGCCGGCGACAAGATGGGCCCGTGGGCGCAGGCCGTCTACGACACCCTCGGGGCCCTGGTCAGCCCCGAGGTGGTCACCGAGGTGCTCGCCCGCGGGATGCTCGAGGTGCTGCCGCTGACCCACATCCGGGGGCGCTCGCTGCACGACGCGTTCGTCATCGTCGACGAGGCGCAGTCGCTGGAGCGCGGCGTGCTGCTCACGGTCCTGAGCCGGCTCGGGCAGGGGTCACGGGTGGTCCTCACCCACGACGTCGCCCAGCGCGACAACCTGCGGGTGGGCCGGCACGACGGCGTCGCGTCGGTCATCGAGGCGCTCAAGGGCCACCCGCTGTTCGCCCACGTGACCCTCACGCGGTCGGAGCGGTCGGCGATCGCGGCGCTGGTCACCGAGATGCTCGAGCCGCAGTAGCCTCGCTGCGGTGAAGAAGGCGGCAGGCGGGTCGGGGCCGGCCGCGGGCGCCACGGTGCTGCTGTGCCGCGGATGCTGCTGCGGAACCTCGACCGGGTTCGACCACCTCGAGCAGGAGCAGGCCCTGCGGGCCGCCGTCGGCGACCGGGTGCGGGTGGTCGACTGCCTGGACGAGTGCGACCGGGCCAACGTCGTCGTCGTCCGGCGGCCCGACCTGCCGCGCCGGGAGCGCGACCTGTGGCTGGGCGGGGTGACCACCGAGCGCTCGACGGCCGCGCTGGCCGGCTGGCTGGTGGACGGCGGCGCGGGCCGGCCACCCCGCGAGCTGGCCGGACGGGTGTTCCGCCACCTGCCGCCGCGCAGGGCGTAGCGAACCGGGGCGCGAGGATCCGGCCCGGTCTGCGTTGAGCCGGGTGACGAGGTCCCCTCCGTCCCCGCTGGGTGGGTGCGGAGGGCCTCGCGCCGGTCCGAGGGCCCGTCTTCCGCTGGGTGGGAGGCGGGCCCTCGTCGGTCCGTGGCTCCGTCGGGGCTGCTCCGGCCCGGTTCTCCGCGTGGGAGTCCGGCTTCTCGCGACGGGGAACCCGGCTCTGCGCGAGGGCGGGCCGCCCGGAGACGGCGTCCGATCTGACGTACCGTCGCCAGCGTGCCCGCTCAGGTCCCGCTCCGGCTCGGCCGCCGGGTGTTCGCCCCGGACGAACCCGTCGTGATGGCGATCGTCAACCGGACCCCGGACTCCTTCTACGACCGCGGGCGCACCTTCGGCCTCGAGGCCGCCCTCGAGCGGGTCGACCAGGTGGTCGAGGAGGGGGCGGACGTCGTCGACATCGGCGGTGTGAAGGCGGCCCCCGGCGACGACGTCTCGGCCCAGGAGGAGGCCCGCCGCGTGGTCGGCCTGGTCGAGCAGGTCCGGCACCGCCATCCCGACGTCGTGGTGTCCGTCGACACCTACCGTGCCGACGTCGGCGAGCTGGTCTGCCGCGCCGGCGCCGACCTGCTGAACGACGCCTGGGGGGGCTGGGAGCCCGAGCTGGCCGAGGTCGCGGCGCGGCACGACGTCGGGCTCGTGTGCACGCATGCCGGCGGGATGGCCCCGCGGACCCGTCCGCACCGGGTCGAGTACGACGACGTGGTGGCCGACGTGCGGGCGACCGTCACCGGGCTCGCCGAGCGGGCGGTCGCCCTGGGGGTGCGCCGCGACGCCGTGCTCATCGACCCCGGGCACGACTTCGGCAAGAGCACCCGGCACTCCCTGGAGGCCACCCGCCGGCTCGGCGAGCTGGTCGACACCGGGTGGCCGGTCCTGGTCGCCCTGTCGCGCAAGGACTTCGTCGGCGAGGTGCTCGACCTGCCGCCCGACGACCGGCTGGAGGGCACCCTGGCCGCCACGGCGGTGAGCGCCTGGCTGGGCGCCCGCGTGTTCCGGGCCCACGACGTCGCCGCCACCGTGCGGGTCCTGCGCATGACGGCGGCGCTGCGGGGCGACCGCGACCTGGCCGTCGGACGGCGCGGGCTGGCATGAGCGCCCCCTGGCAGGCGGCGGTGGTGCCGAGCGCGCCGCTGCTCGTCCCCGCGCTCGCGGGCGGCAGCGCCCCCCTCGACGAACAGCTGCGCGCCGCGGCGCGGGCGGCCGTGTCCGGGTTGCTGACCGGTCCGGGACCGCTGGTCGTGGTGGGGGACGCCCCGGTCACCGGACCGGTGCAGGGCGGCTGGGACTGGCGCGGCTTCGGCCTGCCGGCCCGCGACCCGTCGCGCCCACGGCTCCCCCTGGCGCTCGCGCTCGGCGACTGGCTGCTCGACGACGCCGGCGCGGGCGGCGACCGCCGCCTGGTCGGCGTGGGGGCGGACCGGGACGCCGGGGCCTGCCGGCGGCTGGGCGCCGAGCTCGGCGCGTCCGGACCGGTGCGGCTGCTCGTGGTCGCGGACGGCACGGCGACCCGCACCGAGAAGGCCCCGGGATACTTCGACCCCCGCGCCGAGGCCTTCGACGCGCGCCTGGTCGCCGGGCTCGCCACCGGCGATCCGGACGTGCTCGCGGAGCTGGACCCCGCGCTCGCCACGGCGCTGCTGTGCTCCGGTCGGGCCGGCCTGCAGGTGCTGGCGGGTGCCGTCGGTTCCCGCGCGGTCACCGCCGACCTGCTCTGGTCCGGGGCCCCCTACGGCGTGGCCTACGCCGTGGCCCGCTGGAGCGTGGCGTGACCCGGGCCGCTGCCCCGTCGTCCTCGCGGCCGGTGACGCCGGACAGGGAGGCGCCGGACGGGAAGGTCACGGTGCAGCAGTGGCTGCGGGAGCGCACCACCCGCACCGACCCCGGCGACCTCGACCGGGTGCGCGCCCTGCTGGGTGGCACCACCGTCTCGGTGGTGCTGCCGGCCCGCAACGAGCAGGCGACGGTCGGACCGCTGGTGCGCGAGCTGCGCGACGGGCTGGCCGGCATCGTGACCGAGCTGGTCGTGGTCGACGACGGCTCGACCGACGCGACGGCCGACCGGGCGCAGGAGGCCGGCGCCCGGGTGGTCACGGCGCAGACCTGCCGTCCCGACGTGCCGAGCGCGGGCAAGGGCGGGGCCATGTGGCGTGGCGCGGAGGCGACCACGGGCGACCTGCTCCTGTTCCTGGACGCCGACGTCCCGCGGTTCCCGGCGCAGTGGGCCGCCTCGCTGCTGCTGCCGCTGCTGCGCGACCCCACGGTCGCGCTGGTCAAGGCGGCCTACGACCGTCCGCTCGAGGTCGACGGCGTCATGCACCCCGGCAGCGGGGGACGGGTGACCCGGCTGGTGGCGCTGCCCCTGCTCGACGTCGTCGCGCCCGAGCTGACCGGGTTCGCCCAGCCGCTCGCGGGCGAGACCGCGCTGCGGCGCTCCCTGCTGACGGGCACCTGCCTGGTCGGCGGTTACGGCGTCGAGCTCGGGCTCCTGCTCGACGCCCACGAGGCCGTCGGCCTGGCGGGCCTGGCCCAGGTCGACCTCGGCGAGCGCTCGCACCGCCACCAGAGTGACGAGGCCCTTGCCCTGATGGCGGCGACCCTGATGCGGGTGGCGCTGGACCGGGCCGGCTGGGCGCCCCGCGGCGACCTGCACGGCCGGGTCCGCCGCACGGCCACCGGCCAACTCGAGCACGTGACCGCGCCGGTGTCGCTCGTGGCGCTGCCGCCCCTGACGTGACGCGACCTCGTCCGGCCGGGCCCGGCCGCCCCGGGGCCTGACCGTGGCCGAGCTGCTGCGCCGGCCGCCGGCGCTGCTGCTGCGCGACGTCGAGGTCGAGGGCACGCGCGTCGACGTCCGCGTGCAGGCCGGCGTCGTGGTCGAGGTCGGGCGGGCGCTCGACCCGGGGACGGCGGGGGTGGTCCAGGGCCGCGGCGGGGCGCTGCTGCCCGGGCTGCACGACCACCACGTGCACCTGCTGGCGTCGGCGGCGGCGGCGGGCTCCGTGCTCTGCGGCCCGCCGGCCGTGACCGACCGGGGTGGACTGGCCCGCGCGCTGCGCGGCACCGGGCCGGTCCGCGGCGTCGGCTACGCCGACGCGGTCGCGGGGCCGCTCGACCGGGCCCTGCTCGACGACGTCGCCCCGACGCGGCCGGTGCGGGTGCAGCACCGCAGCGGCGCGCTCTGGGCCCTGAACACCCCGGCCCTGCAGGCGGCCGGGCTGGACGGCCTCGCGGACGGCCGCCTCTTTCGGGGTGACCCCCGCCTGGACGCCCTGCGCGGTCCGTGGCCCGACCTCGCCGGGCTGGGCCGGCGGCTCGCGCTCGGTGGCGTGCTCGGGGTCACCGAGGCCACCCCCGACCTCGCCCCCCGGGCCCTGGAGCGGCTGGTCGAAGCGGCACTGCCGCAGCGGCTCCTGCTGCTCGGGGCGCCGCACGGCTGGGGAGGCGACGGCGCCACGGCCGGCCCGCTGAAGGTGCTCCTGCACGACGAGGCCGACCTCGACCTCCCGGACCTCGTGCAGCGGATCCGGACGGCGCACGACGCCGGCCGCGCCGTGGCCCTGCACACGGTCACCCGGGCCTCGCTCGTGCTCGTGGTGGTCGCGCTGCAGGAGGCCGGGCCGCACCCCGGCGACCGGGTGGAGCACGCCGGGGTGGTTCCGCCGGCGCTGCTGCCGGCGCTGCGGGCGCTCGACCCGGCCGTCGTCACGCAGCCCGCGCTGGCCGCCGCCCACGGCGACGACCACCGCCGTGAGGTCGACCCCGACGACGCCCCGCACCTGTGGCCGTACGCGTCGCTGCTGGCGGCGGGGCTGCGGGTCGCGCCCTCCACCGATGCGCCGCACGGTCCCGGCGACGTGTGGGAGGTGCTGCGACAGGCCCGCGACCGGCGGACCCCCTCCGGAGCGGTGGCGTCGCCGCACGAACGGGTGCCGGTGCAGACCGCCCTGGCGGGGATGCTGTCGCCGCTCGAGGACCCCGGTGGCCCCCCGAGGCGGGTGCGCGCGGGTGTGGTGGCCGACCTGGTGCTGCTGTCGGTGCCCCTGCGGGAGGCGCTGCTCGAGCCCGACCCCGCCCTGGTGCGGCTCGTCGTGGCGGCCCGATGACCGACGCCGGTCCCGCCCCGACCGCCGGCGCCTGGGCCCGGCGGCTGCTCGTCGAGTGCGGCGCGGCGGAGGTTCCGGCGGCGAGCCCGGACAGCAGTCCGCTGACGGACTGGGCCTCCAGCGGGGCCGTCGCCCTGACCGGGTCCGCCGACGGGCCGCCGCTGCTGCCGCCCGGCCTGGCCGCCACCGCGGCGCGGGGGGCGCTGCTGGCGCTGGACGCCCTCGCCGGTCGGCCGGTGCTGGCGGTCCCCGGTCAGCGGCTGCTCGGCGAACGGGCGGCGCTCGCCGGCCTGCGCCGGTCGGCGCCGTGGTCGGCCGGCGGTGCGTGCCGGGCCGTCCGCACCGCCGACGGGTGGGTCGCGTTCTCGCTGGCCCGCGCGAGCGACGACGACCTCCTGCCGGCCCTGGTGGAGGGTTGTGCGGTCGGGGACCGCTGGCGGGTCGTCTCCGACTGGGCCGCCGACCGGCCGGCGCAGGAGGTGGCCGACCGTGCGCAGCTGCTCGGTCTGGTGGCCGCCGCGGTACCGGGCTCCCCGCCGGCGCCCGTCTGGCCGCCCTGGCGGGTGACCGGGACCGGCCGTGGCCGCGCCGCGCTGCCCGCGCAGCCACTGGTGGTCGACCTGTCGGCGCTCTGGGCCGGTCCGCTGTGCGCGCACCTGCTCGGGGCGGCCGGGGCGCGGGTGGTGCGGGTCGAGAGCACGTCGCGGCCGGACGGCAACCGGGTCGGCAGCGCCGCCTTCGACGCCCTCCTGCACGCGGGACAGCCGTCGGTCGCGCTGCCCCTGGCCACCGCCGAGGGGCGGGCCCGACTCGGCGACCTGCTCGACCGGGCCGACGTCGTCGTCACGTCGGGGCGGCCCCGGGCGCTCGCGCAGCTGGGGCTGGACCCCGGGGTCCACCTGGCCGCCCGCACCGACGGCGTCTGGGTGTCGGTGACGGCCCACCCCGCCGACGCCGACGGCGGGGTGCGGGTCGGCTTCGGGGACGACGCCGCGATGTCGGCCGGGCTGGTCCGCCACGTCGATGACGTCCCCGTCCCGTGCGGTGACGCGCTGGCCGATCCGCTGACCGGGCTGCACGCGGCGGTCGCGGCGCTGGCCGGGCTGCGCGCCGGGGGGCGGCACCACGTGCGGATCGCCCTGTCGCAGGTGGTGGCGGCCACGATGCTGCCGCAGCCGGTTCTCGACGCCGAGCGGCACGGGAGCGGGTGGTCCCTGGGCGGCGTCCCGGTGGCCGAGCCGGTCGCCCGTAGGGCCGCCGGTCCGGCTCGCCCGCTCGGCGCGGACACCGACGCCTGGGCGCCCGGGCGGGGGTGACCGGCTCCGGACAGCCGAAAGGCGGGCGACCGGGATCCGGTCACCCGCCTGTCGGAGCGGTCTAGGTGTAGATGCCGATGCCGGCGGCCTCGTTCTGCTTCTTCCACTCCGCCCGGGACATGCGGGTGGTGTCGACGTCGGTCGCCGCGGGCGCGCAGCGCACCGACCGTCGCCTCCTCCTTGGTGCGTGTGCTGGAACGGGTCCCAGTCGAAGAAGCGGCAGGCGTTCTCGACAGGTGATCTTGTGGATCTCCTCGTCGCGTGCAGCCGGCGTCCTGGAACTCCTTCCAGGCGAACTCCGGCGACTCGGGCCACGTCGTGTCGGTGTGGGGGTAGTCGCACTCCCAGGCGATGATGTCGATGCCGATGCGGTCGCGCAGCTAGCAGGCCCGACGGGTCGGTGATGTAGCAGGCGAGGATGTGCTCGCGGAACACCTCGGACGGCATCTTGCCGCCGAAGTCGTCGCCGCTGTGCAGCCACGCCTGGTTCGTGAAGTGGCGGTCGATGCGGTCGAGGTAGAACGGGATCCAGCCGATGCCGCCCTCGGACAGGGCGACCTTGAGGTCGGGGAACTTGCGCAGGGTCGGGCCGAAGAGCAGGTCCTGCGCGGTGATGGCGCGTGATCTGGCAGGCGAGCACCATGAGGTGGTCGATCGGCGCCTCGGCGGGCCGGTTGATGACCTCGAAGCCGGCGCCGATGTGCAGCGACAGGACCATGTTCGTCGTCGCACAGCGCCTGGAACATCGGGTCCCAGTGGCCCGACAGGAAGCTCGGGAAGCCCTGCACGTGCGGCGTCTCGAGGAAGCTGATCGACCGGCAGCCCTTCTTGGCGACGCCGGTGCACCTCCTCGACGGCGAGGTCGACGTCCCACATGGGGACGATGCCCAGCGGGATGAACCGGCCCGGGTAGGCGCCGCACCACTCGTCGATGGCCCAGTCGTTGTAGGCCTGGAGCATGACGAGCGCCGAGCTCCTTGTCGCTCGCCCTCGGTGAAGGTGCGGGCGTTGAAGCCGGCCATGGTCGGGAAGTTCATCGACGCGAGCACGCCGTTGGCGTTCATGTCGCGGACCCGCTCGTGCACGTCGAAGCAGCCCGGGCGCAGCTCGGAGTACGAGCCGGGGTTGAAGCCCCACTCCTCCTTCGGCCAGCCGACGGTGGCGGCCATGCCGAACGGCGTGGAGGTGGCCTCGCCCTGGAAGACCCACTCGTCGACGCCGTGCGTCGTTGCGGACGACCTTCGGCGCCTGGTCCTGCCACTTCGCCGGGACGTGGTTCTCGAACATGTCGGGCGGCTCGATCATGTGGTCGTCGATGCTCACCAGGATCATGTCGTCCATCTGCATGGGTGCTGTCTCCTCGTGCGTGCTGGGAGCCGCCTCCGAGAGGCAACGGCGGGATCGTCCTTGCGAGTGTAGGAGAACATCCTTCTCCCTGCCGGATATCTTGCCCTCTTGGCGCCCTCCCGTCGACCCGGAGCAGGCCGCCCGTCAGCCGGTCGGCTGCAGGAGCTGCGACGTGGCGACGACGCCGAACCGGCCGACCTCGTCGTGCAGGTCCGCCGCGGACAGCCCGTGCCCGAGGTGGTGGTCGAACTGCGTCGTGCCGCGCATGCCCGTCCACTCGCCGACCTGCCGGCGCACGAGCGTCGCGCTGACGTCGGCGTTGATCGCGCTCACGTTCCGGAGCAGGGCGTGGTCGACCCCGATGAGGTTGACGCAGTCGAAGGCCATGGCCGTGCGGCTGGTGTCCCGCACCGGCTGCCCGGCGACGACCGGGATCCGCAGGCGCACCCAGGTGACCGTCGCGCCGTCCGGCCCGGGCTCGGACTGCCGGAACTCGGCGCCGAAGCGCAGGAAGTCCGCGCCCTGGGAGGCGTCGGCGCAGGTCAGGTCCTCGGGCCGGGGCAGTGCAGGGGCGGGCGGCTCGGGGCGGGACCGCTCCGGCGCGGGGTCGGACAGGTCGGCGTCACGCAGCCGCAGCGCCCGGGCCCGGACCTGCTCGACGCCGTCGACCGTGACCGAGAGGTCGACCACCTGCAGCTTCTTGCCCTCGCGGACCACCGTCGTGGCGACGTGCATCGGCGCGCCCACCGGTGCCGGCCGCACGAGGTCGACGGTCAGCCGCGCCAGGCTCATCGGCGTCAGGGTGGGGACGTCCTCGAGCACGTGGCCGAGCAGGGCGAGCACCGGGCCACCGCTCTGCGCGTTCGGGTACCAGGACCCCTTGGTGGCGCCGGTGGCGACGAAGGCGTCGCCGTCCTGCAGGTACAGGGCCTCGTGATCCATGCGGCGCATCCTGGCCCCCGGCGCAGTGAAGCCGCCGGGCAGGGTGGCGGCGTGCCGTCGCGGGGTAGGCGCCCGGAGCGACCCGCACCCGGGCGGACGTGTGGGAGAGGACGAGATGGACGGCACCGGCAGGAGCGCGCAGCAGGCGGTGGCCGGCTGTCCGAAGCGCATGGTCCACGGACCGTGCGGCGGCGTGCGGGAGGACCTGCGCTGCGAGATGCAGGAGCACCGCTGCCCGTTCGTCGACCGACCGCCCACGACCTGGCCGGGCGAGCTCGCCGGGGTCGGCGGCGGACGACCCGGTCGTGCCCCTCGTGCTGACCGACCTGACCGTTCGGCCCTTCGACGCCGCAGGCCTGCGCGAGGTGGTCGGACTGCTCGCCGGCTCGTGCGACGGGCTCCTCGTCGGCGAGCACCAGAGCCGGCCCGACTTCCCGCCGACCCTCATGGCGGCCCTGGTCGCCGAGGCCGGTGCGGTCGGCGTGGATCACCCTCACCTGCCGTGACCGCAACCGGGTGGTCCTCGAGCAGGAGGCCCAGGGCCTGCGGCTGGCCGGTGCGGCCGGGGTGCTCTGCGTGACGGGGGACGGGCGGGCACCGGGCACCCGCAGCGACGTCACGCAGGTGTTCGACGTCGACAGCACCCGCCTGGCCGCCCTCCTGCAGGGGCGCGGCCTGCCGGTGGCGGTCGCGGAGTCGCCCTCGGCGCCGCCGCGTCCGCTGCGCCCGCACCGGGTGCTGGCCAAGCAGCAGGCCGGGGCGCGGCTGTGCATCCTGAACCAGGTCGGTTCGCCGTCGGCGGTCGCCGCCTTCGTCGACGCCTGCCGGGCGCTCGGGGTCACCCTGCCGTTCGTGGCCGCCGTCGCGGTCTACACCGACGAGCGGTCCGCCCGGGTTCTCGACGCCTTCCCCGGACTCGACCTCGACACCGCGCAGGTGGCGCGGGTGCTCGGGGCGGCCGACCCGGTGGCGGCCGGGATCGAGGCGGCCGTCCGGCAGGCCCGGGAGCTGCTCGCGCTCGACGGCGTGGCGGGGGTGAACCTCAGCGGGCTGGCCTCGGCCCGGGGGGAGCGGTACGGGGCGCAGGTCAAGGCCGAGGTGGGCCGGGCCGTGCTGGCGGCGGCGGCATGAGCGCCCCGGCCTCCGGCGGGATCCCCGACGCCATGCGGGCGGAGTTCGACAGTGTCGCCGGATGGACCCGCGAGGCCGTCGACGAGCTCGGCCAGGAGTTCGCGGTCGTCGCCGGCTGCCGGGGCAGCGGCAGCCCCGCGGGGCTGGCCTGGCTGTGCGAGTCGCTGCAGCTCGGGCCGGGGACCTCGGCTGCTCGACGCCGGCGCCGGGGTGGGCGGGCCGGCCGGCTACGCCGCGGAGCGCCACGGCGCGCTCCCCGTCCTGGCCGAGCCGATGGTCGGCGCCTGCGCGGCGGCCCGCGACCTGTTCGGCTTCCCCACGGTGGCCGCCTGGTCGCAGCAGCTCCCGTTCGCCGACGCCTCCTTCGAGGCCGCCTGGTGCCTGGGGGTGCTGTGCACGACGACGGAGAAGGCCGCCCTGCTCGCCGAGCTGCGCCGGGTGCTGACGCCGCAGGGGCGGCTCGGCCTGCTCGTGCTCGTGCAGGACGCGGCCGAGCTTCCCGAGCAGCCGGCCGGCAACGACTTCCCCACCCGCGACGCGTTGGCCGCGCTCCTGGACGAGGCGGGGTTCGTGGTCATCGAACAGGTGGACGCCGAGCAGGTGCCGGCCGCCCCGCTGGCCTGGCAGGCGCGGGCCGACCGCGTCGACGAGGTGGTCGCGCGAAGGCACGCGGACGACCCCGCCTGGCAGGAGGCCGACCGGCAGAGTGCGCTCATGGGACGGCTGCTGCGGGAGGGACACGTCGCGACGGTGCTGCTGCACGCCGCAGTCGTGTCCTGACCGGCCGTTCACCGGTCGACGCCCGACCGTTCGAGAAGCAGGTTTGCAGCAGGCGAGAGCATGGTTTCATGGCGGGGGTCCGACCGGGCCGGACGACGGGGGGAGCCACCATGCTGGAGCGCTACGGACCGTGGGCCCTGGTGGCCGGGGCCTCCGACGGCACGGGGGCCGCCTTCGCCGAGCAGCTCGCCGAGGCCGGCATCAGCGTGGTGCTCGTCGCCCGCCGGGGCGCCCTGCTCGACGAGCTCGCCGCCCGGCTCCCCGTGCCGACCCGCACCGTCGTGCTCGACCTGAGCGAGCCGGGGGCCGCCGAGCGCCTGCACGAGGCGACCAGCGACCTGGAGATCGGCCTGGTCGTCTACAACGCGGGGGGTGACGCCGTGAACCTCCCGCTGCTGGCCCGCGACCTGCCCGAGGTGCGTGGCTTCATCCAGCGCAACTGCACCGCCGTGATCGAGGCCTGCCACCTGTTCGGCGCCCCGATGGTGGCCCGGGGTCGTGGCGGGGTGGTGCTCGTGACCTCCGGTGCGGCCTGGGCCGGCGGGGCCGGGCTGTCGGTCTACGGGCCGACCAAGGCGTTCGACCTGTTGCTGGCCGAGTCGCTCTGGGCGGAGTGGCGCGGCCACGGCGTCGACGTGCTGGGTCTGGTGCTGGGCCCGACCGACACCCCGTCGCTGCACCGCACGCTGGAGCGCAAGGGCACGACCATGGACGGGCTGGCCGATCCCGCCGAGGTCGCGGCCGAGGCCCTCGCGCACCTGGCCGACGGGCCCACCTGGAGCTACGGCATGCCCGACCCCACCGGGGCCTTCCCGCTCGACGGGATGCGCCGCCGCGACGCCGTCGAGCTGATGAGTGCCGGAGCGAGCTCGACCTCCGCCGAGCCCGCCTGAGCCGTCTGCAGCCCGGTCAGCTCCTCGCCCGCAGGGTGACGGTCGCCAGGGTGAGCAGGTGGTCCTGGGCGCCGGCGTCGACCAGGCGCACCTCGACGACGGTGTGGTCGTCGGTGTCGCGCAGGACGGTGGCGGTGCTGCGGACCGGGCCCTGGCGCAGCTGCGCCAGGAAGTGCACCTGGGCGTCGACCGCGGCACGCCCGGGGCGCATCCCCTCGGCGGCCAGCTGCAGCAGGATCGCCTGTGCGCCGCCGTTCACGGTGCCGATGCTGTTCGACACGTAGGGCGAGAAGGGCAGCTCCAGCACGCCCCGCTCCGGGTCGACGTGACGCACCTGCAGGCGCTCTGCGAGGGGATCGTGCCGCCGGCGTCCGGCCGGACGCTCGCGCACCTGCCCGATCCAGCTCGCCGGCCGGAAGTCGGCGGCATCGGCGGCCCGGGCGGCCGTGCGGGGCAGCCGCGCGAAAGTGACGACGCCGCGGCCCGCGTGCGGCAGCTCCCCGGCGTCGACCGCCTTCTGCAGCAGGGGGAGGTCGTCCTGGCCCAGGCCGTCGTAGACGTCCACGGACAC
The DNA here is from genome assembly GCA_963761695.1 of uncultured Actinomycetota bacterium. GTDB lineage: Bacteria > Actinomycetota > Actinomycetes > Mycobacteriales > SCTD01 > RYN-122. The sequence goes on along the minus strand of CAVXIB010000016.1, from coordinate 196,422 downwards.
CACCACGACCTTCTTGCCCAGGCGCATCAGCCGGCAGTCGAGCAGCGCCGGGCCGACGTCGAGCCAGCCGGCGCCGTGCAGGGACATGTCCTGCGTCGCGGTCCAGTCGGGGTCGCAGGCGAGCAGTGCCGGCTCGCAGGCGGCGATGTCGGCCAGGGCGAGCAGCACCCCGAGCGGCGCCGTCCCACCAGGAGCCCGGATCTCGTCGGGCAGCGGGGCCCGCACCAGGCACCGGTCCGCCGCGGTCAGCAGGCTGGCCGGTCCGAGGTCGGTGAAGACGTTGTCCGAGGTGTCCATGGTCTCCGGCATGGCAGGAACCTACCGCGGTCGGAAACCATGGTGGCAACTTTTCAGAAGCGCGTTCTCTGCGCCGTGTGCACCGTTCTGCAGTCGCGTCTGCCAGGCGTACGGAGTCTGCGCACGCAACGGGGCCGCCGGAGGGGATCCGGCGGCCCCGTCGAGGGTCGGTCAGGTCAGGCGGCAGGCAGGACGGCCCGGGTGTCATCGACCTTCATGAGCTTGGCGAGGTTGCCGCCCATGATCTTGGCCTGGTCGGCGTCGGGCAGCTCGGCCAGCTCGTCGACCCAGGTGACCGGGTCGAACAGGCCCTCGGGGTGCGGGTAGTCCGAGCCGAAGACGACGTTGTCGGCGCCGACGGCCTCCACGAGGCTGATCGGGTCCTCCTCGTGGAAGGGGTGGATGTAGATGGAGCGCTTGAGGGCCACGATCGGGTCCTCGTCGAAGATCTCGGGCGAGCGGTCGTAGACCTTGCTCATGCTGGCGATGAGCGGCTTGACCCACGCGCTGCCGTTCTCGATCGGCATGAAGCGGATGTCGGGGAACCGGGTCGCGAGACCGTGTCCGAGGATCGACGTCATGGCGTCCTTGATGCCGCGGTAGTCGGCGTTGACGATGGCCGAGAAGGCGGACGGCTTGCTCTTGAACGGCAGGAACTCCGAGCCGTGGCCCTCCCACTCGTTGAGGTAGCGCTGGAAGCCGTCGTCGGAGGCGTGCATGCCCACCAGGACGCCGGAGTCCTGGACGATCGTCCAGAAGCGGTCGTACTCGGGCAGCGCCATGGAGCGGCGGCGGCCGTTGTAGCCGGGAACCGGAGCCGGGCGGATGAGGATGGCCCGGGCCCCGCGCTCCAGGACCCACTCGAGCTCCTCGATGGCCTTGTCGACCAGCGGCAGCGTGATGACCGGCGTGGGGAAGATGCGGTCCTCGTAGGCGAACGACCAGTGCTCGTGCATCCACTGGTTCAGCGCGTGCACCACCACGTGGGTGGCCTCGGGGTCATCGGCGAGGCGCTCCTCGAGCAGGCTCGCGAGGGTCGGCCACATCATGGCGCGGTCGATGGACTGCTCGTCCATGAGGGCGAGGCGGTCGGCCGGGTTGAAGAACGCCGGGGGCGACTCGATGTAGCGGGGCGGCGGCGCCAGCTCGACGTCGCCGGGCAGCCGCTTGTGCTTGCTGGACGGGTTCTTGAGCTGGAACTCGATCTCCTGCGCGCCGGGAGGAGCGACCTTGTTGAAGGTCGGGTTCGGGATGTACTCGCTGATCTGGTTGCGCAGGGCGATCTTGGTGCGGCCCTTGACCTCGACGAACTTGACCAGGCCCTCGTACTCGGCGGGCAGGTACTTGGTGAAGGCGTCCATCGTCTCGTACATGTGGTTGTCGGCGTCGAACACCGGGAAGCTCAGGCGGCGGGACATGCGATCTCCTGGATCGAAGAGGGCTCTCGACGGGACGGCAGCCGGGGCCACCCTCCGCGAAGCGGGAATGCGTCGAGTGTGACATGTCCGCACCGCTGACGGAAATGGAGTTCTCCACCGCAGCCAGCGTCGTTGCGGCCGCGCCCGGCCGGGCGGGTCAGCCCGCGGAGGCGCGCGGCCGGCAGGCGAAGATCGTCTCCTTGGACGTCGTCACGAGCCCGCAGGTGGTGCAGTGGAAGACCTGCGAGGGATCGCCCTCCCAGGTGTGGTCGCGGCTGGCGTCGCCCTCGGGCTCGGGGGTCGTGCTCTCCACCGTCGTCATGCTGGAACCTCCTGGTCGGGTGCTGAGCCGCCGCGACGGTCGCGGCGGCGGGTGAAGCGGAACCGTACGCTCGCCGCCCGACCCCGCAGGTGCGACGACAGGAGCAGGCGTGCGACGTTTCGGTGCAGGCGTGCGTTGTTCCGGTGCAGGGGCGACGGCGGGCCGTCCGATGACCCCGCGACGGCGAGCCGTCCGATGACCGTCGAGGTGGACCTCGCCGGGCAGCGGGCGCTGGTGACCGGCGCCGGTCAGGGTGTCGGGCGGGGGATTGCGCTGCTGCTGGCGCGGGCCGGCGCGCAGGTGCTGGTCAACGACCTCGTGGCCGAGCGGGCGCAGGAGGTGGTCGACCAGGTGCGCGCCGACGGCGGGCGCGCCGAGGTCCTGGCCTTCGACGTGACCGACTGGGACGCCGTGCGCAGCGCCGTCGAGGGCGCCGGCCGGGTCGACCTCCTGGTGAACAACGCCGGCAACGCGGGCCGGGCCGACGGGGCCTTCGGCCCCCTGACCACGTTCGTCGAGCAGGACCCGGCCGACTGGGAGCCCTTCCTGCGGGTGAACCTCTACGGCGTCCTGCATGTGACGCGCGCGGTGCTCCCGGGCATGGTCGAGCGCAGCCGTGGACGGGTGGTCGTGGTCGTCTCGGACTCGGCGCGGACCGGCGAGGCGGGCATGACCGTCTACGGCGCGGCCAAGGCGGGCGCCGCGGGCCTCGTGCGCGGCCTGGCCAAGGAGGTCGGCGCCCACGGCGTCACGGTGAACGCCCTCGCGCTCGGGTCGGTCAACCAGAGCGAGAACCCGCCGGAGGTGGAGCAGGAGCATCTCGGCCGGATGCTGCGGCGCTACCCGATGGGGCGCCGCGGCCTGCCGGCCGACGTCGCCCACGCGGTCCTGTTCCTGGTGGCGCCCGACGCGGGCTGGGTCACCGGCCAGACCATCCCGGTGAACGGTGGCTACTCCAGCGCTCTGTGAACGGACCCGACGGCCGGCCCCGGGGGACCGGCCGTCGGGGGCCGCGTCGGTCAGCCGTTGGACGGGAAGCTCAGGTCGAGCCGGCTCGGCCCCTGGTCCGGCCAACGGGTCGTGATGACCTTCGGACGGGTGTAGAAGCGCAGCCCCTCCGGCCCGTAGATGGGGGCGTCCCCGAACAGCGACGCCTTCCAGCCCCCGAACGAGTGCCACCCCACCGGCACCGGGATCGGCACGTTGATGCCGATCATCCCGACGTCGACGGCGTGCTGGAACCGTCGTGCGGCGCCTCCGCTGGAGGTGAACAGGGCCACGCCGTTGCCGTACTGGTTGGCGTTGATCAGGGCGACCGCCTCGTCGAGGTCGGCCACCCGCACGACGCCGAGGACCGGTCCGAAGATCTCGTCGTCGTAGCTCCTCATGCCGGGCCGCACGTGGTCCAGCAGCGAGCAGCCGAGGAAGAAGCCGTCCTCACGCGGCGAGGCAGAACCGTCGATGACGACGGTGGAGCCCTCGGCGGCCGCGCCCTGCACGTAGCCGCGCACCTTGTCGCGGTGCTCGGCCGTGATGAGCGGGCCCATCTCGGAGGCCGGGTCGTCGCCGGGCCCGATCTGCACCTGCGGCACGCGGGTGGCGATGGCCTCCACCAGGCGGTCGGCGATGTCACCGACGGCGACGACCAGGCTGACCGCCATGCAGCGCTCGCCGGCGGAGCCGTAGGCGCCGGAGACCGCGGCGTCGGCGGCGGCCTCGAGGTCGGCGTCGGGCAGGACCACCATGTGGTTCTTGGCCCCGCCGAGCGCCTGCACCCGCTTGCCGTGCCGGGTGCCGGTCTCGTACACGTAGCGCGCGATCGGGGTGCTGCCGACGAACGACACGGCGGCCACCTCGGGCGAGGTCAGCAGGGCGTCCACCGCCTCCTTGTCGCCCTGGACGACGTTGAGCACGCCGTCGGGAAGGCCGGCCTCCTGCGCCAGCTGCGCGAGCAGCAGCGAGGCGGACGGGTCCTTCTCGGACGGCTTGAGCACGACGCCGTTGCCGCAGGCGATGGCGTTCGCCAGCATCCACAGCGGCACCATGACCGGGAAGTTGAACGGCGTGATCGCCGCGACCACACCCACCGGCTGCAGCAGCGTGTGGACGTCGACGCCGCGGCTGACCTGGGCGCTGTGCGAGCCCTTGAGCAGGTGCGGCAGACCGCAGGCGAACTCCAGGCACTCCAGCCCGCGGGCGACCTCCCCGAGGGCGTCGGAGTGCACCTTGCCGTGCTGGGAGGTGACCAGCCGGGCGAGGTCGTCACGATGGCGGTCGACCAGGTCGCGCCACCGGAACAGCACGGTCGCCCGGGCCGACAGCGACGTCCGGCCCCACTCGGCGCCGGCCGTCGCCGCGTGCTTGACGGCGTCGTCGACATCGGCCCGGGAGGCCAGGGCCACCTGCGCCGCGACGACGCCCCGGGCGGGGTCGAAGACCGGAGCCGTCCGGGCGGAGGTGCCCGCGACCGCCCGTCCGCCGATCCAGTGGCCGAGCGTGGGCACGCGGGGCGTCGTCGCGGAGGTCACAGCTTGTACAGCTTGCGGGCGTTCTCGCCGTAGATCCGGCGCTGGCTCTCGATCGGCAGCTGGTCCATCTTGGCCTTCACGCTCTCCAGCGGGTTGGGGTAGAGGCAGGTCGGGTGCGGGAAGTCCGTCTCGAACATGATGCGATCATCGCCGATCGCCTCGACGAGCGCAGGAAGCTTGTTGCGCTCGCCCTCGAACCAGTAGGTCGCGTACATGTTCGTGCGGAAGTACTCCGACGGGGCCTTCTTCAGCCGGGCGAGGTCGGCCTTGGCGTTCTCGTTCATCTCGTAGTCGATCGCCTCGAGGATGAACGGGATCCAGCCCAGGCCGCTCTCCACGGACACCGTCTGCAGGTCGGGGTGGCGGTCGAAGACGCCGGACAGGATCAGGTTGATGACCACGCGGGCGTTGCCGATGAACAGCATCGTGCCGCCGATGGCCAGCTTGGTGCTGGGACGCTGGCTCTCCCACGGGTACTTGCCGTAGAACGTCATGGCCGTGAGCGAGGCGCCGATGTGGAAGTGGACGGGCAGCTCGAGCTCGGAGCAGGTCTCCCAGAACGGGTCCCAGGCGGTGCTCGCCAGGTCCGGGGCGCCGAGGTCCTGCGGGTCGGAGGTCATGTTGACGCCGCGCAGCCCCAGGGCGTGGACGCGCTTGGCCTCGCGGACGCACTCCTCCACGCTGTAGGCCGGCATCAGGGGCATCGGCAGCAGCCGGTTGGCGGACTCGGCCTGGATCTCGGCCATGTAGTCGTTGTAGACCTCGACGGCCAGCCGCTGCAGGACCGGGTCGCCGACGCTGGACAGGCCCTGGCCGCCGAGGCCGAGGGTGCTGGGGTAGATGACCTGGTGGTCGATGCCGCACTCGTCGAGCACCTTCAGGCGCTCCTTCGGGTCGTGCGCCCCGGCGTGGACGTCGTCCGGGACCGACCAGGTGTGCAGGACCGAGGCGTCGTCGGACTTCACGCCGTCCTTGCCGATGACGGCGCCGGCGGCGTAGAGCCCCACCGAGGTGCCGTCGAAGATCCAGTGGTTGACGCCGTCGATGCTCTCGACGTGGGGGAGCCGGTCGACGTACTCCTTCGGGGCGCGGGCACTGAACAGGTCTGCGGGCTCCGACCAGTGCGAGTCGGAGTCGACGATGAGCATCTTCTCAGGTGTCATGTGGCGGACCGTAGAGTGTGAGAACGCCGTTGACAAGAAATGAGAAGCATCTGTAAGACCGAGAGGAACCATCGTTGCGACCCGGACGTCGTAGACGTACGTTCTCCTCCGGTTCTCCGTGACCTGAGGGGTGCGAGCAGACCTTTCCCGCGCAGCCGGCGCAGGACCCGCTCGACGACGAGCGCGACCCGGGGTCGCGCCGGAACGGACGTGATCGTGAATCGCAAGATCATCATCTCGGTGCTGCTGGCCGGGGTCCTGGCCAGCGCCTGCGGGTCGCGCCGCGACGACGCGGACTTCGGTGCCTTGTCGACCGGGACGGGCGCCGTGCTCGACCAGGGCGGCGCGGCCACCGTCGACGGCGGCGTTGCGGGAGCAGCCGACCCGCTCGCGGCCGGCGGGGACGTGGCGGCCGACGGCAGCGACCCGGTGACCGCAGGTTCCGGGGACGTCCCGGCCGGCACCACCCCGGACGGTTCCGGACCGGCCGCGGACGCCCCGGGCGCCCCCGCGGGCCCGGCGACCACGGGGGGGAGCGACCCCGCACCCGGCGGGACGACCCCCGCCGGCGGCGGGAAGGCGACCGCGGCGAGCGCCAAGCCGGCGGCCGGCGGACCGAACACCGCCAGCGACGTCGGCGTCACCGCGACCACCATCAAGATCGGCAACGTCATCTCGATCAAGGGCCTGGCCGGCCCGGACCAGTTCCCGCCGTACTACTACGGCGCCGCGGCCTACTTCAACGACCTCAATGCCCGCGGCGGGATCAACGGACGCAAGGTCGTCTTCCAGACCTGCGACGACGAGTACACCCAGACCGGCAACGTCAAGTGCGTGCGCGACTTCGTGGACAAGACCAAGGTGTTCGCCTTCGTCGCCACGGCGTGCGGCGTGTGCGACGGCCTGACCTACGCGGCCGACCAGGGCGTCCCGGCGGTCGGCGGCCTGGCCACGGACTTCCGCAGCTACGCGCTCAAGCACTACTGGCCCAACGGCGGCAACCCGTACCCGCAGAACGGCAAGATCGGGTTCAAGGGCAAGGTCTACTACGGCACCGGGATCTACCGCTTCTTCAAGGAGAAGTACAACGTCAAGAAGGCCGGCATCGTCTACTACGACAACGCCGCCCCGAGCAAGAACGCCGCCCTCGGCTTCGCCGAGCAGATGAAGGTCGAGGGGATCGAGCCCTTCCTGTACGGACTGAACGTCGCCCTGCCGCAGTACGACAGCGCGGTGCTCGACATGAAGTCGCGCGGCGTGACCGCGGTCTTCGACGCCATCGACATCACCGGCAACCAGAACCTGTGCAAGTCGATCGACTCCAACGGACTCAAGCTCACTGCCAAGGTGTCCTCGTCTGCCGCCTGGGTCGAGAAGGTCGGCAAGACGTTCTCCTCGCCCTGCCGCAAGGCGATCTTCTCCTCCGAGGCCCCGGCCTCCCTGCCGTACTCCGAGACGGGCAACCCCGAGGTGGCCAAGTTCCGGGCGGCGATGGAGCGCTACTTCCCGTCCAAGCGCGACGAGATGCACCAGTGGTCGCTGGACGGCTGGGCGAACGCGATGCAGTTCGCCGACGCCGCGGTGGCCTGCGGCGCCGCCCTGACCCGGTCCTGCCTCGAGGTCGGGCTCGACAAGCCCTACACCGCCCGGGGCCTGTTCGCCGAGCGCAGCAACAAGAAGATCAACTTCGACACCCAGAAGACCCGCTACGAGTGCACCAGCATCGTGCAGTGGGACGACGCGAAGAAGACCTTCGTGAACCGCTCCGGCCCCAAGGGCGCCTGCTACACGACGCGGCTGATCGGCCAGAACCTGTCCTGACGGATATGGCGTTCTCAAACTTGCGAGGGGCACTTGCGTAAGCGCGCCGGATGAGCGATAACTGTCTTATCAGAGTGCGCCCCACCCGGCCGCGCACCTGCTCGATGCCCGAGGGGATACGCCGTGCCGTCTCGTGACCTGCCGTTCGCGCTGTTCGACGCCGACAACCACTTCTACGAGCCGAAGGAGGCGCTGACGAAGTTCCTCCCCAAGGAGTACAAGGGGATCATCAAGTACGTCGAGGTCGACGGCCGGACGAAGATCGTCGTCAAGGGCCAGATCTCGGAGTACATCCCCAACCCGACGTTCGACGTCGTCGCCCGGCCGGGGGCCCAGGAGGACTACTTCCGCCACGGCAACCCCGAGGGCAAGTCCTACCGCGAGATCTACGGCGAGCCGATCCGCAGCCCCCAGTCCTTCCGCGAGCCGGTATCGCGCCTCGCGCTCATGGACGAGCTCGGCCTCGACCGCGTGCTGATGTTCCCGACGCTCGCCAGCCTGGTCGAGGAGCGCCTCAAGGACGACCCCGAGGCCACGCACGCCGTCATCCACGCGCTCAACGAGTGGATGCACGAGACCTGGTCGTTCAACCACGAGGACCGGATCTTCGCGACGCCGGTCATCACGCTGCCCATCGTCGACAAGGCGATCGCCGAGCTCGAGTGGTGCCTGGAGCGCGGCGCCAAGACCGTCCTGATCCGCCCCGCCCCCGTCCCCAGCCTGCGCGGCTCGCGCTCGTTCGGCCTGCCGGAGTTCGACCCGTTCTGGGCCCGCGTCGTCGAGGCCGGCATCCCGGTGTCGATGCACGCCAGCGACAGCGGCTACGCGCAGTTCACCAACATCTGGGAGCCCGTCTCGGAGATGCTGCCCTTCCAGCCGAGCGCGTTCCGCATGGCGCAGTCGCACGACCGTCCGATCGAGGACGCCATGACGGCGCTGGCCTCCCACGGGGCGTTCTCGCGCTTCCCCGACCTGAAGATCCTCAGCGTCGAGAACGGCGCCAGCTGGGTGCCGAACCTGATCCGGTCGCTCGAGAGCGCCTACAAGAAGCTGCCGCAGTTCTTCCTCGAGGACCCGGTGGCCGCCTTCAAGCGCAACGTCTACATCAGCCCGTTCTGGGAGGAGGACTTCCCGGCGCTGATCGACCTGGTCGGGCTCGACCACGTGCTGTTCGGCTCGGACTACCCCGCACCCCGAGGGCCTGGCCGACCCGATCAGCTACGCCACCGAGCTCGAGTCGCAGGGCGTCGCCCCCGAGGCGGTGCAGCAGATCATGGGTGGCAACCTCGCGCGGCTCATGGGCATCGACAACGACAAGGTGTCGACCGCCCCGCGCGTGCTCGCCGAGGCGGTCTCCGCCCCCTGAGCACCTCCGGCCCAGGCGGTGCGTTCCGCGCACTGAGGTTCCCGCGCTTCCGTGCCGTCTGGGCCGCGCTCGTCGTGTCGATGATGGGGTTCTGGCTGCAGGCCACGGCGCGGGCGTTCCTCGTGTACGACGCGACGGGCTCCACCTCGGCGCTCGGCGCGGTCTACCTCGCCAGCTACGGCCCGCAGCTGTTCATGGCCCCCCTGGCCGGCATCGCCGCCGACCGCTGGGACCGGCGGCGGCTGGTGGTGCTCACCACCCTCGGGATGGCCGCCGTCGCCCTGGCCACGGCGGCCCTGGCAGCCACCGGGCGCGCCGACGTGCGGGCCATCCTCGTGGTCAGCCTGCTCAGCGGGGTGCTCCTCGACCTTCCAGTCCACGGCCTCGATGGCCCTGCTTCCCGCGCTGGTGCCTGCGCCGGCACTGTCCTCGGCCGTGTCCCTGCAGGCCATCAGCGTCAGCGGGACGCGCATCGTCGGTCCGGTCCTGGCCGGGCTGCTCCTGCCGGTGACCGGCGCGGCCTGGCTGTTCCTCGGCCAGGCGGTGACCCTGCTGCCGGTGGCCGTCGTGTGGGCGCTGCTGTCGCTGCCGGACCGGGTTGCGCCCGTCGGTCAGCAGGACCGCGGGCTGCGGGCCCTCACCGCGGGGTTGCGCCACGTGGCCTCGCGTCGTGAGCTCGCGGTCCCGCTGCGGATGCTGGCCGTGATCGCCGCCATCGGCTTCGTGCACCAGCCGCTCGCCCTGGCGTTCTCCACCGACGTGCTCTCCGGCGGGGACTCCACCCTCGGCGTGACCCGGTTCGGTCTGATCCAGGCCGTCGTCGGGACCGGCGCGCTGCTCGGGGTCCTCGGTGTCTCGTCCCTCGGGCCGCGCCGCCCCGCCGTCGTCCTGCTGGGGACGGGAGCGGTCATGAGCCTGAGCCTGATCGGCCTCGGCCTGACGTCCTCGCTGGCCGTGGCCCTCGCCGTGTCCGGCACCCTCGGGGCCGCGCAGTTCGCCAACCTCAACCTGACCCAGGTCCTGGTGCAGCACCACGCGCCGGACCACCTGCGGGGCCAGGTCCTCGCCCTCACCCAGGTCTGTGCGGGCGGGCTGTTCCCCTTCACGTCCTACGGGCTGGCGCTGCTCGCGGACACGATCGGCATTCCGCACACCTACGTGCTGGCCGGGGCGGTCTGCCTGGCCACCGTGCTGCTGACCGTCCCCTCCCGCCGTGACCTGCGGCTGCCCGTGCCCGGGACGCCGTGGGCCGGGGGCGCGGTCGCGCCGGCCGAGGCGGCGGTGGTGGACCCCCTCCTGCCCGAGCAGCCGGCGGGGTCAGTGCGCTGAGGCCCGGTCCGCCCCGGCGGCTGTCACGTGGGCGAGCACCAGCGGCTCGACGACGTCGCGGGCGAGAATGTGCACCTCGTGCCCGATGCCCGGGACCTCCACCACCTGCACGTCCGGCAGGGTCGCCGGCAGACGCCGGGCCTGGTCGAGCTTGAAGCCGAGCTCATGCTCGCCGACCACCACGAGGGTCGGGCAGGTGATGGCGGCCAGGGCCTCGTCGGACAGCTCGCCGAGGCTCGTCCAGCGGTCGGCCATCATCGTGACCAGCCGGTGCCAGTGGTCCGGCCCGTGCTTGTCGGCGTGCGCCCGCTTCAGGGCCTCCGGCCACGGGGGCAGCGTCGTGGGTCGCCGGGGCAGGTCGCCGAGCGCGGCGGGCCGCCCGGTCGAGGTGCCGAGCAGCGTCAGCGACCGGGGCAGCCGGGGGTCGGCGGCGGCCAGGCGCAGGACGCACTCGGAGCCGAAGGAGAACCCGACGAGGTGGGGGTGCTCCGAGCCCTCGTGCACCAGAAGTGCGCGCAGGTCGTCGACGACGGCGTCCCAGCCGTAGACCAGCTCCGAGTGGTCGCTGTCGCCGTGACCGCGCAGGTCCGGCACGAGGCAGCGGTGCCCCTGCGCCAGCAGCGGCACGAGGTAGCGCCACTCCAGCGCGCCCGTGCTGGTCAGGCCGTGCGCGAGCAGGACGTCCTGCGGACCGTCCCCGACCACCAGGTAGTGCAGGCGGGTGCCGTCGTCGCGGACCAGCGTGCGCCGCTTCCCGCCCAGGGTCGGCCGGGTCGGGCCGGCGTCGTCGGGGGCGTCGACGGGTAGGCCGGTCGTCAGGTCAGGGCTCACGACGCGCCGTCGAGGTAGCCCACGCCCGCTCCGTCGCGGATCTCGTGCGGCTCACCGACGAACGTGACGGTGCCCTTGCCGAGTACGTAGCAGAGGTCGGCGAAGCGCAGCGCGTAGGTGAGGAACTGCTCCACGAGCACGATGGTCAGGCCGCGGTCGCGCAGCGTGGCGACGGCGGTGAACAGGTCGTCGACCAGCTGCGGGGCCAGGCCCATGCTGATCTCGTCCATGAGCAGCACCTGCGGGTCGGACAGGAACGCCCTCGACAGCGCGAGCATCTGCTGCTCGCCACCGGACATGGTCCCGGCCCGCTGGGCCAGTCGTTCCTGCAGTCGGGGGAAGGTGGTCAGGACCTCCTCGAGCCGCTCCTTGCGGGCGCCGCCGGACAGGCCGGCGGCGCGGGCGAACAGCTCGAGGTTCTCCTCGACCGACAGCGTGCCGAACACGCCCCGGCCCTCCGGGATGAGCACCACGCCGCGGCTGGACCGGTCGTAGGCCGACATGCCCCGGATGGAGCGGCCGTTGAGCAGCACGTCGCCGCTGGTCACCGGGATGGTGCCCGCGATGGTGTTCAGCGTCGTGGTCTTGCCGGCCCCGTTCGGTCCGAGCAGGGCGACGACGCACCCGGCCGGGACCGACAGCGACAGATCGCGCAGCACCTCGATCCGGCCGTAGCCCGCCCCGACCCCGCGCAGCTCGAGCTGGGGCGGCGCCAGGACCTCGACAGCCGGTGCGGCCGGCTCAGTGGTCAGCGTCATCGTCCTGCTCCCCGAGGTAGGCCTTGCGCACGGCCGGGTCGTTGCTGACCTCCACCGGTGTGCCGGAGGCGATGAGCTTGCCGAAGTCGACGACGTAGATCGTGTCGGACAGGCGCATCACCATCTCGACGTCGTGCTCGACGATGAGCACGGAGATCCCGGAGGCCGCGACCTCGCGCAGGATGCCCTCGAAGGCCAGGCTCTCGGTGCTGTCGAGCCCGCTCGCGGGCTCGTCGAGCAGGAGCACCCGGGGGCGGATGGCGAGGGCCCGGCCGAGCTCGACCAGGCGCAGGACGCCGGTCGAGAGCTCGCCGGCCAGCAGGTCCTGCCGGTCCTGCAGCCCCACCGCGGCGAGCGCCTCGTCGGCCACGGCCTCCGCGCCCCGGCGTCCGTGCTCCCGGCGGGAGCGGACCTGCTCGGCCGCCACCAGGAGGTTGTCGCGCACGGTCATGCCGGAGAACACCTCCAACCGTTGGAAGGTCCGGCCCAGGCCCAGCTGGGCCCGCTTGTGCACCGGCAGGCCGCTGATGTCCTGGCCGTCGAGGCTGACCGCGCCGCTCGTGGGGGTGAGCACTCCGGACAGGCAGTTGAACATCGTCGTCTTGCCCGCGCCGTTCGGCCCGATGAGCGCGGTGATCTGCCCGGGCTGCACCGTGAGGTCGACGCTGTCGACGGCGGTGAGCCCGCCGAACCGCTTGGTCATCGCGGTGACCTCGAGCAGCCCGCCCTCGATGGGGGTGAGGCCCGGGCCGCCCGGGGTGCGGTCGAGCAGCGCGCTCATCGGCCCGCCTCCTGCAGGACGCGCTCGGCGAAGGCGCTGGGCACGGGGTCCGGCCGGGGAGCCGGCTCCTGGAGATCGGGCCTCGCGGCGTCGGCCTCGAACCGGGTGTAGAGCCGGGCGGGGGACAACGACCGTGACAGCAGCAGCACCTGGCCGACCAGTCCGCCCTGCAGGCGCCCGGCGAACAGCGCCAGCAGCCCGATGACGAGCGACGAGGCGCCCTCGCCCAGCACGAGGTCGAGGACGACGAACAGCACGGCGGCGGCCACGGCCCCCGACAGGAAGGTCACCCCGGCGACGACGACGGCGGTGAACCAGAACAGGCTGGTGAAGGGGTTGAAGTCCGGTCCGGTGAAGGCCCGCTGCTGCTGCGAGAGCAGCGCACCGCCGAAGGAGGCGAGGAAGGCCGACAGGCCGAAGGCGAGCAGCTTGTAGGCGCGCAGGTCCATGCCGACGGCCCGGGCGCCCGTCTCGCTGTCGCGCATGGCCGACAGCGCCCGGCCGAGCGGGCCCTGCCGCAGCTGGTCGACCAGGACGAGGGCGAGCAGCAGGCAGACCGCGCAGAACAGGTAGAACGCGGTCTCGCCGTCGAGCGAGAGGCCGAACAGGCGGGGCCGCTCGACGATGACCTGGTTGAGGAAGTAGGGGTTCTCGAAGACGAACCGGTCGAGCACGAGCCCGACGGCGAGGGTGGTCAGCCCGAGGAACAGGCCCCGTCGGCGCAGGGCGCTGAAGCCGGTGGCGATGCCCAGCAGGGCCACCAGGACGCTGGCCACGACCATGGCCGGCAGGACGGGCAGCTCGGGAAGCAGGGGCACCTGACCGGTGGTCAGCCGCGAGGTCAGCAGCGCCCCCAGCCCGGCGAAGCCGGCCTGTCCCAGGGTGATGTTGCCGGTGAACCCGGTGACGGCGACGACCGACAGGAAGACGACGGCCAGCCCGAGCGCCATCTGGGCCTGCGGCAGCCGGTCGTCGGAGAGCACCAGCGGCGCGAGGGCCAGCAGGCCGGCGAGCACGACCAGGCCGACGGCCCGTCGGCCGACGCTGCGGCCGGCCGCCGACGGCAGGGTGCTGGCCGAGCGGGTGGAGACACCCTCGTTCTCGCGTTCGTTGAGGCTCTTGTAGACCAGCAGGAAGACCAGCAGGGCGACCACGAGCAGGTTCGGCTTGAGCGACGGGAACGGCTCCGGCGGGTTCCAGCGGGTCAGCAGGCTCTGCGCCACGCCGAGACCGATGCCGGACAGGACGCCGAGCGGCAGGCTGGTGAGGCGGGCGATGACGGCGACCGCGAAGGTGTCGATGACCAGCAGCGTCAGCCGGTACGGGTCGAGGGTCAGCTGCGGCGCGAGCAGGACGCCCGACAGCCCGGCGAACGTGCAGCCCAGGGCCCAGGCCAGCCGCGACACGCGGTTGGCGTTGACGGCCGCGAGGTCGGCGAGCTGCCGCCGGTCGACGACGGCCCGGATCCGGACCCCGGTGTGGCTGCGCCGGAACAGCAGGTACAGCAGGGCCGCCGACACCAGGACGACGACCACCTGCGCGAGCTGGTTGCGGCCGAGCCGAAGGTCCTCGGTGAACACGACCGGGGTGGTGCTGAACAGGCTCGGCGGATCGGTCTTGGGGGTGGAGCCCCAGATGGTGACGGCAAGCCCGACGAGGACGACGAACACCCCCAGGGTCGCGACGAGCTTCTCGTAGGTGGTCGACCCCCGTGTCTCGAGCGGGCGGAAGACGAAGCGCTCCAGGACCACGCCGATCAGCGGGGCGACCACCAGCACGGCGAGCGGAGCGGCGAGCAGCAGCGGCCAGCCCCAGCCCACGACGAGCTGCCACAGGACGTAGGCGACGAACATCGCCACGGCCCCGTGGGCGAAGTTGAAGACGCCGGTGGCCCGGTAGGTGAGGATCAGTCCGAGCCCGGACAGCGCGGCGATCGACCCCGAGGTCACCCCGGCCAGTGCGAGCTGCAGGTAGATCACGCGCGGAGCTCGGCCGTCGCTGCCGTCGGCTGGCACAGCCGGCACGCGCGCAGGCCGCGCGTCCGGGCCTGGGTGGCGGACAGGGCGTCGGCGACCTTCCCGGTGACGACGCTGCAGGTCTGGCGGTGGAAGCTGGACCCCCCGCGCAGCACGAGCAGCTCGGTGGCGGCGCTGCGGCCGTTGCTCGACGGGCGCGGGACGGCGCCCTGCGTCGGCACCGGGGTGGCGGTGGCGTCGTCGTAGGCGTAGGTGTCGCCGAGGGCCGGCTCGACGGTGAGCGGCGCGTCCGGACGGCTGAGCAGCGCGAGGCTGAGGTCCTGCACCATCGTCTCGAGCCGGTTGAGCCGGCCGCTGTCGCGACGGAGGTCCTCGATGAGCAGCAGGCGGCTGCCGAGCGTCACGAAGGCCAGGCCGAACAGGCCGCCGGAGACCAGGTAGGGCAGCTGCTTGGCGACCAGCACCTCGCGCGAGACCCCGAGGTAGGCGATCAGCAGCAGCAGGAAGCCCAGACCGGCCAGGATCCACCCCAGGGCCGGACGCACCGAGGCCCAGACCCACTTCCAGAAGTCGGCGGGGGAGAGCTGCAGGTCCTGCCGCGTGGCTGCGGTGTCGCGAGGCATCGAGGCCCCTCCGTCGGTGTCGTGCCGGGCGCGCGCGCCGGGCGTGGGTCGGGCGAGTGGGTCGGGGGAGCGCGTGCAGCCGCCGGAAGGGGGCGGGCCGGGCTCGGTCAGGCGGCGGGCAGTCGCGACGGGCTGCGGCGGACCGCGGACGCCACGACGAACAGCGGGTAGGCCAGCAGCAGCAGGGCGAAGCGGCCCAGGTCGAGGTCGCTGCGGCTGGCCAGGCCGGCGGCGACGGGCCGCGGCGCGAGGTCGCTGCCGGGGGCGGTCGGGCCCTCGGCCACGGCCACGGAGGGGTCGGACGCGGCGTCCGCGTCGCCGGCCGCGTCACTGCCGTCGGCAGCGGCCAGGCTCGGGTCGCCCCCGGTGTCGGCCGGGGTCGTCGAGGTCCCGCCGCCGGGCGGCGTCACGGTGCCGCCGGCCGTTCCGGGGCCGGCGGTGGTCACCGGGACGGTGGGGACGGCGTCGTCGTCGAAGGTGGCGGCCGGCGTGGCGAAGCCGGTGACCCCGGCCCCCCCGAGCGTGAAGCTGCCGACGTAGGTGCGGTTCGGGTTGGGGGCACCCGGCACGGGGACCGACACGCCCTCGACGTCGCGGTCCAGCGTGAGCAGGACGCCACCGGTGGAGGCGGAGGCCTTGCCCTTCTCCAGCGCGATCGCGGGAGGCAGCACCCGGGCCGCCGTCCCGCCGTCGGCCAGGCCGTCGAGCGCCGCCTGCGCGGCCTTGCCCGCGGCCCCGCCGTCGCCCTGGCCCTGGACGGAGATGCCGGACGGCCCGATGCTGGCCGGGATGCCCGCGACGGTGGCTCCCACCACGGTGGTGATGGCCGATCCCGTGCTGGTCCTGTCGGGCAGGACGCGGACGGCGGCCGCGCTGCGGACCTGGTCGAAGTGCAGCCCGCCCGGGAGGTCGACACCGGTGAGCACCACCTCGGAGCGCATGACGAGCACGCCCTTCTCGACGGCCTGCTTGGTGGTGCTGCGCACGGCGCCCGCGGCGATGCCGGACAGGCCCACGCCGCTGGCGACGACCTCGGCGAAGGCGCCGGTCTCGGAGGCGTTCGCGACCACGATCCCGGGGGTCGTGCTCAGCGGGCCGACCGTCTGGGCGTCACCGGAGGCGGTGGCCTTGGACTCGGGCTTGCTGGGGTGGCTCGCCTCCGCGATGAGCGGGTAGTTCGGCGGCGACACGGTGCCGCAGATCGGTGCGGCCGCGCAGGCCAGGGCCGGGGCGGCCAGCGGACCGTCGCCCGGGAAGTAGGAGGCCGCGCGCGCCGTGGCCCCGCCGGTGGTGCCGAACGTGGTGAGCGTGTACGGCGACTCGGCGTGGATGACGTCGCCGATGATGAGCAGGCCCGGCTTGCTGTCCAGCAGGCCGGCGACCCCGCTGGCGAAGGTGCTTCCGCCGGCGTCGATCTCGGTCTCCTGGGCGACGGCGAGGGGGGCGGTGGCCAGGGCGAGCCCGACCAGGCACAGCACGGTTCCTGCAGATGTCCATCGGCGCGCGCGCATGAGGCTCCTCAGCAGGGGACGGGCGGTGTGCGCCTGTGACGGTAGTCACCGGAAGGCCGCACGTAAAGGGAGGTACCGACACATGAGAGCAAAACGTGCTCGAAATGAGAACCTCGATCCCGCACCCGCGTGACATCAAGGTCATCGGGAACGCCGAGGGGGCGCACCGCCTCGGCGCGCCCCCTCGACCCGGTCGACCGGCTCAGCCGGCGGGACCGTTCGGGAACTTCAGCAGCGACCCGGCGTCGACCCGGATGTTCTGACCCGTGACGTAGCGCGCCTCGTCGCTGGCCAGGAACAGCACCAGGTTGCTGATGTCGACCGGCTCCACGTACGGGATGGGCATGGCCTGGAAGTAGGTGAACGCCGGCTCGGCGTCCTCGCGCGTCGGCGCCTCGAGGTCGGGCCGGAACGTCTTGTACATGAGCGGTCGTTCTGCAGCAGCATCGTGTTGCAGTTGGTCGGGTGCACGCAGTTGACCCGGATCGAGTCGGGCGCCGCCAGCAGGGCCAGCTTCTCGGTGTACTCGACCAGGGTCTTCTTCGACCAGCTGTAGCCCGCGCCGCCGGCGGCCTCCTTGCCGACGCCGCCGTCGGTGGTGCCCTTCATGAGGCCGGCGGTGGAGCCGGTGATGATGATCGACGCTCCCGCGGTCAGGTGCGGCAGCGAGGCCGCGATGGCGTTGATCACGCCGTACAGGTCGACGTCGGTGGCGTCGATGAAGTCCATGAGGCTGCCCTCGCGGCCGTCCGGCCATCGGCAGGATCCCGGCGTTCGCCACCACGATGTCGAGCTTGCCGAGGTCGCGGATGCCGTCCTCGACGGCGCGGACCAGCTCGCTGCGCTCGCGCACGTCGGCCTGGACGGCCACGATGCGCCGGCCCAGCTCCTTGACGAGCCGCTCGGTCTCGGCGAGGTCCTCCTGCGAGGACATGGGGTACGGGTTCGACGGGATGTCGCGGCAGATGTCCACCGCGATGATGTCGGCGCCCTCCTGGGCGAGTCGAACCGCGTGGCTGCGGCCCTGACCGCGCCCCGCGCCAGTGATGAAGGCGACCTTGCCCTCGAGCCGTCCGGACATGCTGCTCCTCTTTCCGCCAGATGCCGCGTCGCGCCGGGTGGGCGACCGCAGCCGTGCACACGCATGACAGCATGCCGTTGCCCCCGGCGTCGAGGCCCGTTAGCGTAAAAAGAGAACGTGCTTCCGCCAGGAGGCCCCGCGCCTCGGCCAACCGGTCGGCACGCAGACCCGCACCGACAGGAGCCGCCGTGCACGGACGCCAGGAGGGCCCTCCGCTCGACCTCGAGGCGGCCGAGCGGGCCGTCGCCGACCTCCTGCTCGCGCTGGGCCAGGACCTCGGCGACCCGTCGTTGCAGGACACGCCGCGACGGGTGGCCGCCTCCTTCGCCGAGATGCTGACGCCGCGCCCGTTCGACGTGACCACCTTCGCCAACGACGAGGGCTACGACGAGCTGGTGGTGGCGCGCGACATCCCGTTCGTCTCGCTCTGCGAGCACCACCTGCTGCCCTTCCTCGGCCGGGCCCACGTCGCCTACCTCCCGCGGGACCGCATCGTCGGCCTGTCCAAGCTGGCGAGGGTCGTCGAGACCTTCAGCCGCCGGCTGCAGGTGCAGGAGCGGCTGACCCGTCAGATCAGCACCTGGCTGGAGCAGGAGCTGCGTCCGCTCGGGGTCGGGGTCGTGCTCGAGGCGGAGCACATGTGCATGTCGGTGCGTGGGGTGCGCGTGCCCGGGGCCACCACGACCACGTCGTCGCTGCTGGGCAGCCTGCGCGAGGACCTGCGCACGCGGCAGGAGTTCCTGAGCCTCGTGCGCCGACAGCCCTGACCGGGGGCGAGCGCCGCGGGCGACCGAGGGAAGCAGCCTCTCAAAAGGTTGAAAGCCGCTTCTCCGATGAGTACGGTGCGGCCATGGACCAGACCGACACCGCCCTGCTGCTCCTGCGCCTGACCGTCGGCCTCGTCCTGGTCGCCCACGGCGCGAACCACATCTGGGGAGGTGGCGGCATCCCCGGCGCCGGCCGCTGGTTCGAGAGCATGGGCCTCAGGCACGGCCTGTTCCAGGCGTGGATGTCGGCCCTGACCGAGCTCGCCGCCGGCATCGGCCTGGCGGCAGGCATCCTCACCCCGCTGGCGGCCGCCGCCTGCGTCGGACTCATGCTCGTCGCGGGCATCGTGGCCCACCGCCAGAACGGCTTCTTCGTCTTCAAGGAGGGGTACGAGTACGTGCTCGTGCTCGCCCTGCTGGCGGTCGGCATCGCGATCCTCGGTCCGGGATCGGCCTCGGTCGACGCCGCGTTCGGCATCGACGACGACCTCGACGGGGCAGTCGGCGCGCTGATCTCCGTGCTCGTCGGGGTGGCCGGGGGCGTGGCGCTGCTCGTCACCTCCTGGCGCCCGCCCCGCCCGGCTCCCGCGGTCGAGGCGCCCAGCACCGCGGGCACCTCGGTCTGACACCGACCCACCGACCCACCGACCCACCGACCCACCGACCCGAGCACGAACCACGACCGAGGAGGACCCGGTGCGCGTCACCGTCGACTGGACCCTGTGTGAGAGCAACGGCATCTGCGTCGAGGTGGCCCCGGAGGTCTTCGACCTGCACGACGACGACACGCTGCACGTGCTCGTCGACGAGGTCGACGCCGCCCGCCTGCCCGTTGTGGAGACAGCCGTGCGCCGGTGTCCGCGGCAGGCACTGTCCCTGACGCCCTGACGCCCTGACGCCTGGGTTGCCCGGCCGGCCTGCGCTGCGCCGACGTCCCCGGAGGGCTCCTCCCCGGCCCCCGCCCTCCCGTAGCGTGCCGCCCGTCAGCCGACCGTCACGGTCGGCCGCCACCGTCGCCCTTCCCCGCCGTCCCGACCAGCAGCTCTGGAGCCCCGTCCATGCCTCGCGCCACCTACAACGACCCCGCCGGTACCGACCACACGCTCGAGGGCGATGCCGGTGTCAGCCTCATGGACCTCGCCGTGAAGAACGGGGTCCCCGGGATCGTCGCCGAGTGCGGCGGGTTCATGAACTGCGCGTCCTGCCACGTCTACGTCGACGACGCCTGGACGGCGGCCGTGGGGGGGCCGTCCGAGGAGGAGGTCGAGATGCTGGAGGGCGCCATGTCGGAGTTCCGCCCCACGAGCCGGCTGTCCTGCCAGGTGCCGCTGACGCCCGAGCTCGACGGCGTGCGGGTCACCATCGCGCCCGAGCAGTTCTGACGTCGTGACCGCGCCCGCCGTGCTCGTCGTCGGGGCCTGCCAGGCCGGCGTGCAGGTGGCCGCGTCCCTGCGGGAGGGCGGGCACGACGGGCCGATCACGCTCGTCGGCGCCGAGCCGCACCTGCCCTACCAGCGGCCGCCGCTGTCCAAGGCCTACCTGTCCGGCGACGCGACCCCGCAGTCGCTCGCCCTGCGCGCCGAGAGCTGGTACCAGGCGCAGGACATCACGCTGGTGCTCGGCGACCGGGTGGTCGCCGTCGACCTCGACGCCGGTCAGGCCCGCACCGAGTCGGGCCGGTCGCTGGCCTGCGCACGCCTGGCCCTCACCACGGGCGCCCGGGTGCGGCGGCTCCCCGTGCCCGGGGCCGAGCTGCCCGGGGTGCTCTACCTGCGCGACCTCTCCCACGCCGACGCCCTGGCCGCCGCCCTGCCGGAGGCCGCCCGCGTGGTGGTCGTCGGGGGCGGGTTCATCGGCCTGGAGGCGGCCGCGGTGTGCCGCGCCAAGGGCAAGGAGGTGACGGTCGTGGAGTTCGCCGACCGCCTCATGGCCCGGGCCGTGGCACCGGTCGTCAGTGACTTCTACAAGGCGGCGCACGAGCGCCGCGGCACCACGGTGCTCCTGGGTCGCGGCGTCGTCGCGGTGGAGGGCGACACCCGGGCGACCGCGGTGGTGCTCGACGACGGCACCACCCTGCCGGCCGACCTGGTGCTCGTCGGGGTCGGCGTCCACCCGCGGGTGGAGCTCGCCGAGCAGCTGGGCCTGGTGGTCGAGCAGGGAGCCGTCCGCGTCGACGAGTGCGCCCGCACCTCCGACCCTCGCGTGGTGGCGGCCGGCGACGTCGCCCTTCTCCCGAACCCGCAGGCGCCGGACGTGCTGGTACGGCTGGAGAGCGTGCAGAACGCCGTCGACCAGGGGCGTACCGCCGCCGCAAGCCTGCTGGGGCGGACCGAGCCCTACCGGGCGCTGCCCTGGTTCTGGTCCGACCAGGCCGGGATCAAGCTGCAGATCGCCGGGCTGTCGCAGGGGTGGGACACCGCGGTACTGCGCGGCCGCCCCGACGACGAGTCGTTCTCCGTGCTGTACCTGCGCGGCGACCGGCTGCTCGCCGTCGATGCCGTCAACCGGGCGCCGGACTACATGGCCGGACGCCGGGCGCTGGGTCGTGGCCCGGTACGGCTGACGCCCGAGGACGCGGCGGATGAGAACCGGCCGCTCAAGGACCTGTTCGCGGCTGCCGCCCTGTAGAGAGTGGCGTTTTCCTGTTAGCGGTCTCACGTCCGTCCGGTGATGCGCATCGGGTTCCGGCGACCTACCGTTCCGGCATGACGACGACGAGCACGAACCGGCGCGAGCAGGCCGTCAACCGGTCCCTGGACCTGGCGCGGGTGCGGGCCGAGCAGCGGCTGGGCAGCCTGCTGTCGGCGGCCGAGGCCCTCATGGAGGAGGGCGTCGACCCGACGGTGGCCGAGGTCGTCGCGCGCGCCGGTCAGTCGCTGCGCACCTTCTACCAGCACTTCGCCGGCAAGAACGACCTGATGCTCGCGCTGCTCGAGCTGGGCTGCGAGGAGCTCGCCGTCGCGCTCGAGCGGACGGCGGCGAAGGAGGCCGACGCCGTGGCCGCGCTGCAGGCCGCCGTCGCGCTGCTGCACACGGCCAACGGGCCGCTGCGCTCCAGCCGTCGCCTGGCCCTGGCCCAGTTCAGCGGGCAGCTGCTGCACAGCGACCCGGCCGCCTACCAGCAGGTGCAGCAGCGGATCGTGTCCGTCCTCACCGGGGTGGTCGAGGCGGCGGCCCCCGGGGTCGACCCTTTGCGCACCGCAGCCGTCCTGGTCAACATCATCCAGGGCACGGCCCGGCGCGATGCCCTCCTGGTCGCCCAGGGGCTGACCCCGCTGACGTCCGTCGAGGTGTGGGCATCGGTGAGCGGCCTGGTGTTCCCGGCCTCCCCCGAGGGCCTGGCGGCCTGATTCCCGATTCGGAGAACGTTCTTCTGGACATGCGAGAAGCCCGCTCGTAGCCTGCCCAGCGGGGCGCCGCCGTCGGCGGTCCACGGGGCCGACGGGGCCCGCCGCCATCCAGGGAGCACGCGTGAGCGACTACGTCCTGTACGACACCGCCGACGGCATCGCCACCCTGACGCTGAACCGGCCGGAGGTCGCGAACGCGCAGAACGCCGCGCTGCTCGACCAGCTCGACGCCGCGTGGCGGCGGGCCATCGACGACGCCGACGTCCGGGTGATCGTGCTGCAGGCCAACGGCAAGCACTTCTCCTCCGGCCACGACCTCAAGGGCGACGCCGACGCCGACCGCTCCACCCAGAAGCCGACCCTCGCCGGGATCATCGAGTACGAGGCCCGCCGCTACCTCGAGTACTCCCTGCGCTGGCGCAACGCGCCCAAGCCGTCGATCGCGGCGGTCCAGGGCGTCTGCATCGCCGGCGGCCTGCTGCTGGCCTGGCCCTGCGACCTCATCATCGCCAGCGAGGACGCGAAGTTCTCCGACCCCGTCGTGGCCATGGGTATCGGCGGCGTGGAGTACCACGGGCACACCTGGGAGATGGGGCCGCGCAAGGCCAAGGAGATCCTGTTCACCGGGCGGGCCATGGGCGCGCAGGAGGCGGCATCGGTCGGCATGGTCAACCACGTCGTTCCGCGCGAGGAGCTGCACGCGAAGGCGCGTGAGATGGCGCTGTCCATCGCCCGGATGCACCCGTTCGCGCTGCGGCAGGCCAAGCGTGCGGTGAACCAGACGCTGGACGTGCAGGGCTTCTACGCCGCCATCCAGTCCGTGTTCGACATCCACCAGACCGGTCACGGGCACGCTCTGAGCGAGGGCGGGTGGCCCGTGCTGGTCGGGCTGACGGGCATGAAGGCCGAGATCGCCGCGACGGCGAGCTCGAACCGCTGAGGTCTCCCCGGCCGGCGCCGACGGAGGGCCGGCCGGCAACCGTGACGTCGGTCACGGTGATAACGTCCTTCTCATCTGACAGCAGTGGCGCTCTGCGCCACCCGGCCCTCGTGGGGGACCCAGCGTGACGACGACCGAACCGGTGCAGGACGCGACCGAGCCGCTGGACTTCGACCCGTACTCGGACGTCTTCTTCAACGACCCGTACCCCACCTACGTCCGCATGCAGGACGAGGCGCCGGTCTTCCACAGCACGCGGTACGGCGGCTTCTACGCGCTCACCCGGTACGAGGACGTCGCGAACGCGCTCAAGGACTTCGAGACGTACTCCTCGGCGTCCGGCATCGACGTGTTCATGGTCAACAGCGGCAAGCCGCTGGAGTTCCAGTCGATGATCATGCTCGACCCGCCGGAGCACGACCGCCTGCGCGGACTGGTCAGCAAGGTGTTCACGCCCCGGGCCATCAACGCCCTGGAGCCCACCATCCGGGCGATCCAGACCGAGCTGCTCGACAAGACGCTCGGCTCCGACACGCTCGACGTCGTCCAGGACTTCTCCAACTGGTTCCCGATGGAGGTCATCTCCGAGATGCTCGGGGTCCCCAAGGACAAGCGCCGCTGGCTGCGCCAGCTGCTGGACGACGGCCTCACCCGCGAGGCGGGACAGCTGGAGATGTCCGAGAAGAACCTCAACGCCATGATCGAGTCCGGCGGCTACTGGTTCGGCCTGATCGCCGAGAAGCGGGCCGACCCGGGCGACGACATGATCGGCCGGCTGACCCAGGCCACGCTCGAGCGCGACGGCGAGCAGACCGGCCTCGACGACGTCGAGATCACCTCCTTCGTCAGCCTGCTCGGCGGCGCCGGCGCCGAGACCGTCACCAAGGCGGTCGGCAACGCGATGGTCATGTTCGGACGCCACCCCGAGCAGTGGAAGCTGCTGGTGGAGGACCCGAGCCTGATCCCGGCCGCCGTCGAGGAGATCCTGCGCTTCCTGCCGCCGTCGCACTACGAGGTGCGCAAGACGCTCAAGGAGGTCACCGTGCACGGCACGACGATCCCCGAGGGCTCTGCCGTCATGGTCATCCAGGGCGCGACCGGCCGCGACGAGCGGCAGTACCCGAACGCCAACAGCTTCGACATCACCCGCACCCCTGGCCCGATGCTCAGCCTGGGCTACGGCATCCACTCCTGCCTGGGAGCGGCCCTGGCCCGGCTCGAGACCCGGATCGCCCTGGAGCTGCTGGCCAAGCGGATGCCCCGTTTCGAGGTCGACGAGAGCGGCCTGGAGCGGGTCAACATGAGCAACGTCGCCGGCTACTCGCGCGTACCGGTGCGGGTCCTGCCCTAGCCCGGCCGAGCCGGGTGCCGGAGACCACGGGCCGGTACCCGGATGTGCAACATCCGTAGCGGAGAAGCCTCTTCCCGCTCTACGGTAACCACCATGGCGGTTCTTCCGCCCACACTCTGACAGGGACGAGGACAGCGTGACGATCTGGCACGAGGAACGCCTGCTCATCGACGGCGAACTGGTCGACGCCGAGGGCGGCCGGACGTACGAGAACGAGTCGCCCTCCACCGAGGAGGTGCTCGGCGTCGTCGCCGACGCCAGCCTCGGCGATGTCCGCCGGGCCATCGCGGCGGCCCGCCGGGCGTTCGACGAGACCGACTGGTCGACCAACACCGAGCTGCGCCAGCGCTGCCTGCGCCAGCTGCACCAGGCGATGCTCGACAACCGCGACAAGCTCGCCGACATCCTCGTCCACGAGGTCGGGGCTCCGGTGCAGCTCATGGGCGGTCCGCAGCTCGACGGCCCCATCTCGGTGCTCGGCTGGCACGCCGACCTGCTCGACACCTACGAGTGGACCGAGGACCTCGGCACCCGGGAGGCCTTCGGGTCGCAGCACCGTCGCTGGGTCGAGAAGGAGGCGGCCGGCGTGGCCGCGTGCATCGTGGCGTACAACTACCCGATCCAGCTCGCCATCGCCAAGCTCGCCCCGGCGCTGGCCGCGGGCTGCACCGTCGTGCTCAAGGGCGCTCCCCAGACGCCCTGGGCGGCGACCGCGCTCGGCAACCTCATCGCCGAGCACACCGACATCCCGGCCGGCGTCGTCAACGTCATCACCTCCTCCGAGGCCGAGGTCAGCGCCGAGCTGACCCGGCACGCCGACGTCGACGTCGTCTCGTTCACCGGGTCGACGCCGGTGGGCCGTGCCATCGCGGCGGCGGCCGCCCCCACGATCAAGCGGGTGTTCCTCGAGCTCGGCGGGAAGTCGGCCTGCATCCTGCTCGACGACGGCGACCCGGCGGTCGCGGCCATGGTGGCGGCCTTCGCGACCGCGAGCCACTCCGGTCAGGGCTGCGCGATCACCTCGCGGCTGCTCGTGCCCCGGGAGCGCTACGACGAGGTGGTCGCGCTCTGCGCGGAGTTCATGACGCAGGTGAGCGTCGGCGACCCGACCGACCCGGCCGTCTACATGGGCCCGCTCATCTCGGCGGCGCAGCGCGAGAAGGTCGAGGCCATCGTCGACCGCGCCGTCGCCGAGGGCGCCAAGGCCGTCGTCGGTGGACGTCGCCCCGAGGCGCTCACCAAGGGCTACTACTACGAGCCGACCATGCTCACCGGCGTCGACGAGAACGCCGAGGTCGCCCAGGACGAGCTCTTCGGCCCGGTCCTGGTGGTGCTCCCGCACGACGGCGACGACGACGCCGTGCGGATCGCGAACAACTCCATCTTCGGCCTGTCGGCGATGATCCTCAGCGCCGACGACGAGCGGGCGACGCGCGTGGCACGCCGCATCCGCAGCGGCACGGTGGGCGTCAACGGTGGCGTCTGGTACGCCCCCGACGCCCCGTTCGGTGGTTACAAGCAGTCCGGCATCGGGCGCGAGATGGGCGTTGCCGGCCTGGACGAGTTCCTCGAGAAGAAGACGCTCGCCATCCCGGTCGCGTAGGCCCGACCCACCACGACGGCGCCCGTCCCCCTGGGGGGCGGGCGCCGTCGTCGTGTGCGGGTCGCGTGCGCGCGGTCAGGACGTGCGGACGGTCGCCACGACCACCTGCCGGTCGTCGTTGCCGTCGTCGCGCACCTCGACCCGGGAAACCTGTCCGTGCCGCACCGCGCACGCGGTCACCGGCCCGGTCCGGGCGGCGCGCAGGTAGCGCAGCGCGAGGGAGCTCACGACGGCCCCGTCCGGCGCCGCGGACAGCGCCGCCTCCTCGGTCACCAGGGCCAGCAGCGCCCCGTTGATGGTGTCGGTGGCGTTCAGGCCGTCGGGCCGGCGCTGCATCCGGGCGGTCCCCGAACCGGTGCGGGTGCAGTCCGCCCGCTGCGCCAGGGGCAGCTGCAGCGGCCCGAGCGCGGTGCCCATCGGGCCGACGACGTCGGCCAGCGCAGGCAGCTGGAAGGAGGCGTCCGGCGAGGGCATGAACGCGGCCGTCCCGAAGGCCACCGTGCCGGGGCGTCCCTGCTCGCAGAACTCGAGGCCGAGGACGACGACGGACCGCCCCGCCTTCAGGGTGCGGGCCCGGGCGAGCAGCACCGGGCACCCGACGACGGGTGCGGGCACCTCCACGGCGAGGTCGAGCGTGACCGGCACCCGGTCGGTCACGCTGGCCATGGCGAGCAGCCCGGTGAGGACATCGGTCCACATGGCCAGCGCCGACGCGCGCAGCACCTGCGTGCCGGGCACGTGCAGCTCGGGGACCACCTGCACGCGCCCGGTCAGCTCGTTCCCGTCCAGGAAGACCGCGAGGCCGGTCTCGCCGACGATGTGCGTCGGCGGACCGGCCTGCGGGCCCCGGAAGTCGGCCACCTAGCTGCGCGAGGACCCGCGGGGCACGTCGCGGAAGGCGACGTCCTTGTCGCGGGACACCTCGCGAGGCATGGACAGCACGCGCTCGGCGACCACGTTGCGGGCCATCTCGGTGCTCCCGCCGCCGAGGCTGCCCGCCTGGCGCATGAGGAAGTCCGTGCCGATCCCGGCGAGCGGGCCGTCGTCGTCGCTCCAGGCCGCCCCGGCGCCCCCGGCCAGCTCGAGGCCGATGTTGGTCCGGCGCTCGCTGGACATGGCCCCGAACAGGCGGCCGACGGCGGCTCCCTGGTCGCTCAGGCTGCCGTTGCGCATGCTCGTCATGATGTGCCGGCGCATGGCCGCGTTCACCAGGTCCAGGGTGATCGACTCGCCGACGAGGTCACGCGACACCGCGTCGTCGGCGGTGCCGGCCTCCCGGGCGAGCGGCAGGGCCGGACGCGAGCGACCCTCGTGCCCACCGGCGCCGACCGGCATGGTGACCAGCGGCGAGTTGTAGAGCATCCGCTCGTGGAACATCCAGCGGGTGCCGACGGTCCAGCCGTTGTCGACCTCGCCCACCCGGTCGGAGTCGGGGACGCGGACGTCGGAGAAGTACTCCTGGCAGAACTCGCTGTTGCCGTTGAGCATCTCGATCCGGCTGACCGTCACGCCCGGGGCGTCCAGGGGCAGCAGGAACACGCTGAGACCGCGGTGCTTGGGCACGTCCCAGTTGGTCCGCGCGAGCACCAGGCCCCAGTCGGACCACCAGGCGCCGGTGGTCCAGATCTTGCTCCCGTTGATGATCCAGTCCTCGCCGTCCTTGACCGCGCTGGTCAGGGCGGCGGCCACGTCGGAGCCACCGCTGGGCTCGGACAGCATCTGCATCCACAGCTCCTCGCCCTTGAGGATCGCCGGGACGTGGCGCAGCTTCTGCTCCTCCGTGCCGAACTCCAGCAGCACCGACAGCACCGGCGTCATGGTCGGCACCTGGATGCGCATGGAGAACGCGTAGCCGGACAGGGCCTCGTTGAGGGCGCGCTGGTGGGCCGGGGTCAGGCCCTGGCCGCCGTACTCGGTGGGCACGCAGACGCCGGCGAGGCCGGCGTCGAACAGCGCCCGCTGGACGGCGCGGTCGTGGGCGACGTCCTTGAGCTCCTCCTCGTCGGACTTGAAGCCGAAGCCGGTGTGGGAGGCGCCGTCGGCCGGCTCGAGGTGGGTCTGTGCGAACGCGCGGGCGCGGGCGCGGAAGGCGTCGAGGTCTTCGACCTGGTCGGTGCTCATGCGGAGGCTCCCTGCTGGTTCGCGTCGAGGTGCTCGGCCTGCTCGGCCAGGTCGGTGAGGCGCTGGCGGTGGTCGGCCGGGGTGCCCAGCAGGGCCCGGTCGAGGGTGTGCCGACGCAGGTACAGGTGCACGTCGTGCTCGAAGGTGACGCCGAGCCCGCCGTGCAGCTGGACGCCCTCCTGCATGAGGTGGCTGCCGACGTCGCCGACGTAGGCCTTCGCGGCGCTGGCCAGCGAAGAGGCGTCGGGGCTGTCGGCGGCGACGGCCGCGACGGCCTCGCCCACGATGCCCCGGCTGGCCTCCAGCATGGCCTTGAGGTCGGCGAAGCGGTGCTTGACGGCCTGGTAGGAGGCCAGCGGTCGGCCGAAGGAGTAGCGGTCGAAGGTCCACTGCAGGGTCATGTCGAAGACGGTCTCCATCGTGCCGAGCTGCTCGGCGGCGAGCAGCACCAGGCCGGTGTCCAGGAGCCGGCGCACCGCGTCCGCGCCGCCGTCCCCCACGATCGCCGACGCCGGCACCCGCACCTCGTCGAAGGTCACTTTCGCGCAGCGGCGGGTGAGGTCGACCGTCTTCAGCGGCTCGACGGTGAGCCCGGCGGTGTCGGTGGGCACGAGCACCTGCGTCAGCTGCCCGTCGACCAGGCAGACGACGAGCAGGTGCGAGGCGCAGGCGCCCGCCTCCACCGGTCGCTTGATGCCGGTCAGCACCAGCTCGTCGCCCTCGCGCCGCGCCTGCATCGACACCGCGTCGCCGCGCCCCGAGGCCTCCGACAGGGCCAGGGCGGCGACGGCGCTGCCCTCCATGAGGGTCTCCAGCACGTCGAGCGCGCTCCCCGCGCGGCTGAGCGCGAGGGCCACGAGGTTCGTCGTGACCAGCGGGCCCGGTGCGGCGCGGCGTCCGAGCTCACGGGCCACGACGGCCAGGTCGCTCAGGCCGGAGCCGGTGATGCTGCCGCCACCGTGCTCCTCGGACACCAGCAGCGACGTCCAGCCGAGCTCGGCCGCCTGCCGCCAGTACGCCTGGTCGTAGCCCACCGGGTCGTGCTGGCGGCGGCGCAGCTCGTCGACGGCGGCGTGCTGGGTGAGGAAGCGGACCGAGGTGTCGCGGAAGGACTTGAGCTCCTCGTCCTCGCCGGACGACGTGGCGGCGCCCCGTACCTGGGTGGTGGTCATGCGTTGGCTCCGATCCTGGGGACGACGGTCAGCTCGGGGATGCGTGCGGTGCTGGTCAGTGCGGCGGTGACGGCCTCGACGACGGCGTCGCCGGCCATGAGGCCGCCGCTCATCTGGCCCCTGGCCAGCCAGCCGGGCATGAGCTCGCCGGCCAGGGCCGGGTCCCAGCTGTTGGCGAACTCCGACACGGCCTCGCCGTCGCCGCCCATGCACTCGCCGACGTAGACCCGGGTGAAGCCGATCTCCGGGTGCTCGGAGCGCCAGGCGTCGACGAGCGCGTTGAGGGCGGCCTTGCTGACGGCGTAGGACGCCAGGCCCGGCCAGGGCGTGGTCTTCGAGCCGTTGACGCTCGTCAGGTAGACGACCGTGCCACCGGTCCGGCGCAGGTGCGGCAGCGCCGCCGCGGTGACGGTGCCGGCGCCGATCACGTTGGTGTCGAACACGTGCCGCCAGGTGTCGGCGTCGATGTCGGCGATCGGCTGCAGGGGGCCGACGCCGGGGGCGTAGACGACGGCGTCGAGCCCGCCGAGCCGGTCGGCGGCCTCGTCGATGGCCCGGGTGCACGCCGTGGTGTCGGTGACGTCGCAGGCGACGGCGACGGCGTCCCGGCCGATCTCGGCGACGGCGCTGTCGAGCCGTTCGGCCCGGCGGGCGAGCAGGGCCACCGCGTCACCCCGCTTCCCGAGGGCCACCCCTATGCAGCGGCCGAGTCCGCTCGACGCGCCGACGACGACTGTTCTCATGGTGTGTCTGCTCCCTCGGTCCGCCCGCTCGGGACGTGGGGGAGGGCCATGGTGTCGGCGTCCTCCCGATTGGTAAGGCGGATGGTACAGAGCGAGAAGCCGATTATCACCCGCCCTTGGAGGTTGCCGTGGGCAGCCGCTCCGGACGGGTTCCCGAGCCGCCCCGGCGTGGTGGGTACTCTCCGCCCGTGCCTGACCCCGAGAACGGTGCCGAGACCGCGGCCTCGCGACGTGACCGTTCCGTCGCGAGGGTCATCGACCCGGCGCGTCAGCGGGCCGAGCAGCGGGTCCAGCGGTTCCTCGACGCGGCGCTGGAGCTGCTCACCGCCTCCGGGGGCGAGTTCACGCTGCAGGAGGTGGTGGAGCGCTCCGGGCTGTCGCTGCGCAGCTTCTACCAGCACTTCGGGGGCAAGCACGAGCTGCTGCTCGCGCTGTTCGAGGACTCCGTGCGGCAGACGGAGGGCGAGCTGCGCGCGCACGTGGACGCGGTCGCGGACCCGCTCGAGCGCCTGCACGTCCTGCTCGTGCAGTACTACCTGTCGGCCAGCGGTCCCCGGCGCGACGGCCGCCAGTCACCGGCGCTGTCGCAGTTCGCGCAGTCACTGCTCGTGGACCACCCGCGCGAGGTGAGCGCCGCGTTCGCGCCGGTGCAGGTCCTGTTCGAGGAGGTGCTGAAGGCGGCGGGGGAGGCCGGCGCCGTCCGGGTGGGGCCCCGCCCGCGCCGCCGGGCGGCGTTCCTGTTCCGGACGGTCAACTTCAACGCCTACGTGGCGTCCTCCGTCGGGGCCTCCCGCGACGCCGACGACGATCTCGCGGCCGCCGAGGACCTCTGGGACCTGCTGCTGAACGGGCTGCGCGCCGCCTGACCGGCCCCGTTCCCGCTCGCCGTTCGCCCTGGTGCGTCCGGCTTCGACCCGGTCTGCAAAGCGGATTCTCTCCAAGTGGAGACAGGTGCCGCCTCGAGTGAGAAGGTCGTTGCCGGACCACCGCTGTGGTGGACGTCACGTCTGGAGGCACCGTGCTGCAGTTCGTCCTCGCCGGCCTGGCCCTCGGCGCGATCTACGCGATCGCCTCCGCCAGCCTCGTCGTGACGTTCGTGTCGGCCGGGGTCCTCAACTTCGCCTTCGGCTCCACCGCCTTCGTCGTCGCCCGGGTCTACTACGGCCTGAACAGCGAGCGCGGGTGGTCGAGCCCGGCCGCGGCCGTGGTCTCGCTGCTGGTGTTCGCCCCCCTGCTCGGAGCGGCGCTCTACGCGCTGCTGTTCCGTCATCTGCGCACGGCCAGCACCCTGGTCAAGCTGGTGGCCACGATCGGTCTGTCGGTCGCGCTCCCCGCGGGGACCAACCTGCTGTTCGGAACCTCCGACATCCAGGCCGCCCCCGGTCTCACCGCCGCCCAGGAGACCCCGCTCATGGTCCTCGGGGTGCCGGTCACCAACGACCAGCTGCTCACCTACCTGTTCCTGCTCCTGGTCGTGGGAGCGGGGGTGGGGGTCCTGCGCTGGACCGACGCCGGCCTGCGGGTGCGCGCCCTCGTCGACTCGCAGGCCATGGCCTCACTGTCGGCCATCGACCCCGGGCGGGTCTCGGTGGTCGTCTGGGCGGTCAGCACCACCCTGGCCGGGCTCGCCGGCATCCTCGTCGCCCCCACCAACGGGCTGAGCGTCGGCGGGATGACCACCCTCATGGCCGCGGCGTTCGCTGCGGTCGTCGCGGCCCGGCTGCAGTCCCTCGGCGTGGCCGTCGTGGTGTCGCTCGCCATGGGCGTGGTGACCGACGTCGTGCAGTACTACCTGCCGCCCGACTCCTCCTTCACCGCCGCCATCGTGCCGAGCATCCCGTTCGGTTTCATCGTGGTCAGCCTCCTGGTCCACCTCGCCCGCACCGGTGGCCTGTCCGAGGGCACGGCCGGCGCGGGCCCGCTGGACGCCGCCGTTCGGCCCGCCCAGGCCGAGGCCGATGCGCCGGTGGCCGCCCGCGCCGGCCTGGTCCGCTCGGGGCTCCCGGTGCTGCCCCTGGTAGCGCTGGCTGCGGTGCCCCTGCTGCTGCGCGACAACCCCTACTGGCTGGGGCTCCTGGTCACCGGCCTGTGCTTCGGCGTCATCTTCCTGACGTTCACCGTGGTGACCGGCGAGGGCGGGATGCTCTGGCTGTCGCAGGTCGCCTTCGCCGGTACCGGCGCGCTGTTCACCGGTCAGTTCGCGACCGCCGGCGGGCTCCCCGTCCTGCTCGCCGTGCTGCTGGCCGCCGTCGTGGCGGCCGTCGCAGGGGCCGTCGTCGGTCTGCTGACCATCCGGCTGGGCGACCTGTACGTGGCCCTCGTGACCCTCACCTTCTCCCTGCTCGTGGAGACCCTGGTCTTCACCAGGGAGCGGTTCCAGCAGGGTGGTCTGGGAGTCCTCGTGCCGCGGCCCGGCTTCGCCCAGGACGACCTCGCCTTCGCCTACCTGGCCCTCGCCGTCTTCGGGGTCTTCGGCCTGCTGACCCTGAACCTGCGGCGGTCCACCAGCGGGCTGGCCCTGCGGGCCGTCCGCGACAGCGAGAGCGCCGCCCGCACGCTGGGGCTGTCGGTGCTGCAGGTGAAGGTGCTCGTCGGCGCGCTCGCCGCCTTCGTGGCGGCGGTCGGGGGCGGCCTGCTCGCGATGTCCCTGCAGAGCGCGCAGCCGGCGTCGTACCCGACGTTCGCCGGGCTGGTCTGGCTGGCCATCGTCGTCACGCTCGGCGTGCGCTCGATCGTCGCGGCGGCGCTCGCCGGGGTCTCCTTCGCGCTGCTGCCCGGCGTGTTCCAGACCTACGTGCCGAGCCGCTACGCCGAGGTCCCGGCCGTGCTGTTCGGCCTGGGCGCGATCGCCCTGGCCCAGCACCCGGAGGGGAGCGTGGCCCAGCTCGCCGCCCAGCTGCGACGCCTGACGTCGCGCCCGGCCACGGCCTCCCCGCCGACCGGTCCGGAACCCGGCTCCCCGCCTGGGTCGACCTCCGCCGGTCCCGCGACCCCCGCCGCTCGCCTCGGCGTCCGCCGGCGCCCCCGGACCGACCGCGTCGACACCGACCCACGAGGTGGCCCGATGACGGCGGCGGTCACGGCCGGGCCCGGGTCGCTCCAGACGACGGCCAGGCTGTCCTGCGACGGCGTCACCGTCCGCTTCGGCGGGCTCGTCGCCGTCGACGACGTCGCGATGGAGGTCGGTGCGGGGGAGGTCGTCGGCCTGGTCGGCCCGAACGGCGCCGGCAAGAGCACCCTGTTCGCGGTGCTGTCGGGACTGCTCATCCCCGCCGCCGGAACGGTGCAGCTCGACGGCCACGACATCTCGGGGTCGCGGCCCCAGGAGCGGGCCCGCCGCGGCCTGTCGCGCACCTTCCAGCACCCGCAGCTGTTCGGCGGGCTCACCGTCCGCGAGCACCTGGTGCTGGCCCACCGGGCCCGCCACGTCCGCCGCCGCACCTGGTCGGACCTGTTCACGCTCGGGGCCCTGCGCGGTGGTTCGCCCGCCGAACGCGAGGTCGTCGACACCCTCGTCGAGGGCCTGGGCCTCACCGACCTCGCGCACCGTCCCGCTCTCGGACTCCCGCTCGGACTGGCCCGGATCGTGGAGCTGGCCCGCGCGCTCGCCTGCGAGCCGTCGGTGCTGCTGCTGGACGAGCCCTCCTCCGGGCTCGACCCGGCCGAGACCGAGCAGTTCGCCTCGGTCGTGCGCCGGGTCAGCCAGGAGCGCGGCATCTCGGTGCTGCTCGTGGAGCACGACGTCGAGCTCGTCATGCGCCTGTCCCAGCGCGTCTACGTGCTCGAGTTCGGCCGCCTCATCGCCAGCGGCGTCCCCGACGTGGTCCGGGCCGACCCGGCCGTCCGGGCCGCCTATCTCGGCGAGGAGCCGGAGACCGCCGCGGCGCCGTCACCCACCGCACCCACCCCCACCCCGTCCGCCCACACCCCGGCACCCGCCCCCACGCCGGCCCCCGCCGTCCTGCGGGAGCGGGCGCCCGAACCGGGAGCCGCGCCGGCCGCGGGACTGGTCGTCCAGGGCCTGTCGGTGCGCTACGGCGACGCGCTGGCGCTGTCGGACGTGTCCTTCCG
Source organism: uncultured Actinomycetota bacterium (assembly GCA_963761695.1). Lineage (GTDB taxonomy): Bacteria > Actinomycetota > Actinomycetes > Mycobacteriales > SCTD01 > RYN-122. Next base: position 162,499 of record CAVXIB010000016.1, on the reverse strand, counting down.
CCTCGATCCCGGCCGTGCGGTGGCGGTCGTGGGGCCGAACGGTGCGGGCAAGAGCAGCCTCGCCCGGGTGCTCACCGGGCTCGTCCCCGCGGCCGGGGGGCGCCTGCTGCTCGACGGGGACGACGTGACGGGGGAGCCGGCGCACCGGCTCCGGGACCGTGGGGTGGTCCACCTTCCCGAGGGCCGCGGCGTCTTCCGGTCGTTGGACGTGCTGGAGAACCTCCGGCTGGCCGTCGGCGGGATGGCCGGCCGCGCCGAGCGGCGCGCCGCGGTCGACGCCGCGCTCGACCTGTTCCCGACCCTGGCCGAGCGCCGCACGGTGGCGGCCGGGTCGCTGTCAGGAGGCCAGCAGCAGATGCTGTCGCTGGCCCGGGCCATGGTGACGCGTCCACGCCTGGTCGTCGCCGACGAGATGTCCCTCGGCCTCGCGCCGCTGATGGTCGACGCCGTCTTCGACGGGCTCGACCGCATGCGCCTGGCCGGGGTCACCGTGGTGATGGTGGAGCAGTACGTGCACCGGGCCCTGGCCTACGCCGACGACTGCCTGGTCCTGCAACGCGGCCGGCTGGCCTGGTCCGGTCCGGCCGCGCAGGCCGGCGAGCAGGTGCTGCGCCACTACCTCGGGGCCGACGACGCGTCGTCCGCCCCCGCTGACCTCCCCGGCGGGTCCTGACCCCTCGCCGGTCGCCGTGCCCCGTGCCCGGCGTCGCTCCGCGATCCCTGCGGACAGCTCCACCCGTTGCGGCTCTCGAGCCGCCCAGGAAAGGACGAACGTGCCGACTCCCTCCAAGAGACTGCTGGCCCTGTCCGCAGTGCTCCTGCTCGCGACCGCTGCCTGCGGCTCGTCCGACTCCACCGACGACGGCCCGGTGGCCGCGCCCACGGCCTCGTCCACCGGTGCCGCCCCGGCCGGTGCCATCAAGGTCAAGGTCGGGATCTTCAATGACGCGACCGGGCCGGGCGCCACCGCCAACGCGTCCATGCAGGACGGCGTCAAGGCCGGCGTCGTGGCGCTCAAGGCCAAGGGCATCGAGCTCGAGACCGTGCTCGGTGACTCGCAGACCTCCCCGACCGGTGCCGGTTCGGCTGCGGCCAAGCTCATCCAGCGCGACGAGGTCGATGCCGTCCTCGCGGTGTCCGCCCTGACCCTGGTGGGGGCGCCGGCCTTCACCAAGGCGGGCGTCCCGGTCGTCGGCTTCCCGCAGGACGGCCCCGAGTGGCTGACCTCGCCGAACATGTTCACGATCACCGGGCCGCTCGACGGCACGAAGGTCACCGACCTGTTCGGCCAGTACGCCAAGAAGCAGGGGGGCACCACGGCCGGCACCCTGGCCTACGGCGGCGCGCCCCAGTCGGTCCTGTCCGCCAAGGCCTCGATCGTCTCGGCCGAGGCGGCCGGGCTCAAGAACGGCTACCTGAACACCTCCTTCCAGTTCGGCGGGACCAACGTCGCGCCGGTGGCGCTGGCCATGAAGAAGGCCGGCGTGGACGCCGTGACCACCGCGACGGACCAGACCACGGCGCTGGCGCTGCTGACCGCGCTGCGGCAGTCCGGTGCGGCCCCGAAGGTGTTCGTGTTCGCCTCCGGCTACGGCGGCTCACTGCTGGGAGCCGGACCGGCCGCGATCAAGGCCGCGGACGGCGCCACGTTCACGCTGCAGATGCAGCCGGTCGACCTCGAGACCGAGGCCACGAAGGCGTTCGTGGCCGACCTGGCGACCGCGGGCATCACGACGGTGCCCACCGCCGCCGCCTACTACGGCTACGCCTCCGCCCTGCTGCTCGGCGAGGCGGTCCTGGCCGCCGGTCCCGACCCCGACCGGGCCGGCATCCAGAAGGCGCTCGAGGGCATCACCAGCTTCGACGCCGGTGGCCTGCTCGGCGACCACCCGGCCAACCCGAACAAGCGGACCGTTGCGGCCGGCGACGAGACCTGCTCGTACTACCCGGTCCTGAAGGGCGGCGCGTTCGTCACCGACCCCGAGCCGCTGTGCGGCAAGGTGCTCGACAAGACCGTCACCCCCTAGCTGCTGGGCAGTACAGCTAGCGCGCGCACGACGAAGGGGACGGCCCGCACGGGCCGTCCCCTTCGTCGTGCAGCCGGGTGGCTGCAGGCGCCTCAGCCCTTGGGCGGGAAGCGCAGGGCGCCGTCGATGCGGATGACCTCGCCGTTGAGGTAGTCGTTCTCGGCGATGCCCCGGACGAGCTGCCCGTACTCGACGGGACGGCCCATGCGGGACGGGAACTGCACCCCCTGCGCGAACTTGGCCGACGCCTCCTGCTCGGTGAAGTGTGCCCCGAAGGCCGGTGTGTAGAAGGTGCCCGGAGCGATGGTGCAGACCCGGACGCCGACGATCGACAGGTCGCGGGCCGCCGGCAGCGTCATGGCGAGGACCCCGCCCTTGGCGGCGGCGTAGGCCACCTGCCCGGTCTGCCCCTCCATGCCGGCGATGCTCGCCGTCGTGATGATGACGCCGCGACCGCCGCCCTCGTCCGGCTCGGTCGCGCCCATGGCCGCCCCGGCCAGGCGCATGACGTTGAACGTGCCCGTCAGGTAGTGCTCCAGGGTCCGCCGGTAGCCGTCGAGGTCGAGCGGGCCGCCCTTGCCCACGATCCGACCGGCCTCCACGTGCCCGCCGTGCACGACGACGGCCGCGCGCAGCGTCCCGAGCTCACCGGCGGCGTCGAGCGCTGCCTGCACGCTGTCGGCGCTGGTGACGTCGGTGGACACGTACCGGGCGCTGTCGCCGAGGCTGTCGGCCAGGGCCTTGCCCCGGTCGTCGGCCAGGTCGGCGATGACCACGCGCGCTCCTGCGTCGACCAGTGCCCGGACCGCGGCCTCGCCGAGACCGCCGGCGCCGCCGGTGACCACGGCGCTCCTGCCTGAAAGCTGCACGACTTCCTCCTCTGATCGGAAAGGCGCGAGCGTACAACGAGTTCTCCACATGTGAGAGGGCCGTTTCCATGCACCGCCATCGGGTGGTACAACGGAGCCTCGTTCTTGAAGGAGGAGTGATGAGCGTCCTAGCTCTGGGTCCCGGCATGCGTCTGCGCAGTGCCGCCTGCACCACCGAGGTCGTGGTGGTGCGTCCGCCGTCGAGCCCCGTCGCGCTGACCTGCGGGGGCGCGCCCATGGAGGACCTCGCCACGGCGGCGGCCGCCGGTGCGGCCCTGGCCGCCGGCGGGGACGGCACGCTGCTCGGCAAGCGGTACGAGGACGCCGAGACCGGCCTGGAGCTGCTCTGCACCAAGGGCGGCAGCGGTGCGCTGGCCCTCGACGACCGGCCCCTGCTCCTCAAGGGCAGCAAGCCGCTGCCCGCCTCGGACTGAGGGCGGCTCGTGGACCTCGGCCTCGTCCTGGAGATGGCGGCCAGCGCCGTCGGGAACCGCGTCCTCGTGCAGGACGCCGACCGCTCGCTGACCGCCGTCGAGCTCGACCGCCTGGCCACCGCGGCAGCGGGCCGCTTCACCGCGGCCGGGGCCGACGCCGTCGTCTACGTCGGCACCAACGGGACCGCCTACGCGGTCTGCCTGTTCGGTGCCGCCCGGGCCGGCATCCCGCTCGTGCCGCTGAACTACCGGGCCTCGGACGAGCAGCTCGCCGGACTGCTGGCCGGCCACCCGGGCGCGGTCGTGGTGAGCGGCGGCGTCCCCGGTTTGATCCTCCCGGTGCCCGCCCTGGACCGCGACGTGCTCCTCGCCGAGCTCGCCGACGCCGCACCGGGGACGGCGCTTCCCGGTGACACCGACGCCCCGGCCGTGCTGCTCTACACGAGCGGCACCACGGCGGCGCCCAAGGCGGCCGTCCTGCGGCACCGGCACCTCACCGCCTACCTCATGGCGGCGGTCGAGTTCGGGTCGGCGGCCGACGACGACGCCGCCCTGGTGACCGTGCCGCCCTACCACGTGGCCGGCCTCACCAACCTGCTCAGCAACACCTGGTCGGGCCGGCGCCTGGTCTACCTCGAGGCCTTCTCGCCGGCCACCTGGCTGTCGACCGTCCGCGACCACGGCGTCACCCAGGCCATGGTCGTCCCGACCATGCTGGCCAAGATCGTCGAGCACCTCGGTGACGCGCCCGACGCCGACGTCCCGACGCTGCGGACCCTCTCCTACGGCGGGTCGCGGATGCCGCTGCCGGTGCTCGAGCGGGCTCTCGCGCCTGTTCCCGCAGACCGGCTTCGTCAACGCCTACGGCCTCACCGAGACGAGCTCCACGATCGCCCTGCTCGGTCCCGACGACCACCGGGCGGCCTTCGCCTCCGACGACCCGGCCGTCCGGGCGCGGCTCGACTCAGCGTCGGCCAGCCGGTTGCCCGGCCTCGAGGTCGAGGTCCGCGACGGCCGACGGCACCGTCGTCGCCGCCCGGCGAGCAGGGCCTGGTCTTCGTGCGCGGCGAGCAGGTCTCCGGCGAGTACGCGACGGGCAGCCTGCTCGACGAGCAGGGCTGGTTCCCCACCCGCGACCGCGGCTGGCTCGACGCCGACGGCTACCTGTTCATCGAGGGCCGCGCCGACGACACGATCATCCGCGGCGGCGAGAACATCGCCCCGGCGGAGATCGAGGACGTGCTGTCCGCGCATCCGGATGTCACCGACGTCGTCGTCCTGGGCGTTCCCGACGACGAGTGGGGCCAGCGCATCGAAGCCGTCGTCGTCACCGGCGGCGGCACGGCGGAGCAGGAGCTGCGCGACTGGGTCCGCGCCCGGCTGCGGTCGAGCAAGACCCCCGACCGGATCGTGCTTCCGCACCGAGCTGCCCCGCACCGACACGGGCAAGCTCCTGCGCCGCGGTCTGCTCGCCGAGCTCGCGGCCGAAGCGCCGGCCCAGCGCGGCAGCGACGCCACCCCGGTGCTCACCGCTCCCTGAGAACGTCCCGCCGACGGCGGCCGCCCGGCTCCGCTTCACCCCACCGACCCAGGAGACCTCATGACTGAGGCCGTCATCGTCTCTGCACTGCGCACGCCCGTCGGCACCGCCATGAAGGGCACCCTCGCCGACACCACCGCGCTTCGACCTCGCCCACCAGTGCTGCCGAGCGCTGCAGCGCACTGGCCTCGAGCCCGAGCTGCGTCGACGACGTCGTCCTCGGCGAGGGCCTGTACGGCGGCGGCGTCGTCGCCCGGCACGCGGCGCTGACCGTCGGGCTGACCGCGGTGCCCGGGCCTGGCCCTCAACCGGCACTGCGCCGCGGGCCTGGCGGCCGTCGCAGATCGCGGCCGGCAGCATCCGGGCGGGCATGGACCAGCTGCGTCATCGCCGGTGGCGTGAACTCCTCCTCGACCAGCCCCCAGACGCTGCGGCGCTTCCGCCGGCGACCATGGACTGGGTCCCGTGGATGCTCGCCGACGCACCCCGACAGCCCCGACGCGCCCAACATGGACATGTCGATCACCGTCGGGCTGGAACACCGCCGGTCTAGGCCGGGCGTGACCCGCGAGGACGATGGACGCCTGGGCGCTGCGAGTCGCACCGCAAGGCCATCCGCGGCGATCGACGAGGGCCGCTTCGACGACGAGATCGTCCCGATCGAGTCACCGGCCGCGACGGCAGCGTCGCTCTGTCGACACCGACGAGCACCCCCGCCGCGAGCACGAGCCTGGAGAAGCTGGCCTCGCTGAAGGTGCTGCACCCCGAGATCGAGGGCTTCAGCATCACGGCCGGCAACGCCGCCGGCGTCAACGACGCCGCCGCCGCGCTCGTGGTGATCGCCGAGCGACTCGCCGCCGGGCCGGCCGACGCCGCTGGCGACCGTCCGGTCCTGGGCGTCGGTCGGCGTCGACCCCGCCGAGCACCGGCCTCGCCCCGATCGAGGCGATCCCGAAGGCGCTCGCCCGCGCCGGGCTTGTCGATCGCCGACGTCGACCTGTTCGAGATCAACGAGGCCTTCGCGGCGTCCCGGTGCGTCGGCGCACCGCAACTGCTCGGCATCGACCCGGCCGAGATCAACGCCGAACGGCAGCGGCTGCAGCCTCGGCCACCCGATCGCGGCCACCGGCGCCCGCATGCTCGTCACGCTGGTCCACGAGCTGCGCCGTCGCGGCGGCGGCATGGCTGTGGCCGCCATGTGCGCCGGCGGCGGCATGGGTGGCGCCGTGATCCTCGAGGTCGCTGCCCCGTGACCTCGGGCCCCGTCGAGGAGCCCGGGGTCGACCGGCCGCTGCCGGGACTGCTGCCCGAGACCGCTCCCTTCTGGCAGGGCGGGGCCGAGGGGGAGCTGCGGCTGAAGAGCTGCGGCACCTGTGGCACCACCTACCACCCGAGTGCCACCGTCTGCTCCACCTGCTTCACCGAGCTCGACGCGCTGGCGGACGGTGCCGGGCACCGGGGTCGTCGTCGGGGTGACCCTGAACGCCCAGATGTGGCTGCCGGGGATGACGCCGCCGTACGTCGTGCTGGTGGTCGCCCTCGACGACGCGCCCGGGGTGCGGCTGACCAGTAACGCCGTCGGCGCCGGTGCGCTGGACGTCGTCGTCGGCTCCCGGGTGCGGGTCGTGTTCAGCCGGCACGGGGAGGTCTGGTTCCCGCTGTTCGAGCTGGACCCGGACCGGCCCGAGCGCGACCTGCCCGCGGCCCTGGTGCCGCCGCCGTCGGTCTCCACGCGGCCCCCGGCGAGCCGGGACCGGTTCGAGGAGAAGGCGGTGCTGTCCGGCATCGGCATGTCGCGAGGTCGGTCGTCGCCTGATGCGCACCCCGCTGTCGCTCACCGTCGACGCCTGCCGGGCCGCCGTCGCCGACGCCGGCCTGTCGATGGCCGACATCGACGGCCTGTCCACCTACCCGGGCATGGCCGGTCAGGGCATGTCCGAGGGCGGGGTCATCGCGCTGGAGGAGGCGCTCGGCCTCGTCCCACCTGGTACAACGGCGGCGTGCGAGCTCCCCGGGCCAGGCCGGCTCGATCGTCGGCGGCGATGCTGGCGGTCGCCGAGCGGTCTGTGCCGGCACGTCCTGTGCTTCCGCACCGTCTGGGAGGCCTCGTTCAGCCGAGCTGCATGCGCACCGGCGCGATGCTCCGCCGGCCGGCGGGCGGCCGCGATCGGCGGCGACATGCCTAGCGGATCCCGTTCGGCGCCGTCTCGGCGTCGAACTGGATCGCGATGTACGCCTCGCAGTACTTCCACCAGTTCGGCACCGCGCCGCGAGACGCTCGGCTGAGATCGCCCTGAACGCGCGGGCCAACGCCGGCCGCAACCCCGAGGCGGTCTACCGCGACCCGATGACGATGGACGACTACCTGTCCGCCCGCATGGTCACGCACGCCGTTCGGGCTCTACGACTGCGACGTCCCGTGCGACGGCGCCGTGGCCGTGATCGTCTCCGCCGTCGACACGACCGCCGACCTCGCGCAGCCGCCCGTGCGGGTCGCGGCGGTCGGCACCGCGATCGGCGAGCGGCAGTCTCCTGGGACCAGGGCACCTTCACCCACCTGCCCGAGGTCTTCGGCCCGGCGGCCCACCTGTGGTCGCGGCACCGACCTGACGCCCGCCGACGTCGACGTCGCCGAGCTCTACGACGGCTTCACCTTCAACTGCCTGTCCTGGCTGGAGGCCCTCGGGGTTCTGCGAGGTCGGTGAGGCGGCCGGCTTCCTGGAGGGCGGCACGCGCATCGGCCTCGACGGCGACCTGCCCCTGAACACCCACGGCGGCCAGCTGTCGGCGGGCCGGCTGCACGGCTACGGCTTCGTCCGCGAGGCCGTGCAGCAGCTGCGGGGACAGGCGCAGGGCCGCCAGGTCGAGGGCGCCGAGGTGGCGCTCGTGGCCGTCGGCGGAGGCGTGCCGGGGGGCTGCTTCCTGCTCACGACGTAGCGGAGTCTCTCCCGACCGAGAACGGTCTTCCCAACCTGGGAAAACCTGGCTACGGTGGGGAGGTCGCGGGTCGACCGCGCGGGCAGGAGGTGTCGGATGACCGTCCACCAGGTGGCGCCCGCGTCGGGGGACCAGGTCGCCACTGCTGCCGATCTCGCCACCTGCCCGGTGCAGGCGCTGCGCGCCGGGCCGGTCGTGACGGACGGCGTCGCGCTCGTGCTCGACGGCGGCACGGTGCGGGCCTTCACCGACCGCTGCCCGCACGGCGGCGCCTCGCTGGCGCAGGGGGAGGTCCGTGGCGGCGTCGTCACCTGTCCGCGGCACGGAGCGCGCTACCGCCTCCGGGACGGCCGTGCGCTGTCCGGACCGGTACGCACGCCGCTGCCCGTGTTCGGCGTCGACGTGCGGGCCGGGATCGTGCACGTCGTGCCGCAGCCCCCCGGGCGTTCCGCGCCGCTGCGACGCCTGGTCGAGGCCGTCCGGGCGGTCCGGGCCGGGCGCTGAGCCCTACGGCGCGGTCAGCACGACCACGGCGAGCACGAGCAGGACGACGGCCCCGGCGATCTCCGCGGGGCGGCGTAGGACACCGCCGATCCGCTGCCCCACCACGGCTCCGGCGACCGTGAGCGCGAGGGTGGTCACGCCGATGAGCGCCGCGGCGCGGACGATGTCCACCTCGACCGCCACCAGGCTGACGCCGACGGCGAGGGCGTCGATGCTGGTGGCCACGCCGAGGGCCAGCAGCTCGGTCCACGGCAGCCGCCGCGGTCCCCGCGCTTCGTCGTCGGCGAGTGCCTCGAGCAGCATCTTGCCGCCGACGGCGGCCAGCAGCGCCGCACCGATCCAGCCGTCGTAGCGCGACAGCCGGGCCAGCAGGCCCTCACCCAGGGCATGGCCGAGCAGGGGCATGACCGCCTGGAAGACGCCGAACGTCAGGGCGAGGGCAGCGGTCTGGCCGAGGTCGAGCCGGCGCATGGCCAGTCCCCGCCCGACCGCCACCGCGAACGCGTCGGCCGAGACGCCGAGGGCCAGCAGCAGCACCGTCCAGGTCGAGATGGCGCACTCCTTCGAGAGTCGGGTTCTCAGAAACGTGCCGACCGCGTCACATCGGACGCGGAACAGCCTTCTCGAAACCGGGTAGGGGGTTTAGGGTCGAGGGTCCCACGGCAGACCAGACCACGAGCGAGGAGCCCCGGTGAGCACGCGAGGCCAGGCCCCCCTGTCCGGGCGGCGCGCGGCGACCCGGCCGGCCGCCGCTGTGGCCACCGCCCTGCTCGAGCGCGAGCCGACCCGCCGTCCGGTGACCGAGGTGCTGCGGCCGCACCTGGCCCGCCTGCGACGGACCGGGCTCGACCCGCTCGACGCCTCGCGTCCCGCCCTGGTGCGGCGTGCCTGGCAGGACCTCTGCGACGACGGGCTCGCAGGGGTGTGCGCACCGGCGCGCTGGGGCGGCACCGGCCAGGGCCTCACGGCCGCCGTCGACCGCGCCCGTGACCTGGCCGCTGTCCCGTGCGCGCTGCCCTACCTGACGAGCGCGGTCCTCGCCCCGCTGCTCGCCCGGGCGGCGGGAGCCACCGGCCTGCTCGCCGAGCTGGTCACCGGTGACCGGATCGCGGCGGTGGCCCGTGGCGGCCGCCTGACGGCCGACCGGGACGGGCTCGCCGTCGACGGGTTGCTGCCGGACGCGCTGCACGGGGTGGACGCCGATGTCTGGCTCGTCGTGACGCAGACCCGCGACGGCCACCACGTGCTCGTCGAGATCGAGCAGCCGGACCACGAGGTGGTGCCCACGGCCGACCCCACCCGGCCCGTGGCGCAGGCGAGGCTGCGGTCGGCCCGGGCCGGACTCCTGCTCGACGGCTGCGCCGAGGCCGTGGTGCAGGCAGCGCTGCGCACCGAGGTGGTCCGGTGCGCCGAGGTGGTCGCGGCCGCGGCCCTGCTCCCCGCCGACGCCGCGCCGGCCGACGTCGGTCGCTCGCTGCTGCGCGCCGCAGCCGGGGCGGTCGACCTCGCTGCTGCCGCCGCCGACGTCGACGGACGCCCCGACGCCTGCCTCGTCCGGGCCGCCACGGCGTGGACGGCGCGGGTCTCCGCCGGGATCGCCGTCTCGGACTCCGCGGACGACACCGCCCGCCGCTTCCACCGGCACCGGGCGCTGCAGGCCACACCGTGGGCCCCGGCCGCCGGGCTGCCCGGCTGGGACCTGCCGGCGTAGCGGACGCCCGCGCCCGACCCGTTGCCTGCTGCCCCGCCGACGCCGGCCCCCCGGCCCCCGACTCCCCGACCCCCGACCACCGACACCGCTGAGGACCACCCGTGACCGACCTGCCCGACCTGCTGACCCTGACCCCCGCCGGACCGTCCCGCTTCCACGTCTTCCAGCCCAGCGAGTCCGCCGAGGGCCGGGACGTCGTCTTCAGCGGCCAGCTGCTCGGGCAGATGATGATGGCCTCGCTGGAGGGGAGCGGCGAGGGCAAGGACATCCGTTCGGTCCACGCGGTCTTCGCCCGTCCGGGCAGCTACGCCAGCCCGCTCGAGGTCGGCGTCGAGAGCATCCAGGCGGGCCGGACCTTCGCCAGCGACACGGTGACGGCCACCCAGGGCGGCAAGCTGCTGTCGCGGGCCACCGTCCTGCTCACCACCCGCGACGGCGACCTCGTCCGGCACGGACCGACCGCTCCGTCGGTCCAGGGCCCGGACGGGCTCGCCGACGCCGCCGGTCAGGTCTTCCCCGGCACCTCCTACCGGCCGGTGCCCGGAGCGCACCAGCGGGACGGGGCGCCCGTCGACTACGCCTGGGTGCGGTTCGAGGGGGGCCTGCCCACGCAGGGCGCCCACCAGGCCGTCCTCGTCTGGGCCACCTGCGGAAACATCATCGGTCTGGCGTTCCGGCCGCACACCGAGCTCGACATCCGCGACGCCCACCGCACCATCTCCACCGGCGTGGTCGCGCACAGCGCGCACTTCGTCGACCGGATCGACCTCGCCCAGTGGCACCTCATGGAGACCGTCGGCACCCAGGCCGCCAACGGCCGCATCTACGGCGAGGGCCGGGTCTTCACCGCTGACGGCGCGCTCGTCGCGACGTTCTCGCAGGACTCGATGGCCCGCAAGGTCGAGCAGGCGCTCGACCCCGCACGGTCCATGTGAGCGCGAGCCGCCCCCGGTAGCGTCGGCTCGTGCTCGCACCGCGGGACCTGACCTGGGGCGTTCCGGCCCCGGAGGTCGACGGCGGACGGGTCACGGGTGCGCTGCACCTGCTCGACCTGTCTGCCCGGGTCGACCACCCGGCCGTCGTGCTGGCGGCGCTGCAGGAGCGCGTCGCCGTCGTCGTCGGGGTGGCCCGCGGTCCGCTCGGCGCGGACGCCCGCGTCCTGGCCTCGGCCTGCGACCTCACGCTGACGACGCAGGCCGGGCGCGACGAACGCTGCGTGGTGGCCGTCGATGACCTCGACGCCGGCCTGCAGACGTTGACGGACGCCTGCGCGGCGGCGCCCCGGGCCGCGGTGGTCACCGCGGCGCTGCTGCGCAGCACGGGCTTCCTCCCGGTGGCGCAGGGGCTGGCCGCCGAGGCCGGCGCCTACTCCACGCTGCTGGCCGGGCCCGAGCACGCCGCCTGGCTGGCCGGGCGCGGCCCCGGACGGGACGCTCCCGACGAGGGCGACCGTGTGGCGCTGGACCGCGACGGCAACCTCCTGCGGCTGCGGCTGACCCGCCCCCGGCGGCGCAACGCCTTCGACGCCGCGATGCGGGACGGCCTGTACGGGGCGCTCGAGGTGGCCCTCGCCGACCCGGCGCTGCGGGTGCGGCTGTCCGGCGAGGGACCGGTCTTCAGTGCGGGGGGCGACCTGGACGAGTTCGGCCGCCTCGCCGATCCGGCCACCGCCTACCTCGTGCGCACCGGACAGCACCCCGGCCGGCTGCTGCACCTGCTCGGCGACCGCGTCGAGGTGCACGTGCACGGCGCCTGCGCCGGGGCGGGAGTGGAGCTGCCGGCGTTCGCGGCCCGGGTGACCGCTGACCCGGCCACCACCCTGCGCCTGCCCGAGCTGGCCATGGGGCTGCTCCCGGGAGCCGGCGGCACCGTGAGCCTGCCGGCGCGGATCGGCCGGTGGCGCACCCTGTGGATGTCGCTCACCGGCGCGGCGGTGGACGCCCCGACGGCGTTGGGCTGGGGCCTGGTCGACGAGCTGCGGGCCTGACCCGTCTCAGTCCTGGGCCGGGCCCGCGGCGGTGCGCAGCAGCGCCGGGAGGCAGCCGAGGGAGCGCACCAGGTCGGTGAGGTGCGTGCAGCCGAGGGTGCCGGCCAGCAGCCGCGGCACGGTCCGCGGCAGCTCGTGCGCCATGCCCGTGACCTGCCGGGCCGGGCCGACCGCAAGCAGGCACTCGGAGAACGGCAGCACCCGCGGCTCGGGCCGGACGTCGGTGACGGCGCCGTCGGGGGAGGACCGGGCGGTGAGGGCGTACTCGTGCAGGACGCCCTCCGGACCGGTGTCGTCGCGGCAGGTGTCCCGGAAGCCGGCCTGCACGCGGGCGCCGTCGGCGTCGGGGGCGACGTCGATCCAGCGCACCCGTCGCAGCGCCCCGGGACCGAGCGGGGGGAAGGGCTCGCCCAGCCGCGCGTCCCGGACCGGCGTGAGGTCCGAGATCGGCGGCACCCCGAGCAGCCGCGCCTGCGCCAGCGGGGCTCCGTCCTCCCGCCACCCTGAGCAGACCCCGGCCAGGTGGTCCTCGGCGCCGGCCCCCACCCGGGCGGCCCGCACCTCGAGGTAGCCACTGACGAGCGTGGCCACGGGGAGGTCCTCGAGCAGCGCCGCCACCAGCGACGGGCTGCCCTCTCCAGGGTCGGGCAGCGCGGCGCGGGCCGCGGCCCGGAAGCCGCCGACGACGCCGAGCCCCACGAGCGAGGTCGTCGGGGCGGACGGGGTCGTGTCGAGCGACCGCACCCGTCCGTCGCGGACCTCCACCCGTACGGAGGCGGCTGCGACCACGCGTCGGGCGGAGCCGACCTCGTCGGTGGCGGCGCCGTCGACGGTCAGGCGTCCGTCGTCGTGCCGGCGCACGTCCAGCCGCACGAGCCGCCGCGCGCCGCCGTCGGCCAGCGGGGGCAGGGACGGCCGGGGTCGCTGCGGCGGGGGTGCCCCGCCCGGGACCGCGGCCGAGGTCACGGCCGGGAGGGGGTCACTCGGCGGCCAGCCCGTGGAACAGCAGCGTCCACAGGGCCTCGGCCGCCTCGCGCGTCGCGTCGGGAGCGCTCTCCTGGCCGACGGCGGAGTTGGCGTAGGCGTTGAACTGCACGCACTGCAGCACCATGGCCGCCCGCCGACGGGGGTGCGGGTCATCCTGGATGACGCCGTCGCGGACGGCCTCGGCGAGCACCTCCTCGAACACCCGGCGCACGGGCAGCAGCGCGGCGGCCACCTCGCGCGGGTGGTCGGTGAGCAGCGACTGGGCGAACTGGGAGAGCGCGGGGATGGAGCCCGTGGCCGGGCCCGACCCCGTGGAGGAGCGCAGGTAGTAGCTGGTGACGAGGGCGCGCACGCGCTCACGGGGTCCGCTCGCGGCGGAGACGGCTGCGCGCACCACCGCCTCGCTCTCGCGCACGTTCTCCTCGAACAGCGCGAGCAGCAGCTCATGCTTGCCGCCGAAGTGCTGATAGAAGCTGCGCAGCGACAGCCCGGACCGCTCGACGACGTCGCCGAGCGTGAAGTCGCCGCCGGAGGCCGTCATGAGCTCGCGGGCAGCGTCGAGGAAGCGCTGGACGCGGGCCTCCGCACGCTGGCGCGCGGGGTCGATGACCCGGGCCACCGAGCGGTCGCGACGGGTCGTCGGAGGGTCCAGCAGTGAGACGTCCGGGTCGTTCATCGGCCGAGGATACGCCCGGCCGTGCACGGATGTACGGAGGGTCCCGACCCGCCGCCGGGTGGCGTGTCGGGACCTCTCGGTCAGTCGGCCTGCGGGGCGTCGGCCCGTCCGACGGCGTCGACGACGAGCGACGTGAGCCAGGCCGCGGCCGCTCCCGCCTCGGCGGGGGACAGCGACCACGAGACAGCCAGCCGGCGGAAGGTGGCGGGGGTGGCGACGGCGTCGAGCAGGGCGGCCACCTGGCGCTGCTGCAGGTCGGTCAGGCCGGTCTGCGCGGCCGCGACGGCGCCGAGCATCCCGTCGCGGCGTCGCGCGTCCACCGAGGCCAGCGCCGGGTCGATGCGCCGCTCGGCGGTCACGCCGGGGAGGTCGGCCAGGAAGGCGAACAGCTGCCGGACCAGTCCCGGGACCGCTGCCAGCGCCGGGACGCCGGCGAGCACGCCGGCCTGACGTTCGAGCCGGTCGGCCACCTCGCGGCGCAGGTCGGCCTCGCTGGGGAAGTGCCGGAAGACGGTGCGCTCGTGCACGCCGGCGCGAGCGGCGACCGCCGCCACCGTCACCCCGCGCCAGTCCCACGAGCGCAGGCCCCGGCCGAGGTCGACCGCCGCGGTCAGGATCCGTTCGCGGGTGAGCGCCGCCTGCTCGCGGCGCACCGGGCTGTCGTAACGGCGCCGTTCCGGCGCGGCAGGAGCCATGCCCTTGACGCTGCCACACATTTGGCGCCAGTCTGTCACTGACACCATTGCCCGACGCCGATCCTGGAGCAGCGAGTGACCACCCCGCCTGACCTGAGCTACGACCCCTGGGACCGGACCCTGTTCCGCGACCCGTACCCGACCTACAAGCGCATGCGGGACGAGGCGCCGCTGTACTACAACGCCGAGCACAACTTCTACGCCGTCACCCGCTACGAGGACGTCAAGGCCGCGGCCGCCGACTGGCAGACCTGGTCCTCGTCCAAGGGTGCGGTCCTGGAGCTGATCCAGGCGAACATGGAGATCCCGCCCGGCACCCTGATCTTCGACGACCCGCCCGTGCACGACCTGCACCGCGGACTGCTGGCCAAGGTCTTCACCCCGCGCCGGGTCAAGGCGCTGGAGCCGCAGATCCGGGCCTACTGCCAGCAGCTGCTCGACCCCCTGGTGGGCGAGTCGCGGTTCGACCTCATCCAGGACTTCGGCGCGCTCATGCCGATGAAGGTGATCGGCATGCTGCTCGGCATCCCGGAGGCCGACCAGGACGCCGTGCGCCACCACGTCGACGCCGGGCTGCGCGCGGGTGAGGACGGTCAGATCGACTTCGAGTCGCGCGACAGCGTGGTCGGCGGCACCGAGCTGTTCGAGGACTACATCGACTGGCGGGCCAAGAACCCGTCCGACGACCTCATGACCGAGCTGCTGCAGGCCGAGTTCGTCGACGAGACCGGCACCCGCCGCCGGCTCACCCGCGCGGAGATCCTCGTCTACGTGTCGGTCCTCGCCGGTGCCGGCAACGAGACCACCACGAAGCTCATCGGCTGGACCGGTCTGCTGCTGGCGCAGCACCCGCAGGAGCGGCGCGCCGTGGTCCAGGACCCGAGCCTGGTGGGCTCGGCGGTCATGGAGGTCCTGCGCTACGAGCCGCCCGGCCCCGCCATCGCCCGGTACGCCACCCGCGACGTCGAGCTGCACGGCCAGGTGGTCCCGGAGGGCAGCCCCGCACTGTTCGTCCTGGCCTCGGCCAACCGCGACGAGCGCCGCTACCCCGACGGCGACCGGTTCGACGTGCGCCGCAACGACGCCGACCTCATGACCTTCGGCTTCGGCACGCACTTCTGCCTGGGCATCAACCTGGCCAAGATGGAGGGCCGGGTGGCGCTGGAGGAGCTGCTGCTGCGTTTCCCGGAGTGGGACGTGGACGAGAGCGGCGCGGAGCTGCAGGCGACCACCACCGTGCGCGGCTGGGAGACCCTCCCGCTCATCCTCCCCTGAGGCTGCCGGTTCCGGCCGTCGGAGGGGCACTTGCCATCGACGGCCGGAACCGACACTCTCCGTCAGGGAGAACCCTGTTCACGCTGACGAGAGGAACGTCATGGCTGAGATCGAGGTGAACGGCGGCATCGTCGTCCACGAGTTCCTGGGACCGGACGACGGCGAGCTCGTGGTCCTCACCCCTGGCGGCCGCTTCAGCAAGGACTTCCCGGGCGTGCGCCCGGTCGCGCAGGCCCTCGCCGACGCCGGCAAGCGGGTCCTGCTCTGGGACCGGCCCAACTGCGGCGCGTCCGACGTGCAGCTGTTCGGCCGGTCGGAGTCGCACATGCGCGCCCAGACGCTCGGTCAGATGCTCCAGCAGATGGGCATCGATCAGGTCGTCGCCTTCGGCGGCAGCGGCGGCGCCCGTGACTCGATCGTGTTCACGTTGATGTTCCCCGAGCTGGTGACCCGGCTGGCGGTCTGGTCGGTCGTCGGAGGCACGTTCAGCTCGATGTCGCTGGCGAGCGTCTACGTGCTCGACGAGCTGCGCACCGTCCGGGCCAAGGGCATCGAGGCCGTGCTCGAGCTGCCCGGCCGGGCGGGTGGCTGGGTCGACCTCGTCGCGGCCAACCCCCGCAACGCCGACCGTCTGCGGGCGCTCGGCAGCGCGGAGTTCGAGCGGGTGATGAACCGCTGGCTCGACGCCTACGTGCCCAAGCCCAACGAGGCGATCCCGGGCGTCCCGGACCACGAGCTGGCCGAGATCGACGTCCCCACGCTCATCGTGCGTGGCGGAGCGCAGGACTTCGACCACCCGGCGCGCACCTCCTTCGAGCTGCACACGCTCATCCGCGGCTCGCGACTGATCGAGCCGCCGTGGCCCGAGGACGCCTGGGAGAAGGCGCAGATCGAGCGCGAGGCCGGCCGCGGCAGCATCTTCGACCCCTGGATGCACGCCGTCCCCGTGCTGCTCGACTTCCTCGAGGGCAAGCCCGCGGGCGAGCCGACCACGGTCTCCTGGTAGCCCGTCACCGTCCGCTCGCTGTCCTTCCCACCCGCTGTCGTTCCCGCTCGCCGTCGTCCCGCTCGCCCTCGTCTCCAGGAGCTCCCGTGGTCCGTGCCGTCCTGTCCGTCCAGACGCACCCGGCGTCGCCGGACCGCGAGGCGGAGTACCACCGCTGGTACGACGACGTGCACCTCGCGGAGGTCCTCGCCCTGCCGGGGATGACGGCGGCGAGCCGGTTCCGCGCCGACGACGGCAGCTTCGTCGCCCTGTATGAGTACGAGGCGGACGACCCGCAGTCGGTGCTGGCCGCCCTGGGGTCGGCGATGGCCGACGGGCGCATCACCCTGTCCGACGCCGTCGCCGGCGACCCCCCGCCCGTGATCCGCGTCCTGACCCGCATCACCTGACGCCTGCCGGCGTGCCGGCGCCCGCCACGTAGGCTTGCGGCACGATTCTCCGGGAGGGGCTGGGCAGTGCGGCGAACCGGCACGGCCCGACCGGCTCCGACGGTGCTGGCGTCGTGACCGCGCCGTCCGAGACGCCGACCCGGGACGCGGGGCAGGGCGACGCGGGTGCCCGGGGCCGGACCGCTCGACGGACCCGGCAGGACTTCCTCGACGCCGCCTGGCAGCTGCTGGACGACCACGGCGGCTCCAGCGTGACCACGACGGGGTTGTGCGAGGCGCTGTCGGTCACCCGCGGCTCCTTCTACCACCACTTCGTCGACGTCGAGGACTTCGTCGCGGCGCTGCTGGAGGACTGGGAGACCCGCGGCACCCGTGAGCGCCTGGCCCGGGTCGGGGCGCTGGACGCAGGGCCGTTCGCCCTCGGTGACCAGCTCGAGCTGGCCCTGTCGCTCGACCACGCCGGCGAGCGGGCGCTGCGGATCTGGGGGGCGACCCAGCCCGCGGTGGCCGCTGCGGTCGGACGGGTCGACGAGCTGCGGCTGTCGGGCTTTCGTGACCTCCTCGTCGACGCCGGCATGCCCGCGCCCGACGCGCAGGTGTGGGCGGACCTGACCGTCGGAAGCCTCGTCGGCCTGCAGGTCATGACGTCGCCCCTGGACCTCGACCGGCTGCGCCGGCTGCTCGACGAGGTGACCCGCGCCCTGCGACAGCGGATCCCGGGGGCCTGACCCCGCGTCGTTGCCCGGTCAGACGTTCGGGTCGCGGGTCATCGCCAGCACGTCCAGGGCGGCGTCGAGCTGCTCGAGGGTCAGGTCGCCCCGGTCGACGTGCCCGGCGTCGAGGACCGTCTGGCGGATGGTGGCCCGTTGCGCCAGCGCGGTCTTGGCGACTGCCGCCGCCGCCTCGTAGCCCAGGTAACGGTTCAGCGGCGTGACGATCGACGGTGAGGACTCGGCCAGCTCCCGGCACCGCTCCTCGTCCGCGACAGCGCCCTCGACCGTCCGGTCGGCCAGCAGCCGCGACACGTTCGCCAGCAGGCGGACCGACTCCAGCAGGTTGCGGGCCATGACCGGCATCATCACGTTGAGCTCGAAGGTTCCGGACGCTCCGGCGAAGGCGATCGCCGCGTCGTTGCCGACCACCTGGGCGACCACCATGCAGGTGGCCTCCGGAATCACGGGATTGACCTTGCCGGGCATGATCGAGCTCCCCGGCTGCAGGTCGGGCAGGACGATCTCCCCGAGCCCGGCCCGTGGGCCCGAGCCCATCCACCGCAGGTCGTTGCTGATCTTGAACAGGCCCACGGCGATCGTGCGCAGCTGACCGGACGTCTCGACGAGGGCGTCGCGGGCGCCCTGGGCCTCGAAGTGGTTGCGGGCCTCCGTCACCGGCAGTCCCGTCGCGGCGGCGAGCCCGGCGACGACGGCGGCGCTGAAGCCGCGGGGGGTGTTGATGCCGGTGCCGACCGCCGTGCCGCCCAGCGGCAGCTCGGCCAGCCGGGGGAGCGTCGAGGCGAGCCGCTCGACGCCGTACCGCACCTGGGCGGCGTAGCCGCCGAGCTCCTGGCCGAGGGTCACCGGCGTCGCGTCCATCAGATGCGTGCGGCCGGCCTTGACGACGGTCGCCCAGGCCGCCGCCTTGCGCTCGAGCGCCTCGGCGAGGTGCTCGAGTGCGGGGACGAGGTCGTGCAGGACCGCCGAGGTCGCCGCCAGGTGGATGCTCGTCGGGAACACGTCGTTGCTCGACTGGCTGGCGTTGACGTGGTCGTTGGGGTGCACGGGCCGCCCCAGCCGCTCGGAGGCCAGGTGGGCGACCACCTCGTTCATGTTCATGTTGGAGGAGGTTCCGGAGCCGGTCTGGAACACATCGACCGGGAAGTGCTCGTCGTGGCGGCCCTCGGCGACCTCGTCGGCGGCCGCGACGATCGCCGCCGCGACATCCGGGAGCAGGACGCCCAGGTCGGCGTTCACCTGCGCGGCCACCGCCTTGATCCGGGCCAGGGCCTGCAGATGGGCGCGCTCCAGGCGCAGGCCGCTCACCGGGAAGTTCTCCACGGCGCGCTGGGTCTGCGCCCCGTACCGGGCGGAGGCCGGCACCGCGACCTCCCCCAGGGAGTCGTGCTCGATCCGGACATCCGCGCTCTCGGCCATGTCAGGAGCCTCCCTCACCGCGCCCGCCCCCTGCACCGTTGCCTCCCCCGTCCCCGTCCCCGTCGCCTCCCCCTCCGTTGCCTCCCCCTCCACCGTTGCCCTCCACCGTCCCCCTCCCCTCCACCGTTGCGTCAGGGTTTCCCGGGCGTGGGGAGGTCCTGGCCCCCTGACGTCCTGCGTTGCCTCCCCCTCCACCGTTGCGTCAGGGTTTTCCGGGCGTGGGGAGGTCCTGGCCCCCTGACGTCCTGCGTTGCCTCCCCCTCCACCGTTGCGTCAGGGTTTTCCGGGCGTGGGGAGGTCCTGGCCCCCTGACGTCCTGCCATGCACACCCGGTAGCCCCCCGCCTCCCGCCCCCGCCGAGGCTCCCCTCCTCCGCCGACGCCGCTACGCACGCTTCCGCCGCCCCCTCCCTGCGCCACCCGCCCCGCCGCCGCGCCTCCCCTTCCCCCGTTGCGTCAGGGTTCCCTGTGCGCCGCGAGCTCCTGGCCCCCTGACGTCCTGCCATGCACACCCGGGAGGACTGTCCACAATCCGCACCAGCGTCCAGCTACCTCTGCTCGGCTGGAGTCGACTGGGGCCGTGACAGGTCGAGCGCTTCTCGAGGCACGAGCACGGCGGGTCGGCCCCAGCGGGGTGGCGCTGCGTCAGACGCTCTACCGACAGGGGGTGCCGCGCTGGTTCGTCGCGGCGCAGATCCGTGCGGGTCGCTGGGCGCGCGCGGGCCGGCAGGTCGTCGTCCTCCACAACGGCCCCCTGACTGCGGCGCAACGTCGTCGGGCGGCGGTCTTGGCGGCGGGTCCGCGTGCGGCCCTGGCCGGGACGAGTGCTCTTCAGGAGGTCGGGCTGCAGGTCCAGGACGACGGGCGGGTCCACGTCATCGTCCCCAGGGGAGGAAGGCCGCGGCCCGTCGCCGGGGCGTGCGTGCACGAGAGTCGGCGCTTTCGTGAGGACGACGTCCTGTCCGGACCCCCGCGCACGGTCCGCCCGGTTGCCGCTGCGGTCCAGGCGGCGCTGTGGGCCCGGACCGACCGCGAAGCCGTTCTGCTGCTGACGATGCCCGTGCAGCAGCGCCTGGTGCGGCCTTCCGAGCTCGTCGCGGCCCTCCAGCTGATCCAGCGCCACCGACGACGACGTCTGCTCCTGCAGGTGGCCGCCGATGTGTCGGGGGGCGCGCAGAGCCTGGGTGAGCTCGACGTCTCGGCCGCCCTGCGCCGCCGTGGCCTGCCCGAGCCTGTTCGTCAGGCCCTGCGACGACGCTCGACCGGGGTGCAGTACCTCGACCTGGACTTTCCCGAGCACGAGCTCACCATTGAGGTCGACGGAAGCGGACACGACCTGCCGGACCAGCGGCTGCAGGACCTCCTGCGCGACGTCGACCTCGGCATCGAGGGACGCACCGTCATCAGGATCCCGCTGGTGGCCTGGCGGATCGGGGAGGCGCAGGTCCTGGACGCCCTGGAGCGCCTATTTCGAGCGCGGGGCTGGCGCGCGGCCGCCTGACTACACGCGCTCGCGTCAGGGCATCGGGGGCGTAAACCTGTGCCAGGACCCTGACGTAGCGGGGGCGGACGGGCTGTTGGGCGGAGGGGGCGGAGGGGCGCGGATGACCGCCCAGGGATCTCCTTGCGTCAGGGCATCGGGAGCGTGAACTTGTCCCGGGACCCTGACGTAGCGGGGGCGGACGGGAGGGTTGGTGAGGGCAGGGAGGGTGTCGGCGGCCGCCCGGGGATCCCCTTGCGTCAGGGCATCGGGAGCGTGGGCTTCTGCTGAGACCCTGACGTAGCGGCATCAGCCGGGCGCCCCTCCCCAGACCCCCCAGACCCCCCTCCCCAGACCCCCACCCCGGACCCCCCCCAGACCCCCCAGAGCCCGACCCGCCTACTGCGGCCGCGCCTCGATCGTCACCGGGGTCGGTCCGGCGTCCGCCTCGGCCGGCCCGGTGAAGAAGTCGTTGCCCTTGTCGTCGACGACGACGAAGGCGGGGAAGTCCTCGACCTCGATCCGCCAGACCGCCTCCATACCGAGCTCGGGGTACTCGAGCACCTCGACCTTGCGGATGCAGTCCTGCGCCAGGCGCGCGGCCGGTCCACCGATCGAGCCGAGGTAGAAGCCACCGTGGGCCTTGCACGCGGCGGTCACCTGGGGGGAGCGGTTGCCCTTGGCGAGCATCACCAGCGAGCCGCCGGCGGCCTGGAACCGGTCGACATAGGAGTCCATCCGTCCCGCCGTCGTCGGGCCGAACGACCCGCTGGCCATGCCCTCGGGAGTCTTGGCGGGCCCCGCGTAGTAGACGGGCATGTCGCGCAGGTAGGCGGGCATCTCGCCGCCGTCGTCCAGCAGGGAGGCGATCTTCGCGTGGGCGATGTCGCGGGCCACCACCAGCGGTCCGGTCAGGGACACCCGGGTCTTCACCGGCAGGGCGCTCAGGGTCGAGCGGATCGCCGACATCGGCTGGTTCAGGTCGATCTTCACGACGTCGCCGCCGAGGTCCTGGTGCTCGACGTCGGGCAGGTACTGCGCGGGGTCGGTCTCCAGCTCCTCCAGCCAGACGCCGGAGGCGTCGATGCGCGCCCGCGCCTGCCGGTCGGCCGAGCACGACACGGCGATCGCCACCGGGCAGGACGCGCCGTGCCGCGGCAGCCGGACCACCCGGACGTCGTGGCAGAAGTACTTGCCGCCGAACTGCGCGCCGATGCCGAGGCGCTGGGTCAGCGCATGCACCTGGGCCTCGAGGTCGAGGTCGCGGAAGCCGTGCCCGGACGCCGACCCCGACGTCGGGAGCGTGTCGAGGTAGCGGGCGCTGGCGTACTTGGCGGTCTTGAGGGCGAACTCCGCGGACGTGCCGCCGACGACGATCGCCAGGTGGTACGGCGGGCACGCGGCGGTGCCGAGCGAGCGGATCTTCTCCTCGAGGAAGCGCATCATCGCCTTCTCGTTGAGCACCGCCTTGGTCTCCTGGTACAGGAAGCTCTTGTTCGCCGAGCCGCCCCCCTTGGCCATGAACAGGAAGTCGTAGGAGTCGTACGGCGAGGCGTACAGCTCGATCTGCGCCGGCAGGTTCGTCCCGGTGTTCCGCTCCTCCCACATGGTCAGCGGGGCGAGCTGGGAGTAGCGCAGGTTGAGGTCGGTGTAGGCCGAGGCGATCCCGTGCGCGAGGTGCTCCTCGTCGCGGCCGTCGGTGAGCACCGTCTGGCCGCGCTTGCCCATGACGATCGCCGTCCCGGTGTCCTGGCACATGGGCAGGACGCCGCCGGCCGAGATGGCTGCGTTCTTCAGCAGGTCCAGCGCGACGAAACGGTCGTTGGGCGAGGCCTCCGGGTCGTCCAGGATCCGGCGCAGCTGGGCCAGGTGACCGGGCCGCAGCAGGTGGCTGATGTCGCGGATCGCCGTCCTGGCCAGCAGCCGCAGGGCATCGGGGTCGACGGTGAGGAACGACCGTCCGAGCGCCTGCGAGACGGTGACGCCGGCGTCGGTCAGCAACCGGTAGGGCGTCTCGTCCTTGCCCAGTGGCAGCAGGTCGGTGTACTCGAAGGACACGGGGGCTCCAGGTTCGCGAGGGTCCCTCGCGAGGGTAGACGCGGCGGGCCCCGCGCGCGGAGGGGTGCCGGGCTGCGCGAGGCTGGCCGCATGACGCCGCCTCCCGCCCTGGCAGCCGCCCGTCAGCGGGTCGAGTCCTCGGCCTGGTCGGTGGCGCAGTGCGCGATCGCCTCGGCGGCCGCATGGCAGCTGGCGACGGTGCTGCTCGGCCACGCCCGGCCCTTCTTCGCCTGTGTGGCCGCCGTGGTCTGCCTCGGGGTGCGCGCCGCCCAGCGCCTGCGCCGGGTGGCCGAGCTCGCGGTGGGCGTCACCGTCGGGGTGGCCGTCGGCGACGCCCTGGTGGGGGTGCTCGGGACCGGCGCCTGGCAGATCGGCCTGGTCGTCGGGATCGCCCTGCTCCTGGCCGTCGCCCTCGACGGCGGGCCGCTGCTCGTCGCGCAGGCCGGACTGCAGGCCGTCTTCGTCATCGCCCTGCCGCGCACCCCCGGGAGCGGCCTGGCCCGCTGGCAGGACGCCCTGCTCGGCGGGGCGCTGGCCCTCGTGGTGGCCGCGCTGCTGCCCGCCGACCCGTGGCGCCGGGCCCGCCGGCAGGCCGAGGGGGTGCTGCTGGACCTCGCGCGGGTGCTGTCGCTGGACGCCGACGCCCTGCGACGGGCCGACCCGGTGCTGGCGGCCGACGCCCTCGGCGAGGCACGGGCAACCGGCACCGGCCTCGCGGCCTGGGCCGACGCGGTCGTCACCGGCCGCGACATCAGCCGCCTGTCGCCCCTGCGCCGCGACCCCGGGGGCCGGACCTGGCGGGCCCAGACGGTGCTCCACGCCGGCGTCGACCGGGCCACCCGCAACCTCCGGGTGCTCGTCCGCCGGGTCCTGTTCTCGATGGAGACGGGGGACCCGCTCCCTGCCGCGCTGCCCGATCTGCTCGACCACCTGGCCGAGGTGCTCGTCCTGCTCGCCGAGCGCGACCCCTCGGCGCACGCCAGCCTGGGGCTGCTCGGCCGTGAGCTCGACCCGCGCCGCCTGCACGCCGAGACGCTCTCCGGTCAGGTGGTCGTGGCGCAGCTGCGGTCGGCCGTCGTCGACCTGCTGGTGGGGACGGGGGCGTCGGTGCAGCAGGCCCGGGCGGCGCTGCCGCTGCTCTGAGCCTCTGTCGGGGGTCAGACCAGGGCGCGACGGCGACGGGCGTCGGAGGCGAGGTGCGCGGCGGCGCCCGTGATGGCCGCGACGGTGAGCACCGACGGCCAGGCGCCGATCTGCTTGGCCAGGGGGTGCGAAGCCCCGAACGCCGCGACGTAGGTGGTCAGCAGGGCGACCGCCGTGCCCCGTCCGGAGGCGCGGGACCATTCGCGGGTGCAGACCGCACCGCCCACCGCGAGGACGGCGCCTCCGAGCGGACGCACCCCCGACGAGGCGGCGACGGCGTACCCGGCGACCAGCGAACCGGCGGACAGCAGTGAGGTGCGCACCGGATCAGGCTAGGCGGCAGGATCGGGCGACACGCTGTCGAAACAGGACTGACATGCGTGCTGTCCGGATCACCGTGCCCTTGCTCGTCCTCGCTGCCGCCCTCCCGGCCGGAGCGGCACTCGTGCCTCCGGCAGGTGCCCGACCGGCTGCCGGTGGCGTCCGACGTCCTGCACCGGGCGCCCCTGCTGACGGCTCCGGCGCCCGATCGGGCCCCGACCCGCAAGAAGGTCGACGGCAGGGTTGACGACTGGGAGGGGGTCGCCACCGATCTGGCCGGCACCTCGCGCTACGACCGCGGGGAGCTCGTCCACACCGACTACCTGTTCGACGACTTCGGCGCCGACGACGGCGAGGACGCCCAGCGGCTGGCCCTCACGGGCCCGGTGTTCGACGCGGAGGAGCGGACCCGCCGCCTCGACCAGCTCTTCCAGGCGGCCGGCGACCAGTTCGGCGCTCCGCGGCCCGTCGGCACCCCCGACCACTACGGCGACGGCGCACGCGGGCAGGCCGACCTGCGCGAGCTCCGCTGGGCCGCGCAGGGCGACCGGCTGATGCTCCTGGCGCGCACCACCACCCTGACCGATGCCGCGAAGCTCGGGGTGCTGGTGCTGGTGGACCGCGACGGCGCGCCCACCGGTGCCCGACGGGAGGTCGGCTTCGGGAAGCTCACCACCGGCGTCTACGACTCCGCCGCGCTGCTCACCGGCGCCGGGGGCCCAGGGCGTGGACGGGGCCGAGGTCGCGGTGCGGGCGGACGGCTGGGACAACGCGCTCGAGGCGTCGCTGCCGGCCTCCTTCGTGCCCCAGGGCGCCCACGTGGCCGTGGTCACCGGCGAGGTCGCCCCGGACGGCTCCTTCACGCCGAGCAACGTGGCCTACCGCTCCGCCGAGCCGGTGGCCGGCGTCTACAACGAGCAGGCGCAGGCGCTCGCCCTGGCCGACCACGACGTGGACGCCTTCTCCGTCCCGCTCGACGTCGCCGGTCTGCGGCGGGGCCGCACCGAGACCGCCCGGCCGGGTCCGGGCTACCTCGAGCGGCAGGTCCGCAGCCGCGAGGCCATGAGCACCGAGCGTGGCGAGGACGGCCTCTGGCAGCCGTACGGCCTGTACGTGCCCACCTCCTACCGCCCCGGTCGGCCCACCCCGCTGACCATGTGGCTGCACTACCGCGGTGGCAAGGCGCACAGCGGCGGCGCGTGGACCCCACGGCTGATCACCGAGCTCGGCGAGGAGCACGGCACCATCGTCGTCACGCCGCGCGGGCGCGGCACCTCCACCTGGTACGTCACCGAGGCGCACCAGGACTTCTTCGAGGTCTTCGGCGACGTGCAGCGCCTGCTCGACGTCGACCCGGACCGCCGGTACCTGGCCGGCTACTCGATGGGCGGCTACGGCACGTACCTGTTCGGCCTGCTCTACCCCGACCTGTTCGCCGGAGGGTTCAGCAGCTCCGGCGCCATGACCCAGGGCCTGTGGACGGGTGAGGGGCCCGACACGTGCACCGCGGTCTGCTACCAGGAGGCCAACGGCGGCAGCGCCGACGCGCAGAACACCTTCCGGCTGCTGCCCAACGCGCGGCACGTCCCGCTGGTGATCCACCACGGGACCAACGACGAGCTGGTCCCGGTGTCGGGCATCGAGCGCATCGGCGCGCGGCTGACCGAGCTCGGCTACCGGCATGAGGTGCAGGTCTTCGCGGGCTACGAGCACTACACCCAGGCGATCGTCGACGAGTGGGCCGACGGCGTCGACCGGCTGTACTCCCGCACCCGCGAGCGCGACCCGCGCGACGTCACCTACCAGGTGGTGCCCGCGCTGGTGAAGGCCGTCAACACCGTCACCGCCGACGGCGTGGCCTACGACTTCCGCCCCGACGGCGCCTACTGGGCCGACGGCCTCGTGGTGCGCACGGGCGGCGACGGCGCCGACCCCACCGTGGTCGGTCGCCTCGACGCCACCAGCGAGATGCTCGGCGGCCACAGCACGACGCCGCTCCCGCGGGCCGGGGCGGTCAGCCCGCTGTCGCACTCGACGCCGTTCGTCCGCACGGGACTGGACCTGCTCGAGGGTCCGGCCCTGCCGCTGCGCAACGCCTTCTCGGCCACCCTGGCCAACCTCGCGGCCGCGACGCTCGACGCCGACCGGATGGCCCTGGACACCGGGCGTCCCGTCAGCGGCACGGTGACCAGCGACGGCCCGACCACCGTGCGCCTGACCGGCGTGGAGCGGGCGGTCGAGGTCAGCGTCGGGGGTGTCGTGGTGCCGCGGTCGTGGGCAGGCGGCGTCGTGACGCTCACCCTGCCGGCCGGCACGAGCCAGGTCGCGCTGCGGCCGATCTAGCCGCAACACCACGTCGCGACGCCGTGTCCGGGGGGCCCGGCGTTCTACGCTCCGCGGCACCTGCCCTGGAGATCACATGCCGACCCCCCGGTCCTCGCTGCGCCGTCGCTACCGCTCACGCCTCGTGGCGGGCCTGCTCGCCGTCACGCTTCCCGTGACGTTCCTGCTGGTCCTGCTCCTCGCCTACAAGGCCGCCGGTCAGCTCCAGGGCCAGACCGGGACGCTGCTCGAGCGACGTGCCGGGGCCATCGCGCGCGACATCGACGCGTGGATCCGCGAGCGCAGGGCCGACACCGTCGACCTCGCGGCCACGCTGGGACGCGTGCCCGCCCCGGTCCGGGTCGCACTGGTCCGGGGCGAGGCGGAGCGGGCCCAGGCCTACGACCGGCTCGCGCTGGTCGACCTGCAGGGTCGCGAGACGGCGGCCACCGGCCCGGGCGGCGCGGTCCGGGCCGCCGGGACGTCCTGGTTCCGCCAGGCCGTCGGAGGCCAGTCCGCCGACAGCGGGGTCTACCGGGAGGGGGACCGGCTGCGCTGGGTGCTCGCCGAGCCCGTCCGGGGCGACGACGGCGTCGTCGTCGGGGTCGTGATCGCCGACCTCGACCTGCTGCGCCTGGGCGACGTCATCGGTGACACCCGGCTGGGCAGGTCCGGCGAGCTGGTCGTCGCCGGCCCGGACGAGCGGCTGATCTACAGCTCGACGGTGGTCGCTCAGACCGACGCCGAGCTGCTCGCGGGAGGTGTTCTGCGGACCAAGCTGGTGTCGGCCGGCCCCCGACGTGCGCTGCGCGGGGAGTCGGGCAACCTCCGCTACGTCGACTACCGCGGCCACGACGTGCTCGGCGGGTACGCGCCCCTGCTGTCCGAGGGCTGGGCGGTCGTGGCCAAGCAGGACCGGGTCGTGGCCATCGACCCGGTGCGACGGCTGTTCCAGACCGGGCTGCTGCTGGGCCTCGGTGCGGCGGCGTTCTACGTGCTGTTCGCCCTGTGGTTCGCGCGACGCGAGTCGGCCCACCTGCGCCGGGTGGTCGACGACAACCGCATGGCGGGCTCGGAGCTGACCGCCAGCGCCGGACAGCTGTCGTCGGCCGCCTCGCAGCTCGCCAGCAGCGCCGCCGAACAGGCCGCGGCGGTGGCGGAGACGTCCGCGACCATGGAGGAGCTCTCGCGGACGTCGTCGATGATCGCCGAGACCGTCTCGGTGGTGGCGGTCCAGGCGGGAGACACCCGCAGCAGCCTGGTGCAGGCCGAGGCCGACGTGCAGGTCAGCAGCGAGCGGACCCTGGCGCTGGCGTCCCGCGTCACCGACATCGGGGTGCTGCTCGGGCTCATCAACGAGATCGCCGACCAGACCAACCTGCTGGCCCTCAACGCCGCCATCGAGGCGGCCCGTGCGGGCGAGGCCGGCCGGGGCTTCACGGTGGTGGCCGAGGAGGTCCGCAGGCTGGCCGAGCGGTCCAAGGCGTCGGCCGCGGACATCTCCGGCATCATCGCGGCGGCCCAGGACGAGACCAACGCGACCGTCATGGCGATGGAGAAGGGCGCCAAGCAGATGCGGGTCGGCCTCGACCTGCTCGACCGGGTCGCCGAGGCCACCGACCAGGTGCGGCTGACCACGCAGCAGCAGCGGGCGGCTACCGAGCAGGTGGTGCTCGCGATGGGCCAGGCCAACGAGGCGAGCCGGCAGGTGTCGATGACCACCCAGGACGTGGCCACCGGCTCGGCCCAGCTGACCCGGCTGGCCGCCGACCTCGAGGCCGTGGCGGCGTCCACCGCGGCGAGGCTGTAGCGCCGGGCGTGCGCGTCCTGCTGCTCCCCCTCGGGAACGGCACCTGGTGCGTGCCCCTCCCGGCCGTGCGCGAGGTGCTGCTGGCGCCCCGGACCACGGCCGTGCCGACCTCCCGCGACGGCGTCGTCGGCCTGTTCAACCTGCGCGGGAGTGTGGTGCCGTTGTTCGACACGGCCCGGCTGCTCGGCGTGCCCCCGCGGCCGCCGCTGCACGCGGCGGTGCTCCAGGTCGGTGCGGGCCCGGCCGCGCTCACGTCGTCGGGAACTCCTCGCGCGGCCGAGCTGGGGCGCCTGCTCAGCGCTCCGGAGCACCCGGCCGCGGTCGGCACGTACGAGCTGTCCGGCGGCGCGGAGGTGGTCGTGCTGCTCGACGTCGAGCGGTTGCTCGCATGAGCCGGGCCGACCGCCGCGAGGCGCTGCTGGCCCTGTTCGCGCAGGAGAGCGTGCGCCGTCTGGACCGGATGGCCGCCGGGGCGCTCGACCTCGACGGGTCGGCGGGCGCCGAGGAGCTGGCATCGCTGTTCCGGGACGCCCACACCGTCAAGGGCTCGGCGGCGGTCATGGGCTTCGAGGACCTCGCGGCGCTGGCCCACGTGGTCGAGGACCTGCTGGACGAGCTGCGGCTCGAGCGCCTGCAGCCCGTGCCGGCCCTGGTGGACGCGCTGCTGGTGGCGGTCGACGACCTGCGGGCCCTCACCACGGCGGGGCTCGAGGGGGGCGAGACCGCCCAGCTGTCCACGGCGGCCCAGGTCCGGCTCCGCGGGGCGCTCGCCGCTGCGGCTGGCCGAGCGGGACGCGCCGGGTGCGGCCCGGTCGGGCGCCGCGGACGCAGCTCCCCCCGGGTCCGACCCTCCCGAGGTCCCTCCGCTGAAGGTGCACCCGGTGGAGGTGCACCCGGCGGAGGCCCACCCGCAGGAGGATCCCCCGCCGGTGGCCGTTCCGACCGAGGAGCCGGGGCGGCTGCGGGCCGAGGGCCTGGTCGTGCCGGTGGAGCGGCTGGACGAGATGGTCCGCCTGGTCGGTGAGGCGGCGTCGGCCCAGCTCCGGCTCGGCACCGTGCTGGCCCGGGCGGGCATCGACCCGCAGAGCCTGGCCGAGCACCGCGACGTCTCCCGGTGGCTCGCCGAGCTCCAGCAGCAGACGATGCGGGCCCGCATGGTGCCGGTCTCCACCGTGGTGGAGCGGTTGCGGCGGGGGGTCCGCGAGCTGGCCCGCGTCTGCGGCAAGCAGGTCGTGTGGGAGGTGCGTGGCGAGGACACCGAGCTCGACCGCAGCCTGCTCGACCGGCTCGGCGAGGCCCTGCTGCACCTGGTCCGCAACGCGGTCGACCACGGGCTGGAGACGCCGCAGGAGCGGCTGGACCTCGGCAAGCCGGCGGCAGGCACGGTGCGGCTGCACGCCATGCAGCTGGGCGGCGAGGTGGTGCTGACCGTCACCGACGACGGCCGGGGGCTCGACCTCGACGGGCTGCGGGCCCAGGCGGGCCGGTCCGACGCGGGGGCGCTGCGGCTCGACGACGACGAGAGCGCCTACCTCGTGTTCCGCAGCGGCCTGTCGACGGCGGCCACGGTCAGCGAGGTCTCCGGCCGCGGCATCGGGCTGGACGTGGTGCGGCACAGCCTCGACGAGGTCCGCGGCCGGGTCGAGGTCACCAGCACGCCCGGCGTCGGCTGCGAGTTCCGGCTGGTGGTGCCGCTGACCCTCGCGGTCCTGCCGAGTCTGCTGGTCAGGTCGGGCGGCCAGGGCTACGCCGTGCCCATGCACTCGATCGTCACCGTCCTGGCTGCGGACGAGCCGACCGTGCTCACCGAGGGTGCGGCGTCGGTGCGGCTGGGGGAGACGGTCGTCCCGGTCCTCTCGCTGGCGCAGGCCCTGGGGACCGGCCCGGCCGAGCACGGCCCGGTCCTCGTGCTGACCGGGTCCACCCGCAGGATGGGGCTGCGGGTGGAGTCGGTGGTCGGGCAGCGGGAGGTCGTGGTGAAGAGCCTGTCGCTGCTGCTCGGCGGCCTGGACTGCTTCACGGGCGCGTCGGTGGAGCCGGACGGGAGCGTGCTGCTGGTCCTCGACGCCACCGGGGTGATCGCCCGGGCGCGCGCCGTCCAGGCGCCGCACCCCCTGCCGGCCGCGCCTCCGGCGGGCCAGCGGGCCAGCGTGCTGGTGGTCGACGACGCCCAGACCGTGCGCGAGCTGCAGCGCTCCATCCTGGAGCGCGCCGGGTTCCGCGTGCGCACCGCCGGCGACGGCAGGCAGGCCCTGGCCCTGCTGGCCGAGGAGCCGGCCGACCTCGTGCTGACCGACGTCGAGATGCCGGAGATGGACGGCTTCGCGCTCACCGAGGCCATCCGCGCGTCCGAGGCGCTGGCCACCACCCCGGTGCTGGTGCTGACCTCGCGGGCCACGGACGCCGACCGTCAGCGCGGCCTGCGTGCCGGGGCCGACGGGTATCTGGTCAAGAGCGCCTTCGACGAGGCGGCCCTGCTCAACGCGGTCACCCGGCTGCTGGGCGACGCGTGAGCACCGTCCCGGACCGCGGGCCGCGGTCGGTAGCGGGGACCGTCGAGGTGCTGCTGGTCTGCGCCGCCGCGCGGGCCGTCGCCCTGACGGCGCTGGTCCGGGCGATTCCGGAGCTGCGGCTGGCCGAGGTGGTCACCCTGTCCGCCAGGGCGCCCCGGGCCGCGGCCGACCTCGGTCGCGGGCCTGCTCCTGCTCGACGCCGACGTCGAGGGCGGGCCGGAGGCTGTGGTCCGGGCGGTGATGAGCGCGGCCCCGCTGCCCATCCTCGTCCTCGGACCGGAGCTGACGCCGGCGCAGGCCGCGGCCGCTCTTGCGGGCCGGAGCCGTCGAGGTGCGCACCCACCCGGGCCCGGGCGGGCTCGCCGAGCGCTGCAAGGTGGTGGCCGGCGTCGGGGTGGTCCGGCGGGCTGCCCCGGCGCGCAGTGCCGTCGCCCAGGTGCGCGGCACGGCGACGGTCCTGGCCGTGGGGGCCTCGACGGGCGGCCCGCAGGCCCTCACCACACTGCTGTCCGGGCTCGCCGGGGTGCGCGTGCCCGTGCTCGTCGTGCAGCACGTCGCCGCCGACTTCCTGCCGGTGCTCGGCCGCTGGCTGGACGAGTCGGTGAGCCTGCCCGTGCGGGTGGTGGAGCACGGGGACCACGTCGTCCCCGGCACGGTGCACCTGGCCCCCGGCGGCCGTCACCTGCGCCTGCGGCCCGGCGGCCGGCTCGAGCTGTCGGCGACGCCGGACGGGCTGCACGTGCCGTCGATCGACGTCCTGTTCGAGAGCGTGGCCGCCTGCGCCGAGGTCCGCGGCGTCGGGGTGCTGCTCACGGGCATGGGCCGCGACGGCGCCCGCGGCCTGCTCGCCGTGCGGGAGGCGGGGGGGCGCACCCTGGTGCAGGACGAGGCCACCAGCGCCGTCTACGGCATGCCGGGCGCCGCCGTCGAGCTCGGGGCCGCCGAGCAGGTGCTCCCGCTGCCCGAGCTCGCGGGCGCCGTGCTCGCGCTGCTCGGACGGAGCGCCCGATGACGCTCCTCGACGACGTCGCCCGGCTCGTGCAGCGGCGCTCCGGGCTGCAGCTCGACGCCGTCATGCGGGCGCGGCTGCAGCACTGCCTGCACGGTCTGCGGTCCGGGTGCGCGAGCGACGCGGACCTGTTCGCCCGGCTCAGCCACGACCCGGCGCTGCTGCAGGTGCTCTATGACGAGCTGACCGTGCAGGAGACCTCCTTCTTCCGTGATCCCGGCCAGTTCGAGGGCCTGGTGCGCACCGTCCTGCCGCTGCTGCCCGACCCCGTGGTCCTCTGGAGCGCCGGGTGCTCCTACGGCCAGGAGGCGTGGTCCCTGGCGATGGTGCTGGCCGAGCAGGGCCGGGCCGGCCGTGTGGTCGCCACCGACCTGTCCGACCGGGCCCTGGCCAGGACCCGCGCCGGGCGCTACGCCGAGCGCGAGCTGCGCGGGCTCTCGCCGGAACGGCGGTCCCGCTGGCTGGTCCGCGACGGCGCCGACTACTGCATCGCGCCGGCGCTGCGCGACCGCGTCTCGGTCAGCAGGCACAACCTGGCCGAGCAGCCACCGCCGATGGCCGGGTGCTCGGTCGTCTTCTGCCGCAACGTGCTCATCTACTTCAGCCGTGACGACGTCGTCGCGACCGTCCGCCGCTTCTCGAGCGTCCTGCCGCCGGGTGGATGGCTGTTCCTCGGCTTCTCGGAGACGCTGTGGGACATGGGTGACGTCTTCAGCTCCGTGCGCCTCGGCGACGCCTACGCCTACCGCACGGCCGGTGCACCGGTCGCCGCCCCGGCGCGTCGCGGGGATCTCCCGGACGTGCCGGTGCTGTCGGACCTCGGCGGCCGCCCGCCGGCAGCCCCTCCCCGCCCCCCGGGTCCGGTGCCGCGACCGGTCGCCGGGGCCGGCGCGCTCGCCCCCGAGGTCGCCGCGCTGCTGGGCCAGGGGGACCGGGCGCTGCGGGGCGGTCTGGCCGCCGACGCCGTCGCCGCGTTCCGGGGAGCCACCTACCTCGCTCCCGACCTCCCGCTGGCCCACGTGGAGCTCGGGCTGGCCCTGCACGCGCTCGGCGAGCGGACGGCGGCCCGCCGGGCGCTGCAGACCGCGCGCCGGGTGCTGGCGGCCGGCGGCCGCGAGGTGGCCGGCTGGGACGCCGGGACCCTGGACCGCTGGATCGTCGACCGGATCCGGGCCGTCGAGGAGGACGGCACGTGACGGGCTCGGTGCTCGTCTGCTTCACGACGCCCAACGGGCGGTGCGCCGTCCCGGTGGAGGACGTTCTCGAGGTCCGGCCGTCGCTCGGGCTGCAGCAGGCGGGCCGGGCCAGGGAGGGCGTCGTCGGCGTGCTGGCCGGCAGCGACGGCGCGCTGCTGCCCGTGGTGCAGGCGCTCGGTGCCGGCGCCGAGCACGTGCTGGTCCTGGCCGGTGTCCACGGTCCGTTCGGGCTGCACGTCGAGCAGGTCACCGGCCTGGTGCGGATCGGGCCGCAGGACGTCGGTCCACCGCCCGCCGGTCAGCGCGACGGCGTCGTCGCCGGCGTCGTCCGCCACGGGGCGGAGGTCCTGCTGCTGGTCGACCCCCGCCTGCTGGAGGCCGTGCTGTGGCCCGACGGCCGGCCGGCCCCGGACGTCACGCTTCCGGAGGCCGTGCTCAAGGACGCCGCGCCGGTGTCGAAGGACAGTGCATGACGTCGACCCCCGCCGTGCGGCTGCCCGCGCAGCGGGACGAGGCCCTGCGCCTGCCCCGGGTGCTCGTCGTCGACGACTCGCCGCTCATCCGGGCCATCCTCATGGCGAGCCTGGAGGACCAGGGCTACGACGTGGTCGAGGCCGAGGACGGCCTGGAGGCCCTGCAGGTCTGCGCCGTCGACCCGCCCGACGTCGTGCTTCTCGACGTCGTCATGCCGGGGATGTCGGGCCTGGACGTCCTCGACCGGCTGCAGGGCGCCCCCGAGCTGCTGCACATCCCGGTGGTCTGCCTGACCGGACGCTCCGACGTCAGCGACGTCGTCGAGGCGATGCGCCGCGGAGCCCATGACTACCTGCGCAAGCCCTTCGAGACCAACGAGCTGCTGGCCCGGTTGTCGTCGGCCCTGCGGGTGAAGCGGCTGTCGGACGAGCTGCGCGCCCGCAACGTCGAGCTCGAGCGGGTCAGCCGCACCGATGCACTCACCGGCCTGCTGAACCGCCGCGCGGTCGACGAGGTGCTCGCGGCCCAGCTCGCGCACGCCAGGCGCCACGGGTCGCCGCTGTCGGTGCTCATGATCGACCTCGACCGCTTCAAGAGCGTGAACGACACCTACGGCCACGCCGGGGGCGACCGCGTGCTGGTCGAGGTCGCGAAGCGGCTGCGGGCCGGTCTGCGCGAGGGCGACACGGTCGGCCGCTGGGGCGGCGAGGAGTTCCTGGCGGTCCTGCCCATGACCCTGGGCCCGGCGGCGCACCTGCTCGCCGAGCGCCTGTGCCGGGACATCGCCGCGAGCCCGATCCCGATGCCGGACGGGACCTCGCTGCCGGTCGGCATCAGCGTGGGGTCCTGCGGCGACCTGCTCGACGAGGACGCCCTGCTCCGGGCGGCCGACGGCGCCCTCTACCGCGCGAAGGCCGCCGGACGCGGCCGGGCCGTCGCCGGTGACGCGCAGGCCGACGGTGTCCCGGGCCGGCCCGGCGGCGAGGCGGCTCAGAGCGAGAGGTCGACGACCACCGGTGCGTGGTCGCTGGCGCCCTTGCCCTTGCGGGCCTCCCGGTCCACCCAGGCGTCCGTCACGGGGACCGACGGGCTGGCCAGCACGTAGTCGATCCGCATGCCGAGGTTCTTGTGCATCATCCCGGCGCGGTAGTCCCAGAAGGTGAAGGGGACCTCGCCCTTGCCCGGCCGCGGGCGCACGTCGGTGAGCCCGGCGTCGAGCAGCGCCTGCAGGGCGGCCCGCTCGGCCGGCGACACGTGGGTGCTGCCCTCGAACGCCGAGATGTCCCAGACGTCGGCGTCGGTCATGGCGACGTTGTAGTCACCCATGACGACGACGGGGGCGTCGAGGTCGTAGCCGGCGACCCGCTCGCGCAGTGCGGCGAGCCAGTCCAGCTTGTAGGCGTAGTGCGGGTCGTCGAGGCTGCGTCCGTTCGGGACGTAGACCGAGGTCACGTGCAGGGGGCCGCACCGGGCGGAGACGAGCCGGGGCTCGGGGTGCCCCTCGTGGACCAGGGAGACGTCGGACAGCCCGACCCGGCTCAGGACGGCGACGCCGTTCCACCGGCCGTCCCCGGCATGCGCCGCCTCGTAGCCGGCGGCCGCGAGCGCGGCGTAGGGGAACGCCGCGTCGGCGCACTTGGTCTCCTGCAGCGCGACGACGTCGGGTTGCGTCTGCTCCAGCCACGGCAGCAGCCGGGGCAGGCGGGCGGAGATCGAGTTGACGTTCCAGGTGGCGACGCGCACGGGAGCCGGCTCAGCGGTCGTGGTGCTCGAAGTCGACGGCGGAGTAGGCCCGCAGCTTGTTGAGCCGGTGCTCGCTGGTGACCCGCCGGATGGTGCCGCTCTTGCTGCGCATCACCAGCGACTCGGTGGTGGCCCCGCCCGCGCGGTACCGGACGCCCTTGACCAGCTCGCCGTCGGTGATGCCGGTGGCGACGAAGAAGACGTTGTCGCTGCGGACGAGGTCGTCGGTGGACAGGACGGCGTCGAGGTCGAGCCCGGCGGCCGCGGCGTTGACGAACTCGCTCTTCTTCTGCGGCCACAGGCGGGCCTGGATGACGCCGCCCAGGCACTTGACCGCGCAGGCGGTGATGATGCCCTCGGGCGTGCCGCCGATGCCCAGCAGCAGGTCCACGCCGGTGCCCTCGGTGCAGGCCATGACCGCGCCGGCGACGTCGCCGTCGGTGATGAACGTGATGCGGGCGCCCGCCTCGCGGACCGCCCGGACGAGGTCCTCGTGGCGGGGCCGGTCCAGGATGCAGACCGTGACGTCCTCGACGGTGCCGCCCTTGGCCTTCGCCACGGCCCGCACGTTGTCGGCCACCGGCGCGCTGATGTCGACGACGTCGGCCGCCTCGGCCCCGGTCACGAGCTTCTCCATGTAGAAGACCGAGCTGGGGTCGTACATGGTGCCCCGCTCGGCGACCGCCATGACGGCGATGGCGTTGGGCATGCCCTTGGCCATGAGGGTCGTGCCGTCGATGGGGTCGACGGCGACGTCGCACTCGGGCCCCTCGCCGCAGCCGACCTCCTCGCCGTTGAACAGCATGGGGGCCTCGTCCTTCTCGCCCTCGCCGATCACGACGACGCCGCGCATCGAGACCGTGCCGATGAGCGAGCGCATGGCGTCGACGGCGGCCCCGTCGCCGCCGTTCTTGTCACCGCGACCGACCCAGCGGCCGGCGGCCATGGCGGCGGCCTCGGTGACCCGGACCAGCTCGAGGGCGAGGTTGCGGTCGGGCGCCTCGTGGGCCACGGACAGCTCGGGGGGCAGGTCGCCGGCAGTGTCGGTCATGGGGGGAGCCTAGTGAGGCGCGTCCCGCGCGAGCAGGCGGACCTCGGTCGCCTTCAGCGCCGCGTGGACCGTGCCGCCGGCTGCGAGGTCCAGGGCCCCCGCGGCGGCGACGGTCACCTCGGCGACCACGGGGGGAGTGCTCCCGACCACCACGCGCACGCGGGTCCCCAGGGCGGTGGCCTCCAGCACCGGGCCGGACAGCACGGTGCGGGGGCTCCCGCCGGGTACCTGGCGGTGCAGCGCCACCGCGGCGGGACTGGCGAGGGCCAGTGCGGGGGTCCCCGCGGGAAGCGGCTCGGCGGCCGCCACGTGTCCGCCGCCGTCGACGAGCAGGCCGGCGGCGTCGGCGGTCCCGGTCCACGCGTTCAGGCCCAGCAGGTTCGCGGCCCAGGCGCTGCGAGGACGGGCGGCGACCTCCGCGGCCGGTCCCTCCTGGACGACCCGGCCGCTGTCCAGGACCACCACGCGGTCGGCGAGGACGAGGGCGTCGACCGGGTCATGGGTGACCACGACGACCGGCGCGGAGCCTGCGGCCAGCGTGCGCCGCAGCAGCCGGCGGACGTCGTCGCGGGTGCCGGCGTCCAGCGCCGCCAGGGGCTCGTCGAGCAGCACGAGGTCGGGGGCGCCGGCGAGCGCGCGGGCCAGGGCGACCCGCTGGGCCTGGCCGCCGGACAGCGCGGCCGGCCGGCTGGCGGCGAGCTCGCCGACCCCGAGGCGGTCGAGCCAGTCCTGCGCGACGGCCCGGGCCTTCGTGCGCCCCGCCCCGCGCGAGCGCGGACCGTAGGCGGCGTTGTCCAGGGCGGACAGGTGCGGGAACAGCAGCCCGGCCTGCGGCACCCATCCGATGCCGCGCTGTTCGGGGGCGACGGTGAGCAGGTCGCGCCCGGCCAGCTCCAGCGACCCCGACGCCGGGACGAGCCCGGCCAGAGCCCGCAGCAGCGTGGTCTTGCCCGCCCCGTTGGGTCCGAGCAGGGCGACGACCTCGCCGGGCTCGGCCGTGAGCGCGGCGTCCAGGACGAACGCACCCTGGGCCACGCGCAGCCGGGCCCTCACCGGGGCAGCCGGGTGCGCAGGCCGGCCACGAGACCGACGGACAGCACGAGCAGCAGGGCCGACAGGGCGTAGGCGGCGGGCGGGTCGTCGGCGAGCAGCTCGTAGACGGCCAGCGGAAGGGTCTGGGTCTGCCCGGGCAGGCTCCCCGCGAAGGTGATCGTCGCCCCGAACTCCCCGAGCGCCCGGGCCCAGGCGAGGGCCGCACCGGCCGCCACCGACGGACCGACCATCGGCAGCGTCACGGTCAGGAAGACCCGCAGGGGCCGGGCGCCCAGTGTCGACGCCGTCTCCTCGTGCCGGGGGTCCAGGCCGGAGACCGCCCCCTCCACGGTCAGCACGAGGAACGGCAGCGCCACGAACGTCTCGGCCAGGACGACGCCGAAGGGCGTGAACGCGGGGACCGCTCCGGCCTCGACCAGGAGCGGCCCGAGCACCCCGCGCCGCCCGAAGGCGAGCAGGAGCGCCACCCCGCCGACGACCGGCGGCAGGACCAGCGGGACGGTCACCAGGGCGCGGAGCAGCCGGGTCACGCGGGACGGCCGGCGGGCGAGCACGAACGCGAGGGGGACGCCGAGCAGGACCGAGAGCGCGAGGGCTCCCAGCGAGCACCGCAGCGAGAGCAGCAGCGCCTGCTGCACCCGCTCGGTTCCCAGCAACGACGGCAGCTCGGTCCAGGGGGTGCGCGACAGCAGGGCGCCCAGGGGCAGGAGCACCAGCAGCAGGGCCAGGCCGGCCGGGAGCAGCAGGCTGACCGGGGTGCGGGAGCGCGCGGCGGACGTCCCGGACGGGCGCGGCCTCAGGAGGCGTCCGGCGGCAGGAAGCCGAACCGGGCGAAGACGGCCCGCCCCTCGGGGGAGGCGGCCAGGGCCAGGAACGCCTGCGCCGCGGCCTCGTGGGGGATGTCGCGCAGGACCGCCGCCGGATAGGCGTTGCTCACCCCGGGGAGCGGCAGGCCGGTCACGTCGGTGCCGGCAGCGCGCACGTCGGTCGCGTAGACGATGCCGGCGTCGGCCTCGCCCAGGCGCACCTTCTGCAGGACCGCCTTGACGTCGAGCTCCTCGGACACCGGCCGCACGGTCACGCCCGCCGCCGTCAGGGCGGCCCGGGCCGCCTTGCCAGCAGGCACCGTCGGCCCGGCGAGGACCACCTTCAGCCCGGGTCGCTGCAGGTCCGCCAGGCTGGTCAGCCGCAGCGGGTTGCCCCTCTCCACGACGACGGCGAGCCGGTTGCGGGCGAGCACCACGGGGTCGGCGGCGAGTGCACTGCGGACCGACTCCGCCGACTTCTCGTCGGCCGTCGCGAGCACGTCGGCGGGGGCCCCCTGCTCGATCTGGGCCACCAGGCTCTGCGACCCGGCGAAGGAGAAGGTCACGTCCGCCCCGGGGTGCTGCTGCTCGTAGACCGCACCGAGCTCGGTGAACACCTCGGTGAGGGAGGCCGCCGCGAACACCGACAGCGACGTGGCGGCCGGGTCGGCCGGAGCGCCGTCGACGTCGGGCTCGGCCGCCCCGCAGGCGGCGAGCAGGAGCAGGAGCAGCGGCCGGCGACGAGCCGCTTCACGAGCGCTCCACCATGACCTGCAGCGCCTTCACCGAGGCGACCGCGAGCACTCCGGGGGCCAGCCCGAGGTCGTCGACGGACTCCGTGGTCACCACCGACACCAGCCGGTGCGGTCCCGACTGCACCTCGACCTGCGACACGACGTCTCCCCTCACCACCCGGGTCACCAGGCCCTCGAAGCGGTTGCGGGCACTGCTGGCCTGCG
This sequence comes from uncultured Actinomycetota bacterium, assembly GCA_963761695.1. Taxonomy (GTDB): domain Bacteria; phylum Actinomycetota; class Actinomycetes; order Mycobacteriales; family SCTD01; genus RYN-122. Next base: position 123,375 of record CAVXIB010000016.1, on the reverse strand, counting down.
ATCCGGACGGGTCCCCGGCCAGGTCGACCGCGAACGCGGCCAGGTCGGCGCCCTCCACCACCCGTCGTCCCTCGGCATCGCGACCCACGGGCAGCCGGCCGGCATCGGCCCACCGCCGGACGGTGTCGTCACTGACGCCGAGGAGCGCGGCGGCGGGGCCGAGTCGGTAGGAGGGCACCTGCGGACCCTAGGGCCGCCAACGCCCGCTGTCACGGAGCAGCAGCGCGAGGCGGTGTCCGCAGTTGCGGTAGACGGTGCAGGACTGACGGAGCGCGGGCCGGACCGGATGGGATGCTCGGGGGGTGACTCGCCGCGACTACGACCCCGCCGCCCTCGGACCGGGCATCTACCCCCTGCTCAACTCCGTGGTCGTCCCGCGCCCCATCGCCTGGGTGTCCACCCGCAGCGCCGACGGTGTCGACAACCTCGCGCCGCACTCGTTCTTCACGATCTCCTGCGTGCAGCCCCCCGTCGTGCAGTTCACCTCCGTCGGGGTCAAGGACAGCCTGCGCAACGTCCTGGCCACCGGCGAGTTCGTCGTCGCGCTCTGCACCGAGGAGCTGATCGAGCAGGTCAACCTCACCGGCACCGACTACCCGCCCGACGTGAGCGAGTTCGACGCCGTCGCCGGGCTGACCCGCGAGCCGTCCCGCCTGGTGTCCCCGCCGCGGGTGGCCGAGTCGCCGGTCGCGCTGGAGTGCCGTCTGCTCGAGACGAAGAGCTTCGGCGACTCCACGGTGGTGTTCGGGGAGGTGGTGTGGGCGGTGGTCTCGGAGTCTGCGCTGCGCGAGGAGCGTCCCGAGGTGACCCTGCTGCAGCCGGTCTCCCGCCTGGGCGCGGACGAGTGGGGCACCGCCGGCGCGGTCAGCCGCCGCAAGCGGGTGCCGTTCAGCCAGGTCGGGTCGTGACGACCGCCACCCGCGCCGCCACCACCCGTGGCGCGCTGCTGGCGGCGGCCCGCGAGGTGTTCGCCGCCGCAGGGTTCGCGGAGGCCTCCGTCGCCGACGTCGTCGACCGGGCCGGGGCGAGCGTGGGCAGCCTGTACCACCACTTCGGGGGCAAGGCCGACCTCTACCTGGCCCTGTTCGAGGAGCACTCCGCGCGCCAGGAGGAGCGGGCCGGCGTGGCGGTGCGGGCGGCCCGGGCGAGGGGGGAGACCGACCCGGTCTCGCTGTTCGTGAGCGGGGCGCGGGGCTACCTGCAGGGCAGCTGGGCCGAGCGCGACCTCGCCCGGCTGTTCCTGTCCGGCGGCGGGCCACCCGGGTTCGAGCTGACCGCGCGTCGGCGCACCCGGGAGTGGACCGCCCGCAACGCCCACCTGCTGCGGGCCGGCGACGAGGCCTGGGGCGAGGCGATCGTCCTGGTCCTGACCACCGTGGTGCGCGAGGCCGGGCACGAGGTGGCCGTACGCGACGACGAGGCCGCCGCCGTCGCCCTGGCCGAGGAGTTCCTCGTGCTCATCGAGAAGGTCGGCCGCAGGTGAGGATCTTCGACGACGAGCCCCGCCGGGACACGCGCAGCGGAGCCGACTGGCAGCAGCACCGCCTCCACCGCCAGGCCCACGCCGGACCGCCGCGCGACGAGGTGGGGGTGCTGGCCATGGGCGGGTACCCGCTCGCCCGGGGCACCGACGCCGTCGTCGCCGTCCGGGGGACCACCGCCTACTCCGACGGTCTCCTGCTCGACGTCGTGGTCCTGTTCGCCGACGAGCAGCGCTCGGAGGACCTCGACTGGTCGCTGCAGGAGTACAGCCGCAGCCCGGGGCGGTTCCGGCTCGGCATCGTGTTCGCCGACGGCAGTCGCGCCAGCACCGGCACGCGGGACGCCCCCGAGCTGGTCCAGCCCGACACCGGGGCGGTGCTGACCCTGCAGCACTCCCGCGGCGGGGTGCTGCAGTGGGAGGGCCAGTACTGGCTGTGGCCGCTCCCGCCGGCCGGTCCGCTCGTCGTCGGGTGCCGCTGGCCCGACCGTGGCATCGAGGAGAGCAGTGTGACCATCGACCCGACCCCGCTCCTGCACGCAGCCGGCGCGAGCACGCCGGTCTGGACGCACCCGTGAGCGCCCCGCACGACTGGCGCGACCGCGCGCTCGCCCTCGACGCCACCGACCCGCTCGCGGCGTTCCGCGACCGCGTCGTCATCGACGACCCCGACCTGCTGTACCTCGACGGCAACTCCCTCGGCCGGCTCCCGCACGCCACGCGCGAGCGCCTGCGCACCCATGTGGAGCAGGAGTGGGGCGGCGGACTCGTGCGGGGCTGGCACGACTGGGTGGCGCTGCCGGCCTCCGTCGGCGACGAGCTCGGTGCGGCGCTGCTCGGTGCGCGGCCCGGCGAGACCGTCGTCTGCGACAACACCAGCACGAACCTGTTCAAGCTCGCGGTCGCGGCGATGCGGTCCACCGGTCGGTCCGTGCTGGTCACCGACGACGACAACTTCCCGACCGATCGCCACGTCCTCCACGAGGTGGCCGCGCTGCTCGGCGGCACCGTGCGGGTGGTCCGCTCCGACCGCGACGCCGGCCTGGACCTCGACGCGGTCCAGGCCGCCGTGACCGACGACGTCGGGCTGGTCTCGTTCTCGCACACCGCCTACCGGTCGGGCGCGCTCGCGCCCGTGCGGGAGGTCGACGCCCTGGCCCACGCCGTCGGGGCACTGACCCTGTGGGACCTGTCGCACTCGGTGGGGGCCGTGCCGTGCGACCTGTCCACGGCCGACCTCGCCGTGGGCTGCACCTACAAGTACCTGAACGCGGGCCCGGGCGCGCCCGCATGGCTCTGGGTGCGCTCGGGCCTGGAGCTGGACAACCCGGTGGCCGGCTGGTTCGGCGCGGCCGACCCGTTCGCCATGGACGCCCCCTACGCGCCGGCGCCCGGTGCGCAGCGCTTCCTCACCGGCACCCCGCCGATCGGCGGCGCTCCTCGCGGTGCAGGAGGGGGTGCGGCTGCTGGCCGACGCCGGCCTGGACCGGCTCCGCAGCAAGGGGCAGGCGCTGACCTCCTACCTGGTCGAGGTGGCCGACGACTGGCTCACCCCGCACGGCGTGCGGGTCGCCTCGCCACGGGACCCGCCAGGCCCGGGGGTCCCACGTGGTGCTGGAGCACCCGCAGGCCTGGCAGCTGGTGCAGGAGCTGGTGGTGCGCGGCGTGGTGCCCGACTACCGGGTCCCGGACCGGATCCGGCTCGGACCGGCGCCCTTGTACACGCGGTTCGTCGACGTCCACGACGCCCTGCTCGTCCTGCGCGAGGTGCTCGAGAGCGGGGCGCACCTCGTGCACCCGGCCGAGCCCGGTCGCGTGACCTGACCGCACCCCCGACACTGGACAGGTGAGCACCGTGACCGAGACGACCCCCCCTGCGAAGGCCCCCGCCGCCGCGACGCCTCCGGCTCGTCGGCGGGGCCGGGAGAACGTGCGCGACATGCTGCTGTCCATGGGCATCTGCGTCGCGGTCGTCGTGCCCATCTGGTACCTCGGGCAGCCCCCGGCGAGCGACAGCAGGGCCATCCGGTCGGTCGACCCGGCCGCCGACATCGCCGCCTTCGCGTCGTCCGCCCCGGGGATCCCGGTCCCCGGCCTGACCCCGGCAGGCTGGACGCCGACGTCGTCGACCCTGGAGGGCACCACCCTGCGGATCGGCTACGTCACCGACTCCGACGGCTACCTCGAGTACGCGGCCTCCACCGACGGCGCGGACACCTTCGTCCGTGACCAGACCGGTCGCGGACGGGCCGGCAGCCCGCTCACGGTGGGGGCGCGACAGTTCGTCGTCTACTCCACCGGGGGCGACCACACCTCGCTGGTCCTGCGCCCCGGCGCCTCGGCGGCGGTGGTGCTCGGCGGCCTGCGGGAGGCAGCCGACGACGAGGAGCTGTCGGTGCTGGCGGCCACCCTCAGGTAGGTCGCTGCTCCAGCGCCGCATCCAGCCGGGCCTTGGCGCCGTCGAGCCACTCCTGGCAGGTGCGGGCCAGCTGTTCGCCCCGCTCCCACAGCGCCAGCGACTCCTCCAGGGTCGCGCCGCCCGCCTCGAGCCGCCGCACGACGTCGGCGAGCTCCTCCCTGGCCGCCTCGTAGGACGGACCCGGGGCGGAGGCGCTGGCAGGATCGGGCACGTGGCGACCCTACGACGTGCCGTTCCCGCCGACGCGCCTGCGCTGGTGCGGCTCCGCGCCCGGATGCACGAGGACATGGGCACGGACGCCTCCGACCCGGCGTACCTGGCCGCGGCCGGGCAGGCCTTCGCCGAGCGGCTCTCCTCCGACGACGGCTTCGCCGCGTTCGTGGTGGAGGAGGCAGGGCAGGTGGTGGCCTGCGGGGTGGCCCACGTCGAGGTGCACCTGCCGTCGCCGCACCAGCTCGACGGCCGCCGCGGCCACGTGTCGTCGATGAGCACCGATCCGGCGGCCCGGCGGCGGGGCCACGCGCGGAGGGTGCTCGAGGCGCTCATGGGGTGGCTCACGCAGGAGCAGGGGCTGTCGCGGGTGGACCTGCGGGCGACCCCCGACGGCCGCCCGCTCTACGAGGCGCTGGGGTTCGCGCTGCTCGGCGGGGCCACGATGTCGTGGACGGCCCCGGGTGTCCGCCCGGGGATGCCCGCGGTCAGGGACGCACCTCCAGGTCGCCCCCGGACAGCCTGACCCTGCAGCCGCTCCCCGACGCACCACCTGGCCGGGCTCGCGGACCACGGTGCCGTCGGCCTGCTGCACCACCGCGTAGCCGCGCGCCAGCGTCGCCTGCGGCGACAGGGCCATGACGCGGGCGCGCTGCGACACCAGCTCCGACGGCGCGCGCTCCAGCCGGGCGCCGTGACGCGCCGGGCCCGGTCGTGCAGGCCGTCGCACCTCGTCGCCGCCGGCTGGTCACAGCGTCCGGGGCTGGGCCAGGCAGGGCCGCGAGCGCACCTGGGCCGAGCCTGGACGCTCCCGCTCGACCGTGCCGACGACGACCCGCCGGCCCCGGTCGCGCAGCTGTCGCACGCGGGCGCCCTCCTCGACGACGTCGGGAACCACCCGCTTGGCGGCGTCGGTGGGGGTCGCGCACCGCAGGTCGGCGACGTGGTCCAGCAGTGGGCAGTCGGGCTCGTGGCCGATGGCGCTGACCACCGGGGTGCGACAGGCGACGACCGCCCGGCACAGCGCCTCGTCGCTGAACGGCAGGAGGTCCTCGACGCTCCCGCCTCCCCGGGCGATGACGATCACGTCGCAGGCTCCCTCCAGCGAGCGCACGGCCTCGATGCACTGCGCGACGGCGAGATGGCCCTGCACGGCGACGTGCCGCACGTCGAACCGCACCGCCGGCCAGCGGCGTCGGGCGACCTCCAGGACGTCGCGCTCCGCGGCGGAGGCCCGGCCGGTGACGAGCCCGACGACGCCCGGCAGGAACGGCAGCGCCCGCTTGCGCTCGACGGCGAACAGCCCCTCGGCGGCCATCAGCTGCTTAGCCGCTCGATCCGGGCCAGCAGCTCGCCGACGCCGACCGGGCGGATCTCGGTGGCGGACAGCGACAGCGTGCCGCGGCCGAGATAGAAGTCGGGCTTGCCGTGCACGACGACGCGGGCGCCCTCGCTGCAGCGGCGGCTGCACGTTGTCGCAGACCGCCCGCGCGCAGGTGACCGAGAGGCTGACGTCGGCCACCGGGTCGCGCAGGGTGAGGAACACCGTGCCCGGGCGGCGGCTGACCTGCGTGACCTGGCCCTCGACCCAGACCCGGCCGAGCCGGCCGACCCACTCGCCGATCGACCGCGACGACCGTCCGGACCGGCAGCGGGCTGCTCCGGCGTGCTCGTCGAGGCCCACGGCGGACACGCTAGAGGCCGCCCCCGAGCGGGGACGGCCTCGAGCCGGGATGCGCGCCGGTCAGCGCCCGGTCGCCGGGGCTGCGGTGCCTGCCGGGTCGACGGCGTCGGTCTTGCCGGTCGGGACGGCCGAGGCGTCGGTCGTCGAGCTTGGCGATCCGGTTGTCGAGCATCGTGACGACCGGGCAGCCGGTCGGCGTGCGCCTTCTCGTAGGCGCGCACCTGGCCGAGCTGCTCGATCGACAGGCTGCGCAGCCGGCCGCGCAGCGAACCCAGCGTCATGTGGTCGTAGTCGGCCAGCGGCAGCTCGTCGTGCGACGAGACCGCGCCGGTGGCGCGGTGACGGCGTCGGCGGCCTGGACGGCGGCCGCCGGCGCGGCGCTGTCGACGCGCGGCTCGGCCGGCTCGGTGGCCTTGGGGGTCGGGTCGCCCTTCGGGGCCTCGGCGGCGGGGCTCACGCCTCGGGCCTCCTGGACGGCGGCGGCCGCGGCGTCCTCGGCCTGCGCGGCGACGGCCTCCCCGGCGTTCGGGCCGCCTTCGCGGCGCTGCCGGAGACCGAGCGCAGCGCGCGCCCGGCCCCGTCGACGGCGTCCTCCGCGGCGTCCTCGACCGCGTCGTACAGGCCGGCGACGGGCGTGCCCTGCAGGGCGTCCTCCACCGCGTCCTCGACCTCGTCGAAGGAGGTCCCGCGCAGCCGCGCGACCAGGCGCTCGCCGCGCTCGGCGAGGTCGTCGTAGCCGCGGCGGGTGGCGTCCAGGCGTCGAGAGGGCGCGCTCACGGCGAGGATCGGCAGCTGCACGACCTTGCCGGGCAGCGCGCGGACGCCGGCCGAGGACGGCGGGCACGAGGCCGAGGGCGGCGGCGAGCGGGGTGGGGACGGGACTGGGCATGCGGGAGGTCCTCCGGTCGGTGCGGGTACGGCGGTCGGTTGCCCGGGAGCGTGCCCGCTGCGCCGCCGACGAACCGCGGGGACGACGTGACGGACGTAGCATGGAGGGCATGACGCTGCCGCCCCGACCTCCGACCCCGGCCGCCAAGCGGGTCCTGGTGGCCGCCCCCGCGGCTACTGCGCGGGTGTCGACCGGGCCGTGCAGACGGTCGAGCGGGCGCTGGAGCTGTACGGCACGCCGGTCTACGTGCGCAAGCAGATCGTCCACAACGCCCACGTCGTCCGCACGCTCGAGGAGCGCGGCGCGGTGTTCGTCGAGGAGACCGACGAGGTGCCGGAGGGCGCCACGGTCGTGTTCTCCGCGCACGGCGTCGCGCCGACCGTGCACGAGGAGGCGCGGGCCCGGTCGCTCAAGACCATCGACGCGACCTGCCCCCTGGTCACCAAGGTGCACCTGGAGGCGCGCCGGTTCGCCGCTGACGACGTCGACATCGTGCTCATCGGCCACGAGGGCCACGAGGAGGTCGTCGGGACCACCGGCCAGGCCCCCGCCAACATCCACCTCGTCGACGGGATCGAGGAGGCCGCGGCGGTGCAGGTGCGCGACCCGTCGAAGGTCGCCTACCTGTCGCAGACCACGCTGTCGGTCGACGAGACGAACACGACGGTCGCGGCCCTGCGCGAGCGCTTCCCGATGCTGCAGGGCCCGCCCTCGGCCGACATCTGCTACGCCACGCAGAACCGCCAGGTGGCGGTCAAGCAGATCGCCGCCGAGAGCGACCTCGTGATCGTGGTCGGCGTCCGCAACTCCTCCAACTCGGTCCGGCTCGTCGAGGTCGCTCTCGACGCCGGTGCCGGCGCGTCCCACCTCGTCGACCACGCCGGCGAGATCGACCTGGCCTGGCTGCAGGGGGTCGCGACCGTCGGGCTCACCAGCGGGGCGTCGGTGCCCGAGATCCTCGTGCGTGACGTCAAGGACTGGCTGGCCCACCGCGGCTACACCGACTGCACCGAGGTGACGGCGGCCGAGGAGCACCTGCTGTTCGCGCTGCCTCCCGAGCTGCGCCGCGACCTGCGCGCCGCGGGCATGGCCCGACAGCTAGTTCGTCGCGCTCTCGAGCGGCCGCCGCGGTCGGCTCAGCGCGCCGGACCAGGGCGATCCCCGCGGCCACCCCGGTGGCGACGAGCAACGCCGGAGCCTCCAGCACGAGGGCCGTGAACAGGTCCAGGGCCTGCCGGACCACCCAGGACCCGGACGCCGAGGTGCCCTGGACACCGATCGCGACGAGGGCGACGGCGACGTAGACCAGCGGCGGCATGACCACGGCCACGACGAGGTCGCGTCGGCGGACCAGGAGCGCGCCGACCGCGCAGCCGAGCACCAGGCTGACGGCGAAGATCGTGCGCAGCCCGGGGCCGGTCAGGACGTCGTACAGACCACCGGCCAGTCCCGCGCCGAGCGCCACGGCCACGGCGCCGCTGCCCGGTAGTCGCACGGCTCCACTGCTGTCCACGGCGGCGACCGTACCGCCGCCCTCGCCGGTGGCTCTAGGTTGGAGGTCGTGTCGGACCCCACCCCGCTACGACCCTGCAGCCGTCGTCGCCGACGCCAGGCGGGCCGACCCGGGCCTGCCGGTCGAGACCGCCGAGATGATGGCGGCCGAGGTGCCGCAGCACCTGCGCGCCGGCGTCGTCGATGCCCCCGAGCTCGCCCGACGGCTGCTCGCCGACCACCCGGAGGCGGGGGCCACGGCCGCCACCGTCGTCGCGCAGCGCCGTGCTTCGCCGGGCAGTCGGCCGCAGTGAGCGGCGTCCGGATCGCGCACGCGCCCGCCGGCGCCTCAGCCTGGTACGCCGTCTACCGGCCGGCCCGCGCCCGGAGTGGCTCGGCCGGTCCGCGTCCCGCCGAGCGGACTGGCGATGCCGTGGGTCACCAGCGCTAGCTCGACCAGCTCACCGACGACGGTGTCGTCGTCGTGTCGGGGCAGCTGGTCGAGGAGGGCCTGGAGATCGCCGTGCTGGACGGCCTCGAGCGTCGCCAGGCCCGCGCCCTGTGCGAGCAGGACCCGATGGTCGCCGAGGGGCTCCTCGTGGTCGAGCTGGTCCCGATGCGGCTCTCGCACGAGCGGGGCGTCGCACCGCGCTAGCGGTGCGGCTCTCGGTAGTCTGGTGCGGTGAGCCTCAGCATCGGCATCGTCGGCCTGCCCAACGTCGGCAAGAGCACGCTGTTCAACGCCCTGACCAAGAACGACGTCCTCGCGGCGAACTACCCGTTCGCGACGATCGAGCCGAACGTCGGCGTCGTCGGCGTGCCGGACGCTCGGCTGGCGCGCTGGCCGAGCTGTTCTGCAGCCAGAAGACCATCCCCGCCACGGTCGACTTCGTCGACATCGCCGGCATCGTCAAGGGCGCCAGCGAGGGCGAGGGGCTCGGCAACAAGTTCCTCGCGAACATCCGTGACAGCGACGCCGTCTGCCAGGTGATCCGGGCGTTCCAGGACGACAACGTCGTGCACGTCGACGGCCGCGTCTCGCCCGAAGGACGACATGGAGACGATCAACACCGAGCTGATCCTCGCCGACCTGCAGACGATCGAGAAGGCGCTGCCGCGGCTGGAGAAGGAGCTGCGGCTGAAGAAGGAGACCGCCGCGACGATCGAGGCGGTAAGCGAGGCGCAGAAGGTCCTCGACGCCGGCCAGACCGTCTTCGGCGCCGGCCTCGACCCCGCGCCCCTGCGCGAGCTGCACCTGCTGACGGCCAAGCCGTTCCTCTACGTGTTCAACCTCGACGAGGACTCGCTCTCCGACGACGCCTTCAAGGCGTCCCTGTCCGAGCTCGTCGCGCCCGCCGAGGCGATCTTCCTGTCGGCGAAGGTCGAGTCCGAGCTCATCGAGATGAGCGACGAGGAGGCCCTGGAGATGCTCCAGTCCATGGGGCAGCAGGAGTCGGGACTGCACCAGCTCGCCCGGATCGGCTTCGACACCCTCGGGCTGCAGACCTACCTGACGGCCGGGCCCGAAGGAGTCGCGCGCCTGGACGATCAAGAAGGGGGCCACCGCGCCGCAGGCGGCCGGCGTCATCCACACCGACTTCGAGCGCGGCTTCATCAAGGCCGAGGTGATCGGCTTCGAGGACCTCGTGGAGGCGGGGTCCGTCGTGGCGGCCCGGGCAGCGGGCAAGGCCCGGATGGAGGGCAAGGAGTACGTGATGCAGGACGGCGACGTCGTGGAGTTCCGCTTCAACGTCTAGAGGACGCCACGTCGCGTGGCTGGCCGGCCCTGCGCCGTCGACCAGTGCTGGCCGGCACGGTCTGAGAAGGTGCCGGCATGACCGCTCCCGCAACCTCGCCGCCCGCACTCGGGGACCTGCAGGCCAGCCTGGTGCGGACCCTGACGCCCGTCGTCGTCGGGACCCTGCTCGGCGGCGTCCTGCGAAGCCGGCTCGACGACGAGCACGCCAAGCAGCTGTCAGGGGTGATCGAGCCGATCGCGATCATGGCCTACTACGGCCTGGTCCGGGTGCTGGAGCGGCGTGTGGGTCGCGGCTTTGGCTGGCTGATCGGCTACGCCCGATCCCCTGGCTACCCCGGGAAGGACCTGCAGCCCGACGTGCTCCCCGGCGTCGACGAAGCCCTGGACGCATGCCAGGCCCCCGGGACGCACGTCCTCGTGGACGGACGGGGGAGCCTGCTCCTCGACGGGCGGCGCCTCGGCGGCCTGACGTCGCTGTCCTGGGCGGACGGGCCCGACGGGCCGCAGCTCACGCTGGTGCTCACCAGCCCCACCGTCGTCGTCGGGCTGCCGGCAGCCCTCCCGGACGGCGCCGGCCCGCTCGACCAGGCGGTCGTCGTCCCGGCGCCTTCGCGGTAGTGGGCGCTGCGCCGCGCCGGCCGGCCTACGCCTGCAGCACCAGCTTGCCGACGTTCTCTCCGCGGAACAGCTTGAGCAGGGCCGACGGGAAGGCCCGCACCCCGCCCTCGACGACGGTCTCCCGCGCCTGGAGCTTCCCTTCGAGCAGCCAGCCGCCCATCTCCTGCAGCGCCTCGCCGTAGCGGTCGGCGTAGTCGAAGACGACGAACCCCTCCATACGCGCGCGGTTCACCAGCAGCGACATGTAGTTGCGCGGCCCGGTCATCCCGTCGCTGGCGTTGTACTGGCTGATGGCGCCGCAGAGCACGACGCGACCACGCATCGCCAGGCTCGGCAGCACGGCGTCGAGCACGTCGCCCCCGACGTTGTCGAAGTAGACGTCGACGCGGTCGGGCGCCTCCCGGCGCAGCCCCGCCACGAGGTCACCGGCCTTGTAGTCCAGGCAGGCGTCGAAGCCGAGCTCCTCCACCACGGTGCGGCACTTGTCCTCGCCCCCGGCGATCCCGACGACGCGGCAGCCCTTGATCTTGGCGATCTGCCCGACCACGCTGCCGGTGGCCCCGGCCGCCCCGGACACCACGACCGTCTCGCCCGCCTGAGCCCGGCCGACGTCGAGCAGCCCGAAGTACGCCGTCAGCCCGGTCATGCCGAGCGTGCCGAGGCAGGTGGGCAGCGGGCGCGCCGTCGGGGATCGCGCTGCAGGCCCGTGCCGTCGCTGAGTGCGTACTCCTGCACGCCGGTCATGCCGACGACGTGCGTGCCCTCCGCGAACGCTCGGGTTGCGGCTGGCGACCACCTCGCTGACGGCGCCGGCCCGCATGACCTCGCCGATCCCGACCGGGGGGATGTAGGAACGCCCCTCGTTCATCCAGCCGCGCATCGCGGGGTCCAGCGACAGGTACCGGGTGCGCAGCAGCACCTGGCCCTCACCGGGCTCGGGCACGGGTTCGGTGGTGACCGACCAGACGTCGTCGGTGGGAAGGCCCTGCGGTCGGGCGGCGAGGCGTACCTGGGTGTTGTCGGTCATGGCGCCACCCTGCCACCCCGCGGGGCCGGCCGGTCGCCGTGGGCCCTTGGCGGTCAGCCGCTGCGGTCCGGCCCGGCCCGGGTAAGCGAGACGCGCAGAAGGCAGCGCTGCTCGTCGCGCATGGCCTGCCGGTACTCGTCCCAGTCCGGGTGCTCTCCCGCCACCCGCCGGTAGTAGTCGACGAGCGGCTCCATGGCATCGGGCAGGGACAGGACGTCCACGTCACCCTCGACCTGCACCCACGGCCCGTAGAAGGCGTCGGGGAACACGCACAGCCAGGCCCGGGACCGCCGACGGAGGTTGCGCGTCTTGTACGCCGTCTCCCTGCTGCTGACGATGACGCGACCCTCGGCGTCGACCGTCGCGGCCACGGGGGACGACTGGGGGCTGCCGTCGGCGCGCAGTGTGATGAGCACGGCGTGCGAGTGCTGCCGGACGAAGGCGCGGGCGTCGTCGAGGTCCATGCGGTCATGGTGGACCAGGGAGCGCTCGGGGCCCACGGGCACCTGCATGGCGGTGCAGGGAGGGCGGGGTCCACAGTGGGCAGATGCAGACAGCCGTCGCCGGGGCCTCGGGATTCGTGGGCCGCAGGCTCTGCCTCGCCCTCCAGGAAGCCGGCCACGAGGTCCGTGCACTTACGCGACGACCCGCGGACTACCGGGGCGCCGGGTCGGCGGTCTCGGCCGACGTCGCGGACAGGGCCTCGCTGGACGCCGCGCTGCACGGTTGCGACGCCGCCTACTACCTCGTCCACAGCCTGGACGACCCCGACTTCCGTCGTCGGGACGCGAACGCCGCACGCAGCTTCGGGGCGGCGGCGGCCGCCGGGGGCGTGCAGCGGATCGTCTACCTCGGTGGTCTCGGCGACGACGGCGACGCACTGTCGGACCACCTGCGCAGCCGCCGGGAGGTCGAGTCGGTGCTCGGCGAGGCGGGGGTGCCGGTCACGACCCTGCGCGCGGGGATCGTCGTCGGTCACGGGGGCATCTCCTGGGAGCTGACCCGGCAGCTCGTGGAACACCTTCCCCTGATGGTCACCCCCCGCTGGGTGCGGACCCGGACGCAACCGATCGCGGTGGCCGACGTCGTCCGCTACCTCGTCGAGGTGCTCGCCGCCCCGGTGTCGGGGTCGCGTGCCTTCGACGTCGGGGGTCCGGACGTCCTGGAGTACGTCGAGATGATGCGCCGGGTCGCAGCGATCGAGGGCCGGCGCATCTTCGTGATGCCGGTGCCGCTGCTGACGCCGCGTCTGTCGAGCCGCTGGCTGTCCCTGGTCACCGACGTCGACGTGCAGACCGGCCGCTCGCTGATCGACTCGATGAGCAACGAGGTGGTGGTCCGCGACGCCAGCATCCGTGACCTGGTCCCGTTCGAGCCGATGGACTACGACAGCGCCGTGCTGGCCGCCCTCGGCGAGCGGGCCAAGGCCGGGCGCTCGTGAGCCCCCGGCCCTCCCCGGCAGGCCGCTGGTCCTCGTCCCTGGTCGGGCTCCTGCGCGCCTCGCTGGTCGAGAAGGTGCCGCGCGACCACCGCGAGCCCGACAGCGCCTTCGCCCGGCGGCGTCAGGTGGTGGCGGCGACGTCGCTGGCCGGCGCCGGCCTGCTCGGGGTCTCGCTGTCGACGCGTCCCGGTTCGTGGCGCTTCTACGCCTCCGCGCTCGGGGTGGCCGCGACCTGGACCGCAGGGGCGGCGGCGTCCGGCCCGCTCCACCTCGGACGTCTGCGCGGTCTGGACGACGGCCTGCACCGACCCGTCGTCGTGCCGGTCCTCACCGGTGCCGCGGCCTTCGGGGCGTTCTACGGCGTCGCGCATGTGGCCCGGCGCGTGCCGGTCCTCGACGAGGCGCTGACCCGGGTACTGGCCTACGCGCACGAGGGCGACCCGCGGCTCGTGCTGGCCACCACACTCGCGAACGGCGCGGCGGAGGAGCTGTTCTTCCGGGGGGCGCTCTACGCCGCCGTGGGGCAGCGTCACCCGGTCGCCCTGACCACCGCCACCTACGCCGTCGCCACGCTCCCGACGCGCAACCCCGCCCTGGTCCTCGCTGCGACCGCGATGGGCGCCCTGTTCGGCGCCCAGCGCCGGGCCTCGGGGGGCGTGCAGGCACCTCTGCTGACCCACCTGACGTGGTCGGCGCTCATGCTGCGCTACCTCCCCCCGCTGTTCCCGCGCGGGTCCCGGCCACGCTGAGGTGCGGCTGCCGGCGATCACCCTGTCGCTGCGGGTGCGTGGCGCGGCCCCGGTCGACGTGGCCTGGCGTCGCTACGCGGAGCTCGACCGCTGGCCGTCGTGGTCGCCGCAGGTGCGGGACGTCGAGGCGGCCTCGCGGCTTCTCGTGCCGGGTCTGCAGGGCCGGGTGGTCGGACCCGTCGGACTGCGGGTGCCGTTCACCGTCCTCGACGTCGGCGCGCGGTCCTGGACGTGGGAGGTGCGACCGCCGATCGGCGCCCCGGTGCGGCTGGTGCACGGCGTCACCGGCGACGTCGGGGGATGCACGGCGACCCTGGTGATGCAGGGCCTGGCGCCCCTGGTGCTCGGCTATGCGCCGTTCGCCCGGCTCGCCCTGCGGCGTCTGGTCCGGCCGTAGGGCCGTCCGGCCTGCCGACGCTGTGGTTGCGGAACAGCATTGCGATCCGTCCTCGTGCATGACTGACTGACTGCACCAGCGCCGACCCGGCGCCGTGGAGCGGAGGAAGCGTGGACGAGCGCGGCGCCGAGGGCAGCGACCGCCGTCGTGGCGGACCGGACCCGGACGTTCTCGGGAGGTCGTCCGGATCCGACGCCGACCGGCACGACCTCATCCGGGTGCACGGCGCGCGCACCAACAACCTGCGCGACGTCAGTGTCGAGCTGCCGAAGCGACGGCTGACGGTGTTCACCGGCGTCTCCGGCTCGGGCAAGAGCTCGCTGGTGTTCGGCACGATCGCCGCCGAGTCGCAGCGGATGATCAACGAGACGTACAGCTCGTTCGTCCAGGGCTTCCTGCCCTCGACGGCCCGTCCCGACGTCGACCTGCTCGACGGGCTGACGCCGGCGATCGTCGTGGACCAGCAGCGCATGGGCGCCGATCCGCGGTCCACCGTCGGGACGGCCACCGACACGCACGCGCTGCTGCGCCGCCTGTGGAGCCGGCTGGGGGAGCCGCACGTCGGGGGGCCGCAGGCGTTCTCCTTCAACGTCGCGTCGATGAGCGGCGCCGGAGCGGTGACCCTCGAGCGCGGCGGGACGACGGTCAAGGAGCGACGCAGCTTCAGCGTCACCGGCGGGATGTGCCCGCGGTGCGACGGCCGCGGGGCGGTCAACGACATCGACCCCGCCCAGCTCTACGACGAGACCGCGTCGCTGGCGGGCGGCGCCCTGCGCATCCCGGGTTACAGCATGGAGGGCTGGTACGGCCGCATCTTCGCCGGGTGCGGCTACTTCGACATGGACAAGCCCATCGCGCGGTACAGCGCGAGGGAGCTCACCGACCTCCTGCACCGGCCACCGACCAGACTGAAGATCGACGGGGTCAACCTCACCTACATGGGCCTGATCCCCCAGGTGAAGAAGTCGTTCCTGAGCAAGGACGTCGAGGCGCTGCAACCGCACGTCCGCGCCTTCGTCGAGCGGGCCGTCACCTTCACCACGTGTCCGGAGTGCGGTGGCTCGCGGCTCAGCGACCTGGCCCGGTCGTCGCTCATCGCCGGCACGAGCATCGCCGACGCCGCGTCCATGCAGATCAGCGATCTCGCCCGTTGGGTCGGTGCCCTGCAGGAGCCGTCGGTGGCGCCGTTGCTGCAGGCGCTGCGCAGCACCCTGGACTCCTTCGTCGAGATCGGGCTGGGCTACCTGACCCTGGCGCGCCCGACCGGGACGCTCTCGGGCGGGGAGTCGCAGCGCACCAAGATGGTGCGGCACCTCGGGTCGAGCCTCACCGACATCACCTACGTGTTCGACGAGCCCTCGACGGGACTGCACCCGCACGACATCGCGCGCCTGAACGACCTCCTGCTCCGGCTACGCGACAAGGGCAATACGGTCCTGGTGGTCGAGCACGAACCTGAGGTCATCGCCATCGCCGACCAGGTGGTCGACCTCGGACCGGGTGCGGGACGGGACGGCGGGCAGGTCTGCTTCCAGGGCTCGGTGGAGGGCCTGCGCGCCAGTGCCACCCTCACCGGACGCCACCTGGACGACCGGGCCGTGCTCAAGGCGCAGGTCCGCCCGCCCACGGGGACGATCGAGATCCGGGGGGCGCGTCTGAACAACCTGCAGGACGTCGACGTCGACCTCCCCACCGGCGTGCTCCTCGTCGTCACCGGGGTGGCCGGGTCGGGCAAGAGCTCGCTCGTCACCGGGTCGCTGACCGGACGCGAGGGAACCGTCGTCGTGGACCAGACCCCGATCAAGGGGTCGCGTCGGAGCAATCCCGCGACCTGGACCGGGTTGCTCGAGCCCGTGCGCAAGGCCTTCGCCAAGGCCAACGGCGTCAAGCCGGCCCTGTTCAGTGCGAACTCCGCGGGCGCCTGTCCCGCCTGCAACGGCTCGGGGGTCGTCGATCCCGAGGCGGCCGTCCTGGCCGGGGTGGCCGTGCCGTGCGAGGTCTGCGAGGGACGTCGCTTCGACTCCTCGGTGCTCGAGCACCGGCTCGGCGGCAAGGACATCGCCGAGGTGCTTGCGATGCCCGTCTCGGAGGCGCTCGGGTTCTTCTCCGTGGGACCGTCACGGGTCCCTGCCGCCGTGGCCGTGCTGGAGCGCCTGACCGCCGTCGGGCTCGGCTACCTGTCCCTCGGACAGCCGCTGACCACGCTGTCCGGTGGCGAGCGGCAGCGGCTGAAGCTGGCCGCGCGGATGGGTGAGGGGATCGGTACGTACGTGCTCGACGAGCCGACCACCGGACTCCACCTGGCCGACGTCGCAGCGCTGCTGTCGCTGCTGGACCGGCTCGTCGACGAGGGCGCGTCCGTCGTCGTCATCGAGCATTCCCAGGCCGTCATGGCGCACGCGGACTGGATCCTCGACCTCGGTCCGGGCGCGGGGGCCGAGGGTGGACGGGTGGTCTTCAGCGGGACCCCCGCCGACCTCGTCGCCGGGCGGGCGACGCTCACCGGCCGACACCTGGCCACTTACGTCGGCGCCTGACGGCCGGATCGCTCCCGAACGCTGGTGCGGGGCGCCCCCACGCGGCACACTCCTCGTCATGACCGCCCGCCGGAGCTCGCCCCTCCCGCTCGCCCTGGCCGCCTGCCTCGCCCTGGTGGGTGCGGTCCTGGCCGCGACACCGGCCGCCGCCGTCGCCCCGGGCTGCACGGCGGCCCGACCCACGGCCCTGGGAGGCGGGATCCAGGGCATCGACGGACGGGCGCTCAACGCCGTCGTGGGCATCGACCTGGTCGACGCCTCCGGCGCCCGCGTCGACCGCGACGGGCGGCCGGTCACGGCACCCGGCTACGTCTACCGCGACCGCGTCAACCCGACCACCTCGCCGGACGGCTCCGACGACCCGTCGCTGACCCGCACCTGGGGCGACCCGGCCACCAGCGGCGACCTGTGCGTCGCCACGAAGGTGGCCAAGGCCTATCTCGAGGTGTATCCGCAGAACGAGGCGCGCTACTCCGTCACCACCAAGAGCCGCTACGCGCTGGCCGCCCACCACGCGCAGACGCTGCGGGCAGGGGCGCGCAACGACGTACTGCTGAGGCTGCCCCTCGTGCGCAGGCTGGGGGGACAGGTCGGCTACGTCGCCGGCTACGTCACCTACAGGGGTGCGGCCGTCGACCCGGCCAAGCTGGTGATCCGCGTCTTCCCGCGCCGGGCGGGGTCCGAGTGCGGCATCGAAGGGTTCTCGGCGGCACCGGACCAGAAGTTCGTCACCGGTGGACGGACCCGCTACGTCTCCGACGACATCGCGGGCGGCCGTTGCGGCGCGCCCAGCCAGACCTACGACGTGCGCATCACGTGCTCCTGCGGGGGGACCCCGATCGTGCGCCGGACGTTCCTCGAGGTGGCCTCCGGCAAGGGGACCCCCTTCTCCGTCGCCTTCTGACGGCCGCGCCCAGCGCGCAGAGCGCTCGCCGGGCTCCCCGCGACGCGCCGGGAGTAGGACGCGGTGGGCGAGGGAACCCCACCGCCCATGGACCTCGGCTACACGCTCATGGGTGAGCAGCGCTCGCCCCGCGACCTCGTCCGCGACGCCGTCCTGGCGGAGCAGGCCGGGTTCGACTTCCTCGTCGCCAGCGACCACTTCCACCCCTGGCTCGAGCAGCAGGGGCATGCCCCGGGAACCTGGCCGGTGCTCGGCGCCGTCGCGCAGGCCACGGAGCGCATCCCGTTCATGACCTACGTGACGTGCCCCATCCTGCGCTACCACCCGGCCGTGATCGCCCAGCAGGCCGCAACCCTGGCGCTGCTCTCCGACGGCCGCTTCAGCCTGGGGGTCGGCGCCGGGGAGAACCTGAACGAGCACGTGGTCGGTCGCGGCTGGCCCCCGGCCGACGTGCGGCACCAGATGCTGCGCGAGGCGCTCGAGATCATGCGGGCGCTCTGGGACGGGGGATGGACCAACTACCGGGGCGCGCACTTCACGGTCGAGAGCGCCAAGGTCTACGACCTGCCTGAGACACCCGTCCGCGTCGGCGTCGCGACCAGCGGGAAGCAGTCGTGCACCCTGGCCGCCGAGCTGGGCGACTTCCTCATCGGCACCGAGCCCAAGCCGGAGCTGCAGCAGCACTACACCGCCGCGGGCGGACAGGGCGAGATGGTCGGCCAGTTCCCCGTGGTCTACGGACCCGATGCCGAGAGCGCGAACACGCTGCTGCGTGAGCAGTTCCGCTGGGGCGCCCTCGGGTGGAAGGTGCAGGCCGAGCTGCCCGGCCCTGCGGGGTTCGACGCGGCCTCGCAGTTCGTCCGGAACGAGGACATGGCCAAGGCCGGTTGCTGGGGGCCCGACGTCGAGCCCTACCTGGACAAGCTCCAGGAGTACGCCGATGCGGGCTACACCCGCGTGGCTCTCGTGCAGGTGGGCGACGAGCAGGAGGCGTTCTGCGACTGGGCCGCCAGCACCCTGATGCCCGCGGTGAAGGACCGGTTCGGCCGCCACGGCGCCGCCTCGACCGGGTGAGGGGTGGCGGAGCCCGGCGTGGGGGAAGGAACGACCAGCCCGCTGTCGACCCCGTCCGAAGGAGCTCCCCTTGCTCGACGTCACCGCCCTCGTCCTGGAGGACCACGCCGCTCTGCGCCGCGGGTTCGCGATGCTCGACGACGCGAGGTCTCCCCAGGCGCAGGCAGCCGTCTGGGACGGCCTGTCGAGGCTGCTGGAGGTGCACGCCGCCTGCGAGGAGGCGATCTTCTACCCGGCGCTGCTGAAGAAGGGTGACGACGCGGAGGAGGAGACCGACGACGCGATCGAGGACCACAACGCGATCCGCGACGCCCTCCGTGCGGCGGCGCGTCAGGAGGTCGGCAGCCCGGCCTGGACCGAGGCCGTGGGCAAGGCCCGCGAGGAGAACTCCGACCATCTGGCCGAGGAGGAGCGTGATGCCCTGCCCGACCTGCGGGCCAACGTGACCGACGAGCAGCGGGCCGACCTCGCGGTCGCCTGGCTGGCCTGGCGCAACGAGCACGAGCGGGCCGTGGCCGTACCGACCGACAATCCTGACGTCGAGGAGTACAAGGCCCAGCACTCCGGCAGCTGAGTGGCGGCGGGACTGCCGGTGGGGCGGTTTCGTGAAAGGGTTCGCAGGTCGGTCGGCCAGGACAGGGGATGCGCATGGAGTGGTGGGGATTTCTGCTGATCGCCCTGGCAGTGCTGGCGGTGCTGGTCGGGGCCTTCCTGCTCGTGCAGGCTCGCCGTCGGCGGGGTGGCGTACTGACGACGACGCCGAAGGGCCGCTCGTGACCGTGCTGCTCAGGGCCGCCGAGGTGGTCGGACGGCCCGTCGTGACCCTCGCCGGGGAGGACGTCGCGCAGGTGAAGGACGTCGTCTACGCCGGGGGCAGCGGCGAGGTCGCCGGGTTCACGCTCAACGGCAGGGGCCTGTTCTCCGGGCCGCTCAAGACGGCCCTCGCCTGGGGTCAGGTGCGCGGCCTGGGCCGGGAGGCCCTGGTGATCGTCGACGAGCAGGTCCTGGTGCCGCGCGACGAACTGCTCGCGGCCGGCGGTGGCGGCCGCGGCAGCGGCGACGTCCTCGGCTCGCGTGTGCTCACCGACACCGGCGTCGACCTGGGCGAGGTGGTCGACGTGGTGCTCGAGTCCGGCGAACGCGCCGACGTCGTGGGGTACGAGATCGACTCCTCGAGCGCCCTGGGCCGCGACGGCCGCCGGGTCTTCCTGCCGCTCCCGGACACGCTGGCCGTCTCGGTGGAGTCGCTCATCGTTCCTGCCGCGGCCACCGAGTTCGTTACCGACGACCTGTCCGGCTTCGGCGCCGCCGTGACGGCGTTCCGGGCCCGGCTGTCCGGAGGGGCCGCATGAGGTTCACGGAGTGCCGCAAGCGGCCGGTGGTCGACACGTCCAGCGCCGTCACCCTGGGCAAGGTGGACCGGCTCCTGCTCGACCCCTCGACGCGTGCCGTCGCCGCGGTCGTGGTCAAGCGCAAGGGTGACGTCGACACGCTCCCGTGGGCGGGGGTGCAGGCGTTCGGTCCCGACGCGGTCACCGTGACCGGGGAGGACGCCCTCGTGGTGGCCGAGGGGCACCTGTCCGAGCTGCGCGGCAAGGACCGTGCCGTGCTGGGCAAGCGGGTGCTCACCGACGCCGGCGACGAGATGGGCACGGTGGACGACGTGGAGTTCGACGCCTCGTCGGGCAGCATCACGACCCTGCTGACGACGGGTGGCGAGATCGCAGGAACGCGGCTGCTGGGGATCGGGTCCTGGGCGGTCGTCGTCTCGGCGCAGTGAGCGCTCAGCGCCACCTCCCGATGCGGGTCGACGAGGTGGTCGACCTGTGTGCCGCCGAGGCCGGCGCCGCGGACGACCCCGCGCTGAGGCGCCTGGCCGGGCTGCTCCGTTCGCTGCTGCACGCCAGCTACCGGGAGCGGTGGATCCGGGTCAAGGACGCCTACGCGCCGTTCTCGCCGGACGTCGAGACCCGCCAGCAGCAGGCCGACCCGGGGCGCTCGACCGGCGAGCAGGCCCGCCGGCGGCTCGTGGAGGAGCTGCGCACGGTCCTCGACGACGCCAACTACGACGAGGTCCCGCGCGAGGTGCTCGACCGGGCCCTGGGCGAGTCGTCGCTGTTCCGCGTGCAGCTGCACGCCGACCTCGACGACTTCGCGGACCTGCTGGTGTTCCGGCGCGGGACGGCACAGCGCTCTCAGCGGGTCGAGCGCTGGAAGGGGCTGCGCAGCGAGCAGATCGACTATCTCGAGTACAGCCGGGTCGTGCTGTACGCCCGCTACCAGGACCGGGACTGGTTCAACGAGCGTGACCGTGACCTCGAGGACCTGCCGTTCGTGCCGGGCAAGGCTGTGCTCAAGCTCTTCCAGGGGGTGCCCGAGAGCGACCTCGAGATGCTGCTGCCGAACACCGAGGTGCGGATGCGCGCCGTCGACAAGGTGCTCCTGGGGGTTCCTGCGCTGGCCAGCGGCATCGTGGTGGCGACCACGAAGCTGGCCGCCACCTTCGGCCTGCTGCTCCTGCTCGCCGGGGCCGGTCTGGGTCTGCGCTCCCGTAGCCCCGACCTCGACACGGGGGCGCTGCTCACCCTGCTCGGCGGGGCCTTCGCCCTCGGGGGCTACCTGTGGAAGCAGTACCAGAAGTTCACCAACCGCCGCACGGCGTACCTGCAGGCGCTGTCGGAGAACCTCTACCACAAGAGCCTCGGTGACGGTCCGGGAGTGTTGTTCACCGTTCTGGACTCGGCCGAGGAGGAGGACGTCAAGGAGTCGCTGCTGGCCTACGCCTACCTGCTGCGCGGGCCGCTGTCCGTGGCCGAGCTGGACCGGCGCATCGAACAGGGGCTGGCCGACGCAGGCCTGGTGGGGGACGGCCGCGTGGACTTCGAGATCGAGGACGCGCTGTCCCGGCTCGAGCAGCTCGGGCTCGTGACGGTCCAGGGGGAGGCCTGCACTGCCCTGCCCGTCGCGGAGGCGGTCGCGCGGCTGCGCGCCTCCTGGCGGGAGATGGGGGACGCCCTGCTGGCCTGAGCGGCTAAGGGAGGTTCGCCGCTGCTCTGTCACCGACCTGTCATGCCGATCGGGGCAACGAACCCGGCACATGCGGCGTCAGGGAAGGGGACGAAAGGAGCCCCGTCATGACGTGGCGAACATTGACCCTTCCGGTCGCGGTAGCCGTCCTGGCCGCCTGCGGCTCACCGGCGACGGCCCCCCGAGCCGGCGCCGGGGAACCCCTGCCGGCCCCCTCGAGGACCGGGCTGTCTGCGGCCCCGAGCCCCACCGGCGCGCCCTCCCTGACAGCGCCCTCCCCGACGGCGTCAGCGCCGGTCTCGACAGCGCCCTCCCCGACAACGCCCTCCCCGACAACACCCTCCCCGACAGCGCCCTCCCCGACAGTCCCGGGCGCGAGCTCGCCGGCCCCGACCGCGCCCGACCCGACCGCGCCGCCGGCCACCCCCACGGTCGCGACCCCGGAGGTGCTGCGCCCGGGGGACTCCGGTCCGCAGGTGCGCGAGGTGCAGGAGCGGCTGGTCGCGCTGCACTACTGGCTCGGAGCGGCGGACGGCACCTACGGGCCCCTCACCGAGCAGGCCGTTCTGGCCCTGCAGGGGGCCGCCGGCCTGCGCCGCGACGGGGTGCTCGGTCCGAGGACGCGCCGGGCCCTGGACACCGGCGTCCAGCCGGCGGTCCGCATCACGAAGGGCCGCGTCACCGAGGTCGACCGCCGTCGCGGCCTCCTGCTGTTCGCCGTCGACGGTGCGCTCACGGTGGTCCTGCACACCTCGACCGGGACGTTCGAGGACTACACCTACGACGGGCAGCCCGCCGTGGCCGACACCCCCGGGGGCCGCTACTCGGTGAGCTGGGCCGTCGACGGCTGGCGCGACGGGGCCCTGGGCCGGCTGTACCGGCCCCGGTACTTCCACCCCGACGGCATCGCGGTGCATGGCTACCCCGTCGTCCCGGCCTACCCCGCGTCGCACGGGTGCGCCCGGGTCAGCCTCGCGGCGATGGACATGGTGTGGGACCGCGGGCTCATGCCGCGGGGGAGCACGGTGCTCGTCCGCTGACCGACGCCGTCCTGCAGGCGTAGCCGGGGCGGTGCCGGGGGACAGGTGACACCTGAGCCCGGGAGGCGCGCATGTGGTGGTCGACGGTGACCGGAAAGCTGGAGCGGGCGGCAGTACTCGACCCGGTGACGTCGGCGGTCGAAGGGGCGGTGAACGCTGTCCTGCCCGAGGGTCCGGTCAAGGACGTCCTGCACGGGCGCTGGCTCGGACATGCGGTGCACCCGCTGGTGGTTGCTGTGCCGATCGGCTTCTGGGTGGGCGGCTCGCTGCTGGACCTGACGTCCGGGCGTTCCGGTCGGGCCGCCGCCCGCCGGCTGGTCGGGGCCGGGGTGCTGCTGGCCGCACCGAGCGCCGCCACCGGTCTGGCCGACTGGTCCTCGCTCGGAGCCTTCGAACGACCCAAGCGCGTGGGTCTGGTCCACGCTCTCGCGAACGTGACCACGACAGCGCTCTACGGGGCGAGCTGGTTCGCCCGGCGTCGTGGCGACCACGAGCGGGGCCGCACCCTGGCACTGGCGGGGGCGGCGTCGCTCGGCGTCGGGGGGTACCTCGGGGGACACCTCGCCTACAGCCAGGGGGTGGGGGTCAACCGGCTGGCCGACCGCGCCAAGGAGCCGACCGACTGGACCGATGCCTGCGCCGACGCCGATCTCGGGAGCGCCCCCCTGCGCGTGACGGTGGGCGACCAGCCGATCGTCCTCGTCCGCACCGGGGCGGTCGTGCGGGCGATGGACGCGGTGTGCAGCCACTACGGGGCGCCCATGGAGGACGGCACCGTGGAGGACGGCTGCCTGGTCTGCCCGTGGCACGGCAGCGCCTTCCGCCTCGACGACGGCAGCGTGGCCCGCGGACCCGCGACGGCGCCACAGCTGTCCTACGAGGTGCGCCGCTCCGGGAACTCCTGGCAGGTCCGCGTCCGGCCCTGACCACGGCGCAGGGGAGTGCTCCACCCCTCACTGGGCATGGCACCCCCGTCCCCTCCCTGACCCTGGAGAAGCCGTGCCCACCGTGCTGCCGCAGACCGTCGCCCCTGAGCTGGACGTCGCCCTGGTGGGGGGCGGGCGATTCGTCCTGTCCGACGCCGCCCCCACCGCGTTCACTCTCCTCGTGTTCTACCGGGGGCTGCACTGCCCCAAGTGCAAGGACCAGCTGCAGGAGCTCGACGGGCTGCTCGGCGAGCTGGCTGCCGCCGGAGTCGACGAGGTCGTGGCGGTCTCCGGCGACACCGCCGACCGCGCGGAGCGGACCGTCGCCGAGTGGGGCCTGTCGTCGGTCCGCGTGGGCCATGGCCTGTCCGAGGACCAGATGCGCACGTGGGGCCTGTACCTCTCGCGCGGCATCAAGGAGGGCGAGCCCGACCTGTTCTCCGAGCCGGCCCTGTTCCTGCTGCAGCCGGACGGCACCGTCTACTCGGCGCACGTGCAGTCGATGCCCTTCGCGCGGCCGCACCTGAAGAACCTCCTCAACAGCATCGGTTGGATCCGCGAGAACAGCTACCCGGCGCGCGGCGAGGCCTGACACCGCGTGGAGGCCGAGCAGGCGCCGCTCCCGCAGCGGGTGGCCGACGTCGGACAGGCCTTCGCGGCCGCGGTCGGGTCGGGTCGGCTCGAGCTGCCGCTCCCGGGCAGCGGGGGCACTCTGCAGCGCTGGCGTGCCCTGGTCGACCTGGCCGCCGACGACCTGTGCGTGGCCCGGCTGGCGGAGGCGCACCTGGACGCCCTGGCGATCCTCGCCGAGCTCGGTGGGCCCGCGCCGCCCCCCGGCTCGCGCTGGGGGGTCTGGGCCGCGCACCCGCCGGAGCCGGCCCTCACCGCGGAGCGGACTGGCGACGGGTGGCGCCTGCACGGGATCAAGCCCTGGTGCTCCGGCGCCCGGTCCTGCACGCACGCCCTCGTCACCGCGGACGCCCCCGACGGGTACCGCCTGTTCGCCGTCGACCTGGCCGGCGCCCGCCCCGTGGCGGGGACCTGGCCTGCTGTTGGGATGGCCGGCAGCGACAGCCTGGAGGTCGACCTGACGGGGCTGCCCGCTGCGGCCGTCGGTGCTCCCGGCGCCTATCTCGACCGACCCGGGTTCTGGCACGGCGCGATGGCGGTCGCCGCCTGCTGGCACGGGGGCGCGGTCGGCGTCGGGCGGGCCCTTCGCCGACCGGGCCGGGCGCTCGGCCCGCACGCCCTCGCCCACCTCGGGGCCGTTGACGCCGCCCTGTCGGCCGTGGCCGCGGGGCTGCGCGAGGCGGCCGCTTCGGTGGACACCGACCCCGGGGCCGACCAGCACCGCACGGCCGCGCGGCTACGCGCCCAGGCCGAGCGAGCGGCCACGGAGGTGCTGGACCGGGTGGGCCGAGCCCTGGGTGCGGGTCCGCTCTGTCGCGACGGACGCCACGCGGCCCTCGTCGCCGACCTCCCCGTTTACCTTCGGCAGAGCCACGCCGAGACCGACCTGGCGACCCTCGGCGCCCTGGTGCTGGACTCCGATCCCGCGTGGTGACCATCGACCCGGGCGCCGGGACGCCCGAGCATCTCTGGCGCGACTGGCGGGTGCTCGCCGAGCTGCCGGTCCTCGACCTCCGCCCCTGCCGACGGGCGGTCGTGGTCGCACCGCACCCCGACGACGAGACGCTCGCAATCGGTGGGCTGATCGCCACGCTGTACGAGGCCGGCGCGGAGGTCGTCCTGGTCTCCGCCACCGACGGCGAGGCCTCGCACCCGGGCAGCCGGGTGGCGACGCCCGAGCAGCTGCGGCACCGGCGGGTGCAGGAGACCGCCGCGGCCCTTGCCGCACTCGGGCCGGGCCGATCGAGCCACGTGCGGCTGCAGCTGCCCGACGGCGGGCTGGCCGGGGCCGAGCCGGCGCTGGTGCAGGCACTGGTGCCGCTCCTGGGTCCGGACGACTGGTGCCTCGCACCCTTTGACGGCGATGCCCACCCCGACCACGACGCCGGGGGACGCGCAGCGCAGGACGCCTGCCGGCGCACCGGTGCGCGCCTGCTGTCCTATCCGCTGTGGGCATGGCACTGGGCCCGCCCCGGCGACCCGCGGATCCCCTGGCACCGCGCGCGGCGCATCCCCCTGCCGGCGTCGTCGCGCGAGCGCAAGCAGGTCGCACTCGGCTGCTACCCGAGCCAGACCGAGCCGCTGGGTCCAGGGCCGCAGGACGCCGCGATCGTCCCTCCGGAGGTCCTCGCACACTTCCAGCGGCCCGATGAGGTGGTCTTCGCGTGACCCTCCCCGGGGGCTACTTCGACGAGGTCTACGGCGGGTCGGCCGATCCGTGGGGGTTCACCGACCGCTGGTACGAGGAGCGCAAGCGCGCCCTCACCCTGGCCGCGCTCCCCGAGCGGCGCTACCGGTCGGCCTTCGAGCCTGGCTGCTCGATCGGGGTCCTGACGCGCGACCTCGCCGGCCGGTGCGACGCCCTGCTGGCCACCGACGTGTCACAGGCTGCGCTGACGGCGGCGTCGGCGCGCCTGGAAGGCCTGACGCACGTGCGCCTGGCGCAGGCGGCGCTGCCGGGCGGCTGGCCCGCCGGGGACTTCGACCTGATCGTGCTGTCGGAGGTCCTCTACTACCTCGACCCCCCCGACCTGCGCGCCGTCGCGGAGCGCGCCGTCGCAGCGGTCGCCGCGGGCGGGACGTTGCTGTCGGTGCACTGGCGGCACCCGGTCGCCGACTACCCGCAGAGCGGCGACGCCGTGCAGGAGGCGATCGGTGCGGCGTCGGCGGGGCACCTGGTCGAGACGGTGCGGCACGTCGAGGCCGACCTGGACCTGCGGGTCCACGTGCGGCCGCGCGCCGACGAGACCGCCGCCCGCGTGTCCGTCGCGGCGCGGGACGGCCTGTGCTGACCGACGCCGTCGCCGTGGTGGTCCCGGCGCACGACGAGGAGGCGCTGCTGCCCGACTGCCTGGCGTCGCTGCAGCGGGCCGCCGCGCAGCCGGGCCTGCCTCCGGTGCGCATTCTCGTGGTGGCCGACGGCTGCCAGGACGGCACGGTGGCGGTGGCCCGCAGGGCAGGGGTCCAGGTGCTGGAGACGGGGGTGCGCAGTGCGGGGGCGGCGCGCCGACGGGGGTTCGAGGTCGTCGTCGGGGGGGACGACGCGGGGCCGGACCGGCTCTGGCTGGCCACGACCGACGCCGACAGCCGGGTGCCCCCGGAGTGGTTCCTCGACCAGCTGGCCTGGCACG
Source organism: uncultured Actinomycetota bacterium (assembly GCA_963761695.1). Classification (GTDB taxonomy): domain Bacteria; phylum Actinomycetota; class Actinomycetes; order Mycobacteriales; family SCTD01; genus RYN-122. The sequence goes on along the minus strand of CAVXIB010000016.1, from coordinate 96,443 downwards.
CGCAGGGCTTCGACGCCGTGCTCGGCACGGTCGAGGTGCAGGACTGGTCCGCGCACGACGCCGTGGTCGCGGAGCGCTTTGCCGAGCAGTACCGGTGGACGAGCGTCGAGCACCCGCACGTGCACGGTGCCAACCTCAGCCTGTCGGCCGCGGCCTACCGGGCGGTGGGGGGGTTTCCGCCGCTGGCGCTGGCGGAGGAGCACGCGTTGCTCGCTGCGCTGGAGGCCGGCGGCTTCCGGGTCGCCCGGACGGCGCGGCACCCGGTGGTCACGTCGGCCCGGCGGGACGCCCGGTGCGTCGGCGGCTTCGGCACGCTCCTGCGCACCCTGGCCGCCGGCTGATCCCGAAAACCGCGGCGGCTGACGGTGACGCAGGTCGACGGCACGGGGCAGGTTGGGGCCGGCTACTCAGGCGTGCAGCCGGACTGCGGGAACCTCCCGGGGAGCCGGCACGGCCCGCGCGGACCGGCGACGTCGCTTGGCGGCGTACATCGCCTCGTCGGCCTCGGCCAGCGCGGCGGGCAGCCCGCGCAGCACCGTGATGGGAGCCCAGCCGACCGAGCCGGCCACCCCCGCCCGCTCCAACGCCCGGTAGATCCCGTCGACCCGCACCTCGGCCTCCGCCTCCGTGCAGTGCGTCATCAGCACCCCGAACTCGTCGCCTCCCAGGCGGGCGAGCAGGTCGGTCGGCGCAGCGGCGTCCCGCAACGCATCGGCGGCGCGCCGGATGTAGTCGTCGCCCGCAGCGTGTCCCCGGGTGTCGTTGACCTCCTTGAGCATGTCGAGGTCGAGCATGGCCAGGACCGTCGGGTCGCCGAGCCGCCGGAACCGCTCGTCCTGCTCGCCCAGCAGCCGTTCCCAGGCGCGCCGGTTGTACAGGTCGGTCAGCACGTCGGTCTCTGCGGCCATCTCGGCGGTCGCGAGGCGCAGGGCCGCCTCGTCGCGCTGCCGGTCCATGGTGAGCACCATCGTGAGCATCTGTCCGAGCAGGCCGAGGACCGGCTCGGCCGCGGCCAGCCGCGGGTCGGTGCTCGCCTGTGGGCTGATCCCGCAGATCGCGCCGAACAGCCGACCGTCGGTCTCCCGGATGGCCGAGCCGGCGTAGGCGCCGATGGTGGCCAGCGCATTCACCCCCGCGGCGGCGTAGAGCGGTACGGCCTGCGCGTCGGGGGCCACCATGGGGGCTGCTCCCGCGGCCATGTGGATGCAGAAGCTGTCCTCCCACGGGTGCGACTGGCCGGGCAGCAGCCCGTAGCCGTTCTCGTCGAGGTACTGGTATGTCTGCCGGTCGTTCTCCACTCGGGTGACCGACCAGAACGCCATCGGCACGTTGGTCCGCAGATAGCGCAGCGCCTCGGCCGCCGCCTGCTCGAAGGTCATGTCGACGGTGATGCTGGGCATGGTCATCGGAGCTCCGGGTCGGTCGAGGGAACGGGGACGGGTACGGGGACGGCAACGGGACGGGGGGTCGGGACGGAGGCCCTGCTCACGAGGTCCTCCCACTGCGACAGGCGGTGGCGCAGCTGCGCCTGCTCGAGCCGGCTTCGCCGCAGCTCCAGCTGCGCCACCACCTGGTTGCCGAGGACCCGCAGGGCCGTCAGCTGACGGGTGCTGAGCCGGCGGGGCTCGGTGTCCATCACGCAGAGCGTGCCGAGCGGCTGACCGTCGATGGTCACGAGCGGGACCCCGGCGTAGGAGCGCAGGCCGAGGTCGGTGACGGCGGGGTTCCGTGCGAAACGGACGTCGTGCTGCGCGTCGGGGACCACCAGCATGCGCGACGGCGTGAGGATCGCCCAGGAGCAGAACGAGAGATCGCGTCGGTACTCCCGCACCGGCACGCCCACGCTTGCCTTGAGCCATTGCCGGCCGATCTCCAGCAGGGAGACGGCGGCAAGGGGCGTCTGGCAGACATCGGCGGCGAGGGCCGTCAGCTCGTCGTACTCGGGCTCGTCCGGGGTGTCGACGATCGCGTACGAACCCAGCGACCGCAGCCGGTCGAGCTCGTCGCAGGGGAGGGGTGCCGGGCGGTACCGGACCGCCGGCGGGCTGGCCAGGGCAGTGGTCTGGCGCGGACGCGCAGGATGGGCCATGTCCCTGCCGTCGGCCCGGCCCGCCGGCACCTGCAGCCGGTGGAGCGGGATCGGTCGCAAAGGACCATCGGCACCTGGTCTGTCCGATGCAGTCCGGACCTGGTCCCGACCCGCCGAGGACTGGTCCGGCCGGGCTGGGTCAGCCCTGTCGGGGGCGCTGACCTGCGGCGATCTGCTCGGCCGTCGCGTTGGAGCCCAGGCGCCGGGCCAGACCGGCCACGAGCTCGGGCATGACGCCGTTGAGCTTGGCGGTGACCCGCACGAGGGCAGGGGCGACGTCGACGTCGCCGAGGTCGTGGGTGATCGCCCGGACGACGGCGGCCGCCACCTCCTGCGGGGAGCTCGTGCCGATGCCCTTGGGAGGGGTGGCCCCGGAGTCGGCGAACATCCCGGCGTCGCGGACGAAGCCGGGGTTGACGATGCTTACGCCGACGCCGGTGCCGTGCAGCTCGTCACGCAGGCCCTGGGCGAACCCGCGCAGCCCGAACTTCGTGGCCGCGTAGACGGACGCGTTGCTCGTCGCGATCTTGCCGGAGATGGAGCCGATGTAGACGGCATGGCCGGTGCCGCGCGCCGTCCAGCCGGGGAGCAGGGCGTGCGTGAGCACCATCGGCGCCCGCAGGTTGACGTCGAGGGCGGCGTCCAGCCCGCCGACGTCGAAGGAGTCCAGCCGTCCGCTCGCCGGGAGCGCGGCGTTGGCGACCAGCACGTCGGCGTCGGCGAGCTCCTCGGCGAGGCGGGCCACGGCGGAGGGGTCGCCGAGGTCGCAGGCGACGGCGCGGCCGCCGACCTGGTCCGCCAGAGGCTCGAGCAGCGCGGTCCGCCGGCCGGTCAGCACGAGCGAGGCCCCCTGGCGGTGCAGCGCGGACACGATGGCCCCACCGATCCCGCCCGTCGCGCCGGTCACGAGCACGGTCCTGCCGGCGAGATCCATGCGCAGACCCTACGGCGCCGGCCGCCTGCCGATCCCGGAGCCGTGACCGATGTTGCCGACCGCCGGGAGGGGGAAGGCCAGGGCCATGTCCCTCACCGGCGAGTACGCACCGAGCACGCAGCAGTGGGTCCGCGAGCAGGTCGACCTGTACGAGTCGTCCGGAGGCACGGAGGGGACGACCCTGCGGGGCCTGCCCGTCGTCCTGCTCACCATGAGGGGGGCCTCCAGCGGCCAGCTGCGCAAGGTGCCCCTCATGCGGGTCGAGGCCGGCGGCTGCTACGCCGCGGTGGCGTCCCAGGGCGGGGCGCCGACCCACCCGGCCTGGTACCGCAACCTGGTGGCCGAGCCGCGGCTGGACCTGCAGGACGGTCCGGCGAAGGGCTCGTTCGTGGCCCGCGAGGTGACCGGGGAGGAGAAGGCGCAGTGGTGGTCGCGTGCGGTCGAGGCCTTCCCGGACTACGCGGACTACCAGCGCAAGACCGAGCGCGAGATCCCCGTGCTCGTCCTGGAGCCCGCAACCGACTGAGCGGGAGCAGCCCTCACGGGCGCTCCCAGAAGCCGATCACCTGCCAGCCCGTGTCCGGGAAGCCGGCGGCCCGGGCCACCGACGCCGAAGCGTGGTTGTCCGGGGCGTGCAGGTACACCACGGCCTGCCCCTGGGCGAGCACGGCGCGGGCCGCCTGCGCCACGAGCCGCCGCGCGAGGCCACGGCCACGGGCCCGGTCCTCGGTGACCACGGCGATCTCGCGACCGCTGGCGTGGTGGCGCTTGAGCCCCACCCCGGCCAGGTACCGGCCGTCGTCGTCGAGGGCGACGAGGACCTCGCCCCCGAAGGGGCGCAGCCAGGCGGGCACGCGCGGGTCGGCGGCGTCGGCGAGCGCCGCCGGCAGCCACACACCGGCGTCCGGCAGCTGCTCGGCGGTGGGGACGTCCTGCGCCCATCGCAGGACGCCGGCGCCCGCCACGCCGGGGCGGCCCACGGCGTCGGGGAGTGCCGCGAGCAGGGCGGGCAGGTCCTCGAGGCGGCCCGGCAGGCGTGCGGCGACGTCGGGCGGGACCCGCACCAGGCACCGTCCGGCCGGATCGACGACGCCGGTGACGCCGCGGGGAGTGCCGTCCCACCCCGGTGCGGCGTGGTCGACGTCGGGCACGACGTGGACGGGCGAGCGCGGTGGCCAGCCGCCGATCCAGGCGGTGAGATGGTCGACGGGGGGCTGCATGGCGTCAGTGTCCCCGGCGGCACCGGGCAGGCCCGCAGGCGCTGCCCGGTGCGGCGGTCAGCTGTAGACGAGCCGGGTGATCCAGTCCGCGACCAGCGCGGGCTTGCTCTCGCCGTCGATCTCGACGGTGAAGGTGCGCGTGACCTGGATGGTGTTCGGGTCCTTCAGCTCGGCGTCCTTCAGGACGCTGCTGGCACGCACCTGCGATCCGACCTTGACCGGGTTGACGAAGCGGACCTTGTCGAAGCCGTAGTTGATGCCCATGACGATGCCGTCGAGCCGGGCGGGGTCCTGGGGCACGGTGGCGGCCAGGTGGGTGAGCAGCGACAGGGTGAGGAAGCCGTGCGCGATGGGGACGCCCCACGGCGACAGGGTCGCGCACAGGTCGGGGTCCACGTGGATGAACTGCTGGTCGACGGTCGTGTCGGCGAACGCGTTGATGCGGTCCTGGTCGACCACGAACCACTCGCCCGCGCCCTCGGGCCGGCCGACGGCCTGCTGGTACAGCGTGAATGCGCTCTCGCCCTTGCTTGCCACTGGTGAACACTCCTGTCTGGGGGAGGTGACAGCGTCCCAGACCGCTCACCCGGAGGCGGGAACCGGGACCGCCCGGCCGACGTCGAAGGCTCGCCCGGCCTACGAGCCGGCCGATCCCGGGAGCTCCTCGTGCGCCTGTCCGCCGTCCTTGTCACCGTCTCCGTGCTCGCTCTCGCGCCGGCCGCCTCGGCGGTGGCTCCGCCCTCGCCGTCGCCCTCCGCGGCCGACCCGGCCGCCGATCCGTGCGCCCCGGTCGACGGGCAGGCACCGGTGATGTGCCAGGGCGGGGTCTCGGAGCTGCCCTTCACCGGCCGCGACGACGTGCCCGCCCTCGCCGCAACGGGAGCGGCCCTGGTGCTGGCGGGGGCCGGGGTGCTCGTGGTCGCCCGGCGTCGCGGCGGTCAGCCGGCCTAGGGACGGCCCTCCTGCGGGTCGGGCACCGGCGGCTCGCGGCGCCGGAGCACGGCGAGCAGGACCAGGCCGGCGAGCAGGCCGAGGGGGGCGCTGCCCAGCCCGGCGGCCGTCGTGCCGCTCGCGGCCGTCAGCAGCGTGACGGCCGCGGGCAGCCGGGTGGCCTCCTCGCGCAGGGCCGCTGCCGCCGCGCCGGCGAAGGAAGCGAGCAGGGCGAGCCCGGCGGCCGTCCGGATCAGCCGTGGGTCGGTCTGGGTGACCAGCGCGGCCGTCACCGGGGCCACGGCGGCCAGCGCCACGTAGGCGCCACCCGCCGCGACGGCGGCGACCCAGCGCCGGGCCGGGTCGCGGTGGGCGCCGGGACCGGCGGTGAGTGCGCCCGTGATCGCGGCGAGGTTCACCGTCGGGGCCCCGAAGGGTGCCCCCACCGCGGAGGCCACCCCCGTGCCGACGAGCAGCCGCCCCACCGGGGCGCGGTAGCCGTTGGCCTGCAGTACCGCCAGCCCGACGAGGTTCTGGCCGACCATCGTCACCAGGTAGACGGGCAGGGCCACCTTCGTCACGGCGTCCCAGCTCAGGACCGGAGACACGGCGTCGAGCGAGGGCAGCGTCGGGGCGGGCAGCGCGAGCGACCCGTCGGCGAGCACGACGGCCAGCACGGCCAGCAGGGCGGCGGGCGCGGACAGCGCCGGAGCCAGCCGCAGCGCCAGCACCCACACGCCGACGACGATCCCCGCCCGCACCGGCAGCTCTCCGAGGGCCTGCGCCGGGGCGAGGCAGAACGGGAGCAGCACCCCGGCCAGGACCGCCGAGGTGAGGGCGGCCGGCAGGCGGGACAGCAGCCGGGAAAGGGGCGCGACCAGGCCCGTGACGACGATGAGGGCGCCGCACAGCACGAAACCCGTGACCGCGGCGCCGAAGCCCCCGGCCACGGCGCCTCCGGTGGCCAGCAGCGCGAGGCCGGGAGTGCTCCAGACGACCGACACGGGAAGGCGGCCCGGCACCGACAGCGCCACCGAGGCGAGCGCCATGACCAGTCCCAGCGCGACGAGGGCGGAGCTGACCTGCGACGCGGAGGCCCCGACGGCCTGCAGGCCCGCGACGACGACCGCCACCGAGCTGGCGTAGCCGACGACGGCCGCCGAGACGCCGGCGGCGACGGCCTGGCCCGACACGTCGTCCCGCAGGGAGGTCACGGGTGGTCGGAGGTGACGACGCCGCACGGCCGCCGCCCGTGGTGGAGGGTCCCTGGCACGCCGACGACCCTAGGCTGAACCCGGCATCCGGACACCTAGGGTGAGAACGTGCCCGAGAATGCGCGCGAGGACGTGACGGTGCGCCGGGCCCGCACCGACGACGTCCCCTCGATCCGGTCCCTGGTCGACGCGTTCACCGGTGACCGCCGCCTGCTGAGCAAGGCGACCGTGACGCTGTACGAGGACGTGCAGGAGTTCGTCGTGGCCGAGTCGGCCGGGCAGGTGGTGGGCTGCGCCGCGCTCCACGTGCTGTGGGCCGACCTGGCCGAGGTGCGGACCGTGGCCGTCGACCCGGCCCAGCAGGGCCGGGGCACGGGAGGCCTGCTGCTGGAGCGCCTGCTGCGACGTGCGGTCGACCTGGGTGTGCGGCGGGTCTTCTGCCTGACCTTCGAGACCGCGTTCTTCGCCCGGCACGGGTTCGTCCCGGCCACGGAGGTGCTCGTCGACGCGCGGGTGCAGGAGGAGCTGCTGCAGTCGCACGACGAGGGTGTCGCCGAGTTCCTGGACCTCGCGCGGGTGCGGCCCAACACGCTGGGCAACACCCGGATGCTGCGCCTGCTGGCCGATCAGACCGGCTGAGCGGACGCGCCCAGGCGCTCGAGCAGCAGCGCCTCGGCCAGGCACGCGCGCTCCCACATGCCGAGGTGCAGGCTCTCGTCGATGCCGTGCCAGCGCGACGCCGGGTCACCCACGCCGGTCACCAGGACGGCGGCCCCGGGGTAGGCCCGCGCGAACTCGGCGATGAAGGGGATCGAGCCGCCGATACCGGCCTCCACGGGGGCGTTCCCGAAGGCCTCCTCGAAGGCCTCGCGGGCGACGTCGTAGGCGGCCCCCACGGTCTCCAGCGCGAAGGGCGCGCCGACGGCGCCGGGGGTGACCTCGACCTGGCACCCCCAGGGCGCGTGCGCCTGCAGGTGGTCGGTGAGAGCGGCCAGGGCCAGGGCGGGGTCCTGGCCCGGTGCCAGCCGCAGGCTGAGCTTGGCGCGGGCCCGGGGCAGCAGGACGTTGCTGGCGGTGTCGGTGGAGGGCACGTCCATGCCGAGGACGGCCAGCGCGGGCCCGTGCCAGAGCCGCTCGGGGAACGTGCCGGTGCCGAGCAGCTCGACGCCCGGCAGGATCCCGGCGTCGCCGCGCACGACGTCCTCCGGGAGATCCGGTGCGTTCGAGGTGTTGCGGACCAGGTCGGCGACGGCGACGTCGCCCGCGTCGTCGTGCAGGGTGGCCAGCAGGCGGCACAGCGCGGTCAGGGCGTCGGGGACGGCGCCCCCGTAGAGCCCGGAGTGCACCGGCCGCTCGAGCGCGCGCACCTCCACGAGGCAGTCGACCAGGCCGCGGAGGCTGGTGGTGAACGCCGGCACGTCCACCGAGGCGTTGGCGGAGTCGGCGATGACGATGACGTCGCTGCGCAGCGCCTCGCGGTGGGCCGACAGCAGCGCGGGCAGCGTCGGGGAACCGATCTCCTCCTCACCCTCGATGAACAGCACCACCCCCACGGGGGGCCGTCCGCCGAAGGCCCGCAGGACCGCCAGGTGCATCATCACGCCGGCCTTGTCGTCGGCTGCGCCGCGCCCGTACAGCCGCCCGTCACGCTCGGTCGGCGTGAACGGCGGGCTGGACCACTCCTGCTCCGGCCCGGTCGGCTGGACGTCGGCGTGCGCGTAGAGCAGCACGGTCGGCGCCCCCTCCGGGGCGGGCCACGAGGCGATCAGCGCGGGGTGCCCGCCGTCGACGCGCACGACGTCGACGCTCTGCGCCCCGGCGGTGACCGCGTGGTCGGCGACGAGGGCGATGACGCGCTCGACGTCGTCGGTGCGGGCCGGGTCGCTGCTGATGCTCGGCACCTCGACCAGGCGGCGGAGGTCGCGCAGGGCATCGGGGGACTGGGCGGCGACAGCGGCGCGGAGATCGGTCACCGGGCCAGTCTGCCCGCGCCGGCCGCGGTCAGACCGGCTGCAGGGCGCGCAGCCGGACCGGCAGGACCTCCCAGCCGCGCAGCACACGTGTGGTGCGGCGCTGCCCGGGGGCGCCGAGGGCGAGGTGCGGGTAGCGCTCGAACAGGCTGCGCAGCCCCACCTCGCCCTCCTGGCGGGCGAGCGCTGCCCCGAGACAGAAGTGCCGTCCGGCCGAGAACGTCAGATGGTCTCGGGCATTGGAGCGGCCGACGTCGAAGGTGGCCGGGCGGTCGAACACCGCGGGGTCGCGGTTGGCGCCGGCGAGGTAGGTGAGCACGAGGCTGCCCTTGCGCAGGGTGCGACCGGCGAGCTCGGTGTCACGCGAGGCGAAGCGCCCGGTCATCTGCACGGGGCCCTCGACGCGCAGGGTCTCCTCCACGACGCCGCCCCAGAGCGACGGGTCGGCGCGCACCCGGTCGAGCTGGTCGGGGTTCTGCAGCAGCAGGACGGTGCCGCTGCCGAGCAGGTTCACCGTGGTCTCGAAGCCCGCTGCGAGCACCAGCCCCGCGGTGGCCCGCAGCTCGGTGTCGTTGAGGCCCACGCCCTGGTCCTCGGCGCGCAGGAGCTGGCTGAGCAGGTCGTCCCCGGGCTCGCGCGCGAGCCGGGCGAGGTGCTCGCCGAGCCAGGCCTGGAAGCCGCGGACGGCGCCGTCGACCACCCGGTAGTCGCGGTAGCGCAGACCGACGTCCAGGCTCGGGGCGCCCTTGTGGCCGAAGTCGAGCACCGTGGCGTAGTCCTGCTCGCGGATGCCGAGGATCGAGGAGATGACGGCGACGGGGAGCAGGGTGCAGTACCGGGCCACGAGGTCGACCTCGGGCAGGCCCTCCATGCGGTCGAGCAGGTCGTCGGCGATCGCCTGGGTGCGGCCGCGCAGCTGCTCGACGGCCCGGGCGGTGAACACCTTGCTGACGAGCTTGCGGTAGCGGGTGTGGTCGGGGGGCTCGACGGCGAGCATCGACGGCGGGTCGATCGGGCCGAGGGCGAGGGGGTCGCGCGACCAGACGATGGCGCGGCGCACCGGCGCGGGCATCGCGTCCTCGTCGGGCCCGGCCCGGAAGTCGTCGCTCTTCAGGACGGCGCTGCAGACGGCGTGGTCGGCGGTGACGTTGGCGAACCGGCCGGCGACGAGGGGGCCGCGGGCCCGGACCTGCTCGTAGAAGGGGAACGGGTCGTCGCGGTAGCGGTCGTCGGTCATGAAGGAGGCCTGCAGGTCGCCGGCGCGGCTCGCCCGGTGCATGGCGACGCGGACCGTCCCGTGCAGCAGCGCCCACCGGGTGAGGCTGCGGGCCTTCGACAGGGGGGTCATGCGGTGAGGTTGACACGCAGGGGCGGCGTGTCAAGGGCCGTCGGCTCCAGGTCAGCCCGTCAGCCGCCGGCGGGGTCAGCCCGTCAGCCGCCGGCGCGGGGGCACGCCCGGCTGCCCGAGGTCGGCCCGGCGGGCGTCGGTGCGCCCGGCGGCCTGCGCCCGGCCGCTGACCTGCGTGCGCCCGGCCTGGGACCGCGCCAGGCGCCCCGGGCCTGCGAGGCCGACCGGTAGAACTCCTGCACCCGCTCGGCCTTGGCCCGCAGCACCAGCGCCGCGGACGGCTCCCCGGACGCCGATCCGCTGCCGACGGGTTCGGGGGCCGCGACCGCCCGCTCCCGGGCCTGCGCCAGGCGCCGGCCGACCTCGTCGACGTAGCCGTCGTAGAACGACAGCCGCCAGGTCTGCGCCGCGACCCCGGCCCGCCGGTGCTCCCCGTCGTCGAGCCGGCGCTGGGCGGCGACGGTCATCTGCACGGCCAGGGATGCCCACAGCCGCTCGACCACCTCGAGGTCGGTGCGGTGGCCGAAGCCGAGGACGTAGGAGCTGTCGTGGGCGACGTTGACCATGCACGTCGTTGACCCGCGACACGACGCTGTAGAGCAGCACCCGGTGCCGGTTGCCGCGCCGGCCCTTCGGCCCGATGTCGACCTGCTCCTGCACGAGCGGCTCCTCGGTGCCGCGCCGCTGCCGCGCGCGCTGCCGCGCCCGCGCCCGCTCGAGGTCGACGGCGTGCTCGGTGGCCAGCTGCTGGGCGCGCTCGACGAAGGCGGCCGCCTCGTGCTCGTTGTCGGTGCCCTCGGCCTGGGCGAGCAGCTTGCCGATCCGGTCGACCAGCCGCTCGTCGCCGGCGTCGTCGTCGTCGCGGGCGGTCTGCGCCGTGGCGCTCACAGGCTCCCGCCTCGACGCCGTGCCCGGCCGTAGTCCACGCGCAGCGCGAGCGCCGCCTCCGGCCCGAGCGCCGCCTGCGACGAGCAGCAGCACCAGGGCGGGGAAGGGCGGCCGGTGCGCCGCGGCCAGCCGGTCGTCTCCCCGACGTGGTGCGCGAGCTCGTGCAGCAGCACGCTCTCGCGCAGCGCCCAGGGCTCGCCGTGCACCGGCACCGGCAGCGCGATCGTGCCGGGCGGCTCCCAGTGCGCCGCCGCGGCGCCCCGGCGGACCCGCAGGGCGCCGGCGGCAGCGGCCCCACCGCGGCGGTCACGACTCGGGCAGCGCCGAGCACCCGGACGGCGTACGCGGCCGCGGTGCCGAGCGTGCCGAAGCGCCGCTCGGCGGGCAGCAGCAGGCGCGCTGCCGCCGACGGTCGCGAGGGCCGCGCCCTGCCGGGCGGCGTCGAGCCGGGCGGCCCAGGCGTCCTCGGCCCGGTAGACCCGGGCGCGCTGGGCGTCGCGCGGACGGGCGGCGGGGGGAGAGGCGGTGCGGTCACGGCGTCGACGCTAGGCGAGCCCCGGACCGTCGGCGACGCCGAGGGCGCGGCTGTGGACATCCCGGCCCGTGGGGACGACGGCAGGCCCTACCGGAACGGCAGCAGGCGGCGCACGCCGGCGCCGACGCCCTTGACGTAGTCGCTGACCGCCGTCGGGGCGAGCGCGTCGCCCGCGGCCATCGCGACGGCGTCGACCCCGACCAGGTAGCGGGGCAGCGGCACCGGGTTCGCGAGCGCGAGGCGCACGGCGCGGCCGACCCAGACGGGGTCCGGGAAGTGCTTGCCCTTGAGCGTCATCGCGCGGGCCCGCTCGTAGACCGTCGGCGTAGGCCGAGCCCTCGGGCGCGGGGAAGCTCTCGGCGCCGGCGTCCCAGATGCCGGTGCCGAAGCCGCCGGGCTCGATGAGGACCACCCGCACGCCGAACTGCGCGACCTCGATCCGCAGCGCGTCCGACAGCGCCTCCAGGCCGTGCTTGCTGGCGGCGTACCAGCCGGTGAGCGGCGCCGACACGCGGCCGGCGATGGAGGAGACGTTGACGATCCGGCCGTCGCCGCGCGCGCGCATGCCCGGCAGCACGAGCTGGGCGATCCGCGCCGGGCGCGACGCAGGTTGACCTCGAGCTGGTAGCGGGCGTCCTCGGCCGAGACGTCCTCGACCGCGCCGGCCTGCGCGAAGCCGGCGTTGTTGACGACGGCCCACGGGCCGCCGTCGGTCATCCGGGTCGATCTCGGCGAAGCCCTCGCGGGTGGACGCCTCGTCGGCGACGTCGCACAGCGCCGTGCGCACGCGTCAGCCCGCGGCTCCGGCGGCGTCGGCGAGCATGCCGTCGGCCTTGTCCTGCGGTGCGCGCGGTGCCGATCACGTCGTAGCCGACCCGGGCCAGCTCGAGGGCGGTGGCCAGCCCGATCCCGCTGTTGGCCCCGGTGACGACGACGCTTGCTGCTCACGGCTGTGCTCCCTGCGGCGACGGACGGTGCCGTCGGGCCCTACCCGGGCGGCGGCCGGGGAAGCGGTCGAGCGCCTCGTCGCAGGTCGCCGACCAGCGCGGTCGACGAAGGCGTCGCGCACGTCCGGGGCCAGCAGGTCGAGCGACAGGTAGGGGTTGAGGTCCTCGAGCTCGACGAGCAGCAGCTCGCCGTCGCGCGTGCGGCAGCGCGTCGACCCGCTGGACGCCGACGTCGAGGGCGTTCCAGTCGACGAAGCGCTGGGCGAAGGCGAGGTCGGCCTCGGTGGGGGCGTACGGCGCGAGCTCCCAGCGGCGGTCGCGGTCGCGACGGTGCGCACGCGCGTAGGAGAAGGTCGCGGCCGACGAAGACGAACGACACCTCGTGCACGAGGTCGACGCACGGCTGGACGAGCGCGTCCGTCGAGGTCGACGCCGTCGAGCCGGCGCGGTCGAGCACCTGCAGCGCCGTGCGAGTCGGCGCCGAGCACCGGCTTGACGACGTACCGGTCCGCGGCGGCAGCAGGCCGAGGTCCTCGCGCCGCTCGACCGTCGGGATCACCGGCTCGCCGCGCGGCGCAGAGGTCGACGAGGTAGCCGCTTGCCCTGCATGTCGCCCCGGCCGCTCGAGCGGGGTTCACCAGCCGGGTGCCCCGGGCCGCCACGGCGTCGCGGAACGCGTCGTAGGCCTCCGGTAGTGCAGCACCGGGCCGCTGTTGCGCACCAGGACGAGGTCGAAGCGGTCCATCAGCGCGGCGGCGTCCAGCGGCGAGCACAGGGCGACGTCGAAGTGCTCGCGCAGCCGGCCCGGACAGCCACACGTCCTCGTCGCCGTAGCGGCGGCCCTGCGCGGGGTAGCCGAGGTCGGTCACGAGCAGCAGGGAGGGGCGGGGCACGGCAGGCGATCATCCCTTGGCCTGCGACCAGCGCTGCACGACGGCGACGTCGGCGACGAAGCGCACCCCGCTGCCGGTGGCCCAGCGCCCGGCCGCCTCCTCGAGCGCGCCGTGCAGCAGGGCGACGGCGTCGTCGGCCCGTTCGGCCGGCGACGTGCAGCAGCAGCTCGTCGTGCAGGCACAGCACGATCCGGCCCCCGCCCGTGAGCAGGCCGGCCCGGACGGTCGCCGCCCACACCTTGAACAGCTCGGCCGCGGCGCCCTGCACGACGGCGTTGCGGGCGAAGCGGCCGCGCCCGCCGGTGCCGAGCGGCAGCAGCCGTCCGCCCCAGGTGCGCAGCGCCCCGCCCTCCGGCCCGGCGGCCTCGGCGGCGTGCAGGTGCGGCGAGCGCCCGCGGGTAGGCGGCCTCATCCGCTCGAGCGCCCGGCCGGCCGTGCCGCTGGTCTGCCCGTACATCGCGGCCAGCACGGCGACCTTCGCGGTCGGCCGGTCGACGCCGAGGGCGCGCGGCCACCGGGCGTGTACATGTCGCGCTCGCGCGGCGGCCGCGGCCAGCGCCGGGTCGCCGGACACGACGGCGAGCACCCGCGGCTCGACCTGCCCGAGGTCGGCCCGGACGAGGACGTGCCCCGGCTCGGCGGCGACCGCCGTGCCGGAACGACGCCGGCAGGCTGTGCAGCCCGGCGCCCGCCGTCATCCGGCCGGCGCCCTCGGCCGCGGTCCAGCGTGCCGCGCAGCCGGCCGTCGGCGCCGAGGTGCTCGTCGAGCCAGCGGTAGCCGTAGGTGGTGGCGACCCGCTCGGCCCTGCGCCAGTCGAGCAGCGCGGCGACCGCGGGCGAGGTCGCGCGGTGCGGCTCGAGCCGCCACGACCGGGTGTCGGCGACGTCGAAGCCGCGGGCCTGCAGCAGGGCGAGCACCGCCTCGTTGCTGCGCAGGTCGACCTCGGCCCCGAACGCGTCGGAGCACCACGCGGTCGCGGCCGCCGCGCGGCTCGCTGCTCGTGCGCCGTCGTCGAGCGGACGCGGACCCGGCGAACGCCGCCGACCCACGCCTGCGCCGCCGCGCGGTCGACCGGCAGCCCGTCGACCTCGAGCTCGACGGCGAGCAGCGCGGCCGCCGACTCGGCGTAGGCGGTCAGCAGCGGCAGCGGCAGGCCGCGGGGCCGGGCGCGCGGGTCGGGCAGGGCGGCGAGGGCCGCTGCCTGTCGCCGCTGCACCTGCCGGCGCAGGTCGGCGAACGCCTCGGGGTCCGGAGCGTCGCTCGGCCCAGACCAGCGCGCCGTCGACGACGGGCTCGGCGGACGGCTCGGGGTCGAGCAGCGTGCCCGCGACCGGGGTCGGGCGGCGCGGGGGCGGGACGGCCGTGCGCCGCGGCCCAGACCGCGGGGGGGTCGTCGCGGCCGCCGCCGGCAGAGCACGCGGCCCACGGCGGCGAGGTCCCAGCAGGCCCGCGGCCGGACGCCGGCCGCCACCAGGCGCGCCCCGGTGACCGCCGCCCGCCACCAGAGCAGGCGGCGAGGCGGACGCCGGCGACCCGTCCCCGACGACGGCGTGGAGGGCGCTCACGGACCCGGCGCCGCAGCCTGGAGCGGGCGGCGCAGCCAGGACCCGCTGACCTCGAGCCACAGCCCGTGCCGGCCCAGCGGCCCAGGGCGGCGTAACGGCGGCGGCGGCGTCCCGGGCCGACCTGCGCGGCCAGCCAGGCGTCGAGCACCGAGCGGACGCGGCCGGCCCAGCAGCGGCAGCAGCGACGCGGCGCTGAACGGCCCGAGCCCGGGCAGGCGCCCGCACCCGGGCCTGCACCTCGTCGTCGTCGAGCGCGCGCCACGCCTCGGGGTCGACGTCGCCGTCGGCCACGGCGCGGGCGAGCGCGCGCAGCCACGGGGCGCGGTAGCCGCCGGGCAGGTCGGGCCGCCGGGCGACGGCGTCGGGGGTGGGGAACGGGCCGCTCGCCGACGAGCGAGGCGACGGCGGCGCGGGCCCCGCGGAACGACGTCCGGGTGCGACAGCAGCAGGCCGACCAGGTCCTCCCACACGGTCGGCGCGCGCAGCACCCGCCCGGCGCCCGCGCCGGGCACCCAGCGCCAGCGACGGCACCTGCCGGCACGCCTCGTGCAGCTCGGTCAGGTCGTCGTCGAGCCCGAGGACGCGCCGGACGACGCCGCCGGGGTCGGCCACCTCGCCCTCGACCGTGACGCCGAGGTCGCCGTCGACGCGGACCACCCCGCCCGGCAGGACCCGGGCCAGCCGCGCGCCGTCGTAGGCGCGGGCGGCAGGGCGACGTGCGCGGTGGAGCGCGCGGTGGCGTCGAGGGCGAAGCGGGCCGGGCGGGGCAGCCGCAGGGCGGCGTCGACGGGCGCCGGCGGGGGGACGTCGCCGTAGGGCGGCGGGCCCGGCAGCAGCGCGGCGGCCTGGGCGCCCACTCAGTCGAGCAGCGCGTCGAGGGCCGCCGCCAGCCGTACGTCCAGCTCGGTGACGGCGTCCCGCACGTGCGTCCACAGCGACGAGGCGGGTGCGGCCGTCGGGGAGCTCCTCCAGCACGGGGTGGTGGTCGAGGCGCGTCGGCCAGGGCGCCGACCTCCGCCGCGTGCGGCATCGAGCCGGACCGTGCGGCTGCAGCCGGGAGGTGTCGCCCGGACCAGGCGGGCAGGGCGTCGAGGGCCTCGGCGAGCTGCGTCGGCCGTCAGGGGTGTGCACACGGCCCTAGTGTGCTGCCCGTGCAGCGTCAGCGGCGTCGTGGGGGCCGCGCTGCTGCGCGACGGACGGGTGCTGGCCAGCCGCCGGACCGGTCCGCCGGCGCTGGCCGGGCTGTGGGAGTTCCCCGGCGGCAAGGTCGAGCCGGGCGAGACCGACGAGCAGGCGCTGGTGCGCGAGCTGCGCGAGGAGCTCGGCGTCGAGGCGGTCGTCGGCGACCGGCTCGGCCCCGACGTCGCCGTCGGCGACGCGCTCGTCCTGCGCGTCTACCTCTGCACCGCGACCGGTGAGCCGGCGCTCGTCGACCACGACGCCCACCGCTGGCTGAGCCGCGACGAGCTCGACGACGTCGCCTGGATCCCGGTCGACGCCCCGCTCGTGGAGGTCGCTGCGGCACGTGCTGTGAGCCCGGCCCCGGAGGGGGGCTACGGCGCGCGCGCGACCGACCAGGCCGTGACCGGTCCGGACACCCCGCGCAGCGTGACCGGGGCCTGCGGCTCGGTCCGGAACGCGGCCGACAGCCGGTGTGCCGGGTCGGCGGCCGCGAGCACCTGACCCGGCCGGGCCACGCCCACGAGCCGGGCGGCAAGGTTGACCGGGGGGCCGTACCAGTCGCCCTCCTGCGCCACCAGCTCACCCGCGGCGATCGCCGCGCGCAGCTGCAGCCCGGCCGACCGCGCCCGGGGGTGGTGCACCAGGTCCAGGGCGACCCCGGCCAGGGCGTCCGGGTCGGTGGCGACGAACATGACGGCGTCCCCGAGGAACTTGACCACCCGGCCGCCCCGCGCGTGGACGACCTCGCTCGCGGTGGCGTCGAAGGCCGACAGCAGCGCGGCGAGCTCGGGCAGGCTGGCCCGTTCGGTCAGCGCCGTGAACCCGGACAGGTCGGCGAAGCCGACGCCGCTGCGCACGGTGCCGTCGACCACCACCTGCTCCCAGTGCCGCCGCGCCGCCTCGACGTGATGGCGGTGCGCGGCGTCGAGCAGGCCGCCGATCCGGGGGACCACTCCGGCCACGGCCTGCCAGGAGCGCGCCGTCGTCAGCTCGTTGCCGGTGACGCCGAGGTCGATGCCGACGACCCCGCGCAGGGCCGAGCTCTCGGCGTCGGCGAGCCGGGCCAGCCCGGCACCGAGCACCCGCGCCAGCGTCAGCGCCGTCTGCTCACCGACGAGGGCGGCGACGTCGGCGACGGTGCGCAGCGCGGTGAGGTCGTCGTCTCCCAGGACGGGCCCGACCGGGTCGGGCAGCCCGAGGCTGAGCCAGGCCCGCCGCAGCAGGGTGACGTCGAGGCCCATCTCGGCGGCGGCCTCGTCGGCCGTCCGGCGTCGGCCCGGGGCAGTGATCTCCCGGTCGCCGGCCAGGGCGAACAGCCGGCCGGCCGCGTGCGCGCGCCGCATCTCCTCCAGAGGCACCCCGAGGCCGTCCAGCCACGCGAGCAGGTCCCGCCGTCCGTCGTCACCGGGTTCCAGCAGACCGGCGGCCACCCAGGTGTCGACGTCGGCGGCCACGGGAGGGAGCCTGGCACGAAGGGTGCGCGGCTGTCCGGCGCGGACCGGTTCGGTACGCGCGATGCCGTCGCGGTCGCACGTCGGACCGGCCGCGGTGGGTCCCGCCGTAGACTCGGTGCGCCGGCAGTCTGCTCGGCCGTTCCCCAGCCGATCATCGGAGTACTGCTGTGCCCACCCGTGACGACATCCGCAACGTCGCCATCATCGCCCACGTCGACCACGGCAAGACCACGCTGGTCGACGGGATGCTGCTGCAGTCCGGTGCCTACTCCCAGCACCAGCAGGACGAGGGCGACGTCAAGGACCGGGTCATGGACTCGATGGACCTCGAGCGCGAGAAGGGGATCACGATCCTCGCGAAGAACACCGCGGTCCGTCGCAAGGACATCCTGATCAACATCATCGACACCCCGGGTCACGCCGACTTCGGCGGCGAGGTCGAGCGCGGGCTGTCCATGGTCGACGGCGTGGCGCTGCTGGTCGACGCCTCCGAGGGGCCGCTGCCGCAGACCCGGTTCGTGCTCCGCAAGGCGCTGCAGCAGAACAAGCCGGTCATCCTGATCATCAACAAGGTCGACCGCTCCGACGCCCGCATCGCCGAGGTCGTCGACGAGACCTACGAGCTGTTCATGGACCTCGACGCCACCGAGGAGCAGATCGACTTCCCGATCGTCTACTGCCAGGCCAAGACCGGCCAGGCCTCGCTGAACCGCCCCGCCGACGGCACCAGCCCGGACAGCCCCGACCTCGAGCCGCTGTTCCAGGTCATCAAGGACACGATCCCGGCCCCCACCTACACCGAGGGTGCGCCGCTGCAGGCGCACGTGACCAACCTCGACGCGTCCCCCTACCTCGGCCGCCTCGCGCTGCTGCGCATCTTCAACGGCGAGCTGAAGAAGGGGCAGACGGTCGCCTGGTGCAAGAAGGACGGCACGGTGGAGAACGTCCGCCTGACCGAGCTGCTCGGCACCGAGGCCCTCGAGCGCGTCTCCATCGACTCGGCGGGCCCGGGCGAGATCGTGGCTGTCGCCGGCATCCCGGACATCTTCATCGGCGAGACGCTGGCCGACCCGGCCAACCCGATCCCGCTCCCGCTGATGACCATCGACGAGCCCAACATCTCCATGACGATCGGCATCAACACCAGCCCGATGGCCGGTCGCAGCGGCAAGAAGCTCACCGCCCGCCAGGTCAAGGACCGTCTCGACAAGGAGCTGGTCGGCAACGTCTCCATCCGGGTCGAGCCCACCGAGCGCCCCGACACCTGGGAGGTCCAGGGCCGCGGCGAGCTGCAGCTGGCGATCCTGGTGGAGGTCATGCGCCGCGAGAACTTCGAGCTCACCGTCGGCAAGCCCCAGGTGGTCACCCGCCTGGTCGACGGCAAGATCCACGAGCCGATGGAGCGCCTCACCATCGACACGCCGTCGGACTACCAGGGCGTGATCATCCAGCTCATGGCGCTGCGCAAGGGCCGGCTGGAGCAGATGGTCGACCACGGCACCGGCTGGACCCGGATGGAGTACATCGTCCCGGCCCGCGGACTCATCGGCTTCCGCACCGAGTTCCTCACCGAGACCCGCGGCACCGGTCTGCTGCACCACGTGCACGAGCGCTACGAGGCGTGGCACGGCGAGATCCGCACCCGCCCGTCCGGGTCGCTCGTCGCCGACCGTGGCGGACCCACGACGGGCTTCGCCCTGCAGAACCTGCAGGAGCGCGGCACCATGTTCGTCCCGCCGGGCACCGAGGTGTACGAGGGCATGGTCGTGGGCGAGAACTCCCGCAGCGACGACATGGACGTCAACGCGACCAAGGAGAAGAAGCTCACGAACATGCGGCAGAGCTCCTCCGACGTCCTCGTGCCGCTCATCCCGCACAAGGAGCTCAGCCTGGAGCAGGCGCTCGAGTTCTGCCGCGAGGACGAGTGCGTGGAGGTGACGCCCGACAAGGTGCGCATCCGCAAGGTCATCCTCGAGGCGGGCGAGCGCGCCCGGGCCGGCCGCAACAAGGCCAAGGCCTCGCTCGAGTCCTGAGGCGGACGTGAGCTGGGCCGGCAAGCTCCTGGTCGCCACCCCGGAGCTCGTCGAGCCCACGTTCGCCCGCACGGTCGTCCTGCTGCTGACCCATGCCGCCGACGACGGCGCCCTCGGGGTCGTCGTCAACCGGCCCACCGGCACCGAGGTCGACGAGGTCCTGCCCGGCTGGCAGGGCCTCGCGGCCGAGCCGCCCGTGGTGTTCACGGGCGGGCCGGTGCAGCCCTCCGGCGCGCTCTGCCTCGGACGGGTGCGGCCCGGGCAGGCGGGACCGCAGCTGGCCCCGCTGCCGACCGACCCCCTGCTCGCCACGGTCGACCTCGACGCCTCCCCGGCCGACGTCGCCCCCCTGGTCCAGCGGCTGCGGGTGTTCGCCGGCTGCTCGGGCTGGAGCGCAGGACAGCTCGAGGGCGAGGTCGACGAGGGGTCGTGGTGGGTGCTCGACAGCCTCCCGGGTGACCCCTTCACGGCCGCCCCGGACCTGCTCTGGCGGCAGGTGCTGCGCCGCCAGGGCGGGCCGCTCTCGCTGGTGTCGACCTATCCGCAGGACCCCACCCACAACTGAGGGTCCGGGGGCGGGGGTCCCGGGGAGTGGGTTCAGGGGGCGGGGCTGTCCTCCCGGTGATCTTCCGGATGTGGTGGCCGCTTGCGGCGTGGCGGCCGCATGGAGCGGAAGATCACCAGCACCAGCAGCCACCCCCGGCGTCAGGGGAGCAGCCAGCGCACCAGGTCGTCGCGGACCCCGCTGAGGCCCTTGTAGGCCACCGCCTCGGGCGACATCGACGCCAGCGCCTGCCCCAGGACGGCTCTTCGCTCCGCGGACAGGGCCGGCAGCGGCACCAGGTAGGGCCGGATCGTGAACAGGGCGCGGTCCCCGAGCGGCAGCGTGGTCTGGCGCTCCACCCGCAGCCACCACCCCTGCGGGGGCGGCGACGACAGCGCCTCCGCGTCCGGAGCGCCGGGGTCGCGGTCCAGGCGGCCGGACGGATCGAGCCCCCAGACGTGCTGCACGTACGGCCCCTTCGTCAGCAGCGCCTGGGCCAGGGCCGGCGTCGCGCTGCGCAGGCGGGCGCCGTCGGCCACGGGGGCGTGCAGCTCGCGCAGCGTGGCGCCCCGCCGCAGGCGGGGGGACCAGCCGCTGGGGAAGCAGACGGCGAGCAGCTCGGCCACGACGTCGTCACCCGACCGGCGCAGCACCACGAGGTCGTCGGCGCAGGCCAGCAGCCAGGCCTCGACGAGGCCCTCCCACCCGAGGCCGCAAGGGACCTCCGGTGCTCCCGGCAGGAGGGCGTACGCACGCCCGACGGCGTCGCGCAGGCCGTCGTGGTCATCGGTGCACGCGACGAGAACGCCCTCGCGGTCATGGGCCAGCCGCTCGAGGCGCCGCGCCCGGGCGGCCGGCCAGGCGGCGTCGACGACGACGTGCGGGGCGCCGCCCAGGGGCCGGAAGGTGGGCCGGGTGCTGTAGGTGGACGAGACCGGGAACGGCACCTCGACGGCGGGCAGGTCCACGGCGGGTCGGTCAGCCGTGCTGCAGGGAGTGGAAGGCGGCGTCGGCGGCGTCGACCTCGGCGGTCACGGCGGCCAGCGCCTCGGGAAGGTCGACCGGCTCGCCGGCGCGCAGACGACGCTCGAGCCTCTCGCAGACGGCGGCCAGTCGCAGCGCGCCGAGCGCGGCGCTGCCGCTCTTGAGGGCGTGCGCGCAGCGACCGGCAGCGACGGCGTCCCCCGCCGCGGCGGCGGCCCGCAGCGCCTCGAGCCGGCTCCGGCTCTCGGTGCGCCAGGTGAGCGTGAGCGCCTCAGCGCAGGCCGCGGCGCGGGAGCCGAGCCTTGAGGTGAGGGCGACCAGGACGGCCGGGTCGACGGCGGCCGCGCGGTCCGGTGGGGTCACCGTGTCTCCTTCGGGGCGCTCGGGCGGGAAGGCGACGCGGGGCGCAGCAGCAGGAGCAGACCGCTGCCGAGGATCGCGCCCACCGAGAGGGCGACGGCGACGGCGAGCAGGCGGGTCTGCCGGGACCGGGCCCGGGACAGCACCAGGTCCGCCGCGCGCTCGGCGTCGGACTGGGCGGCCCGGTACCGGTCGAACAGGGGCCGGTCCTGGCCGAACGCGCTGCCCGCGGTCTGCCCGGCGGTGAGCCCCGCGCTGGCCTCGACCGCGTAGTCGTCGACCCAGTCGCGCTGGCGGCGCTCGGCGGCGAGCAGCCGTGCCTCCACCTCCGCCTGGTCGCGGAACGCCTTCCGGGCCGCCGTGTTGCGGGCGGCCAGCGCGTCACGGCCGTGCCGGTAGGGCTCGAGGAAGGCGTCCTGGCCGGTGACCAGGAAGCCCCGCAGACCGGTCTGCTGCTCCACCATGGACAGGTGCGACAGGCGCAGCGCCCGGTCGCCGTCGGCGTAGCGCTGTGTGCGGGCGCTCTGCACGGCGAGCAGGGCGAGCAGCAGCACCGCGCCACCGGCCGCCGCCGCCACCAGAAGGCTCGCGACGCTGCGCGTCCTGGTCCGGTGGGAGGAGGTCCCCGCCCGGTGGTCGCCTGCGCCGGGAGTCACGTGCGCGAGCGTGCCACGCGGCGGTCGCGGGGTGCCGACGGACGGCCGTAGGGTCGCGGCATGCCTTCCGTCGTGCCCGCCGTCCCCGCTCGGGGCGCCACTGCCTCCACCGACGCCGCGCCCCCCGCTCCCGAGCCCGGGGAGCGCCTCGAGGTCGACCTCGCGGGCGCCGTCCTCGCCGACGCCGCGACGGCGGTCGACGGGGCCGCGCAGGGGATGGACCTCACGCCCCTCGACGTCCCCCGCCGCCTGCTGCTCGTGCACGCCCATCCCGACGACGAGACGATCGGGACCGGGGCGGTCATGGCCAAGTACGCCGCCGAGGGGGTGGCCGTGACCCTGGTGACCTGCACGCTCGGGGAGGAGGGCGAGGTGCTCGTGCCCGAGCTGGCCCACCTGGCCGCCGATCGGGACGACGCCCTCGGTGAGCACCGGATCGGCGAGCTCGCGGCGGCCATGGAGGCCCTGCGGGTGACCGACCACCGGTTCCTCGGCGGGCCGGGCCGCTGGCGTGACAGCGGGATGATGGGCACGCCGCAGAACGACAGGGACGGAGCCTTCTGGCAGGCGCCCCTGGACGAGGCGGTTGCCGAGCTCGTGGCGGTGGTCCGGCAGACCCGGCCGCAGGTGGTCATCACCTACGACGAGAAGGGCGGCTACGGCCACCCCGACCACATCCAGGCCCACCGGGTGACGGTGGCGGCCCTGGACGCGGCCGCGGACCCGGCCTACGGACCGGACCGGGGCGCGCCGTGGGAGGTGGCGAAGCTGTACTACACGGCGTTCCCCAAGAGCGTCCTGCAGGCCGGCATCGACCGCATGAAGGCCGTCGGCGACACCTCCTTCTTCAACGTCGACTCGGCCGAGGACCTCCCGTTCGGCAACCCCGACGCCGACGTCACCACGGCCGTCGAGGCTCCCGAGCAGGTTGAGGCCAAGATGGCGGCGATGCGGGCCCACAAGACGCAGATCGCCGTCGACGGCGCGTTCTTCGCCCTCGCCGACGGCGTGGGCCTGGAGGCGTTCGGCACCGAGTATTTCGTGCTGGCGCGGGGCGAGCGCGGCCCTGCGGCGGGTCCGGACGGCCGGGAGGCGGACCTGTTCGGCGGCGTGGAGTGACGGCTGAATAGGCCGTCCGGGTGACATTCGGCTCCGAACTGGTCACGGAACGTGATGTCGGGTCAGGATCCCCGGTGACGCCACACCCCGCCGGCGTCTCCCGAGGAGCCCCCTGTGCCTGACGCCCCCACCGCCGCCGCCCTGACGTCCGAGGCGCCCACGCCCGCCGTCCGCACCGCCCTCGAGGGCCTCACCGGTGCCGGTGACCGTGTCCTCGGCCTGCGTGACGCCGACGTCGGCACCACCCGCGAGGCGCGCCGCACGGGCCGCTTCGTCAAGCTCTCCCTGCTGGTCTGGGCACTGGTGGCGCTGGCGTGGTGGCGGGCCCTGGCGATGGACGCCGGGCAGGCGTTCCTGCCGCTGCCGCACATCGACCCGTTCCTGCTCACGATCGTGGTCTTCTTCGGGCTGCTGCTGGCGATGGGCGTGGGCCAGCAGATCGTGTCCGGCCGGTCGCCGCACGTGGTCTACCGGCCCGAGCAGATCGAGGTCGGCCTCGACGACGTCGTGGGCATCGACGGCGTCAAGGACGACGTCGTCCGCTCGCTGAACCTGTTCCTGGCCCACCGCACCTTCAGCCAGGAGATGGGCGGGACGCCGCGGCGGGGACTGCTGTTCGAGGGAGCGCCCGGCACGGGCAAGACCCACCTGGCCCGCGCGATGGCCAAGGAGGCGGGCGTTCCGTTCCTGTTCGTCAGCGCGACCAGCTTCCAGAGCATGTGGTACGGCGCCACGGCCAAGAAGATCCGCTCGTACTTCAAGGCGTTGCGCAAGGCCGCCCGCAAGGAGGGCGGCGCCATCGGCTTCATGGAGGAGATCGACGCCATCGCGATGAGTCGCGGCGGCGTCTCCACGGCGATGACGCCCCTGACCGTGGCCGGCTGCATGGGCGCCGTCACCGTCAACGGAGCCGGCACCGTCACCACCCCGTTCACGAGCGAGGGCACCGGTGGCGTCGTCAACGAGCTGCTCGTGCAGATGCAGAGCTTCGACGCCCTCACCGGCTGGCAGCGCCTGGGCGGCTGGTTCGTCGACCGGATCAACCTGCTGCTGCCGCTCGAGCGCCAGCTCAAGCGGCCGGCGCTGCTGCCGGCGAACGTGCTCCTCATCGCCGCCACGAACCGCGCGGACAGCCTCGACCCGGCCCTGTTGCGGCCGGGTCGCTTCGACCGCCGCATGACCTTCGAGCTGCCCAGCAAGGCCGGGCGCCGCGCCCTGCTCGACCACTTCCTGGCGAAGAAGTCGCACGAGAGCGAGCTCGACGAGCCCGAGCGCCGGGACGCCCTCGCGGCGATCTGCCAGGGCTACAGCCCGGTCATGATCGAGCACCTGCTCGACGAGGCGCTGGTCTCCGCGGTCCGCCGTGGCCAGCGCGCCATGACCTGGAAGGACGTCGAGCACGCCCGCCTGGTCGAGGAGGTCGGCACCGGAGCGCCCGTCGAGTACACCGAGCACGAGCGGCGCCTGATCGCGACGCACGAGGCCGGTCACGCGACGCTCGCCTGGCTCACCGCCCCGCAGCGCCGCCTGGAGGTCCTCACGATCATCAAGCGCCGCGGCGCCCTCGGGCTCCTGGCGCACGGTGACCGCGAGGACGTCTTCACCCGCAGTCGCACCGAGCTGCAGGCGCTCATCCAGATCGCCATGGGCGGTCAGTGCGCCGAGGAGCTGTTCTTCGGCGACGTGAGCACCGGCCCCGGGGGCGACCTGCTGTATGCGACCAACTGCGCCGCCGAGATGGTCGGGGCACACGGCATGGACGGGACGCTCACCAGCTACCTCGCGGTGCAGAACGGCAGCCTCAACGACACCAACATCGTCGGACGGGTGCTCGCGGACGGCCAGGGCCGCGACCAGGTCGAGGCGCTGCTCCAGGCGCAGAAGGCCGCCGCGCTGGCCCTGCTCGGCGAGAACCGGCACCTGGTCGAGGCCCTGCGTGACGCCCTGCTCGAGCGCGAGGAGCTGGTCGGCCACGAGATCACCGACGTCCTGGAGGCGGCCCACGCGACCCCCCGGACCATCGACCTCCGCGAGGCCGGTGAGGTGCCCGCCTGCTGAGGCTGAACGACGCAGGGGGCCGCCATCGCGATGGCGGCCTCCGGCATGAGGGGGCGGCGCGCGGCGGCTCCTAGGGTGGCCCCGTGAAGGACGAGGCCGGGCGGGTCGCCGGGTATGCGCTGGTGCTCGTCCTGGCACTGCTGTGCGCGGTGTGGGCGGCGTTCCTCGTCCCGCTCCGGGTGGCCGGCGTGGCGGTGCCGGTGGCGGTGGCAATCGCCGTGGGCATGAACGTGGTCCTGGGGACCGCTGGGGCCCGGCTCTACGGCCGCCTCGGCGCGGCGCTGCCCGGCGGCATCTGGTTCGCCGTGGTCGCGGCGCTCCAGTCGCGCACCGCCGAGGGAGACCTCGTCGTCACCGGTTCCCTCACCGGGCTGGCGCTGCTCCTGCTCGGCACCGTGGCCGCGGTGGTGCCGGTGGCGATGGCCGTGCCCGGTCCCCGCCGCACCGCAGGGTCGGGCTGACCGGCCCCCGGACCCCCGTCGGCAGGTGCTACACCCGCGGGCCCCATCAGCCGAGACAGAGCACGTGGAGACCGGGACCGCGCCTGCGACGGCGCCCGTCGAGGTCGTCGTCGTGCGGGTGGGACCGGCCGGCGGGGCGGCCCGCCTCGCCGTGCCCATGGATGTCGTCGGTGAGGTCGGGCGGCCTCCCGCCCTGACCCGGGTGCCGGGGCTGCCCTCGTGGGTCGCCGGCGTCGCGAACTGGCGCGGGCGGGTGCTCGCGGTGGTCGACCTGCAGCCGCTGCTCGGCGGCGGTGTGCCCGCAGCGCCGGGGCGGCGCAGCCGGCTCGTGGTGCTGAGCTCGGCCGGGGTCACGGTGGGCCTGCTCGTCGACGGCGTGGACGGCACCGTGCTGGTGGATCCCGACCGCGTCGAGCCGCCGCTGGCCCACCTTCCGGGCTCGGCCGGCGCGCTGCTGGTCGGTCAGGTCACCGACGCGGCCGGACCGTTCGGCCTGCTCGACGTCGCGGCCCTGTTCGCCCTGGCCGAGAGCCTGCCGCGACCCCGCCGCGCGGGCTGAACTCCAGCCGGTCGCAGGACCTGCCGAGGAGACCTCCGGAAGCCCTACGCAGGAGGAACAGTGGACTACTCGATCCGACTCGCCCGCGCCGCCGCGGTCATGACCTGGCTGAGCCTGGTCGTCGGCGCTGTCGCGCTCGGGCTCATGCTGGCCCTGGGCCAGCCCGAGGGCGTCGTGCTGCACCCCTACGCGTTCGCCGCCTGGACCGCCTGGGGCGCCCTGGTCACGACGTTCCTCACGGTCCTGCCGTCGGTCGCGGCCCGGTCGGCGGTCGTGCTGCGCAACCTCACCGTCATCCGGGTGCTCCTGCTGGTGGCCGACACCGTCTGGGCGACCGCCACCTGCGCCGTCACCGGGGGCGTCCGCGGTCCGTTCTGGCTGCTGTTCATCGGCATCGTGCTGTTCGCGGCCGTCTCGATGCCCGCCTGGCAGGCGGCGCTGTTCGGGGTGGCGGCGTCGGGCGGCGTGGTCCTCGCCACCGCACTCGCGCACACCCTCGACGCCGAGTCCGTCGGGACGCTGGTGCTCGTCGGCCTCATGTTCCCGGTCGTCGCCTGGTTCAACTCCACCCTCAGCTCCGCCGTCTGGGAGCTCCGGCGCCGGGCGAGCGCGGACCGCAAGGCGCTGGAGGGCCGGGTGCTGGACCTGTCCGCCGTCCTCGAGCGGGCCGCCGGCGGAGACCTCGGCGTGAAGGTCGAGACCACCGAGGGGCAGCAGCTGCACGGCCTGGCCACCGCCTTCGGGCACACGATCGGCAACCTGCGCGACCTCGTCGGCCAGATCCGGGGAGGCGGCGAGCAGATCGCCGCCTCCGCCGGAGAGCTCCTGGCGACCGCCGAGGAGCACGCCGCCTCGGCCACCCAGCAGTCCTCCGCCGTCAGCGAGACGACCTCGACGATCGAGGAGCTCGCCGCCACGGCGGCCCAGATCGCCGAGACCTCCGAGGCGGTGGCGCGCTACGCGGCAGAGACGCTGCGCTACGCCGAGCAGGGTCGGGCCGCGGTCAGCGCCTCGGTCGACTCCATGGACACCATCGCCGAGCGGGTCGACGGGATCGCCACCCGGGCGCTCTCGCTCGGCGAGAAGAGCCACGAGATCGGTCGCATCCTCGACGTCATCGACGACCTCGCCGACCAGACCAACCTGCTCGCGCTCAACGCCGCCATCGAGGCGGCCCGGGCCGGTGAGCACGGCCGGGGTTTCGCCGTCGTGGCCTCGGAGGTGCGCAAGCTGGCCGAGCGGTCGCAGGAGAGCGCCGGCCAGATCCAGGCGATCGTGGGGGAGATCCAGGCCGAGACCAACTCGACCATCATCGCCTCCGAGGAGGGCGCCAAGGAGGTGCGCGCCGGCACCCAGCTGGCCCGGGGCGTCGTCGACGCCCTCGAGCGGATCAGCGGCATGGTGGACGAGACCACGACGGCCGCCAAGGAGATTTCGATCGCGACGCAGCAGCAGCGGTCGGCCTCCGACCAGGTGGTCGCGGCGATGACCCAGGTGTCGGACGTGTCCCGGCAGTACGCCGTCGGCTCGCGTCAGGCCGCCGCCGCGGCGGCTCAGCTGAACGTGCTCGCCGCCGAGCTGCGCGGCTCGATCAGCCAGTTCAAGGTCGGCAGTGTCGTCTGACAGGCCGGCAGCATGACGGCCGCGGACGTCGCATGAGCTGGGGCGACGACCCGGAGCTGCTGGCGACCTTCCGGTCCGAGGTCGAGGAGCGGCTGGCCAGCCTGCAGGCGGGGCTGCTCGCGCTCGAGACCCACGCCAGTCCGCGTCAGCTCGTGGCCGGGCTGTTCCGTGACGCCCACACGGTCAAGGGCTCGGCCCGGATGCTCGGCCTCGAGGGCGTCCTGCGGGTGGCCCATCACCTGGAGGACCTGCTGGGGGCCCTGCGCGACGGCCGCTTCGGCGTCCGGCGCGACCTCGTCGACCTCCTGCTGGCCTCCTGCGACGGGATCGGTCGCGCGGTGGCGGGGGAGCTGTCCGACGCCGAGCTGTCGCCGCTGGTGGACGCCCTCGTGGTCGCGGTGGGCGGACAGGAGCCCGTGGCGGTCCCCGCCAGCCCGCCGGCCGAGCCGCGTCCCGGAACCGCGGTGCACGTCCCGGCCCAGCCGGTCGCCTTCGGGGCGTTCGCCGCGTTCGGCCCGGCGGCGCCCCTACCCGCAGCACCTCCGGCAGCGCCGGACGTCAGGGCTCCCGCACCGGTCCGCGCTGACGACGTCCTGACGCAGGGGAGCGCAGGGGGCGCCCCGGCCAAGGCCCCCCTCCCCGCCGTGCAGCGGACCGCCTCGGACAGCGTCCGGGTCGCCGCCGGAAAGGTCTACGACCTGCTCGACGTCGTCGGGGAGGCCGACCTCGGGTCGCGCCGGGTGGAGCGCACCGCCGTGACGCTGCTGTCCCGGACGGCCGAGCAGCAGCGCTGGGCCGCCGTGCTGCGCTCGGCCGCCGCCCGCTCCGACGTCGCCCTGCCCCCCGAGGTGGCGCTGGCCCTGCAGCGGCTGACCGCCGCCTCCGACGAGGTCGCCGAGCAGGCGCGCGGCATGCGGGAGCTCGTCGAGGTGGCTCGCGGCGCCATGGGCCTGGTCCGCGACGGTGCGATGGGGCTGGCCATGGTCCCGGTGCGCCGGGCGTTCGCCCCGCTGCCCCGGATCGCCCGGGACGTCGCGGTCGCCACGGGGCGCGACCTGCGGATCGAGCTGACCGGCGAGGACGTCGAGCTCGACAAGCAGGTGCTCGACGGCGTGGCCGACGCCCTCAAGCACCTGGTCATCAACGCGGTCGACCACGGCTGTGAGCCCGCCGAGGTGCGGCTGGCCGCCGGAAAGCCCGCCCAGGCAGTGGTCACGGTGGCGGCCCGCAGCGTGGGGGGCACCGTCGTGCTCGAGGTCAGCGACGACGGCGCCGGCATCGACGAGGAGCGGGTCCGCGCCAAGGGTGTGGCCCTCGGGGTGCTCCCCCCGGACAGCGCCCTGTCCGGAGCGCCCCTGCACGGCCTGCTGTTCGCCCCCGGCTTCTCGACGACGTCGACCGTCACCGAGACCTCCGGCCGCGGGGTCGGGCTCGATGTCGTGCGCGACGCCGTGGAGGAGCTCGGCGGCTCGGTCGAGGTCCACAGCGAGGCCGGTGCGGGCACCTCCTTCGTGCTGACCCTTCCGGTGACGCTGGGGGTCCTGCGCTGCCTCGTGGCCAGGGTCGGCGGCGAGCGGTACGCCGTCCCGGTGCCCGGCGTGGTCGAGTCCCTGTCGCTGCGCGACGCCGAGGTGCGCACCTTCGCGGGGGCGACCGTCGTGGTGCGGCACGGGGTGTCGGTGCCGCTGCTCGACCTCGGCACGGCACTCGGCCTGACCAGGCCCCCGGGCGAGCAGCCTCGGGCCGCGCTCGTGGTGCGCCAGGGCGGGGGACAGGTGGCCTGGGCCGTCGACCGGCTCGAGGGCGAGTCCGAGCTGGTGGTGAAGGACCTCGGCTCCTTCCTCGGCCGGGTGCCCCACATCGCCGGGGCGACCATCGACGGCGACGGCAGCGTGGTCTGCCTGCTCGACCTGCGCGAGCTCGCCGGCACCGCCACCGGAGCGGTCCTGCCGGTGTCGTCCGTGGCCCCCCGGGCCGCTGCCGCCAAGCCCCAGCGGCGGCCGCGGGTGCTCGTGGTCGAGGACTCCGTGGGCGTTCGGGAGCTCGAGCGGGTGATCCTGGAGGGCGCGGGCTACCAGGTGGAGACCGCCGTCGACGGCCTCGACGGTGCGTCCAGGCTGCGCAACGACCCCGCCGACCTCGTGCTGTCCGACGTCGAGATGCCCGGCATGGACGGCTTCGCGCTCACGCGCACCATCCGGCAGACCGCCGGCTGGGAGAACGTTCCGGTCATCATCATGACCTCCAGGGGCGAGGACCACGCGCGCGAGGCGGGGCTCGAGGCAGGCTGCTCGGCCTATCTGCTCAAGCACGAGTTCGACCAGGAGCAGCTCGTCTCGACGGTCCGACGGCTCGTGGGCCGGTAGCGGATGGAAGGCTGAGCAGATGGCCCGCATCGTGATCGCCGACGACAGCCCCACCCTGCGCCGGATCGTCTCCAGCGTGCTGGAGAAGGCCGGTCACGAGGTGCTGACGGCCGAGGACGGCATTGGCGCCGTGCAGCAGGTCTTCGCCGCCCAGCCCGACGCCGTGGTGCTCGACGTGCAGATGCCCCGGGTGTCGGGGTTCATCGCCGCCCGGCTGCTCAAGGACGACTGGTCCACGGCGGACATCCCGGTGGTGATGCTGACCTCGCTGGACGCCGCCTCCGACCGCTACTGGGCCGGCCAGGCAGGGGTCGACCGCTACCTCACCAAGGACTTCGAGGCTCCCGAGCTGGCCGGCACGCTCGACGAGGTCCTGCTGGAGGCGCAGGCGGCCCGGGGCGGGCGGGCCCGGCTGGCCAACGACGGCGTCGAGCTCTCCGAGGAGGACGTGCTCTCGCGGGTCTGCGACCTGCTCGACCGCAAGCTCTTCGAGAGCTCGGTCGCCGCCTCGGTCACGGCCATCGCGGCCACCGCCCAGGGCCTGGAGGCCACCGTCGCGGCGCTGCTCGGCGTCGCGCAGCGTTTCGTCGGCTACGACCTGGCCGCGGTCGTCCTGGCGCAGGAGCGGGCCGCCTACGTCGCGGTGGGCCGGCCGACCGCCACCAGCCACTACGGGCAGTTCGTCACCGCCGCCACCGAGTCGCTCGGCTCCTACGGCGTCGACCTCGAGCCGTCTGCGCTGTCGGCCCGGGTGGCGCAGGCCGGCGGCAGCATCGTCGAGGACCCCGACGACCTCCCCGGTGGGGCCGAGTCGGCGCCGATGGCCACCTTCCTGTCGATGCCGCTACGGGGGCACGGGGGCGCGGTCGTCGGCGTCCTGGCCCTGTCGAGCGCGGTCAAGAACGCCTTCGGCGAGACGGCGCTGAGCACCCTGAAGATCGTCGAGGGGCCGGCCGCCATCGTCATCGACAACGCCCGGCTGGCAGGTCGGACGAGCGCCGGAACGTAGAGTCGGGCGGGTGCAGACCGTCGTCGACCCGCTGGTGCACCGTCGTGTGGTGGGTCGGTTCGCCACCGGCGTCACCGTCATCACCACGGTCCTGCCCGACGGCAGCCGGCACGCCATGACGGCGAACTCGTTCACCTCGGTGTCGCTCGAACCCGTGCTGGTCCTGTTCTGCGCCGACCACACCACGCGGTTCCACGATGCCGTCCTCACCACGGGCACCTTCGCGGTGTCGGTGCTGTCGGCGGCCCACGAGAGCGCGTCCCGGCGCTTCGCCCGCAAGGGCCGTGACCTCGACACGCAGTTCGACGGCATCGACCACGCGCCGGGTCCGGTCACCGGGGCGCCGGTGCTCACCGGAGCGCTCGCCGCCCTCGAGTGCTCCGTCGAGAGCACCACCGAGGCGGGTGACCACACCGTCGTCGTGGGCCGGGTCCTCGCCCTGTCGGAGCCGGCCCCGGACGCCGAGCCGCTCCTCTACTTCGGCGGGCGCTACCGCTCGCTGGCCGACTAGGAGCCTGCTGCCGTGCCGTCGCTGTCCCGTGTCCTGCTCCTGTCCGCCGGCGGTGTCGTCGTCGCCGGCGGGGCCCTGCTCGGGGTCGCCACCGTCGCCTCCGGCAGCGAGGTGCCCCGTGGGGTCAGCGTCGCGGGGGTCGACCTCGGCGGGGCGGACCGGGCGGCGGCCACCGCCCGGGTCCGCGACGCGCTGTCGCCGGTGTCGAGCGCCAGGGTGGCGGTACAGGCCGACGACGTGACCCGCACGCTCGAGCCGGCCGCCTCGGGCCTTGCCGTCGACGTGGACGCCGTCGTCGACGAGGCGCTCGCGGGGGGTCCGCTCGACCGCGTCAAGGGCCTGCTGGGCGCCGGCCGCGAGGTGGCCGTCGTCGCGGACGTCGACCGTGAGCAGCTGCGCACGGCGCTCGGCGCGGTGAAGAAGGCCGTCGACCGCGCGCCGAGGGAGGGCACGATCCGCTTCGCCGAGGCCCGTCCGGTGGCGGTGCCGCCGCTGACGGGGCGCACCGTCGACCTCGATGCCGCTGTCCAGGCTGTGGAGGACGGCTGGCTCGACGCGGACGGCCCGATCGCGCTCCCCGTCACCACCGAGAAGGTCACGAGCACGACCGAGGGCGTACAGGCCGCGCTCGCGGCGGTCGCCACCCCCGCGGTCGCTGCCCCCGTCGTCGTCGACCTCGGCGCCCGCCCGCTCGAGGTCCGGCCGGCCGACATCGCCGCCGCCCTCACCTTCGACGTCGACGCGTCCGGTGCCCTGGTGCCGACGCTGTCCGGCCCGGCGCTGCGCACGGCCCTCGGGGCCAGGGCCGATGCGGTGGAGCGTCCGCCCGTCGAGGCGACCGTCCGGCTGCGGAACGGCCGCCCGCAGGTCGTGCCGTCGGTCACCGGCCTGGTCCTGGACGCCGACGCCCTCGCGGCCGCGGTCCTGCCCGCGCTCGCGCTGCCGGCCCCGCGTACCGCCTCGCTGGCGCTGACCGAGGCCCAGCCCTCGCTGACGACGGCGAAGGCGCAGGCGCTCGGCGTCACCGAGGTGATCGGCACCTTCACGACGCGCTTCCCGTGCTGCGCCCCCCGGGTCACCAACATCCGCCGGATCGCCCAGCTCGTCGACGACACCCTGGTGCTGCCGGGCGAGACGTTCAGCCTCAACGGCGAGGTCGGGCGGCGCACGGAGGCCAAGGGGTTCGTCTCCGCCCCGCAGATCCTCGACGGCGAGTTCGTCAAGGACTTCGGTGGCGGCGTCAGCCAGTTCGCCACCACCATGTTCAACGCGGTGTTCTTCAGCGGGCTCGAGGACGTCGCCCACAAGGCGCACAGCTACTACATCACCCGCTACCCCGAGGGGCGGGAGGCCACGGTCTTCTTCCCCGAGGTCGACCTGAAGTGGCGCAACGACTCCGGCAAGGGCGTCCTGGTGACCACCTCCACCACCGGGACGTCGGTGACGGTCACGTTCTGGGGCACCAAGCGCTACGAGGTGGAGGCGCTCAAGGGCCCGCGCACCCGGGTGCGACCGTTCGAGAAGAAGTACATCACCCGCGAGGACTGCACCCCGGCCAGCGGCCACGAGGGGTTCGACGTCGTCGTCACCCGGGTGTTCCGCCAGGGCGGGCGCGAGGTCAAGCGCGAGCGCTTCAGCACCCGCTACCAGCCCGAGCCCAACTTCATCTGCGGACCGCCGCCGTCGTCCTGACGGCGAGCGTCACGGATCGGGCTAGGGGGCCGGCGTCCACTCCTGGCCGGCCTTGGTGTCCTTGACCACGACGCCGAGGGCCGCGAGCTCGTCGCGCAGCCGGTCGCTGGCCGCGAAGTCCCTGTCGGTCCGCGCCTGCGCCCGGGCGTCCAGCAGGGACTGGGCGCCCTCGGGCAGGACCGCGACCGGCCTGGGCCGGCCGACCTCCCGGGCGAGGTCCAGACCCAGGAGGCGGTCGGCCCAGGCGAAGGTCTCGAACTTGGCCCCCGCCGCGACGTCGTCGTCCTTCTCCAGCCTGCGCAGCGCCTGCAGGGCCTTGGGGGTGTCGAGGTCGTCGTCGAAGGCCGCGAGGATCTCTGCCCGGTAGCCGGCGTCCATCGCCCGGCTCGGCTCCTCGGCCCAGTCGGCGACGGCGCGGCGCCAGCGGGCAAGGGTGCTGTCGGCGGCGGCGATCGCGTCCCACGACAGGTTCGCCTGCTGCCGGTACCGGCTGCTGAGGAACGCCAGTCGCAGGGCCAGGGCGTCGTGGCCACGGTCGACGACGTCGGAGACCAGGACGACGTTGCCGGTCGACTTCGCCATCTTGCGGCCCTCGAACAGCAGGTGCTCGCCATGCACCCAGTGCCGGACCACCTCCGTGCCGGCGGCGCTGTTGCTCTGGGCCCGCTCGTCCTCGTGGTGCGGGAAGCGCAGGTCGATGCCTCCCGTGTGCACGTCGATGGTGTCGCCGAGCAGGTCGACCGACATGGCCGAGCACTCGATGTGCCAACCGGGGAAGCCGCGGCCCCAGGGGCTGTCCCAGGTCATCTCGCGGTTCTCGCCGGCCTTCTTCCACAGCGCCCAGTCGGCGTGGAAGCGCTTGGCGCTGGTGGCGGTCGACTCGCCGGTGGCGCCGTGCCCCGATCGCAGGTCCTCCAGGCGGTTACCGCTGATGGCGCCGTACCCCTCGAAGCTCTGCGAGGCGAAGTAGACGGTGCCGTCGGAACCCACGTAGGCGTTGCCGCGCTCCACCAGGGTCTCGATCAGGGCGATCATGCTGTCGATCCACTCCGACGCCCGCGGGTAGGAGTCGGCCGGGTGCACGTTCAGGGCCCGCAGGTCGCGGTGGAACGCCTCCTCGTAGAAGCGGGCGACGGCGAACGGGCTCCTGTCCTCGAGCTTGGCCTGGGCGAGCAGCTTGTCCTCGCCGCCGTCGTCGATGCCGGAGTCGTCCTGCATGTGCCCGACGTCGGTGATGTTCTGCACGAGCCTGACCCGCAGGCCGTGCTGCTCGGCGGTGCGCCGGATCAGGTCGGTGAGCAGGAAGGTGCGCAGGTTCCCCACGTGGGCGTACCGGTAGACCGTGGGGCCGCACGCGTAGACGGTGAGCAGGCCCGGGGTCGACGGGACGATCTGCTCGAGCTGTCGGGTGCGGGTGTCGTGGAGGTGCAGCACGGACAGCAGGCTACGGGGGTTCAGCCGACCGTGGTCTGCGTGACGGCGTCGGCCAGGCGCTGCGCGACGTCCCGGTCGTCCGTGCGGGCCCCCCACGTGTCGGCGAAGGCGCCGTCAGTTGAGGCGGCTGCGGGCCAGTCCCGCCTCCCGGCGGGCCTGCTGGGCCTGCAGCGGGTCTGCCTCCTGCACCGCGTCGGCGAAGGCCTCGAGCTCGGCGGCCCCGCGCTGGTGCTGCCCGAGGCGCACCAGCAGCTCACCCCGCTCGCGCCGCAGGCCCACCGGATGGCGGGGCAGGAGCAGCGAGAGCTCCGCGGCCCACAGCCGGGTGCGGACGCTCTCGAGCAGCCGGTCCTGGCGGGTGGTGAGCGCCCGAACGTTGTTGAGCAGCCGCAGCAGCACCGCGTCGGCGGGTGCGGGGCGCAGGTCCTGCGCGGCCGGCCCGTGGCCGGTCGCGGCCGTCATGCGGGCGTCCAGGTCGGCGGCCTGCACGGGCCGGCCGCCCGAGAACGGGTCGACGAGCACATGGTCGTCGTCGGGATCGCCCAGCCCCACCAGGACGTGACCGGGCAGGGCCACCAGGTAGGCGGGCAGGTCGAGCCGGACGGCCACCTCGGTCCACACCACCGACAGCGTCAGCGGCAGTCCGCGACGTCGCAGGAGCACCTCGTGCAGCAGCGAGCTGCGCAGGTCGGTGTAGTCCTCGGCGCTCCCGGCGAAGCCGGCCTCCTCTCCCAGGGCCCGTCGCAGCCCCTCGGCCACCTGCGCGGCCCGGGCGCCGGCAGGGATGTGTGCCCGAGCGGCGGCCGCGTAGGCGTCGAGCAGGGCAAGGGGGAGGTCGACGTCGAGGTCGGGCTCCACCTCGCCGCCGACCAGTAGGCAGGCCAGCCCGAGGTCGAGCGGCTCGCTGCGGACCACCTCGGCGAACCGGTCGCGCGTGCTCACCGGCCGCGCCGCGGCGGCGCCGGGGGCACCTTCTTGATCGCGAGGACGTCCGCCTCGTCGACCTCGACGACGGCGTCGTCGCGACGGCGTACCCGCAGGACGCCACCCGACCACGTCTCGAGGACGCCGAGCACGTCACCGAGGCCGCC
Organism: uncultured Actinomycetota bacterium; assembly: GCA_963761695.1. Taxonomy (GTDB): domain Bacteria; phylum Actinomycetota; class Actinomycetes; order Mycobacteriales; family SCTD01; genus RYN-122. Next base: position 60,773 of record CAVXIB010000016.1, on the reverse strand, counting down.
CTCGGCGAGCCGGCGGCGCAGGGAGACCCGCACCCCGACGTCGTCGGGAGTGACGTTCCTGACGTAGCGCACCCCGGCTGGCTCGTCGGCGCTCACATCAGCGACACTAGGCGTCAGCACCCGTGTCTGGAGAGGACCTTCCACCGTGACGTACGTGATCGCCGAGCCCTGCGTGGACCTCAAGGACAAGGCCTGCATCGAGGAGTGCCCGGTCGACTGCATCTACGAGGGCAAGCGCTCGCTCTACATCCACCCGGACGAGTGCGTCGACTGCGGTGCCTGCGAGCCGGTCTGCCCCGTCGAGGCGATCTTCTACGAGGACGACACCCCGGCGCAGTGGAAGGACTACTACCGCGCGAACGTCGACTTCTTCACCGAGACCACCTCGATCGGCAGCCCCGGGGGCGCGAGCAAGGTCGGCCCCGTCGACCTCGACCACCCCGTGGTGATGGCGGTCCCGCTCGGCAAGAACACCGAAGGGCACTAGTCCCGGTGAGCGGGCGTCCCGGTTGGGCCGCGCGCGCCGCACTGCCGGCCTTCCCCTGGGACCGGCTCGCCCCCTCTGCCGAACGCGCCAGGCTGCATGCCGGGGGCATCGTCGACCTGTCGATCGGCACGCCGGTCGACCCGACGCCCGACGTCGTGCAGGACGCTCTGCGCGCGGCCTCGGACGACCCCGGGTACCCCCTGACGATCGGGACGCCGGCGCTGCGGTCCGCGCTGGTGGCCTGGTCGCGGGACCGGCTGGGCGCCGATGTCGGGCCGGAGCACGTCGTGCCGAGCATCGGCAGCAAGGAGCTGGTCTCGCTCCTGCCGATGCTGCTCGGGCTGACCCCCGGCTGCCAGGTGCTCCTCCCGTCGCTGGCCTACCCCACCTACGACGTCGGCGCGCGGCTGGCCGGCTGCGTGCCGGTGCCCACCGACGACCCCACCGCCCACGACCCCGCCCGGGTCGGTCTGGTGTGGCTGAACTCCCCGAGCAACCCCACGGGCCGGGTCCAGCCCGCGCAGGAGCTGGCCGGGGTGGTCGCCTGGGCGCGGGCCCATGACGTGCTGGTCGTCAGCGACGAGTGCTACCTCGAGCTGGGCTGGGACGCCGAGCCGGTCTCGGTGCTGCACCCGAGCGTGGCGGGCGGCTCCGTCGACGGTCTGCTGGCGCTGCACTCGCTGTCCAAGCGCAGCAACCTGGCGGGCTACCGCGCGGGGTTCGCCGTCGGGGACGCAACCGCCGTTGCCGCCGTCACCGAGGCGCGCAAGCACATCGGCCTGCTCGTGCCGGGTCCCGTGCAGGCCGCCGTCGTCGCCGCCCTCTCCGACGACGACCACGTCGCTGCGCAGAAGGCCCGCTACGCGGCCCGCCGCACCCGGCTGCGGTCCGCCCTCGAGGGCGCCGGCTTCCGGATCGAGCACTCCCAGGCCGGCCTGTACCTGTGGTGCACCCGCGACGAGCCGTGCTGGGACACCGTGGCGGCGCTGGCCGACGTGGGGGTGCTCGTGGCGCCGGGGGAGTTCTACGGGGCGGCGGGAGCCCGCCACGTGCGGGTGGCCCTGACGGCGACGGACGAGCGGATCGACGCCGCCGTGTCCCGGCTCGCCCTGCTCTGACCGTGGTGCCTGCGCGCCGCTAGTTGGCGTGCAGGGCCGCGTTGAGCTCCACCTTCTTGCCGGCCCGGGGCCGGGCGAGGATGGCCCCGGAGACCGAGTCGCGCAGGAACAGCAGTCCGGTCGACCCGGACAGGTCGCGTCCCTTGACCACCCGACCGTCCTCGAGAGTGACCTTGGTGCCGCCGGTGACGTAGGTGCCGGCCTCGACGACGCAGTCGTCGCCGAGGCTGATGCCGGTGCCGCCGTTGGCGCCGATCAGGCAGCGCTTGCCGATCCGGATCACCTCGCTGCCGCCGCCCGAGAGCGTGCCCATGATCGAGGCGCCACCCCCGACGTCGCTGCCGTCGTCGACCACCACCCCGGCGCTGATCCGGCCCTCGACCATCGACGTGCCGAGCGTTCCGGCGTTGAAGTTCACGAAGCCCTCGTGCATCACGGTGGTCCCGGTGGCCAGGTGCGCCCCGAGGCGGACGCGGTCGGCGTCGGCGATGCGGACGCCGGAGGGCAGCACGTAGTCGACCATCCTGGGGAACTTGTCGACGCTGTGCACCAGCACCGGCCCGCGCGCGAGCAGCCGCAGGCGGGTGGCCTCGAAGCCCTCGACAGCGCACGGTCCCGCACTCGTCCAGACCACGTTGGCCAGCAGGCCGAACACCCCGGTGAGGTCCAGCCCGTGCGGGGCGACCAGGCGCGACGACAGCAGGTGCAGGCGCAGATAGGCGTCGCAGGCGTCGGCGGGGGCGGCGTCGAGGTCGATCGTGCGGGTGACGACCTCCCGGCGGACACCGCGCGCCTCGTCCGGCCCGGCCAGCGCCTGCAGGCCGTCGGGGGCGGCGGCGCCCTCGCCCAGCTGCGGCGCGGGGTACCAGGTGTCGAGCACCTGCCCGTCCGCGGTGGTGGTGGTGGCCAGGCCGACGCCGGAGGCGGTGCGGGTGCTCATGGGCCTGCAGCCTAGGGAAGACTGCGGGGATGGCGCTCGACCTGCACGCGGACCCCGTCGCTCTCACCGCGGCGCTCGTCGACGTCCCCAGCGTGTCCGGCCAGGAGGGCCACCTCGCCGACCTCGTGGAGCAGGCCCTGCGGGCGCTGCCGCACCTGTCCGTCGACCGGGACGGCGACGCCGTCGTGGCCCGCACGCAGCTCGGCAGGGGTCGCCGCGTGCTGCTGGCCGGACACCTGGACACCGTGCCGATCGCCGACAACCTGCCCTCCCGCCGCGAGGGCGACCGGATGTACGGCTGCGGCACCAGTGACATGAAGGCCGGCGACGCCGTGCTGCTGCACCTCGCCGCGACCCTGACCGAGCCCGCCTCGGACGTCACGTACGTGCTCTACGACAACGAGGAGGTCGAGGCGGCCAGGAACGGCCTCAAGCGGCTCGTGGAGAGCCACCGCGACTGGCTCGACGCCGACCTCGCGGTGCTCATGGAGCCGACCAGCGGTCAGGTCGAGGCCGGGTGCCAGGGCACGCTGCGGGTGCAGGTCACCGTGCCCGGCCTGCGCGCCCACAGCGCCCGCTCGTGGCTCGGGGAGAACGCGATCCACGCCGCGGCCCCTCTGCTGGTGCAGCTGGTGCGGTACGTGCCGCGTGACGTCGACATCGACGGGTGCGTCTACCGCGAGGGGCTGTCGGCCGTGAAGATCGAGGGAGGTGTCGCGGGCAACGTCGTGCCCGACGCCTGCACGGTCACGGTCAACTTCCGGTTCGCCCCCGACCGCACCGAGGAGCAGGCCCTGGCGCACGTGCGCGAGGTGCTCGCGCCCTACGAGTGCGTCCTCACCGACACCTCTCCGGGAGCCCTGCCGGGGCTGTCGGCGCCCGCGGCGGAGCACTTCGTCCGCGCCGTCGGCGTGACGCCGGTGGCCAAGTACGGCTGGACCGATGTCGCCCGCTTCGCCGCCCTGGGCATCCCCGCCGTCAACTACGGCCCCGGCGACCCGAACCTGGCGCACACCCGCGACGAGTGGGTCGACGTCCGACGGATCACCGAGGCGACCGCTCTGCTGCGCGGCTACCTGTCGTGATGCTGCGCACGGCCGTCCAGCCACCGGCCGAGCGCCTCACCGCCGGCCGCCGGGTCGACGCGCTCGACGGCGTCCGGGCGATCGCCGTGCTGACCGTGCTGACCATCCACGCGTTCCCGTCGTCGTCGTTCCCCGGGGCCGTGGGCGTCGACGTCTTCTTCGTGGTGTCGGGCTACCTGATCACCACCCTGCTGCTGGCCGAGCACGACCGGTACGGCGACGTGAGCATCCCGAGGTTCTGGGGCCGCCGCTTCCTGCGGATCGCCCCGCCGCTGCTGTTCATGCTCGTCGCGCTCGTCCCCCTGGGCCGTGACCTCGTGGGGGAGGACTACCTGCCCCGGGCGCTGCTGGCGGCCGAGTTCAGGTCCAACCTCGCGCTCACCGTCGACCGCGTCTCGATCAGCCCCCTGGACCACACGTGGTCGCTGGGGCAGGAGGCGCAGTTCTACCTGGTGTGGCCGCTGCTGCTCGTCGCTCTGCTCGCGCTGCGCGTCCCGCGCCCAGCGCTCGCCGGGCTCTGCCTGGCGGCCACGGCGTACTGCTTCCACGCCCTGTACGTGCTCAAGCAGGGGACCGGCCTGGCCACCGACGACTTCCGGCTCGACGCGCGCGGCGGCGGACTGCTGCTCGGGTGCTCGCTGGCCTTCGCGCTGTCGTGGCGGCGCCGGCTGCTCGCCGTGCGCGGGGTGCCGGAGGCCGCGCTGCTGCTCCTGCTGGGCCTGTACGCCTACAGCTGCCTCATCGCCCCGGTGCGGCTCGAGTACGCGGTTCCGGTCGCGGTCGTGTCCGCTGCGGCGCTCGTCGGCAGCCTGCTGTGCGGTGCGGGCGGGCCGGTCTCCGTGCTGCTCGCGTCGCCGCCGTTCTCCTTCGTCGGGCGTATCTCCTACTCGCTCTACCTGTGGCACTACGTGTTCTTCAAGGCCTTCGAGCGGCGCGACGACCTGCCGCTCGCCGTCGTGCTGCTGCTCGAGGTGTCGTTCGCGTTCGCGGCGGCCGCGATGTCGTTCACGGTGATCGAGCAGCCGCTGGCCAGATGGAGCAACCGGCGGCTGCACCGCTGACCTGGGCGACCGTCCCGGCGGTTCAGCCTGCGCGTTCCTCGGGCTCGTGGTCGCGGACGACTCGCAGCATCACCTGGCGCTGCTTGCTGTTGTCGTAGACCGGCACGGCGCTCAGCAGGCCCATGAGGAACGTGCCGACGGTGAGGACGAACCCCACCAGCAGCAGCCCGCTGACGGTGTCCAGGCGGGCCAGCAGCACCGCCAGCCACCCGAGGGCGACCGCCGGCGGCGTAGAGCAGGCAGACGGCGACGGGCACCGGGACGCCCACCCAGACCAGGCGGTGGCTCGCGTGGTCACGACCGCCCTGGGCGGGGCTGCGGCCGTGGAGCAGACGCTGGACGGTCACCAGTGTGGTGTCGAACAGCGGGCACCCCGAGCACCAGCAGCGGCACGAACAGCGCGACCGCCCGCGGGGTGTCCTCCAGCTGGAGCTCCAGACCGAGGACGGCCAGCAGGTAGCCGAGGAACAGCGAACCGGCGTCGCCCATGTAGATCCTGGCCGGGTGGAAGTTGTGCCGCAGGAAGCCGGTGGCGCAGCCGGCCACGCCGGCGGCCAGGGCGGCGACGAGGTACTGCCCGTTGAGCGCGGCGACCAGGGCGAAGGACAGCCCGGCGATGCTCGCGACGCCGGCGGACAGCCCGTCCATGTTGTCGAGCAGGTTGAAGGCGTTGGTGATGCCGACGACCCAGACGACCGTGGTCACGACGTCGAGCCAGGCGGGGCCGCCGCAGGTCGGCGCCCGAGCCGTTCGCGTAGACGGCGACGCCGGCGCCCGACCTCGACGAGCAGGCGCAGCTTGGCGCTGATGCCGCCGCGAAGGTCGTCGAGCAGGCCCATGAGGGCCAGCACCAGGCCCGTGCCGAGCAGGACGGCGAGCTGCACCAGGACGCTGCTGCTGCGGTCCACCGCCGCGGCGGTGAGCACCAGGGCGGAGAAGCCCGCGACGATGGCGACGCCGCCGAGGTACGGGATGGCCGCCTGCTGGGCCTTGCGGGCCTCCTCGGTGGGCCCGTCGAGGATCCGGCGGCGCAGGGCCAGCCGGAGCATGACCGGCGTCAGCACCCAGGCCAGCGCCAGCGGCGCCAGGAAGGCGGCGGCGTACGCCGGCCAGTGGAGCTCCATCAGGTCATCCGGCGCGAGGTGCCCTGCCGCCCGTAGCGGTCCTCCAGCCGCACGACGTCGGTGACCTCGGTGGTGCTGGCCTCGAGCATCACGGTGTCGCCGACGGCGGTCACCCGGTGGCGGGTGCCGGGCGTGAGATGGATCGCCTCGCCGGGCAGCAGCTCGAACTCCTCGAGGGACGACTCGTGCGGGCCGATCTCGACCCGGAGCAGCCCGACTGCACGGCGATCGTCTCCTCCTTGCGCTCGTGGTACTGCAGGGACAGCGAGTGGCCGTCCCGGACGTGGATCGCCTTGCCGCAGAACTTGCCGTCGACGAGGGCGAACCACTCCTCGTGGCCCCACGGCTTGTCGACCCGCCTCACGGCCTGGACCCAGTCGGCCTTGCTCATCGGCGCTGGTCCGCGACGACCATCGCGCAGGATCCCGTCGAGGTCGACCGTCTGGCGGAAAGCCGATGGCCTGCTGGGCTCGGGTGGTGTCCGGGACGCGCCGCTGCATGTCCTCGAACCCCTCCTCGTAGGCCTCGTCGTAGGGGATGAAGCGGATGCTCGCTGCCCGAGCCGGTGGCCTCGAGGACCCGCTCGCGCGAGCTCCTCGATGGAGACCTCCTCGGCGCCGCCGAGGTTGTAGGCGCGGCCGCTGGCGTCGGGGTGGTCCATGAGCGCGAGCAGGCCGGTCGACGACGTCGCCGACGTAGCAGAAGCAGCGGGTCTGGCTGCCGTCGCCGTAGACCGTGATCGGCTCGCCCTTGACCGCCTGGCTGACGAAGCGGGGGATGACCATGCCGTAGTGGCCGGTCTGGCGCGGACCGACAGTGTTGAACAGCCGCACGATGACGGTCGGCAGGCCCTTCTGGCGCCAGTAGGTGTAGGCCAGGATCTCCTCGATCGCCTTGGCCTCGCTGTAGGACCAGCGGCTCTTGAGCGGCGATCCCGAGGATGCGGTCGTCCTCCTCGCCGAGCTTGTCGCTGGTGTTCTTGCCGTAGATCTCGCTGGTGCTCGTGACCAGCACCTTCGTCGCCGTGCTTGTGGGCCTTCTCGAAGACGATCTCGCTGCCGCGGATGTTCGTCGCCAGGCTCTCCAGCGGCTTGTCGACGATGAGCTGCACCCCGACGGCGGCCGCGAGGTGGAAGCAGACGTCGACCGCGGCTCATCACGTCGTCCATGAGGTCGGCGTTGAGGATGCTGCCGAGGACGAACTCGACGTCGTCGCGCGTCCGCAGGTGCTCGATGTTCTCCAGCCGCCCCGTGGACAGGTTGTCGAGCAGGATCACGGAGTCGCCGCGGGCGAGCAGGGCGTCGGCGAGGTGGGAGCCGATGAAGCCGGCCCCGCCGGTGATGAGGGCGCGCACGGCGGTCAGGCTAGTCGCGCGTACAGGTCCGCGTGCGCCTGCAGCATCCGGGCCACGCCGAAACGTTCCTGCGCGTGCTCCTGGGCCCGGGCTCCCAGGTCCTGCGCCAGCACCCGGCGGACGGCGGCGGCGAGCGCGGCCGGGTCCGGCGCGGTGACCTCACCGACGACGACCTCGCGGGCGCTCCCGACGTCGGTGGCGACCGCCGGCGTCCCGCACAGCGCTGCCTCGACCAGGGTGACCGGCATGCCCTCGTTGTCGCTGGTCAGCAGGGCGACGTCGGCCGCGGCGTGCACGGTCTCGACGTCGGCCCGCCAGCCCGAGGAACCGGACGTTGCCGGGGGCGCTCGCGCGGGTCCGCTCGCAGCAGCGGACCCTCGCCCGGCGACCAGGAAGGTCACGTCCGGCAGCAGGCGGGCGACCTCGAGCAGCCGGTCCGGCCGCTTGATGCCGATCAGCCGGCCGACGACGGAGACCACCGGTCCGCTCACGCCGAGCGCCGTGCCTGCGCCGTCGGCGCGGTCCGGCACGTCCAGCGCCACGCCCGGCGGGATCGACGACGTACTGCCCGGGCCGACCGATGCCGCGCGGCCAGCAGGTCGTCGCGCACCTGCTCCCCGACGGCCACCAGGCGGTCGGTGCGCCGGGCCAGGACCCGCTCGGTGAGCACCACCGCCGCGGTGACGGCGGGGGAGAAGTAGCCGTGCAGCAGGTGCCCGTGGAACGTGTGGACGACGTGCGGCACCCGCGCCGCGCGGGCCGCGACGCCGCCCGAGCGTCGCCCGCCTTCGCCGTGTGGGTGTGCACGACGTCCGGTCGCCGGCGCCGCAGCTCGCGCACGAGGAAGCCCGAGGGCCCGCAGGTCGTCGCCGGGCCGCGGGCTGCGGCCGAGCCCAGGCACCCGGGTGTGCGGGGTGCCCGGCGCGCGCAGCGCCAGGTGGTCGGCCTCGCCGTCCTCGACGTCTCCGGTCAGCAGCGCCTGGTCGGGCAGGCCGCGGAGCAGCTGCACCACCAGCTCGGCCGGGCCGCCGACGTTCATCCGGGCGATGACGTGGACGACGCGTGGCAGGGGGACTCCTAGGCTGGTCAGGTGCCGCGCGTCGAGGTCCTGCTGTCGACCTTCGAGGGGCAGCGGTACCTGCGGGAGCAGGTGGAGAGCATCCTCGCGCAGACCGACGTCGAGGTGCTGCTGACCGTCCGCGACGACGGCTCCCGCGACGGCACCGTCCCGCTCCTGCGCTCGCTCGGGGTCGAGCCCGTGGTCGGCGCGAACCTCGGCCTCCCGGACGCCTTCTTCCGCCTGCTCGAGGACTCCTGCGACGACGTCGACCTCTGGGCACTGGCCGACCAGGACGACGTGTGGCTGCCGGAGAAGCTCTCCCGGGCCGCGGCGGCGCTGGCGATGGTCGACGGCCCGGCGCTGTACTGCGCCCGGGTCCTCGTGACCGACGAGCACCTGGCGCCGCTCTACCCGCACGCGCTGCCCCGGCGGGGACCCTCCTTCGGGAACGCCCTCGTGCAGAACATCGCCACCGGCTGCACCATCGTTGTCAACCGGCGAGCTCAGGGCGCTGCTGCGCGGGACGCTGGCCTGCAGACGCGGTCATGCACGACGCGTGGCTGTACCTCGTGGCCACCGGGACGGGGACCGTCGTCTACGACCCCGAGGTGGTCGTCCACTACCGGCAGCACGCGCGCAACGCCGTCGGGATGGGACGCGGGCCGGTGTCGCGGGTGGCCGGTCGGGTCCGGCGGCAGCTGACGCCCGGCGGCGCGGGGGCGCACGGGCGGCAGGACCGCGAGCTGCTGCGGACGCACGGGGACGTGCTGCACGCCGACGCGAAGGCCGAGCTGGTCCGCTTCCTCGCCGCGCAGGGCTCGCTCCCGCGGCCGGCTGCGGCTACGCGGTGACCGGCGCGGCGCACCGGCAGACGCGGGGGAGCGACCTGGTCCTCAAGGGCCTGCAGATCGTGGGTCGGGTGTGAGGACGGGGCTGCACGTGACGGCGGTCGTCACCTGGTTCCGCCCGCCGCGGAGGCCGTTCTGGACGCTGCTCGCCGACGCAGTCCGCGAGTGCGACGCCGTCGTCGTCGTCGACAACACGCCGGCGGGCGAGCCGACACAGCGAGCCGCCCGACGGCGTGCTGCGGCACCGCCCGGGGACGAACCGGGGGCTGGCCGCGGCGCTCAACCTCGGGCTCGCCCGCCTGCCCCGACAGACCGACGGCGGTGCTGCTGCTGGACCAGGACAGCCGGCTGCCCGACGGACTGGTCGCCCGCACTGCTCGCGCACCTGCAGAACCCCACGTCGGCGCCGCGGCGCCCGCGCCCTGGGACGCCGACGAGCGGCGCTACCTCGACCCGCGCACCGCCCGCCGCCCGGTCGTGGCCGACGCTGACCGTCGGCATCACCAGCGGCCTGCTGCTGCGCCGGTGAGCGCTGGAGCGGGTGGGCCCGTTCCGGGAGGACTTCTTCGTCGATGCCGTCGACCTCGACTGTGCCTGCGGCTGCGCGACGCGGGCTACCGGCTGCTGCAGGACCGGTCGCTGCACCTGGCGCACCGGCTCGGCGAGACGCGCTGGCACCGCGTGCTCGGCGTCGGCGTGCGGGCCAGCCACCACCCGTCGTGGCGGCTCTACAGCGGGGCGCCGAACGGCGCGCGGCTGGCGCGGGAGCGGCTCGCCACCGAGCCGCGCTGGGCGCTGACCAACCTCGCCCTGCTGCTCGTACTGGCTGCTCACCGTCCTGGCCTTCGAGCCGCCGCGGGCGCCGCGGGCGCGGCTGTTCTGCCAGGGCCTGGCCGACGGCTGGCGCGGCCGACCGCCGCGCCTGCCGCTGCCTCCCCGGTGAGCAGCGCCACTAGCCTGACGCTTCGCCGCCCACGACCGAGGACGACATGCCCACCCTCTCCCGCGCCCTCGAGCGCCTGCACGCCCTGGCCTGGCGCGGCGGCCTCGACGTCCTCCCGTGCCCGCCGAGTCGCGCGGCCTGCGCGGGATGGGGCAGGAGGACGTGTTCCGCCTGCACGGCGTCCTGCAGCGCGCGCTCGGGCAGGCGCCCGGTGTCCACGACGTCGTCCCGCCGGCCTGGTCCGGGCTCGTGGCCGAGGCGCTGCAGCTGGCCGAGCGCGGGCTGACCCCGCGGTCGCAGTTCCTCCAGGACGTCTGGGTGCTGCGCGCCACCGGACACCTCGAGGGCGGCTTCTTCGTCGAGGTGGGCGCCGGCGACGGCCTCTACCTGAGCAACACCCACCTGCTCGAGACCGGCTTCGGCTGGCGCGGCCGCTCTGCGAGCCGAACCCCACCTCGGCGGCGGCGGTCGCGCGCCCTGGGCCGGCCCCGCGCGGTGCTGCTCGAGCACGCGGTCGGCGCCGAGTCCGGCCAGACTGTCCACCTGACGGACTCTGCGGAGCGCTCCGCGGTCACCGACGGCGGGCACGCTCGCCGTCACGACCGATCACGCCCGCAGAGGCCCTCGAGCGGGCCGGTGCCCCCGCCGTCGTGGACTACGTGAGCATCGACACCGAGGGCTCCGAGCCCGAGATCCTGGGCGCCTGGCCGTGGGCAGCCCACCACGTCCGGCTGCTGTCGGTCGAGCACAACCACGTGCCGGGCCGGCTGGCAGGAGCTCGACGGCCTCCTGCTGCCCGCGCGGCTACCGCCGGGTCCTGGCCGAGTGGTCGAGCGTCGACGCCTGGTACGTGCACGAGGACGAGCCGGACCAGACCGTGATGAGCGCCGCCGGTGCCGGCTGAGCCGCCATCGCCTGCCGGGACCGGGGAGTACGACCGTTGGCGGGCGCGTCGCGACCTGCTCGCCACGACCGTCCGGACGGCCGCGGGCGCCGTGCCGGTCGCGCGCGCGGCAGCGCACGGTGCCCGGCCCGGGCGTCAACTTCCTCGGCTACGCGCCGGGCTCGGGCCTGTCCATGGGCCAGGTCGGGACGCTGCTCGCGCAGGGCCTGACCGACGCCGGGCGCGAGGTCGCGCCCTTCCAGGTGTCGGTGACCGGCGGGGCGCCTGCCGAGCCGGCCGGAACCCGGGTGCACGGGGCGACCGTCGGCCTCGTGCAGTCCGGCCACGTCCCGACGGCGGTCGCCCAGCTGCCGCGGCTGTTCCCGCCCCGTCGCTTCCGGGCGACGGTCGTGCACTACGAGCTGCCCCAGGTCCCGCTCGCGCAGCGGCTCGCCGTCCCGTTCGTCGACGAGGTGTGGACCACCAGCGACGTTCGTGCGGGAGGCCTTCGCCGCGGTCACCCGCAAGCCGGTCCGGGTCGTCCCCCTCGCCGTCGACGCCCCCGACCACGCCGCCCGGCGCGCTGCGGGCCCGGCTGGGGCTGGGCGACGAGTACCTGTTCGCCTACCAGTTCGACCTCGCCAGCAGCGGCGAGCGCAAGAACCCGGCGGCGGTGCTGCGGGCCTACCTGCGCGCCTTCCCCGACCCCGGGCCCGAGGTGCGGCTGCTGCTCAAGGCGCGTCCACGCCGCGAGCAGCCCGCACGTCTGGGCGCGACGTGCAGCGCCTGGCCACCGGCCGGCCCGACGTCCTGCTCGTCGACGCCTTCTGGCCGCGCGAGGTCGTCGACGCCCTCTTCGTCGACATCGACTGCTACGTCTCGCTGCACCGCGCCGAGGGCTACGGGCTGACGCTCGCGCAGGCGATGGCGGCGGGCAAGCCGGTCGTCGCCACGGGCTACTCCGGCAACCTGGACGTTCATGACCGCCGAGACGTCGGTGCTGCTGCCGTGGCGGCCGGTCCGCGTCGGGCCCGACCCCGTCTACCCGGCGGACGGCACCTGGGCCGAGCCGGACGTCGACGCCGCCGCCGATGGCGCTGCGCGGGTTCGCCGACGATCCCGGCGTCCGGCCGCGCGCTCGGCGCGGCGGGCCCGGGCGCACGTGCTGGCGACCCTGACGCGCGGAGCGCTCGGCCGCCTGGCTGGACGCTCGCGCTGCCCGCGCTGAGGGACGGCCTCCGCCGACGTACGCTGACCGACGGTGCTGCCGTCCACGCCGCCCTCCCCGCGTGCTGGTCGTGGTGCCGGCGCTACAACGAGCAGGGCTCGGTCGCCGAGGTCGTCCGCGCGGTGCACGTCGAGGTGCCCGGACGCCGACGTCGTCGTCGTCGACGACGGGTCGGCGGACCGCACCGCCGACGCGCCCGCGAGGCCGGAGCAGTCGTGCTGGCGCTGCCGTTCAACCTCGGGCGTCGGCGGGGCGATGCGCACCGGCTACCTGTACGCCGAACGGCACGGCTACGACGTCGTCGTGCAGGTCGACGCCGACGGCCAGCACGACCCCGCGCCGGTCCCGGCCCTGGTCGCCGACGCTGGCGGAGGCCGACATCGTCATCGGCGCGCGCTTCGCCGGCGTCGGCACCTACCGGGTCCGCGGTCCCCGACGGGTCGCCATGCGGCTGCTGGCCGGGGTGCTGTCGCGCAGCGCCGGCACCCGGCTGACCGACACGACGTCCGGGCTGCGCGCGGTCGACCGCCGGGCGGTGCTGCTGTTCGCCCGCCACTACCCGGCCGAGTACCTGGGCGACACGGTCGAGTCGCTGGTGATGGCGCTGCGCGCCGGTCTCGTCGTCCGCCAGCTGCCCGTGCGAGATGCGCGTCCGGGCCGCGGGGACGCCCAGCCAGTCCCCGCTCAAGGCCTCGCTCTACCTGGGCCGGGCGGTGCTGGCGCTGGCGCTGGCGTACGCCCGGACCCGCCACGAGCTCGTCGGCCGAGGAGTCCTCGAGGAGAGCGGTGTCGCCGTGAAGGAGGGTTACGGCCTGGCGCTGGTCGGCGCGCTGGTGGCGATGGGGCTCATCGTCGAGCTGCTGCGGCGCCGGCAGCTGACGGAGAAGTACGCCGTCATCTGGCTGGCGGTCGGCCTGGGCATCGTCGTGCTCGCCGCCCGCCCGTCCCTGCTGTCCGCCGCCGTCCGGACGCCGTCGGGATCGCCGTGCCGGCGAACCTGCTGTTCTTCGTCGCCGGGCTCGTGCTCCTGCTCGTCTGCCTGCAGCTGAGCTTCGAGACCAGCCGGCTGGAGGACGAGACCCGGTCGCTGGCCGAGGAGGTGGCGCTGCTGCGCCAGGAGCTCGAGGTGCTGCGCGCGGCGTGAGTGACGCCCGGGTCACCGCGGTCGTCCTGGCCTACGGCGACGAGCCCTGGGTCGAGCGCTGCGTCGAGGCGCTGCTGGCCAGCGAGGGCGTCGTCCGTCGACGTCGTGCTCGTCGACAACGGGTGCACCACCGGCGCGCCGGACCGCCTCGAGCGGCCGCCCGGGGGTCACCCTGCTGCGGCCGGGCCACAACCTCGGCTTCGCCGGCGGCTGCAACGCCGGCGCGGCGTCGGCCACCGCGCCGCTGCTCGCGCTGGTGAACGCCGACGCGCTCGTCGCACCCGGACGGCGCTCGCCCGGCTCGCCGCGGTGGCGAGGCGGCCCGGCGTCGGGATCGCCAGCGGCAGCATCCGTCTGGCCGAGGACCCGGGACGGATGAACTCGGCCGGTAACCCGCTGCACTTCACCGGGCTGTCCTGGGCCGGCGGCTTCGGCGAGCGCCACCGCCCGGCACGCCCGGGAGGTCGAGGTCCTGGCGGCGAGCGGGGCCGGCCTGGTGCTGCGCACGCGAGCTGTGGGACGCCCTCGGCGGGCTTCGCGCCCGGAGTACTTCGCCTACCTGGAGGACACCGAGCTCAGCCTGCGTTGCTGGCAGCGCGGCCTGCGGGTGGTCTACGTCCCTGACGCCGTCGTCGTGCACCGCTACGAGTTCAGCCGCAACGCCGCGGAAGAACCACCTGCTGGAACGCAACCGGCTGCTGTTGCTGCTCACGCTCTTCGAGCGGAGGACGTCTGCTGGCGGTGCTGCCCGCCCTGCTGGTGGTGGAGGTCGTCCACGCTCGCCCTCGCCGTCGCGCAGGGCTGGCTCGGCGGCGAAGTTGCGGGCGTGGCTCTGGCTGTGTGCGCGAGCGCCGGCCTTCGTCCGCGCGTCGCCGGGAGCAGCTGCAGTCCGAGCGGACCGTCGCCGACGCCACTGCTGCTGCCGCGGCTGTCCGGGCGGCTGGAGATGGCGAACGTGGACCGCCCGCCGGGGATGGGGCTGGTCGATGCCGCGCTCGCCGCGTACTGGCGGCTGCGCCCGGCGCCGGCTCACCCGGTGCGAGCGTGAGCCCGCGGACCGCTCTGCTCGCCCGGACCCGCGGGCCGCAGGCGGTGGCTCTCGGTCTGGTGATCTTCCTCGGCTGCGGAGTGCTGATCGCCCTGCTGGGGGCCCGGCTGCTCGCCCGCGCGCGACTACACGGTGTTCGCGGCCTTCTCCGGCCTCTTCGGCGTACTCGTGCTCGGTCCGGCGTCGAGCCTGGAACAGCAGAGCGCCCTGCGGGCCGGAGCCGGCCGCGCCGCCGCGTCCCCCATGCTGACCCGCGCCGGCGTGGCGCTGCTGGTGGTCACCGTGCTGGTACTGCTTCCGGCCGGCGGCTGGCAGCACCGGCTGTTCGGCGACGACGCCCGTCCGGCGCTGCTCGCCCTGGTCCTCGGCGCCCCGGTCGTCCTCGCCCTGGCGGTGCTGCGCGGCCTGGCGGTCGGCCGCGGGGCCTACCGCCTGGTGGCGGCGACCCACGTGGTGGCGGGCGTGGGCACGCTCGTGCTGCCGCTGGCGCTCCTGGCGGCGGGCGTGGCTCCGGTGACGTCCTTCGTCGCGGGCGCCGCCTTCGCGTGGCTGCCCGCGCTGCTGCTGCTCTGCACCCGGACGGGCTCCGGCCGCGCGGCGGCTGCAGAGGTCGCGACCGGACCGGCGCGGCACCACCGTGCTCCTGGTGGTCGGCCAACCTGCTGCTGCTGGCGAACCTGCTGGCGGTCCCGCCGCTGCTGCGCTGGCATGTCGGGGCAGCTCGGGGAGCGTCCGGTCGCCGACGCGCAGCTGCTGGTGAGCCTGAGCCGACTGGCCACCACCGCCGTGCTCGGGCTTCTGCCGCTGGTCCTGGGGCGGATGGGCGCCGAGCGGAGCTCGCCGGCCGCGCCCGGCTGCCCGTCCGGCGCTGCTGCTGGCCGGGGCCGCCGGCGTCGCCGCGGTGGCCGGCACGGTGCTGCTGGGCGACCTCGTCGTCGACGACGCTGACCGGACGGCGGACCGGGCTCGGCCCGGCGACGGCGCTGCTGGCGGGCCTGCCGTCCGCGCCTGCTGTGCCCAGCGATCGTGCTGATGGCGGTCGCAGTCGCCCGGGGGCGCCTCGTGCTGGCGGGGCTGGCCTGGGGCTCCGGCGCGCTCGTCCTCGGGGGCACCGCACTGCTCGACCCGCGGGGAAGCCTCACGGTGGTGCTGGTGGGCATCCTGGTCGCTGCGGCCATGCCGCTGCTGGTGCTGACCGTGGGCACGGTCGGCCCGACGGTGACCAGGACGGTCAGAACGCCGCGCTGAGTACCGCCAGCGGCGCGAGGCTGCCCAGGACCAGCAGCGTCCGCCCCACCCAGACCCCCCGCGCCAGGCATCCGACGGCGACGAGCATCAGCGGCAGCAGTGACAGCCCGTAGCGCGACGGGATCGGGAAGTACACCGACGCCGAGACGTATGTGAGCAGCACGATGAGCGGTCCGCCGAGGAGGCCGAGCAGCAGCGCCGCCCGGGCGATCGCCGGACCCCGCCCGTCGGTCTTCCCGTCGTCGGCAGCCCTGGGTGCGCCCGGCCCGAGCGCTCCGCCGACGATGCCGCCGAGCACGAGCCAGCCGAAGCCGCTGGCGGCCAGACCGACGAACACCGAGACGCCGAGGAACGCCGGCACGTACCCGGACGCCGGGAACACCGCGGCGGGGACGTTCCCGATCAGCTCGGGCAGCCCGAGATGGGCCACCGTGAAGCGCTGGGTCATCGGGATGGTGCTCGCGTCGACCGTGGCCGTCCGGGCGTTCACCAGCGTCCAGGCCACCTGGGGGAGCGCCGCCGCCACACCGACCAGCAGCAGCGGGGGCACGCGGCGCAGTGACGCCCGCATCCGTTCGGCCGGCTGCTCCTGGGCGGTGCCGGCCAGCAGCAGCAGCAGGACGGCGATGGCGAGCACGCCGAGGATGTTGGTGACCTTGAGCGTGGTGGCTGTTGCGGCGGCCGCGCACAGCGCCCACAGCGGCCAGGTCCCCCGGTCCCACCGCAGCGCAGCCAGCAGGAGCAGGCCCCCGGCGGCCAGAGCGGTGCTGTCCGGGTTGACGGTCGACAGCGCGTGCAGCAGGCCGGGCGTGCCGGTGGCCCAGAGCGCTGCGCCGGTGAGCGCCGTCGTCGAGGCGCCGGCCGCCCGGCCGGCCGCGAGGGTCAGCAGCAGCCCGGCGGCGAGCCAGAGGCCCCCGACCAGGCGGGCGGCGGGGAGAAGCCCGAGGGGGCTCAGCGCCTGCACCGCCCGTGCCAGGACGCCCGTCACCAGGTAGTAGGCCGGCGTGTGGCCGGCCGCGGTGTTGAAACCCGCCTCCTGGTACAGCTCGGGGCGCTGGTCGGACGGCACGCCGCACGGCGGCAGGACGACCCCGGGCGCGTCGACCCCCCGGCAGGACTCTTCCGCCATGGCCTCAGGGCCGACCCGCTCCCCGGTCTCCGGCCGCTCTCCGTGCAGCACTTTGACGACATAGTCGTAGTGCTGGAACTCGTCGATGGGCGAGAAGGCCGGGTAACTGGCCACGTGCGTGCCGACGACGGCGAAGGCCGCCAGGCACAGGAGCAGGGCGGCCCACCAGCCCGGACGGGCCGCCGTTCGGGCTGGCGCGGGCCGAGCCGGGGACTCCTGCAGCGCCGTCATCTGCTGCACCGTGTCCGCACGCGCTCCAGTATGGCCGCACCCGGCGCGTGGCAGCATGACCCGGTGAGCGCCCTCCGCGAACTGGTGGCCTCGCGCGAGCTGCTGGTCAACCTGACCCTGCGCGAGGTGCGCGGCAAGTACAAGCGCACCGCGCTCGGCCAGGGCTGGTCGCTGCTGAACCCGCTGGCCACCCTCGCCATCTTCTCCCTGGTCTTCGGCGTGCTGCTGCAGACGCGGCGTCCCGCCGGGCGACCCGAGCGGGCTCGACGTCTTCGCGCTGTACCTGGCGTGCGGGCTGCTGCCGTGGACGTTCTTCTCCGGAGCCCTGTCCGCCGGGATGAGCGCGCTCGTGCTCAACGCCGGCCTGGTGAAGAAGGTCTACTTCCCGCGCGAGGTGCTCGTCACCTCGCACGGTGCTCTCCTTCGTCGTCACGTTCCTGACCGAGCTCGGCGTGCTGACCGTCCTGCTGCTGGTGTTCGGCGGGCAGCCGCTGCTGTGGCTGCCGCTGGTGCTCGTGGCGGTCGTGCTGCTGGCCGGCTTCGCCCTGGGGCTGGCGCTGCTGCTGTCCATCGCCAACGTCTACTTCCGCGACACCAGCTACCTGGTCGCCCTGCTGCTGCAGTTCTGGTTCTACCTGACCCCGGTGGTCTACCCGCCCACCCTGGTGACGGACGCGGTCGCGCGGCGCGGTGGCCTCGACGTCCTCGGCGTGACGCGCCGAGACGCTGTACGGCCTCAACCCGATGGAGCGCTTCGTCGCGCTGTTCCGGGCGCTGCTCTACGACAACCGCCTGCCCGACGCCGGCGACTGGGCCGGTGCGCTCCTGGCCACCGCGGCTCGCCCTGGCCGTCGGCGTGCTGGTCTTCCGCCGGTTCAGCCCGCGCCTGGTGGAGGAGCTGTGACGGCGGCGATCGAGGTCGACGGCGCTCGCCAAGCGCTTCCGGCTGTACGCCGACCGCAACCAGTCGCTCAAGGCGACCCTGCTGCAGCGGCGGCCGGGCCGCCTACGAGGACTTCTGGGCGCTGCGACGACGTCACGTTCGAGGTCCCGGAGGGCTCGACCTTCGGGCTCATCGGCGAGAACGGCTCGGGCAAGTCGACGCTGCTCAAGTGCCTGGCCAAGATCCTGCTGCCCGACCGCGGGGCCGGTGCGCACGCCGCGGCCGGCTGGCGGCGCTGCTCGAGCTCGGCAGCGGCTTCCACCCCGAGCTGTCCGGCCGGGAGAACGTCTACCTCAACGGCTCGATCCTGGGCCTGTCCCGTGGCGAGCTCGACCGGCGCTTCGACGAGATCGTCGACTTCAGCGGGATCGAGCAGTTCATCGACCAGCCGGTGAAGAACTACTCCTCCGGCATGTACGTGCGGCTGGGCTTCGCGGTGGCCATCAACGTCGACCCCGACGTCCTGCTGGTCGACGAGGTGCTGGCGGTCGGCGACGCGGCCTTCCAGCGCAAGTGCGAGGAGCGCTTCGCCGACCTGCGCGCGAGCGGCCGCACCGTGGTCCTGGTCAGCCACGCCATGGGCAGCATGCGCACGCTGTGCGACACCGTCGGCCTGGCTGGACCACGGGCGGCTGCAGGGCGGTCGGGCCGAGCCGCCGCCTGGTCGACGACTACGTCGACGGCACGCACGTCGACCGCGTGGTCGACCAGCAGGGCGGCACCCGGTGGGGGTCGGGCGAGGCCAGTCGTCCTGCGGCGTCGAGCTGCTCGCGCGACGGGGTCGCCCGGCACCAGCGTCAGCACCGGCGACAGCGTCGTGCTGCGCCTGCACTACGAGGCGCGCACCAGCGGATCGAGAACCCGGTGTTCGGCTGGTCGATGGAGACCGTCGAGGGCGTCTACCTCTGGGCCCACCACAGCCGGGACGGCCAGATGGTGCCCGACGCGATCGAGGGCCGCGGGCACGTCGACCTGGTCGTCGACAGCCTGCCGCTGCAGCCCGGGGTCTACGACCTGTCCGCCTCGGTGGTCGCCTACGACTGCGTCCACGAGTACGACCACCGCAAGCGGCTGCTGCGCTTCGACGTCGGCTTCGGGATCCCGCGTGAGTCCGGCGGCCTGGTGGTGCTCAGTGGTCGCTGGCAGAGCCGCCCGCGTGGCTAGTCCGGCGCCTCCCACGGGTGGGCCGACCCGCGGCGGGACGCCGAGCCTGAAGTCCTCGTGGGTGTCGGTCAGGTTCGGGTTGTAGGCGGGGTCGTCCCGCAGCCAGGTGCCCCACCGCTCGCGCATCACGGCCGACTCGCGGTTGAACCGGGCGATCTGCGCGGGCGACTCCTCGAGTCCGCGCGAGGCCGACTCCAGGTGGAACAGCTCGGCGTAGGGCGTGTAGACGATGCGCCGCCCGGAGGCGCGGACCTTGAGGCAGTAGTCGACGTCGTTGAAGGCGACCGACAGGTCGACCTCGTCCAGCCCGCCGAGCTCGAGGAACAGCTCGCGGTGGGTGAGCAGGCAGGCGCCTGTCACCGCGGACACGCCGTGCGCGAGCACGGTCCGACCGAAGTAGCCGGGGTCCATCGGGTTCGCGTACTTGTGCGAGTGGCCCGCCACCCCGCCGATCCCGAGCACCACGCCGGCGTGCTGCACGCGCTCGTCGGCGTACAGCAGCCGCGCCCCGACGACGCCGACGTCCGGGGCGGACAACCTGCGAGACCATCTCGCGCAACCAGCCGGCGTCGCGCACGACGATGTCGTTGTTCAGCAGCAGCACCAGCGGGCGTGGTCGGCCGCCCGGACCGCCTCGTTGTTGAGGGCCGAGTAGTTGAAGGCGCCGGGGGAGCGCAGCACGGTGACCCGCGCGTCCCCGTCGAGGCCCGTCGAGGTAGGCCAGGGTCGCCGGCTCGGCGCTGTCGTTGTCGACCACGAGCACGTGCAGGTCGGGGTAGTCGGTCCGATGCAGCAGCCCGTCCACGCACTCGCGCAGCAGCTCGAGCCGGTCACGGGTGGGCACGACCACGGTGACCCCGGGCGCCGGGGACGGGACGGGCCAGACGACCCGGTTCCACGACGGCGTGCGTGGGGGCGGGCATCACGGTCGCGCCGGTGCCGTCGAGGGCTCGCTCCACCGCTGCGCGCGAGGCGCGCGGTGGCCTCGTCGAGCCGGGTGGCCGAGAAGGTGCCCGAGCCGGCGTGCTGGCGCCAGTGGTAGAGGACGAACGGGACGTGGCGCACCGTCGCGGGCGCGCGGCGGTGGCCCGGAGCACCAGGTCGTGGTCCTGGGCGCCGTCGAGGTCGGTGCGCAGCCCGCCGAGCTCGCTCAGCAGGCGTCCGCCGCACGACCGTGAGGTGGTTGAGGTAGTTCTGCGCCAGGAGCAGGTCCGGGTCGAACTGCGGCTTGAAGTGCGGCTCCCACCGCGGCGCCTGCTGCGTCGAGCTTGTCCTCGTCGCTGTAGACGACGTCGGCGTCGGGGTGCCGCAGCACCTCCAGGGCCATCAGGTAGAGCGCGTGCGGGAGCGAGGACGTCGTCGTGGTCGAGGAAGGCGACGAGCTCACCCGTGGCGAGCGCGAGCGCGTCGTTGGTGGCCGCTGGCGATGCCGCCGTTCTCGGTCCGGCGCACCACGGTGCACCTGCGGGTGGCGCTGCGTACTCGGCGAGCACCGCGCGCGGTCGCCGGGTCCGGGGAGGCGTCGTCGCACAGGCACAGCTGCCAGGCGGGTAGAGCTGGCCGACGACGCTGTCGAGAGCGGCCCGCAGGGTTGCCGGGGTCGCTGTCGGTAGACCGGCACGACGACGCTGATCACCGGCAGCGTCGTGCAGCTCGGACAGGTGGGCGCCGATCGCCGCGCGGTCCCGGTCCGACAGGGTGTCGTAGGCGTCGACCCAGGCGCGGTAGTCGGCGGTGGTGGTGCTCCGGGCTCGAGCTCCTGGCGGACGCGCAGGAGCGTGCGGCGCAGTCCCTGGGCCTGCAGGTGGGCGGCCGCTGCCCGCAGCGCGCCCGGGCGACGCAGGGACTGCCGGGTCTGCGGAGGTCCCTGCAGGGCCGAGCGCAGCGGAGCGACCAGGCGCACCGGTGCCGGACAGGCGCCACGACGTCGACGCCCGCATGACCTGCAGCTCGGCCCGGGCGCTCTGCGCCTCCTGCGCAGCGCGGGTCGCCTGGGTGCGGGCCAGAGCGAGGTCGCGCTCGAGCTCGTCGACCCGACGGCGCTGGGCCGCGAGCTCGTCGTCCGCCGGGGCGGTCACAGCTTGCCCAGGCCGGCCGTCGCGACCTCGCTCGCCCGGTTTGAGGGCCAGCGCCCGGTCGTAGGCAACCTTCGCCCCGGCCTTGTCGCCGGACACCAGCCGCGCATCGCCGAGGGAGGCCCACAGGTCGGCGTCGTCGGGCAGCAGGGCCACCGTGCGCTCGAGCAGCGTCAGGGCCTGGGGGGCGGCGTCGTGCTTGAGCCGGAACTGCGCGAGGTCCAGCACGGTGGCGCTGTTGGTGGGATCGAGGAGGAGCCCTCGCTCGTAGTAGCGCCGGGCCGTGTCGAGGTCACCGGTGAACTCCGCGAGCCGACCGGTGGTCCGCACCGCTCCGATGTCGAAGGGGTCCGCGGTGGCCGCGTCGCGGAAGGCCGCGAGGGCCTCCGGGACGCGGCCGGCGTCGTTGTAGAGCTGACCCCGCTTGACCCGGTAGGCGGCGACCCCCGGCGCGAGCTCGACGGCGTGGTCGTAGTCGGCCAGCGCCGTGGTCGCCGTCGGCACGCGCGACGTCGCCGGCGAACGCCGCGGTGGCGGCCCGGGTGGGCGACAGGGCGAGGAAGCAGAGCGCCAGCCCGGCCAGCCCGATCACCGAGAGCAGCGCGTAGTCGGCGCCGCCGAGCGGTCGACGGCGCACCGCGACGGTGGCCGCACGTCGCCGGGCAGCGGGGGCGGGGGCCTGGCCAGGTGCTCCCGGCAGGCGCACCTCGCGAAGCCTCGCCGAGCCGCTGGCGACGACGACCGCCGCGGCCAGCACGAGGTGCACGACCAGCAGCGGCACCTGGTCGATCGAGACGAGCGACTGCACCTGGTAGGCCGCCCAGCAGCCGCCGAGTGCCGCCGAGCAGGAGCCGCTCCTGCCCCTGCAGGCGGCGAAGACCCCGCACCAGGCAGACGCCGACCACCACGACGAGAGCCAGGTACGCCAGGCCCAGCAGCAGGCCGCCCTGGGCCAGCATCTGCAGCGGGACGTCGTGGGCGGCGTCGGAGAAGTGGTCGCCGCCGAGCTGCCGCGGGACCTCGATCGGCCGCTCCTGGCGCCACCGGATGCCGTAGCTGTCCAGCCCCACGCCCCAGAGCGGCGAGCGCTGGAACATGGCCAGGGCCCCCTCCCAGTACCAGGTGCGGGCGCGGTAGCTGATGCCGGAGAAGAACGCGGACGCCGGTCCGCGGCCGGCGACCCCCAGCCCCAGCGTCACCAGTCCCAGCACGGCGACGACGGCGAGGGCGGGCAGCGCCGGACGGCGGACGCGGTCGGGCCGGTCGAGCAGCCAGGCGACGAGCAGGACGCTCAGCCCCGCCAGTGCGGCCAGCGGGCCCTGGACGGCGTCGGACAGCACCGCCACGACCAGCGACAGCAGCGCGGCGGCGCCGGACAGCGCTCGCCACGCCGGGTGCCAGCCGGTCCACAGGGCGCCCCAGACGGCCGCCGGAACGGTGATGCCCAGGTAGGCAGCGGCGAAGTTCGGGTTGCCGAGGCCGGCGATGATCGGGTTGAACGGGTTGTTCCAGCCGACGGCGTCGATGCCTCTGTACTGCAGGAGCCCGTACGTGGCGGTGAACAGACCCGCCAGGACCAGGGTGAGAAGCAGCAGCCGGGCCGCGCTCCGGTCGAAGGTGCGCAGCACGACGAAGAACAGCAGCACCGCCGACCCGTAGGCGAGCAGGCCGCTGTTGCGTCCGAGGGTGCCGTAGACCGCGGTCGGCGTGTGCGGGGCGACGAGCGTGGCGACGCCGAGGGCGGCCGCGAGCACCAGTCCGGACACCGCGGCCGGCCCGACCGGCACCTGCGCCACCCGGTCGCGCACGACCCGGGACGCCGTCAGGGCGAGGGCGACGGCCGCGCAGAGCATCAGGGCGGTCAGCTTCACCACGTTGACCGGGTCGCTCGCGTCAGGGAGGAACAGCACGCAGCTGAGGAGCACCGCCGCGGCCACCACAAGTCGATCGGGTACCAGGCTCGCGGTCTGCACGGGGTCGAGGATAGGAGGCGCCCGCTGGCTGCCCGGCGCGTATCGTGCACCGGGTGTCGATCGACGGAGCCGCGCCCCAGGACGACGTCGTCGTCCTGCCTCCGGTCTCGCTCGACCCGGTGTTCGCGGACGCCGTCGACGACGCCGTGGCCGGCACCCAGCCGCCGACGTCCCCGTTCGACCCGGAGCGGCCGGTCGGGGCGGACCCCCACGACTTCGCCGGCCTCTACATCCGTCACCGCCACTCCTTCGGCCTGCACGCGCGCCGCTTCCTGCGTGACCAGCGCGACGTCGACGAGGTGGTGCAGGAGGCGTTCCTGCGGCTGTTCCTCGCCCTGCCCGAGCTCGGCAGCGAGCTGCAGGCGCTGTCGTACTGCCGGCGCACCATCACCAACCTGTGCATCGACCGCTACCGGGCCGACCAGCGGCGACCGCGCCTGATCGACCTCGACTCCGTGCCGGTCGACGTGCTGTCCGAGGACGAGCTCGACGACCCGGTGATCCAGGCCGAGGACGCCGCCCTCGTGCGGGAGGCGCTCGCCCTGCTGTCACCGCTGCACCGCGAGGCCCTGGTCAAGCGTGAGATCGAGGAGAAGCCGCTCCCGGTCATCGCCGCCGAGCTTGGGGTCCCCGAGGACAGCGTCAAGCACCTGCTGCACCGGGCCCGCCGGGCACTGCGCCGGCGCCTCGCCGAGACCCACCTGGCGCCCGGCGTCGATCTCGACGACGTCTCCACCCTGTCGCTCCTGGCCCGGAGCGCGGTCTCCGGCACCGGTCGGCTCGGGGTCTTCGTGCTGCTGTTCCTCGGCCTCGTGCTGGGGGCGACCACCCACGTGCCGGTCCAGGCCATGGACACGCTCAGCGGTCTGTTGCGCAGCGACCCGCCCGCCGCCCCGCGACGCGCACCCGCCGCCCCGGCGGAGGTCACGGCCGCCGCCCCCGGCGCCGGTCAGCCCGCGGGGGTGCTCGGACTGGAGCGCGACCTCGCCGGTCCGGTCCAGCTGCCGGCTGCCCCGTCGGCGCCCCTTGTCCCGCAGCAGCCGGGGGATGGAGGCGGCTCCCGCGCAGGCGGGCGCCCCGGCCACGGGCACGGTCACCACGTCCCCGTCGCCCACACCTGCCGGATCGGCCGGCCCCTCCCCGTCCGGACCGCCCGTGGACGGCCCCAGCCCGCTCCCCTCCCTGCCGGTCGGCCCGCGACCGGAGCCGAGCGGGTCCCCGACGCCGTCCGCCTCCCCGTCGCCGCAGGCCTCGCCGTCGGAGGCGTCCGTGGTGGGCAGCCCTCCCTCGACGGCCCCGTCGGCCTCCCCGACGCCGGCGGCCGCACCCACGGGCGGTCAGCCGGAGGCCTCCGAGCACGGCCCGGTCCGGGTCCCCGCGCCAGGACGTTCGCCGGCCTGAGCCGTGTCGGGTGTGGGCCGCCTCACCACGGCTGGGGCGGATCCGTTAGGTTCATCCGCATCTGAGCAGGTCTGCGTCGCGATCGACCGGATCTCCCCGGCGAAAACTTCTTCGGAAGTTTCTGCCACCAGGGGCGACCGGGCGTCGTCGGCGTCGTCCTCAACAGGTGCAGGGCCACTTCCGGTGGTCCTCACGCAAGGCACGACTTCGTCTGCGAGCTCTGCAGCGAGGACACGCTGATCAGGTGCCCTCGTAGGGCTTGCGCACGAAGTGAGGGACCGGAGCACAAGGCTCCTGGCCCTCAACCTCGGCACAGCGATGTGCCGGGTTGACTGTCATGAAAGGACAGTGCATGTCTCGTACTTCCAAGACGCTGATGCGTCTGGGTGTGCCGACCCTCGCGGCGGCCACCATGCTCGGCGGCGTGCCGGCCTTCTTCGGTACCGCCAACGCTGCCCACGTCGCGGCCATCACCATCACGCCCGTCACGACCGCGTCCGCCGCCGCCGGCACGTGCCAGCCGTACGTCACGACGTTACACCGTCACGGCTGTCGACACGACCACGACAACTCGTCGACGAGGCCATCGACGTCGTCCTGACGGTCGCTCGGGCTCGACAGCCGACGTCGCTTCTGCACCCTGCCGCAGGTCGGCGCGACCACGCACGCCGAACGCGACCGCCGGCGGTCCGGGCTGCGGACGGCGACCAGAGTGAGTTCAGCTCAGCGACCCGGACGCACGAGCTGCTGCACTGCGGGTCACCTTCGGTGTCACGCGCGACGACGCACCGGCGTCCTGTCGGCATCCGCCTTCCACGAGGTCAAAGCGACAACACCGTCGACGCGGCGAGCGCAGCGAACAGCACGCGGCTACGACGGCCGACGGTCCGCTGGTAGGCCACGACCGCCGTTCCGTCGGTCGCACGGCGGCGAGGCCACGGCTGACCGCCACCGCGCGGCGCCGACACCGACACCGCCGTCGAGCGCGAGCCACAGCGTACGGCGTCGCGTGACCAACAGGGCATCGCCGGCCGACGTCCCAGGCGTCACCGTCCGCTACCGAGTCGCTCGCGCCGACGCCGGACAGGCCGCCGCGCTCGTCGGCGCCACGAACAACGACGGCATCGCCACGGACCATCACGTTCCGCGGCTGTGCCGCGCAGCTGACACCCGTCGAGTTCATCGTGAACCAGACCACGGTGACGGCGGACCGACACGACGGCTGGCACGCTGGCCGGTGCAACGAGCCGACCGACCGCCTCGACGCGTCACGATCGTGACGGCGCGGCGCAGCAGCAGCGCGGCGGTCGACCTCGGCGCGAAGGTCGACGCCGACACGCGTACAACCGATCGACCGGCGCCGCGCGCGGTCAACGCGCGCGCGGACGGTGACCGCCACGTTCACCGCCATCGTCGACGACGACTCGGCCAGCCGGCGTGCGACACCGGCACGCCCTGGTCAGCTTCACCGTCACGGGCGGCAGCGGCGACGAGACGGTCCCGCGACGCCCGCACGACCGGTGGCATCGAACGAGTGCACGACGCCTCACGGCCGACGCGAACGCCCAGCGTGCACGTCGAGCTCCCGCACCGCTCACCGTGACGACCCGCCGCCCGTCACCGGTGCAGCCCTCACCGTCGACCGCGCAGCCGTCCGCGGCACCACGGCGACCGGCACGTCCACGCTGCTCCTACAACGAGCCGGCACGGACGCGCGCAACATCGTGCTGACGCCGACCGTCCGCCACCACCCTCCCGGGCGCCGTGCGTACCTTCACGGCCACCGTCGTGGACCGCACGGCAACCCGGTCGCAGGGCGTCCTGGTCGACTTCACCGAGTCCGGCCCGGGCGTTCCGCACGGCGCAGCCGGTCGTCACGGCACGACGAACGCTGCCGGCCAGGCCACGGTCGAGTATCGTCGCTCGCCAACGAGACCGGCCCGGACCGGTCACCGGCACCATCGGCCACCGGTCCGGCACCCGGTGCACCACGACGCAGACGCTGCGCGTACCCCTGCACGGCGGTCGCCACCAACACGGTCGGCGCAACGCTCGCGTCACGCCGTCGAACGACCTACGCGACGCCAGCCCGAGCCCGTCCCCGCCGCCACGGCCAGCACCGTCCGCCGTCGGCCACGCCGACCGCCTCGGCCACGCCGACCGCGACCGCCAGCGCCAGCCCGAGCGCGGCCGCCAGCGTCACCCCGCCGGCTGACGTCGTCTGCGCGACGCCGCTGACGGTCTCCACGAACCGCCAGTTCACGATCCCGGGTCGCCCGGTCACGCGTGACGGTCTCCGGTGCCCCCGCGGGCGCCAAGGTCGAGCTCCAGGCCTACAGCCGCCCGAACACCGACTACGGCCAGGTCCGCACCGGCTCTCGCTCGGCGCCAATGGCACGAGGACCTTCGACGTCGTGCCGGGCACCAACACCCGCCTGTTCGCCGACTGCACCGGCGCAGCAGGCAGCGTCTCGGCCAGTCAAGGTCATCAACGTCCGTACGGCGCTCAGCCTGACGGTCGTGCGCAACGGCCGTCGCAACTACACCTTCCAGGGTCGCATCCTGCCGCGTCGTGCGGGCCAGCTCATCACGCTGTACCGCGTCACGAACACGCGGCCAGCCGAGTCCTGACCTCGCAGATCAAGACCGACGCGACGGGTACCTACTGCATCAACCGTCGCTTCACCGGCTCGGGCACCTTCGGGTTCCTGACCCGCACCGGTCAGACCCTGACCAACGCCGCTGGTGTCAGCAACAACGGTGCGGCTCGCCCGACCGCGATCTTCTAGGTCGAACACCGCACTACGCTAGACCCGCACCACCACCGACCCGCAGGGGCGGTCCCGCAAGGGGCCGCCCCTGCGGCGTCGTCCGGAGCCGGCTCTCCAGAGCCGGAGCGACGAACGAAGGGCGGCCTCCCCGCGGGGAGCCGCCCTTCGTCGTGCGGGGGAGGGGCTAGATGCCCTCGCTGCACCTCACCGAGCGCGCCGAGCTGCTTGCACGGCCGCGCTCGCGCTGCGCCGGCGTGATGCTGCCGCGGAAGACCACGTCGACCGTGCCCTCGCTTCGTAGCTCGGCCGACTGCGACGCCGGGCATCGACTTGAGCTTGGCGATCGTGCCGTCGACGATCTCCTTCGGCGTCCCTCGGCTTCGGGTCACGAGGAACTCGCCGACGTCGGTGTGTCGACGAGCGGTCTGCACGGGCGGGGCAGGCTCGACGCGCGGCTTCGGAGCCGCCTTGTCGCCCGGCGCTCGACCGCCAGAGCAGCGCCGGAGAGCGTGAGGGCGCGCGGCGGCAGGCCGCCGGCCGGACAGGCAGGGTCGCAGCGGGGAGCGGGAGCAAGCACGAGCAGGGTCCTCCAGAGGGTCATCGACGGCCCGACGGTCGTGCGGGCCCTCACAGGTCTAGGAGCGCCCATAGGGTGTCGTCGCCGGAAGTTCCGGGTAGGAGGCGGAGAGCCCGACCGGACGCGTCCGAGAGGAGGACCCGTGACCGCGGACCTGACCGGCAAGACCATCGCCTTCCTCGTCGCCCCCGAGGGCATCGAGCAGGCCGAGCTGACCGAGCCCTGGAAGGCCGTGCAGGAGGCCGGCGGCGACGCCGAAGCTGCTCAGCACCGACAGCGGCGAGGTGCAGGCGTTCAACCACCTCGACAAGGGCGACACCTTCCCCGTCGACCAGTCGTCGGCGACGCCGCACGTCGCGCCGTTACGACGGGCTCGTGCTCCCCGGCGGCGTCGCGAACCCCGACTTCCTGCGCACGCAGCCCGAGGCCGTCGCCTTCGTCAAGGCCTTCGTCGACGCCGGCAAGCCCGTCGCGGCCATCTGCCACGCGCCCTGGACGCTCATCGAGGCCGGCGTGCTGCAGGGCCGCACGCTCACCAGCTGGCCCAGCCTGCAGACCGACCTGCGCAACGCCGGCGCCACCTGGGTCGACGAGGAGGTCGTCGTCGACACGATCGGGCCGCGGCCCGCTGGTGAGCAGCCGCAACCCGGACGACCTGCCGGCGTTCAGCAAGGCGCTCGTGGAGGCCTTCGGCGGCTGACCCCCGGGTCGGCAACTAGGGTGCAACCGTGCCCGACTCGACCGACCCTGGCCGTCGCACGACCCCGGAGAAGCAGCGCGGCCCGGTCACGCTGCGCCGCGGGCCAGGTGCAGGCGAGCACCACCGACGAGCGCCTGCTCGACGCGCGGGGCAGCTCGGACTGGGTGCACACCGACCCCTGGCGGGTCCTGCGCATCCAGTCCGAGTTCGTCGAGGGCTTCGGCGCTGCTGGCCGAGCTGCCCCGGGCCGTCGCGTCTTCGGCAGCGCCCGGACCCCCCGTGACGCGCCGGAGTACGCCACGGGGCGCGACCTCGGCGCGAAGCTGGTCGCAGGCCGGCTGGGCGGTCATCACCGGTGGCGGCCCGGGCGCCATGGAGGCGGCGAACCGCGGCGCCAGCGAGGCCGGGCGGCCTGTCGGTCGGCCTCGGCATCGAGCTGCCGTTCGAGCAGTCGCTCAACGAGTGGGTCGACCTCGGGCCTGAACTTCCGGTACTTCTTCGCCCGCAAGACGATGTTCGTCAAGTACAGCCAGGGCTTCGTCATCCTGCCCGGCGGCTTCGGCACCATGGACGAGCTGTTCGAGGCGCTGACCCTGGTGCAGACCCGCAAGGTCAACCAGTTCCCCGTCGTCCTGCTCGGCACGGCGTTCTGGCAGCCGATGCTCGACTGGGTGCGCGGCAGCCTGCTCCCGACACGGCTACATCTCACCCGGTGACCTCGACCTGATGACCGTCACCGACGACGTCGACCACGCCGTGCAGGTCATCGACGACGCCTGGGAGCGGCGGCAGGCAGCGGCCACGACGACGCCGGACGGGACCGCTGCCGAGGAGCGCGTGGCCGAGCCGCCTGCCGACGCGACCCACCCAGCCGCCTCGCGACGCCACCAGACCAACACCCGCCGCACCGACGCCGGTCCCGAGTCCTAGTGGCCGCCGTCTGCGTCTACTGCGCCTCCAGCCGCTCCGACCCCTGCCGAGTACGTCGCCCTGGCCGCGGAGGTGGGGACGGCGCTGGCTGCGCGCGGCCACAGCCTGGTGTCCGGCGGCGGGGACCTCGCCTGCATGGGAGCCGTCGCCCGGGCCGCCCGGGCCGGTGGGGCGCGCACGGTCGGCGTCATCCCGCGCGCCCTGCTCAGCTCGAGGTCGGCGACCGCGACGCCGACGAGCTCCTCGTGGTCGACGACATGCGCGAGCGCAAGGGGCTCATGGACGCCCGGTCGGACGCCTTCCTGACCCTGCCCGGCGGCATCGGCACGCTGGAGGAGCTGCTCGAGGTGTGGGTCGCCCGCAGCCTGGGCCTGCACGACAAGCCGGTGGTGGTCCTCGATGTCGACGGGCTCTACGCGCCGCTGCAGCAGCAGATCGCGCTGATGGTGGAGCGCGGGCTGGTCCGCCCCGAGGGCGTCGAGGCGCTGCAGTGGGCGAGCACCGTCGAGCAGGCCCTCATGCTGATCGAGCAGGGGGTGGCCGCCCCGGTCCACCTGTCGCCGACCGCCGCCGAGCGGCTGGAGGCCGAGCCGTCCGGCTGAGCCTGGCAGACTCGCCCCGTGCTGACCGCCCTCGCGATCCTCGGCGTGCTCGCCGTCCTGTTCCTCGTGTTCGCCCTGGCGACCGGTGACCGGCAGCCGCTGGCCCCGGCTCCGCCCGACGCCGCCGACGTCGCCCTGCCGGTGGGTGCCCTGTACGGCAGCGACGTGCGCGCGCTCCGCTTCGGGCTGGCCCTGCGCGGCTACCGGATGTCGGAGGTCGACGGCGCGCTCGCCCGCCTGTCCGCCGAGCTCGACAGCCGCGACGAGCAGCTGTCCAGGCTCTCGTCCGGGGAGCCGCCCGTCGCGCCCGCGCCCGAGGTGAACGCCACCCCGGCCGTGGTCAGCGCCGAGCCGGCCGAGGTCAGCGCCGACCCGGCCGAGGTGACGCAGGCCGAGTCAGACCCGGCCGAGGTCAGCGCCGAGCCGGCCGAGGTCGACGTCCCGCCGGTGCACCAGCCGACCGACGACCAGCGCCCGTTCCAGGACGCCCCCGCAGCCTTGGAGCCACCCATCGCCAGCGCGCCGCCCGCCTGGCCCACCGACCCCCAGGCGCCCCCCGCGCCCCCGGCCGACCCGATCCCGGCGTCCCCCCAGTCCGCGCCGACCGGACCCCAGCCGGCCGACGAGAGCGTCCCCCCTCAGCCCTGAGTCGCGGGACGCCCCACGAGGCCGCATGATCATCGGGTGACCGCTTCGATCGTGCTCAGGGTGGATGTCGACGCCTCTCCCGAGGCGGTGTTCGCCGGAGCCACCGACTGGGCCGGCCAGGGCGAGTGGATGCTCGGCACCAAGGTCTGGCCGACGAGGTACCGCGGCGAGGGCGTGGGCGGGTCGATCGCCGCCTGGACCGGGATCGGGCCGATCGGTTTCCTCGACACCATGGACATCACCCGCTGGGACCCGCCCCGCGCCTGCCACGTGCTGCACACCGGCAAGCTCGTCAAGGGCACCGGGGCCTTCGAGGTCGAGCCCCGCGGCAACGGCCTGGCCACGTTCGTCTGGAGCGAGGAGCTCGAGCTCCCGCTCGGCGCGCTGGGGCGGCTCGGCTGGCCCCTGGTCAAGCCCGTGTTCGCGGCCGGCGTGCACGCTTCGCTGAAGAAGTTCGCGCGCTGGGTCGAGGCCGGCCGGCCCCGCTCCGCCGCGGCCTGACGTCGTCCCCACGCGGCCGTCCGGCAGACTGTCGCCATGCTGCTCGCCGGGATGCTGTTCGCCGAATCCGCCCATGTCGACCGCACGCTGAGCCTGCAGGGCGCGGGATGGGACGGCCTCACGGCGTCCGCCTTCCCCGCCACGCACGAGCTCGTGGTCGTGCTCCTGGTGCGGCCGGACCGGGCCGACGTCGGCAAGGCCCTGCCGATGCAGCTGCACGTGAACCTCGACGGCGCGAACACCATGGCGGGCCACGCCCACGTCGACCTCAACACCCACGCCTGGCGGGAGCAGACCGCCGTCGTGGTCAAGGTGCCGTGCACCTTCGCCGAGGCCGGCCGCTACACGATCCGCTTCGACGCGGAGTTCGGCACCGACGCCCTGAGCTTCGACGTCGTCGGGGCCGGGCTCAGCAGCGGCGTCGCGGCCGCCGTCGAGGGGTATGCGCTGGGCCTGAAGCGCCCGCAGCGCTGAGCCCCGCCGTCAGCGGCCGTGGAAGACCGGCCGTTCCTTCGCCAGGAACGAGCGCACGGCGTTGCCGTGGTCCTCGGTGAAGCCGGCGCGGGTCTGCAGCTCGTCCTCCTTGACCAGCGTCTCGGCGAAGGTGCTGTCGGCGGCGTACCGCACCGACTCCTTCATGAGCGCGTAGGCCGCGGTCGGTCCGGCCGCGAGGCGGGCAGCCAGCTCCTGGGCGGCCTTGAGCACCTGGTCCTGGGCGACGACGGCGTTCAGCAGCCCCATCTCGA
Source organism: uncultured Actinomycetota bacterium (assembly GCA_963761695.1). Lineage (GTDB taxonomy): Bacteria > Actinomycetota > Actinomycetes > Mycobacteriales > SCTD01 > RYN-122. Next base: position 28,810 of record CAVXIB010000016.1, on the reverse strand, counting down.
GCGCCTGCTCGGCGGTGAAGGGCTCGGCGAGCAGCAGCAGGGCCGTGGCCCGGCCGGCGCCGACCAGGCGGGGCAGCGACCACGACAGCCCGGTGTCGGCGGTCAGCCCGATGCCGGTGAAGGCCGTCGTGTACTTCGAGCCGCTCGCACCGATCCGGAAGTCGCAGGCGCAGGCCAGCCCCAGGCCGGCCCCCGCGGTGGCGCCATTGAGGGCCGCGACCACTGGCTTGGGCATCGTCGACAGCAGCGTCGCCACCGGGTTGTAGTGGTCGCGGACGGTCGACAGCGGAGCCGGGTCGCCGGCGGCCAGCAGGCCGGCGTGCTCGTTGAGGTCCTGCCCCACGCAGAACGCGCGGCCGCTCCCGGTGAGCACGACGGCGCGGACGGCGGCGTCGTCGTGCACCTGCTGCAGCACCTCGCGCAGGGCCAGCTTCACCGGAACGGTGAGCGCGTTCATGGCCTCGGGGCGGTCGAGCACGACGGTGGCCACGGGGCCCTGGACCTGCAGTTGCACGAGCTCGTGGGACACGGACGTCCTTCCGATGGGCGGGGGGATCGGGCCCAGACTGTCACCCCCGCGCGCGCACGTGGGAGACTGTCCGAACACGTGCACGACCGCCGCCGAGTACCGGCGACGGCGTGCCCTAGCTCGGAGGTACGCGCATGGCGGCCATGAAGCCGCGGACGGGCGACGGTCCGCTCGAGGTCACCAAGGAGGGGCGCGGCCTGGTCATGCGCGTCCCGCTCGAGGGTGGTGGGCGTCTCGTCGTCGAGCTCAACGCCGAGGAGGCCACGGCCCTGGGCGACGCGCTCAAGGCCGTCGTCTCCTAGTCCCGGACTCGCACGACCCCTCCGGCCGGTCACCTCGCGGTGGCCGGCCGGACCCGTTCCCGATCGCACCCGCACCGCCTGCCTGGAGGACCCGTGCCGCCTGCCCGCCGGACGCCCGCCGTCCGCCCGCTGCCGGGCTCGACCCCGCTCCCGGACGTCCGGACGACGGACACGCGCCCCGACGCCGTGGTCCTCGCCCTGCCCCTGGTCGCCGTCGACGACGCCGTCACGGTGTCCGGCGAGCTGCCCGCCACCGGCCTCGACGTTCCGGCGCTCCTGCTGGCCGAGAAGGCCGGGGGTGACGCCGGTGCGCTCCTGTCGCTGCCGGTCACCGCTGCCGGGACGCTCGACCGGCTGCTGCTGGTCGGCACCGGCACCGGCAGCCCGAAGGACCTGCGCAAGGCCGGCGCGGCGCTCGCCCGGCGGTCCAAGGCCCATCCCGTCCTCGTCGTCGACGTGACGGCCCTCGCGCCCGACGCCGCGGCGAGCGCGGCCCTGGTCGAGGGCCTGCTGCTCGCCTCCTACGGCTTCACCGTCAAGCCCGGCGCCGAGCCGCAGGGCCCTGCGCGAGGTCGTGGTGGTCGGCGCCGACTCCCGTGGCGTGCAGCAGGCCGTCGTCGTGGCCAGGGCCACCGCCCTGGCGCGCGACCTCGTCAACACCCCGCCCCGTGAGCTGAGCCCGGACGCCCTGGCGAAGGCTGCGGCCTCGGCCTGCACCGACCTCGAGGTCCGCGTCCGCGACGACGCCGCGCTGCGCGAGGAGGGCTTCGGCGGGCTCTGCGGCGTCGGGCAGGGCTCGAGCCGTCCGCCGCGCCTGGTCGAGATCACCTACGACGGCGGGGGCGGCCGTCACGTCGTGCTCGTGGGCAAGGGCATCACCTTCGACACCGGAGGCCTCTCGCTCAAGCCCACCGCCTCGATGCTCGACATGAAGAGCGACATGGGGGGCGCTGCCGCGGTGCTCGGCGCCGTGCGGGCCGCCGCCGACCTGCAGCTGCCGGTCAAGGTGACCGCGCTGCTCGCCCTCGCCGAGAACATGCCCTCAGGCGACGCGCTGCGTCCGGGCGACGTCCTCACCCAGTACGGCGGGCGCACGGTGGAGGTGCTCAACACCGACGCCGAGGGCCGGCTGGTCCTCGCCGACGCCCTCGCCTACGCCGACACCGTCCTGGCCGCCGACGTCGTCGTGGACGTCGCGACGCTGACCGGCGCCATGCCGGTGGCCCTCGGCAAGCGGATCGCCGGGCTGTTCAGCGACGACGACGCGCTGTCCGCAGCGCTGGAGGCGGCCGCCGACGTCAGCGGTGAGCGCCTCTGGCGGATGCCGATCGTCGACGACTACCGCCAGGCGCTCGACAGCCCGGTCGCCGACCTGCGCAACATCGGCGACCCCAAGCGCAAGCTCGGGGGAGGCGCCATCACGGCGGCCCTGTTCCTGCGCGAGTTCACCGGTGGCCGGTCCTGGGCGCACCTGGACATCGCCGGTCCGGCCATGGCCGGGGGCGACGACGAGGAGCTCACCAAGGGCGGGACGGGCTACGGCGTGCGCCTGCTGACCGCGTGGCTGCAGGACCTCGCCGCCCAGCCGGTCCGCCGGCGGCGGGCCGGCTGACGAGAGGCCGGCGAAGCCGCCGCTGAGAGCGGGTCGGTGGGGCTGCCGGGTCGGGCCGGGGGCGGGCCTGGTCAGGCCGCCGCGGCAGCCACCGGGGCGGCCTTCGGCGTCTTGGGCAGCCGGCGAACGAGCAGCGCGGCGGTCCCGAAGACCGCGACCTCGAACAGCAGGGTGCGCTGGATGGCCCGCTGGTAGTCCGCGGCCGTCGCGCGCCGCGCAGCGGCCTGGAACGCCGAGGCCGCCGGTCCGGGTCGGGGGGCGCAGCCGGGGGGCGTGCGGGACGGGTCGCCCGACTCGGCGCGCCGCACGAAGCAGTCCTGGAAGGCCGCCACCGCGGCGTCGGCGCCCTGGGCCGGAACCCCGGCGGCGAGCAGGTCGCGCCGCAGGGAGGCTGCCTCGTCGGCGGCCGCCGGTGCGGCGCCCGAGCCCAGCAGGCCGAACAGGATCACCCCGATGAGGGCCACGCCGAGAGCCCCGCCGATCTGCTGCAGCGTCGACAGCACGCCGGACGCGCTCCCGGTCTCGCGCCCGGAGATGCCGGCCAGCACGATGTTGGACAGCGGCGCGACGAACAGCCCCAGGCCCAGGCCCGCCACGAACAGCACCGGCAGCACCTCGTAGGAGTGCAGGTCGGTCCCGACCAGGCGCAGCACGACGATGAGGGCGATCATGCCGGCGGTGCTCAGCAGCGTGCCGACGAGCAGCACGTCGCGGCCCAGGCGGGTGGCGACGGCGTCGGACCGGGCCGAGGCGAGCCCTGAGCCGATCGCGAACGGGAGCGTGGTCAGCCCCGAGTGCAGCGGGGTGAACCCGAGCCCCACCTGCAGGTAGAGCGAGAAGGCGAAGAAGAACGGGGCGATGCCGAGGAAGAACACCGCCGACAGGACCACCCCGGCCTGGAAGCTCTGGTTGCCGAACAGGCTCATCAGCACCAGGGGGTCGTCGTCGGCGCGGGTCTTGCGCACCTGCAGTGCGGCGAAGGCGGCGAGCACGGGCACGCTGAGGCCCAGCATCAGCCAGATCCACCAGGGCCAGCCGCGCTCGCGACCCTCGGTCAGCGGGAACACCAGCAGCAGCAGGCCGACCGTGACGAGCGCCGCCCCCCGCAGGTCCAGGCGCGGCGCGTCGGGGGCCTTGCTCTCCGGGAGCTCCTTGACCGCCATCACCAGCGCGCCGATGCCGACCGGGACGTTGACCAGGAAGATCATCCGCCAGTCGGTCCCGAACAGGTTGGCCTTGAGCAGCAGCCCGCCGATCAGCGGCCCGAGGATCGTGGCCAGCCCGATGGTCGCCCCGAAGATGCCGAAGGCCTTGCCGCGGTCCTTGCCCTGGAAGGTCACCTGGATGACCGCGAGCACCTGCGGGAACATCATGCCGCTGCCCAGGCCCTGCACGATCCGGGCCGCCACCAGCGTGCCCGGGTTCGGCGCGAGGCCGCACAGCAGGCTGGCCACGGTGAACACCGACATGCCCACGAGGAACATGCGGCGCCGGCCGCGGATGTCGCCGAGGCGTGCCGCGGTGATGAGGGTGCAGGCGAACGCCAGCTGGTAGCCGGCCAGGACGAGCTGGATGCTGGCCGAGTTGGCCCCCAGGTCGGTCTGGATCGACGGGATGGCCACGTTGACGATCGACACGTCGAGCAGCTGCACGAACACCGACGTGAGCACGATGCCCAGCACGAGGAACGGACGGGTGGTGCGGGCGGGAGCGGTCACGGTTCTCCGGGGTCGAGGGGCGTCGGGGTCACCCTGCCCCTCGAGCCGCGATCGTGCACCCTCGGGAACGGCGTCCCGTTTGTCGGTCCCCGCGCGTGGTCAGCCGACGAGCGAGGCGACCAGCAGACCCGAGCCCACCGGCAGGAGCGCCGGCACCAGGCGGGGCTCCTCGCGCACGCGGCGGGACAGCTCGCGCAGGGCCACGGTGTCGGCGTCGCGTGCGGAGGCGTCGGCCACCCGGCCGCCGGCCAGGGCGCCGGCGAAGACGACGACCCCGCCCGGCCGCAGCAGCCGCAGCGACGCGTCGAGGTAGTCGTCGTTCTCCGACCGCGCGCCGTCGAGGAACACCAGGTCGTAGCCGCCGTCGGACAGGCGGGGGAGGACCTCGAGCGCGCGTCCGGTGATCAGCCGCACCCGCCCACCCGTCACGCCGGCCTCCGCCAGGCTCACCCGGGCCAGCCGCTGGTGCTCGCCGTCGCTGTCGACGGTGGTGAGGACGCCGTCGGGGCGCATCCCGCGCAGCAGCCACAGCGCCGAGACCCCGGTGCCCGTACCGACCTCGACCACCGTGCGCGCCGACGCCGTGGCGCACAGCAGCCGCAGGACGGCACCGACCGCGGGCTCCACCGCGCCGATCCCGACCTCGGCCGCCCGCTGACGGGCCGCGACCAGCGGGGCGTCCTCGGGCAGCCAGGCGTCGAGCCATGCCTCGCGCTGAGCCTCCCGCTGGGCCTCGTTGCGCGGGGTGCCCGGTCGGGCGGTGGCGCTCTGCTCGCCGGCGTCGATGGCGGGGCCTCCTTGCGGGCTGGTCGGGCGGCCGAGCCTAGTGGCGCACGGTCACGGGGAACCGCGCGCCACGCGCGACCGTTCCCCCTGCAGGTCCGACAGCTGTGGATCTGCTGCGAAGGGCGGCGAGGACGTGCAGGCGAGCCGGAAGGCGGGCACCATGACGGGGACGACGGTGCTGGACGGCACCCTGCGCGGACCGGGAGGGCAGATGTCGGACGCCGACGTGTGGACCCCTCCGTCGTGGGACGACGTCGTGCGCGACCACACCGCCCGCGTCTACCGCCTCGCCTACCGCCTCACCGGCAACCGGCATGACGCCGAGGACCTCACGCAGGACGTCTTCGTGCGGGTCTTCCGCTCGCTGTCGAGCTACACCCCGGGCACCTTCGAGGGCTGGCTCCACCGCATCACCACCAACCTGTTCCTCGACACCGTCCGGCGCAAGGCGCGGATCCGCTTCGAGGCGCTCCCCGACGACGCCGAGCGCCTGCCGGGCAAGGACCGCGGTCCGGCCCAGACCTACGACGACACGCACTTCGACCCCGACGTGCAGCAGGCGCTCGCCGCGCTGCCACCGGACTTCCGGGCCGCGGTCGTGCTGTGCGACCTCGAGGGCCTCCCCTACGAGGAGATCGCCGACGTCCTCGGCATCAAGATCGGCACGGTGCGCAGCCGGATCCACCGGGGGCGCTCGCAGCTGCGGGCGAGCCTGGCCCACCGGGCCCCGGCCGCAGGCGGCGCGTCGTGAGCGGGCACCTCGGCGACCGGCTCACCGCCCTGGTCGACGGCGAGCTCGACCACGCCGAGCGCGATCGCGTGCTGTCCCACCTTGCCCGCTGCGACGAGTGCCGGGCCCAGGCCGAGGCGCACCGCCGGCTCAAGGCGGCCCTCGGCGGTCTGCGCGCCGCTCCGCCCCTGCCGTCGGAGGCGCTGCTCGCCCGGCTGACGTCGCTGCCGCGGTACGAGGCCGAGCCCCTGACCCGGCCTCCGCGCACCCGGCGGGGAGCCGCCGGACCGGGGGGTCCGCGCCGTCCCGGTGGCCACGCCGGCCGCCGCCCACGTCGGGCCGCCACCGCCGGGGTCCTGCTCGTGGTCGGGCTCGTCGGGGCGCTCGCGCTCGGCGGACCGGCGTCGTCGGGCCCGGCCGCCGTCGACCCGGGCAGCGCGGCGTTGATCGCCGACCACGTCTCGACCACGTCGGAGGTGCCGCTCACCGAGCCCGCCTACGCCACGGTCGGCACGTACCGCGGCGCGCCCGACCCGGACCGGTGAGCCGAAACCGGCTGCTGGGCCTGCTGGCGGGCGCCGGGCTGGTGCTGGCCGCGCTGCCCGCGGCGGCCGCGTCGTCGAGCGGCACCGAGGCGCAGGCGCAGTCGCTGCTGCAGTCCGCTGCCCGCGCCGCCACCACCCGCAGCTGGTCCGGCACGCAGTACGTCGGCACCTGGCGGGGCAGCCTGCAGACGTCGGCCGTGGTCGACGTCGTCCACCGCCCGGGCAGCGGGAGCACGGTGCGGACGCAGGACGGCGAGCAGGGGGTCCTCTCGCCGGACCTCGACGCGCGGCTGCTCACGCTGCTGGCGGACCACTACGACCTGGCGGTGGCCGGTTCGGGCCGGATCGCCGGCCGGGCCGCCCGCGTGGTCGAGGCGCGACGGGCCGGCACGCAGGGGGCCGGCTCGGTCGCCGGCCGGTTCTGGCTCGACGCGGCCACCGGCCTGGTGCTGCGGCGCGAGGTGTACGACCTGCAGGGCCGCCGGATGCGCAGCAGCGCCTACGTCGACGTCCGCCTGGGCGGCGTCGAGCAGCCGGTCCCGGCGGCGCCGGCGGTCCCCGGATCCGGCACGGCGGCCACGGTGACGGTCCCCTCCGGGGGCTGGCTCCCGCCGCGCGAGCTGCCGGGCGGACTGCAGCTGTTCGACGCCCAGGTGCGCACCCACGACGGCGGTCGCGTCCTGCACCTGGCCTACAGCGACGGGCTGTCGACCCTGTCGGTGTTCTCCCAGCCCGGCGGGCTGCCCGGGCGGCTGAAGGGCTTCCGGGCGCAGCGCCTGCAGGGCACCGATGCCTGGGTGCAGGACGCCGCCCCGGAGCGGGTGGTCTGGCAGGGCGAGGGCCACCTGTTCACCCTCGTCAGCGATGCCTCGCCCGCCACGGTCCGCGACGCGGTGGCGGCCCTCCCGCGCGACGCCGCGGCCCGTGGTGGCGTCCTCGGCCGGCTCGGTCGCGGCCTGGGGCGCCTGCTCGACTGGGTCAACCCCTTCGACTGACCGTCGCGCCGCCCTACGCCCACCACACACGCCCCTGGGCACACTGCTCCCGACGGCCCTGACGCCCGCCGTCGACCCGTCCCAGGAGGAGCACCGTGACCGACCGCCCCGACACCGATGGCCGTACCCCGCCGCCCGCCCCGTGGTGGTCGACGCCCGGGGGGAGCGACGACGCCTGGGGCGCCCCGCGCGCAGGAGCCTCTGGCGACGGAGTGCCTGGCGAGGGAGTCCCGCCGACGCGCCCCTACGGCGCCCCCTCCCCGTCGTCGGGGCCGGTGCCCCCGCCGTCGGGGATGCCGCAGACCTCCCCCTACGCCGCGCCCGGCTCCCCGTACGCCGCACCCTCGGGCACCCAGCCGCCCTACGGCGAGGCCGCCTACGGCGCTCCGTCCTACGGCGCGCCGGCGTTCGGGGCCCCCTCCGGCGAGGCGTCACCGCCCGAGTTCGCGTTCCCCCCCGGCTCCTACCGCGAGCCGGCCGCGTCGCCGTGGGGCACGCCGGTCGACACCGTCGGCCGCACCCCGTCCGCGCGGCGCCGCGGCCTCGGGATCGCCGCCGCCGTGATCGCCACGGCCCTGGTGGCCGGTGGGGCCGGCGGCGTCATCGGGGCCCGTACCAGCAACGGCGGAAGCCTGCTCGACCCGTCCGCCAGCCTGGGCAGCAGCGGGTCGACCGCCCCCACGGTCGACCGCGCGCCGGGCAGCGTCGCCGCGATCGCGGCCCAGGTGCTCAAGAGCACCGTGAGCATCGCGGTCGCCAGCGGCTCGAGCTCGGGCACCGGGTCCGGCGTCGTCATCCGGTCCGACGGCTACGTGCTCACGAACAACCACGTCGTGGCGTCCGCCGCCGACGGCGCGGGTCGCATCACGGTCACCAACAACAGCAGCGGCACCGAGCTCGAGGCCGAGATCGTCGGCCTGGACCCGGACACCGACCTCGCCGTGCTCAAGGTGCGGGGTGGCGGCCAGCTGGAGCCGGCCACCCTCGGTCAGTCCGCGAGCCTCGTGGTGGGCGACCCGGTGATCGCCGTCGGGAGCCCGCTCGGGCTGGAGGGCACCGTGACCACCGGCATCGTCAGCGCGCTCAACCGCAGCCCGGCCGTGCCGGGCGAGAACGGCGGCCGCACGTTCCTGGCGAACGCCATCCAGACCGACGCCGCGATCAACCCGGGCAACTCGGGCGGGGCGCTCGTCGACAGCAAGGGTGAGGTGATCGGGATCAACTCCGCGATCGCCACGCTCGGCGGGTCCGGCGGGGAGAGTGGCTCGATCGGCATCGGCTTCGCGATCCCGATCGACGAGGCCCGGTCGATCGCCGAGGAGATCATCCAGACCGGACGGGTGACCCACCCGGCGATCGGCGTCGAGGCCGCGACCGTGACCGACGGCTCGAGCCGGGTGGGTGCGCGGATCAGCGCGGTGGCCCCCGGCAGCAGCGCCGAGCGGGCCGGTCTGCGCAGCGGTGACGTCCTGGTGGCCGTGGAGGGGACTCCGGTCACGAGCGTCGACGAGCTGATCGTCGCGATCCGCGAGCACAAGGTCGGCGAGAAGATCAAGATCACCTACCTGCGGGACGGCAGCGACCGCCGCACCACCACCGCGACCCTGCAGGACAAGCGGTCCCGGTGACGGCCGACCGCCGCTAGGCTGCCGCCATGTTCGACTCGGTGGGCTGGGGCGAGATGACCGTCCTGCTCCTGCTGGCCCTGTTCGTGTTCGGGCCCGAGCGCCTGCCCGGCCTCGCCAAGGAGGCCGGGCAGTTCCTGCGCAAGACCCGGCTGATGCTCAAGGGCCTGACCGACGACCTCAAGACCGAGCTCGGCCCCGAGGTCGGTGACCTCGACCTGGCGAGCCTGCACCCGAAGCGCTTCGTCGAGAGCATCTTCAACGACGACGAGCCGACGGCGGTCAAGCCGGTCAGCGCCAGGATGCTGCCGGTCGGCGAGGCGGCCCCGTGGGACCCCGACACCACCTGACCGGCAGCGGCCGCCCTACCTGCGGGCCGGCGACAGCCCCAGGCTCATGCCGGCCAGGCCGCGGGGCCGACCGGTGAGCGCCTCGACGACGTTGAGCATCTCCTTGGAGGCCAGCGCGTCAGGGTCGGACAGCACGAGCGGCTGACCGTTGTCGCCGCCCTCGCGAAGCCGGACGTCGATCGGGATCTGACCGAGCAGCGGGACCTCGGCGCCGAGCAGCCGGCTCAGCGAGGACGCGACCGCCTGGCCGCCGCCGCTGCCGAACACGTCGAGCCGTTCGCCGCAGTGGTGGCACGGCAGGTAGCTCATGTTCTCGACGACGCCGGCGATCCGCTGGTGCGTCTGCAGGGCGATCGAGCCGGCCCGCTCGGCCACCTCCTGCGCCGCGAGCTGCGGCGTGGTGACCACGAGGATCTCCGCCGTCGGCACGAGCTGAGCCACCGAGATGGCGATGTCGCCGGTGCCGGGCGGAAGGTCCATCAGCAGGACGTCGAGGTCGCCCCAGTAGACGTCGGCCAGGAACTGCTGCAGCGCGCGGTGCAGCATGGGGCCGCGCCAGACGACCGGCGTGTTGTCCTTGGTGAACATGCCGATCGAGATGACCTTCACGCCGTGCGCCGTCGGCGGCATGATCATCGACTCGACCTGGGTGGGCTTGTGCTCGACCCCGAGCATGCGGGGCACCGAGAAGCCGTAGATGTCGGCGTCGACCACGCCCACGGACAGACCCTTGGCCGCCATCGCCGCGGCGAGGTTGACGGTGACCGAGCTCTTGCCGACGCCGCCCTTGCCGGAGGCGACCGCGAAGACCTTCGTCAGCGAGCCCGGCTGGGCGAACGGGATGTCGCGCTCGGCGGCGTCGCCCTTGAGCAGGGTCTGCAGGCCCTTGCGCTGCTCGGCGCTCATGACGTCGAGCTCGACCTCGACACGGGAGACACCCGGCAGGGTCATGACCGCACCGGTGACGTCCTTGGTGAGGGTCTCCTTCATGGGACAGCCCGACACCGTGAGGAAGACCCCGACGCGGGCGACGCCGTCCGGCCCGACCTCGGCCGACTTGATCATGCCGAGCTCGGTCAGGGGACGCCGGATCTCCGGGTCCTGGACGGTGGCGAGCACCTGCAGGAGCTGCTCGTTCGTGGGCACAGCAGTGGTCAACGCCAGTCCTCGCAATGGGGGTCCCGGCACCGGAGCCGGACGCTCCCATGTTACGGACGCGGCGCCTGCCCGCTGTCTGAGCAGGCCCGGGTGCGGGTGCGGGTGCGGGGAGTTGGTGCGGGTGTGGGTGCGGGTGCCCCCCGGGGTCGCCACTCAAGAACGGGTGCCCCTGGGGCCGACCCTCAAGAACGGGGTTCGGTGATCTTCCGTCTGTAGTGGGCGCCACGCCGCAAGGGTCCGCGCGCAGCGGAAGATCACCGCGGAGTGCGCCCCGGGCAGACCCCCGGGTTCGGTGATCTTCCGCTTGTAGCGGGCGCCACGCCGCAGGGGACCGCCAGGAGCGGAAGATCACCGCGCAGTGCAGACCGCTCACCGCGGAGTGCAGACCGCAGACCGCAGCAGCCCCACCCCGGCCGGGTCAGCCCAGGGCGGCGATCGCCTCCGCCGTCGCGATCATCCGCTCGGCGTTCGCCACGTGGAGGTTCTCGATCATCCGCCCGTCCACGGTGACCACCCCCTTGCCGAGCCGCTGAGCCTCCTCGAAGGCCTCGATCACCCGGCGCGCGTGGTCCACCTCGGCCTCCGACGGCGCCCAGACGCGGTTGGCCACCTCGACCTGCGAGGGGTGCACCAGGGTCTTGCCGTCGAAGCCCAGCTGCGCCCCCTGGACGCATTCGGTCTCGAACCCCTCGAGGTCCTTGACGTCGTTGTAGACGCCGTCCAGGGCAACGATCCCCGCCTCGCGGGCGGCCAGCAGCGCGGTCGCGAGGTGCGGCAGCAGGGGCGCGCGCCCCGGCACGAGCTGCGCCCGCAGCTCCTTGGCCAGGTCGTTCGTGCCCATGACGAACACGTCCACCTGCGGGTGCGCCGCGATCTCGCGCGCGGAGAAGACCCCGGCGGGCGTCTCCACCATGGCCCAGATGCGGGTGTCGGCCCCGACGGCGTCGGCGATGCGGTCGACGTGCTCGCGCCCGCTGACCTTGGGCACGACGACGGCGGCGGGACCCGCGGCGGCGGCGGCCCGCAGGTCCTCGGCGCCCCAGGGGGTGTCGAGCCCGTTGCAGCGGATGGTCAGGGTGCGGCGCCCGTACTCGCCGGACTGGACCGCGTCGCAGGCCTGCCGTCGGGCGTCCTCCTTGGCGTCGGGGGCGACGGCGTCCTCGAGGTCGAAGATGATCGCGTCGGCCGGCAGGGTCTTGGCCTTCTCCAGGGCCCGCGCGTTCGACGACGGCATGTAGAGGACAGACCGCAGGACGGCGCTCACAGGCCGTACGCCTGCGCGAGCTCGGGGTCCCGCGCGGCGAGATCCTGGGCGAGCTTCAGCACCACCTGGCACTGCTTGTACGTGGCGTCGTCCTGCATCTTGCCGTCGATCATGACGGCGCCCGCACCGCCCTCGGGCATCTCCTCGACCACCTTGCGGGCCCACAGGACGTCGGCCACCTCCGGGGAGAAGACCCGCTTGGCGATCTCGACCTGCACCGGGTGCAGGGTCCACGTGCCGACGCAGCCGAGCAGGTAGGCGTTGCGGAACTGGTCCTCGCAGGCGAGCGTGTCCTTGATGTCGCCGAAGGGTCCGTAGTAGGCGTAGATGCCGGCCTGGACGCAGGCGTCCACCATGCGGGCGACCGTGTAGTGCCACAGGTCCTGCTGGTAGGTCGCGCGGTCCGCACCCTCGGCGCCAGGGTCCTGGCGCACCAGGTAGCCGGGGTGGCCGCCGCCGACCCGGGTGGTCTTCATCCGGCGGTCGGCGGCCAGGTCTGCCGGGCCGAGGCTGATGCCCTGCATGCGCGGGGACGCCATGCAGATCTCCTCGACGTGGGCCATGCCCGACGCCGTCTCCAGGATCGCGTGCACCTGGATGGGGCGGGTGACGCCGGCCCTGGCCTCGAGCTGGGCCAGCAGCCGGTCGACGTAGTGGATGTCCTGGGCGCCCTCGACCTTCGGGACCATGATGACGTCGATCTTGTCGCCGACCTCGGTGACCAGCGTGGTGAGGTCGTCGAGGACCCACGGGCTGTCCAGGCTGTTGACCCGGGTCCAGAGCTGGCACTCGCCGAGGTCGGCGGTGCGTGCGACCTCGACCAGACCGGCCCGTGCCGCCTCCTTGTTGGAGGCCAGGATCGCGTCCTCGAGGTTGCCCAGAAGCACGTCGACCTTCGTGGCGAGGTCGGGGACCTTGGCGACCATCTTCGGGTTCGAGGGGTCGAAGAAGTGGATCATCCGCGACGGACGCCACGGGATCTCGCGCAGGGGCGCGGGGGCGCCGACGGCCAGGGGGCGGAAGAAGTCCTTGGGGGAGCGCACGTGACGGACCCTAGCCAGCGACCCCGGCACCTAGCATGTGGGGATGGTCACGACCCCGCTCAGCAGTACCGAGCTCGCGGCCTGGCGCAGCTTCCTGCGCGCCCACGCCACGGTCACCCGGCGGCTGGAGGCAGAGCTCGTGGCCGAGCACGAGCTGCCCGCTGGCGTCCTACGACGTCCTGGTGCAGCTGTCCGAGGCCACCGACGGCGCTCTGCGGATGACCGAGCTGGCCGAGCGCGTGCTGCTCAGCCGCTCCGGCCTGACCCGGCTGGTCGACCGGCTCGAGCGCGAGGGCCTGGTGGTGCGGCGTCCGTGCCCCGACGACGCCCGGGGCACCCTGGCCGTGCTCGACCGAGGAGGGCCTGGCCCGGCTGCGTCGCGCCTGGCCGACGCACCTGCGCGGCGTCGCCGAGCACGTGACGGCGAAGCTGACGCCGCAGGAGGTCGACCAGCTCACTGCTGCGGCCAGCTGTGCTCGGGGGTCGGCCGACCGCGCGGCCGCCGACCCTCGCTACCGGCCGCGCAGCCGGCCGGCGCGCGGTCTGCGCGACGCCCTCGGCATCGGCCTCGCGGTCGGCGCCTACGGCCTCTCGTTCGGCGCGGCCTGCACGGCGGCCGGACTGTCGGTGCCCCAGGCCTGCGCGCTGTCGCTGCTGGTGTTCACCGGCGCCTCCCAGTTCGCCCTCGTCGGGGTGCTCCGCCGGCGGCGGGGCGGTCGCTGCCGGCGGTGGCGGCGCGGCCTGCTCGGCACCCGCAACCTGCTGTACGCCGTCCGGCTCGCCGACCTGCTGCGGCTGCGCGGCGCCGCGCCGGTGCTCGCCGCGCACCTCACGATCGACGAGACGACGGCGATGGCCACCGGCGCCGCCGCCCCGCTGGCCGGGCTGGCGTTCTGGGCGACCGGCGCCTCGGTGTACGGGCTGTGGAACCTCGCCACCCTGGTCGGAGCGCTCGGGCGCGGGCGTCGTCGACCCGGCGGCGCTCGGGCTCGACGCCGCGGTGGGGGCGGCCTTCCTCGGCGCTGCTGGCGCCGCAGGTGCCCGACGCCGGGCGGCGCTGCGCGTCGCGATCGGGGGTGCGCGCTCGCGGCCGCTCGCCGTGCCGCTGACGCCGCCCGGGGTCCCGGTGCTGCTGGCGGCCTCGCGCGTCGCGCTCGCCGTGGCGCCGGTGGGCGCGCGTGATCTGGGTCGCGGTGCTCGCGGCGCCGCCGCGCTGTGCTTCGCGCTCAAGCTGGCCGGCTGGCTGGTGCCGGCGCGGGCCCTCGCGCGACGAGCGGGTGCGGCAGGTCGCGGCGCTGCTGCCGGTCGCCCTGCTCGCCGGCGCTCGTCGTCGTGCAGGTCGTTCGCCGCACGGCCGGGCGCTCGCCGTCGACGCGCGGCTCGCCGGTCTCGCCGTCGCGGGCGCCGTGGCGCTGCGCTGCGCGCGCCGTTCCTCGTCGTCGTCGTCGCCGCCGCCGCCACCGCGGCCCTGCTGCGCGCCGCCGCCTGACCTCAGGCGCGGGGCGAGGGCTCAGCGGGCCAGCCGGCGGGGGCGGGGCAGCAGCGAGGTCGCCGGGCCGGTCCGCAGCTCCGGGACGCCCAGCCAGGGCAGCACCGCGTCGCTGCGGCATCGGCCGGCTCAGGTGGAAGCCCTGCAGCAGGGCGCAGCCCATGTCGGCGAGCAGGACCCGCGACGCCTCGTCCTCGACGCCCTCGGCGACGACCTCCAGCCGCAGGCTCGACGCCAGCGCCAGGATCGGTGCGCACGATCGCGACGTCGTCGCTCGTCGGTGCGCAGCTCCCGCACGAAGCTCTTGTCGACCTTGACCTCGTCGACCGGCAGCTGCTTGAGGTAGGCCAGCGAGCTGTAGCCGGTGCCGAAGTCGTCGACCGACAGCCGCACGCCCGGTCGCGCGCAGCTGGTCGAGCGTCTCGACCGCCCGCTCCGGCTCGGCCATGATCGTGCTCTCGGTGATCTCCAGCGTCAGCGCGGTCGGCGGGCAGGCCCGCCGCGCGGCCAGCTCGCCGCACGGACCGCCGCCGGCAGGCCCGGGTCGAGCAGGTTGCGCGGGCGAGAGGTTGACGGCGACGCCGAGCTCGTGGCCGGCGTCGCGCCAGCCGACCACGGCGTCGAGCGCGGTCCGGAGCACCCAGTCGGTGAGGTCCTGCAGCAGCCCGGCCCGCTCGGCGACCGGGATGAACGTCGTCCGGGCAGACCAGGCCGCGCTGCGGGTGGCTGCCAGCGGATGAGCGCCTCGAAGCCGCGGGCCCGCCCGTGTCGCCGTCGACCTGCGGCTGGTAGTCCAGCCGGAACTGGCCGCTCGACGAGGGCCGCCCGCAGCTGTGCGACGAGGGCGAGCCGGCTGGGCTGGAGTCGTCGCGCTGCGGGTCGTACGCCGCCAGGCCCGAGCCGGCCTTGGCGTCGTACATGGCGATGTCCGCGCGGCGCATGAGCACGCTGGCGTCGTCGCCGTGCTCGGGGGAGACGCGCGACGCCGATGCTCACGCCCGACGTCGACGAACAGCCCGTCGACGTCGACCGGCTGCTCGAGCACCGGCGCAGCCGGGCGGCGACGCGTCCAGCGCGCCGGGCGGCGTCGGCGTCCGGGCAGCGACGACCGCGAACTCGTCGCCGCCGAGCCGGGCGACGGTCGCCGTCGCCCGGCAGCGTCGCGCAGCCGCTGGGCGACCTCGCTGAGCAGCCGGTCGCCGGCGGGGTGGCCCGAGGGTGTCGTTGACGTCCTTGAACCGGTCGAGGTCCATGAACAGCACGGCTGCGCGCCGGCCCGCTGGCGCAGCACGCCGGCAGCCGGGCCTGGAACTCGGTGCGGTTGGGCAGCCCGGTGAGCGCGTCGTGGCGCGACTCGTAGGTGAGCCGGTCGACGCAGCCGGCGCGTTGCTGCAGGGCCACCGCCGCGTGGCCCGGCCACGCCCTCGAGGGCCAGGACGTCGGCGTGCTCGAAGGTCGCGTAGTCGCTGCGCCGCGCCGCCGACGAACAGCGTGCCGGACGGCGTCCGCCGTCGCCGGGCACCGCGACGAGGACGGCGTCGCGCACGCCCTGCGTGCGCCAGGTACTCCGCGACCGCGCTGTCGCGGCCGCCGCGCGGGCCGAGCAGCGGCTCGCCGCTGGACAGGCAGCGGGCGACCGGCCAGTCGCCCGGGCCGGCGACCGTGCGCGTGCGGGTGAGCGACGCCGTCGGCGACCATGCGGTGCACGACGCAGGTGCAGCCCGGCGCCGCTCGGGCACCTGCGTCGACGACCTGGGTGAGGACGGCGACCTCGCCGCGCAGCAGCTCCAGCGTCTGCGACAGCACCGCGCGCACGGCGGCCGTCCTCGCCCGACGCGGTGCTCACGTGCCGCACGAAGCCGTACAGCGAGCTCAGCCGCTCGTGCCGGGCGCAGCCGGACGTGGCCGCGGTAGGCCCAGGCCATCGCGGCGGCCGAGCAGCAGCAGCGGCAACGACCGCGGCCCGGTCGCGCGACGAGCAGCTCGACGGCGACCAGGCCGAGGGTGCCGGTGACGAGGGCGAGCAGCGACGCTGCCGCCGCTGCAGCTGCCGCACGGCCAGCGAGCCGGGACTGCCCGGTGCTCAGCGCGATGACGACGAGCACCGCCAGGCCGCTGAACGACCGCGCTGGCCAGGCAGGCGAGCAGCACGCCGACCCAGCGGCCGCAGCAGGCCGCCGCTGAGGTCCAGGGCGGCCGGACAGCACGAGGAGCGCCACGGACGACCTCGAGCGGCGATCAGCTGGCGACGTTGAACAGCAGCTTGCCGATGGCCTGGCGCCGGACCACGGCGAGGCCGACCAGCGCGCCGAGCACGCGGACGGCGACCGAGCACGAGCGGGTCGAGCCAGAGCAGGCCGAGCGACGAGCGGCAGCTCGACCAGGGACGCCGTGCTGGGCGTCGTCGCCGACCTCCACGTGCAGGACCAACGCCTCGGCGAGCGGCGAACGCGACCAGCAGAGCGCCAGCGCCAGCAGCCCGCTGCCCCGCCGGTGAGTGGACACCCGGCGCGGCACGGCGACGAGGGTCAGCAGGCCGGCCAGCAGCCGCCAGCACAGCGGTGAACAGCGGCACGCCGGGCAGCCGCGGCCTCGGAGAGGTCCGGACGCCGAGGTCACCGCTGCTCACCGCCTGCAGGGTCACGCCCAGCTGTCTCCCGACCAGGTGTGGCCGCTCCAGGCGGCGCCGGACCAGGTGTGGCCGCACCAGGTGTGGCCGGACCAGGTGGCCCGGACCAGGTCGCCGCCGGACCAGGTGCGCGCCGGACCAGGTGGGCCCGACCAGGTGGCGCCGGACCAGGTGTGCGCCGGACCAGGTGCGGCCGGACCAGCCGCTGCCGTCGGCGGCCCAGCCGGCGCCGGTCCAGGCGTCGCCGTTCCAGCGTCGGCCGTCCAGGCGGCGCCGCGGCCGCCAGCGGCGCCCAGACGGCGCTGGCGAAGCGGGTCGGCCGAAGATGTCGCGCTCGCCGGTGAGGGCGACGCCGTCCTCGACCAGACGGACCGCTGCCGCGGGCGGCTCCAGGCTGCCGGTGCCGGTGTGCTGCACGAGCCGCTGCAGCGTGGTCGGGACGGCGGCCCGGCGCGGCCGCGGCGACGTCGAGCTGGACGCGGCCGAGGCGGTTCGGCTGCCCTGCACCGGCGCGGCGGTGCTCGAGGAGCAGCGCCTTGACCTGGTCGGGCGTGCAGCGCGGGCCGCTCCTGCAGCAGCAGCGCCACGGCGCCGCTGACCACGGCCGTCGGACTGGCTGGTGCCGCTGCCGCGGAACAGGCCACCGTCACGGCGCGCTGCCGGGTACGGGCTGTCCAGGTAGCTGCCGGGGACGCGCAGGCTGCGCGATGCGGGCACCGGGCGCCAGCAGGTCGGCCCTGCGGTGACCGTTGCCGGCGGCGGAGAACGTCGGCGAGCGTGCTGACCGCGCGGGTCGAGGCTGCCGGCGCTGTCGGTCGCCGCCGACGGCGAGGACGTTGCGGGTCGCTGGCGGGGTCGGCGACGCGGTGGTCGTCGCGCCCGTCGTTGCCCGACGGCGGCGACGACGACGATGCCCTGCGCGCCAGGCGTCGTCGACGGCCTTGACGAGCGGGTCGAGGGCGGCGCGCCTGGCGCTGTCGGTGCCCAGCGACAGGTTGACGCACGCGGATGTTCATGCCCGTCGTCGTGCGGTGCTGGACGACCCAGTCGATGCCGGCGATCAGCTGCGAGACGTCGACGGCCGCCGGCGGCCGAACCGACCTTGACGTTGACGAGGCGGGAGCCGGGCGCGACGGCGTTGATGATCGCCGCCGAGGTGGGTGCCGTGGCCGAAGGTGTCGAGGTAGCGCGGTGGCCGGGTCCTGGGAGTCGAAGGACAGGTCGGGCCCGTTCACGACCTTGCCGGCGGCCGCGAGGGCGCCGACGGGGCGATGCCGGAGTCCAGCAGCGCGACGTCGATGCCGCGGCCGGTGTCGCCCGCGGCGTGCGCCCGGCTCGCACCGGTGAGGGCGGCGACGGAGGACAGGCTCGTCGTCGTGTCATCCGCGCTGGTGGGAGCAGGCGCAACCGCGGGGGTGACGGCGACGTCGGGGGTGATGAAGACGCTCGGCAGGGCAGCGCGCAGGGCGCTGAGCCGGTCGCTCGGAATCGTGGCGGTCACGCCGTCCAGCAGCGCGATACGACCTGTGACGACGCCGCCCTGAGCGACGACGGCGGACGCGGACGTGTCGCCGCCGCCGTCGACGACGACGTCGATCGTGGAGGCAGGAGCGGTGTCGGCCCAGGCCGAGCCGCCGCCGAGCAGCAGGCCGCCGGCCAGGGCGAGGCGCAGCAGGCGGCGAGGCGCGGCAGCCGAGAGGGCTGTCGGGTAGCGGCGCATGGGGGCTCCATCCGTGGGTCGACGAGCTTTGGCTGTCAGTGTGGTTACGGTGTGTCTCGTTGTCGTCACCCTGAGGTGGTCACCCGATGTGATCAGGCCGAATGCCCGGTGTGCGGGCGAAGGGGCTAGACCGCGCGTCGGCAGTGTCCGCGTCTGGCGGGTGAGCAGGGCCAGCACGCGCTCCTCGAGCACCAGCGGCTCGACCGGCTTGGCCAGGAAGTCGTCGGCGCCGGCCAGTCGCGCGCTGCGCTCGACCTCGGCCGAGGCCGCGCCGGTGAACAGCACGATCGGGATCGACAGGGTCCGCGGGTCGGCGCGCAGCAGCCGGATGAACTCCACGCCGGTCAGGTCCGGCAGGCCGTTGTCGACCAGGACACCGTCGAAGTCCTCGGCCCCCACCAGGGACAGGCCGTGCTCGGCGTCGGCCGCCGTCACGACGTCGGCCGTTCCGGCGAAGGCGACGCCGACGAAGGCGCAGACGCTCGGGTCGTCGTCGACGACGAGCAGCCGCGGGAGCCGGCCCGGGCGAGCGGCCGCTGCCGGGACCGGGCGGTCGCCGTCCACGACGGTGCGGCACCACGGGCAGGTCGACCACTCGGCGTCGCAGCTGGCGGGCGCAGCCGGTGCACAGACCGGTCCGCAGCGGCGGTGCCGTCCCAGGGGCAGACCACCATGTCGTCGGCCAGGGAGCGGGCGCACGACGGGCAGGTGTGGCCGGCGTCGGTGTCCACCGAGGTGGCCCGCAGCACCTCCTCGTAGGTGGTCTCCCCGCGGGAGGCGGCAGCGATCGCCGAGGCCCGCAGGCTGGTCATGCCCTGGGCGCGCGCGGCGGCGGAGATGGCCGCCTCGGTGGGCGTGGCCAGCAGGACCGCCCGCAGGTGGGCGCTGACCGGGAGCACCTCGAAGATGCCGGTGCGACCGCGGTACCCGGTGCCGCCGCAGTCGGCGCAGCCGCGCCCGCGGACCGGCGTCGCCGACGACAGGTCGGCCTCGCGCAGCCCCAGGAGGGCGAGCGTGCGGGCCGAGGGGACGTAGGGCGCCGCGCAGGAGGCGCAGGGCTTGCGGACGAGGCGCTGCGCCACCACCAGGCTCAGCGACGACGCCACGAGGAACGGCGCCACCCCCATGTCGACCAACCGGGTGATGGCCGAGACGGCGTCGTTGGTGTGCAGGGTGGTCAGCACGAGGTGACCGGTGAGCGAGGCCTGCAGGGCGAGCTCGGCGGTCTCGGAGTCGCGGACCTCGCCGACGAGCACGATGTCGGGGTCCTGCCGCAGCACGCTGCGCAGTCCGGTCGCGAAGGTCAGGCCCGACTTGGTGTGCACCTGCACCTGGGTGATCCCGGCGACCTGCACCTCCACCGGGTCCTCGAGCGTGACGATGTTGCGGTCGGGGGTGCTGACCTGCTGGATCGCCGCGTACAGCGTGTTCGTCTTGCCCGAGCCGGTCGGTCCGGTGATGAGCACCAGCCCCTGCGTCTGCACCAGGGCGCTCCCCACGACCTCCTGCTGGGCAGGCGTGAGCCCGGTGCGGGTCAGCAGCGGCACGTTCTCGGCCCGGGGCAGCAGCCGGATGACCACCTTCTCGCCGTGCAGCGTCGGCAGGGTGGAGATGCGGGCCTCGACCGTCATGCCGTCGACGACGAGCTTGGCGCGTCCGTCCTGCGGCCGCCGCCGCTCGGCGATGTCGAGCCCCGACACGATCTTGATCCGGCTGACCGCGGCCGCGGTGGCGTTCTTCGGCACCGTCATCACGTCGCGGAGCAGCCCGTCGACGCGGTAGCGGATGCGCAGGTCGTTGGCCTGGGGCTCGACGTGCACGTCGCTGGCACGGGCGCGGACGGCGTCGGCGAGCACGACGTCGACCAGCCGCACGATCGGTGCGGCCTCGACCGCCTGCGCCGACACGTCGACGTCGGCCTCGGCCTCGGCGCCGATCTCCTGGAACATCGTGTGGACGTCGGAGGAGTCCTCCGACAGCGACCAGGCCCGGGACAGGTGGTCGCGCACCTGGCTGTCGGTCGCGACGACCACCTTCAGGTCCGCGACGCCCGTGTAGAGCTTGACGTCGTCGAGCGCCATGACGTTGGTGGGGTCGGCGGTGGCGACCGTGAGCCGCTGCCCGTCCCGCGACAGCACGAGGACGCCGCTGCGCTCGGCCACCGGACGCGGCAGCAGGCGGACGGCGTCGGGCACCACGAGGGTGCCGCCGAGGTCCACCAGGGGCAGGCCGAGGGCCTCGGCCAGCGCCTCGGCGATCTGCCGCTCGGTCGCGAACCCCGAGGAGATCACCACCTGGCCGAGTCGCTGGCGCGGCTGGCCGGGCTCGACGTCCTGCTGGGAGGACAGCGCAGCGGAGAGCTGCTCGGCCGTCAGCACGCCCTGCTCGACGAGGACCTCGCCGATCCGGCGACGCTGTCGCGGCACGGACGGGTCAGCGCCGGGCGCGGTGGAGAGGGTGCTCACGACAGGACCATCGGCTGTTGACCCGTTCGGGTGAAGCGGTTGCGGCTCAGCCGCCTTCCTCGTCGCCGACGAAAGGGTCGCCGAGGCCGCCGGCGGTCTGCTCCTCGCCGCGGGACGCCTCCCGCTGGGCCTCCCGACGGCGCTTGCGCTCGGCCCGGCGCTCCCGCTCCTCGCGCTCGATCCGGCGCTGCCGGTCGTAGACGGCCTCGGCGGTGCCGGCGGCGCTGCGGGCCACCACCTCGTCGGTCACCTCGCGCAGCTGGTCGCGCAGGAAGTCGCGGGTGGCCACCTCGCCGAGCGAGGTGCGCAGGGAGGCGAGCTCGCGGGTCAGGTACTCGACGTCGGCCTGCAGGCGCGCGTTCTGGGCCCGGTCCTCCTCCTGGGCCACCCGGTCGCGGTCGGTCTGCCGGTTCTGCGCCAGCAGGATGAGCGGCGCGGCGTAGGAGGCCTGCAGCGACAGGATCAGCGTGAGCAGCGTGTAGTTGGACGCGCGCGGGTCGAACTGGGCGCTCTCGGGGGCGAGCGTGTTGTAGGCGAGCCACACGATGACGATGATCGTCAGGTAGACCAGGAACTTGCTCGTGCCGAGGAACCGGGCGATGCGCTCGGAGGTCCGGCCGAAGGCGTCGTCGTCGTAGCGGGGCAGGTAGGTGCGCCCGCTGGCCACCGGCTGGTCCAGGCGCGGGCGCCGCGACGGCCGCGCGTCAGCCACGGCTCAGGCCCCTAGGCACGACGCACCCGGGCGCCCTCGCGCCAGTTGGCCGGCAGCAGGTGGTCCAGGACGTCGTCGACGGTCACCGCCCCCACGAGGCGGTTCTCGGAGTCGACGATCGGGACGGCCACGAGGTTGTAGGACGCGAGGTGGCGGGTCACGTCGGCGAGCGAGCAGTCCGGGCCGAGCGGGTCGATGTCGGTGTCGACCACGGCGCTCACCAGCGAGCTCGGGGGTTCGCGCAGCAGCCGCTGGAAGTGGGCCGTGCCCAGGTAGCGCCCGGTCGGTGTCTCGAACGGGGGGCGCACCACGTAGACCTGGGCGGCGAGCGCCGGCGACAGGTCGGGGTTGCGCACGGCGGCCAGCGCGTCCGCCACCGTGGCGTTGGGGGCCAGGACCACCGGCTCGGGCGTCATCAGGCCGCCTGCGGTGTCGTCGCCGTAGGCGAGCAGCGACCGCACCGGTCCGGCCTCGTCGGGCTCCATCAGCTCGAGCAGCCGCTCGGCGTCGGCGGCCGGCAGCTCGCCGAGCAGGTCGGCGGCGTCGTCGGGCGCCATGGCCTCCAGGACGTCGGCGGCCCGCTCGTCCTCCAGCCCGCCGAGCAGCTCGACCTGCTCGTCCTCGGGCATCTCCTCGAGCACGTCGGCCAGGCGCTCGTCGTCGAGGGCCGCCGCGATCTCACCGCGACGCTTGCTCGACAGGTCGTGCATGACGCCGGCGAGGTCGGCCGGGCGCAGCTTCTCGAACACCGCGAGCATGTTGGCCGCGCCCTGGCCGTCCTCGGGCAGCGAGAAGCCGGTCACCTGGTGCCAGTCGAGCTGCACCACCTCGGCGCGGCGCCGGCCGATCTTCCCGGCAGGCGCCTTGCGCACGGCCACCCGGCTCAGCAGCCAGTCGGTCCGGGTCTGCTCCATGGCGACGTCCAGGACGGTGACCTGTTCGAGCCCGTCCGCCGAGGGCTCGACCAGCGACACCTTGCGGTCGAGCAGCTCGGCGATGACGAGCGTCTCGCCGGGGCGCTTGTCGAAGCGCTTGAGGCTGACGGTCCCGGTCGACAGCAGCACGGCATCGGGCTCGATGGCGGTGACCCGGCCCATGGGCACGAAGATCCGCTTGCGGGTCTGGATCTCGACGGCGAGACCGAGCACCCGGGGCGCGTCCCGGCCGATCCGCAGGGCGACGACGACGTCGCGGACCCGGCCCACCTGGTCGCCATTGGGGTCGAAGACGGGCAGTCCGGCGATGCGTGCGACGAAGACGCGACCGACGGTGCTCACCGGCCGAACCTACCGGCGTGGCAGGCTCGACCGGCCCGCAGCCGTCAGCCCCTGGAGCTCCCGTGACCGTTCTCGACCGCTTCCGCCTCGACGGCAAGGTGGCCGTCGTCACCGGCGCCTCCTCCGGGCTCGGGGTGGCGTTCGCCAAGGCCCTGGCCGAGGCGGGGGCCGACGTCGTGCTCGGGGCCCGCCGGGTCGACCGGCTGCAGGAGACCGGTGCGCTCGTCGAGGCCGCCGGCCGGCGCTTCGTCGCCACCGGCTGCGACGTCGCCGACCCCGACCAGTGCACCGCGCTCGTGCAGTCCGGCATGGACGAGTTCGGCCGGGTCGACATCCTCGTGAACAACGCAGGAATCGGCACCGCCGTCCCGGCCACCCGCGAGACCCCGGACCAGTTCCGGCAGGTCGTCGACATCAACCTGAACGGCGCCTACTGGATGGCCCAGGCCTGCGGGCGGGTCATGCAGCCGGGCAGCAGCATCGTCAACATCGGCAGCGTCCTGGGACTGACCACGGCCGGACTGCCGCAGGCCGCCTACGCCGCGACCAAGGCCGCCATGATCGGGCTGACCCGCGACCTCGCCCAGCAGTGGACGGCCCGCAAGGGCATCCGGGTGAACTGCCTGGCCCCGGGCTTCTTCGCCTCCGAGATGACCGAGCAGTACCCCGACGGCTACCTCGAGCAGATGATGTGGCGCGTGGTCACCGGCCGCAAGGGCGACGCCGAGGAGCTGGCCGCCGCGCTGATCTTCCTGGCCTCCGACGCCGGCAGCTACGTCACCGGCCAGACCCTCGCCGTCGACGGCGGGCTCACCATCACGTGAGCCTCACCCTGGGCTACCAGGTGGTGGACGTCTTCACCGACGCGGCCTTCTCCGGCAACCCCCTCGCGGTCGTCCTCGACACCGACGGGATGTCGACGGCACACCTGCAGGCGCTCGCGAACGAGTTCCACCTCTCCGAGACGGCGTTCCCCCAGCAGTCCGAGGTCGCGGACTACCGGCTGCGGATCTTCACCCCCACCACCGAGCTGCCCTTCGCGGGTCACCCCTCGGTCGGGGCGGCCTGGGTCATGGCCGGGCTCGGCCGGGTGTCGCGCGGACCCGTGACCATGGAGTGCGGCGCGGGGGTGCTCACCCTGCACGTCGACGACGACGTCACGCTGTCCGGCGGCGCCCCGACGCTGTCGGACCCGCTGGACCCCGCCCCGCTGCTGGCCGCCGTCGGGCTCGACGCCGCCGACCTCGCGGGCACGCCCCGCCTCGCCGGCACCGGCCTTCCCTGGGTCTGCCTGCAGGTGCACGACGACGCCGTCGCCCGGGCGCGCCCGAGCGACCTGTCCGGGGTGCCCGACGCCGGGATCAGCGTGTTCTCGCTCGAGGGGCGGCAGGCCCACGCCCGGGTCTTCGCCGCCGGCGTCGGGGTCGACGAGGACCCCGCCACCGGCAGCGCCGCCCTCGCCCTGGGGGTGCACCTCGAGGGCAGCGGCCTGCTCACGGGGGAGTTCGTGGTGCGGCAGGGCCGGGAGATGGGCCGGCCGTCGGTGCTGCGCTGCACGGTGGAGGCCGGCGGGCGGGCCACGGTCCGGGGCTCGGTCGTCGGCGTCGCCCGCGGCGAGATCGTCAGGCCGTAGGCAGCGGGCGCGCCGCGAGGTCGCCGTCCCCGGCCGGCACCGTCTCGCCGGTCGGCACCAGCTGCCGCACGGTGCTCTCCCGCGCCCAGCGCTGCGGCTGCTCCTCGCCGTCGGGAGCGTTGAGGCGCTCGGCGTGCAGCAGGGCGACGGCCTCGGCCCACTCCGGGGTCGCCGGGTCCAGCACGGTCACGTCGGCGACCCACTGCACGAGCCGGTCGCCCTGCCGGGCCCGGCTGCGCACGATGACCAGGGCCCGGTCGCACGTGGGCAGCTGCTGCTCCAGGCCGCCGGTGACGACGTAGGCGCGGTCCTGCGCCCAGACGTGCCAGACCGGGTGGTCGCGGTCGCTGCCCTCGGGCCGAACCCAGACCAGGCCGCTGCGGCGGGTCGCCGCGGCGACGACGTCGTGCGCGGAGCTGTCCGTCGTCATGGCTGCCGGGCTGTCCGTCGTCATGACTGACAGTCTGGACGGGTGACGACGACCGCCGCCCCTCCGGTGCCCCGGGTCGACGCTCTGCTGCTCGTGGTCGCGCTGGCCGCCGTCTCGACGTCGGGTCCACTCATCGCCGCGACCGCGGTACCCGCCCTCGCCATCGCGTTCTGGCGTAACGCCCTGGCCGCCGGCGTGCTCGTGCCGGTGGTGCTGACCCGGCGTCGGGCCGAGCTGCGCGGGCTGACCCGGCGTGAGCGGAGGCTCGCCCTGGCGGCGGGGGCGCTGCTGGCCCTGCACTTCGCGGTGTGGATCCCGTCGCTGCGCTACACGTCCGTGGCGTCGGCGACGGCCCTGGTGGCCACCCAGCCGGTCTGGGCGGCGCTGCTCGTGCGGGCGCGCGGGCATCACGTGAGCGTCCGGGTGTGGACGGGGATCGGGGTTGCGGTCAGCGGAGCGCTGCTGCTGTCCGCGGCCGACCTGCAGGTGTCCGGGCGCGCGCTCGTCGGTGACGTCATGGCCGTGGCCGGCGGAGCGTTCGCGGCCGGCTACATGGTGGTGGGCAGCGAGGTGCGGCGCAGCGTCTCGACCACCACCTACACCACCGTCTGCTACGCCACGACCGCGCTGCTGCTCCTGCCGGTCTGCCTGCTCGGCGGCCAGTCGCTGTCCGGCTACGGCGGCCGCGAGTGGCTGCAGCTGCTGGCCCTCACCGCAGGGGCGCAGCTGCTCGGGCACAGCCTGTTCAACACCGTTCTGCGCTCGGTGAGCCCCACGGTGGTGAGCCTGTCGATCCTGTTCGAGATTCCCGGCGCCGCGCTCATCGCCGCGCTGTTCCTCGGGCAGACGCCGCCCCTTCTCGCCGTCCCGGCCGCGGTGCTCCTGATGCTCGGCCTCGGCCTCGTCGTCAGGGCCGGCGAGAGCGGCCCGTCGGTGCCGGTCGAGTGAGCCGCCGCCTGCTCGTGCCGCTGGCCCTGACGCTCAGCCTGGTGCTCGGCCTGCTCGGTGCCGTCCTCGCCCGCTCCCGCTGCTCCTCGGACGTCGCGGTCCTGGACCGCTGGTTCGCCGAGACCGCCGCGGCCGTGCAGGGCGCTCCCGACGTGCAGGCCAGCCGCACCTGGGCCCTGGCCTGGGAGGCCGCGGCCGACGCGCTCGCCCCCCGGTCGGGCCCGGACGACGCCCCCCTGCCCGACCTGCCGGGCAGGGCGGGCGACCGGGTGGCGGGCGCGGTGTCCACCGTGCTGGCCGAGCTCGTCCCGGCACGCGACGCCGCCGTAGCCACAGCCCTGCGCGACGGCTGCTCCGGCGACGACGGCGTCCGGTCCGGTCGTGCTGCGGCCCGGCTGGTGCTCGACGACGCCGTCGGCGACGGCCTGGCCCCGGACCGGGTCGACCCGCCGGTCTCCTCGTCCGGCCCGCCTCCACCGGGCACGCCCGGCCGCTGGCGTCCGACCCCGCCCGACTACGCCCCACAGGGCGGGACGGGCCTGGTGCGCGCGCGCACGTCGGTCCCGCTCGCCGAGCTGCTGAAGGAGCTCCCGGCGCCGGCGCCCCTGGGCTCGGACCGCTACCGGCGGGACCTCGACGAGGTGCGCCGGCTCGGCGCGGTCGACAGCGTCGAGCGCACAACGGCGCAGACGGCCACGGCGCAGTTCTGGGCGGCGTCGTCCGTCGCCACCTACACCGACGTCCTGCGCGAGCTCGTGCCGACGCTCGGACTGCGCGACGGCGTCCGCCTGCTCGCACGGTTCCACCGGACCGCCCTCGAGGTGCAGATCGCCGTGGGGGCGGCGAAGGCCACGCATCCCCGGTGGCGCCCCGTCACCGCGCTCCGCGACGACGACGACGGTGACCCGGCGACGCCGAAGGTGCCCGGGTGGTCGCCGCTGGTCGTCACACCGCCGAACCCGGAGTACCCGAGCGGGCACGCCACCTACGCGGCGGCGGCGGCCGTGGTGCTGTCGGAGGAGGTGGGCAACCGCTCCGTGCAGGTGCGTGGCCGGCGCTGGAGCACCTGGGAGCAGCTGGTGAACGAGAACGTCGACGCCCGGGTCTGGGCCGGGCTGCACCTGCGCAGCAGCGACGAGGCCGGCGCCGCCCTCGGACGCCGGATCGCCCTGCTCGTCCGGGGGTCGTGACGTGTGCTCCAGGGGTCGTGCCGTTTGGTCGGGGGGCCGTGACGTTCTCCACAGCCCCTCACCTCGCCCGACGGCCTCCCCGGTGTCAGACTCGGCGGTACGCGCGCGCGGCACCACCGCCGCCTCTGCTTAGGAGATCGACATGGGACGGCTGGCAGCCACCGAGGGCCTCACCGAGGTCCAGCAGGAGATCCTGTCCACGGTCAAGACCTTCGTGGACAAGGAGATCATCCCCTACGCCACCGACCTCGAGCACAAGGACGAGTTCCCCGAGGCGATCGTCGAGGGCATGAAGGAGATGGGCCTGTTCGGGCTCATGATCCCGGAGGAGTACGGCGGCCTCGGCGAGAGCCTGCTGACCTACGCCCTGGTCGTCGAGCAGATCGCCCGCGGCTGGATGAGCGTCTCCGGCGTCATCAACACGCACTTCATCGTCGCCTACATGCTCATGCACCACGGCACCGACGAGCAGAAGAACCGCCTGCTGCCGCAGATGGCCGAGGGCTAGATCCGCGGCGGCTTCTCGATGAGCGAGCCGGGCTGCGGCTCCGACGTCGCCGCCATCAAGAGCAAGGGCGTCCGCGACGGCGACGAGTACGTCCTCGACGGCCAGAAGATGTGGCTGACCAACGGTGCCCGCGCCGGTCTGATCGCCACCCTGGTCAAGACCGACGAGGGCGGCGACTCGGTCTACAAGAACATGAGCACCTTCCTGGTCGAGAAGGAGCCGGGCTTCGGCCAGACGGCCCAGGGCATCACCATCCCCGGCAAGATCGAGAAGATGGGCTACAAGGGCGTCGAGACCACCGAGATGGTCATGGAGGGCGCGCGCGTGCCCGGCCACCTCGATCCTCGGCGGCGAGGCCGGCCGCGGCCGAGGCTTCTACCAGATGATGGACGGCGTCGAGGTCGGCCGCGTCAACGTCGCCGCCCGTGCCTGCGGCATCTCGATCCGCGCCTTCGAGCTGGCGATCCAGTACGCCCAGCAGCGCGCAGACCTTCGGCAAGCCGATCGCCCAGCACCAGGCCATCCAGTTCAAGCTCGCCGAGATGGCCACCAAGGTCGAGGCCGCCCACGCCCTCATGGTCAACGCCGCCCGCCTCAAGGACGCCGGCAAGCGCAACGACGTCGAGTCCGGCATGGCCAAGCTGCTCGCCAGTCGAGTACTGCGCCGAGATCACCCAGGAGTCGTTCCGCATCCACGGCGGCTACGGCTACTCCAAGGAGTACGAGATCGAGCGCCTCATGCGCGAGGCGCCCGTTCCTGCTCATCGGCGAGGGCACCAGCGAGATCCAGAAGACGATCATCAGCCGCGGGCTGCTGAAGGACTACCAGCTCAAGGGCTGACCCCCACCGCGACCTCGGGCCGGCCTCCCCCCTCGGGGGGCCGGCCCGTCGTCGTTCCCGGCCGCGCCGTCGGCGGGTGCAGGCCCGTCGGCATGACGTCCGTCGTCGCTGGTTGCGGGTGCGGACCGGTGCGCTGCCGGGGGACCGACGCACGCCGACCGCCGACCGCCGGCCGCGCGGGCAAGTTGGTGCGGCCGATCCCTTGCCTTCACCGGCCACAGCACGTAACGTCAGTCCTCGCCCGGGGGACCGGACACGCGGACGACAGTCCGGTGTACGGCCCGAGGCCTCTCCCCAGTCACGACGACGGT
>CAVXIB010000015.1:0-420633 GCA_963761695.1 uncultured Actinomycetota bacterium | reverse complement strand
ACGGCGTGGGCCCCGGGGCGCGGCCGCGGCGTCGTCGCCGTCCAGGTCCGTGTCGACGGCGGCCGGTGGATGCAGGCCGAGCTCGGCGGCGCACTGAGCGAGGACACCTGGCGCCAGTGGCGGCTGTCCTGGGAGGCCGGCCCCGGTGACCACGTCCTGGAAGTTCGGGCGACCGACCGGCTCGGCGACGTGCAGACCGGCGAGGTCGCTGACGTCGCCCCGAACGGCGCCAGCGGCTACCACCAGGTGCTGGTCCGCGTGCAGCCCGGGGCCTGAGGTGCGGCGTCTCAGGTCGGCCGGGCTCGCCCTCACCCTGCTGGTGGCCGGCTGCGCTGCCGACTCCGGCCCGGGCGGCCCGGATCTCGAGCCCGGCCGGTTCCGGGCGCTTCCTGTGGCACCTGCCTCGGCGTGGCCGAGCGCGTTCGGCGACGCCGGCCACACCTCCCCCGCCGTCACCACCGGCCCGCAGAGCGGGCGCACCGCCTGGACGCGGCAGCTCGAGGGGGCGGTCGTGCCCGGCGCCGTCGTCGGGATCGACGGCTTGGTGCTCGCAGCCAGCAACGGCGGCGTCCTGCACGCCCTTGACCCTGCGACCGGCAAGGACCGGTGGGCCTACGACGGGGGCGGCAGCTACGGCAGCGATCTGAGCACCAGCGCCACCGTCCTGGGTGACGGCACCGTGCTCTGGCCCGGCCCGGGCAACAACCTGCATGCCCTCACCTCCAGCGGCCGACTCCTGTGGAAGGAGCACTTCGACGCGTTCGTCCTCTCGCCGGCCAACGTGGGCGGACGCGTGTACGTCGCCGACGCCGGTGGCGGCTTGCGGGCGCTGGACGTCGGGTCGTCCGGTCAGCACCGGACCGCGTGGACAACCTCGTTCGGCGGCACCTCGTACTCGAGCCCGGCCATCGCCCCGGACGGCACCGTCTACGTCGCTCACGACGACGAGCTCGTCGCCGTACGCGACGACGGCGACGACGCCCGGATCGCCTGGCGCTTCCGCACGAAGGACACCATCGAGGTCTCTCCGGCCGTCGGCCGCGACGGCACTGTGGTGCTGGGGACGAACTCCGACGACCAGTACGGTCTGAACCCCGACGGCAGCGTCCGCTGGCGATTCGACCGCGGCGACTGGACGTACTCCTCCGCGGTCGTCCGCGACGGGACCACCTGGTTCGGCGACCACCTGGGCTACCTCGACGTCCTGGACTCCGCCACCGGCAGACCGAGGCACCGGGCGCTGGGCACGCCGAAGAGCCAGGGGGCAACCAGTGCCGGTACCGGCGTCTGGACCGCCCCGCTCGTCGATGGAAGCGGCAACGCCTACGTGGGTACCGCCAACGGACACGTGTACGGCTTCGGACCCGACGGCCACCGGCTCTGGGACGCTGACGTCGGCGGCATCGTCGCCAGCTACCCGGCGCTCACCGCCGAGGGCACCCTGCTGCTCGGCTCCACGAACGGCACCCTGTACGCGTTCACCGACCCCTGACGGACGGGCACACCGGTGCAGTCACCGGTGCGCTCCGTCCCGCACGGGTCCGGTGCGGTCAGGGGACGAGCACGATGCGGACCGGGTCGCCCACCTTGCTCTCCAGCCGGTGGATCGCCTCGGCCGCCTCCGCCAGCGGCACGAGCTCGCTGACGGACGGCGCCAGGTCGAGGCGGCCGCTCCCGGCGAGCCGGACGAGCTGCTCCAGGTGCGCGCCGTCCGAGCCCACGTGTCCGCGGACCTGGTTGCGCTTCGCCGTGAACATGACGCTGTCGGGCACGGTGAGGTCGCCCGCCGTCATGCCGACCAGCACGAGAACACCACCGAGGCCGAGCGCACCGGCTGCCTGGGCGCGCACGGACGCAAGACCGGCCAGGTCGAGGGCGACGTCGAGCCCCCTGCCTTCGGTGACCTCCCAGAGGGCCTGCACCGTGCCGGGGTCGGTCGGGTCCAGGGCGACGTCGGCGCCGAAGGCGAGGGCACGGTCGCGGGCGCCCGGCAGCGGGTCGAGCCCGACAATCGGGTGCGCCCCCACCATGCGGCAGATCCGCACCGCGTGGGCGCCCAGCCCGCCGACCCCCCAGACACCCACGGCCTGACCGGGCCGCAGGCCGGCCGTGTCGACGACCGCCGCATAGGGCGTCGAGACGGCGTCCGGGATGATCGCCGCCTGCTCGAAGGGCAGGTGGTCCGGCAGCGGCACCACCATGTCGACCCGGACGGACGCGTACTGGGCCCACCCGCCGTCCAGGTCGACGCCGCGGGTG
This sequence comes from uncultured Actinomycetota bacterium, assembly GCA_963761695.1. Taxonomy (GTDB): domain Bacteria; phylum Actinomycetota; class Actinomycetes; order Mycobacteriales; family SCTD01; genus RYN-122. The sequence goes on along the minus strand of CAVXIB010000015.1, from coordinate 418,374 downwards.
CGCGGTACGGGACACGGCCGGTCGCGCCGGCAGGCCGGGCACCGTCCGCAGGACTGCTGCGCCTGCAGCAGCACCCGGGCGCCGATCTTCTTCTGCGGCACCCCGGGCCCGACGGCGACGACGACCCCGGCACTCTCGTGCCCGAGCGTCACCGCCTCGCGTCCCGCGTGGTCGACCTGCATGCTGCCGTCGACCATGTGCACGTCGGACAGGCACACCCCGGCGGCCTTGATCTGCACCAGCACCTCGCCGGCGCCCGGAGTCGGTACCGGCACCTGTTCGACGGCGAACGTCAGCGAGGGGAAGTGCAGGCGTCCCGCGAGCATGGTCGTGGGCAGGGACGGGTCGGTGGTCACGACGTCTGCTGTCGGAGTGCCCCGATCAGCCGACCGTGGACAGCGGCCGCCCGGTGTCGTCCGCAGCGAAGCCCATGAGCTTGTTGAGGTTGCCGCCCATCACCTTCGCCTTGTCCTCCTCGGACAGCTCCGTCAGCTCGTCGTAGAACCCGGTCGGGTCGTACATGCCCTCGGGGTGCGGGTAGTCGGACCCGAACACGACGTTGTCGACCCCGACGAGGTCGATGAGGCCGATCGGGTCCTCCTCGTGGAACGGGTGGACGTGGATGTCCCGCTTGAAGGCGACGATCGGGTCCTCGTCGAACATCTCCGGCGTCGCGCTCGTAGATCTTCTGCAAGCGCTCGACGAGCGGCCGCACCCACGCGCTGCCGTTCTCGACCGGCATGAACCGGAGGTCCGGGAACCGGCGTCGCCAGGCCGTGGCCGATGATCGAGTACACGACGTCGCTGATGCACGCGGTTCTCGCTGCCCGAGCAGCATGTCGAAGGCGGAGCTCTGCTGCTTGAACGGCTCGAACTCGTCGGTGAGCCCCTCCCACTCGTTCATGTAGCGCTGCTGTAGCCGTCGTCGGAGGCGTGCATGCCGACGAGGACGCCGGCCTCCTGCGACCTTCTCCCAGAACGGGTCGAACTCCGGCAGCGCGAACGAGCGGCGGCGGCCGTTGAAGTCGGGCACCGGCGCCGGGCCGGATCGAGGACCACCCTGGCGCCGTGCTCGACGACGTACTCGAGCTCGCGGATCGCCTCGTCGACGACGTTCATGGTGATGACCGGCGTCGCGAAGATCCGGTCCTCGAAGTCGAAGGTCCAGTGCTCGTGCATCCACTGGTTCAGGGCGTGGACGACGGCGTGGGTGGCCTCGGGGTCGTCGGCCAGGCGCTCCTCGAGCAGGCTCGCCAGCGTCGGCCACATCAGCGCGCGGTCGATGCTCAGCTCGTCCATCAGCTCCAGGCGCGCGGCTCGGGCTCGAAGAACGCCGGCGGCGCCACGATGTACTTCGGCGGCGGCGCGACCTCGACCTCCTCCGCCCGGCTTGGCGCCATGTCGACGGACGGGTTCTTGAGCCGGAACTCGAGCTCCTGCGCCCCGGGCGGCGCGACCTTGTTGAAGGTCGGGTTCGGGATGTACTCGCTGATCGTGTTCTTCAGCGCGATCTTGGTGCGCCCGTTGACCTCGACGTACTTGATCAGGCCCGTCGTACTCGGCCGGGAGGTACTTGGTGAACGCGTCGGTCGTCTCGTACATGTGGTTGTCGGCGTCGAAGACCGGGAACGGAAGGCGCTGCGGCACGGGAGGGCCCTTCGGGTAGAGGCAGCACCGGCCCTCGCCGACGCGCCTGAGAACGCGGTTCTCTTGTGGGGGAACCTGACACAGCAGGCTGAGGCTGTCCAGCGGACCCGCTCCTGACCGCGACGGTGTGCGGGAACGTGGCGGGCGCCGCCGTCCCACTGCCGCGGCACGACGGCCGGTGCGAAGGCGCGCGCACGACCGTGGTGGACTCCCCGCCGGCGGAACACGCCGACGTCCGTGCAGGGTGCCTCGATCACCCCCGACGCGGATGCCTCCGACGACAGCTCACCCCTGGCGGGTGACGAAGAAGGGTGCGACCGCATGGCCGAGCACGAGTTCCTCACCACCACGTCCTACGACGACGGCGCCATCGCCCGGATCATCCTCAACCGCCGGCCCAGCGCAACGCCCAGAACCGGGGCTGCTCGTCGAGCTCGACGAGGCGTTCGCTGCGGCCGAGGCCGACGACCAGGTGCGGGTCGTCATCCTGCGGGGGCGGCGGGAAGCATGTTCTCCGTCGGGCCACGACATGGGCTCGAAGGAGTCCATCGAGCGAGTACCTGCCCGGACCCGACCAGCACCCCACCCGGGGCATCAACGGCGGCACCCGGCAGGGCGCCGAGAGCCTGATGCTGCAGGAGTGGCACTACTTCTTCGAGAACACCCGCCGCTGGCGCAACCTGCGCAAGATCACCATCGCCCAGGTGCACGGCGACGTCTACGCCGCCGGCCTGATGCTGATGTGGGCCTGCGACCTGATCGTCGCCGCCGACGACACCGTCTTCGCCGACGTCGTCGGCACCCGGCTCGGCATGTGCGGCGTCGAGTACTTCGCGCCACCCGTGGGAGTTCGGCCCCCGCAAGACCAAGGAGCTGCTGCTCACCGGCGACTCGATCGACGCGCGACGAGGCCCACCAGCTCGGCATGGTCAGCCGAAGGTCTTCCCGCGCCGACGAGCTCGCCGACGAGACGCTCGCGTTCGCCCGGCGCATCGCCAGCCTCCCGACCATGACCGCGCTGCTCATCAAGGAGTCGGTCAACCAGACCGTCGACAACATGGGCTTCCACAACGCGCTGAAGGCGTGCTTCACCCTGCACGAGCTCAACCACGCGCACTGGTCGAAGGTGCACGAGGACGGCTACCCGAGCGCACGGCCCGAGGACGGGATCCAGGGGACGGTGCAGGCGCAGCGCGCAACCGGTCCCGCCTGACCGGCGCCGGTCCGCGAGAGGGCAGTGCGATGACCTGGCTGCGGAGCCCCGCAGCCACCCCGTGGTCCTTGCCCGGCGGTTCCCGGACTGACAGGCTCCCCGGACCGAGGCCGACGACAGGAGCTCCCGTGGTGGCGTGGCACGTGCAGGACATGCCGGACCTGACCGGGAAGACCGTCGTGGTCACCGGTGCCAGCAACGGCATCGGCCTGCAGACCGCAGCGGGCTTCGCCGCCGCCGGGGCGCGGACGGTCCTGGCCTGCCGCAACCCGGCCAAGGCTGCCGACGCGCTCGACCAGGTCCAGCGTCACGCTCCGGGCAGCGACGTACAGGTGGTGCGCCTGGACCTCGCCGACCAGTCGCAGATCGTGCAGGCAGCACGCGAGACGCTGGAACGCTTTCCCGTCGTCGACGTCCTGGTGAACAACGCCGGCGTGATGTCGCCTGACCTCGCGCGCACCGTCGACGGCTTCGAGTCGACCTTCGGGACCAACCACCTCGGGCACTTCGCGTTCACCGGCCTGGTGCTCCCGGCGCTGCTGGCTTCGCCGTCGGCACGCGTCGTCACCGTGTCGAGCCTGTCGCACCGGTTCGGGGACACCACCTGGGATCCGTCGGGTCCGCAGGAGGGCTACCGGATGTCGCGGTCCTACGCCCGCTCCAAGCTGGCGAACCTGCTGTTCGCGGTCGAGCTGCAGGCGCGGCTCCAGGCCTGCGGCGCCACCGCGCTGTCCGTCGGCGCCCACCCGGGGTTCGCCAAGACCTCGATCATGGGCTCGGCCGACGCGCCGAGCTGGTCCGAGCGCCTGCTGACGCCGCTCGTGCCGACGGCGACCGACGCCGCTCGACCGTCGCTACGGGCCGCGACCGACCCTGCCGTCCGCGGTGGCGAGTACTACGGGCCCGGCGCGCCCGGAGGCATCGCCGGAGCGCCGGTCCGGGTCAAGGCCTCGCGCAAGACCGCCTCCATCGAGGACCGGGACCGGCTGTGGACGCTGTCCACCCGGCTGACCGGCGTCGAGTACCTGTTCCCCACGACGGCATCGAGAACCGGCTGAGCTCCGCAGGGCGCGCGGCTCCGCCGGACCATCGAAAGGTGCGCCGCGGAAAGGGCGTCAGCCGCGGACCAGCCACCGGCCCTGGTAGCCGTCGAGGACGACGTCGCCGTCGACCTGCTCCCCGGTCAGGGCGTCGATCAACGGCCCGTCGGTCAGTGGCCACGGGAGCGCCTGCCGGGGCACGGTGCGCGAGCGGCCCGTCACCTCGTACACCCCGGCGAACAGCTGCTGCGGGTGCCGGCGCACCGTGACCAGGACGCCGGAGTCCCCGACGTCGTGGACCTCCGACTCGACCGAGGCGTGCAGGGCGACCAACCCCGAGCGCGTCCGTGCGGCGTGGCGCAGCCGCGACCAGTGCGCACCCGCGACCTCGCCCGGCGCGTCCCGACCCTCGACGACGTCCCAGGGCATGACCGGGCGATGCACCCAGCGGTTGTCGTCCGCGTGCTCGGGCACCCCCGCCCAGGCGGCGTCGTTGACGAGCGCCAGCTCGTCCCCCATCCACAGGACGGGCAGACCGCCCCAGCCCAGCAGCACCAGGTGTGCGAGCAGGACCCGCTCGAGCGCCTGACCCCGTTGCCCGACGTCGTCGCCGGCCGCCTCCACACCCAGCAGCGACGCGGTCGTCCCGCTGATGCGGCGGTCACCGGTGACCGCGTTCTCCTGGAAGACCAGCCCGCGTGCGGGGCTGCCCGGGAACTGCCCCGCGTACCAGTCGGACAGGAAGGCCCGGTGCAGGGGCCCGGACAGGCCGACGTCGGCGGCGTCGGTATCGTCGATCGCCCATCCGATGTCGTCGTGACAGCGCAGGTAGGTGGCCCACGACGTGGTCGGCGGGCGGCCGGAGAAGCGGCTGAGCGCACGGCGCAGGAGGGTGGTGTCACCACTGGCGAGCGTCGACCAGACCTGCACCATGAGGCTGTTGTGGTAGGCGAGATCGCTGACCTTCCCGTGGTGGGCACCGGTCCCGAGGTAGTGCCGCAGGTCGTCCGGACCCACGATCGCCTCCGCCTTGAACAGCACCGCCGGGGCCGCGATCCTCGCGACGGCCCGCAGCGCCTGGGTCAGCGCGTGCACCTCCGGCTGGTTCTGGCAGTTCGTGCCCGAGCCGCTTCCACAGGAACGCGATCGCGTCCAGGCGCAGGACCTCGACGCCCGCGTTGGCCAGGAAGCACGTGATGTCGGCGAACTCGTGGAAGACCTCGGGGTTGTGCCAGTTGAGGTCCCACTGCCAGGTGTTGAACGTCGTCCAGACCCACGACCGCGCCTCCTCGTCCCAGGTGAAGGAGCCGGGCGCCTGGTCGGGGAAGACCTCGGGCAGCGTCTGCTCGTAGGCATCGGGTTCGGTGCGGTCGGGGAACAGGTGGAAGTAGCGGCGGTAGCGCTCCTCGCCGGCGCGGGCCCGCGCCGCCCACTCGTGCTCGGCCGCGACGTGGTTGAGGACCAGGTCCAGGGCCAGCGAGATGCCGCGCGCGCGCAGCGTCGCCGTCAGCTCGACGAGATCCTCGACGGTGCCGAGGTCGGGGCGCACCCGGCGGTAGTCGGACACGGCGTAGCCCCCGTCGTCCGGTCCGGGACGCGACGCGAGCACGGGCAGCAGGTGCAGGTAGGTGACTCCGAGCTCCGCCAGGTAGTCGCTGCGAGCGGCCACGTCGCGCAGCGTCCCCGCGAAGCGGTCGGCGTAGGCCGAGTAGCCCAGCATGCGCGGCTGCTGGAACCAGTCGGCCTCCACGAGGCGCTGCAGGTCGAGCAGCCTGAGCTCGACGGGGCGCGCGACGGCGGCGGCCACGGCCTGCACGGCCGCCTGCGTGGCGGCCGCCGGACCGGCCGTGTCGCCGTAGGCCAGCCTCAGGCCCGCGAGCAGGTCCGGCCAGGACCGGTGCAGCCGCGCGAGCACCAGCGTGCGGAACTCGCGGGACTCCGCGTCGAGCAGTCCGGATGCCGCCTCACGCACCGACTCCGGCAGGCCGTTCTCCGGTTCTGCACCGGGCCGGACCAGGGCGGAAGACATGGCAGCCAGGCTATGCCGAGCCGTGCCTCGGGCGAGCCGTCGCGGGGCTCGTGGCCCGGCGCGGACGGACGGCCTGCAGGCTGCGCACCGACCACGCACCGGTCCACACCCCGGCCGCATAGCCGAGGTCCTCGGCCAGCCGCAGTCCGGACCAACGCAGGGGGTCAAGGGCCGGGCGGCGCTGCAGGTACTGGATCAGCGGCGGAGCCAACAGCAGCACCCCGGCCGTCCGGCGGGTCCGGCGCGGCACCAGCAGGCCGAGCAGGACCGGAGCGGTGAGGACAGCCCCGGCGCCGCCGAGCCCCCCTCCCACCGCCACGACCGCCTTCCCGGCCAGGGCAGCCGCCGCGCGGGCCGACTCCGTGGTCGCCCCGCCGGACCGTCGCAGGCGGCGGTGCAGCCGCACCGCCGGGACAGCCGCCGCCAGAGCAGCCATCCCCGGCCGGCCGGCCGCGAGCGCCAGCCACGCGGCGGTCGGCCACGGCGGGAGCACCAGCGGGGCCAACCGGGTCGGGTGCCGGCGCGCCAGCGGCCCCGCCGAGGTCCCGTAGTCGTAGCGGCGTCGCAGCCATGCTCGCCAGGCGTGCGGCTCCTCGTGCGCCACCACGGTGCGGGGGTCGTAGCGCAGGCGCCACCCGGCGTCGTGCAGGCGCCAGAGCAGGTCGACGTCCTCCCCGAAGCGCAGCCCGGCGTCGAACGGACCGCCGGGAGGGAGGGCGGCGCGGCGCACGAGCAGGGCCGCCGTGGCACGTACGCCACGCGACCTCCCGGCCGGACGGCGGCCGGGTGGGGACCGAGGTCCAGCGGTCCCCTCGCCCGGGCGTAGCGGCCGAGCAGCCCCGAAGCGCGCAGCGGCCGCACCCGGGGCGCCACGGCCGCGACGCGGCTGTCGTGGAGGTGACCGGCGAGACGCTCGATCCAGTCGGCGGGCGGCACGCAGTCGCTGTCGAGGAAGGCCACGAACGCCGACGTCGTCGCGGCCAGCCCGGCGTTGCGGGCTCCGGCCGGGCCCCCGGTTCCCCGGCAGCCGGAGCACCTGCGCTCCCCGGTCTGCGCACACGCGGGCGAGGGCCTCCGGATCGGCGGACGCGTCGTCGACGACGAGCACGGGGTGGTCGCTGCCGAGCGCGCCCAGACAGCGGTCCAGCTGCCGCGCACGGTCGCGGACCGGGATGATCACGACGAGGTCGCCCAGCGGCTCCGGCTGCGGCTGCGGGTGGGCCAGACCGCGGTCCACGAGCAGCGAGGCGAGCCCGGACGGGACGCCCGTCGCCAGGTCGTCGACCACCAGGGGCGTGCGGAGCCGCACCAGCCTGCCCGGATCGCCCCCGAGCAGCAGCCGGCCGTGGTCGAGCAGCCGCACCGTCCGGTCGAGCGCCAGCGGCACCCTCACAGGGCCAGGCCACCGTCCACGGGCAGGTCGGCGCCGGTGATGCCCCCGCTCCCCTCCCCCGCCAACCAGACCAGCACCCGGGCGACCTCCTGCGGCGCGAGCAACCGCCCGACCGGCTGCTGCCGCGCGAAGTCCTGCGCGCAGGCAAGGCCGTACAGCCGGGCGCTCTCGGCCAGGATCGCGGTGTCGGTGGACCCGGGGCTGACCGCGTTGGCCGTCACGCCGTGCGGTCCGAGCTCGACGGCCAGGGCCCGGACCAGTCCGACCACGCCTGCCTTGGCCGCGCAGTACGCGGCGAGCATCGGCAGGCCCCGGGTGGCCGCCGTGGAGGCCACCGCCAGGAACCTCCCCGACCTGGGAGCAGGCCTTCGCAGCAGCGCCGGCACCGCGGCCCGGGCCAGGGCGAGGACCGCCCGCAGGTCGACGTCGAGCACCGCCTCGACCTCGTCGGCCGGCTGCTCCCAGAGCGGGACGCCCCCGGCGACGACGCCGGCGACGGCGACCGCTGCGTCCAGGCCCCCGAAGCGGTCCTCGGCGAGCGACACCGCGCGAGCGAGCACAGCCTCGTCGCAGGCGTCCCCGCGCACCGTGAGCAGGCGGTCGCCCACGAGCGCCTCGAGGTCGGCGACCGATCCCATGGCGTAGGGCAGCCGGGGGTCGTCGACGGCGCGGTCGAGGGCCACCACGGACCATCCGTCGGCGACCAGTGCCTGCGCGGTCGCGGCACCGATGCCGCGGGCCGCGCCGGTGACCAGCGCGACGCGCGTCATCCGATCCACCGGTGCAGGGCGTCGACGGCGTCCCGGAGCAGCTGCTCGCCCTCACCGGCCGAGGCGCCGGACGGGTCGCCGAGCACCCCGTTGGGGCTGACCGCGGCGACACCGCCGGCCCGGAGCGCACCCAGCAGCTCGCGGACCGGCTCGGTCACGCCGGCGACGGCGCCCTGGAGCAGTACCCGGCCGGGCGTCAGCGCGAGCTGCAGCGACGTCTCGGTGCGGCCGGCGTGGGCGTCGCCCGGGGAAGGACGGCGACCAGGCGCGGACGTCGCGGGACTCGGCTCGCAACCGGGCGACGGCGGAGCGGACCGCCTCGGCGTTGCCGCCATGCCCGGACAGCAGCAGGACCCGTCCCCAGGTGTCGGTCGCCGAGCGGCACAGCTCGACCAGCAGCAGCTCCAGCGCCGACGTGCCGATCGACAGCGTCCCGGCGAAGCCGGCGTGCTCACCGCTGGCGCCGTACGGCACGGCCGGCGCGACGTCGACGTCGGGACGGACCGCGGACAGGCGCGGTGGCCAGGGCGACCGCCACGTCGGTGTCGGTGGACAGCGGCAGGTGGGGCCCGTGCTGCTCGGTGGCGCCGAGCGGCACGACGAGCAGGCGGCCGGTGCGACCGGCCGCCTGCTGCCAGGTCAGGTCCCCGACGGTCAGACGACGACCCCCGGGGAGCGGGACCGCGGTCTCGCGGGCGTGGTCCCCGAGCCGGCGGGTGAACGCCGTCGGGAATCAGCAGGTCGTCCGGCGTGAGGTCGCGCACCCGGCTCTTGCCGATGCCGAGCAACCCGGAGTCGATGCCACCGCGCAGGATGTCGAGGACGTTCTCGACCCCGGCCTGCCCGTTCGCCGCGAGACCCCAGAGGTAGGCCCGGCCGATCATCACGCACTTGGCACCGAGCGCGACCGCCTTGACCACGTCGGACCCGCGACGGATCCCCCCGTCGAGCAGCACGTCGATCTCGTGCCCGACGGCCTCCGCCACCGCCGGCAGCGCCCGGATGCTGGCCGGTGTGCCGTCGAGGTTGTTGCCGCCGTGGTTGCTGACGCTGATGGCGTCGAAGCCGACGTCGACGGCGTTCTTCGCGTCGTCCAGGCGCATGACGCCCTTGAGCATGAGCTTGCCGTCGTACTGCGAACGCAGCCAGCGCAGGTCGTCCCAGGTGGGGCAGCGGCGTCTGCATCCACTCGTAGTAGGCGCCGAAGAAGCCGGGAACCGGCTCGCCGGGCAGCGCCATGTTGGGCGCGGTCAGGTCGGGCAGCGCGCCGCTCCTGGCCCACTGCAGCGCCCACTCGGGCCGCAGCGCCACCTCGGGAGCGAACTTCACCATGGTGCGGAAGTCGATCTGCTGCGGGATCGAGGGGCTGCCCCAGTCGCGGCCGTTGGAGAACGACCAGTCGAGGGTCACGATGATGCCCACGCACCCGGCGGCCTTGGCCCGCTCGACACGCGCCAGGATCTGGTCGCGGGTGCCGGACCAGTACAGCTGGAAGAAGGTCTTGTCGTTGACCGCGACGACCTCCTCCACCGGCTTGCTCGCGAAGCTGGACAGCCCCATGGCGGTGCCGCGGGCAGCGGCCGCGCGGCCGATGGCGACCTCGCCGTCGGGGTGGACGGCCTGCACGCCGGTGGGGCTGATCATCACCGGCAGGGCGAGCTCCTGGCCGAGCACGGTCACCGACAGGTCGCGCTCGCTGGCCAGGTTGGCGACGTGCGGGGCGAACCCGAGCTCGCTGTAGGCGTCGACGTTGTCCTCGAGCGTCCTGCCCCGCTCGGAGCCGGCGACGAGCGCCATGTACACGCTCTTGGGCAGGGTCTTCTTCGCGCGGCGCTGAGCCTCCGCGACGGTCTCGAACCAGGCGTCTGCCATGTCTACCTCTGCGGGGTCAGGGGGCTGTCGACGGACAGCGGATCGGTGTCGCAGGCCCGATCGGGCCGGCGCATGCTCAGGGTCAGCGGCACGGGACCGCCGCGCACACCGCCCTTGTGCGAGTGGTCCAGGGAGGGCTTGGGGCGCCGAGCCGGCGACCACCTTGGACAGGCCCAGCTCGCCGTAGCCCTTGACGCACTCGGGGTCGGGGCCGTCCAGCGGCAGGCCGGTGAAGAACTTGGCCGCCATGCACCCGCCGCGGCAGGCGTCGTAGGCGTCGCAGCTGGCGCAGGCGCCGCCGGACTGCGGCTCGCGCAGCTCCAGGAACAGCGGGGAGGACTGCCAGACGCGCTGGAAGCCGCCCTCGCTGCGGACGTTGCCGGCGAGGAACTGCTCGTGGATGGCGAACGGACAGGCGTAGACGTCACCGACCGGGTCGATCAGGCACACCACGCGGCCGGCGCCGCACAGGTTCAGCCCGGGCAGGGACTCCCCGTACGCCGCCAGGTGGAAGAAGGAGTCGCCGGTGAGGACGCCCTCGCCGTGCGCGACCAGCCAGTCGTAGAGCTCGCGCTGCTGCGCCTGGGTGGGGTGCAGCTCGTCCCAGACGTCGGCGCCACGGCCCGACGGTCGCAGGCGGGTCAGCCGCAGCTGCGCGCCGTAGGTGTCGGCGATCGACTTGAACAGGTCCAGCTGCGGGATGTTCTGCCGGGTGCAGACGACCGACAGCTTCGGGCTGACTCCGGCCGCGTGCAGGTGCGCCAGCGCACGGACGGCGGTGTCGAACGAGCCGGCCCCGCGCACGGCGTCGTTCACGTCGGCGGTGGCACCGTCGATGGAGATCTGCACGTCGACGTAGGAGTTGGCCGCGATCCGCTGCGCCGCCGCCTCGGTCGATCTTGATGCCGTTGGTGGAGAACTTGACGCCGACGTCGTGGGCCGTCGCGTAGTCGAGCAGCTCCCAGAAGTCGCTGCGGACGGTCGGCTCGCCCCCGCCGATGTTCACGTAGAACACCTGCATGCGCTGCAGCTCGTCGATCACGGCCTTGCACTCGTCGGTGCTCAGCTCGCGCGGGTCACGCCGGCCGCTGCTGGACAGGCAGTGCGAGCAGGCCAGGTTGCAGGCGTAGGTGAGCTCCCAGGTGAGGCAGATGGGGGCGTCGAGGCCGAGGGCGAAGTGCTCGACCAGCGGGACCGCGGTGGTGGTCATGCGCGCTCCTGGATCATGTCGGTGGACGCCAGCGTGAACAGCGACCGGGCGTAGGCGGGCAGGTCCTCGCTGGACAGCCCCGCGTCGGCGCAGGCCTGCCGGGCGGTGGGGGCGGCGTCGAGCCGCTCGACCACGGCGAGCAGCTGGCGGTCCTTCAGGAACGACAGCCGGCGGGTGCCGAAGTGGTAGAGCAGGGCCCCGAAGGGCTCGGGGCGCACGCTGACCCCGGGGCTCACCCGCCAGGGACGGTCGAGCAGCTCGCTGCCGGTCATGGCTAGTAGACGCCGCACATGCCGTCGATGGACACGTCCTCGACGAGCAGGTCCTGCTCGAGGAGCTCCTCGACCGGGGTGGCGGGGACGGCGTCGGTCGTGGTCGAGTCCTGCACGATCGCGGTGGGGGCCACGGGTCCTCCTGGGAGTCGACCGGTCCCTGTGACCGGTGTCACGAGGCACCATAACGGCACTCGGTGCCGAAGTCACGCACCGGAAGGGGAGGACATGTCGGAGAGCACGCGGGCGGGGCGGCCGTCCGCCACGACCCGGGGCGAGCTCGAGCGGGTCGCGCTCCGGCTGTTCACCGAACGCGGGTTCGACGCGACCACCGTCGACGACGTCGCCGAGGCCGCCGGCATCGGTCGCCGCACCTTCTTCCGCTACTTCGCCAGCAAGAACGACGTCGTCTGGGGCGAGTTCGCCGAGGGCCTGTCCCGGCTGCGGGCGCACCTCGCCGACGCCGACCCGGCCGGAGCGCGACCGCTGCTCGACGTCCTGCGCGACGCGGTGCTGGCCTTCAACGCGCTCGACCCCCAGGAGGAGCCGCGGCACCGCGAGCGCATGGCCCTGCATCCTCGGCGTCCCCGCGCTGCAGGCCCACAGCACCCTGCTCTACGCCGCCTGGCGGGAGGAGGTCGCGGGGTTCGTTGCGTCGCGTACCGGGGCCGCGACCGACGCCGCTGCTGCCCCAGGTCGTGGCCCACGCCTGCCTCGGTGCCGCGCTCACCGCCTACGAGCACTGGCTGCAGCACCCGGGGAGCGGATCTGCCGGCGCTGCTCGACGAGGCCCTGCGCGTGCTCGACGGCGGCTGGGCCGGGCCGGTGACCCCGGTCGTCTTGACCCTGCGTCGCGCCCGGGTGAGAGTCTGGCTGCGGCCGCGTGTGTACGGCGGTTAACAGTCCCCAGCGTTGAGGAGTCCAGTCGTGAAGACCAAGGGTGCAGTCCTACGGGGCGTCGGCGAGAAGTGGTCGGTCGAGGAGATCGAGGTCGGCGACCCGGTGGCCGGGGAGGTCATGGTCGAGCTCGCCGCCTCCGGCCTGTGCCACTCCGACGAGCACGTCGTCACCGGTGCCACCCCCACGGAGTTCCCCTTCCTCGGCGGGCACGAGGGCGCGGGCGTCATCACCAAGGTGGGCCCCGGCGTGCAGGGCCTGGAGGTGGGCGACCACGTGGTCACCGCCTTCATCCCGGCGTGCGGGCAGTGCCCGCCGTGCTCGAGCGGCCACCAGAACCTCTGCGACCTCGGCGCCTTCCTGCTCGGCGGCCCGGCGATCGCCGACCAGACCTACCGGGTCAGAGCAATGACGGCCAGGGCGTCACGCGCATGTGCCAGCTCGGCACGTTCTCGCCCTACATCACCGTCCACCAGGCCTCGGTCGTCAAGATCGAGAAGGACATCCCGCTGGACGCAGGCCGCGCTCGTCGGCTGCGGCGTCACCACCGGCTGGGGCTCGGCCACCCGCGTCGCCGACGTCCGCCCCGGTGAGACCGTCGTGGTCATGGGCGTCGGCGGCGTCGGCATCAACAGCGTCCAGGGCGCGGCCGCGGCCGGCGCCAAGCGCGTCGTCGCCATCGACCCGGTGGCCTGGAAGCGCGAGAAGGCGATGGAGTTCGGCGCCACGGAGGCCTTCGAGAGCATGGAGGCGGCCACCGCCTGCGCTCGCCGAGTCGACCTACATGCGCATGGCCGAGAAGTGCATCATCACCGTCGGCGAGATCAAGGGCGAGCACGTCCAGCAGGCCATGGACGTCATCGGCAAGGGCGGCCGGGTCGTCGTCACCGGCATGGGTGCGGCCACCGACATGGACGTCACGCTCAACCTGTTCATGTTCACGCTGCTGCAGAAGGACCTCCAGGGCGCCATCTTCGGCGGCTCCAACCCGCGGTTCGAGATCCCGTGGCTGCTCTCGCAGTACCGCGAGGGCAAGCTCAACCTCGACGACCTCGCGACCACGACCTACGCCCTCGAGGACATCAACCAGGGCTACCAGGACATGAAGGACGGCAAGAACCTGCGCGGCGTCATCCTCTACTCGGACGCCGACCGATGACCGCCGTGCAGGAGGTCCTGGACCGCACGAAGGTCTTCGTCGGCGGGGAGTGGATCGACTCCGCCGCCACCGAGAGCATCGACGTGGTCAACCCGGCCACCGAGGAGGTCATCGCCCGGGTGGCCCGGGGCACCGCCGCCGACGTCGACAAGGCCGTGGCTGCCGCCAAGGCCGCCTTCCCCGGCTGGTCCGCCCTGGCTCCCGCCGAGCGCGCCGACCACCTGCAGAAGGTGCACGAGGCCCTCACGGCGCGCACCGAGGAGATCGGGCAGCTCATCGCCGACGACATGGGCATGCCCGTGGCGTTCGCCAAGATGATCCAGGTGGGGCTGCCGAGCTTCAACTTCGCGCACTACGCGGAGCTGGCCCGCACGTTCGCCTTCGAGGAGGAGGTCGGCAACAGCCTCGTCGTCCGCGAGGCGGTCGGCGTCGTCGGCTGCATCACGCCGTGGAACTACCCGCTGCACCAGGTGGCCCTCAAGGTCGCGGCCGCGCTGGCCGCCGGCTGCACCGTGGTGCTCAAGCCCAGCGAGACCGCTCCCCTGTCGGCCTACGTGCTGGCCGAGGTGTTCGCCGAGGTCGGCCTTCCGGCCGGCGTGTTCAACCTCGTCTCGGGCCTGGGCCAGGACGTCGGCGAGGCGCTCGTCGCCCACCGCGACGTCGACATGATCAGCTTCACCGGCTCGACCCGGGCCGGCAAGCGGATCGGCGAGGTCGCGGCCGGTCAGGTCAAGCGCGTCGCGCTCGAGCTCGGCGGCAAGTCGGCCAACGTCATCCTCGACGACGCCGACCTCGAGAAGGCGGTCGCCGACGGCGTCGGCAAGTGCTACCTGAACTCGGGCCAGACGTGCTCGGCCCTGACCCGCATGCTCGTGCCGCGGGCCAAGCTGGAGCAGGCCGAGCAGATCGCCACCGCCACCGCCGCGATGTTCCAGGTGGGCGACCCCAACGACGGGTCGGTCATGCTCGGCCCGCTGGTCAGCGCCGCGCAGCTCGAGCGGGTCCGGGGCTACATCGCCAACGGCCTCGAGGAGGGCGCCAAGCTCGTCACCGGCGGCGCCGACCCCGTGCAGGACAAGGGCTACTTCGTGGCCCCGACGGTCTTCTCGAACGTCACCACCGACATGACGATCGCCCAGGAGGAGATCTTCGGACCCGTGCTGGTGCTCATGCCCTACGACGACGAGGACGACGCCGTCCGGATCGCCAACGACAGCGCCTACGGGCTCGGCGGCGGCGTGTGGGCCGGCACCCAGGAGCGGGCCATCGCTGTGGCGCGTCGGCTGCGCACCGGGCAGGTCGAGGTGAACGGCGGGGCCTTCAACCCGGCGGCGCCCTTCGGCGGCTACAAGCAGTCGGGCATCGGCCGCGAGGGCGGCACGTACGGCCTCGAGGAGTTCCTGGAGGTCAAGGCCATCCAGCGCTAGAGGTCGCTACCGAGGAGCCGGGGCCGCAGGGTCCCGGCTCCTCGCGCGTCCGGCCGTGGACCAGGTTGTTCAGGGCCGGGGCGGGAACCGGGCCGGCCGCCGCTCCAGGAACGCCGACACCCCCTCGGTGTTCTCCGGGCCTCCCAGCAGGCTCAGCTGCACCCGCTCCTCCTCCTGCAGGGCGCGGTCCAACACGGCGACCGACCCTGCCCGCAGGGCGCGCTTGGTGTGCATCAGCGCGAGCGGAGGACCGTCGGCGATCCGACGGACGACCCGGTCGGCCTCCTCCTGGAGCAGCTCGGGAGCGACCACGTGGCTCACCAGTCCGGCGGCGAACGCCTCCGGCGCCGGCAACCGCTCTCCGAGCAGGGCCAGGGCGGCGGCCCGGGTGCGTCCCATGGCCGCGGGCAGCAGGAAGCTCGCCCCGCCGTCAGGGGCCAGACCGACGTTGACGAAGGCCGACAGGAAGTACGCGTCGGCGGCGGCGACGACGAGGTCGCAGGCGAGGGCGAGGGACATACCGAGCCCGGCCGCCGGCCCCCGCACGACCGCCACGACCGGGGCCGGCAGGGCGCCGATGGCCCGCACGACGCTTCCGGCGAGGCCGAGCAGCTCTGCCCCGGCGTCCGGGCGGTCGATCTCCCCGGCGCCGGCCGCCAGGTCGGCCCCCGCGCAGAACGCGCTCCCGGCCCCGGTCAGCACCACGCAGCGGACGGCCCGGTCGGTCGCCGCCGCCTCCAGCGCCCCGTGCAGGTCCCGGAGGGCGGCGAGGTCCACCGCGTTGCGTCGGTGCGGCCGATCGAGGGTGAGGGTCAGCACAGCGCTGTCGAAGGCGGAGCGGACGGGCACGGGGGCCTCCGGGCTGGGGTCGACGGCAGGGACGCGGCGGCGCAGGTCAGCGGACGCGAGGGCGGAGGGCGCGAGGGCTGAGATCGGGGCGTCAGGCCAGGAGGCGGTCCAGGAGCGCCGGCACCTCGGACGGCCCAGCGACCGGGGCGCACCTGGCACCGGCCCGACGGGCAAGGTCCTGCGCCATCTCGGCGTCGTCGGCCGGCGCCAGGACGATCAGCTCGGGCAGACGCAGGGCTGACGGCAGCGGCTGCTCACGCGGATCGGTCCGGCAGTCCGACAGCAGCAGCACGATCCTGCGGGCTGCAGTCGTCCGCCCGAGCTGGGTCGCTGCCTCGTCGAGGGCCGCCGTGAGCCCGGTCTCGCCGTGGCCCCGCAGACCGAGCACCGCACGGACCACCGTCTCCGGTTCCGCCGACCCTCCGAGCGGCCGCAGCACGTCGACCGTCGAGGCGAAGGTGAGGACCGCGTGGTCGCGAGGGGCCCGTAGAGCGCAGGCGGCGGCCACCAGGGCCGCGACCGCCAGCCGCTCGCCGGCCATCGACCCGCTGCGGTCGACCACCACGACCAGAGCGGTTGCCGGCCGCCCCCAGTGCCGGGCCGTGAGGTGCTCGAGCGACGCAGGCCTGCGCTCCCCCCGGGCCTCGAGCAGCGCGTCCAGCGAGGCGTCGACGTCGAGGTCACCCCCACGGTCGGCCGGGAGCGCACGCAGGCGGCGGCTGCCGGCGCTGCGCACCGCGCCGGTGCTCGCGCGGTCCAGGACGAGCCGACCTGCAAGCCGGTGGGCCGCGGCCCGCAGGCCCACGTCGGTGGCCCTGCCGAGGTCGGCAAGCAGCGCCAGGACGGCATCTGGGTCCTGCTGCACCGCCGACTCGAGGGCGTCCTCGTCCAGGACCCCGACCTCGGGTGAGAGCTCGGCGAAGCGCGGATGACGCGCCAGCTCGGCCCGCGAGGTGGTGCGGAGGGGCGCGGGACGCGCGCCGCCGCGCTGCTGGGGGGTGGGTGCGGGGGTGCCCGCCGGGGACGCCGGCGGGCTCACGCTCCCCCCGGGTCCTCACCCGCCTCGGCATCGACGTCGGGTCGCGCACCGAACACCGCGGTCCAGAGCTCGCGGACGATGTCCTCCGGGGCGCGCGAGCACGACTCCTGTGGCCGGATGCGTCCGGACAGGGCGACCAGTGCGGCGTCGAGTCCGGCGTCCCAGTCGTCCAGCGCGACCCCGCGCCGTGCCGACAGCGAGGACGCGAGCCGGGTCAGGTCGATAGCACCCCGCACGGACGACCCGACCCGGACGTCGGGATGCTCCCGGGTGCGCCGGACGAGATCGACCACCCGGGCGCGCCACGCGTCCGGGACGGCCGGGGCCCGGAGCCCGACGATGTCGCTCTCGTCCGCCGCGTCCTGGTAGCCCATCGTCAGCCGGCAGCTGCGGTCGTAGAGCGCACTGGAGATGCGGGCGGTCCCCACGGCGTCATAGGGGTTCATCGCCGCGACCAGCCGGAACCCGGCGTCGGCACGCACCCGGCCGAGCCTCGGCACGGCGATCTCGCCCTCGCTCATCACCGTGAGCAGGACGTTGAGGGTCTCCTCGGGGACACGGTTGACCTCCTCGACGTAGAGCAGGGCTCCGGTGCGCATGGCCTCTAGCAGGGGGCCGTCGACGAACACCGTCGGCAGGTAGCCCTGGGTCAGGACCTGGGCCGGGTCGAAGTGGCCGACCAGGCGTCCCGGCGTCAACTCGGCGTTGCCCTCGACCAGGACGAAGGGCGCCCGCTGCTGCGCGGCCACGCCTCGCAGCAGGGTGGACTTCCCGGTGCCCGGGGGGCCCTCGAGCAGCACGTGCGTCCCGGCTTCGAGCGCCGCCCCGAGCAGCTCGACCTCGCGCGCCCGACCGACCACACCGACGTTCACGAGCCTCCTGTCTTTGCCGTGGGCCCTGACCCTCGCACGGGGTCCCTTCGGTTGCGGGCTCAGGTCCTGCTGGTCAACCGGACGGGCAGGCGCTTGATGCCGTTGACGAAGGAGCTGCGGAGCCGGTCCGGCTCGCCGGCCACCTCGAGATCGGGCATCAGTTCGAACAGCACCCGGAAGGCCACGGCGACCTCGCGGCGCGCGAGGTGCGAGCCCAGGCAGAAGTGCGGTCCGGGCGCCCCGAAGCCGTAGTGCGGGTTGGGCGTGCGTGCGACGTCGAACTGCTCGGGCGAGGCGAACGCCTCCTCGTCGCGGTTGGCCGAGTTGTAGAACAGCAGGAACTTGTCACCCTTGTGGAACTGCCGACCGGACAGCACAACGTCCTCGGTCGCGGTCCGGCGCATCCAGGTGACCGGCGAGGCCCAGCGCACGATCTCGTCGACGGCCGTGCGGCTCAGGGACGGGTCGGCCATCCAGCGGGCGCGCTGGTCCGGGAAGGCGTCGAACGCCAGCACCCCGTGGCTGATCGCGTTGCGCGTGGTCTCGTTGCCGGCGACGCACAGCAGGATGAAGAACGACGCGATCTCCTGGAAGGACAGCCGCTCACCGTCGGCGTTGGTGGCCACCAGCGCCGAGGTGAGGTCATCGGTGGGGTGGGCCTCGCGCTCCTGCGCCAACCGCTGCATGAGGCCGGCCAGCGCACCGCCCGCCTCCAGGAAGATGCCGATGGCGTCGTTCTCGTCCTCGATCAGCTCCGGATCGCCACCGGACAAGATGATGTTGGACTTCTCGAGAACGAGCTCACGATCCTGCTCGGGGATACCCATGAGGTTGCAGATGATGGTCAGTGGCAACGGCGCGCTGATCTCCTTCACGAGGTCGAACGTCCCGTCGCCCGCCTCCGCGGTGGCGCGCGCGTCGCGGACCACCTGCCGCGCGAGCTCCTCCACCGACTCGACCAGGGACTCGAGCATGCGGGGGGTGAACGCCTTGCTCACGATCCGGCGAATCTTGGCGTGCCGCGGGTCGTCCATGCTGATCAGGGAGCCGTAGAACTCCCGGAGCTCCTCCGGCAGGTCGGCGATCGAGACGGCACCTTCACCGGAGCAGAACACCGTCGGTGCAGAGCTGATGGCTTCCACGTCCGCGTGCCGGGTGACGGCGTAGTAACCGGGTCCGGCCTCGATGAAGGGGAACTCCGGCTCGGCGAAGAACGCGAACGGCTCCTCCCGGCGCAGGAGCGCGAACGCCGCCTCTCGCTCCGCGGGCGGCCGGGCCCAGAACTCCTTGTCGGACAGGTCGATGCTGCGGACGTCCAGCGGTGCGAGCGACATCGCACGGTCGCCTTCCTGGGAGGGGATCTCCTGGGCGTGCAAGGGGGCAGGAGCGTCGGGACGGGTCGTGGTCATGCGAGAGCCTCCTGGGCGGCAAGGGAGTCGGCGTCGGGCTCGGCGATGCCGAGGTAGGCCTGCTGAACGGCGACATCGGCCTGGACGACGGACGGAGGTCCGCTGCACAGGACCCGGCCGAAGTCGAGGACGTGGACGGTGGAGCACAGACCCATGACCAGCTCGACGTCGTGCTCGACGATCAGCACGCTGCCGCCGTCGGCCACCACCTCACGCAGCAGGGCGGCGAAGGCCTGGGTCTCCTCCTCCGACAGGCCCGAGCTGGGTTCGTCCAGCAGGAGCAGGCGGGGTCGGAGCGCGAGGGCGCGGGCCAGCTCGACCAGGCGGGCGACGCCGGTGGGAACGGCGTCGGCCATGACGTCGGCGTACGGCTCGAGCCCGACCCGGGCGAGCTGCTCGCGGGCGACCTTGCGCGGGTCCTCGCGATCGGGCGCCCAGGTGCGCCGGAGCTCGGCGGCGGTCAGCACGTTGTCGAAGACCGACAGCGATCCGAAGACCTCGAGCCGCTGGAAGGTCCGCGCGATGCCCCGCCGGGCCCGCTCCTGCGGCTTCCAGCCGCTGATGTCGGCGCCGTCCAGCAGGATGCGCCCGCTGGTCGGTGCCTGCAGTCCGGTGATGACGTTGAACAGCGTCGTCTTGCCCGCCCCGTTGGGCCCGATCAGCCCCGTGACGCTCCCCTGCTCGACGCCGAGCACGACGTCGTCGACGGCGACCAGACCGCCGAACCGGACGCTGACGTGCTCGATCTCCAGCAGGCTCATGCGGCCCGGCCGTCGCAGCGGAAGGAGGTGGCCGGCGTCTCGGTGCGCAGGTACCGGCCACCCTTGATCTGAAAGATCAGGTAGCAGTTGCCCGCCTTCTTGTCCCCGGGGTTGGCCGGCGCGTAGAAGCCCTCCGCGTCGAAGGTCTTCGTGGCCTTGAGGTTGGCGAGCACCTTGGCCCGGGTGAGCTGCGGACCGGCCTTGCGCATGGCGTCGACCAGCAGGTGGGTCGACGCCCAGGCGCTGGCCGCGAACGTGTCCGCCGGCCCGCCTCCGGACGCCTGCGCGTAGAACTTCTGGAACTGCGCCACGGCCGGGATCGCCGCGGCGTCGTCCTTGTTGAAGTAGAGGGCCGTGGAGGTGCTGCCGTACATGCCCTCGGCGGCCTTGCTCCCTCCGAGCTTCTTGAAGAAGGTCTGGTCGTACATGAGCGGCGCCAGATAGGTCGGCGTGAAGTTCTGCCGATCGGCCTGCGGCTTGAAGTTGGCCATCTGGTCGGCGTTGAACAGCGTCAGGAAGACCTCGATCCCCTGCTGCTTCATCTGCAGGATGTCCGCGGTGAAGTCGGTCTCGGTCGCCCCGACGGCCCGCTCGTACTTCACCACCCACCCGGCGGAGGCCGCGCTCTTCTTCTGCAGCTTCGCGACGTTGTTGACCGCGGGCAGGTTCACGTACATGAGGGCCGTCTTCTTGACGGCGGCCGCACCGAACCTGCCGGTCCCCCACTGGTAGATGCCGTTGTTCAGCGTGTCACCGATCGGGTTGACGCTGAAGTTGTTCGGCAGCCGGTTGGCCTCGGGGGTGACCGCGTTGTGCACGTCGGGCACGCCGGAGTTCTTCGCCAGGACGGTGGCGCCGCAGGAGTCGAACAGCGAGAAGGAGCCGCCGAAGGCGAAGGCCCTGTTCACCAGACCGGCATGACCGCTGCGGTCGCCCTCGCAGGACGTCTGGGAGTCGGCGACCGCAATCTTCAGCTTGCGTCCGAACAACCCGCCCTGGCTGTTGACCAGGGCGATGTAGGCGTTCGTGCCGTTGACCGCGGTCTGGAACAGACCCGGCTGCGGTCCGGACAGGTCGCTGACGTTGCCGATGGTGATGCTCGTCGCCGTGACCCCGACGTCGGTCGCACCCCCGTTGCCCCCGGCCGGCGCCGCGGCGGTGTCGGGACCCGCCGGTGCGCCGGCTCCGGCCGTCGGACCGACCGCGGCAGGACCCCGGCCGGCGCCGGCCACCGGGGACGATCCCCGGCCCGGTGCTGCGGCACCCGGAGCCGCGCTCCGCGTCGAACCAGCCGCGGCGGGCGCGTCGAAGGTGTTTTCCGAGCCGACCCCGGACCCGGACCCCGCCTGGTCGGTGCCCGCCTCGACAGCCCCCCCGTCCAGCGCTCCGGACCCGGCGGCGCTCCCGCCGGTCAGGGCCACGGCGGCCGCCTGCTTGCGGACGCCGTCATCGACCTGGGTGCCGCAGGCCGAGGCCAGCAGGCAGGCCGCCACGACGAGGGCGGCGGCGCTCCGGGTGGAGCGGGTCGAGCGCGCACTGGTGCGCATGAGCTCTCCTGACACAGGTCGAGGCGGACGGAGGTGCGGGGGGCGCTCAGCGCGCCGTGCGGGCCGGGCGGGGCGCGCGTGTTCGGCGGACCTGCGGCGGCCCGTCGATCGAGGCGGCCGTCGGAACGGGCAGCTGTGGCTGGCACAGACCGCAGACGGTCGCCCCGGCCGGCGCGACCTCGACGTCGACCACCTGCAGACCCTGCGTGGCCGCACACTCGGGCCGGTGCAACCTGGTCCCCGACGGGGTGCGGACCACGCGCGCGACCCCCGGCGCTGCGCTGGGCGCACCCACACGACCCACGAGATCGACGAGCAGTCGCTCCACCCGCTCGTGGTGGGCGACCAGGCGCTCCCGCTCCGCGCGGCCCTCGCGGACCAGCAGCGTCAGCCAGTAGGCAAAGTAGAGGAACCCTCCACCGATGACGAGCGCGAGCCCGAGGATCCCACCGCTGAGGAGATAGGGCGTCTGCTCGAACGGCAGCACCGTCTGGGCGCTGCCGTACCACCCGAGCAGGATCAGCAGGACCCCCAGCGGCATGGCCAGGCCACCCCCGATCAGCAGCCAGCGGTCCGCCGAGCCACCGGCCGTCCGGCGCTCGCGCAGGTCGCCCGCGCGGGCCGACAGTCGCGCGAGCCGCTCGCGGCCGGGGGAGGCACTGACGGGCGGAGCAGTCATCGGGAGAGCCTCTCGTCGCACTCGCGGGGGGGCAGGGTGAGCAGGCGGTCCGGGAGCCGGCGCAGACCGGCGGCAAGCAGGGTGGCGGCCGCCAGACCGGCCAGCGCGAGCAGGGTCGGCGCACCACCGCCGAGCACGAGCGCGACTGGCGCGAACGTCGTCAGGCCACTGGCAACCGGCGTCGCGGGAGCAGCGAGGACGGCGCTGTCGTCGGCCGGACGGGGGGCCTGCGCATCCGGCGCAGGAGCGTCGTCCGTGACGTCGACGGCGGGCCCAGCCGCCACCGGGCCCGGACCGAGTTCGGGAGCCCCGGGCACGGCCGCCGGCGCGGTCATCACCACAGGTCGGTCGACCGGGGCGACCGCCTGGCCGGTGGCCCGGACCGCGGCGATCGACGCCGAGGCCCGGCCGAAGGTGAGCGCGTAGTCGTCGCCCCCCTGGGTGTATAGCACCACCAGCGCGCCGGCCTGGTAGCTGGCCGAGCCGCCGCTCACCGTGCTCCGGGGCTCGCTCAGCAGGATCTGCAGCCCGAGCGCCTTGACCGCCTCGGAAACGGTCTGCGCCGGCAGCGGGTTGGGCACCTGCTGGTCCTGAACCGTGATCCCGGAGCCGTCCACCGTGACGGGGATGCCGGCGACGGTCAGCCCGCTGACCGTGGTCGAGCCCTCCGCGGCACCCCGCACCCCGTCGCTGTGCACGCTCGCTCGCGACACCACGCTGCCGATCGCGACCACCCCGCCCGCGAGGGAGACGTCCTGCGCGACCGTCATGGACTCCGACACCGCCTTGGCCGCTCCGTCGAGGGCGACCCGGCTCCGCGCCGTCATCGCTCCGAACGACCCCACGGGGCTGGCCGTGGTGTCGAAGGCGGCGGCAGCGGTCGCCTCGTCGGGCTTGGCGGTCGCGGCCATCACCGTTCCCGGCACGGACTCGTTCCTGGCCTCGGGCACTCCCCCGGTCCGCGCCTCGGCGCGCACCGGGCTGTTGAGCAGGACCGTCTCGGGCGGCAGGTCCGGCGACAGCACCAAAAGCGTGCTGCCGCCGTTGCCGATGATCGGCCCGGGCCAGGCCAGCGAGGCGAACCCCGACCCGACCGCGCCGGTCCGCAGCGAGCTGGTGACCTCCGGCACGGTCAGCGCGACGTCGCGGTAGAGGCCGTCCAGGCCGACCCCCGGTGCGTTGGCGAGCAGCTGGTAGCTGTCAAACCCCGAGCCAGGCTCGTCCTGCGCCCCCGCTCCGCCGGCCAGCAGCAGCAGCCCCGAGGCGACCACGACGGGAAGCAGCCGGGACCGGTTCATGCCGCACCTCCGAGATAGGCGTCGTCGACGAACGGAGCGACGTCGGCGGGTTCGCCCACACGCACGATCCGGCCACCGACCATCAGCGCCGCGTAGTCGGCGACGGCGAGCGCGGTGCGGGCGAACTGCTCGACCAGCAGCACGCTGACCCCCTCCGCGGCCAGAGCGGCAACCAGCTCGTACAGCTCGGCGACGATCAGGGGGGCCAGGCCCATGGAGATCTCGTCGAGCAGCAGCAGGCCCGGGCGGGTGACCAGCGCCCTGGCCATCGCGAGCATCTGCTGCTCGCCACCCGACATCGTGCCGGCCACCTGGCCGCGGCGCTGTCCCAGCTTGGGGAAGCGGCCGTAGGTCTGGGCCGTGACCTCCGCGAAGGAGACGTCCGCGGCGTAGGTGACCAGGGTGAGGTTCTCGGCCACGGTGAGGTTGGGGAAGATCCCGCGCCCCTCCGGGATGCGGCAGACCCCGGCCCGGGTGAGCGCGGCCGGAGAGGCGCCGTTCACGTGGCGCCCGGCGACGTGCAGGCAGCCGGCGGTGGGTCGGACCTTGCCGGACGCCACCGCGAGCGTGGTCGTCTTCCCCGCACCGTTCGGTCCCAGCAGCGCCATCAGCGAGCCCGCCGGCACGACCAGGTCAAGGTCCTGCAGGACGTTGATGCGGCCGTAGCCGGCTCGGATCCCGCGCAGCTCGAGGGCCGGGGGCAGGGGAGCCGACGACGACACCGCAGCGTCCGACAACAGGTCAACCGACACGGGTGAGCTCCCTGGTCCTGGTCGCCGCGCTGACGGCGCCCGGGCCGACGCCGGTCGGGGGCTGGGGCACCGGCGGCGCGGCGGGCGGTCCGATGAGGACCCTGCCGCGGCCCGAGCGGGACAGCAGCCCCGACAGCGCCCCCACGACCCCGCCGGACAGCGACCCGACCGACAGCGCGGCAACCCCGGTCACCAGGAAGACGAGGCCGCCGAGCGCCGGCACCTGCTGCTGCAGCACGGGCAGCACCGCCGTCAGGGTTCCGGCCAGCAGGGCGCCCGTCACCGTCCGCACCCCGCCGACCCGGAGCAGGAGCAGCAGGACCGCGCTCTGCAGGGTGATGAAGTCGAAGCCGCTGACCAGGCCTGCCCCGAGACCGCCGAACAGCGCCCCGCCCAGGCCGGACGCCCCCGCCGACACCGCGAAGACGGCCAGCTTGACCCGGTCGATGCGCATGCCGAGCGTGGCGCAGGCGGCCGGCGAGTCGTTGAGGGCAGTCAGCATTCGGCCGTACCTGCTGCGCCGGACCGCCAGCAGGGCGACCGCACCCACGGCGAAGACGACGGCGCAGAGCACGAAGTAGCCGGGTGCGGTGTCCAGCGGGAGCCCGGGCAGCCGCAGCCGGTCGACCTGCAGGCTTCCGGAGGGACCTAGCCGCTGTCCGAAGAAGCCGATGTCCATCACCTGACCGAAGGCGAAGGTGGCGAGGGCCAGGTACAGACCGCGCAGGCGCAGCGTCGGCAGCGCGACCAGGGCTCCGACCGCCGCGCTGAGCAGCACCGCCGCGACGACGCCCAGCACGCTCCCGCTGCCGATCCGCCCCATGGCATACGCGCCGAGCCCGACGAAGGTCAGCGTGCACAGCGACACTTGGCCGCCGTAGCCGGTGAGCAGTACCAGGGACAGGACCACGAACCCCAGGACGAGCGAGCGGGCTCCGGTCTCCAGTGCCGCCGTCGGCAGGACGACGGCGAGCCCGACGGCGGCCAGCACGAAGGCACCCGCGTCCAGACCGCTGCGACGAAGCCCGGGGACCCGGGGCGCCCGGGCCTGCTGGGGCCGCCCGGCGCGCAGCCGGTCGCTCGGCAGCAGGACGAGCACGACGAAGAGCAGCATCATCGGGATCCCCTGCTGCAGGGTGCTCAGCAGGCCCTGGTGCTGCGCCAGCCCCAGCGAGGGTCCGTAGCCGATCGAGTAGGAGATGGCGAGCCCGAGGCCGAGGCCCCCGACCGCGGTGGCCGGCAGGCTCCGCAGCCGCCCGACCATGGCCGCGGCGTAGCCGTTCACGACCAGCAGGGTCAGGGTGAGGATGTTCAGCTGGACCAGCGGCGCCAGCAGCACCCCGGCGAGCGCGGCCAGCATGGACGACAGCGCCCACGCCGTCTGCTGCACCCGGACCGGCTCGAGCCCGTTCATGGCCAGCAGATCGGGGTCGTCCACCACCCCGCGCATGGCGAGGCCGAGCCGGGTCCGCGAGAAGAGCAGCCTCAGGCCGACGCCCACCACGACGGCGGTGACGACCACGACGAGCTGGCTCGCGGACAGCACGAGGCTGCCGACCTGGACCGTTCCCTCACCGCCGAACCGCGGCAGGATCCGCGGCTCGTCCGGCGGCCAGACCGCGTTCGCCACGCCGATCAGGACCAGCAGCAGGCCGAGCGTCACGGCCAGCGTCTGGTCGGCGGGCGCGCCCTGGGTCCGGCGGAACAGGAAGCGCTCGACCAGCACGCCGAACAGGGGCGCCGCCACCAGCACGACCAGCGGGCAGGGCCAGCCACAGGGGCAGGCCCCAGCCCTGCCAGA
Source organism: uncultured Actinomycetota bacterium (assembly GCA_963761695.1). Taxonomy (GTDB): domain Bacteria; phylum Actinomycetota; class Actinomycetes; order Mycobacteriales; family SCTD01; genus RYN-122. The sequence continues at coordinate 392,438 of CAVXIB010000015.1, read as the reverse complement.
GCTGCCAGAAGCCGAACGCGGCGACCATGCCCATCGCGCCCTGCGCGAAGTTGAAGACCCCGGCCGTCGTGTAGGTGACGACCAGTCCGGTCGCCGTCAGGGCGTAGATGCAGCCGGTCACCAGTCCGACGACGGTGAGCGCGAGGAACGTGGACATCGAGCACCTTCCACGACGGCGGGCACGAGACAAACGCCTGTGGCGTCGGTCACACCGCCACGCGGTGAACGTAGACCGACCGATGTCGTCTGTCACCCCACCTACGTGCACCCTTGCAGGAAAGTTGACTCAGTTCCGGTCGGCGTCGACGCGCGCCGCGCGAAGCCGGCCACCAGCTGCTCGCGGGCCTGCGGCCACAGCCGCCGGATGCCGCCGCTCGCTGGCCACGGCGCGCAGCAGCCAGAGCCCGCGGATGGTGGCGATCGCCGTCACCATGAGCGGGCGGAAGTCGTCCCGCGCCACCAGCTCCGGCGCCACGGCGGCCGCCGTCCGCTGCAGCGTCCGCGCCACCGCGGAGTCGAACTCGACCAGGTGCCGGCGCAGCTCGGCGTCGGTGCGGGAGGCGACGAACAGCTCCAGCAGCGCGGTGGAGGCCGGACCCGGCGTACACCTCCCACAGCCGGTTCAGCAGCACCTCGTACTGCTCGACGTCACCGCTCACGTCCCGCAGCGGCTGGGCGACCATCTCCGCGACGAGGCGGTCGGTGAGGTGCCCCAGCGCCTGCACGACGAGATCGGCCTTCGTCGCGAAGTAGTGCGCCTGGGCCCCCCGGGTGACACCGGCCCGCGTGACGACCTGGCCGGTGGTGAGCCGCGCGTACCCGACCTCGACAAGCACCTCGAGCGTCGCGTCGAGCAGGGCGCCCCGCGTGCTGGCCCGCCGCTCGGCCTGGGTCCGCCGTCGGTGCGGCGGTGACCACGTGCGCGCCGCCCTCGCTCGACCGGCGCAGCCGGCGCACCGGGATCGAGGCCGACCGTCGCGGTCGTCGCCATCGGTGAGGGCTCCATCGTGCGCACCCGGTCCCTTCCTGGTCGTGCTCGGTCGAGATGCTGCGCGCTCCCCGTCGTCGCGCAAAGTCGGCGGCAGTGGCTCATTTACCTTCTTGACTGCAGGTAAGTGGTGGGGCACGCTACCGCAGCAGCAGCTGTGGAACGCATCACACCATGGCCGGCCGTCGCCCACCCCCTACGTCACAGGAGGAGCGCCATGAGCGCACCCGAAGCATTCGTCTACGAAGCTCTGCGCACCCCGCGGGGCAAGGGCAAGCGGGGCGGCGCGCTGCACGGCACCAAGCCCCTGTCGCTGGTCGTCGGCCTCATCGACGAGATGCGACGGCGCCTACCCGGTCTGGACCCGGCCCGGATCGACGACATCGTGCTCGGCGTCGTGACCGCCGTCGGCGACCAGGGCGGGGTCCTCGCCCGCAGCGCGGCTCAGGCCGCCGGCCTGCCAGACACGCGTCGCCGGCGTGCAGCTCAACCGCTACTGCGCCTCCGGCCTGGAGGCGGTGAACCTGGCCGCGCAGAAGGTCCGCTCCGGCTGGGAGGACCTGGTCCTGGCCGGCGGCGTCGAGTCGATGTCGCGCGTGCCCATGGGCTCCGACGGCGCGCGACGGCGCTGGACCCGTTCCGGATCGTACCAGTCGCTTCGGTGTCCCCCAGGGCATCGGCGCCGACCTCATCGCCACGATCGAGGGCTTCACCCGCGAGGACGTCGACGCGTTCGCCGCCGAGTCGCAGGCGCGCGCCGCCAAGGCCTGGGCCAACGGCTACTTCGCCCGCTCGGTGGTCCCCGTCCGTGACCTCAACGGCGTGGTGGTCCTCGACCACGACGAGCTCATGCGCCCGGACACCACCGTCGAGTCGCTGGGCGGCCCTGAAGCCGGCCTTCGCGGCCATGGGCGAGCAGGCCGGGTTCGACGCCGTGGCGCTGCAGAAGTACCACTGGGTCGAGCAGATCGACCACGTCCACCACGCCGGCAACTCCTCCGGCATCGTCGACGGCGCCGCCCTGGTGCTGGTCGGCAACGAGCAGGCCGGCGCCGACCTCGGGCTCACCCCGCGGGCGCGCATCGTCGCGGCCGCCGTCACCGGCACCGATCCGACGATCATGCTGACCGGTCCCGCTCCCGCCTGCCGCAAGGCCCTGGCCAAGGCGGGCCTGACCATCGACGACATCGACCTGTTCGAGATCAACGAGGCGTTCGCCTCCGTCGCGCTGCGCCTCGCCAAGGACCTCGGCCTCCCGCTCGACAAGGTCAACGTCAACGGCGGCGCGATCGCCATGGGCCACCCGCTGGGCGCCACCGGCGCCATGATCCTCGGCACCCTGCTCGACGAGCTCGAGCGCCGCGACCTGCGCTACGGCCTCGCCACGCTCTGCGTCGGCGGCGGCATGGGCATCGCCACCATCATCGAGAGGGTCTGAGCATGACGTCCACCGAGCACGACACCGCGTCCGCGATCCGCTACGAGCAAGGGCGAGGACGGCGTCGTCGTCCTCGTCCTCGACGACCCCGGCAAGAGCGCCAACACCATGAACGCCCGCTACGTCGCGGCCATGGACGACGGTCCTGGACCGTCTCGAGGCCGAGCGCGACAGCATCACCGGCGTCATCGTCACCAGCGCCAAGAAGACCTTCTTCGCCGGCGCCGACCTCGACACCATGGGCGGCCCCCGCACGCGCCACCGAGGTGTTCGAGGGCTCGCGCGGCGCCAAGCGCCAGCTGCGCCGCCTGGAGACCCTCGGCGTGCCCCGTCGTCGCCTGCCTCAACGGCGCGGCCCTCGGCGGCGGCCTGGAGATCGCGCTCGCCTGCCACCACCGCATCGCCGCCGACGTCAAGGGCAGCGTCATCGGCCTGCCCGAGGTGAGCCTCGGCCTGCTGCCCGGCGCCGGCGGCGATCGTCCGCACCGTGCGCATGCTCGGCCTGCTCGAGGCCTTCACCAAGGTGCTCAGCACCGGCAAGCGCTTCACGCCCGGCCGAGGCGCTGGAGGTCGGCCTCGTCGACGAGGTCGTCGGCAGCGTCGAGGACCTCGTCCCCGCCGCGCGCGCGTGGCTCGCCACCGGCACCGGCCGCCCAGCAGCCGTGGGACGTCGCCGGGCTACCGGGTCCCCGGCGGCACGCCCGACCGTCGGGCCCGCTCGCGCAGGATCGTCGGGCATGCTGCCGGCGAGCCTGCGCAAGCAGCTCAAGGGCGCGCCGATGCCGGCGCCCGATCGCGATCCTGTCCGCCGCGGTCGAGGGCCTGCAGGTCGACGTCGACACCGCCTTCGACATCGAGGGCCGCTACTTCGTCAGCCTCGTCACTCGGCCAGGTCAGCAAGAACATGACCAAGGCCTTCTTCCACGACATGCAGGCCGTCAACGGCGGCACAGCAGCGCCCCGGCGCATCCCGCCGACCCGGGTCACCAGGGTCGCCGTCCTCGGCGCCGGGATGATGGGCGCGGGCATCGCCTACAGCTTCGCCAAGGCCGGCGTCGACGTCGTGCTCAAGGACGTCAGCCTCGAGGCGGCCGCAGAAGGGCAAGGCCTACAGCGAGGCGCTCTGCGCCAAGGCGGTCGGCCCGCGGCCGCACCACGCAGGACAAGGCCGACGCCCTGCTGGCCCGCATCACCCCGACCGCCGACGCCGCAGGACGTCGCCGGCTGCGACGCCGTCGTCGAGGCGGTCTTCGAGAGCCAGGAGCTCAAGCACCGGGTGTTCCAGGAGGTCGAGGCGCACCTCGCCCCCGACGCCCTGCTGTGCTCCAACACCTCGACGCTGCCGATCACCGGCCTCGCCCAGGGCGTGCAGCGGCCCGAGGACTTCATCGGCCTGCACTTCTTCTCCCCCGTCGACAAGATGCCGCTGGTCGAGATCATCCGCGGCGAGAAGACCTCCGACGCCGCGCTCGCCCGCGCCTTCGACGTCGTCCGGCTGCTCGGCAAGACGCCGATCGTGGTCAACGACAGCCGCGGCTTCTTCACCAGCCGGGTCATCGGCACCTTCATCCAGGAGGGCCTGCGCCTGCTGGCCGAGGGCATGCACCCGGCCAGCATCGAGCAGGCCAGCGCCGCAGGCCGGCTACCCCGCGCCGGTGCTGCAGCTGCTCGACGAGCTGTCGCTGACGCTGTCCCGCAAGGTCCGCGAGGAGACCCGCGCCGCGACCGGCGACACCACCGTCGACCCCGGCCGACGACGGTCATCGACGCGATGGTCGCTCACCCACGAGCGCGGCGGCCGCGCCGCCGGCGCCGGCTTCTACGACTACGTCGACGGCAAGCGCACCCGGCTGTGGCCGGGCCTGCTCGACGCCTTCGGCGGCGAGCGCTCGCCGACGCCGTGCCGCTTCGCGCGACGCCCAGGAGCGGATGCTGTTCGCCGAGGCGCTCGAGACGGCGCGCTGCTTCGACGAGGGCGTGCTCACCTCGGCCGCCGACGCCAACGTCGGCTCGATCCTCGGCATCGGCTTCCCCGCCTGGACCGGCGGCGTCGCCCAGTACGTCGAGCAGTACTCGGCACGGCGGCCGGTGTCGCGGCCTTCGTCGCCCGCGCCGACGAGCTCGCCGACGCCTACGGCGAGCGCTTCCGCCCCCCGGCCTCGCTGCGCGAGCCGCGCGGCCGCCTCCACCCTCCCGCCGCCAGCACCGCCGCCTAGGAGACACCGCATGGACTTCGACGACACCCCCGACGAGGCGGCCTACCGCGAGACGGTGCGCGCCTACATCACCGAGCACCGCGACGAGCTCGGCTCCTACGGCGACCGCCGCCGCCGCGACGGCGACACCTCCGCGGCCCGCGCCACCGAGGCCTGCCTCTACGACGGCGGCTTCGTCGGCGTCACCTGGCCCAAGGAGGCCGGCGGCCAGGGCGGCACCCCGATGATGCAGGCGATCATCGACCAGGAGCTGTGCCCGCGCCGGCATCCCGATGCTGATCAACATCATCGGCATCGGCATGTGCGGCCCGACGGTCATGTGGCACGGCAGCCAGGACCAGAAGGACCGGTACCTCACCCGCCTGCTGCGCGGCGACGACATCTGGTGCCAGCTGTTCAGCGAGCCGGCCTCCGGCAGCGACCTCGCCGGCCTGCGCACCCGCGCGGTCCAGGACGAGGACGGCAGCTGGCGGATCACCGGCCAGAAGGTCTGGACGACGATGGCCCACATCGCCGAGTACGGGATCGTGCTCACCCGCACCGACCCCGACCAGGCCAAGCACCGCGGCCTGACGATGTTCGTCGTCGACATGAAGGCGCCCGGGCGTCACGGTCCGCCCGCTGCGCCAGATGAGCGGCGGCGCGGAGTTCAACGAGGTCTTCTTCGACGACGTCCGGCGTGCAGGACAGCGAGCGCCTCGGCGACGTCAACGACGGCTGGCGGGTCGCCCTCACCACGCTGATGAGCGAGCGCATGTCGCTCGGCGGCGGCGGCACCGAGGTCGGCATCGGCGTCGGCGCGGTGCTCGAGCACGTCGCCGCCGCGCATCGGCGAGCCTGCCCGAGGACCGGCAGGCCCTGGTCCGCCAGGACTTCGGCCGCGCCTACGTGCAGAGCCTCGGCATCCGCTACACCGGCATGCGGCAGCTCTCCAAGATCAGCAAGGGCGAGCTGCCCGGGCCGGAGGCCAGCGCCGGCAAGCTCGCCGGCACCAAGACCGCCCGCGCCACCGCCGACCTCGCCGGTGCGCCTGCTCGGCGACGACGCCGTCTACGCCAGCAACGCCGACGGCACGAGCACCTGGCAGGACGTCCAGGCCTCGCTGCCCGGCATGGCCATCGCCGGCGGCACCGACGAGATCCTCAAGAACATCCTCGGCGAGCGCGTGCTGGGCCTGCCGGCCGAGCCGCGCGGCGACAAGGGCAAGTCCTTCAACGAGACCCTGACCGGAGCAGCGCAGTGAACTTCGACCTGAGCGACGAGCAGCGGGCCCTGGCCGACGCCGCCCGCGACTACTTCACCGGCGCCGCCTCCCCCGCCGACAGCCGGCGGGCGCTCGACGAGGGCACGCCGCGTCGCCCCCGGCCGGGCCGCGCTGGCCGAGACCGGCTTCGCCGCCATCACCGTCCCGGAGTCCGCCGGCGGTGGCGGCGGCGCGCTGCTCGACCTCGCCGTCGTCGCCGAGCAGGCCGGCCGCGTGCTCGCCGGCCCGTCGCTGGTCACGGCCGCCCGGGCCGCCGTCCTGCTCGCCGGCGACGACGAGCGCCTCGCCGCGCTCGCCGACGGCTCGGTCGGCTATGCCGTCTGCGACGGCGGCCCGGTGCTCGACGCCACGTCCGCCGACCTGTTCCTCGCGCTGCGACGGCGACGACCCTGGTGGCGGCTCCCGGCACGCTGACCGAGCGGGCCCCCGATCGACCCGACCCGCGGGCTCGGCCGACGTCGTCCTCGGGCGACGTCCGGTCGTCGTCGCGCACGACGCCCGGCTGCGCTGGGAGCACGCCGAGCGGGTCGGCCAGGTCGTCCTGGCCGCCGAGGGCCTGGGCAGCGCCAGCCGGGCGCTGGAGATCGCCGTCCAGTACGCCAAGGACCGCCAGGCGTTCGGCCGCGCCATCGGCTCCTACCAGGCCGTCAAGCACGCGCTGGTCGACGCCTACGTCGGCATCGAGCAGCTGCGCTCGCTGGTCTGGTGGGCCGCGTGGGCCGCCGACCAGGCCCCGGACGAGCTGCCGCTCGCCGCCGCCGCCGCCAAGGCGCTGTCGGCCCAGGTGCTCGAGCAGACGGCCGAGACCCTCATCCAGGTGCACGGCGGCATCGGCTTCACCTGGGAGCACGACGCCCACCTGTACTGGCGGCGCGCGAAGGTCGACCGCCTGCTGCTCGGCGACGACGTCGCGGCGTTCGACACCGTCGCCCGGCTCGCGCTCGGGCACCCCGGGCACCGCCGCCGGCGCATCCGCCGCTCCGGCCGAGCAGGCCCTGGCGTGACCACCACCCCCACCCGCGGCGCGGTCGGCACCTTCCACCTCGGCCGGCTGGCGGAGGACCACCTCGCCCGGGTCGGCGACCACGAGTGCCTGCTGTTCGAGGGGCGGTCGTTCACCACGACCGAGCTGTTCTCCCGCGCCGAGCGGGTGGCGGGTGGCCTGCGCGAGACCGGTGTCCAGCCGGGTGACCGCGTCGTCGTGCTCATGATGAACACCCCCGAGGTGGGCATCACCTACCAGGCGCTGTGGCGCGCCGGCGCCGTCGTCACGCCGGTGCTGTTCCTCATCAGCCCGGACGAGCTGCGCCACATCCTGGTCGACTCCGAGGCCGTCGCCGTCGTCGTGACCCCGGAGCTGCTGCCCCTTGCTGCAGGCGGCCTCCGCCGGGCTTCCCGTGCGGATCCTGCTCGTGGGCGAACCGCCCGAGGGCAGCACCGGCACCACGCCCTACGCCGACCTCGAGCAGGCCGACCCGGCCGCGGTCACCCCTCGCGACGACGACGACATGGCCGCGCTGCTCTACACCGGCGGCACCACCGGGCGGTCCAAGGGCGTCATGCTCAGCCACCGCGGGCTGTGGTCCAGCGGGTCGGGGCTGCACGAGAACAGCAAGGCGATGACCGCGACCCGGGGGCTGCTCCCCCTGCCGCTGTCGCACGCCTACGGCCTGATCGTCACCATCGGCGGCATGCACGCCGAGGAGCCGCGACTGTCGGTGCTGCAGCGCTGGTTCAACGCCGAGGACTGGGTCCGGCTCGTCGAGGAGCACCGGCTCGAGAGCAGCTCGGTCGTCCCCTCGATGCTCACCATGCTGCTGGCGCTGCCGCTGGAGGACCACGACCTCACGTCGCTGAAGTACTTCGGCTCCGGCGGCGCCCCGCTGTCGCCGGCGCTGCGCCAGGAGGTGCTCGACCGGCTCGGCGTCGAGATCTTCGAGGGCTACGGCTGCACCGAGTCGCAGCGCCGTCATCTCCGCGTCGGCTCCCGGCGCCAACCGGCCGGGCAGCGTCGGCAAGCCGCTGCCGCACGCCGAGGTCGCCATCCTGGACGACGCCGGCCAGCCCGTCGCCGCCGGCGAGGACGGCGAGATCTGCGTGCGCGGAGCCGGCGTCATGAAGGGCTACTGGAAGGCCGAGCAGCAGACCGCCGAGACCGTCGTCGACGGCTTCCTGCACACCGGCGACATCGGCCACCTGGACGACGACGGCTTCCTCTACATCGTCGACCGCAAGAAGGACCTCATCATCCGGGGTGGCTTCAACGTCTTCCCCCGCGACGTCGAGGACGTCCTGCTCGACCACCCCGACGTCACCCAGGCCGCCGTCGTGGGGCGTCCGGACGAGGCGCACGGCGAGGAGGTCGTCGCCTTCGTCGCCCTGCGGGCCGAGCGCGACCACGACCGGCGAGGAGCTGGTCGCGTACGGCCGGCAGCACCTGTCGAAGTACAAGTACCCCCGCGAGGTGCGGATCCTGGCGCAGGTGCCGCTGACCAGCGTCGGCAAGACCGACCGCAAGGCCGTCCGCGCGCTGGTCCACGCGGGCTGACGCATGTGCGACCCGACCAACGGCACGACGACCCTGCACACCCTCGGCATCCAGCGGACTGTCGTGCCACTGGCCGGCCGGCCCTGACCCGATGCGGACCGTCGCAGGCGCCCCCGTGCTGCCGCTGGTCGTGCTGTTCACCCTCAACCTGGTCGACGAGCTCGACCGGGTCGCCTTCGGTGTCCTCAGCCCGGAGATCCGCAGCGACTTCGGGCTGACCGACGCCGGCATCGTCGGGATCGGCGCGGCCGCCGGCGTCACGTCGCTGCTCGCGGCCCTGCCGATCGGCGTGCTGGCCGACCGGGTCCACCGGGTCCGGCTGGCCGCGGGGGGCGCTCTCGCCTGGTCGGCGGCCACCGTGCTGACGGCGCTGGCACCGGTCGTCAGCGTGCTCGCGCTGGCCCGGATCGGTGCGGGCACCGGGCGGATCGTCAACGAACCGGTGCACGCGAGCCTGCTGAGTGACTACTACCCGCCGGCGGCGCACCCGCGGGTGTTCGCGCTGCACCGGCTGGCCAACCCGCTGGGCCTGGCGAGGCGCTGCTGGTCGGGCTGCTCGGGGCGAGGTACGACTGGCGGACGGTGTTTCTGGCCGCTGGCCGTCCCCACCCTGCTCGTCGCTCCCGCTGCTGCTGCGCCTGCCCGAGCCCGTGCGCGGGAGCAGCGCGACCGGCGCCGTCGGCGTCACACCGGCTGCCGCGGCCGACCCTGCGCTCGGGTTCGGCGCGGCCCGGCGCCGGCTGGCGCCGCACCCCCACGCTGCGGCGCGTGTGGGTGGCGCTGCCCGTGCTCGGGGTCGCCGTCATCACGCTGCCGCAGCTGGTGAGCCTGTTCTTCGAGCGGGAGTACGGCTTCGGCCCGACCGGGCGCGGCCTGGTGACCTTCCTGTCGGGCGTCGGCATCACCCTCGGCCTGGCGCTGGGGCAGCGGCTCGGCACCCGGGCGCTCGCCCAGGACCGCCCCGAACGGCTGGGCACCGTGGTCGGGCTGGTCGGTCGCCGCGGTCGGCCTGGGCCTCGCGGCGATGGTGCTCTCGCCGTCCGGCGCCCGTCTCCGCCGCCTGCTACCTGGTCGCCGGCATCGGCGTCGGCACCTACCAGCCGGCGTTCTTCACGCTCACCTGCCTGGTGGCTCCGCCGGCGCCTGCGCGGCCAGGCGTTCGCCTACTCGATCCTGCTGCTCGGCGTCGGCGGCCTGCTGTCCCCCCTGCTGGCCGCGCTCGGCACCGGCGCCGGCTACCGCACCGCCCTCGGCGTCCTCGCCGTCAGCCTCGGCGCGGGGGGCCTGGCTCTGCTGCGCACGGCCGCGACCGTGGCGACGGACGCCCTCCTGGCGCAGGCAACCTCGCCCACGGCGGCGCTCGGCCGATCGGTGAGGCGCGGACCTTCCTCGGCTGGCGCGTGGTAGCGGCGGTCGCCGTCCTGCTCTGCTGCGTCTCGGGCTTCGGCTTCTACAGCCTGGCCGTCTACGTGCACGCGCTCACGACCGGCGACGGCCCGTTCAGCCTGGCGGTCGTCTCGCGCGCCACCTCGCTGTACCTGCTGTCCACCGGGCTGGCCGGGGTCGGCGCGGCCGCGCTGCTCGCCCGCCGCGACGCCCGGCTGGTGCTGGCGTCGGCGGCGCCGTCGTCATGGCGATCGGGCCTGGCGCTGGTCGGGCGGGTGAGCGAGCCCTGGCAGCTCTACGGCGCCTACGTCCTGCTCGGCCTGGGACAGGCCGGCGCCGGGCTCGTCCCCGGCACCACGGTCGTGGCGCGGTGGTTCGTCGTCCGTCGCGGGCCGGCGATGGCGCTGGCCAGCACCGGCCTGTCGGTCGGCGGGATCGCGGTCGCCCCGCTTGTCGCCTGCTCGTGGCGCGCTACCCGCTGTCGACCGTCACCCCGGTCGCGGCCGGCGTCTTCCTGGTCCTGTGCCTGCTCGCGACGTCGGCCATCGTGCCCGACCCGTCGGCGCGCGGTCTGGCCCCGGACGGCGGCGACCTCGCGGCCGTGCCGCGTCGAGCCCGACGGCGTGACCCGGGCCGTAGCCGTGCGCAGCCGGGTCTTCTGGGGCATCAGCGCTGCCCAGACCCTGGCCGTGCTCGCCCAGGTGGGCGGGCTGACCCACCTGTACAGCCTGGTCGCGGAACGCGACCACCGAGTCGCTCGGCAGGCGTCGCGCTGTCGTGCGTGGCGGCGGGCAGCTTCGGCCGGGCGCTTCCTCGGCGGCCTGGTCCTCGGCCGGCTCAGCGCCAGCGCCTTCTTCCGGCTGCTCCTCGTGCTGCAGGCCGCCAGCCTGCTGACGCTCGCCGCGGGCACCGGACCGCGGCTCCTGCTGGGCGCCGCCCTGCTGTTCGGGCTCACCATCGGCAACGTCCTGCTGGTCCACCCCCTCCTGCTCGCCGAGGTCTTCGGTCTGCGCGACTTCGCCCGGGTGCTCTCCCTGTCCGGCCTAGTCGCCACGGCAGGGGTCACCAGCGGGCCGCTGGTGGTGGGCCTGCTCCGCGACGCCACCGGCAGCTACCTGCCGGGCTACCTCGCCGCGGGCTCGGCGTCCCTGCTGGGAGCCGGCGTCCTGCACCTGACGTTCTTGCGCCGCACCGCCGCCAGCCGACCGGTAGCCCTCGGACCCTCCCCCGCCGGCCACCTGGCCGACGTGGGGTGAGCTCCGGGACTCAGCCGGGCGCGCGCTCCACGAGCTGGACCACGAGGTCGGCCCGGTCCCTGGTCGCGTGGACCAGGACGGCGTGCGGGTCGTCGTTGGTCGCCACCCACCGCTCGGCCTCGTCCGGGGTGCGCCCGGACGCGACGTGCCGCCGCACCAGCCGCCCCCGTCGCAGAGCCGGCTCCGGGTCCAGGTACCAGCAGCTGTCGAGCAGGGAGCGGACGGTGCTGAAGGGCCCGTCGGCCAGCAGGTAGTTGCCCTCCGTGATGACCAGTGGCACCTCTGCGCGCACGGCGACCGCGCCGTTCCGGGACAGCTCGCACTCCCTGTCGAACCGGGGCGCGTAGACCACGTGCCCCTTCTGCGACCGGAGCCGACGCAGGAGCTGCAGGTAGCCCTGCGCGTCGAACGTGTCCGGCGCTCCCTTGCGGTCGAGCCGTCCGAGCTCGGCCAGCACGGCGTCGTCGAGGTGGAAGCCATCGAGGCCGACGACGACCGCCCGGCCGGCCAGGCGGTGCGCCAGCTCCGCGGCCATCGTGGACTTCCCCGCGCCCGGCGGCCCGGCGAGGCCGAGCAGGTGCCGGCGGCCGTCGACGACCAGCGCTGCGGCCCGGGCGGCGAGCGCGTCCACGGACAGCGCGACCGGGAGCGGTCCGAGGAAAGGGTCAGGCCCCGGCGGGGGCGGCGGCGCGGGGGTGTCCACGGCAGCAGATCTCCTTGTCGACCGATGAGTCGGCGGGACGCCCGTCGTCACAGAGACGAGGAGGTGACCCGATGGCGGGTGTGCGCGTGCTGGTGGGGACCCGCAAGGGTGCCTTCGTCCTGACGAGCGACGAGGGGCGCCGGTCCTGGACGGTGCAGGGACCGCAGTTCGACGGGATGCAGAGCGGCGGGTGGGAGGTCTACCACCTCAAGGGGTCCCCGGCCGACCCGGACCGCCTCTACGCCGCCCCGTCCGGCGGCTGGTTCGGCCAGCTCGTCCAGCGCTCCGACGACGGCGGCCGGTCCTGGAGCACGGTGGGCAACGACTTCCGCTACGAGGGGGAGGCCGGGCCGCACCAGACCTTCGACGGGACGCCCGCGCCCTGGTCGTTCACCCGGGTCTGGCACCTCGAGCCGTCACTGACCGACCCCGACACGGTCTACGCGGGGGTCGAGGACGCCGCCCTGTTCCGCAGCACCGACGCCGGCCTCAGCTGGTCCGAGCTGCCCGGGCTGCGCGGCCACGGGACGCGCGTCGTCCTGGCAGCCCGGGCGCGGGTGGGCTGTGCCTGCACACGGTCCTGCTCGACCCGACCGACGACCAGCGGATCTACGCCGCGGTGTCGGCCGCCGGAGCCTTCCGCAGCGACGACGCCGGGGCCACCTGGAAGGCGATCAACAAGGGCCTCGTGTCCGGCGGGATCCCGGACGAGCAGGCCGAGGTCGGTCACTGCGTGCACAAGCTGGCGATGCACCCGGCGCGTCCGCAGACGCTGTTCATGCAGAAGCACTGGGACGTGATGCGCAGCGACGACGCCGGCGAGTCCTGGCGGGAGATCAGCGGGAACCTGCCCAGCGACTTCGGCTTCCCCATCGACGTCCACGCGCACGAGCCCGACACCGTCTACGTCGTCCCGATCACCAGCGACACCTTCCACGTCCCGCCGGACGGTCGGCTGCGGGTCTACCGCAGCCGCACCGGCGGCGACGAGTGGGAGCCCCTGACGGCGGGACTGCCGCAGGAGAACTGCTACGTCAACGTCCTGCGCGACGCGATGGCGGTCGACCGGCTGGACGAGTGCGGCGTCTACGTCGGGACCACCGGCGGTCAGGTCTACGTGTCCCCGGACGGCGGCGACACCTGGGAGGCCGCCGTGCGCGACCTGCCCCCGGTGCTCAGCGTGGAAGTGCAGACCCTGCCGTGACGGGTGCCGCGTGATCCGCGTGGTGCTGCCCGCCCACCTGCGGGCCCTGGCCGCCGTCGAGGGCGAGGTCGGCCTGGACGGGCCGACCACGCTCGCGCAGGTGCTCGACGCGCTCGAGCAGGCGCACCCGGCGCTCGGCGGCACCATCCGGGACCGCGCCACCGGGCAGCGCCGCCCCTTCGTGCGCTTCTTCGCCTGCCGCGAGGACCTCTCGCACGAGCCGCTGGACGCGCCGCTGCCGCAGCTCGTGCTGGACGGGGTGGAGCCCCTGCTCGTCGTCGGCGCGATGGCCGGCGGCTGAGCAGGCCCGCGGCCGGGCGGCTCAGGCGCCCAGGGGTCGGGGCGACGTCAGCGTCAGGGCAGCTGGACCGGCAGCCCGAACCGCTCGAACAGCTCGGGGCCGAGGAAGTGGTGCACGTGGCTGACCCGGCCCTCGGACAGCTCGAGCACCTGCAGCGACCAGGCCTCGTGGCCGCCGCCCTCCCTCGGCTTCCACTGGGCGAACCCCGGCATGCCGTTCAGACCGACCGCACGCACGATCGAGCCGCGACAGCCCAGGCCATAGCCGAGGTACCAGCCGTGCAGGTCCTCGCGACCCCTGCAGCCACATGGCGAACGGCGGCATCGAGATGCTGGCGTCCTGGTGCATCAGACGGACCAGGGCGTCGATGTCGTAGGCCTCGAAGGCGGCGACGTACCTCGCCAGCAAGGCCCGCTCCCGCGGCCCCAGCGGCTCGGGCGGGGCACCGACGTCGATGACCGCGAGCGTCGCCCGGGCCCGCTGCAGCGCGCTGTTGACCGAGGCCACGGTGGTGTCGAGCAGCTCGGCAACATCGGCCGCGGACCAGGCGAGCACCTCACGCAGCAGCAGCGTCGCCCGCTGCCGGGGAGGCAGGTGCTGCAGGGCGGCGACGAACGCCAGCCGGACCGAGTCGTTCTGCACCGCCCGGTCGGACGGGTCGTTCAGGGCGGCGTCCGCGATCGGCAGCACCCAGGTCTCCTGCGGCAGCACCTCGACGGGCGCGGTGGTGCACGGCACCGGTGAGGACAGGTCCATCGGCTGGGCGCGCCGGCCGCCGGCGCGCAGCGCGTCGAGGCAGACGTTGGTGGCGATGCGGTACAGCCACGAGCGCAGCGATGACCGCCCCTCGAACCCGTCGATCTTCTGCCAGGCGCGCACCAGGGTCTCCTGGACGGCGTCGTCGGCGTCGAAGGGGGAGCCGAGCATCCGGTAGCAGTAGCCCGTGAGCTCGCGCCGGTAGGACTCCAGGTCGTGCTCCGCGCGCAGCACTGCAGTCACGTCGTCGTCCTCCTCCGTGGTGGCGGGCGAACGCTACCCCCGGGAGGCGACAGGTTCCGCGGCTCAGTCGTAGGCCTTGACCACCCGCACGTTCAGGGCGATCACCGCGAGCAGAGCCACGCCGACCACCGCGAAACCGGGCAGGATCCGGGCCTGACCGAGGTCCTGCAGGATCAGGGAGCGCAGCGCCTCCATCACGTAGGTGACGGGGTTGAGGCTGGCCGCGATCTCCATGGGTCGGGTCAGCAGTGCCCGCGGCACGAAGTTGGGCGTCAGGAACAGCAGCGGGAAGAACACCAGGCTGCCCGACTGCGTGGCAGCGCTGCTCCGGCTCTTCAGCGCGAGCAGCTGCAGCGCACCGGCGTAGACCACGGCCCAGCCCGCGGTGAGCAGGACCAGGAGAAGGATCCCGAGCGGACCGCTCGCGATCCGCACGCCGAAGGGAAGGGCCACCAGCAGCACCAGGGCGGTGACGGCGACAGCCTTCACCGCCTCGGCGAGCAGCCGCCCCAGCACGATGGCCGTGCGGGAGACGGGGGTGGCGCGGAGCTTGTCGAAGTAGCCGCCCTCGATGTCCTCGACCAGGAACAGCGCAGCGCTCCCGAACGAGGCGGCGAGCAGCAGCGTGCTCGGCAGCTGGAACGCGGCGTAGCCCTGACCCATGAGGAAGTCGGTGGAGTCGGACGGGAAGACCTTGCCGGCCTGCCCCACGTTCACCACCAGGAAGAACAGCGGGATGAACAGCGTCGGGAACAGGGCCTCCGGGGTGCGGCGGGCCTCGCGCAGGGCGCGTGCACCGAGCACCAGAGCGGCCGTCATGCCGTCACCTCCTGCACATCGCCCTCGACCCGGCCGGCGCGGGTGCGGCCGGTGGCATCGAGGAACACGTCGTCCAGGGTCACCGGGCCCGTCGTCCGCCCGGAGAGCTCGGCCTTGAGCGCGTCCGGCGTGCCCTCGCGGACGATCCGCCCACCGTCGATGATGGCGAGCCGGTCGCAGAGCTGGTCGGCCTCCTCCAGGTACTGCGTGGTGAGGAACACCGTGGTGCCTCGGGCGTTGATGCGGCGCACCTCGTCCCACACCGTCAGACGGCTGCCCGGATCGAGGCCGGTCGTCGGTTCGTCGAGGAACAGCACCTCGGGCTCGTGCACGAGCGCGCACGCGAGGTCGAGCCGCCGCTTCATGCCGCCGGACCAGGTCTTGGTCCTGCGGTCGGCCGCCTCCTCCAGCTCGACCAGGGTCAGCAGCTGGGCCGCCTTGGCCTCGGCGTCGGACCGGGACAGCCCGAACAGGCGTCCCTGCAGGACGAGCAGCTCCCGGCCGGTCTGCCGCGGATCCAGCCCGGCCTCCTGCAGCGCCACGCCCATCCGGCGTCGGGCACCGTCGGGGTCTGCGGTCACGTCGACCCCCGCGACCGTCGCGCGACCCGACGTCACCGACAGCAGCGTCGTGAGCATCCGCACCGTCGTGGACTTGCCTGCGCCGTTGGGTCCGAGAAAGCCGAAGACCTCGCCCTGCTCGACCCGCAGATCGACGCCGCGCACCGCCTCGACCGTCCCCCCGCGCCCCGTGAAGGTCTTCACGAGCCCCTCCGCGACCACCGCGGCCTGTCCCTGCTGCTGCACGTGCTGCTCCTGTCGTCGGGTCTCACCGGGGCAGACGCCGGCCGGGACCGTGACTCATCGGCGCCGGTGCGCCCCCGTGACGCCGCCGGTCCGGGACGACCGGCCCGGACGGGGTAGGACCGCACCGCTGTCCCCCGCCTGGAGGTCCGATGCTCCCCCTGCCGCCCCCGTCGTGACCGAGCTGTCGATCGGTCGCTGCCTCACCGAGCTGGCCGCCCGCGACCCCGATCGACCCGCCGTGATCGACGACGACGGCGTGCTCACCCGTCGCGAGCTCGACCGGCGCAGCAACGCCCTGGCCCGGGCCTACGCCGGGCTCGGCGTCAATGCCGGCGACATGGTCACGGTGGCCCTGCCCAACGGCCGGGGGTTCGTGCTGGCCTGCGCGGCGGCCTGGAAGCTGGGGGCGACGCCGCAGCCGGTCTCCGCGCGCCTGCCCCGCGCCGAGCTCGAGGCCGTCATCGCGCTGGCCGATCCGGCTCTCGTGGTGGGTGCCACGGTCGGCGGCCGCACCTGCGTCGGGGAGAACCCGGGAGCCCACGACGACACAGCGCTGCCGGACGCGGTGAGCGCCGAGTGGAAGGCCCCGACCTCGGGCGGCTCGACCGGGCGGCCCAAGCTGATCGTGGCCACGACGCCGGGCCTGTTCGACCCGGACTCCCCCGCCGTGCCCTACCTGCGCCCGGGTGACGTGCAGGTCGTCCCGGGTCCGCTCTACCACAACGGGCCGTTCCTCTACTGCTTCCGCGGACTGCTCTGCGGCCAGACCGTGGTGCTCATGCGCCGCTTCGACGCCGCCGGCTTCCTGCAGCGCGTGCAGGAGCACGGAGCCGGGTTCGCCATGGTGGTGCCGACGATGATGCAGCGCATCTGGCGGCTGCCCGACCGTGAGGGGTACGACCTGTCGAGCCTGCACACCGTGCTGCACCTCGGGGCGCCCTGCCCGGCATGGCTCAAGCGCTCCTGGCTCGACTGGCTCGGACCGGACCGGGTTCTCGAGCTGTACGCCGGCACCGAGGGGACGGGGCTGACCCTCATCACCGGCCGCGAGTGGCTGGAGCGCCCCGGCTCGGTCGGCCGCGCCGCGCTCGGCAGCAGCGTGCGGGTCCTGCGGCCGGACGGTACCGACTGCGCGCCGGGTGAGATCGGTGAGGTGCACCTGCGACCGGTCGACGGTCCCGGCAGCACCTACCGCTACGTCGGAGCGCCGCCCGCGCGGCAGGTCGGCGGCTGGGAGACCCTCGGCGACCTCGGCTCCCTGGACGACGACGGGTACCTCTACCTCGCCGACCGCAGCGCCGACCTGATCCTGTGCGGCGGCAGCAACGTCTACCCGGCCGAGGTCGAGGCCGCGCTCGACAGCCACCCGGCGGTGCGCTCCAGCGCGGTGATCGGGCTCCCCGACGACGACCTCGGCGAACGGGTGCACGCCCTCGTCGACGCCACGGCGGCGGTGACGCCGGAGGAGCTGCGCGACTGGGTGGCCGAGCGGCTGGTCCGCTACAAGGTGCCCCGCACCGTCGAGCTCGTCAGCGGTCCCCTGCGCGACGACGCCGGGAAGGTGCGGCGGTCCGCCCTGCGCGCGGAACGCCTGCCCGGCACCTGAGCGCGCCGCCCGTCAGCGACCGACGAGCATCCGCGGGAGCCCTGCGGCCGCGGCCAGGGTGAGCACCGACCGCGGCTCGTAGCCCGAGCGCCAGAAGCCCCCGTGTGCAGCGCTCTCGGCGAGCAGCTCCTCCGGGTGCGTCAGGACGGTGGCGGGGTTGCCGGCGGCGCTCGGTTCGCGAAGGTCGTGCACGAGCAGGGCGGCCATCAGCGCGCGGCTGGTCGCGGGCTCGAACACCTCGACGCCGAACCGGTGGGCGCCGGCGTAGGCCGCGGCCAGCACCTTGTTCTTGGTCACCGACCGGGTGCGCGTGGCCGGGGCGACGTTCACCGAGACCAGGACGCCGTCGGCGCGGCCCACCAGCGCCCGCCAGCGCTGCAGCCGCTTGGCCAGCATGTAGTTGGGACCCTGCTGCGGCACCAGGCTGTCGGTCACCCCCACCACGCGGCCGTCGTCGGTCGGCACGTCGCGGGTGTAGGAGGGCAGGAACAGGCCGGTCTGCCGGGCCGGGCCCTGCAGCCGGCCTCGCAGACCTCGCGAGGCGTACCGCCGCCGGGCCTCCTGCACCACCTCGGCCGGCACGACGAACGCGTCGGTCGGGGTGGCCAGCTCGGCGTAGGACACCTCCGGACGGCGGCTCAGCAGCTCGACCACCAGGGCGTCGGCGGCATGTGCCAGGCGCAGGTGCCTGCCACCGTCGGCGTAGGTGTAGCTGCCGACCGTCAACGGCCGGCCCGGCGCCTCCTGGGCGGCCCAGGCCAGCAGGTCAGGGGTCTGCTCGAGGAGATCGGCTCCCGCCACACCGTCGACCGTGGGGAGCGACACCGTGCCGGCACCCGCGCGGGCGGTCTTGCGCACCCGGTCCCAGACGCGGGACGACGGCAGGTCGACGGCGAGGACGTGGGCCCCCCACCCCAGGAGCGCCTCGAGCGGACCCATCTCGGCACCGGCGCCCAGCACCAGGACGGCCCGGTCGGACAGGTCCAGCCACCCGGGGTTGTCCAGGACGCGACCGACCGACGTGGCGAAGGAGGGCTCGACCGTGCCGGCCGCGACCCAGGCATCGAGCTGCCTGCGCAGGGCGTCGCCGCGCAGCACGTCGCCGCGGTAGGGGACCTCCAGCGCCGTGACGCGCTCGCCCTCCCCCTGCAGCACCTCGGTGCCCAGCGTCGTCTCCTGCGCGCCGGACAGCACGTCGGCCACGGGTCGCTCCGTGCCGCCGGCGATGAAGACGGTGCGCGCGGCGACGGCGTCAAGGCCGGTCCGGGCGACGGTGAGGCACGCCTGCGCGTTCCTGGCTCCGGCGGCCGTCATCGCGACGACGTGCTGCAGGTAGCCCGTACGCCAGTCCTTCTCCGCCCCCACCCGCGCACCGGCCGCCGCGTCGACGGCACCGAGCGCCTCGGCCACCACGGCGCGGGTGATCGGGGTGGTGCTCCGCACCCCCTTGCCGTCGGCGACGAGCTGGACGCCCGTGTCGTCGCCGGGACGGGCGTCCGCAGCGCCGCTCATCGGGTCACCGTGACGCCGCCGTCGACCACGAGGGTCTCGCCGGTGATCCACGACGCGTCGCCTGAGAGCAGGAAGCACCCCGCCTTGGCGGTGTCCTGCGGAACCCCCAGCCTGCCCAGGGGGTACTGCGCGGCGACCTCCTCCTCACGACCGGCGTAGAGCGCCTCGGCGAAGCGGGTCTTGACGACCGCGGGGGCGATCGCGTTGACCCGCACCCCGGGGCCCATCTCGGCGCCGAGCTGCCGGACCAGGTGGATGAGGGCGGCCTTGCTCGCGTTGTAGGCACCGATCGGGGCGCCGCTGCGCAGGCCCCCGACCGAGGCGACCGCGAGCACGCTCCCCCCGTGCTCGCGCAGGGACTGCCGCCAGGCCTGCTGGACCCACCCGAGGACTGCGGTCACGTTCACCTCCATCACCTTGCGGACCGCCGAGAGGTCGGCGTCGACCAGCGGGCCGTACTGCGGGTTGACGGCGGCGTTCGCCACGAGGAGGTCGAGGCGCCCGTAGCGCCCGACCGCCTGCGCGACGGCGTCGGCCTGATGCGCCTCGTCGTCGGCGCTGCCCTGCACCGACATCGCGCGACCGGTGCCCTCGGGGTCGAGCTGGGCGACGGCCGCGGCCAGCTCGTCGGCCTTGCGGGCGGTCACGACGACGCTCGCCCCCCGGTCGACGAGCTCCTGGGCGATCCCGAGGCCGATCCCCCGGGTGCCCCCGGTGACGAGGGCGGTCTGTCCGGCGAAGTCCTGGACGAGTGCGGTCATGCGGCGCAGGCTAGACCCGTGCCGCGGGGCGCCGACGCCGCGGTCAGAGCAGGAAGCGGAAGGCCGGGCTGTCGGGCTCGACCCGCTCGACGCTCGCCGGACCGGCCGCCATCCGCTCGAGCAGTCCCGCAAGGTCCTCTGGCCGGCTCAGCTCGACGCCCACGAGCGCAGGTCCGGTCTCGCGGTTGTTGCGCTTGACGTACTCGAACAGGGTGATGTCGTCGTCGGGTCCGAGCACCTCGTCCAGGAAGCGCCGCAGCGCCCCGGGCTCCTGCGGGAAGTCGACCAGGAAGTAGTGCTTGCGACCCTCGTGGACGAGCGCCCGCTCCACCACCTCGCCGTAGCGGCTGACGTCGTTGTTGCCGCCCGAGAGCACCACCACCACGGTCTGCCCGGCCCCCACCTCGAGGACGTCGCCGAGCGCGGCCGCGGCCAGCGCTCCGGCGGGCTCGGCGATGATGCCGTCCGACTGGTAGAGCGCGAGCATCTCGGTGCAGACCCGGCCCTCGGCCACCGCGAGAAGCTCGACGTCGCGGCACAGCGGGAAGGTGATCTCGCCCGCCCGCCGGACCGCCGCGCCGTCGACGAAGCTGTCCAGCACGGCGAGAGGAACCGGCCCACCCGCCGCGACGGCGGCGGCCATGCACGCGGCGCCGGCCGGCTCGACACCGACCAGCCGCACCGCGGGATGGCGCTCGCGAAGCCACGCGGCCGTCCCGGCCAGCAGTCCGCCCCCACCCACGGGCACCACCACGACGTCGGGCACCGCACCGAGCTGCTCGAGCACCTCCACGACGACGCTCCCCTGCCCGGCGACGGTCCGCGGGTCGTCGAAGGCCGGCACCAGCACCGCGCCCGTGCGCGTCGCGTGCGCCACGGCCCCGGCAGCCGCCTCGTCGTAGGTGTCGCCCTGGACCACCACCTCGACGAGGTCGCCGCCCAGCACCGCGATCCGGTCGCGCTTCTGCCGCGGAGTGGTCCGGGGCAGGTGGATCGTGCCGTGCACCCCCAGTGCCGCGCAGGCGTAGGCGAGGCCCTGCGCGTGGTTGCCGGCGCTGGCCGCGACCACCCCGCAGGCCCGCTCGGCCTCCGACAGCTGGGCCATGAGGTTGTAGGCGCCGCGCAGCTTGTAGGAGCGGACCGGCTGCAGATCCTCGCGCTTGAGCAGCACCCGCGCCCCGGTGCGGGCCGACAGCCGGGGACTGTCCTCCAGCGGCGTGCGGACGACCACCCCGGCCAGTCGCTGGGCGGCGGCCTCGACGTCGGCGGCGTGGGTCACCCGCGCGAGCCTAGGGTGGCCGCGTGCTGAGGACCGTCACGGCGACCCGCTACGTGACCCCGCTGCGTGAGGGCGGGTCGCTGCCCGGGCTGATGGAGGCCGACGACCTCGGCACCTACGTCGTCAAGTTCGTCGGCGCGGGCCAGGGGCGCAAGGTGCTGGTGGCCGAGGTGGTGGCCGGAGAGCTGGCCCGCCGGCTGGGCCTGCGGGTGCCCGAGCTGGTGCTGGTCGACCTCGACCCGGCCGCCGCCCCCTTCGAGCCGGACGAGGAGGTGCAGGACCTGCTGCGCGCGAGCGCCGGCCTCAACCTCGGGCTGGACTTCCTGCCGGGCTCGGTGACGCACGACGCCGTGGGCTCGCCCGTCGACCCGGCCCTGGCGGCGCGGGTGCTCTGGTTCGACGGCCTGATCGGCAACGTCGACCGCAGCTGGCGCAACCCGAACCTGCTCGTCTGGCACGGGGACCTGTGGCTCATCGACCACGGCGCCTCGCTGATCTTCCACCACGCCTGGGACCGTCCGAGCGCTGCCGACAAGCCCTACCGTGCCGACGACCACGTGCTGCGCGCGGCCGCGGGTCCGAGCGCCGGGCCGCAGCTGGCGCCGATGGTCACCCGGGAGCTGCTGCACGAGGTGCTCGCCCTGGTGCCGGACACCTGGCTGGTCGACGAGCCGGGGTTCGCCTCCGCGGACGCGGTCCGCGCCGCCTACGTCGACCACCTGGCCGCCCGGGCCGCGGCGTCGGGGGCCTGGGCTCCGTGACGCAGACGCCACCGGCGCGCCAGGTGTTCGAGTACGCCCTGCTGCGCGCCGTGCCCCGGATCGACCGCGGTGAGTGCCTCAACATCGGCGTCGTCCTGTACTGCCGCGGCGCGGACTTCCTGCAGACCGCGCTGGCGGTCGACGACGACCGGGTCCGCGTCCTGGACCCGCTCGCCGACCTCGCCACGCTGCACGGCGCCGCCGACGCCGTCCGCCGCACCTGCGCGGGCGAGGGTCCGGCCGGAGCCACGACGCTCGGTCAGCGCTTCCGCTGGCTGACCGCCCCGCGCAGCACCGTCGTCCAGGCCGGTCCGGTGCACGGCGGCCTGACGGCCGACCCGGCGCAGGAGCTCGACCGCCTGCTGACCCTGCTGGTCCGGCCGCTCTGACGCGTGGGGACGGTCAGGCCGCCCACGCCTGCGACACGGCCGCCAGCGACGCCGCCCGCCGGGCCCGGTCCAGGGACGGGGTCACCAGCACGAGCTCGTCGGCCTGAGCCTGGTCCTGCAGCTCGCGCAGCCCCTCGACGACCTGCTTGGGCGTGCCGACCACCATGCGGCCGTCCGACGGCACCTCGACCTCGCCGGACCGGGCGTAGGCCTGGACCTGCTCGGGACGCAGGGGCTCGCGGACGCCCTGGCGCAGGTTGCGCATGGTCAGGTCCCAGCCCGCGACGAACTCGCGCTGGTCGAGCTCGTCCTCGCTGGCGTAGGCGAGCACGGAGATCGCACTGTAGGGCTCGGGCTGGTCCGAGGAGCGGGCCACGAACTGCGACCGGTAGGAGCGCAGGGCGGCCACGCCGAGGTCGGGGCTCATGTGGTGGGCGAAGACCGCCCGCAGGCCGTTGACGGCGGCGAACTGCGGGCCGTAGCCGCTGCTCCCCAGTACGAACAGCTCCGGCCGCTCCGCCACCTCCGGCGCGGCCACGAGCGGGGCGTAGGGGTGGCCGTCGGGGAAGCCGTCGCCGAGGAACGCGAGCAGCTCGGCGACCTGCTGCGGGAAGCCTTCGGCCGGGTCGACCTGCAGGCCACGCCGGAGCACGTGGGCGGTCAGCGGGTCGGTGCCCGGTGCCCGGCCCAGCGCCAGGTCGATCCGCCCGGGGTGCATGGCGAGCAGGGTCCGGAACGTCTCGGCCACCTTGAAGGCCGCATGGTTGGGGAGCATGATCCCGGCCGCCCCCACCCGGATGCTCGAGGTCTGGAGCGCGACGTGGGCGGTGAGCAGCTCCGGGGCGGAACAGGCCAGGGAGCGCATGTTGTGGTGCTCGGAGACCCAGTAGCGCCGAAAGCCCGCAGCCTCGGCGGCCTGGGCGATCCCGACGGCCCCGCGGATGGCGGCGGCCGGAGACTCGCCGTGCTCGATGCCGACGAAGTCCAGGACACTGAGGGGAAGGGTCACCCCCGCAACAGCGCGCCGGGCCGGTGGCGCATTCCGGTCAGCCGCCGCTGGTCCACGCGTCGGCCTCGCGCCCGGGCGCCCGGTCGGAGGCCACCGAGTCCGGCGACAGCCAGCCGTACGGGACCGTCACCTCCTTGGGTCCGTGGGTGTGGCCGCGGGGCGCCGCCTCGAGGCCGGCGCCGAGCTGCTCGTCCGGGTCGAGCTCGTCGAGCAGGTGGTCGTACTCGGCCAGCGACGAGGCCAGGGCCAGCCGCCGACGTCGTTCGCCGCCGGCCGGGTAGCCGGTGAGGTACCAGCCGACGTGCTTGCGGAAGTCGCGGCAGGCCAGGGCCTCGTCGCCGAACTGCCCGACGAGCAGCCGCAGGTGGCGGCGCATGCCCTCCACCACCTGACCCAGCGAGGCCGGCCCCTGCACGGGGCGGCCGGCGAAGGCGTCGGCGAGGTCGCGGAACAGCCAGGGCTTGCCCAGGCAGCCGCGCCCCACCACCACGCCGTCGCACCCGGTCCGGGCGAGCATGTCCAGGGCGTCCTGGGCGCACCAGATGTCGCCGTTACCCAGAACGGGAACGCCCGTGACGTGCTGCTTGAGCTCGGCGATCCGGGTCCAGTCGGCCGTGCCGCTGTAGAGCTGCTCGGCGGTGCGGGCGTGCAGCGCGACCGCGGCGGCCCCCCCGTCGACAGCCGCGGCGGCCGCCTGCAGGAAGGTCTCGTGGAGCGGGGAGACGCCCACCCGCATCTTCACGGTGACCGGCACGTCGCCCGCGCTGCGCGTGGCCGCCTCCACGATCCGCCCGACCAGCCGCGGCCGGGCCGGCAGCGCCGCGCCGCCGCCGTGCCGGGTCACCTTCGGCGAGGGGCAGCCCATGTTGAGGTCGACGTGGTGGACGCCGAGCTCGTCGACGACCTTGCGCACGGCCTCACCGACGAAGACCGGGTCGACGCCGTAGAGCTGGATGCTGCGGACATCCTCGTCGGCGCCGAACCCGGCCTTCTTCAGCGTGTTGGCGTTGTCCTCCACCAGCGCCCGGGCGCTGATCATCTCGCTGACGTAGAGCCCGGCGCCGTAGCTGCGGCACAGCGAGCGGAACGCCACGTTGGTGACGCCGGCCATCGGGGCCAGCACCACGGGCGGGTCGACGACGATCGGCCCGATCGCCAGCGGCGGCGTGCGCAGGGACACGGTGCTCACGGCCGTCGCCACAGGTCCACCACCGAGACGTCGAGCTGGGCCAGCAGTCGGCGCAGCAGGGGCAGGGACAGTCCGAGGACGTTGCCGTGGTCGCCGTCGATCCCGTCGACGAAGGGCCCCGACAGCCCGTCGAGGGTGAAGGCCCCGGCCACCGCCAGCGGCTCCCCGGTGGCGACGTAGGCGGCGACCTCGGCGTCGGTGGGGCTGCCGAAGCGCACCACGGTGGTGGCCACCTCGCCCACCTCGCGGCCCGCGGCGGTGTCGACGACGCAGTGCCCGGTGGCCAGGACGCCCTCGCGGCCACGCATGGTCTGCCAGCGACGGGTGGCCTCCGCGGCGTCACGCGGCTTGCCGAGGGCCTGTCCGTCGAGCACCAGCAGGGAGTCGCACCCGATCACGAGCGCGCCGTCGTCGATGCCCCCGGCGACCGCCCTGGCCTTGCCGACGGCCAGCGCCTGCACCAGCGCGAGCGGATCGGCCGCCGTCACGGCGTCCTCGTCGACGCCGCTGACCACCACCCGGGGCGCCATCCCGGCGGCGCGCAGCAGGGCGAGCCGGGCCGGGGACGCCGAGGCGAGGACGAGGGGACGCACGGTCGTCCAGTCTGCCGGACTCAGCGGTGGGCGGCGACGGCGTCGACCGTGACCCGGCTCCGGCCGGGGGTGTCGACCACGACCAGCTCCAGCACGTGGCGCCGGATGCCCCCCGGCAGCGGGCCCGACGTCCAGACCACCGAGCGGCGCTGGGCGAGCGGGCTGCCGAGGTCGATCCGGCCGCGCCGGACGCCGTCGAGCGACCACGTCGAGCCGGCCCGAGGTCGGGGAGCGCTCGGCGACCAGGCTCAGGGCCGAGCCCTCCGCGGCCACGGTCAGGCGCGCCCCGGCCACGGCCGAGGTGTGCACCGTGCCGAGGAAGCGGTCGGTCAGCCGCCGCGCCTGCCAGCCCGGTCCGAAGCGGGCCCCGGACGTCGCGTCGTCGTAGGGGACGGTCACCGGGACCGACGCCGAGGGAGCACCGACGCCGTTGAGGTCGTCCCGCGGGACCACCCGCAGGTGGTAGGTGGTGCCGGGCGTCACGGTCGTCGGACTGCCGCCGCTGCCGAACACGGCGGTGGTCCGGTCGGTGTCGTGCAGCCAGGTGCGCCACGGGGTGCTGCGCCAGCCGGCGGCCGTCCTGCTGCGCACCATCCACTGCACGTCGTAGCGGGCGGCGCCGGACCAGCTGACCCGGAAGGGCAGCCCGGCGGTGCCGTCGGTGCTGACCCGGTCGGCGACCACACGCCCGACCGGCTCCGGGTAGGTGACGGCGATCTCGTAGGAGCCCGGCCCCTGCCCCTCGTCGAGCAGGTGCCCGACGACGTAGCGCCCGGAGCGGGACGCCAGGTAGCGGGCCGGGCCGTGTGCGAGGTCGACCAGCTCGACCGGCTCGTCGTAGGACGACGCCACGCCGCCGTCGGCGGCCGGAGCCCACAGGAACAGCGGCGCTCCCTCGCTCGGGCCGGCTCCCTCGACACGGAACTCCTGGCCGCGCCGGACCGAGAACGACAGCAGCCCGGCCCGGTCGCGACCGCCCAGCAGCGAGCGGAGGCGTCCCCCTGAGCGCATCGGCAGACCGGTCTCGCCCTGCTCCGGGGCCAGGCCGGAGAACGGGACGGCGTCCTCGACGTCGGCCGGGCCGACGGACGGCCCCCGGGTCGTCCGCCAGAGGTCGGCGGCCGGAGCGGCCAGCGAGAACTGCCAGGTGCCGGTGCGCAGCTCACCCCCGGGGACGGTCCTGCGGGTAGCCGCCCCCCGCGCCAGCCGCCCGGCGCCGGCGACGAGGTCGGTGCCGCTGTCCGCCGTCGCGGTGGAGGTCGCCGGCACGAACCGCTGGACGAGCAGCCGCCGCGACGCGCCGGCCTCGACCCGGCTGCCGAGGTCGGCGAAGACGGTCGCGTACCCGCGGGCGCCGTCGGCCAGAGCCAGGGCGGTCACGGCGTCGGCCCGCCCGGACCCGTCGCCGGCGTCCGGGACCTCCCGGTGGGCCGCCTCGGCCGAGGCCTTCAACGCGGTGGCCGCCTGCTGCCCGACCACCCCGCGGGCCGACGCCAGGCCGGCCGCCAGACCGGCCACCGCCGGCGCGGCCTCGCTGGTGCCGCTGACCGCGCCGAGATGCGGCGGCTGCTCCCCCGGCAGGTAGTCGTAGGTGAGCACGTCGACCCCGGGCGCGAGCAGGTCGACGTCGCCGGTGGTCGAGAACGCGGCGCGGCGGTAGCGGCCGTCGACCCCCCGCTCCGACGCCCCGACCGACAGCACTCCCGGGAAGGCCGCCGGAAACGACGGACGGTCGCCGCCGTCGTTGCCCGAGGCCGCGACGAAGAGCACCTGCGGGGCGACCGCGGCCGCGTACGCGAGCGCCTCGGTCTCGATCCGGGAGCGGAACGCCCCACCCAGGCTCATGTTGGCCGCGACCAGGGGCAGGCCGGCCGCGGCGTCGTCGGCGACGGCCCGGATGGCCAGGGCCAGCCCGAGGGACCCCCCGGCGCCGTCGGCGTCGAGCACCCGGTAGCTGCGCACGAGCGCCGCCGGCGCCGCACCGACCATGCCCTCGCCGTCCGCGGCCGCGGCGATGATCGCGGCCACGCCGGTGCCGTGCCCGTTGCCGTCGGACAGGCCGCCCTCGTGCCGGCTGCCACTGGTGAAGTCGCCGCCGTCGGACACCCGGCCCGCGAGGTCGGGGTTGGCGGGGTCGACCCCGGTGTCGAGCACGGCGACGACCGTGCCGCGGCCGTCGGAGGTGGGCAGGCCCGCCAGGGACTCCTCGAGCCCCAGCTCACCCCGCTCGGAGGTCACGGCGTCGGCCAGGGCGTTCCGGCGCACGAGGGGCTCGACGAAACGCACGTGCGGGCGGCGGGCGAGGGCGTCCGCCCCCGTCCGGTCGGTCCGGACCACCTGCGCGTCGACCGGGCCGGCGGTGCGTACGACGTCGGCTCCGGCCTCCCGCAGCGAGGAGGTCCCCACCCTTGACCCGGGCTCGTTGACCACCACGTACAGCCCGCGGCCCTGGTCGACGGGCGTCCGGGCCGGGGTGGCGGCGAGCTGCCACGGTGGGGGCCGAGGTCAGCAGGCCGCACAGTGCGGCGAGCGCGACACCGACGGCGGACATGCGGGCGCGCGGCACGGGAGCCCCTCCGACGGGCACCGCGGGGCGCGGCGCCGCTCGAGTCTCCCTCATCGAGGCCGGTCGCGCGGCCGACTCACCAGTTCCGGCTGCCCGGCACCCCCTTGAACGGACCGACGACGTCGTCGGTGACCCAGCCCCCGTAGAAGCCGCCGTCCTGGGGCCGGACCCGCTCGCCGTCGACGGTGCAGGCGTCGACGGCCTGGGGGTAGAGCGCGACCGACCCGGCGAGCGGGGCGAACGGCGGTGTCGGCTCGGGATAGGTCCAGGCGGCGCGCTCGGCCCGCTGGGCTCCGCCGACGACCGTGAGGTAGGACGCGACGCCCTTCCACTCGCAGAACGACGACCCGGGAGCAGCCTCGAGCGAGCCGGGCCGCCAGTCGTCCCGGGGCAGGTACCAGGTGGGCGGATGACTGGTCTCGAGCACCCGCCAGGCCCGACGGGTCCGGCAGACCTCCACCCCGCCGAGCACGACGACGACCTCCCGGGCCGACCGCTCGAGCCGGGGCGGGCGCGGGTAGTCCCACACCGACTCCTGGCCCGGCCCGACCGGATCGGGGGTGGGCCTCACCGGCGGCGGGACCGGCCCCCGGCGGTGACGGCCGACGCGCGTCGTCGGGAGCGCCGGCGGCGCAGCAGCACCAGGACGAGCAGTCCGAGCGCGCCGCCCAGCAGGGCCTCCTTGGGGAGGCCTCCGCCGGGGGCCGGGGGCGTCACAGGAGCGGACGGCGGGACAGGGGCGGACGGCGGGACGGGGGCGGACGACGGGACGGCCGCACCCGGCGCGTCCGACAGCGGGGCGGTCGCGACCGGCAGGCCGGCCGTGCGCGCGTCCGCCGAGACCGCGGACCCCGGCACCACGATCGGCGTGGCCCCGGCGTCCTGGACAGCGCCCGCCGCGGCCGTCACGGCGTCGGCGGTGTCGGAGGAGGAGGAGATCTGCTCCACGACCTTGTCCTTGGCGCCGACGGCGCTGTCCTTGACGTGCTCGGCCACGTCGCTGACCTTGTCGACCACCTTCTTGCGGGTCCGGCCGGCGACCCTCTTGGGGCTGACCTTGTCGGCGATGGCATCGAGGGTCTCCGCGAGGTCCTCCCGCGTGCGCTCGATCTCGGCGGCGAGCACCTCCGGGTCCTGGCTGGTCTTGGCCTTCGGCGTCCGCTTGCGCGGTGCCGGACCGCTGCCATCGGTGCTGCTCACGTGCTGCTCCCCTGCGTCGGTCGTCCCTGCGTCGGGCTCGTGCCCACCGGCCCCCGGGCGGAATCGCGGGACAGGGTCATCGCCGCCTCCACGAGCGCCAGGTGGCTGAAGGCCTGCGGGAAGTTCCCCGTCATGCGGCCGGCCTCGCCGTCGTACTCCTCGGCCAGCAGGCCGACGTGGTTCGTCAGCCCTGCAAGCTCGTCGAACAGCGCGTGCGCCTCCTCGCGCCGACCGCCGAGGGCCAGGGCCGTCACCAGCCAGAACGAGCAGGTCAGGAACGACCCCTCGCCGGGCGGGAGGCCGTCGAGCTGCTCGGTGGTCTCGTACCGGTCGACGAACGGACCGTGGCGGAGCCTCGCGCAGATGGCCTCCACGGTCGAGACCACCCGCGGATCGTCGCCCGGCAGGAACCCCACGCTGGCCATCACGAGCATGGCGGCGTCCAGGCCCTCCCCGCCGTAGTACTGGGTGAACGCTCCGGCGTCGTCGTTCCAGCCGCGCTCGCACACCTCGGCGTGCACCTGGTCGCGCAGCTCCCGCCAGCGCTCGACCGGGCCGTCGAGGGAGAACTGCTCGGCCATCCGCACAGCCCGGTCGAAGGCCACCCAGACCATGACGCGGCTGTGGGTGAAGTGCCGCTCCTCGCCCCGCACCTCCCACAGACCGGAGTCCGGCCGGTCCATGACGGTCTCCAGGTGCGCCAGCACGGCCCGGACCAGGGGCCAGGTCATGTCGTCGCCGTCGATGCCGGCCTCGAGGGCGGCGTGCATGGCCGAGAGCACCTCGCCGTAGACGTCGAGCTGGAACTGCGTGCTCGCGCCGTTGCCGATCCGCACCGGACCGCTGCCCTCGTAGCCGCGCAGGTGAGCCAGCTCGAGCTCGGGCAGCGCCCGCTCCCCGGCGACGCCGTAGACGATCTGCAGCTCGTCCGGCGACCCGGCGATGGCCCGCAGCAACCAGTGCTGCCAGTCCTGGGCTTCCTCGGTGTAGCCGCAGGACAGCAGGGCGTGCAGAACCAGGGTGGCGTCCCGCAGCCAGCAGTAGCGGTAGTCCCAGTTGCGCGAGCCGCCGATCTGCTCCGGCAGCGACGTCGTGGGGGCCGCGACGATGCCGCCCGTGGGGGCGTAGGTCATCGCCTTCAGCGTGATGAGCGACCGCTCGACGAGGTCGGGGTGCCCGCCGGAGTAGGTGGAGCGGCCGGCCCACTCGCTCCAGAACTCCTCGGCGCGGTCGAGGCTGTCCCCGACGTCGTGGCAGTGCGGCATCGCCTCGTGGCTCGGGAACCACATCATGCTCAGGTCCACCGTCTCCCCGGCGCGGACGACGAAGTGGCCGTGGTGCGCCTTGTCCTCGCCGCGACGGTCGGCCCGGGGCAGGACGTCGCCGCGCAGCACCACCGCGTCGGGGCCGGCGACCGCGAGCAGCGCGGGGCGCCCGTCCTCGTCGATGGCGCGGCGCACCCACGGCGTGGCTGCCCCGTACCCGAAGCGGATGGTCCAGCGCATGGCCATGTCGACCTCGCCGCGCACCCCCTCGACCCGCCGGACGATGTCGGCGTGGCTGTTGCGCACCGGCATGGCGTCGATGACCCGGACCACCCCGGAGGCGGTCTCGTACTCGGTCTCGAGCACCAGCGACGACCCGCGGTAGCGCTGCGTCGTGCGCAGCACGGCGCCGTCGGCGAGCCCACGCGGGCAGATCTGCCAACGGCCGTTGTCCTCGTCACCGAGCAGGGCCGCGAAGCAGGCCGCCGAGTCGAACCGGGGCAGGCACAGCCAGTCGATGGACCCGTCCAGCCCGACGAGCGCCATGGTGTGGGTGTCACCGATGACCGCGTGGTCCTCGATGCGCAGGCCGGGCTCAGAGGGGCGCACGGACCCACTCTGCCCGATCCACCTGTTCGATGCGGCATCGTGACGGGGTGACCGCCCGCCTCGCCCCCGGCGACCCCGCCCCCGCCTTCACCCTCCCCGACGCCGACGGTGCCCCCGTCTCGCTGGCCGACTACCGGGGTCGGCGGCTCGTCCTGTACTTCTACCCCGCGGCCTCGACCCCTGGCTGCACGACCCAGGCCTGCGACTTCACGGCCTCCCTGCCGGACTTCGACGAGGCCGGGTACGCCGTGGTGGGGATCTCGCCCGACCCGCCGGCGAAGCTGGCCCGCTTCCGCGACGCCGAGTCGCTGACCTTCCCCCTGCTCTCCGATCCGGAGCGCACGGTGCTCACCGCCTACGGCGCCTACGGCGAGAAGTCGCTCTACGGCAAGACCGTGGTGGGGGTCATCCGGGCCACGATCGTGCTCGACGAGTCCGGCACCGTGGTGCAGGCCGGCTACGGCGTGAAGGCCAAGGGCCACGTCGCCAAGCTGCGGCGCGAACTGGGCGTCTGACCGTCCGGCGGTGGCCTAGGCTCGCCGTCGCAGGATGCGGGGCCGTAGCCCAACGGCAGAGGCAGGCGTTTTAGGGGCGCCCCAGTGCGGGTTCGACTCCCGCCGGCCCTACCCCAGCGCCTCTCCGTCCGTGGTGCCCAGCGCCTGCTCGGCGACGCGGGCGATCTCGGTCTGACCGGCCAGGCTCGGATGGAACCAGTCCGGGCTGAGGAACGAGGGCCCGAAGCGCAGCGCCCCCAGCGCGCCGCCGTCCCAGGTGCAGCGCGGTCGGGCGGCGCAGGCGGCGGCGAGGGCCGCGTCGAAGGCGTGCCGGCGGGCGTCGGTGGCGGTGCGGTCTGCCGTCGCTCCGAAGACCGTCGGACAGATGCCGTGCCGCGCCCAGACGGCAAGGGCGTCCGGCTCGGTCCGTCCGAGGTCGTGCATCCGGCCCAGGTCGGGCACCGACAGCAGCAGCAGGTCGGCCTGCGGGGAGGTCTCGTCCAGGGTGCTGAGGGCCCGCTCGAGCTCGGCGGCGAAGCGCGGCACCGGCGTCATGGTGGCCACGCTCGCGGTGCACACGTCGTTGACCCCGATGAGGACGACGACGAGGTCGGCCCGGGTGGCGGCCGCCCGGACGGCCTGCCGCTGCAGCGCCCCGACCCGGGCCCCGCTGACGCTGAGGTTGTGACCCACGGGGGGCACCGGCCGCCGTCGGGCCACCCGCTGCAGCAGGCTGTCGACGCGGGGGTCGGTGCCGGTGGCCCACGCCGTGGTGGGGCAGTTGCCGGGCCGGCCGCAGGAGGAGAAGCCCTGCGTGTAGGAGTCCCCCAGGGCGACGATCGTGCGCACGTCGTCGCCGGAGGACGCTCCTGCGGGCGACTGCCGGGCCGCCGCCGCGGGGCGCACCGTGGCAGCCGGGGTGGTCGGGTCGCCGCAGGCCGACAGGCCCAGCACCAGGAGCACCGGCAGCAGAACCGACCGGCGCCGGGACGGCCTAGTGCGAGTCGGGGGCACCGTCGCCCTGTACGGGTGCTCCGTCGTCGCTGCCCCCGGCTGCGGGCTGCTCGGCCGGGTCGACCGGCGCGCCGTCGCGGACGGCGTCGGCCACCTCCTCCTCCGGCCGGGGAACGGCCAGGGGATCGGCGGCCACGGGCTCGATCGGGGTGTCGGTCATGGAAGCGAACGTAGACGGGGCCGGCCCGGGTGTCCGTCCCTCGCGGACAGCCGCGCCCAGGCCAGGGTCAGCGTCAGCGTCAGGGTCAGGGTCAGCGTCAGCGTCAGCGCCAGGGTCAGCGCCAGGGTCAGGGTCAGGGCACGATCACCGTCGTGCCGGGCTCCCGGCCGACGTCGCGCAGGGCGTCCGCGGCGCCGTCGAGGTCGACCGTCCGCGTGACGAGGTCCTGCGGCCGCAGGCGCCCGGCGACCACCAGCCCGAGCAGCTCGGGGTAGGCGTGCGCAGCCATCCCGTGGCTCCCGAGCAGCTCGAGCTCCAGCGCGAGGACCCGGTCCATCGGGACGACCGGACGGCCCTGCGCGGGCGGCAGCAGCCCCACCTGCACGTGGCGGCCCCGGGGCCGCAGACCGCGGACGCTCGCCTCGCACGCGGAGGGGAGGCCCACGGCGTCCAGGGACAGGTGGGCCCCGCCGTCGGTGACGTCGTGGACGGCACGCGCCACCTCCGCCGACGTCGGGAGGCCGACCTCGGCCCCCATGGTCTGCGCAAGGGCGAGCGCGCCGGGGCTGGTGTCGACCGCCACGACCCGCGCGCCGGCGGCGACCGCCACCTGCACCGCCGACAGCCCGACGCCGCCGCAGCCGTGCACCACCACCCACTCCCCCGGCCGGACCCGGCCCTGCTGGACCACGGCCCGGAAAGCGGTCGCGTACCGGCACCCGAGGCTCGCCGCCGTGGTCGGGTCGATCTGCTCCGGAAGCGGCACGAGGTTGACGTCGGCGGCCTCCAGCGCCACGAGCTCGGCGTAGGAGCCCCAGTGGGTGAAACCGGGCTGGGTCTGCTGCGGGCACACCTGGTGGTCGCCCGCCGCGCACTGCGCGCACCGCCCGCAGGCGCACACGAACGGCACGGTGACCCGGTCGCCCACCCTGTGCCGCACCACTCCCGCGCCGACCTCCGCGACGACGCCGGCCAGCTCGTGACCCGGCACGTGCGGCAGCACGACGTCGGGGTCGTGGCCCTGCCAGGCGTGCCAGTCGCTGCGGCAGACCCCCGTGGCCTCCACCCGCACCACGACGCCCCCGGGCGAAGGCCGCGGCTCGGCCACCCGGGTCACGGCCAGCGGACCACCGAACGCCTCGAACACCAGAGCTCGCACCGCCTCATCCTGCCGGTCGGCCTCCAGCCGCTCGGTGCCGGGACCCACCGGGAGACGCCCCGACAGCGGCCCCCCTGCGCTCCGGCCAGGCTCGCCAGGGCGGTCCGGAGGACCCCGCTCGGCTAGCGTGATCGGCGTGAAGCTGTCGGTCCTCGTCCCCGTCTACGACGAGTCGGCAACCGTCCTGGCAGCGCTGTCCCGCATCCTCGGCGTGACCTACCCGGTCGAGGTCGAGGTCGTCGTGGTCGACGACGGCAGCACCGACGGCACCGCGGGTCTGCTGCGCGGCGTCGACGACGCTCGCGTGCGCGTCGTGACCCACCCGGCCAACCGGGGCAAGGGGGCGGCCATCCGGACCGCCGCCGACCACGCCACCGGCGACTACATGATCATCGTCGACGCCGACCTCGAGTACCACCCCGAGGAGGTCCCGGCGCTGCTGGCCCCGGTCCTGGCCGGCGAGGCCACGGTCGTCTACGGCACGCGCACGTTCGGCAGCCACACGGCCTACAGCTTCTGGTACGTCATGGGCAACAAGACGGTGACCATGGCGGCGAACGTGCTGTTCGACTGCTGGATCAGCGACCTCGAGACCTGCTTCAAGCTGCTGCCCCTGGCCCTGTACCGCGACCTCGACATCCGCAGCCAGGGGTTCGGCATGGAGGCGGAGGTCACCGCGAAGGTGCTCGCCCGGGGGATCCGGCCCTTCGAGGTGCCGATCACCTACCAGGCCCGCAGCCGCGAGGAGGGCAAGAAGCTCACCTGGAAGGACGGCGTGGAGGCGCTGTGGATCCTCACCAGGGAGCGGTCGCACAGCCGCCGGCTGACCGCCAAACGCCCGGTCCGCGGGACGACCCTCCCCCGGTGACCGCCGCAGGCGCAGGGGGTCCGGTGACCGCCGCTCCCGGACAGCCCGCCGCGCCGGACCCCGACCCCCAGGGGGCGCCGTCCGAGGCCGACCTCCGGGCCCGGCACGCGCGGCGTGAGCGGTCCCGCCTCGCGACCCGCCAGGTCTGGGCGGCCCGTGCCACCGCCCTGCTGGTGGCGCTCGGTGCCGCGCTGCGGCTGCGGCAGTGGCTCGGCGACCGCTCGCTCTGGCTCGACGAGGCCCTTATCGCCCGCAGCCTGGTCGAGCGCGGGCACCTCGCGCTGGCGACCGAGCCGCTGCTCCACAACCAGGCGGCGCCCCAGGGGTGGCTGCAGGCGACCCGCCTGGCGGTCGAGGTGTTCGGCGACGGCGAGCGCTCGCTGCGCCTGGTGTCGCTGCTGGCGGGCCTGGCCACGCTGGGACTGGTCTGGGCCCTCGCGCAGCGACTGCTGCCGGCCGTGCTGGTCCCCGTGGCCGTCGGCCTGACCGCGCTGTCCCCCGACCTCGTCTACTACGCCAACGAGGTCAAGCCCTACGCGCTCGACGTCGCCGTGGTGCTGCTCGTCCTTCTGGTGGCGATGCTGGACCGGCCCCGGGTTCTCGGCCTGGTCGGAGCGGTGGCCGTCTGGACCGCCTATCCGAGTGTCTTCGCCCTCGCCGGGGCGAGCGTCCTGCTGGTGCTACGCAGGCCGTCCTGGCCCGAGCGGCTGCGTGCGGCCCGGGAGCTGAGCCCGTGGGTGGTGAGCCTGGCCGCCGCCTACGCGCTCGTCCTCGCGCCGCTGCAGGGCCGGGAGGTCTACGCGCTCTACTGGGCCTACGCCTACCCGCGCGGCGCCGACGACCTTCCCCGCTGGCTGCTCGAGCGGGGCGGGGACCTCGCCGACGACCCGCTCGGCCTCTGGTGGGCACCCCTGGCCGGCGTCCTGCTGCTGGTGGGGACGGCGCGGCTGCTGCGGCGCGACGTGCCCCGGACCGCGCTGCTCCTCGCACCCGTGCCCCTGGCCGTGCTCGCCGGGGGCCTGTCGGTTTACCCGCTGGCCGACCGCCTCGTCCTGTGGCTGGTGCCGGTGGTCGCGATCGTGCTGGCCGGCGCGCTCGACCGTGACGACGGACGCCGGGCGGTCGTCGTCGCGGTCCTGCTGGCGCTCACGGCCGGGCCGGCCGTCGTGCGGTCCCTGCCGCTGGCGGTGCACACGCAGGAGGTCGAGGAGCTGCGTCCGGTGCTCGAGCAGGTGGCGGCCCGGCGGCGGCCCGGCGACCTCGTGCTGGTGGACATCGCCGCCAAGGGGGCCTTCGACTTCTACGCCCCCCGCCTCGGCGTGCCGCGCGACGGCGTCGTGCTGTTCCGGACGCCCCCGGCCGGGACGTCGTGCGGCGACGATCTCGTGGCCCTGCGCACCGGCCGGTTCGGCAACGGCCGGGTCTGGCTCGTCTTCAGCCACGAGCTGGTCGAGGGCGACGTGCTCGGGTCCCGGGCCGACCTGCTCGGGCGGATCGGCCGGGTCACCCGCCTGGGAGCCTCGATCGAGCAGACCGGGGCGGCGGCGCTGCTGCTGAGCCCGGCCCGCGGCGGCCAGGACATCCCGCCGGCTCCGCTGACCGAGCGGCGCTGCCTGGTGGTCAACCGCTCAGCCCGGTAGGCGTCCCACCGCGAGCAGCGACTGCCCGAACGGGGGAGGCCGCCGGGCCTCCAGCCGCCGCAGCCACGGCACGACGCCCCGGTCGTAGACGGTCAGCAGCGCCCCCGCACGGGGCCGGCCGCGCAGGGCCTTGACCGCGACGTACCAGCCCAGCAGCCCCAGGCTGTTCACGTACGTCAGCTGCTCCACGTCGTAGCCGGCTTCCTGCAGGGTCTGGCGCAGGCCCGCCGCCCGGTAGCGGCGCTGGTGGCCGATGGCGCGGTCGAACCGGCTCATGGCGCTCGGGAACGCCGGGACCACCAGCACCACCCGGCCCCCGGGTCGCAGCAGCCCGGCCAGGTCGCGCAGTGCCCCGACGTCGTCCGGCACGTGCTCGAGCACGTTGCAGGCCACCACCGCGGAGTGCTCGCCGCTGGCCGTCACCGGGACGGCGAGCTCCCGCACCCCGACGACGTCGTGTCCGGCGAACCGGGCGCGCAGGTGGGCCAGCCGGCCCGGATCGGCCTCGGACGCGGTGAAGCGGGGCACCCCCGACGCCGCCCAGTCCGCGGCGTAGTGGCCGAGGCCGCTACCCACCTCCAGGGGATCGTCGCCGAGCCAGGGCCGGCACAGGTCGACCAGCCAGCGGCGGTAGTGCACCGCCTCGACGAGGTCCTCCAGCACGTCGTCCTGCAGGTCCGTGTCGCCCTCGGTCACGGCGTCCGCAGCGCCGTGAGCAGCAGCGGTGCCAGAGCCCGGAAGGCCTGGCCGCGGTGGCTGATCTCGTCCTTCTCCGCCGGCAGCAGCTCGGCGGCGGTGCGCTCCCCCAGCAGCAGCACCGGGTCGTACCCGAACCCGTTCGCGCCGCGGGGAGCGCGCGCCAGCAGCCCTCGCAGCTCGCCCCGGACCACGTGCGACCGGCCGTCCGGCAGGGCGTAGGCGGCGGCGCAGACGAAGCCCGCCCCCCGCCGCTCGTCCGGGACGTCGACCGTCTGGGCCAGCAGCAGCTGCAGGTTCGCGAGGTCGTCGCCGTGCCGGCCCGCCCAGCGGGCGCTGAGCACTCCCGGCATGCCGTTGAGGGCGTCGACGGCCAGGCCGCTGTCGTCCGCGACGGCAGGGAGCCCCGTGTGGGCACAGGCCTCCCGGGCCTTGGCCAGCGCGTTCTCCTCGAACCCCGCGGCCGTCTCCGGACCCGGCTCGAATTCGGGGTCCAGACCGACGAGGTCGACCCCCGGCAGCAGCCGGCGCAGCTCGGCCAGCTTGCCGGCGTTGCGCGTGGCCAGGACGACGCCGGTCACGGTGCGGTCCGCGCGCGGCCCTCCCCGCGCAGCGGCGACGACAGGGCCTCGGCCTGCAGCGACGTCAGCCGGCCGATGCCCGCGAGGGCGAGGTCGAGCAGGGCGTCGAGCTCGGTCCGGCTGAAGGGCGCGCCCTCGGCCGTGCCCTGCACCTCGATGAGCTCGCCGTCGGCGGTGGCGACCACGTTCATGTCGGTGCCGGCGCTGACGTCCTCGGGGTAGTCGAGGTCCAGCACCGGGACGCCGTCGACGACGCCGACGCTGATCGCAGCGACCTTGCGGACCATCGCCGCGGGCTTGCCGAGCCGGGCGCAGGCGTCGGCCAGCGCGACCCAGGCCCCGGTGATCGCCGCCGTGCGCGTGCCACCGTCGGCCTGCAGGACGTCGCAGTCGATCGCGATCGTGTTCTCGCCCAGCGCCGCGAGGTCGATCGAGGCCCGCAGCGAGCGGCCGACGAGCCGGCTGATCTCGTGGGTGCGGCCACCGAGCTTGCCCTTGACGCTCTCGCGGTCGCTGCGGGTGTGGGTGGCCCGCGGCAGCATCGCGTACTCCGCGGTCACCCAGCCGAGGCCCGAGCCCTTGCGCCAGCGCGGCACGCCCTCGGTGGCGCTGGCGCGCGACGAGCACCCGGGTGCGGCCGAACTCGACCAGGCACGACCCCTCGGCGTGGTCGAGCCACCCGCGGGTGAGCGTGACGGGGCGGAGGTCGTCGGCGGCGCGGCCGTCGTGGCGGGAGGGGGGTCATGCGGCCGAGCCTAGGCGACCGCTCAGCAGCGGAAGCCGTGCCGCTCGATCAGGCCGGGCAGCAGGCGCTTGCGCTTGGCCGGGGCGGCGTCGGGCGCGAGGCCGGGGGCGCCGCGGCGCACCGCGCGGCGCCGACCGGGCCGTCGTGGAGCTTGATGATGTCCAGCCCGCGCTGGTAGTCCATGACGTAGACGATGTCCTTGGTCGCGAAGTAGGCGGCGCTGGCGGTGGTGCCGACCGGCGTGTAGTGGCCGAACTCCTTGATCTTGCCGGCCGGCATCGACCTGCAGGAAGCGCGTGCCGTGCTCGTACCAGCTGACCGCGAGCTGGCCGCCGTCCCTCCAGCCGGGCCGGGGGGTGAACCAGTGGCTGCAGTAGGTCTCGTAGGCGGCGTCGCCCTCGGGCACGGACGTGACGGCCGGCCGGTAGGAGTCACTTGCGCACGAAGGGCTTGCTCTTGTCCTCCTCCAGGCCGTCGTGTCGTAGGTCATGAAGGCGCCGGCCGTCGGCGCGTCGCAGTTGGTGCCCTCGGTCTCGCCGCCGACGAGCAGGAAGCGGTCCTGCATGGCCCGCGGCCACAGGTTCGCGTGGATGAAGCGGCCGTCGGCGTTCTCGCCGCGGCCGACCTCCACCGGTTGGCCGGGTCGGTGCGGGCATCGAGCAGCGCCATCGGCTTCGAGCTCGTCATGACCATGCCCGGCGACACCTCGGTGACGTCGTGGGTGAGGTGACCTTCGCGCTGACGCCCTTCGTCCAGTTCCCGGCGACCTTCGGCGCCGTCCGGGTCGCGCAGGTCGACGATCGTGCCCGCCGAGCCGTAGACCCAGGTGCAGTCCAGGACGCAGCTCATCGTGTGCTCGTCGGTGCCCTGCAGGACCGACAGCACCGTCGGGCAGCGTCTTGTCGCGGACGTCCATCGTCACCATGACGCCCGGTGGTGCCGACGATGAGCACGTTGCCGTTGGTGTCGACGTCCTCCTCGGCGAAGTAGGGCATCTGCGGCAGCGGGACGTCGTCGACAGCAGGGTCGGCGTCTCGGGGTGGTCGCCCACCTCGTAGATCGACAGCTGGCTGGAGCTCGTGACGTAGAGGTAGCCGTCGAGGAGCTTGCGCGCCGGCAGCTGTCGGCGTGCAGCGGGACGTTGCCGAGGAACTCGACGTTGTCGCTGGCGAAGCCCGGCGTCGGCAGCGGGTCGACCGCGTGGGCGGCCGGGGCCACGAGGCCGGCGACGAGGGCGAGGGCGAGCAGCAGGGTCCGCTTCATGGACAGGGATTCGACGTCGGTCGGGAGGTTCCTGCCGTCAGACGTCGTAGATCGCGTCGCAGCGGGCGAGCTCGGTGGGGCCGGTGAACGTCTCGCGGACCTCCGCCAGCATGGCCGCCTCGTCGGCGAAGGGCACCAGGTGGGTCAGCAGGAGCCGCGCCACCCCGGCGCGGGTGGCGTGCTCCCCGGCCTCGCGGCCGGTCAGGTGGATGCCCGGGGGCGGGGTCGGCTCGGACAGCCAGGACGCCTCGCACAGGAACAGGTCGCAGTCGCGGGCGAGCTCGACGACGGCGTCGCTGACGGCGGTGTCGGCGCTGTAGGTCAGCGTGCGGCCGCCCGCCTCCACGCGCATGGCGTGCGCCTCGACCGGGTGGTGGGTCAGCGCGGTGGTGACCGTGAAGGGGCCGAGCTCGTGCCGGCCCGGCGCCGACCTCGCGGAAGTCGAACACCTCGAGCAGCCCGTCGGTGGGCGGCTCCTCGAAGGCGGCGCGCAACCTGGCGTGGGTGCCGGCCGGTCCGTAGACGGGCAGCTGCGGCGGGATGCCGCCCGGGTGGTAGCGGCGGGCGTAGGAGTAGGCGACGAGGTCGATGCAGTGGTCGGCGTGCAGGTGGCTGACGTAGAGGGCGTCGACGTCGAGCAGTCCGATGTGGCGCTGCAGCGCCCCGAGGGCGCCCGCCCCGAGGTCGAGCACGAGCCGGTAGCCGTCGTGCTCGACGAGGTAGCCCGAGCACGGGCGACGTCGGCCCGGGGAAGGTCCCGGAGCAGCCGAGCACGGTGAGCCTCATGCCGCGGCCAACGAGGGGCCGAGGAACCGGCGGGCCAGCCGGGCGAACGACGCCGCGTCGCCGGTGGCCTCGAAGCGGTGACGCGGCGCGGTGTCGCTGACCCGGAACGCCTCCGCGCGGGCCAGCACGCCGTAGACGTCCTTGGCGGTCTCCTCGGCGCTGCTGACCAGCGTCACGCCGTCGCCCACCACGAGCGACAGCATGCCCGTCAGGAGGGGGTAGTGCGTGCAGCCGAGAACCAGGACGTCGACGTCGGCAGACAGCACGGGCTCGAGGTAGTGGGTGGCCAGCTGCAGCAGCTGACGCCCGGTGGTGACCCCCCGCTCGACGAACTCCACGAAGGCCGGGCAGGCCGCGCTGACGACCGTGACCTGGGGCGCGGCGGCGAAGGCGTCGTCGTAGGCGCCGCTGCCGATGGTGCCGACGGTGCCGATGACCCCGACCCGGCCCGTGCGGGTCGCGCTCACGGCCCGCCGGACCGCCGGCAGCACCACCTCGACGACGGGGACGTCGTACCGCTCGCGGGCGTCGCGCAGGCAGGCGGCGCTGGCGGTGTTGCACGCGATGACGAGCATCTTCACGCCGTCCTCGACCAGGCGGTCGCACACGGCGAGGGCGTGCCGTCGGACGTCGGCGATGGGCAACGGTCCGTAGGGCCCGTGCGCGGTGTCACCGACGTAGAGAAGCTCCTCGTTGGGGAGCTGGTCGAGCAGGGCCCGGGCGACCGTCAGGCCGCCCACGCCGGAGTCGAAGACCCCGATGGGCGCGGCAGGGCCAGGACTCGACACGCCCGCAACAGTAGGGCTCAGGCCCAGAGCTGGCCCTCGAGGGCCGACTCTGCCTCCTCGAGCGTGCCCGCGTAGGCGCCCGTGGACAGGTACTTCCAGCCTCCGTCGCAGACCACGAAGGCGATGTCGGCCCGCTCCCCCGCCTTGACGGCCTTCATCGCCTCGCCGAGCGCGGCGTGCAGGATCGCCCCGGTGGAGATGCCGGCGAAGATGCCCTCCTCCTCGACGAGCTGCCGGGTGCGCCGCAGCGCCTCACGCGGACCGACCGAGAAGCGCGTGGTGAGCACGCTGCCGTCATACAGCTCGGGGATGAAGCCCTCGTCGATGTTGCGCAGGCCGTAGACGAGCTCGCCGTACCGGGGCTCGGCCGCGACGATCTTGACGCCGGGCACCTTCTCGCGCAGGTAGCGCCCGGTGCCCATCAGCGTGCCGGTGGTGCCGAGACCGGCCACGAAGTGGGTGATGGTGGGCAGGTCCTCGAGGATCTCCGGACCGGTGGAGTCGTAGTGCGCCTGGGCATTGGCCGGGTTGCCGTACTGGTAGAGCATGACCCAGTCGGGGTTCTCGGCCGACAGCTGCTTGGCCACGGCGACGGCCTGGTTCGACCCCCCGGCCGCCGGCGACGTGACGATCTCGGCGCCGTACATCGTGAGCAGCTGACGGCGCTCGACCGAGGTGTTCTCCGGCATCACGCAGATCAGCCGGTAGCCGCGCAGGCGGCAGGCCATGGCCAGGCTGATGCCGGTGTTGCCCGACGTCGGCTCCAGCACCGTGACGCCGGGCCGCAGCAGGCCCTCGGCCTCGGCCTTGGCCACCATCGCCAGCGCCGCCCGGTCCTTGACCGAACCGGTCGGGTTGGCGCTCTCGAGCTTGGCCCAGAGCCGCACGTCGGCCGACGGCGACAGCCGCGGGAGCCCGACGAGCGGGGTGCGCCCGACGGAGTCCAGCAGCGAGTCGAAGCGCATGCTTAGCGCGCGCCGCCCGCAGTCACCGCTGCGCGGGCAGGACGCTCCGCGCCGCCCGCAGTCACCGCTGCGCGGGCAGGACGCTCCGCGCCGCCCGCGACGGCCGGCAGCACCGTCACGCTGTCGCCGTCGGTGAGCGTCGTCTCCAGCGCACCCAGGAAGCGGACGTCCTCGTCGTTGACGTAGACGTTGACGAAGCGGTGCAGCCCACCCTGCTCGGTGATGAGGCGGCCCTTGAGGCCGGCGTGCCGGCTGTCGAGGTCGTCGATGAGGTCGAGCAGGGTGTCGCCCTTGCCCTCCACGGCCTTCTGACCGTCGGTGTACGTGCGCAGGATCGTCGGGATCCGGACCTCGATGGCCATGGCGGCAGGGCTCCTGAAGTAGGGGGTCGGGCGTCTTCGGGTCCAACAGCGGTCCCGGTGAGCGTTGTTCCGGTTTGTCAGACGACTGTGACGGGTTCCTCGGTGACCTGCCCGTCCACGATCCGGAACGAACGGACCTCGTCGGCCTCGCTGCGGGTCGAGACCAGCAGGTAGTGCGCCTCCGGCTCGCCGGCCAGGGTGATGTCGGTCCGGGAGGGGTGGGCCTCCGTGGCCGTGTGCGAGTGGTAGATCACGAACGGCACCTCGTCGGCGTCGTCCATGCTCCGCCACACCCGCAGCTGCTCCTGCGCGTCGAAGCGGTAGAAGGTCGGCGAGCGCTCGGCGTTCTCCATGACGATCACGCGGGTGGCCACCCCGTCCCTGCCCGCGACCACGCCGCAGGCCTCGTCCGGGTGGTCCCGGCGCGCGTGCGCCACGATCTCGTCCAGCATGGCGCGGGGCAGCTCGAGCACCCGGCCATCCTAGGAGACGGGGCGTTACCGGCGTGGCGACAGGCAGCTGATGAGCGACTCCTGCAGCCACCCCAGCCAGGAGTACACCTGCAGCGCCTGCAGGCGGGGGTCGTCGTCGGCGAGGTCGTCGGCGTCGAGCTGCTCGGTGACCTCCAGCCGGGTGCCCAGCACCAGGCGCAGGTCGTTGAGGCACCCCAGCCACGCGTCGGCCTGGTCCCGGTCGAGACCGATCCGTCCGCCCTCGGCCGGCAGCGTGGCCAGCACGGTGCCCGCGTGGGCCCGCTTGCCCGCCCGCAGGTCGCTGTCGGTGTAGCGGCGGAACTCCCGGCCGGCCTCCGGGTCGGCGTCGCCGTAGGCGTCCGGGAGCAGCCGCAGCAGCGCGGGGTCGGTCGGAGGCTCGACGTCGCCGCTGGGCATGCCGACGAGGGCGGCCAGGGGGTCCTGGGCGACGTCGTCGTCGGTCTCCTCGTCGGCCAGCAGACCGAGCAGGTCGGCGGCGCACTGCGTCAGCACGTGGGCCTCGACGGCGGCGACGTCGGCCGACACTCCCCCGCCGCGGGCCTTCTTGAAGCGCACGGCTCAGTCCTGCTGCACGGTGGCCCACAGGCCCCGGGCATGGCAGCGGGCGACGTCGTGCTCCATCTGCTCACGGGTGCCGTTGCTGACGACCGCGCGGCCCTCCTCGTGCACCTGCAGCATCAGCCGGTGCGCCTCCCGGCGGCTGTGCCCGAACAGCTCCTGGAAGACCAGCTCGACGTAGCTCATGAGGTTGACCGGGTCGTTCCAGACGATCGTCACCCAGGGCCGCTCGACGTCGCTGCGCTCGTCGACCTCCGGCCGGTCGAGCTGGGCCGGCGCCGTCGCCGTGGTCCTCACGCGCCCAGCTCCCGTTTGACGACCTTGCCGGTGGCATTGCGGGGAAGCTCGTCGACGAAGCGCACCTCGCGGGGCACGGCGAAGCGGGCCAGCCGGCTGCGCACGTGCTCCTGCAGCGCCTGGGCGTCCACCGGCCGACGGGCCACCACGTGCGCCACCAGGCGGGCGCCGTACTGCTCGTCCGGAACGGCCACCACGGCGGCCTCCACGACGTCGGCGTGGGAGGCGAGGGCGTCCTCGACGCTGCCGGTGAAGACGTTCTCGCCACCCACCACGACCATGTCGTCGTCGCGGCCCAGGACCGTCAGCCGCTGGTCCGCGTCGAGGGTGCCCCGGTCCCCGGTGGCGACGAGGCCGTCGAGGCGGTCCTTGTCCGAGCCGTCGGTGTACCCGGCGAAGGCCAGTCCGCTGCCGACGAAGACCCGCCCGGGCTCGCCCGGCGCGACGTCGTGGTCGTGGTCGTCGACGACCCGCAGCGTGACGCCGTGCGGCGCCTTGCCCGCGGTCGTCGGGTCGGTCCGGAGGTCGTCCGGGGTGGCCACCGCGGCGTAGGCGACCTCGGTGGAGCCGTACAGGCTGTGCAGCACGGGGCCGAACCGCTCCTCGACCCGGGCCGGCAGGCGGGACGGCAGCGCGCTGCCGCTGGAGGCGATGACCCGCAGGCTGCTCGTGTCGTAGGACTGCTCCACC
The DNA here is from genome assembly GCA_963761695.1 of uncultured Actinomycetota bacterium. GTDB lineage: Bacteria > Actinomycetota > Actinomycetes > Mycobacteriales > SCTD01 > RYN-122. The sequence goes on along the minus strand of CAVXIB010000015.1, from coordinate 348,211 downwards.
TCGAGCAGCCGCTCGAGCATCACCGGCACCACCACCAGGACGTCGGCCCGGTGCTCCTGCACCAGCCGCAGCGTCGTCTCGGGATCGAACCGCCGCGGGAGCACCAGGGTCGAGCCGAGCAGCATCGCCATGGACACGTGCCCGAGACCCCAGGCGTGGAAGGCCGGGGCGGCCAGGACCGTCGTCCCGCCGGCGCGCAGCGGGATGCGGTCGAGCATCGAGACGGCGTCGCCGATCCCGGCGCTGCTGCGGGCGGCTCCGCGCGGGGTGCCCGTGGTGCCGCTGGTGAGGATGACCTGACGGCTGGCCCGGGTGGCCCGGCGCGGAGCAGGCGGGCCGTCGTCGGCGACGGCCAGGCGGGCGAGCTCCTCGGTGGTCACGTCGCCCACGCCGGGCACCGCGGCGAACTCCTCGTCGCGCACCAGCACCGTGCCGCCCTGAGCCGCGAGCACCTGCTGCGTCTGCTCGACCCCCCACCCGGTGTTCAGGTAGAGGACGTCGGCGCCGCACTTGGCGACCGCGACCACGGTCTCGACGAAGCCGCGACCGTTGCGGGCCAGCACCCCGACGGAGGTGCCCTCCAGCACCCCCCGCGCCCGGAGGGCACCGGCCAGCCGGTCGGTGCGCAGGTCGACCTCCCGCCAGGTCAGGGCGCCGTCGTCGTCGACCAGGGCGAGGCGGTCGGGATGGCGGGACGCGCCGGCGGCGTACCCGGTGGCCGGGCTGATCCCCCAGCGCGCTGCGGCCAGGCCGATGCCGAGCAGCCGGTCGGGGCGGACCGGCTGCAGCAGGCCGGCCCGCGACAGGACCTTGACGGCGCCGACGTCGATCACCGTCGCGCCCCCGCCACCGCCGCCGTCCTCACAGGTAGCGCAGCGGGTCGAAGTCGGCGATCGGGATGACCCGGACACGCGGCAGCACGGCGTTGAAGGCCCGCACCTGGTCCTCGAGGTCGAACACCTGCAGGCCCTTGTCGAACAGGTCGGTGTAACCGCTGCTGACGAACTCGCGGAAGCCCAGCAGCCCGACCCGGCGGTCGCCGGCCTCGACCAGGCGCTGCACCTGCGGCAGGAAGTCGCGGTCATGGCTGCCGAGCAGCACGTCGCCCGGGCGGTCGGCGAGGGCCTCCAGCGTGCGCTGGATGGCGATGTCGACGACCTTCTCGCCCGGACCACCGGCGAGCGGGATGGGGCGGTAGTCCAGCGCCAGCAGGGCCTGGATGAACGACAGCGGCAGCCCGTTTCCGGCGTTGAGGAAGAACAGGCCCTGGACCGGCTGCCCCCACTCCTGCTCGAGCCACGAGCGCACGCGGTCCCAGCGGGGGCGTTCGGCCGGATCGGGCCGCCGGCCCCCGAGCACGTTGTTGCCCAGGGTGGCGTCGAGGTTCTCGCCGTCGACGAGCAGGTAGGTGCGGCGGGGCTCGCTCGAAGCGCTCGCGGGGGCGTCGTCGGGCGGGGTCACGGGCTCGACCGTAGCGCCGACGTCGAGGGTGCCCGCAGATCCGGCGGCCGCCTCGGCCACGGGCTCGGCCGCCGCCTCCGGTCGGACCGCCCGACGGCGCGCCCCCTCCAGCAGACCCGCGGCGCCGTCCATGCCCTGAGCATGCCGCAGGCCCCCGGACGGCGGTCCGGGGGCCTGCGGCAGGTGCATGCTGATCAGGTCAGCGCAGCGCTGACCGGCTCGCTGCACGTGACCGCCTGGCAGGCGCGGACGTAGACGGTGTCCTCCTGGTCGGGAACCGGGACGGACGCGGTGTAGCTGGTCCCGTCGAGGGTGGCCGCGACGTACTCCCCGGCCCCGTCCGCGTCGGCGAAGCCCACGCCTGCCTCGACCGTGCGTCCCACGTGGTAGTTGTCCCAGCCGTTGATGTAGGTGCTGACCATCGTGTTGGAGACGGCGGCCTGGAAGGCGGCCGTGATGGACATCGTCGCGGTCTCCACCGGCACCAGGGTGACGCCCGGCACGATCTCCTTGGCCGCGGCCGTGCCGAACGGCAGGGTCATGCGGACCTCGCCCTTGGCGGAGTCGAACGCACCGGACAGGAACGCCAGGTGCGGGCAGTTGCTGACGGGCGCCGGCGTGCCGCCGTAGGTGGCGGCGCAGTTGCCGCGGAGCTGGAAGGCGCCGGCGGCCGCGCTGGTCACGTGACCCTGGGGGTCGTCGATGGCCGTCAGGCTGGCGGTGTTGCTGCGCTTGGCCTGCAGCTGGAACGTCTTGTCGCCGACGCCGAAGCTCCAGGTGTAGCGGGTGACCTCCGGCGGGGGGCTCGCGGGCAGCGAGCGCACCTTCCAGATGAACTCGAGCCCGGTAGCGGTCTCCCGGATGCTGGCACTCTGCAGGTCGACGCCGGCCGCGTCGAAGGCGCCGAGCGGGGCGGCGGAGGCGGTCGTGGGCGTGCCACCGACCGAGACCGGCCCGGTGGCGGCGGGGTCGAAGGCCGCAGCGCCGGTGACCGTCGCGGTCCCGGCGGTCACGGACACCTGGTCGATGGTGACGCTGGAGGCGGCCGCGGAACCGGCCAGCAGGGCGACGGCGGCGGTGAGGACCGCTCCTGTCGTGAGGCGCGTGCGCATGATGCTCCCGAAGGGCGGCGGTGCGCGGAGCCGGGCGCTGGGGGCCTGGTCGAGCACCGGGATGCCCGGGAGATTCGCCGTGCGCAGGTCGGTTCCTGCCCGAGATGTCGCGGAATGTCGAGCCGGCCTGCCGAGGACCGGCCTGTCGGCGCGCGACCCGGACACACCAGAGCCCGGACGCACGAGAGCCCGGCCCCGTTGCGGGGGCCGGGCTCTCGGGTCTCGTGGAGGTGGCGGGAATCGAACCCGCGTCCTCCGGTACCGACACAGGGCTTCTCCGGGCGCAGCTGGCTGTGATTTTCTCGGCCCTCCCGGTGACACCAGCAACCCGGGAACGGGCTCAGCCACTGTGAGCTCACCACCTCACCCCGTGGCCGGGCGAGGTGGTGGTCCTCCTGTCGATGCCAGGTCCTGAGCCGGAGGCTCTCTCAGGCTGACATTTGAGCTACCTACGCCGCGAGGGCGTAGGACTCAAAACGCGGACTGTTGTCGGCGCTTGATTGTTGTGCAGCATTATTGGTTAACGAGATCATCGCTGCCTTCCTCGGCCCGCTTCCCCTGCCCCGACATCCGGAGTCGAGACCTGTCACCCCCTTGTGGTGTCGCATCGTGACCACAGGAGCGTACGCCGCGCCCGGCCACCCGGCTAGGCCTGCAGCCGCAGCAGCCGCCCGTTCCGGGCCAGCGGGATCTCTCTCGACGCCGACAGCTGGCCGTGCAGCACCTCCAGCGGAACGGCCGCCCCGAACAGCCACCCCTGGCCGACGTCGCAGCCGAGCGCCCGCAGCGCCTGCGCATGGGCGGCGTCCTCCACCCCCTCGGCGACGGCGCGCGCCCCCAGGCTGTGCGCCAGCTGCACCGTGGCCCGGACGAGGGCCGCGTCGTTGTCGTTGACGCAGCATCCCGCGTACGAACGAGCGGTCGACCTTGAGCTCGTTCACGGCCGTCCGCTGCAGGAAGGCGAGCGAGGAGTAGCCCGTGCCGAAGTCGTCGACGGAGATCTCCACGCCGGTGCGGCGCAGCTGGGCCAGGACGTCCTCGACGACCTCGAGCTCGCTGGCGGCCGTCGTCTCGGTGATCTCCAGCACGAGGTCCTGGGGCCGTACCCCGGTTCGGGCCAGCAGCGCGGCGACGTCGTCGGGCAGCGCCCGGTCGAGCAGCGACCGGGCCGCGAGGTTGACCGAGATGCGCACCTCGTGGCCGCCGGCGCGCCAGGCCGCGCAGCCCGCGAGGGCCAGCTCCAGCACGCGCAGGGTGAACGGCCGCACCAGACCCGACTGCTCGACGACGCCGACGAAGTCGCTGGGCGCAGCAGCCCGCGCACCGGGTGCTGCCAGCGGCACAGCGCCTCCGCCGACACCACCCGCCCGGTGGCGCAGGTCGACCTGCGGCTGGACGTGCACGACGACCTCGTCGCGCTCGAGCGCCTGGCGCAGCTCGGTGACCAGGGCGAGCCGGTGGACGCTGCTGTCGTCGCGGTCGGCGTCGTAGCGCAGCCACGACCCGCGGGTGTGCTTCGCCTGGTACATCGCGACGTCGGCCCGCCGGAACAGCTCCTCGGCGGTGTCGGCGTCCTGCGGGTGGCAGGCCAGCGCCGATGCTCGCCTCGACCGACAGCCGCAGGCCGTCGAACTCCACCGGCACGGCGAGCTGCTGCAGCAGCCGGGCGGCCAGCGGCTCGGCCTCCTCCGGCCCCGCGAGGCCGGGGAGCAGCACGGCGAACTCGTCGCCGCCGAGCCGCGCCACCAGGCAGTCGCCGGCGCCGTCCACCGTGGCCCGCAGCCGGGCGGCCACCTCCTGCAGCAGCAGGTCGCCGGCCGCGTGGCCGAGCGTGTCGTTGATCTCCTTGAAGTGGTCGAGGTCGAGCAGCAGCAGCGCCGTGGTGCCGCCGCCCGACGCAGCGCCGCCCCGGCGTGCTCCTGCAGCAGCACGCGGTTGGCCAGGCCGGTCAGCGCGTCGTGGCTCGCCTCGTGGGCGTGCCGGGCGGCCTCGGCGCGCACGTCCTCGTGCAGCCGGGCGTTCTGCAGCGGTGGTGCTCACGGCGTGGGCGTAGGTCGACAGCACCTGCCGCTCGCGCGGCGGACAGGCGTGACCACGCCGTCGAACAGCAGCCGCAGCGCGCCGATGCGGCCCTTCCGGCGACGCCGAGCGGCGACGCCAGGCAGGTCGTGACGACCGGCTCCTCGCCGTCCTCATCGAGCTCGACCCAGCGGGTGCGTCCGCCCTCGCCGCCGGCCGGCGCGGGACGCCGTCGACCAGCCGGCCGTCGACCAGCCGGCAGGTCCGTGCGGGTGTGCGCCCCACCCGGTCCAGCACGCAGCTCGACGTCGTCGCAGCGGAACAGCTCGCGGGCCCGGCGCAGCGCCGCCTCGGCGACCTCGCGCTCCTCCAGCCGGTTGAGCTCGCGGCTCGCCACCTCGAGCTGCCGCCAGACGTCGCGCTCCTGGCTGCGCCCGCAGGTAGGCGCGGTAGCTGAGCGCAGAGCGCGGTCGCCACCGGGGGCAGTCCGAGCAGCAGGGCGGGCTGCGCTCGAGACCAGCAGCGCCACGAGCGCGGTGGACAGGTTGCCGAGAAAGGCCAGGGCGGTCACGACCGCGCTGCGGGCCAGGATGGTCGCGGCAGGGGGCGTCCTGGGCGACGCGACACGACCAGGTTGACCAGCAGCGTGTGCACGACGTTGTAGGTGACCGAGGCCGCGAGCAGCACCGCCAGCGGTCCGGGCCCGTGCACGCCGCCGTGGCCCCCGAGCAGGTGCAGGACCAGACCGGCCGCGACCACCCCCAGCGTGGCGCAGGAGCCGTTGAACGGCCACCTGGCGCAGCGACCGGCGCTGCAGCAGGTGGCTGGCCGCCACGGACGGCCCCACGACCAGCAGCACCCAGGGCAGCGGCAGCGTGGCGAGCGCGAGCACCACGACCACCTCGGACCAGGCGACGCCGATGTGGTTCGCCCCGAACCGGATGGGGACCAGCGGGTACTCCGCGAGGACCAGCAGCAGCGCGAGGACCAGCGGCGCCTGGTTGCAACGGCTCCGACGACGACCGCAGGACCGCCGCGACCGCGAGGGCGACCGCCGCGACCGCGGGAGCAGCCAGCGCCAGCAGCGCCCTGGCCAGGCGGCGGTCGGGGGTGGCGCCCCGCCAGCCCGCCCGCGGCCGCGCCACGGCGTCGCCCGTGCCGCGGGCCCGGCTCACGCGCCTGCCACCGGACGGCCGGTCGCGGTCAGGTACCGGGGCGCTCGTGCGGGGCGGGTCATGGGATGGGGTTCCCTGGGTCGAGGGGGCACGTCTGCCGGCACCCTGCCTGCTCCCACCCGGAACAGCCATGGCCCCTTCTGACCATCGCGGGGGCCTGTTCGGCCCAGGGGCGCGCGTCAGCGCCCCGCGAGCAGCCGGTCCGCGTTGTCGTGCAGGACGCCGCGCAGCCAGTCGTCGCCGAGGTCGAGCCGGGCGAGCGCCTCGAGCTGGTGTGCGTACGGGTAGGGAGTGTTCGGGAAGTCGCTGCCCAGCACGACCCGGTCGCCGAGATCGGCGAGGCGGGGTCGCAGCGCCACCGGGAAGGGCATCAGGGCCTCGGTGAAGTCGGTGAACGCCATCGTGGTGTCGAGGTGCACGCGTGGGTGCGCCGCCGCGAGGTCCAGGAAGGCCCCGTACTCCGGCATGCCCATGTGCGCGACGACGGCGGTCAGCGTCGGGTGCCGCTGCAGCACCTGCGCGATGGGGCCCGGGCCCGTGAAGGGACCCGGCGTCGGGCCGCTCCCGCAGTGTGTGACCACGGGGACGCCGGCGTCGGCGAGCATCCCCCAGACGCCGTCGAGGAGCCCGTCCCGAGGGTCGTAGGCACCCACCTGCAGATGGACCTTGATGATCTTCGCACCGGCGGACAGCGCCTTCTCGACGTAGCCGACCGCCTCGGGCTCGGGGTAGAACGTGGCCGTGTGCAGCACGTCGTCGTGCTGGGCGGCGAAGTCGGCGGCCCAGGCGTTCAGCCAGGCCGCCATGCCCGGCTTGTGCGGGTAGACCAGCGACGGGAACGCCCGCACGCCGAGCGCCCGCAGCCGGGCCAGCCGGTCGGACTCCTCGGTGCGGTAGGCGATCGGCCACGCCACCCCGGTGAGCGGACCGACGCCGTCGAAGTACCGCCACACCTTGTCCAGGACGTTCTTGGGCATGAAGTGGACGTGCAGGTCGATCAGGCCGGGCAGGCCGAGCGAGCGCCACAGGTCCGGCACGCCGGCGTCGGACAGGGGCGGCGGGACCGTCACGGTCGAGAGCGGCGCGAGCGGACCCGCGTCTTGGCCTCCCGGCCCATCGCGTTGCGGATCTCCTTGGCGGCGTCGCGCTCGGCCATGACCTGGCGCTTGTCGTGCGCCTTGCGGCCCTTGCCCAGCCCGAGCTCGATCTTCACCTTCCCGCCGAGGAAGTACAGCGACAGGGGTACCAGCGCGTTGCCGCCCTGCTTGAGGTCGCCGACGAGGCCGTCGATCTCCTTGCGGTTCAGCAGCAGCTTGCGGGTGCGCCTCGGGGTGTGGTTGGTCCACGTGCCGAGCGTGTACTCGGGGATGTGGACACCGGTGAGCCACACCTCGCCGTCCTGCACGTACGCGTAGGCGTCGGCGAGCGAGGCCCTGCCCTGGCGCAGCGACTTCACCTCGGTGCCGACCAGCACGATGCCGGCCTCGAACTCCTCGACGATCGTGTAGTCGTGCCGCGCCTTCTTGTTCTGCGCGATCAGCACCTTCTTGGGGTCGCCGCGGTTGCTGCTGGCGAACTGGGTGCTCACCTCAGCCCCCCGGTCCTGCCGGGGCGGCCGCGGCGACGGCGCGAGGGACGTTCACCGGGTCAGCCTACGGCGGCGTGACCCAGTCGAGCGGGTCGACCGGATCGCCGTCGCGCCGGACCTCGAAGTGCAGGTGCGGCCCCGTGCTGTTGCCCTCGTTGCCGACCCGGCCCACGGCCTGGCCCTTGCGCACGAACTGCCCCTCGCGCACCAGCAGCTGCGACTGGTGGGCGTAGCCGCTGGTGATGTCGTGGCCGCCGATCGTGCCGTGGCTGATGAGCACGAGCGTGCCGTAGCCGTTGGCGGAGCCGGCGTAGGTGACCACGCCGTCCTCGGCGGCCCGCGTGAGCGAGCCGTAGGGCGCTCCGATGTCGATGCCGGCATGGAAGCGGACATCGCCGTAGATGGGATGCGTGCGGTAGCCGTACCGGCTGGTCAGCGGCCCGTCGGCCGGCCACTGCCACCGGCCGTCGCGGCTCGGCTGCGGCCGGGACGGCTCGGCCGGTGGGATGGGTCGGGGCTTGCGTCCGGCCGCAGCCGCCGCGGCCGCGGCCGCCCTGGCCCGGGCGCGCTCCCGGGCCCTGGCGGCCGCCCTGGCCCGCTCCGCCGCCCTGGCCCGCGCGGCCGCGGCCCGGATGCGCTCGGCCAGGGCCTTGCTCGCCGCCTGGGCGGCCTGGTACTCGCGGGCGTCGCCGGCGCGGGCCTGCTCGGCCTGGCGCAGCGCGACCCCGCGCCGGGCCACCAGGTCGCGGACCCGGGCCTGCGCGGTGTCGGCGCGCTGGGCCACGGCCAGGGCGCGCGCGGCCACCCGGTCGGCCTCCTGCTGGGCCCGTTCGGCGCCCTCGAGCTCACGGGCGAGCGTGTTCTGGGTCCGGGCCAGGGCCAGCCGTTGCCGCGACAGCAGGAGCAGGCTGTCGTTCTGCGACCGGAAGACCTGCTTGAGCAGGCTGGAGCGGTCGAGCAGGTCCTGGGGCGACGCGGCCGACATCATCGTGCGCAGGTCGGCGAGCGGACCCTGCTGGTAGGAGCGTCGGGCCAGCTGGGCCACGGCGACGCGGCCACCCGCCACCCGGCCGGTGGCGGCGTCGACCTGCTGCCGGGCCGCGACCGCGACGTCCTGGGCCCGTCGGGCGCTCGCCACGGCGGTGGCCTCCCGCGCCCGCGCGCCGTCGAGCGCACCGCGGGCGTCGGCGGCGTCGGCCTGGGCGGCGGGCAGCTCGGCGGCGACGGCGTCGAGCGCGGCCGCTGCGGACCGGACCGCCAGGGTCGAGCCCTCCAGCGCCGCCTCGGCCTGGGCCACCCGCTCGCGGGCCTGCTGCTGCGTCTCCTGCTGGCGCAGCATCGACGCCGAGGGCGCGGCGGCCCGGCCCGGAGCGGCGAGCGCAGGCACGGCGAGCGCGACCAGGCAGGCGAGTGCGGCACGGCGGCGCGCGCGCACAGAGGTCATGATCGCGAGCCTGGCACGGACGGGGGCCTCAGACGCGCAGGTGACGCCGGAGTGTCACGAAGCTGGAGAGACCGGACAGCAGCACGCCGGTCAGCAGCAGGATCGGCGCCTGCCGGAGCACGACGTCCCAGCCGATGAAGCTGGTGAGGGTGAACGCGGGCCGCAGGACCCGGTCGATGAAGACGGCCTTCACCGCCGCGACCAGCCCGACGGCGATCCCCGCGCCGAGCAGTCCGGCCAGCGCACCCTCGAGCAGGAACGGCAGCTGGATGTAGAGGTTGCTCGCCCCGACCAGGCGCATGATGCCGGTCTCGCGGCGCCGGCTGAACGCCGCCACGCGGATGGTGTTGCTGATCAGCAGCGCGGCCGCCAGCAGCTGCACCAGGGCGATGACGATCGCCGCCGTCTGCACCCCGGTGAGCACCCGGAAGAACTTCTCCAGCAGCTGCTTCTGGTCCTGGACCTCCTCCACGCCGGGCCGGTCGCGCAGGGCGCTCGCCACGACGTCGAACTGGGTGGGGTCGTCGAGCTTGACCCGGAACGACTCCGGCAGGGCGTCGGCGGTGACGTTGGCCACGAGGTCGGGGCTGTCCTTGAACTGCTCCTGGAAACGGGTGAAGGCCTGCTCCTTGGACTCGTAGAAGACCCGGTCGACCTGCGGCATCGCCTCGAGCTCGCTCAGCAGGGCGGCCCGCTCCGCGTCGCCGACCGCGGTGCCCGAGCAGGTGGGCGCCTGGCTCTCGGCGCCGCACAGGAACACCGACACCTCGACCCGGTCGTACCAGTAGTCCTTCATGACGTCGACCTGGCTGCGGATGAGCAGGCCGGCGCCGAACAGGGCCAGGCTGATCGCCACGGTCACCACGACGGCGATGGTCATGGTCAGGTTGCGGCGCAGGCCGATGCCGATCTCGGACAGGACGAACTGGGCGCGCACGACTACCTGCTCATGGTCGGGACGGACGGCACGGTCGGGACGGACGGCGGGGTCGGGGCGGTCGGCCGCGCGGGCATCAGGCGCCGTAGCCGTACACGCCGCGGGCCTGGTCGCGGACGACCTTGCCGTTGGCGAGCTCGACCACGCGCCGGCGCATCGAGTCGACGATGGCCGAGTCGTGCGTGGCCATGACGACGGTGGTGCCCGTGCGGTTGATCCGGTCCAGCAGCTTCATGATGCCGACGCTCGTGCCCGGGTCGAGGTTCCCGGTGGGCTCGTCGGCCAGCAGGATCATCGGCCGGTTGACGAAGGCCCGCGCGACGGCCACCCGCTGCTGCTCTCCTCCGGACAGCTCGTCGGGCATCCGGTTGCCCTTGCCCTCGAGCCCGACGAGCTCGAGCACCTCGGGAACCACCCGCTGCACGACGCTGCGGGGCTTGCCGATCACCTGCAGGGCGAAGGCGACGTTCTCGTAGACGTTCTTGTTCGGCAGCAGCCGGAAGTCCTGGAAGACGCAGCCGATCGAGCGGCGCAGCGCCGGCACCTTCCAGCTGGACAGGCGGGCCAGGTCCTTGCCCGCGACGTGCACCGTGCCGGCCGTCGGCGTCTCCTCCTTGAGCAGCAGCCTGAGGAAGGTGCTCTTGCCCGAGCCGCTGCGGCCGACGAGGAAGACGAACTCGCCCTTGTCGATGTCGACGCCGACGTCGTCGAGAGCGGGACGCACGCTCGTCGGGTACGTCTTGCTCACGTGCTCGAGGCGGATCACGGCGGCCGAGCCTAGGTCCCCCGACCGCCGCCCGGGCGGAATGAGGCGGGCGCGCCGGGCGCTGATCTGGGAGAGTGCCTCGGGAGACGTCCGTACTCAGATGTCGTACTCAGAAGACAGTGCAGCCGACGACGACGAGGGGGCCGGGTGAGCGAGGACCTGCTGTGCGGCGCCTGCGGGGGACGGGTGGCCGAGGCGCGCTGCGCCACGTGCCGGGCCTCTCGCCAGTGGCTGCGCGAGCAGCGGCCCGCCTTCCCGGCCGGACCGGTGCTGCTGGTGGCCCTCGCCCTGCTCGTGCTGCTGGCCCTGCTCGGCTCCTAGCAGCGTCGGGTCAGGCGCTCTGCTCGGTCTCGGCGTCGCGCATCCGGCGCCAGCGGATCGTCGCCTCGACGAACTCGTCGACCTCGCCGTCGAGGACCGCGCCGGTGTTGCCGGTCTCGGTGCCGGTCCGCAGGTCCTTCACCATCTGGTAGGGGTGCAGCACGTAGTTGCGGATCTGCGAGCCGAAGGCGACGTCGGCCTTGGCGCCCCGGATCGCGTCCATCTCCGCCAGCTCCTGCTCCCGCTTGCGCTCCAGCAGCTTGGTGGCGAGCACCACCATGGCCGCCGCCCGGTTCTGGATCTGCGACCGCTCGTTCTGGCAGCTGACGACGATGCCGCTGGGCAGGTGGGTGATGCGCACCGCGGAGTCCGTGGTGTTGACGCCCTGGCCACCGGGTCCGCTCGAGCGGAAGACGTCGACCCGGATCTCCTTCTCGTCGACCTCTACCGCGTCGGCGGTGTCGACGACCGGCGTCACGTCGATCATGGCGAACGAGGTCTGCCGCCGGGCCTGGTTGTCGAAGGGGCTGATGCGCACCAGCCGGTGCACCCCGTGCTCACCGGCGAGGGTGCCGTAGGCGTAGGGCGTGCGGACCTGGAACACGACGCTCTTGACGCCGGCCTCCTCGGCCTCCTGCCACTCGTGCACGTCGAGCGGGTAGCCGTGCCGCTCGGCCCAGCGGTAGTACATGCGCCAGAGCATCAGCGCCCAGTCCTGGCTGTCGACGCCGCCGGCGCCGGGGGTGATCTGCACCAGCGCCTCCCGCTCGTCGTACTCCCCGGACAGCAGGGTGCGCACCTCGAAGGAGCCGATCTCGCGCTGAAGCGCGCCGAGCTCGGCGTCGGCCTCGGCGGCGGTGCCCTCGTCGCCCTCCTCGGCCGCCATCTCGAACAGCACCCCGAGGTCGTCCAGGCGCGACCGGTACTGGGCCAGGCGGTCGAGGTCGCTCTGGATCACCGACATCCGGCCGGTGATCTTCTGCGCCTTCTCCTGGTCGTCCCACAGTCCGGGGATGCCGGCCTGCTCCTCGAGGTCGCTCAGCTCGGACCTCATGGCGCCGACGTCGAGCACCTTCTCGATGCTGGTGAGCGTGGCGTCGAGGGCCTTGAGCGAGTCGGTGCGGTCGGCGGACACACGCCGAGGCTACCGGCGCGATCGCGTCCGTCGTGGGGGGCGCCGGAGCCGGGGTGCGTGCGTCAGCCGGCCACGGGCGAGGTGGCCCGCGCCGTGGAGTGGACCGTGACGGCACCGCCGGTGAAGAAGCGGCTGAAGGGCAGCGACACGTCGCGGCTGCCCTCCACGACCACGGTGAAGCCTCCCTCGACCCGGCCCATCAGACGGGTGGCCGGCTCGACCGCCCCCTGGTAGGCGGCCACGGTCTGCCGGACCTCCGCGGCGTCGAGCGGCACCCGGGCGTCGAGGCCGTCCTCGTAGAAGGCCCGCTCGTCGATCCGCTGGGCCGCGGCAACGGCCGCGCCGTCGGCAGCGCTGGCCACCCCGCGCTGGTTGAGCAGCACCACGCTGACGTCGACGACGACCGCCGTGAGCCCGATGAGCACGACGCAGAAGCCCAGGACGAGCAGCATCACGGTGCCGTCGTCACCGCGCCGCACGCGGCGGCGGCCCCCGGCACCGGTCCCGGCCCCGGCAGGCCGAACAGCCCGGTCCGCCACCACGCTCACGGCGCGGTCGTCCTGGTCGGCGCGAAGCGGTCGCGGACGGCGACGAAGCGGCCGCTGACGGAAAAACCCGCCCGGTCGGCCGGCAGCAGGCCGGCGACGCCGCGCAGCTGGACGAAGGCCCGCACGTTCACGACGACCTGGCCTCCGGCGGGGGGGCAGGCCGTGAAGGTGACCTGGTGGGCGCCGACGCCCTGGTCGGCGAGCGCGATCGAGGCGGCCCGTTCGGCGTAGGCGCGGTCGCACCCGGACACGACGTAGGCACGACCGGCCTGACGGGCGGCCTCGGTGACCCCGAACGAGGTCCGCTGGGTGTCGAAGGCGGCGAGCAGCACGTAGATCAGCGGCACCATCAGCAGCACGGACAGGTAGACGAACTCCACGATGGCGTTGCCGTCGTCGCCCCGGAGCCGGAGCCGGCTCATCGGCGTTCCTCCAGCGCGTGGCCGGCGACGGTGAAGCGGATCGGACCGGCCACGAAGGCGAGCGGATAGGCGGCGTCGACCCGCACCTCGTAGACGTCGCCGACCTGCCGGGAGGTGATCGTGGCCGAGGCGGCGTAGGCCTCGGTGAAGGCCGACGCGATGCCCTCGCGCACGCGGGCGCGCACCAGGGCGGGGTCGTCGACGTCGGCGTTCGCGCCGTAGCGGGCGCCCTCGGCCGCCACCGAGACGATGACGTTGCGGGCGTGCAGAGCCAGCCCCACCTGGAACACGACCAGGAACAGCAGGACGACGAGCCCGGACACCATGACGAACTCGGCCACGGCCGCGCCACGGTCGCCCCCGGTCCGCCCCACGCCCCCCGTCCGCCCCCGTCTGCGCCAGAGCTCGCTCGCCATCAGGCTGGGCCTTTTCGCGGACTCAGCCGCTCTTGGTGCTCGCCTTGGTGATCGCGTCGTTGAACAGGGTCTTGAGCGCGCCCTCGGCGACGCCCCAGATCACGCTGACGATGGCGGCCGTCATGAGCGTGATCATGACCCAGCCGGGCACGTCGCCGCGCTCGCGGTCGGCGCCGCGCACCCGGGTCGAGGTGCGGACGTACAGGCTCAGCAGGCGGTCGGACACGGGTTCCTCCAGAGGGATGGTGCTGCACAGTTCGAGAGCGGACGCGCCGGTCCTGCCCGCCAACGGGGTGACGCGGGTCATCCGGCCACCACCGACAGCTCTCGGGCCCCGGGGAACAGGGCGAACAGGATGGTGATGGGCAGGACGAAGAAGACCACCGGAGCCATCATGCCGATCTCCTTGCGCCCGGCCGACTCGAGCAGCTGGCGCTTGCCGGCCTCCCGGACGTCGACCGCCTGGGCGCGCAGGACGTCGGCCAGGGGTGTCCCCCGCTCGACCGCGATGGACACCCCGTCGACGAAGCGGGCGAGCGGGGCCAGGCTGGTGCGCCGGGCGACGTTCTCCAGCGCCTGCACCAGCGTGGCGCCCGCGCGGGCCTCGCCGAGGGCCCGGCCGAGCTCGCGGCTCAGCTCCCCGACCGAGATGCGGTGCACCCGCTCCAGCGCCCCGACGGGGCCCTCCCCCGCGCTGACCGCCAGGGCCAGCAGCTCCGCGACCGTGGGGAACTCCTCGAGCATCCGCTCCTCGCGCTGCGCGACCTGGCGGCTGAGCCACCGGTCACGACCGAGCACGCCCCCCAGGGTGAGCGCGACGGCGGCCCCGAGCAGGGTCAACGGCGACAGCCCGCCCCCGGCGATCGAGAAGACCGTCAGTCCGAGGGCCGTCGCCAGCCCGAGGGCGCCCCAGACCACCTGCTCGGCCCGGAACTGCTCGACGGTGGTGCCGTCGCCCAGGGTGTCGAGCCGGCGGCGCACGCTGCTGAGCCCCCCGACCCAGCGCTCGACGACGTTCACGAGGTCGCCCAGCACCGGCCCGAGCACCCGCTCCAGGGTCGGGAACGGCGTCAGGGTCTGCCGTCCGGCGAGCAGCCGGCTCTGCCTGGGGGTGTCGCGCAGGTAGGGGCCGAGCCGGTCGTCCAGGGACGGCCGACGGCTGACCGGCGCACCGAGGACCACCAGCGAGAGCCCCAGGCCGGCCAGCAGACCGAGGCCCATCCCGGCGGAGCCGCTCATCGCAGGACCCGCCGTTCGGTGGGGAGCCGGGCGATGCGCATCATGACGCGGTAGGCCACGAACGACGTGGCGGCTCCGCCGAGCAGGACGAGGGTGCCCGCGGAGCTGCTGTAGGCGGCCACCGCGTTGGGCTTGCTCGCCAGCAGCAGCAGGACGATCCAGGGGGCGCACAGCGCCAGGCGGGCGGCGTTGATGGTCCACCCCTGCCGCGTCTCGAGCTCCGACCGGGTCCGGGCGTCCTCGCGCAGGAAGGTGGACAGGGTCCGCAGCAGCCGGCCGAGGTCGGTGCCGCCGACCTCGCGGGCCATCCGCAGCGCCTCGACGACCCGGTCGCCCACCGGGTCGGCCAGGTTGGTCTTGAGCCGGTCCAGGCTCTCCCCGAAGCGCCCGGTCGCGCGGTAGTCCTCACCGAACCGGCGGAAGGCCGAGCGCAGCTGCTCCGGGCCGCGCTCGCCGAGCTGGGTGAGCCCTTCGGGCAGCGACAGCCCGGCCCGCACACCGCTGGCGAGGTTGTCGACCGCCTCCGGCCAGACCTCCCGAAGCTCGGTGCTGCGCTGGTTGCGCCGGCGGCGGACGAGGACGAACGGCGCCGCTCCGACGAAGCAGCCGAAGATCAGACCGATCAGCGGGACCTGCGACGTCGCGAACACGAGCAGGGCGGTCAGCAACCCGAGCACCCCGCTCAGCGTGAACAGCTGGTTGGGGGTCACGCCCTCGATGCCCGCCTGCGCGAGCAGGTCTCGGGTGCGGTCGGTGACCGTCTGCGCCTTCGGTTCGCTGCGCACCGAGGGTGGCGAGCCCGAGCGCAGCACGAGGAACAGCCCGAGACCCAGCACCAGGCCGAGGAACGCCCCCACGTCAGGCCACCTGCGCCAGCAGCTTGGGCAGGTCGATGCCGGCCCACTCGAAGCGCTCCGGGTGCGGCGGGTAGCCGTCGGCCCGCACCAGGCGGCCGCCCCGGGTGACGAACAGGTCGGCGGTCTCGACGACGTCGCCCTCCACCCGCCCCGGAACCGCGACGATCTCGCGCACCTGCCGGTGGCCGCTGCCGTCCTTGGCGGTGTGGACGACGATGTCGATGCAGCCCGCGACCGTCGGGACGACGAACCCGTGTCCGACGTTCTCCCCGGCCAGCAGCGGCAGCGTGCACATCTTGACGATGGCCTCGCGGGCGGAGTTGGCGTGGATCGAGCACATGCCCGGCAGCCCGGAGTTCAGCGCGATGAGCAGGTCGAGACACTCCTCCTGGCGCACCTCCCCCACGACGATCCGGTCCGGCCGCATGCGCAGCGCCTCCTTCACCAGGCGGCGCAGCTGGATCTCGCCGGTGCCCTCGAGGTTGGCCTGGCGGGTC
This sequence comes from uncultured Actinomycetota bacterium, assembly GCA_963761695.1. GTDB lineage: Bacteria > Actinomycetota > Actinomycetes > Mycobacteriales > SCTD01 > RYN-122. The sequence continues at coordinate 332,274 of CAVXIB010000015.1, read as the reverse complement.
TGCATCGCGACGACGTCGGGCAGCCCGAGCTTGAGCTCGAAGACCTCCTCGCAGGTGATGATGCGCTCGCGGGCGGGGATGGCTCCCGCGAGGCAGTTCAGCAGCGTGGTCTTCCCCGCCTGGGTGCCGCCGGCGACGATGACGTTGAGGCCGGCCTGCATGACCGCCTCCATGAACCGGGCGGCCTGCGTGGTGAGCGTCCCGAGCGCGACCAGCTCGTCGAGGGAGTTGGCCGACAGGACGAACTTGCGGATGTTCACCGACCAGTGCTTGCGCGTGATGTCGGGGATGACCACGTGCAGACGCGACCCGTCGGGAAGCATGGCGTCGACGAACGGCGTGGACAGGTCGACCCGGCGCCCGGTGGTCTTCAGCATCTTCTCGACCAGGTCGCGCACCTGCCCCTCGGACAGGATGGTCGTGGTCAGCTCGGACCGGCCGCGCCGTGCGACGAAGACCCGGCCGGGCTCGTTGATCCAGATCTCCTCGACGCTGGGATCGTCGAGATGGCGCTGCAGCGGCCCGAATCCGGCGACGGCGTCGTAGACCACACGCACCGCGCTGTCGCGGTCGGCCAGCGGGGCCAGCGAGCTGGTGAGCATGCGCTCGTCGTACTCGGTGGCAACCTCGTGGACCAGCCGCAGCACGGCCGGTCGGTCGCTGACCGGGTCGAGCCCACGACGGCGCACCAGCTCGCGCACCTCAGCCTCGACGGTGTCGACCGCGCTCATCTGGTCCTGCCTTCCCGGTCTCGCGGCGACCGTTCCCGGACGCCCTCGGGCAGTCCGGCCCGCTCCCGACGCTAGCCGTCGGCCGCGGGTCGGCGCCAGGTGCGGCGCCCGGCCTGTGGACAAGGGTCGGCCGGTCGGCCCTGTCGGGACGACCGGCCGCCTCGCGCGGTCGTGGCGACTAGCGGATGGTCACCCGACGGACGGCGCTCTTGCCGGCGTCGTTGCTGGCGTCCTTCGCGATGCGGGCCACGAAGTCGAACCGGCCCGTTCCGGAGAACGTGCGGGCGTAGGACCAGGTGCCGTTGCTGGCGCTGCTGCGGGTGCGACCGGTGAGCACCTCGCGGCCCTGGGCGTCGACGCGGTACAGCGAGACCACCAGGCCACCGGCCCGCTTGGGCAGGCTGTTCCCGCTGAAGACGTAGGACCGGGTGCCGGTGCGGCGCTGGTCGAGCGACACCGACGACGCCACGTGCAGCACCGAGGAGGGCCCGGCGTCGCAACCACGCTCCTGCACGAGCAGCCGGGTGTTGGACGGCGGCGTCAGGACCGTGCTGGCCAGCCCGTCCGAGCCCAGGCGCAGGGTGCGCACCGTGCGGTACGTCGTGGACGGCCGGGTGTAGGCCCGGACGTCGACCAGCACACCGGGGCGACCGGTGACGCGCAGTCCGGCCGAGCTGCCGGACACGATGCTCGACCGCGACAGGGCCAGCTGGGGCACGGCGCACGCGCCGGACGGCACGCTCGGGGTGGGCGAGGCCACGACCGGCGCCGCGACCGAGCTGTAGTCGAACGCCGCACACCCCTTGCCGGCGGTGAAGCGGACCGCACCGGTGAGCACGTCGGCCCCGGCCTCGCCGGCGAGCGCCTCGGCCGTGCCGGTGCCCGACATGCTGTCGACCTTGAAGGTCAGGCAGCTGAAGTCGAACTCCCACGGCGTGGCGGCACCGGACTTGGCGTCGTCCATGCGGGACGGGTCCGTGTAGTTGTCGAAGCGACCACGCTTGGTGGTGGCATCGGGCGTGTCGGAGAACGCCGAACGGTCGGCGGCCGCGGTGAAGGCGGCGTCGTTCAGGTTCGGCGTGTCGCTGCCGGGCTCGGGCTTGCTGTCGAGCGGGCTCTGGGCCGGCGGGTTGTCGGTGCCGACGTTGCCGTCACCGTGCGCCTCGTCGGCGTAGACCAGGGACAGCCCCGGCTCGAAGGCGATCGGGTCGCGGTCGTTCTCACCCCGACCGGTCGCGTCGAAGCCGGAGCGGTCCCGCATCTCGAGGTAGTAGGCGTGGTCGGCGCTGTTGGTGACGCCGCGGCCGACGTAGTTCCACCCGGTGGTGCACTGACCGGCCGTGGCGAGCTGGTCCTTGCACCCGCCGTTGAAGATCTGCGGGCCCTCGGGCCCGCCGGTCTTCGGGTCCTCGAAGTCCTGGGCGTAGAGGGTGACCGGCGAGCCGCTCGGCGGCGTCGCGACGATCTTGAGGTTGTCGATGAACCAGCCGGCCCGGGCCAGACCCGGGTCGGTGTTGTAGGACAGCCGCAGGAACGCGCCGGCCTTGCCGGCCAGCGAGGACAGGTCGTAGCTGTCCGGCACGAACTCCAGCGGCTTGACCGTGCCCTGGGCCCGGTCGGCCTCGACGGTCACCGGGTCGGCGGCGTAGGAGGCGCTGTTCCCGGTGAGGCCGTTGTCCAGCGACGACAGGCACGAGCTGGCGTTGGGGTTGCGCGCCTTGGAGGTCGTGTAGCCGTTGTCGGAGGGCACGCTGGTGATCGTCTGGTTGGACCCGGCCCGGCTGCCGGCGAGCACGAAGCCGTAGTCGAAGTCCCACTCGATCTGCCAGGCGGAGTCGAACGTGGCGGCGATCTTCGTGCCGGCGGGGAGCTTCTCCGCACCCGGCAGCGAGACGTCGAAGTTGTGGCCCTTGCCGGGCGAGCAGCCGAAGTCGTTGCCGGCCCCCGAGTGCCAGAGGCGGTCGCCCTGGGCCTTGGTGAGGATCGACTCGTCGAGCAGCTTGCGGCCGGGCAGCTTGGCCACGTACGCCTCGCCGTTGTGGATGCCCTGGTCGCCGTTGGCCGGCGAGAGCTCGTACGGCGTGCCGTCCTGGCGCTGCCAGGCGATCCGCTGGGTGTCGATCTTGCCGTCCTTGAGGGTCTTCGTCAGGCTCGTGCCCGGCGCGAGGACGTCGGGAACGACCCAGCCCAGGCGCTGCCGGCTGTAGATGTCCATGAAGTGCGACTTGTCGGTCGCCATCAGGTTCCAGTCGCCGTACGTCTCCCGGGTGCCGAGCGAGTAGAAGTCGGGCAGCCCGAGGCTGTGGCCGTACTCGTGGCTGATGACCGAGGCCTTGTCGATGGCCGTCTCCGGGTTGACGTTGTACGGGCCGACCCGGACGAAGACCTTGAGGTCGTCACCGGTGTCGGTCGTCGTCATGGCCGTACGGGTCTTGTCGGCGTACCACTGCGGACGGCCCTCGAGGTCCTTGAGCTGGTCCTGGCTGATGTAGCCCTTGAGACCGGTGACGGGGTCGCTGTAGGTGCCCTCCAGGCTGGAGGAGTGCGGCCAGATGTTGTCGTAGCTGCCGGACAGCGAGTCGGGGCAGGAGGCCGCGGCGAGCTGGCTGCCGCCGTTGCCGCCGCACCCGGGGAAGACCATCATGAAGAAGTCGACGACGCCGTCCTTGTCGGTGTCGAAGTCGCTGTAGTCGATGTCCGGGTCGGCGATGGTGGCCGCGTCGTAGACCGACTTCGCGGTGGGGCCGCAGCCGCCGTCGATGTCGCTGATGGCGCCGACGCCGGCGACCGAGGCCGCGACGTTGCTGCCGTACCGGTCACGGCCGTAGTACTCGGTGGTCCCCGGCAGCTGGTACTTGCCGTCGACGACCCGGTTGCCCGAGCCCGTGCCGGTGGTGACGCCGGTGCAGGTGCCCTGCGGCGGCGCCGGCTGGGTGAAGGCCTTGACCGGCTTCACACCGAACGCCTCGGTCTTGCCGAGGGCGGGGACGGTGCCCTTGGGGAACAGCTGGCCGTAGCTCATCTCCTGGAACAGGTTGAACGTCGAACCGGGGTTCGCGGGGTCGTTGATCGCCTTCGCGAGCGCCTCGGCCGTGTTCGGTCCGTCTCCGCCGAGCGCCGGCAGGGGGTTGTCCGGCGTGCCGCCGTTGTACTTGCGGTCGGCGAACTCGACCGGGACCACCGGGAACGGGCGGTCGCCGAAGCGGGCGCTCTCGTAGCTGCCCGCGGCGTCGTTCGGGATCACCTTGGGACCGTGGCTGCGCGCGGGGGCGGTGGCAGCCACGCCGGTGGCACTCGCGGTCGCCGTGCTCGCGATGTTCTTCCAGACGACCTCGCTGTCCTCGGCCAGGGTGTCGGCCTCGGACTCAACGACGAGCGTCCGGGTGCTGTTGGCGGCCAGGCTCCCGACCGACCAGGTGAGTCGGTCCTCGCTGACGACGGCGCCGGGGGCGGCCGTGAACGCGGTGCCCTCCGGGCTGGTGGCCGTGACGATGACGCCGGACAGCGGCGCGCTGCCGGTGTTGGTCACCAGCAGCCGCGAGGGGTAGGTCTCGCCCGGCTTGACCCAGCCGACCGAGCTGACGAAGGAGTTCTCCAGCTGCAGGCTGCCGCGGGTGACCACGTCCTTGGGCTCGGCCTGCGCCGCGGGCGGAGCCCCGGCACTGGCCGGTGCGGAGCCGAGCACCGCCAGCGGCGGCGCCACGAGGGCGAGACAGGCGAGCAGGACGAGCCCGGTGCGGGCGGTCCGGAGGTTCTGCACAGGATCTCCGAAGGGGAGCGCGGCGTCCGGGCGACGCCAGGTTGGCTGCACGGTCGCACGCCGACCGCCGATGCGCTGCCGAAAGGGACGAACGTGACACGGTCGACAGGGACGGACCGGAACCCGGCGGGGTTGTGACGGCGGGTGAGCGGGTAGCGCCGTCGAACACCAGTTCGACGACAAGGGAGCACGAGATGGTCGACAAGGACGCCGTCAGCCAGGCGCAGAACCCCGAGAAGGACCCGAGCGAGTGGGTGACCGGCGACGAGCCCGCCACCGGGCCCCAGCAGAGCTACCTGTCGACGCTGGCCCAGCAGGCCGGGGCCGAGGTCGACACCGAGGGGCTGACCAAGGCCGACGCCTCCGTGAAGATCGAGGAGCTGAAGGAGGCCACCGGCCGCTGAGCCTGGTCCCGCTCCCTGCCGGTCCGGCAGACCGGCAGGGGTGGTCCGGTCTCAGGGCCCGAGGCGACCGACGACGAAGGCGACGACGGCCAGGAAGACCAGCACCGACACCAGGCCCACCAGCCAGACGTAGCCGTCCCGGGCCTCCTCCTGCGCCCCGTCGCCCAGCATCTCCGTCAGCGTGGGGTCATACCGGTCGGGATGGCGCGAGGGGTCCAGTCGCCGGACCGCGGACGGGCCCGTGGACGGCGCGGCGGCGGGCACCGGCGCACCCGCAGGCGGCAGAGCCGATCCAGGGGCGCTGACCCGGTCCGGGTCCTTCGACAGGTCCAGCGGCCGGCCGGTCGCGGTGCTCGGAGCCTCGGCCACGACGCCGTCGCCCGTCACCGGTCGCCCCGGCCCCAGGGTCTCGGGCCTGGTCGTGTCGGTCGTGTCCTCAGGCCTGGTTCTGCCCTCGGGCCCGCTCGCGTCGGGGGTGCTCATGGCCTGCTCCTGACTGCGCGGGACCCCGATCGTCGCACCTCAGCCCATGTAGGGATAGACGTGGTCCAGTGGGCGGCGCAAAGGTCTCCTTCAGCGTGCGGGGCGAGGTCCAGCGCAGCAGGTTCAGGATCGACCCGGCCTTGTCGTTGGTGCCGCTGGCGCGGGCACCTCCGAAGGGCTGCTGCCCGACGACGGCGCCGGTCGGCTTGTCGTTGACGTAGAAGTTGCCGGCGGCGAAGCGCAGCCGCTCGCTGGCCTGGGCCACGGCGTAGGCGTCGTCGGCGAACACTGCTCCGGTGAGCGCGAACGGCGCGGTGGTGTCGACGAGGTCCAGCGCCGTGTCCCAGTCGTCGTAGACGTGCACGGCCAGGACCGGTCCGAAGTACTCGTCGCGGAAGGCAGCGTGCCGCGGGTCGGCCGCCCACCAGGACGGTGGGCTGCACGAAGTAGCCCTCGCTGTCGTCGGCGGTCCCGCCGGCGAGCACCTCGAGCGCCGGGTCGGAGCCGGCGTCGCGGACCACCCGGGCGAGCCGGTCGAAGGCGCGCTGGTCGATGACCGCGCCGCCGAAGTGCGAGAAGTCGGTGACGTCGCCGTAGCTCAGCGAGCGGGTGCGGTCGGCGAGGCCGTCGCGCAGCCCGCCCTCCCACAGCGAGCGGGGGACGTAGGCCCGTGAGGCGGCCGAGCACTTCTGTCCCTGGTACTCGAACGCGCCGCGCACGAGCGCGACCTCCAGCGCCAGCGGGTCGGCGGAGGGGTGGGCCAGCACGAAGTCCTTGCCGCCGGTCTCACCGACCAGCCGCGGATAGGTGCGGTAGCCGGTGAGGTTGCTGCCGACGGCCTGCCAGAGCCGCTGGAAGGTGCCGGTCGAGCCGGTGAAGTGGATGCCGGCCAGGTCCGGGTGCGGCACGGCCACCTCCGACGACCGCGGCCCCGTTGCCGGTGACCATGTTGATGACCCCCGGCGGCAGGCCGGCGGCCTCGAGCAGCCGCATCGTGTGGTGCGCGGCGAGCTGCTGCGTCGGCGAGGGCTTCCAGACGACGGTGTTGCCCATGAGCGCAGGCGCGAGCGGCAGGTTGCCCGCGATCGCGGTGAAGTTGAACGGCGTGATCGCCAGGACGAACCCCTCGAGCGGCCGGTGGTCCATCCGGTTCCACACCCCGGGGCTGCTCACCGGCTGCTCCGCCAGCACCTGGCGGCCGAAGGCGACGTTGAAGCGCAGGAAGTCGATCAGCTCGCAGGCGCTGTCGATCTCGGCCTGGAAGGCCGTCTTGCTCTGCCCGAGCATCGGTGGCGGCGTTGAGGGTGTCGCGCCAGGTCGTGGTCAGCAGCTCGGCCGCCCGCAGCAGCACGGCGGCGCGGTCGTCGTAGGACAGTGCCCGCCAGGCGGGGGCGGCGGCCAGCGCGGCGTCGACGGCGGCCTGCACGTCGGCGGTGCTGCGCCTCCCGGGTGGTGCCCAGCACCGCGGCGTGGCGGTGCGGCTGGACGACGTCGAGCGGCGCGCCGCCGCCGAGCCGCCACCGGCCGTCGATGCTCATGGGCAGGTCGATCCGCTCGCCGGCCATCTGCCCGATCCGGGCCTGCAGCGACACCCGCTCGGCGCTGCCCGGGGCGTACTGGCGCACCGGCTCGTTGACGGGCAGGGGGACGCTGGTGACGGCGGTCAGCACGGGGGCTCCCAGGGTTGGAGAGGGCACGGTCACGGCACAGGGGTGGGGGCCGCGTCGCAGGCGTTCGGTGTCGCCCATGCTGCCACCGCTGGACGCGCGGTCGCCGCGAGGTCTCGCCGCCGACCCGGCAGGATGACGGGGTGCACCCCGCCCACCGCACCCGGCCGCGGGCGCTCGCCTGGCTGCTCGCGGTCGTGGTGGCGACCGCGCTGGTCGGCGCGGTGGGGAGCGCCGCGGCAGGAGGTCCCGGCAGCACGCGTGACCGCGGGAGCGGGACAGCCGGCACGCTGACGCCGGTCGACCAGTCCCGGCCGGGTCCGGTCCTGCTCGTGCCGGGGTACGGCGGCAACACGGTCGGGCTCCAGGCGCTGGCCCGGCGCCTGGCGGCAGCCGGTCACCGGACGGTGGTCGTCGACCTGCCCGGCGACGGGACGGGCGACCTGCAGGACTCGGCGCTGCGCCTGCGCCGCGTCGCCGACGACGCGCTCGCCGCCGGTGCCCCGAGCGTCGACGTCGTCGGGTACAGCGCCGGCGGCGTCGTCGCCCGGCTGTGGGCCCGCGACGGCGGCGCGGCCCAGGCCCGCCGGATCATCACGCTCGGCAGTCCGCACCACGGCACCGCCGTCGATCAGCTGGGCGCGGTGTACGCGGACGGGGCCTGCCCGAGCGCCTGCCGGCAGCTGGTCCCGGGCAGCCCACTGCTGACCGCCCTCGACGCCGGCGACGAGACCCCCGACGGGCCGCAGTGGATGAGCATCTGGTCCAGCGGCGACAGCGTGGTGCGCCCGCCGGACAGCGCCCGACTCCGCGGAGCGGTCGACGTCGCCGTGCAGCAGGTCTGCCCGGGCGCCCGGCTCGACCACGGCCGGCTCCCCCACGACCTCACCGTGCAGGCGGTGCTTCTGCAGGCCCTGTCGGCCGAGCCGGTGCGGCGGCCCGGCCCCGAGGTCTGCGCCCAGGGGCCCCCGGTCCCGTCCTGACGCCGGGCCGGTCAGCCGAGCTCGAGCAGCGGGCCGATCTCCTGGGTGGCGTACCAGAGCAGCTCGTGGCCCTCGGCCTGCTCCACGACGAAAGCGGCGTCCTCGCCCCCGAGATCGGCCTCCACCACGGCGTCGGCGGCCGCCCGCACGTCGGGCTCGGCGTCGGAGTCGTCCACGTGCACGGCCCGCACCAGCTCGCCAGGGGCACGGCGTCGGGCACCCTCACGGCGGCCCGGTCGACCGCCGGCACCGGTTCGACCCGCTCGACGTCGGCGACGACGACCACCCGACGCCGCGGCGCGTCCTGGTCGGCGTCGAGCAGACGCACGCCGGCCCGGGCCGCCAGCGACAGCGCGGCGTACTCGAGCTCCTCCGTCGTCGCCCTCGGCGTACCACTCGCGCAGGGCGCCGGTGACGGCGTAGGCCGGGCAGCGGCGGGTCCCGAGCGTCGCCGGTGTCGAGCAGGTCGCGCAGCTCGCGCAGCGTCGAGGGGAGGTAGACGCGCACCGTCACCCGACGCCGGCCAGGGACGAGCGGGCGGCCGACAGGGCGGCGGCCGAGGTGCGCAGGGAGGTCTCGAGCACCTGCTCGCGCCGGCGCGGGTCCATGAGGTTGGCGCCGATGGCCGTGAGGTCCTCCGGCGCCAGGGCACAGCAGCGTGACCCGCACGCCGGCGGCCCGCACCCGTGCCGCCTCGCGCAGCAAGCGCTTGGTGACCAGGTGACGGAAGTGGCGTTCGAGCCGGGCGGCCACCCCGCCGGGGCTGTCGAAGGCCACCGAGGTCATGGGGGACACGACCACCACCTCGGCCGGACGCTGCTCGGGGGCGAGCTTCAGCACGAGGTCCAGCGACGTCGGCGAGCAGGCGCCGCCGTCGACGTAGCGGCGACGGCCGATGGACACCGGGGCGTACCAGCCGGGGATGGCACACGAGGCCATGACCGCATCCCGCAGCGCGGCGGGCGGGGCGCCGTCGGCGCCGAAGGCCACCCGTCGTCCGGTGTCGTAGTCCATGGCGACGGCCCAGGTCGCGGGGTGCGGCGCCCAGCCGCCGTCCGGGCAGACGCCGTCGACGAGCTGACCGACCGGCTCCAGGCTGCCGCGCCCCTGCGGGAGCACCGCCGACAGGGCGGCCATCGGGGTGACCTTCCAGGGAGCCAGGGCGGTCCGCAGCACCGCCGCGCGGGCGAGCCGATGCCCGGGCGCGGGCAGCGGCGGCAGCGCCGCGCTGCTGTCGTGGTCGTAGGACAGGCCACCGTCGGGCGTCGCGGCTTCCGCCGGTCTGCACCCCGAGCAGGTTCTCGACGGAGGTGCCGCACGCCGAGCGCCGCCGCCAGCACCGAGCCGGCCGAGGTGCCGATCAGCAGTCGGCGCCTCGCGGGGGTCCCAGCCGCGTGCCCTGCAGCGCCGCGAGGGCGCCGATCGACCACGCGGCCCCGAGCACCCCGCCGGCGCCCAGACACCAGTCCCGGACGTCGTCGTGCGTGGTCCATCGTCACGTCGTGCCCACCAGCTCGGCCAGCGACTCCTCCAGGCACTGCGCCAGCACGTCGATGTCGGGCATGGCGTCGCGGTCGGCGTTGAGGCCGTAGTAGACGCCGCCGTCGTAGCTGGTCAGCCCGATGCTCACCGCCTGGCCCTTCGCCGAGCGGGACCACCGGGTACATCTCCAGCATCCGGGCTCCGGCCGCGTAGAGCGGGAACTGCGGGCCGGGGACGTTGGTGACCACGAGGTTGAACAGCCGGCGGGTGACCGTGCTGGCCGCCCGGGCGCCCAGGGCGTGGATGGTGGGCGGGGCGAACCCGGACAGCTGCACCAGCGCGTCGGCGCCGACCGACTGACCCGACTCCTTGTGGCCGCGCATGGCGTGGCTGACCTGGGCCAGGCGCACCACCGGGTTGCCCTCCCCCACCGGCAGGTCGACGAAGTAGGACGAGACCCGGTTGCCGAGCTCGCCCTTCTCGGCGTCGGACCGGATCGACACCGGGACCATGGCCCGCACCGACGACGTCGGCACGACCGGCTCGCCCCGGGTCAGCAGCCAGGTGCGCAGCGCCCCGGACACGGTGGCCAGCACGACGTCGTTGACGGTGCCGCCGTGGGCGCGCCGCACCGCCTTGTAGTCCTCGAGCGAGGTCCTGGCCATGCCGAAGCGCCGTTGCTCGCCGATCCGCACGTTGAGCGGTGAGCCGGGCGCCGGACGGGCGATCGTGCGCAGCCCCTGCAGCAGGCCGGTCGCCATCGAGGTGGCCGCGCCGACGGTGGTGCGGACGTCGACCACGGCCGTGCGGACGGCGTCGACGGCGACCGTGGGCCGCTGGACCAGGTCACCGACCGCGCCGGCGACCAGCGAGACCGTGCCGGGGGCGCGCCGGGGCACCCAGTCGTCGGCCGGGGTGTCGCGCGGGGTCGCCGAGACGTCGAGGATGACCGTGCCGATGTCGACCGCGGCGACGCCGTCGACCATCGCGTGGTGGGTCTTGGTGACCACGGCGACGCGGCCGCCCTCCAGGCCCTCCACCAGGTAGATCTCCCACAGCGGGCGGTTGCGGTCGAGCTGTCGGCTCTGCAGCCGGGCGACGAGCTCGCGCAGCTGCGCGTCGCTGCCCGGGCGCGGGAGCGCGCTGCGCCGCACGTGGTAGGTGACGTCGAACTCCTCGTCGTCGACCCAGACCGGGTTGGCGAGGCGTCCGGGCACCTGCCGCACCTTCTGCCGGTACCGCGGGACGAGCGCGATGCGGCGGCTGATCAGCTCGACGAGCCGGTCGTAGTCGAAGCCGTCGGCCGGCGGCTCGAAGACGGCGACGCCGCCGACGTGCATCGCGGTGGTAGCCGTCTCCATGTACAGGAACGAGACGTCGAGGCTGTTCAGCCGGTCGACCACGGAGGTGCCTCTCGCGCAGGGGGAAGACCAGAAGTGAACACGGTCAGGGACCGAGCGGCAGGCCGAGCAGCGCCCCGAGCTCGGTCACGGTGGCGGCGCGGGTGCGGTGCACGACCCCCACCAGGCCGGCGGCGACGGCGCCCCGCACGTTCGCTGCCAGGTCGTCGACGAGGACGCACTCGGCCGGGGCGACACCGAGCCGGCCGGCCGCCGCGGCGAAGGCCTCCGGGGCGGGCTTGCGCAGCCCGGTCTCCCCGCTGAGCAGCACGACGTCGACCAGGCCGGACAGACCCGGCCGGGCGGGCCGTCGGCGTTCGACAGCACCGCGGTGCGCAGGCCGGCCGCACGCAGGGCGGGCACGACGTCGGCGATCGCCTCCGGCGTCTGCGACAGCACCCCGAGGTCGTCGAGCACGACGGCCCGCAGCCTCACGCGGCCGGTGTCCGCTCGCAGGTCCCCACGGGCGGCGAGCGTAGGGGACCGATCCCCGCCGTCCGGGCCGTCTCTCGCCCGGGTCGTCGCGCGCCTGCCCGGCAGGTCGCCTCACCGGGCGCACGGGACGCGAGGCACACTCGGCGACGACGTACACGCCCCGCGACAGGAAGGCACTCCATGGACTTCGAGCCCTCTGCCAAGGCCAAGGACTACAAGGCTCGACTGCAGGACTTCATGGACACCCGGGTCTTCCCGGCCGAAGCCGCCTACGAGCAGTACCGCCACGAGAAGGGTCCGACCGACCACACCATCCCCCCGGTGGTCGAGGAGCTCAAGGTCGAGGCCCGCGAGCGCGGGCTGTGGAACCTGTTCCTGCCCGACGTGTCCGGCCTGACGAACGTCGAGTACGCCCAGCTCGCCGAGATCACCGGGTGGAGCTCGCACATCGCCCCCGAGGCGATCAACTGCGACGCCCCCAACACCGGCAACATGGAGGTGCTGCACATGTTCGGCAGCGCCGAGCAGAAGTCGCAGTGGCTGCAGCCGCTGATGGAGGGCCAGATCCGGTCGGCGTTCGCCATGACCGAGCCCGACGTCGCGTCGTCGGACGCCACCAACATCCAGACGAGCATCGTGCGCGACGGCGACGACTACGTCATCAACGGCCGCAAGTGGTGGATCACCGGTGCCGCCGACCCGCGCTGCAAGATCATGATCGTCATGGGCAAGACGGCTCCGGACAACCCCACGTACAGCCAGCAGTCGATGATCCTCGTGCCGATGGACACCCCCGGCGTCGAGGTCGTGCGGCCGCTGCCGGTGTTCGGCTACTCCGACCAGCACGGGCACTGCGAGATCCGCTTCACCGATGTCCGGGTGCCGGCCAGCAACCTCATCGCCGGTGAGGGGCAGGGCTTCCTCATCGCCCAGGCCCGGCTCGGACCCGGCCGGATCCACCACTGCATGCGCTCGATCGGCGTGGCCGAGCGCGCCCTCAAGCTCATGTGCGAGCGGGCGGCGTCCCGCGAGGCGTTCGGCAAGCCGCTCGCCCAGCAGGGCGTGGTGCAGCAGCAGATCGCCGAGTCGCGCATGGGCATCGAGATGGTGCGGCTGCTGACGCTGAAGACCGCCCACCTCATCGACAAGGTGGGGGCCAAGGGGGCCCGCACCGAGATCGCCGCCATCAAGGTGATGGCTCCGCGGATCGCGCTCGAGGTCATCGACCGCGCCATCCAGGTGCACGGCGGCGGCGGCGTCAGCGACGACTTCCCGCTGGCCCGGATGTACGCGGGCATGCGCACCCTGCGCCTGGCCGACGGCCCCGACGAGGTGCACGTGCGCACCGTCGCGCGCCAGGAGCTCGGCCCGTACCTGGGCAAGAAGTCGACCGACGAGAAGATCGCCGAGGCCCTGCGGTCGGCCGAGGCCGTCCCGGCCGGCGGTGGCGGGGCCCACGGCGGCGGCGCCTAGCCTCCCGCCCGCCTGTCGGGAGCGGCTGCTCAGCGCCTGCTGAGCAGCCGCTTCCGGCGTTCCGGGGCCGGCGCGCCGACCAGCGCCGCGGCCAGTTCCTGCAGCGCCACCCGGGCCGGCGACGTCGGAGCCGCCTCGGCCAGCGTGCGCCCGGCCGCCACCGCGGCGTCCACCCCGGCGACGTCGGCGGGGACGAAGGCGACGTCCTCGACCCCGGCGTAGCGCGACAGGGCACCCGCCACCTCGCGCCGCGCGTCGCCCGGGACCGCGGTGGACCGCAGGCGGTTCACCACCACCCTCGGCGTGACCGACGGGAGCACCTCGCGCAGCTCGGCGAGGCCCCGCACCAGCCGCTGCAGCCCCACCGGGTCGGCACTGCCCACGGCGAGCACGACGTCGGCCTGCTCCAGCACCGCCAGGGTGGCCCCGTTGCGCCGCGGCGCGGCGGTGTCGTACGCCAGCTCCTCGTCCTGCTCCAGGGCGAACCCGCAGTCGACGACGGTGGCCGCGGCGAGCGAGCGCGACAGCGAAAGGACAGCCTCCACCGACACCGGCCGCAGCTCGGGCCACCGGTCGGCCCGGGCGATCCCGGACAGCACCCGCAGGCTGGGTGTGACCGTGCGGGCGAGGTCGGCCAGGGCCGGCAGGTCCAGGGACCCGCCGTTGGCGAGCCGGCAGGCCGCGGCCAGGCCGGGCGCCTCGTCCAGCAGCCCGAGCACCTGGGCGACCACACCCCCGTAGACGTCGGCGTCGACGAGCAGCGTGGCGCGGCGCAGCTCCGCGAGCTCGGCGGCCACCCCGACCGCCACCGTGGTGCGGCCCGGAGCGCCCGTGGGGCCCCAGACGGCCACGAGCAGACCGCTGCCGAGCAGGACCGGGGAGGCGTCCATCTGCGGGGGCGGCGGCAGGGCGGGAAGGCCGCCGCCCGGCCCCGAGTACGAGGCCTCCTCGGCCGCGGACGGCCCGGCCAGCCGGCCGACCGCCTCCATGACGGCGGCGGAGATGGCGGCCGGGGTCGAGTCCGACGGCAGGACCGTGTCGACGCCGAGCTGGCGCAGCCGCCGCTCGGCGTTCTCGTCCTCGGGCGGGACCAGACCGACGACCGCCACCTCGGCCAGCGCCAGCCGGGAGAGCGCATCGCGGTCGAGCCGCCTCAGGTCGGCCGACAGCAGCGCGGCCCGGGCCTGCCCGGTGGCGGCGGTGGCCAGCAGGTCGGCGAGGTCGACGCAGCGGCGGACGACCGCCACACCGAGCTCACCGCGTTCGAGCGCGTGGACGAGCTCGGCCTCCCAGACGGCGTCGGAGACGGCGGTGAGGACCGGGACGCGCACTAGCCCGCGCCCGGGCTGCTCGTCGGCGCCGTGCCGCGGGCACTCCCGGCGGCGGGAGCGGCCGGGCTCGCGGCCGCGTCGGCGTCGCCGCGGACACCGCGGACCCGTACGAGGTCGATGCGCCCCTGCGCCACCGCCGTGACCATCTTGAGCACGTCGGCGCGGGCCAGGTTCAGCACGACCGGCAGGGAGGTGGTGCCGCCCCCGAGCCCGCCGTCGGGCAGCCGCGACGACTCGACGACGACCCCTCCCAGCACCTGCCGCGACCCCGTGGCCGACAGCTGCCCCGGGCCGGCCGGGCTCGCGGCGGCCTGGGGCTGCGACCCGTCGGTCACCGGCGTCACGTACACGTCCACGACGTCGCCGCTGGCCAGACCGGGCGGGAAGTGCCCGACATCGACGTTGAGGGTGAACTGCCGGTCCTCGGTCTCGGCGGCCCTCCGGAGCGCGCTGAGCGGGACGAACTCGCCCTCGTCGACCGGCCGGCGCACGACGCTGCCGACGTAGCGGTTCTCCCCGCCGGGGGCCCGCAGCAGGCCGGCGGTCTGCCCGGCGTCGAGGCGCACCTGCTCGGCGCGCACGTCGTCGGCGCCGAGGGTGGCGCCGGTGGGCAGGTCGCGCGTGGCGACCAGCACCGTCTGGGTGCTCGAGGCCGAGGAGAGCACCCGGGCGCCGACGACGACGCTGACGAGCACCAGGAGCACCCCGAGCACCAGACGGGTGTCGAGCCAGCTGGGCGAGGCCAGCCGGTCGGCCTTCGGCGACACGGGCGTGTCGGACACTGCGCTCCCTGGAGGACGTGGCCGCCCGGTGGCGACGCGGACCGCCATCCTCGCGCACGCGCCGGTGGCGCAGGTACGCCGTCCACAGGGAGGCCCTGTGGACGACGACGGGAGCTTCGGCCGGACCGGTGCCAGACTCCCTCCCGGCCCCGCGTGGGGTCCTCGCCGCAGGACGCGGCGAGTCCTGAGGGAGGCGCAGCATGGCGGGTGGTCGGTTCCTCCAGCTCTCCGACGTCGCCGAGGTGCTCAACATCTCGGCCAGCCAGACCTACGCCCTGGTGCGCAGCGGGGAGCTGCCGGCGATCAAGATCGGCGGCCGCGGACAGTGGCGGGTCGAGCGGCAGCAGCTGGAGGACTACATCCAGCGCTGCTACACCGAGACCCGGGCCTTCGTGACCGCCCACCCTCCGGTCCGCGAGGGCGAGACGGTGCCGCAGGACGTGGGCTGACCCAGGCGCCCACGGCCGCGGGCCTGGCCGGCGGCCGGGTCAGACGCGACGCAGCAGGGCGATCCCCTCGATCGGCAGCAGACGCACGCCCTGCACGGCGGACTCCCGCCGGGCCTCACCCGTGCCGTGCTGGGCGAGCTCGACGAAGTCCGCGCCGACCCGGTCGAGGGTGCCGCCGAGCGTGCTGCCGTCGCGCAGCGCCACCGCGAGACCCGCCCGGTCGCGGGCCAGGCCGCGCAGGGCCCAGCGCAGGTCGAGCCGCTTGCCCACCGCACCGTCGGCGTCTGCCGCCTGCGCCCGGGCCGAGGCCCCGCCGACCGAGGTCAACGACAGGGCCGGCACGAGCACCTCGCGTCCCCCGGTCTCCTCCAGGAGCAGCCAGTCCACGCCCGTGTCGAGCAGGACCCCGTGCAGCAGCCCGGCTCCGTGGACACCGACCTGCACCGTGGCGCCCACCGACGGGGCCAGCCGGTCGGCCAGCCGCACCAGGGCGTTCTCCCGGCGGATCCGATCCCGGACCTCGGCGTCGAGCTCCCCCTTGGCGAGGGCCTCGGCCTGAGCCTCGAGGTCGTCGAACAGGCCCTTCCAGCGCATGTCGCCTCCTCCGGTCGACCTCATCCTGCCGCAGCCCACCCCGCTTCCCGGGCACTGACCTCGGGCAGCATCCACCGTGTGGAGTAGCTGGGCTTGACCGACCGCACTCGAGTGCGTACAAACGCAAACGTACGCAAACGCATGCCAGCCTGGGGAGGCACCATGAGCGGCCCGACGCCGAGCCGGGGAACCGTGCTCGCCGCGCTCGCGGCAGCCGCTGCCCTGGTGCTCGCCGCCCCGACACCCGCCTCGTCGGTGCGGGTCCTCGCCGACGCCGGCTCGGCGGCACAGCCGACCGGTCCCCTCGTCGCCCTCCTTTCCCTGCTGGCCTGGCTGTGCGCCGCCTACCTGCTGTCGGTCGCGGCCCTGACCCTCGGCAGCCGGCTCCCCGGCGTCGTGGGCGCCACGCTCGCCGGCCTGACCCGACTGGTGGCCCCGGCCGCCCTGCGACGGGCCCTGGAGGTGTCGCTCGGGGTGACGCTCGTCGTCGGCACGCTCGGCGGCGGAACCGCCCTGGCCTCGGGGACACCCGCGGCGCCGCCGGCCCCGGCCGCCGCCAGCGGCACGGTCGACGCCGGAGCGCCGACGCCGTCACTGGACCACCCGACCACGGCCGGCCCCGCAGCGCTGCCCACTCCGTCACTGGACCACCCTGTGTCGCTGAACCCGGTGTCGCTGCAGCCCGGTGTCCCCGGCCGGCCCGGGCCGGACCTGGACGCCCCCTGCCCCGCCGGGCGCCGACCGCGGCGTCCCGACCCGCCCCTGACCTCGACTGGCCCGGACGGCCGGCTCCCGACCCCGCTGCCTCCCCCGTGGTGGTGCGACCGGGCGACAGCCTCTGGTCGATCACCGAGCGCCGCCTCGAGGAGAAGACCGGGGCGGCCGTCAGCGATGCCGAGGTGGCCCAGGCGTGGCCCTCCTGGTGGCAGGCCAACCGCGAGGTCGTCGGCGAGGACCCCGACGTCATCACCCCCGGCACGCCCCTCGTGCCCCCCTCCGACTCCTGACGTCCCGCGCCAGGAGCAGCACCACCCCGTCCCCGTCCACCCGGCACTCCCGAGGAGCAGCCTGATCATGAGCGTCGTCCAGACCGAACGCCTCGCCCCCCTGACGCCCCCAGACCGACCGAGCTGCCGACGCTGCGTCTGCTGCCCGCGCCGCTGGCCGACCCCCCCTACGACGACGAGCTGCCGCACGGCCGGCGTCACCTCCGGACCGCCCCGGTCGGACTGGCGCCGGCGCCGCTGCGGCTCGTCCCGCCGCTCGCCGGAGAGGACGACGCCTGGACCCGGCCGCGCACCCCGCTCGACGCCCTGGCCCCGGCCCAGCCGTTCGTCCACGCCTTCGTGCAGCGCCTGCTCGAGGTGCTCGCCGGAGTCCGGCCGCTGGCGCAGCTACAGCGGGACACCACGCCGGAGCTCTACGACCGGCTCGAGCAGTTCGTCTGCGCCACCACACCCCGGCGCACCGGGACCCGGCCGGACGCCCGGGCCGTGCGCAGCGTGCGCGTGCAGACCCGTCCCGAGGGGGTGGCCGAGGCCTGCGCCACGGTGAAGCGGCAGACCCCGGCAGGTCCCCGGGCCAGCGCCCTGGCTCTGCGCCTGGAGGGCCTGGAGGGCCGCTGGTGCTGCACGGAGCTGGTCGGCCTGTAGCGCGGCGGCCCCGTCCGGGTCGCTCGGCCCGAGGACCGAGCGAGCGCCGACGGCCCCGATCCCTTGCGGGTCGGGGCCGTCGTATGCGCGAGCCGGTGCGTGCAGGCGGGCCTACCGGGCCGCCCCGTGGCAGCGCTTGAACTTCTTGCCCGAACCGCACGGGCACGGCGCGTTGCGGGTGACCTCGCCGGCGGCCCGGTCACCCGTGGTCGCCTCCGTCGAGGTGACCACGCCGCCGGCCCCGTCCAGGGCCGGCGCCGTGTACTGCAGCTCGGTCGGGCGCTCCGGCCGCCCGAAGCCCTCGGGCAGCACGTTCGCCGTGGGCGCTCCGGACGAAGCCGGCACCCCCGTGGGGGCATCGCTGGACGGCTCGTCCACGAAGGCGGCCGGAGCCTGCGAGGGAACCGGCTCACCGGCCACGCCCGTGGCGGGTACCTCGGCCGCCGGCGGCGCCTGCACGGCGGGCGTGAAGGCGGGCGGGACGTCGTCGGGATCGGCCGGACGGGGGGCGTCCGGGGCCGGCGTGTCGTGCGGAGCCTTGGCGAGGTCGACCGGCGCCTCGTCGGTCAGCAGGTGCTCGGCCATGATCTCGCCGGGCTGCTCTCCCGGACCGGTGGCCACGACCTTCGACAGGTCCAGGGTCGGGGCAGCCGGGGCCGTCTCGACCTTGACCTCGACGTTGAACAGGAAGCCGACGGACTCCTCCTTGATGGCCTCCATCATGCCCTTGAACATGTCGAAGCCCTCGCGCTGGTACTCCACCAGGGGGTCGCGCTGGCCCATCGCGCGCAGGCCGATGCCCTCCTGCAGGTAGTCCATCTCGTAGAGGTGCTCACGCCACTTGCGGTCCATGACCGACAGCAGCACGCGCCGCTCCAGCTCGCGCATCACGGGCTCGCCCTCGGGACCGTTCCCGAGCGACTCCTCGCGCGCGGCGTAGGCGGCCTGCGCGTCCGCCCGCAGCTCCTCCGCGAGGTACTCCACCGACAGGATGCCGCGGTCGGCCTCGATCTCGGCGAGCGGGATCCCGACGGGGTAGAGCGTGCCGAGCGCCGTCCACAGCTGCTCGAGGTCCCACTCCTCCGGGTAGCCCTCGCTGCAGGCGGCGTACACGTAGCCCTCGACAGCGTCGTCGACCATGTTGCGGATCTGCTCGTGCAGGTCGGCGCCCTCGAGCACCTTGACGGCGCTCGTCGTAGATGACCGTGCGCTGGCGGTTGAGCACCTCGTCGTACTTCAGGACGTTCTTGCGGATCTCGTAGTTCTGGGCCTCGACCTGGCTCTGCGCCGACAGGATCGCCCGGGAGACCATGCGGCTCTCGATCGGGACGTCCTCGGGGATGTTCAGCCGGTCCATGATCGACTCGACCGCGCCGGCGTTGAACAGGCGCATCAGGTCGTCGCCGAGCGAGAGGTAGAACTTGCTCAGGCCCGGGTCGCCCTGGCGGCCCGAGCGGCCGCGGAGCTGGTTGTCGATGCGCCGCGACTCGTGCCGCTCCGTGCCGAGCACGTACAGCCCACCGGCCTCGACCACCTCGTCGTGCTCGGCCTTGACCGCCGCCTCGGCGTCGGTGAGCGCCTGGCCCCAGGCGGCCTCGTACTCGTCGGGCGTCTCGACCGGCGACAGGCCCCGGTCGCGCAGCCGCTGCGCGGCGATGAACTCGGGGTTGCCGCCGAGCATGATGTCGGTGCCACGGCCGGCCATGTTCGTGGCCACCGTGACGGCGCCCCTGCGGCCCGCCTGGGCGACGATCTGCGCCTCGCGGTCGTGCTGCTTGGCGTTGAGCACCTCGTGCGGGATGCCGCGCTTGCGCAGCTCCTGCGAGAGGTACTCGCTCTTCTCGACCGACACGGTGCCGACCAGCACGGGCTGACCGGACTCGTGCTTGTCGGCGATGTCCTCGACCACGGCGGCGAACTTCGCGACCTCGGTCTTGTAGACGACGTCGGCCTCGTCGAGGCGCTGCGGCGTCTTGTTCGTGGGGATCGGGACGACGCCGAGCTTGTAGGTCTGCTGGAACTCCGCCGCCTCGGTGGCGGCGGTGCCGGTCATGCCACCGAGCTTGTCGTAGAGGCGGAAGTAGTTCTGCAGCGTGATCGTGGCGAGGGTCTGGTTCTCGTCCTTGATCGCCACCTTCTCCTTGGCCTCGATGGCCTGGTGCATGCCCTCGTTGTAGCGGCGGCCGGCCAGGATGCGCCCGGTGAACTCGTCGACGATGAGCACCTCGCCGCCCTGGACGACGTACTCCTTGTCCTTGCGGTAGAGCTCCTTGGCCTTGAGCGCGTTGTTGAGGTAGCCCACGAGCGGGGTGTTCACCGACTCGTAGAGGTTCTCGATGCCGAGCTGGTCCTCGACCTTCTCGACACCGGTCTCCAGGATGCCGACCGTGCGCTTCTTCTCGTCGACCTCGTAGTCCACGTCGCGGACCAGCCGCGGGATGATGCGCGCGAACTCCTGGTACCACTTGGTGGCCTGGTCGGCCGGACCGCTGATGATGAGCGGGGTCCGGGCCTCGTCGATGAGGATCGAGTCGACCTCGTCGACGACGGCGAAGTGGTGGCCGCGCTGCACGAGCTCGGCCTGGCTCCATGCCATGTTGTCGCGCAGGTAGTCGAACCCGAACTCGTTGTTCGTGCCGTAGGTGATGTCGCAGGCGTAGGCCCCGCGCCGCACCTCGGGCCGCTCGTTCGCCAGGATCACGCCGACCTCGAGACCGAGGAAGCGGTGCACCCGGCCCATCCACTCGGCGTCGCGCCGGGCGAGGTAGTCGTTGACCGTGACGACGTGGACGCCCTTGCCGGACAGCCCGTTGAGGTAGGCCGGCAGCGTGCAGGTGAGGGTCTTGCCCTCACCGGTGCGCATCTCGGCGATGTTGCCCAGGTGCAGCGCCGCCCCGCCCATGACCTGGACGTCGAAGTGGCGCTGGCCGAGGGTGCGGCGGGCCGCCTCGCGCCCGACGGCGAAGGCCTCGACGAGGATGTCGTCGAGCGTCTCGCCGTCGGTGAGCCGCTGGCGGAAGACGTCGGTCTCCGCGCGCAGCTCGGCGTCGGTCATCGCGAGGAAGTCCTCCTCGACCGCGTTGACGGCGTCGGCGATCTTCTGCAGCCGTCGGACGATCTTGCCCTCACCGGCGCGGAGGAGCTTGGACAGGACCACGGAGTGCACATCCTCTGATCTGGGGACCTCTGCGTGCATCGTAGGCGCGCGGGCGTGGCAGCGTGGCGGGGTGACAGCGCACCCCCTCGAGCCCACGTCGCTCACCGTCGGCCGGCTGTACCTGCGTCCGTGGGAGCCCTGGGATGCGGACGAGGTCTTCGCGGCCTGCCAGGACCCCGACATCCAGCGCTGGACGACCGTGCCGTCGCCGTACACCGAGGCGGACGCCCGGGGCTACGTCGGCAGGCTCTCGCCCGAGGGGTGGGCGTCCGGTACGGCGGCGTCGTTCGCCGTGCTCGACGCCACGACGGCACGGGTGCGCGCCAGCGTGGCCCTCATGGGCATCGCGGACGGGAGCGCCGAGATCGGCTACTGGACGGCGCCGGACTCGCGCGGTCAGGGGTACACGGCCGAGGCGGTCGGTGCGATCTGCCGGTGGGGGTTCGGTGCACTGGGCCTGTCGCGGGTGCTCTGGCGGGCAGAGGTCGGCAACTGGGGGTCCCGGGCGGTCGCGCAGTCGTGCGGCTTCCTCGTCGAGGGCACGCAGCGGGCGGGCCTGGCGCACCGGGGGGCGCGGGTCGACGCCTGGACCGGGTCGCTGCTGGCCGACGACGAGGTGCGCGACCGACGCGCCTTCGGCGGCCGCTGGACCGACCTGTCCGGGCGAGGGCCTGGTGCTGCGGCAGTGGCGCGACACCGACCTCGACGACGTGGTCGCGGCGCTGTCCGACCCGGAGTCGGCCCGCTGGCTGCCGGTGCCGTCGCCCTACACCGAGCAGGACGGGCGGGCCTTCCTGGCGGCCGCGCCGCACCGCTGGGCCGAGGGCACAGCGCTCCGCTGGCGGTCGAGGTCGACGGGCGCGTGGCCGGGCTGGTCGTGCTGCTGCCGTCGGCTCTGGACCCGGGGCTGGCCGAGGTCGGCTGGTGGACGGCGCCCTGGGCCCGCGGGCAGCACCTGGCCTCGCGCGCCGTGCGGGTGCTCGCGCCCTGGGCGCGCTCGCTCGGCCTGCAGCGGCTCGAGGCCGGGGTCGACGTCGACAACGTCGCGTCGCAGCGGACGGCCGAGCAGGCCGGTTTTGCGCGCGAGGGCGTGCGGACCGCGGGACTGCGGCCCTCGCCCCGCGACGGCCAGCGCCACGACGGCGTGCTCTACGCGCTGGTGCTCTGAGGCTCGCGGCGCGCCGAGGCGACGTCGAGCTCGCCGCGAGGGCCGCCCCCGCCAGGTCGCGGCCAGGGGGCGGCGCACCCGTCAGGTGATCTCGAGCAGCTTCTCGCGCACGGCGTAGACGACCGCCTCCATGCGCGAGTGCAGCTGCAGCTTCTCCAGGATGTTGCGGATGTGGTTCTTGACCGTGTTCTCGCTGATGAACAGCTGCTTGGCGATGTCGCGGTTGTTCAGGCCCTTCGCGACGAGCTTCAGGACCTCCATCTCGCGGTCGGTCAGCCGCGGCGTGGGGACCTGCTGGCGGTCGTCGGTCCGCTTGATCATGGAGGCGAACTCGGTGAGGAGCTTGCTGGCCATGGACGGGCTGATCAGCGACTGGCCGCCGTGGACGGCGCGGATGGCGCTGGCCACCTCCTCGATGGAGATCTCCTTGAGCAGGTACCCCATGGCGCCGGCCTTGATGGCGTCGTAGAGGTCGGCCTCCTCGTCCGAGATCGTCAGCATGATGATCTTGGCCGAGGGGACGGTCTCGTGGATGGCGGTGCAGGCGTCGATGCCGCCGCGACGCGGCATGCGCACGTCCATGAGGACGATGTCCGGGAGGGTGTCGGCAGCCTTCTCGACCGCCTCGGTGCCGTCGGACGCCTCGCCGACGACCTCGATGTCGGGCTCCTGCTCGAGGACCATCTGCAGGCCACGACGGAACAGCGCATGGTCGTCGACCACGAGGACCCGGATCGGCTCGACCGCCAGGGCCACCGGCACCCGGTCGCCCTCGGTGGGCTGTTCGGTCAAGGGGACCTCCTGGGGCACGCAGACTCGGACATCGAGCGAGCATGATCCTGCCACGCGGCGTCACCGGGCCCGGACAGCACGCCGGGTGGCCCCGCGAAGGGGCCACCCGGGACGTGCAGCCGCGGGACCGCGGGCTTGGATCCGCTACGCGGAGGCCTGGACCCGGATGACGCCGTAGTCGTAGCCGTGCCGGCGGTAGACGACGCTCGGCAGCCCGCTGTCGGCGTCGACGAACAGGAAGAAGTCGTGCCCGACCAGCTCCATCTCGTGCAGCGCCTGGGTGCTGGTCATGGGCTGCGCGTCGTGGGTCTTGTCGCGGGCGATCAGCAGGTCGGTGTCGTCCTCGGGCAGGCTCTCGGCCTCCCGGTCGAGGACCGCCACCGCACCGTTGTCCGAGGCCGCGGGGGAAAGGTCAGACGGCAGCGACGCCGTCACCTCGGCGACCGAGACCGGGGTCTTGCCCCCGTGGTGGACCCGGCGTCGGTCGTGCGACTTGCGCAGCCGCGCCTCCAGCTTCAGGACGGCGGCGTCCAGGGCGGCGTAGAAGTCCGCGGCGCAGGCCTCCGCCCGGATGACCGGACCCTTGGAGTGACAGGTGATCTCGACCCGTTGGCACCGGTCGGACTGTCGGGGGTTCTTCTCGTGGCTGAGCTCGACGTCGAGGCGGTGCACCCGGCTGTCGAGCCGTTCGGAGAGCGCGAGCTTCTCGCGAACGAGTTCCCGGTAGTGGTCCGGCACCTCGACGTTGCGACCCTTGACGACGATGTCCACGCAGTCCTCCTCAAGCAGGGTGCTGTCGGCGTCGCCGCGGGTGCGGCTGGTGGTGTCCGGGCTCTCCTCGTGGTCGCGGCGGTCGCCGACAGGCGCCATCTGTGGCGCTGCTCCGACCGTAGACCCCGTGCGGCCGTCTGCACAGGGCTCTGGTCAGACCGGGTGGTCGGAGTGGTCATGCGCGCGGCGCCGACCTGGTCAGGTCGGCCACCGCACCACCCGGACGGGCGACCCCGGCCGGGCGATGGGTGCCGGCGGCCGCGACCACGGCGGCCCCCACGACCCGTCCCCCGGCGGCCTGCAGGGCCCGGACGGCCTCGTGCACGGTCGCCCCGGTGGTGAGGATGTCGTCGACCACCAGGAGCCGGCCGGCCGGCCGGTGGGGGGCCCGCAGCGCGCCCGCGAGGTTGTCGGCGCGCTCGGCGGCGCCCAGGGCGCCCTGGTCCCGGACCTCCCGGGAGTGCCGCAGCAGCCGCCGCGCCCGCGCCGGCACCCCGCAGGCGGTCAGGGAGGCTGCTGCGGCCCGCGCCAGGCGCAACGCGTGGTCGTGGCCCCGGGCGCGCACAGCCCGACGCGTGGACGGCGCGGGCACGAGGACCAGGGGGCCTTCCAACTCCAAGGCCGAGACCGCGGCGGCGAGCGCCGCCCCGAGCGGCCGGGCCAGCCCGAGCCGCCCGCGCTCCTTGTGCGCCAGCAGCACCGACCGGGTCGGCTCCTCGTACGGACCGGCGCAGCCCACGACGACGCCGAAGGCCTCGCGCAGCATGGGCCGGGCGGCCAGCTCGACCTCGCAGGACGGGCACAGGTCCCGGCCCGGCGCCGCGCAGCCGGCGCACGCGGACGGCAACAGCAGGTCGAGCAGGTCGCGGAGCACGGGAGGAGCCTGCGGGCCCCGGGTCGTGCGCACCAGCCGCGGCGGCCCGGCTGGGGACGACGGCCGCCACTGTGGACGGGGGCTCAGCCGGGGTAGAACGGCGTCCGGCCGGGGCCCTCGTCGCGGAAGGCCTGGTCCGCGTCGCGGTAGAGCCGCTGCTGGTCGGCGGGCGCCCCCGCGCGCAGCCCCGACAGCACGATCGGCCGACCGGCGGCCGCCGTCAGCGACACCGGCGTCACGCCCTGGGGCAGGGGCGTGTTCCGCAGCGGCTGCGCCGTCGACCCGTCGACCGCGACCCGCGCGGGCAGCACCCCGAGCGGGAACCTGGCCAGCACCACCAGCGAGGTGCCGGTCTCCCACGCGGCGTCGAGCACGCGGGTCAGGGTGGGGACGATCTCGCGCAGCCCGGTGACCCGGGGGCCGGCGCCCCCCTGCTCGAGCCGGCCGAGGAGCAGGTCGGGGCGGTCGGCCGCGCCGACGAGCAGCGCCACCCGGACGCCGTCGCGGGAGACCCGGACCCGGCGCACCGGGCGTTCCCCGGTCTGCACCGGCACGGTGACGAGGGCCCCCTCGGGAGGCACGAGCACCACCTCGCCGTCGCGCAGCAGGAACAGTCCCTGCTCACCGCTCCCCCAGGTCGGTGAGCTGAGCGCACCGGTGGCCCGCACGTCGTCGAAGGGCCCCGCCTGCGGGCCGATCCGCAGGTCGGTGCGGCCGTCCGGACGGTCGGTCAGCAGCGCCAGCGCACCGTCCGGGCTCGACGCCGCGACGTCGACGGGGAGCCGGCCGTCGGTGGCGACGCTGCTGGCGAGGCCGCCGTCGGCGAGGCTGCGCAGGGCCCGGTTCTCCAGGTAGAGCGCCGGCGCCCGGCTGCGCAGCCGCTCGGGGTCGTAGGCCTGCCACATGCCGGCCGCCTGCGCAGCCCGGCTGCCGTCCACCTCGAGCGGCCGGCCCTGGCTCAGCAGGCGCAGCCGGCGAAAGCCCGTGCCGAGCCCGCGCAGGGTCCACACCAGCTGCGCCGACAGCCGCTCGCCGGTGAGCGCGTCCAGTCCGTCCGCCGGGACGGACAGGTCGACCGTGACGGTGCCGTCGGCGCGGACCGTGACCGGCGCGAGCAGGCGGGTCCCCGGCGGCACCGCGGTACGGGCACTGTCCCCGAGGGCGGCCGAGGGTCCGTCGAGCACGGCCTGCACCAGACGCTGGGCGGCGTCGTCCCGCGGCAGCCAGCGCACGTCGGCCACGAGATGACCGGACCGGGACGTGCCCCCGACCGTCGGGGCCAGGAAGTGGACGGCGCGCGGGGCGAAGGAGCGGCCCAGGTCGCCCGGGTTGAGCCGCAGCCCCGGCTCGAGCGCCGCGATCCGGCAGCGGTCGCCCTCGCAGAGCACCCGGTAGTCGTCGGTCACCTCGCGGCCGGCCCGCTGGTAGACGCCTTCGGGGGACACGGTCGCGGACAGCTGGGCGACGACACG
Source organism: uncultured Actinomycetota bacterium (assembly GCA_963761695.1). GTDB lineage: Bacteria > Actinomycetota > Actinomycetes > Mycobacteriales > SCTD01 > RYN-122. The sequence continues at coordinate 306,414 of CAVXIB010000015.1, read as the reverse complement.
GACGATCTCGGGGTTGGACGTCTGCTCGATCACCGGCGGGCGGGCGGCGTCGTAGACCTGCACGCCGGCGTCGTCGTCCCAGGTCTGGGCGATGTCCGGCGCGAGGAACTCCCGGGCGACGGCGTGGTGGTCCTCCGGGCTGCTCTGGGCCACGAGGAAGTCCTCGACGATGTCGCGCGCGCTGGCCCCCGCGGCCGGGCCCGCCGGCAGGGCGACCACCTGCTCCTCGCGCGGTCGCTCCTGGGCCACCCGCCCGGGAGCCTGGACACCGCTGGGCAGGGGCAGGCCGCAGCCGGACAGCGCCGGGGCGGCCAGCACGAGCGCGGCCAGCACGACCCCCCGCAGCACCGGCCGCCTCACGGGAGGGCCGCCGCGGCCGGCACGAGGGGCAGCGGGCTCGGACCGAGCGGGCCCCCGACCCGCACCGGGAGGGTCACCCGGAAGGCCGCGCCCCGGCCCGGCTCCCCCCAGGCCTCGAGGTCGCCACCGTGCAGGCGGACGTCCTCGCGGGCGATGGCCAGCCCGAGGCCGGTGCCGCCGGTGGTCCGGGCCCGCGACGGGTCGCCGCGCCAGAACCGGGTGAAGACGAGGTCGGCGTGGCCCGGCTGCAGCCCGATGCCGTCGTCGCGCACGAGCACCGCGACCACGCCGTCGGCGCCCCGGACCTGCACGAGGACCGGTCGGCCCTCGCCGTGCTCGACCGCGTTGACGACGAGGTTGCGCAGGACCCGCTCCAGGCGCACCTGGTCGACCTCGGCGACCACCGGCCCGTCGCTGCGCAGAACCAGCTCGCTCCCCCGGGCCCGCGCGAGCGGCTCGGCGCGGGACAGGACCCGGTCGGCGAGGGTGACGAGGTCGAGCGGCTCGGCGTCGAGCGACGCGGCCCCGGCGTCGTACCTGCTGATCTCGAGCAGGTCGACGAGCAGCTCCTCGAAGCGGCCGAGCTCGTTCTGCAGCAGCTCGGCGCTGCGGGCCACGTGCTGCGGGAAGGTGGCGCGTCCCTCGAAGAGCACGTCGGCGGCCATCCGGACCGTGGTCAGCGGCGTGCGCAGCTCGTGGCTGACGTCGGACACGAAGCGGCGCTGCAGCAGCGACAGGTCCTCCAGCCGCCCGATCTGCTCCTGCAGCGCCGCGGCCATCGAGTTGAAGCTGCCGGCGAGCAGGGCGAGCTCGTCCTGCCCCCGCACCTCCATGCGTTCCTCGAGCCGGCCCGCCGCGAGGCGCTCGGCGGTGCGTGCCGCGAGCCGTACCGGCGACACCACCTGGCGGGTGACGAGAAGGGCGATCAGGGCCAGCAGCCCCACGAGCAGCACCCCCGCGGCGGCGGCGGTCCGGCGCACCAGGGCGTAGGTCTGCTGCTCGGCGCGCAGCGGGAACAGGTGGATGAGGCGGTAGGGCCCGAGCGGCGTCGACAGGCGGGTGCCGACCACCAGCGTGTCGACCGACTCCTGCCCCACCCGGGTCTTGGCGTAGACGAAGGCCGGCGAGGTCTGGGCCAGCCGGGCGGTCAGGGCCGCCGGGACGTCGTCCTGGCTGCGACCGCCGAAGGAGAACAGGCGCGAGCCCGGCGGTCCGGCCAGCACGACGTCGTACAGGTCACCGGTGGCCCCGCGCTCCCCGAGCTCCTGGGTGACCTCGGTGAGAAGGGACTCGACCCGCAGCTGCTCGGGACCGGACGCCGCGTCGAGCTTGACCTGGGCCTGCAGGGCTCCGGCGCTCGCCTCCGACAGCGCCGAGCGCTGCTTGGCCTCGACCAGACCGCGCCCCACCTGGTCCAGCAGCAGGGTCGCCAGCAGCAGCACGACGACGCCCGATACCAGCAGCGTGGTGAGGACCACCCGGGACTGCAGGCTCGTCCGCCACAGCAGGCCGGCCCGGTGCGCCTGGCGGGCCAGGGCGGCCAGCACCCGGTCCGCGACGGTCGGCCCGGCCGACGTCGCCGACCCCGCGGTGCCGGCCGGCGTCGCGGCGGCCGGCTCAGCGGCGGCCGGCTCGGTGGCGGCCGGAGTGGTGGCGGCCGGCTCGGTGGCGGTCAGGGCGGGCCGGCCTTGTAGCCGACCCCCCGCACGGTGACGACCACCTGCGGGCGCTCCGGATCGCGCTCCACCTTGGCCCGAAGCCGCTGCACGTGGACGTTGACCAGGCGCGTGTCGGCCGCGTGGCGGTAGTGCCAGACCTGCTCCAGGAGCACCTCGCGGGTGAACACGGTGCGTGGCTTGCGGGCGAGGGCGACCAGCAGGTCGAACTCCAACGGCGTCAGCGACAGCTGCTCGGGCCGGCCGTCGGTGGTCCGGCTGACCCGGTGGCCCTGGACGTCGATGACGACCGGGTCCTCCGTCGGCCCGATCGTGACCTCCTCGGGGGCGCTGTCGTCCCGCACCCGCATCCGGGCCCGTACCCGGGCGACGAGCTCGCGCGGCTTGAAGGGCTTGACGACGTAGTCGTCGGCGCCGCTCTCCAGGCCGAGCACGACGTCGACGGTGTCGCTGCGGGCGGTGAGCATGACGATCGGCACGCCGCTCTCGGCCCGGATCTGGCGGCAGACCGCGATGCCGTCCAGGCCCGGGAGCATCACGTCGAGCAGGACGAGGTCGGGCCGGTCGCGGCGGAACGCGGCCAGCGCCTCGCTTCCGTCGGCCACGAAGGTGGCCTCGAGCCCCTCGCCGCGCAGCACGATGCCCAGCATCTCGGCCAGGGCTGGGTCGTCGTCCACGACCAGCACCCGGCCCCGCATGCGCCTCGTCTCCTGCACGCGTCCATGGTCGCACCGCCCGCACCGTTCGTGTGGACGACGCTCCCGACCCGGCCGCGCGTGCCACGATGCCCGTGCAGAGGGTCCGGGGCCGCGAGGGCCGCGGCGGAGCGAGCGGGAGCCGATGAGCGAGCCGACAGGCGGATGGGCCTCCCCAGCAGGTCCCGGACCGGCGCAGCCGCCCTCCGGGCCGACGCCCGCGCCGTCGGCCGCACCTCGACCGCCCGTGGACCCGCCGCAGGCACCACGCCAGGAGGGCCAGGTGCCCCCGTCGTGGGGTGGCCCGTCGGGTCCTCCGGGCGCCGACCAGGCGGCATCCGCCTGGGGCGCCCAGGGGTCGCCCGCCTGGGGCGCCCGGCCCTACGGTGCCGAGCCGGGCCGGCCGGCGCCGGGCTGGGGTCCTGCCGTCCCGCAGGCTCCCAAGCCCGGGGTGGTCCCGCTGCGTCCGCTGGGCCTCGGCGAGCTCCTCGACGGCGCCGTCGGGCTCATCCGCGGCTATCCCCGGCCCGCGCTCGGCGTGTCGGCGCTGGTCGCCCTGGTCACCACCGCCGTGCAGCTCGCGCTGCTGCTGACCCTCCTGCAGCCACTGCTGGACGTCGACACCGCCACCCTGCAGTCCCAGGACAGCGAGGCCCTCCTGGGACTGGTCGCGGGAGCGGGCAGCGCGTTCTCGCTCACGTTCGTGCTGGGGATCGTCTCGGGAGCGGTCCTCACCGGTTTCCTGACCTCGATCGCCGGCAAGGCCGTGCTGGGCCAGCCGCTGACGTCGGGCGAGCTGTGGCGGACCACCCGCCGCGCCCTGCCCCGGCTGATCGGGGCGTCCCTGCTCGTCACGGTCGCCTGCCTCGCCCCCGTGGTCCTCGCGGGCATCGTGCTCGGGGTGCTGGTCGCTCTGCTCGGCGCCGTCGGCGGGGTCATCGGTGGGCTGCTCGTCGCGGCGTCACTCGTGGCCGTGCCGATCGTCTACGTCCGGCTGGCCCTGAGCACCTGCGTGCTGGTCCTCGAGAACGCCCCCGTCCGCACGTCGTTCCGCCGGTCGTGGGCGCTCGTCAAGGGCTCGTCGTGGCGCGTCTTCGGCGTGCTGGTCCTCACCGCCGTGGTCGGCGGCTTCGTCGCGCAGGTCCTGCAGCTGCCCTTCGTGCTGTTCTCCGGCGACGGCGGACCGCTGTCCGCGCTCAGCGGCGGCTCGAGCTCCGGCCTCGGTACGCGGGCCGTCGTCCTGTCGACCCTCGGGGCCGGGCTCGCCTCGACGATCGTGGCCCCGTTCACCGCCGGCGTGACCGCGCTGCTGTACATCGACCGCCGAATGCGCGCCGAGGGCCTGGACGTGGCCCTGCAGGCCGCGGCCGCGGGACGGGTGTGACCGGACCGCTCCTGGCCGCGCTGGACGGGCTGACGCGCGAGGGCGCCCGGGGCGAGGCCCGTCGCGAGCTGCTCCGCCGCCCCTACCAGGAGGCCCGGCCTCCCCTGGCGGTGCGGCTGCTGCGCCGCGTCCTCGACGCCCTCGACCGCCTGCTCGACTCCGTCTCGGGTCTTCCCGGCGGACGTGGCGGGGTGGTGCTGCTGGCGCTGGTGCTCGTGGGGGTGGTGGTCGTCGTGACGACCCGGCTCGGCCCGCTGCAGCGCGCCGGGGCCCGGACCGCAGCGCTCGACCTCGGCGTCCGGCGCACCCCGGCCGGGCACCGCGAGCAGGCCGACCGGGCCGCCGCCGACGGTCGCTTCGCCGACGCCGTCCGCGAGCGGATGCGGGCCCTCGTGCGCGAGCTGGAGAGCCGCGGGGTGCTCGACGTCCGCCCTGGCCGCACGGCGGGCGAGGTGGCGCGCGACGGCGGCGCTGCGGTCCCGTCTCTGGCCGACGACCTCGCCCGGGCGGCCGCGGTGTTCGACGAGGTCTGGTACGGCGGCCGCACCGCCGACGCCGGCTCCTACGCCGTGCTCGTCGAGGTGGACGCGCAGACCACCCGCGCGCGGGTGACGGCATGACCACGACGGTCCCGCCCACAGCGACGACGGCGGCGGCCGCAGCGACCGGGCCGACGGCCACCGGACCCACCCTGGCTTCGTCCGCACGTGCCGTCCGCGCACCGGTCCTGGTCCTCGCCCTGCTCCTGCTCGGTCTCGTCGGCACCGCGCTGCTGTCCCGCTCCGGGCCGGGGGGCCGGCTCGAACCGGGCAGCTACGCCCCCGAGGGCGCGCACGCCGTGGCGCAGCTGCTGCGCGACCGCGGCGTCCAGGTGCTCCGGGTGGACGCGCTCGACGCCGCCCTCGGCGGCAGCTCGCGGACCGTCCTGCTGGTCCCCACGCCCTCCAGCCTCACCCCGGGCGAGCTCGCCCGGCTCAGCGCCCGCCCAGGCCGGCTCGTGGTCCTGGCCGCCACGCAGGACGACGTCGACGCCCTGGGGCTCGCCGTCGACGTCGGCGGCCCCGTCCCGGTGCGCGAGAGGCGGGCCGCCTGCGCCCTGCCGGCCGCGGTCACCGCCGGAGCCGTCGACCTCGGTGGCGCCACCTACCGGGCCCGGCGCGGCACGGCGGTCGGCTGCTACGCCAGCGGTGGGCGGGCCACGCTGCTGCGCCTGGAGTCCTCCCGGGTCACCCTCGTCGGCTCTGGCGACCTGCTCACCAACGAGCGGCTGGACGACAGCGGCAATGCCGCCCTCGCTCTCGGCCTGCTCGCCGAGGCGGACGAGGTGCGCTGGCTGGTGCCCGCGCCCGGCCGCCGGATCGACGACGGTGGGCAGACCCCGCTGCGCGAGCTGCTCCCCGACTGGGTCGGCGTCGGGGCCCTGCAGCTGCTGCTGGCAGCGACCGTGCTGGCGCTGTGGCGGGCCCGGCGACTCGGCCGCGTGGTCGCCGAGCCGCTGCCGGTGGTCGTGCGCGCCGCCGAGGCGGTGGAGGGACGGGCCCGCCTGTACCGGGCGGCCGGGGCCAGGGACCGCGCCGCCGAAGCCCTGCGCGGCGCTGCCCGCAGCCGCCTGCAGCGCCGGCTCGGGCTCGCGGCCACCGGCGGGCCGGCGGCGCTGGTCGAGGCCGTCGCCGCCCGCACCGGTGAGGACCCGGCGGTGGTCGGGCAGGTGCTGCACGGGCCGGTTCCGGCCGACGACGCCGCCCTCGTCCGCCTGGCCGATCGCCTCGACGCGCTCGCCCGGTCGGTCACGGATGACGAGGCGGTCACCCGGGCCGTCCCCGCCCCACCGCCTGAGGGAGGATCGACCCCGTGACCTCGCCCGAGCAGCCCGAGCCGTCCGACCCGTCGCCGGAGTCCGGACCCGCTCCGGCGTCGACCGCACCGGCGGCCCCGAAGGCCGCGCCGCGCAAGCGGGCGCCCCGCAGGGCGGCGCCGACGCTGACCAAGGCCGCCCGCGTGGCCGACCCCCGGGAGGCGCTGGTCGCCCTGCGCGAGGAGGTCGGCAAGGCGGTGGTCGGCCAGGACGCCGCCGTGTCCGGGCTCGTGGTGGCGCTGCTGTGCCGCGGCCACGTGCTGCTCGAGGGCGTCCCCGGCGTCGCCAAGACCCTGCTGGTGCGCGCGCTCGCCGCCTCGCTGTCCCTGGAGGCCAAGCGGGTGCAGTTCACCCCCGACCTCATGCCGGGCGACATCACCGGGTCGCTGGTGTTCGACGCCCGGCGCTCGGACTTCTCCTTCCGCCCCGGCCCGGTCTTCACCAACCTGCTGCTCGCCGACGAGATCAACCGGACGCCGCCGAAGACGCAGGCCTCCCTGCTCGAGGCCATGGAGGAGCGGCAGGTGACGGTCGACGGACAGGCCAGGGCACTGCCCGACCCGTTCGTCGTCGTGGCCACCCAGAACCCGGTCGAGTACGAGGGCACCTACCCGCTGCCCGAGGCGCAGCTGGACCGTTTCCTGCTCAAGCTCACCGTCCCGCTCCCCCAGCGCGAGGACGAGGTGCGGGTGCTGGCCGCCCACGACGCCGGCTTCGACCCCCGCGACCTGTCCGGGCTGGACGCCGTCGCGGGGCCGGCCGAGCTGGCCGCCGGGCGGGCCGCCGTCCGCGCGGTCACGGTCTCCCCGGAGGTGCTCGGCTACGTCGTCGACGTCTGCCGGGCCACCCGCGTCTCGCCGTCGCTGCAGCTGGGCGTGTCGCCGCGCGGCTCGACCGCCCTGCTGGCCACCAGCAAGGCCTGGGCGTGGTTGTCCGGTCGCGACTACGTGACGCCCGACGACGTCAAGGCGCTGGCCCGACCCACGCTGCGGCATCGGGTGTCGCTGCGGCCCGAGGCCGAGCTCGAGGGCGTCACGGCCGAGGGCGTGCTCGAGGGCGTCCTGTCGTCGGTGCCGGTGCCGCGCTAGACGTGGCGCTCACCGGGCGGGCCGCGCTGCTCGCGCTGCTGGCGCTCGTCCCCGTGGTACTGCTGCCGTCGACCACGACGGTGCTCGTGCTGCTGGTGGCCCTGCTCGCGGCGGTGCTGGCCGACGTCGTCCTCGCCGGGCCGGTGTCGTCGCTGCAGGTCAGCCGCTCCGGCGCGACCGCCTGCCGGCTCGGCGAGACGGCGCAGGTCACCCTGTCGTTCGTCAACGGCGGGTCGCGGCGGGTGCGCGGCGTCGTCCGCGACGCCTGGGTGCCCTCGGCCGGGGCCGGTCCGCGTAGCCAGCCGCTCGACGTCCCGCCGGGTGAGCGCCGGGCACTGACCACGTCCCTGCTGCCCACCCGCCGCGGCGACCGTGAGCCCGACCGGGTCACCGTCCGCTCGGTGGGGCCGCTCGGCGTCGCCGCCCGGCAGGGCCGGCACGTGGTGTCCTGGCGGCTGCGGGTGCAGCCGCCCTTCACCTCGCGACGCTTCCTGCCGGAGAAGCTGGCCAGGCTGCGGCTGCTCGACGGCCAGGTCGCGGCGCGGGTCCGCGGCCAGGGCACCGAGTTCGACGCGCTGCGCGAGTACGTCGACGGCGACGACGTCCGCTCGATCGACTGGCGGGCCACCGCCCGCCGCACCGAGACCGTCGTGCGCACCTGGCGCCCCGAGCGCGACCGCCGGCTGCTGCTCGTGCTCGACACCGGCCGGACCTCGGCGGGGCGGGTCGGGGACGCCCCGCGCCTGGACGCCTCGCTCGACGCCGCCCTCCTGCTGGCGGCCCTCGCGACCCGGGCCGGCGACCGCATCGACCTGCTGGCCGTCGACCGCGTGCTGCGCGGCGCCGTCGAGGGCGCGGGCCGGGCCGACGTCCTCCCGCGCCTGGTCGACGTCATGGCCGGGCTGGAACCGGCGCTGGTCGAGACCGACCACCGCCGCACGGTCGCCGAGGTGCTCCGGCGGTCCCGCCGCCGCAGCCTCGTGGTGCTGTTCACCTCGCTGGAGACCGCGCCGCTCGAGGACGGCCTGCTGCCGGTGCTGGGCTCGCTCACCGCGCGGCACACCGTGGTGGTGGCGGCCGTCGCCGACCCCCGTGTGGAGGAGATGGCAGCCGGCCGTGGCGACGCCGCTGCGGTCTACGACGCCGCCGCCGCCGAGCGCGCCCGCGGAGAGCGCGAACGACTCACCGCGCTGCTGCGCCGGCGCGGTGTGGAGGTCGTCGACGCGCCGCCGGCGACGCTGGCGCCCGCCCTCGCCGACGCCTACCTGTCGCTCAAGGCCGCCGGCCGCCTCTGACGGGTCCGCCGGCAGCCACCCTGATCAGCCACCCCGGTCCGGAGCGGTCAGCGGTCAGGCCAGCACGACGCGGTCGCGGCCTCGCGCCTTCGCGTCGTACAGGGCGGCGTCGGCGCTGCGCAGCGCCTGCGCGTGGGTGGTCTGCCCGTCGACCAGGACGCCACCGACCGTCACGGTGACGGCGACGTCGGCCAGCGGCTCGGCGGCGACGGCGCGGCGCACCCGCTCGAGGGCGTCGCGCGCATCCACCGGTGAGGGCAGCAGCAGCGCCCACTCGTCGCCGCCGAGCCGCGCCAGCAGGTCCTGCGCCCCGAGCTCCTCCCCGATCCGCTCCGTCAGCGCCCGCAGCACGGCGTCGCCGCGGTCGTGGCCGTGCTCGTCGTTGATCCGCTTGAACCGGTCGACGTCGAGCAGGGCCACCAGGACCTGCTCACCGGTGGCCCGGCACCGGTGCAGCTCCTGGGTCAGGCGCTCCTCGAAGACACGACGGTTGGCGGCGCCCGTCAGCGGGTCGGTGCGCGCCATCCTGGTCAGCTGCAGCTGGGCCTCGGCGTGGACCAGCACGAGGGCGAGGAAGTCGGCCAGCTGGGTCAGCTGCTCGACCCGTCCGCGCGTGCCCTCCGGGCCGAGCACCAGCACGAGCGTCCCCCAGGTGCGGCCGCTGACCTCGATGGGGACCGCGGCACAGGGGAGCTCGTCGTCGGGCGGCCCGTCGGCCCCGCGCGCCTCGAGCACCCGGCTGAACCAGGTCCAGGCCTGTGAGGTGACCGCGACCGGACCGGCCGTGACCACCACGGAGGTGCCGCCGTCCGGCCGGAACCTCAGCACGAGGGCGGCCCGGGCGTCGAGCAGGCGCACCAGCTCGTCCGCCGCCTGCTGCAGGACCCGCTGCGGAAGCTCGCCCCGCACCACGGCCGAGGCGATGCGGTGCAGGGCGGCCTGCTGGTCGGCCCGGGCCCGCTCGGCGTCGCGGGCGGCGCGCAGCTGCAGCAGCAGCACCTGCGAGGACAGCTCACTGGAGGCCGCCCCGGCGAGGTCGCCGAGCAGCAGGGCGTCGTCCAGGCTCCACTGCCGCACGACGTCGTCGGCCACGCACAGGCCGCCCAGGACGACGCCCTCGGCGGTCAGCACCGGGGAGCCCGCGTAGCTGCGCATCCCGAGCTCCCGCACCTCGACCAGGTCGCGGAACGCAGGGTGCGCGGCGAGGTCCGGTACCAGGAGCTGCCGGCCGTCCCGGACGACGTGCTGGCACATCGACTGCTCCACCGGCAGGCTTGCCGGCAGCGTTGCGCCGCCCGCGCCGGCTGCCGACACGATGACCTCGACGTCGCCGGCCACCAGCGACAGGAAGGCGAACCGGCTGTGCGTGACCCGCGCGGCGACGGCGGTCAGGCGCGACAGCGCGGACTGCGGACGGGACACGACGTCGCGGGCCGCGTCGACGGCGCGCAGCCGGACCGCGTCCTCGATCACGTGCACCCCTCCCCGACGGCATCGGCACTGTAGGGCCCGCGGGGCCTGCGTGGTGGACGTTCTAGCCTCCCCGGAGTGACCGCCCTGCTGCCCAGCACCTGTGCCCGACTGCTCCCCCTCGTCGCCCGCGCGCAGCGCGATGGCCGGGCGCCCTCCCTGGTGGCCGGGGTCGTCCGGGACGGCGGTCTGGCCTGGTCCTGCGGACGGGGTGAGGTGGCCGCGCCGCACCACGACGTCCAGTACCGGCTGGGGTCGATCACCAAGACCGTGACCGCCGTCGCCGTCCTGCGGCTGCGGGACGAGGGGCGGCTCGAGCTCGACGACGCGCTCGAGGACCACCTGCCCGGGACGCCCTTCGGGCGGCGCACCGTCGGGCAGCTGCTGGCCCACGTGGGAGGCGTCGGCGCGGAGAGCCCCGGCGCGTGGTGGGAGCGCACCGAGGGCGGCGCGCTGGACGCCCTCGGCCTGTCCGACGCCGACCGGGTGCTGGCCGCGGGACGGCGCTTCCACTACTCCAACCTCGGATACGGGCTGCTCGGCGAGGTGGTCGCCCGCGCCCGGGGCCGCCGGTGGTCGGAGGTGGTCCGCGACGAGGTGCTGCTGCCTCTGGGCATGACGCGGACCACCCCGCGCCCGGTCGCCCCCGCGGCGACCGGCACCGCGGTGCACCCCTGGGCCGACGTCGTGCTCCCCGAGCCCGAGCACGACGCCGGAGCCATGGCGCCCGCCGGGCAGCTGTGGGCCACCCTCACCGATCTCGGGCGGTTCGCTGCCTTCCTGCTCGGCGACACCGCCGACGTGCTCGCCGACAGCACGCTGGAGGAGATGTCCGAGCCGGCCGGGATCGACTCCTCCTCACCCGGCTGGTCGTCGTACGGCCTGGGGCTGCAGGTGCAGCGCGCCGACGGCCACACCCTGGTCGGCCACGGCGGCTCGATGCCGGGCTTCCTGGCCATGGTGCTCGTCGACCGCACCGAGCGGATCGGCGGCGTCGCCCTGGCCAACAGCACATCCGGCGTGGACCTCGGCGTGGTGGGACGTCTGCTCGACGTCGTCCGCTCGGCCGAGCCGCACGTCGTCGACGCGTGGTCGCCCGCTCCCGCCCCGGTGCCGCTCGACGTCCTCGGCCCGTGGTTCTGGGGTCCGTCGCCGTACGTGCTGCGCGCGGTCGCCGGTGGGCTCCTGCACCTGTCCGGCCTGGGCCGGCCGGGGCGGGCGTCCCGGTTCCGGCCGCTGGAGGACGGTCGCTGGGTCGGCCTGGACGGCTACTTCGCCGGCGAGGTCCTGCAGGTGGGGCCCCGTGAGCTGCGCCTCGCGACGTTCGTCTACACGCGGACGCCCTACGACGGCTCAGCCGACGTCCCCGGCGGGGTCGACGACGCCGGCTGGCGCTGAGGACTCCCGACGTCCTGGCTCCGGCTCCGGGCCGGGCTCCGGCGTCGGGCTCGGGCGTCGGGCTCCGGCGTCGGCGCCGGCTCAGGACGTGAGGATGTCGACGGCGCCCTCGAGGTCGGGCAGCACGGCGTCGGGGCCGAGGGCGGCGAGCTCGGCCAGGGACGCACCTCCCGTAGCCACCAGCAGGCAGCGCACCCCGCCCGCCCGCGCGCAGGCGAGGTCGTGCGCGGTGTCCCCCACCACCCAGGTGTGGCGGGCGTCGCGGCCGGCCCGGGCGATCGCCAGCGGCACGAGGTGGTCCCGCGTCGGGGCGTCGTCGCCGTAGGCCGACGCCGAGAGGTCCAGCCGCGGGTGCAGCCCGAGGCTGGTGACCTTCGTCCGGGCGGTGGCCCGCAGGTTGCCGGTGACCACCCCCTGGTGCCAGCCGAGCCCGGCCAGCGCCTCCAGGGTCGCCCGCGCGTGCGGGAGCACGACCCCCTCGGTGGCCAGCCGGGCCGACCGCGCCTGCAGCTCGTGCGGCAGCCGCTCGAGCAGGGCGGTGCCCAGCGCGGCGTCGACCCCCTCGGCGCGGCAGACCTCCGCCGCGATCCACGGGTCGGTCCGGCCCGCGAACGACACCTGCGCCGAGGCGGTCGGGAGCCGTCCGACCACGGCCTCGAACGCCGCCTCGAACGCGTCGCGGCTGACCGCTCCGGCGCGCAGGAGCGTGCCGTCGAGGTCCCACAGGACCAGGTTCACCGGGCGTTCCGGTGGTGCCCGGCGCCGTTGCTGCTCATGCCGTGGGCAGGACGTCGCCGCGCTGCTGCGCCGAGACGTCCCCGGTGAGCCCAGCGCGCACGGCGCGGCGCCCCGGACCGAACACCCAGGCCAGGAAGAGCAGCTCGACGGTCACCCCGATGCCGATCCGTGCCCAGGTGGGCAGACCGCTGGGGGTCACGAACCCCTCGACAAGGCCGCTGACGAACAGCACGAGCGCCAGCCCGAGGGCGCCGCTGACCAGCGCCCGGCCCTCCTCGGCGAGCGCCTGGCTGCGGGACCGGCGGCCCGGGTCGACCACCGTCCAGCCGAGCTTGAGCCCGAGGCCGCAGGCGACGAAGACCGCCGTCAGCTCGAGCAGCCCGTGCGGAAGGATCAGGCCGAAGAACAGGCCCAGCCGGTCGTTGGCGGCCATGAGCCCTCCGGCGACGCCGACGTTCAGGGCGTTCGTGACCAGCACGTACAGCACGGGGATGCCGAGCAGGACGCCGAAGAGAATGGCCTGCGCCGCCACGTAGGCGTTGTTGGTGAAGACGCGGGCGGCGAAGTCCTCGGCGGGCGCCGAGCTGTAGTAGCCCTCGAAGTCCTGCTCCACGAGCTGGCGGATCTCGTCCGGACCGGCGATGGACGCCTGCACCGCCGGGGAGCTCTCGACGAAGGCGCCCACCGCCAGGCCGACCACCACGAAGGCGAGCGCCGACAGCCCCCACCACCAGCGGGTCCGGTAGCAGATGGCCGGGAAGTCGACCCGCAGGAAGCGCGAGACGTCCTGCAGCGCGGGCTGGCGGGTCCCGGCGACGGCGGCCCGCGCGCGAGCGACCAGACCGGACAGCCGGGCGACCAGCTGGGGGTCCCTTCCCGCGCTCTGCACCACCGACAGGTGCGTCGCGGTCCGCTGATAGAGGTCGACGACGGCGTCGACCTGCTCGCCCGACAGCCGGCGGGGGCGGCGGGCCCGTCCGAGCAGCTGCTCGAGCCGGTCCCACTCCCCGCGGTGTGCGCTCACGTACGCGTCGAGGTCCATCGCAGGCAGACTAGGGGGCGCACCGGTCCCTGCCGGGTGTCCGCGCAGGGGGGAGTCCGGGGTGAACCAGCTGGTCACCGGCGAGGCGGTCGTGCTCGACCTGCGCCCCGCGGCGCTGCCGTCCCGGATCGTGGCCGCGGCGCTCGACGCGCTGCTCCAGGTGCTGCTCCTGGTCGGACTCACCCTGCTGGCGGGTCTGGTCGGCGGTGGGGGCTCGGAGGCCGCGCAGGCAGCGGTCGGCGTCCTCGTCCTCGTCCTCGCCCTGGTGGTCTACCCGGTGGCCTTCGAGACAGCGCTGCGGGGGCGCACCCCGGGCAAGGCGGCCCTGGGGCTTCGTACCGTCCGTGACGACGGCGGACCCATCGGTTTCCGGCAGGCCCTCGTCCGCGGGCTTGCCGGGGCGTTCCTCGAGCGGCCCGGCATCACGCTGTTCCTCGGGGGGGTGGTCTGCTCGCTGCTGCACCCGTCGGGCAAGCGGATCGGCGACCTGCTCGCCGGCACGGTCGTCCTCCAGGAGCGCGTCCCGGCGCGGGGCGGCTCGGTCGCCGTCATGCCGCCGGCGCTGGCCGCCTGGGCGGCGTCGGCGGAGCTGAGCGGCCTTCCGGACGCACTCGCGCTGCAGGCCCGGCAGTTCCTGTCCCGGTCGGCTGAGCTCACGCCGGCGGCCCGCGAGGACCTCGGCTCGCGGCTGGTGACGGACGTCCTGACGCGGATCAGCCCGCCGCCACCGGCCGACGCCCCCGGGTGGGCCGTGCTGTCGGCCGTCCTGTCGGAGCGGACCCGGCGGGAGCAGCAGCGCCTCGCCGCGCAGGGGTACGAGGTCTCTGCACCGGGCGTCCCGGTGCCGGCGTCCGGGTCTACGCCGGCGGAGCGAGAGCCTGCGCCGGCGGAGCGAGGGTCCGCGCCGGCGCCCCCCACCTCCGGCCCCTTCACCCTGCCTGGCTGAGGGGAGGGCGAAGGGACGGGCGCCGCTCCCCGGTCGCCGCCTGCGTCAGGAACTCCCCCAGGCCCGCGTCAGCGGGGCAGACCGAGACCCAGAACCAGCAGCGCCGCGTCGCGGGGGATCCGGGGATCGAGGTCGGTGAGCTCCCGGACCCGACCCAGGCGGTAGCTCACCGTGTTCGGGTGCACGTGTCCGCGCCGGGCCGTCTCGGGGACCGACCCGGTCTCGAGATAGCTGGCGAGGGTCTCGACGAGGACGTCGTCGCGGGCGCGCAGCACGTCGAGCACCCGACGGCGCAGGGCGTCGGCCACCCGGGCGTTCCCCAGCAGCAGCTGCTCGACCAGCAGGTCGTCCGGGCCGAAGGCCCCCTCGTGGCGCCCCTGCGCCAGGGCGGTGCCGAGAAGCTGCTCGACACTCGTCACCTCGGCGCGCAGAGCCGGGCCGCAGACAGCGGCCCGGCCCCAGGCCACGAGGGCCCGGGGTCGGCGCAGCGGGACGTCGAGACGGGTCGGCACCAGCAGCAGCACCCGCTCCCCGCGGTGCCCACCGAGCGTCCCTGCGGGAGCCGCGGCGAGCAGGACATCAATGCCCGAGACGGCACCGGCCCCCGCCACCAGCACCGGGACGTAGGCCGGGGACAGCACGGTCGAGAAGCGCAGGGAGACGGCCGCGACCTCAGCCGGATCGTCGGCGGTGAGCAGCGCCTCGACCAGCTCGCGGCGGCGGGCGTCGAGATCGCGCAGACGCTCGTGGCTGGCGGCGAGATAGGCCCGTGCGAGCACGGTCGAGGTGCGGTCGACGACGTCCATCCATCGGCTGGCGAGGTCGGCCAGCAGTGGCTCCTCCCCGGGCTGCAGCGCCGCGCAGACCGAGGCCCAGGACTCACGACCGGCGATCCGGAACGCGTGCATGACGCTGTCGAGCGGCAGGCCCATGGCGAGTCGGTCCCGGCCGGACTGCTCGAACGCGGCCAGCTCACGGGGCGTCAGCGACCGTGACGAGGCGGCGCAGTCGAGGAACACCGTGACGAGCCGGCGCGACACCGGCAGCACCTCCCGGCGCATCTCCGCCGGGGTCAGGTCGGCGTACTCGGGGATCTCTTCGCAGAACGCGACCTCGAGCCGGTCCAGGAGGGGGTCGAGGTCGTCCAGCACGCGCTCGGCCAGCACCCGCTCCAGACCGTCCACCCCCTGCCGGGCCGGCCGGCGTCCCCGGTCGGTCGGGTGACCGTAGCCAGGGCCGGCCGGCTGCGGCAGGGACGACGGCGACACGCCGGTGCGGTCAGCCGACCTGAGGCTCACGGCGGTACCGGCCGCAGGACCGGTCTCACCCGTGCTCGTCCAGCCAGCCCGCGAGCAGCTCGCCCACCTGCTCCGGCTGGTCGGTCATCAGCAGGTGGTTCGCCTGCTCGACCATGGACAGCCGCGCGCCGGGGATGCGCTCGGCGATCATCGTGCCGTTCGCGGGGGGCACCAGGCGGTCGAGCGTCCCGTGCACGACCAGCGTCGGCGTGGTGATGGTGGCGAGCCGGTCGTAGCCGTCCCATGTCGAGGCGCCGGTCAGCTGCGCCAGGTAGCCGGCCGGGGTCGTGGCCAGCGGTAGGCGTACCGCCCAGTCCTGCTCCATCCGCTCCCGTGGCGTCGTCGGGGCGTAGTTGAACGGGATCGACTGCTCGGCCGCCTCCTGCGGCGTCATCTCGCCCCGGTTGCCCAGCATGGCGAGGGCCTCGGGGTCCCAGACGGCGTGGGCGGTACCGGCGTGGGTGGCCATCAGGCACAGCGAGCGCACCCGCTCCGGTGCAGCGTGGACGATCTCCTGGCTGATCAGCCCGCCCATCGAGATGCCGACGACGTGGGCCCGGTCGACGCCGGCGGCGTCGAGGACGGCCAGGCAGTCGCCGGCCATGGTCGGCACGGTGTAGGGCGCCCCGGGGGCGTCACCGGTCAGGCCGGCCCCGCGGTTGTCGACCCGCAGCACCCGGTACCGCGCGGCCAACGCCGGGACGAGCCGGAACCACATCTGCGCCGGATAGGCCAGGCCCATGACCAGCAGGACCGGAGGCGCCGCGTCGTCGCCGTCGCTGGTCCAGCTGATCCTCGCTCCGTCAGGACGCTCGAGGTGCACGGCGGGGGCCTCTCTGGACGGGCACATCCTGACGCGCGGCCAGCGCGCGACCGGTGGCGGCCTGGAGCACCCGGCCGATGCCGAGGTGCGTGGCGAGCGTCTGCTCGTCGAGCTCGTCGACACGCGCCGAGTTGGACAACGACGCCGGTCTGGAGCAGATGGGCGGTGTCGACCAGGGACAGTCCGAAGGCGACGTTCTGCTCGACGAGCACCATCGTGACGCCGCTGTCGGCGACCGTCTGGAGCACGGCGTTGAGCTCGAGCTGGGCGACCGGCGACAGCCCCGCGCTGGGCTCGTCGACGAGCACCAGCGACGGCTCGTTGATGAGCGCCCGGCCCACCGACAGCGAGGCCTGCTGCCCGCCGGACATCGTCCCGGCCAGCTGCGTGCGCCGTTCGCGCAGCACCGGGAAGCGGTCGTAGACGCCGTCGAGCGCGGCGGGGTAGCGGCGGCGGTCCCGGCGGCGCAGGGTGTAGGCGCCGAGCCGCAGGTTCTCCTCGACGGTCAGCCGGGGGAACACCTGGCGGCCCTGTGGGACGTGGCCCATGCCCGCCGCCACGCGCTTCTCCGGCGACCATCGGGTGACGTCCTCGCCCTGCAGCAGGATGCGTCCCGACCGGGCCGGGACGATGCCGGCGAGGGTCTTCATGGTCACGCTCTTGCCGGCACCGTTGAGACCGAAGACGCCGGCGATGCTGCCGGCCGGGACCGAGAACGTGATGCCGTGCAGCACCGTGGTGGCGCCGAAGCCGGCGGTCACGTCCTGCACCTCCAGCAGCGGCTCGCTCACGCGAAGACCTCCTGGGCGGGGGCGGTGCCGAGGTAGGCGGTGACCACCTCGGGGCGCTGGACGACCTCCACCGGCTCGCCGTCGGCGAGCACGCGGCCGGCAGCCATGACGTACAGCTCGTCGGCGACGTCGAGCACCAGCGGCACGTTGTGCTCGATCAGCAGGACCGTGCGCCCCAGCCGGTCGCGGACGTCGACCAGGGTGGCCGCGAGGTCCTCGGCGGCGGCCGGGCTCATGCCGGCACTGGGCTCGTCCAGCATGACCAGCTCGGGCGAGGTGACGAGCGCGCAGCCGATCTCGACGATCCGCTGCTGGCCGTGCGACAGCCGACCGACCCGGGTGTCGCGGAACCGGCCGAAGCCCAGGCCCTCGAGCACCTCGTCGGCGCGGGCCCGCAGGTCGCGCTCGTACCAGCGCGCCGGTCCGGTCATCGTCAGCGCCGACACGACCCCGTAGGGGGCGGCCAGGTGCTGGGCGAGCAGCAGGTTCTCGTAGACCGACTGCTCCTTGGCCAGCCCGATCAGCTGGAACGTGCGGCCCATGCCGAGGGCCGCGCGCTGGTGCGCCGGCAGGGCCGACACGTCCCGACCGAGCAGCTCGACGGTGCCGGCGTCGGGGGTGAGCGCACCGGTGAGGGCGTTGAACAGCGTGGTCTTCCCGGCCCCGTTGGGGCCCATGAGGCCGACGATGGTGCCGCGGTCCACCCGCAGGTCCGCGCCGTCGACCGCCTGCAGGCCGCCGAAGCGGACGCTGATACCCGTGGCCTGCAGCACCGGCACCCCCCGGCCGGCCGTCGCGAGCGGGGGCATCCCGGCCGGGCGGGTGAGCGAGGGCAGGTTCGGCCGGGTGGGCGGCAGCGGCGGCTCGCCACCCTTCCTGCGGGCCCGCGTCTCGCGACCCTCCTCCACCGCCCCGGCGAAGCCGCCGGGGTGGCGGGCGAGGGTGTACATGAGGAGTGCGGCGTTCAGGATGAGGTCGGTCCCGCGGATGCCGTCGCCGAAGACGCTGACGAGCAGGTCGGGCAGCAGGGTGGCGAACAGGGCGGCGGTCACCACCCCCCACCGGCTGCCCAGGCCGCCGATGACCACGATGACGACCAGCAGCAGCGAGCGGGCGTAGTCGAAGGTGGCGCCGGTGACCGTGCCGTAGGCCGTCCCGAACACCGAACCGGCAACCCCGGCCACCGCCCCCGAGATCGTGAAGGCAAGCAGCTTGTACCGGACGACGTCGACGCCGAACGACTCCGCGACCGCCTCGTCGGCGCTGACCGCCTGGAAGGCCCGGCCGAGCCGGGAGCGGGTGAGGTTCACGTCCAGCTGCCAGATCAGGACGAGCAGCACCGCGGCGACGGCCAGGAACGCCTGGTCGCTGGCGATCGCGGTGTCGCCGACGTAGGGGCGGGGCGTCACCTTGCCGGCCGACCCGCCGCCGATGGCCTCGCACCCGGAACAGCGACTGCGATCCGGCGTAGGCGACGGCCGACGGTGACGACGGCGAGGTACAGCCCGCGCAGCCGCAGCGCGGGGAGCCCGACGAGGAAGGCGACAAGCCCGCCGACGACGGCCGACAGGACCAGCCCCACGCAGCCACGGGAGCCGCAGCTGGTCGACGCCGGTGACGATGCCGGTCGTGAACGCACCCGACGCCGACGAACGCGAACTGGCCCAGCGAGATCTGGCCGGCGTAGCCCATAGCACGTTCAGCGACAGGGCGGCGATCGCGAACGCGCAGGCGGCCGCAAGCGAGCAGCGCGTTCTTGTCCGACAGCAGCACGTGCCCGAGCGTCAGGCGGCAGCAGGGCCGCGAGCACCAGGGCGACCAGGATGCCGGGAGGACAGCCTCATGCCGCGGCCGCCGTCGGTCGGGGCTCATGCTCGCCGGCGGGCCGAGCCGGCGCCGTCAGCTGCGGGCAGGTCTGCCGGCCGAGCAGGACGGCGAGCAGCACCCCGAGCACGACGACGTAGCGCAGGCCGGGGATCCCGGCCTCGCCGAGGTAGCGCGTCGCCGCCGACTCAGCGAGCCCCAGGCAGACCCCGCCGACCACTGCGCCGGGCAGGCTGTCAGGCCGCCGATGACGGCAGCGGCCAGCCCGACGACGTAGAGCTCGCTGGCGTAGCCCGGCGTGAACACCCCGACCGTGGGCTCGACGAGCAGGCTGGCGCCGACGGCCAGCGCCGCTCCGGCCCCCCAGATGGTGAGGCTGATGCGGGACAGCGGGACGCCGACCAGCCGGACGGCGGCCGGGTCCTGCGCCGCCGCCAGGATGCCCAGGCCGAAGTCGGTGCGGCGCAGGACAGCCTGCAGGCCGAAGCCCAGCGCGACGGCCGAGCACGAGCGCCGCGATCTGGGTCGGCGTCACGATGACGCCGGCGATGCCGATCCCGCCGTCGACCGGTCCGGCGAGCTGGCGCGGGCTCTCGCCGGCGAACTTGAACTCGCACGCCAGCAGGAACAGGCCGAGGCCGACGGTGGCGACCGAGATGCTTACCGGGTCCGACGCCGGTCATGCGCCGGACGACGAGCACCTCGAACAGGCAGCCCACCGCCACCCCGAACGCCAGCGCCGCGACGGCCCCGACGACCCAGGGCAGGCCACGGTCGGCGACCAGGAAGGCGGCGAGGAACAGGCCGGCGGTGCCGACCTCGCCGCCGGCGAAGGTCAGCACGCCGGTGCCCCGGTGACCAGCACGATGCCGAGCGCGAACAGCGCGTAGATGCCGCCGGAGATCAGCCCGAGGACGAGGACCTGGCCCATCAGGCCGGCCCGACGCAGGCCTTGGTGTTGCGCCAGTTGACCTTGCCCGAGGGTGACTTGTAGGTCTGCATGAACGACCAGCGAGTCCGACCCGTGGTGGCCGGTCGCCCCGGGTGAAGTCGAGCGGGCAGGCGCTGCTGAGTCGGGCCGCTTGCGTGTAGGCTGGTCAGGATGTCGACGAACCGGTTGCGGGTGCAGTCCTTGCCGCAGGCGAGCAGCATGTCGTACAGCCCCTTCTGCGCCTGCCAGTTGAGGAACAGCAGGTCACCGCCGACGCCGCCGAGGTCGATGTCGGGGTCGTACTTCGCGTACTGCTCCTCGAACAGCTTCGATGTCGTCGGCGTACGCGCGCGAAGCTGCCGCTGCAGTCGCCCTTGCTGTACGCCGTGTACATCGCGACGCCGTCGAGCGGCGGGCTCGAGGGCGTCATCGCCGAGCGTCTGGCTGGTGAGGTTGAACGGGAACAGCAACCAGTTCGGGCTGTAGTTCTGGGCCTTGGCCTGCTTGAGGATCTGGGTGGAGATCAGCGCGTTCTCCCAGCCCCACACGACCTCCGCGCCGGCGTTGCGCATGGCCAGGATCTCGTCGGTGTAGTTGCCCTTGTTCGCCGCGACCTCCCGCTCGGCGACGATCTTCAGCCCGTTGGCCCTGGCCACCTTCTTGAAGGCCACGACGCCGGGCTCCCAGTTGGGGCTGTCGCGCTTGATGATGCCGATCTTCTTGCCGCGGAACTTCTCGACGGCGAGCTGGGCGAAGGCCTCGCCCGTCCGCTCGACGGTCGGCAGCGCGGTGAAGGAGTACTTCTGCCCTGCGCTGCCCTCGATCGTGGCGGTGTGGTGGAGGTAGAGCAGGTGGTTGGTCTCGGCGTAGTTGCGCACCGCCGGGATCTGGTCGAAGCCGATGCCGCCGAGCAGGAGGAACGGGCTTCTTGGCCTTGCAGGCGCGCGGCCGCCGCGACGGCGTCGGTCGGCGTGTAGTTGTCGTTCTCGTAGGTGACGCCGACCTTGCGGCCGTAGACCCCGCCCTGCTCGGTGTTGACCGCGGTCCAGAAGACGTTGAAGTCGTCGGCGCTGGTGTTGAAGGCCGCGCCGTAGGTGAGGGCGGCGTGCGCGCACATCGTGATCGACGTCGGGGTGATGCCGATGCGGTCCTCCCCCGGTGTGAAGAGCGTGCTCCGTACCGGTGCGGAGCCGGCTCCGCCGGACCTCGTGCCGCCGCCTGCACCGCTCGTCCCCGAGCCCGGTGTGCCCGCCCGGGAGGCACCGGTCGCCGTCCCGGGGGCAGCGGCGCCGCCTGACCGGGAACCCGAGCCGCTGCCGTTCGAGCCGCCGCCGTTCGAGGCGGGGCCGTTCGAGCCGGCACTCTCCGAGCCGGCGCCGGACACCGGCGCACCGGCCGGGTCGTTCCCGGTCGGGCTGTCACCGGCGGCCGACCCCGTGCCGTCCTGCCCCGTGCCGTCCTGCCCGGTCCCGGTCTGCCCGGTGCCGGTTTGGCCCGTGCCGTCCTGGCCCGTGCCGTCCTGCCCGGTGCCGTCCTGCCCGGTGCCGTCCTGGCTCAGCGAGGAGCCGTCCTGGCCGAGCGCGTCCGGCGCCGCCGGGGCGCTGGTGCAGGCCGCCAGCAGTCCGGACAGCACCAGTGCCGCAGCGATCGGAGTGCCTCGTCGCACGTGTCCCCCTGGGTCGTCGTCGGAGTGAGGTTCGCCACGACGACGCCGACTCCTGTGCCCCGATCAGGCGACTGTGCGCCATCGTCTTGGAGATCTCACAAGGTGCGGTCGTGGAAGAACGACCAGATCTCCCTCGTGAGGTCCGGTCCGGCGGGATCGACGAACGTTCCGGTCGGGTCCCCGCCGGAGTAGGCGTGGTTCAGGCCGTGCACGATCAGGGCCTCGACCACCACCCGGCCGGAGGTGTCCGCGTAGCCGAGCCTGGTCGTCGGATAGCGCAGACCGGCTCCGGCCAGACACGGCAGGCGGTAGCTGCCCGCGCAGGGGTCGCCGGGGGCACCGACCGCGGACGGGGCCACCCCCTCGTGCACGGTCGAGGTCGGCTGCTGCGGCACCGATCCGTTGGCCAGGCCGTCGTCGGCGAGGTCGTCGGTACCGAGCCACTGCTGCAGCGCGCTCGCCCCCATGGCCGCGTTGTTCACGACATCGGCGGTGCCCTGCACCACGAACGCGGGCACGACGCGGCGGCGCTCGCCCATGGCCGCATAGGCAGCCGTGCCGCGCCCGTCGCTGCACGCCGCATAGGCACACCCTGCGACGGGAGCCACGGCGGCGAACAGGTCGGGGTAGGTGGCCCCCAGCACGGTGGCCATGTCGGCGCCGGCAGAGATACCGGTGACGTACACCCGTCGCGGGTCCACCGGCAGCCGCGCGGTCACCTCGCGGGTCAGGCCGGCGAGGGTGGCGGGCTCACCCGCACCGCGCCCCTGGTGCTCGGGCAGGAACCAGTTCCAGCATCCGGCCCCATTGCCGTCGGCCAGGGGCGCCGTGCTGCCGGCCGGGCGACGCTGCTCCGGGTACAGGACGACGAACCCCTCCTGGTCGGCGAGCCGGGAGAACCTCGTCCCCACCGCGACGTCGGCCGCCGTCTGCTGGCAGCCGTGCAGGAAGACCACCAGCGGCGCGGTCTGCCCTGGCGGCAGCATCCGGACGGCGTCAGGCACGTGCAGCAGGTAGTCGCGGGCGCCGACGGCGCCCGGGGCGGGGTAGGTGCCCCGCTCGTCCTGGGCAGCCTGCGCCGGGAGCAGCAGGGCGGCCGGGAGAAAGAGAGCGGCGAGCAGGACGGCGAGGGGACGGCGCACGGGCGAAGGCTTCGACGCCCACCTGCGCATTCCTGCGCGGGGGCGGGGCATTCGGGAGTAGACGCGGGCGGCCGGAGCCGCCCCCGCACCCTTCGCTTGCGTCAGGGACTTCCCCGTGCGGCGGACTCCCAGGACCCTGACGCAACGTGGAAGACCCTGGGGAGGACCCCCCGCCACAACCACTGCGTCAGGGACCTCCCCGCGCGGCCAACTCCCAGGACCCTGACGCAACGTGAAGGGTCCAGGGCCCCGCGGACTCCGGTGGCCGCACCCCCGCCACAACCGCTGCGTCAGGGACCTCCCCGCCTGGCCAACTCCCCGGACCCTGACGCAACGCGGAGGGTCCTGGGCCCCGCGGACTCCCGTGCCGCACCCCAGCCAAAACCCCTGCGTCAGGGACTTCCCCGCGTGGCCAACTCCCAGGACCCTGACGCAACGCCGCAGGACAGGCCCCCCGGCAGACGCCGCCGGCCCGGCTCCCATGAACGGGAGCCGGGCCGGTCGACGAGCACTGCCCGCGGGCAGCGGAGAGCGGTCTAGTAGCGGTACATCTCGCTCTTGTACGGGCCCTCGACGTCGACGCCGATGTACTCGGCCTGGTCCTTGCGCAGCGTCGTGAGCTTGACGTTCAGGGCGTCCAGGTGCAGCCGGGCCACCTTCTCGTCCAGGTGCTTCGGCAGCACGTAGACGCCGAGCGGGTAGTGAGTCGGTCTTCGTGAAGAGCTCGATCTGCGCGAGCACCTGGTTGGTGAACGAGGCGCTCATGACGAAGCTCGGGTGGCCGGTCGCGTTGCCGAGGTTCAGCAGGCGACCCTCGCTCAGCATGATGATCGAGTGGCCGTCCGCGAAGACCCACTCGTCGACCTGCGGCTTGATGTTGTTGCGCGTGATGCTCGGGTACTTCTGCAGGCCGGCGATGTCGATCTCGTTGTCGAAGTGGCCGATGTTGCCGACGATCGCCTGGTGCTTCATCTTGGCCATGTCCTCGGCCATGATGATGTCCTTGTTGCCGGTCGTGGTGATGAAGACGTCGGCGGTGCTCGAGGACGTCCTCGAGCGTGGCGACCTGGTAGCCCTGCATGGCCGCCTGCAGCGCGCAGATCGGGTCGATCTCGGTGACGATGACGCGGGCGCCCTGGGCGCGCAGCGACTCGGCCGAGCCCTTGCCGACGTCGCCGAAGCCGCAGACGACGGCGGTCTTGCCGGCGAGCATGACGTCGGTGGCGCGGAAGATGCCGTCGACGAGCGAGTGGCGGCAGCCGTAGAGGTTGTCGAACTTGCTCTTGGTCACGGAGTCGTTGACGTTGATGGCCGGGAACAGCAGCGAGCCGGCCTTGAAGAACTCGTACAGGCGCATGACGCCGGTGGTGGTCTCCTCGGTGACGCCCTTGATGCCGGCGGCGATCTTGGTGAAGCGCTCGCGGCTCCTCGGCGAGCGAGCGGCGCAGGGTGTCGAGGATGACGGCGTACTCCTCGGAGTGCGCTCGTCGGTGCTCGGCACGACGCCGGCCTTCTCGAACTCGACGCCCTTGTGGACGAGCAGCGTGACGTCGCCGCCGTCGTCGAGGATCATGTTGGGGCCGCTCGCCGTCGGGCCAGTTGACGACCTGCTCGGTGCACCACCAGTACTCCTCGAGCGTCTCGCCCTTCCAGGCGAAGACCGGCACGCCCGCGGGGTCGTCGACGGTGCCGTTCGGGCCGACGGCGACGGCGGCGGCGGCGTGGTCCTGGGTGGAGAAGATGTTGCAGGAGACCCAGCGGACCTGCGCGCCGAGCTCGACGAGGGTCTCGATGAGCACGGCGGTCTGGATGGTCATGTGCAGCGAGCCGGTGATGCGGGCGCCCGCGAGCGGCTTGCTCGGGCCGAACTCGGCGCGCATGGCCATGAGGCCGGGCATCTCGTGCTCGGCGAGCCGGATCTCCTTGCGGCCGAACTCGGCCAGGGAGAGGTCGGCGACCTTGAAGTCCTGGCCTGGGGTCAGCGTGGCAGCGGGGGTGGTCATGAGGTGCTCCTTCATGCGGATCGGGTGTCGAGCAGGTGCTGGTGCTTGTCCTGCTCGAAGCGGAGCCAGTCGCCGTCGTTCGCGACGCTGGGGACAACAGGTCGGCGGGGCTCCGCCTCGAACCACGCGTCGATCGCCGCCGCCAGCTCGGGCTCCCGGCGGAGCCGGAGAGCCAGGCCGACGTCGCCGAGCTCGAGCGCCGGAGGTCTCGAGCAGCTCACGCAGCGTGCGCAGCCGCTGCAGCTCGGCCGGGCCGTAGAGCCGGTAGCCCGAGGCCGAGCGCGGCGGCTCCACGAGACCGAGCTGCTCGACGTACCGCAGCATCCGCGCAGACCATCCGGTGGTCTGCGCGGCCTCGTGGATCGTGAGCGTCGTCATCGCCGACGACATTACCGCGAACGTGTCAAGGTCGCCAGCCCAGGGAGGTGAACCCGGTCACGGACGTGTCAGAGATGCCAGCTCGACACCGTCCGCAGCGACCACGACGTCACCGACCAGGTGCACCTCGCGCCGCACCGCGGTCCCGAGGTCGGCCACCTCGTACCGCTCCGCCTCCTCGACGCCGGCCGTGCGCCCCCAGCCCTCGTGCACGGTGAGCGCCCCGAGCGCGCCGGACAGCCGGACCAGCGGCACCTGGGCGGTGGCGCCGACCTGGAGGCCGAGCAGGCGGGCGGTCACCACCGCGAACGCCGGGCTGTCGCCGGTGAACCCCGCGGCCCTCGCGGAGTGCTCGTCCGGACCGCGCCGCCAAACGAGCCTCCGGCCCCACGGCGCCGCCGCGCAGCTCGACCCCGCCGACGCTCATCAGCAGCCGCACCGGCCGCCACGAGGCGTCGACCGCGAGGTCGAGCGACCACCCGGGACGCGAGGCGACGTAGCGCCATCCCTGCGGGCCGGCCGCGCAGCGGAACTGCTCGACCACGCCGCCGGCGAGGCGGTAGCTACCGGCACGGCACGCCAGCTGCTCAGGTACGCCTCCTGCGCCGGCGTCAGCACGTCGATCCCGACGCCGGTGGCGGCCAGCCGGGTCCGCGCGACCTCGGCGTCGATGCGGGGCGGCACCGCGTGCACGCCCGGCGGCAGATCGACGCCCGCCAGGTGCTCCAGGGTGAGGGCCTGCACCGCGAAGGACACGTCCATGACCGCCGCCGGGTGACCGTCGGCGGCCGAGAGGTTCACCAGCCGCCCCTGCGCGAGCAGGAGCAGCCGCCGGCCGTCGGGCAGGACGTGCTCGTCCACCCGCGGACGCACCCGGCGCACCTCCACCGCCATCGCCGCGAGCCCGCGCACGTCGATCTCGACGTCGAAGTGCCCGGCGTTGGCGAGCACCGCGCCGTCCTTCATCGCCTCGAAGTGCTCGGCCCGCAGCACCCCGCGGCTGCCCGTGGTGGTGATGAACGACGTCGGCCAGCGGGCGGCCCGACCCATCGGCATGACCCGGTGCCCGTCGAGCACCGCCTCCAGCGCGCGGACCGGGTCGACCTCGGTGACCACGACCGATGCCCCCAGCCCGCGGGCCCGCGTCGCCACCCCGGACCCGCACCAGCCGTAGCCCGCGACCACGACGGTGGACCCGGCCAGGAGCGTGCCGGTGGAACGGACCACGGCGTCGAGCGTCGACTGGCCGGTCCCGTGCCGGTTGGCGACGAGCAGCTGGACGGCGGTGTCGTTCACGGCGACCACCGGCAGCCGCAGCGCCCCGTCGGCGTGCATCTGGCGCAGCCGCAGCACCCCGGTGGTGGTCTCCTCGCAGGCGGCCCGCACGCCGCCCAGCAGGTCGGGGCGGGCTCCGTGCAGGACCCCGACGAGGTCACAGCCGTCGTCGAGCAGCAGGTGCGGCCGGGCCTCCAGGACGGCCACGAGGTGCCGGGCGTAGGTGTCGTGGTCGGCCCCGTGCCGGGCATGCACCCCGACGCCGAGGGCCACGAGCGCGGCTGCGACGTCGTCCTGGGTGCTCAGCGGGTTGGAGGCCGCCAGGTGCACCTGGGCGCCGCCGGCCAGCAGGACGCGGGCGAGCGCCGCCGTCTCCGGGGTCACGTGCATGCAGGCAGCGAGCCGCAGGCCCTCCAGCGGGCGGTCGACCGTGAAGCGCTCCGTCAGCCGGGCCAGCACGGGCATCGCGCGCTCGGCGAAGGCGATCCGGCGCCGACCGGCGTCGGCCAGGGAGGGGTCGGCGACGTCGGACAGGAGCACGGCCGCGCTACGGCGTCGGAGCGCTGGGGCTCAGGCTGTCGCGGTAGAGGTCGGGCTCGAGGTACATGGCCCGGGCGATGGGCACGACGGCACGCACCCGGACTTCGGCGGCGTCGATGGCGCGGGCCACGCCCTCGACGTCGAGGCCGGGCTGCACGCCGATCTTCGCCGCGACCAGCAGCTCCTCGGGCCCGAGGTGCAGGGTCTTCAGGTGGATCACCCGGTCGATGCCCTCACCGACCAGGGCCTCCCGCACCTGCGCCACCTGGGCCGGGCTCGCGCTCTCCCCGAGCAGCAGGCCGCGCATCTCGATGACGAGGACGATCGCGATGATCACCAGCAGGACGCCGATGGCCATCGTGCCGAGCGCGTCCCAGACCAGGTCGCCCGTCACGGCGGCGAGCACCACACCGATCAGCGCGAGCGTGAGACCGACCAGCGCCCCGAGGTCCTCGAGCAGCACGACCGGCAGCTCGGGGCTCTTGGAGGTGCGGATGAAGCTCCACCAGGACTGCGCGCCCTTCTCCGGCGTCGCCTCCTTCACGGCGGTGCGGAAGCTGTAGCCCTCGGCCAGGATCGCGAAGACCAGGATGCCGACGGCGACGAGCGGGCTGTCGAGCGAGCCACCCTCGGACGCCTCCTGCAGCTTGTGGAACCCCTCGTAGAGGCTGAAGAGCCCACCGAGGGTGAACAGCACGAGGGCGACCACGAACGACCAGAAGTAGCGCTCGCGGCCGTATCCGAACGGGTGCTCGGCGTCCGCGGCGCGTTTGGCGCGCCGACCTCCCAGCAGCAGCAGCCCCTGGTTGCCGGAGTCGGCGACAGAGTGCACCGACTCGGCGAGCATCGAGCTCGACCCGGTGACCAGGAAGCCGACGAACTTGGCGACCGCGATGGCCGCGTTGGCGCTGAGCGCCGCCACGATCGCCTTGGTCCCGCCGCCTGCACTCATGCCCTGCTCCTGCTCATCGGGCGATCCTCTGCTTGAGGGCGGTGATGGCCTCGACGGGGGTCGGGTCGGTGCCTTCGGCCAGCGCCAGGTAGGTGGTGGCCCAGTCGAGCAGGCCCACCAGGGAGGCGAGCCGCTCGAAGGCGCTCGTCCCCTCGGCCCGCAACTCCGACACCCCGATGCCGCGTTCGCGCGCGAGCTCGATGCTCACGTCGGCGCGCCGCGCCACCTGGGGGTGCTCCTCGGTGTCGCGCAGCAGCACCAGGTGCAGTGACGGCAGCTCGACGTCGTCGTCGGAGCGGTCGGCGAACAGGTCGTCGTCGGTGCGCAGCCCCCGGGCGAAGGGACCGTCGAAGGCCACCACCTGGTTGTGGTTGGCCTCGGGCAGCGCGCCCCACGTGGCCGGGTACTTGCTGTTCTCGTTCAACTGGCAGGCGGCGCGGTAGGCCGCCGTGCCGGCCATTGGCGAGGTGCCCCACAGCACGGGCACCGTGCCGGTGAGTTCCAGCGCCAGCCGCTTCGCGGGGTTGACGACGCTGTCGGCGTCGGGGCGGCAGCGGGCGGCGACCTCCTCGAGCCGGACCGCGGTGGCCTCGACCACCTCGGGCGGGGCCTGCAGCAGCCCCAGCGCGTGACCGGCGACGACGAGCGGGGTGGACAGCGCGAACATCGACGCGCGCGGCTGGCGACCCTGGGTCACCGGGACGAACAGGCCCCGCCCGCGCTGGGCGAGCCCCTCGACGGGAGTGCCACGCCCGCCGACGACGAGCAGCCGGCAGCCCCGCCGGACCGCCTCCTCCAGCGCCGACAGCGTCTCCTCGGTGGAACCGCTGCAGGAGACGGCGACCACCAGGTCCATCGCGCCGACCCAGGCCGGCAGGCCGTAGCCGCGATGGGTGAGGATCGGCACCGGAGCACCCAGCCCGGCGACCGCGGCCAGGACGTCGCCGGCGATCCCCGACCCGCCCATGCCGCAGACGACGACCGACCGGGGCCGGCCCTCCTCGCGCAGGGTCTGCAGACCGGCCTCGCCCGCGAGCAGGGCCGCCTCGCGGACCTGCGCCGCGCCGGACGCCACCGCCCGGAGCATCTGTCCCGGGTCGCGCTGCTCGAGCAGCCCGGCGTCGTCGAGGACGTCGTCGGGACGGGGGCTCACGCGGGCTTGCGTGCCTCGTCGACCAGCAGCACCGGGATGTCGTCGCGGACCGGGTAGGCCAGGCCGCAGCCGGTGCAGACGAGCTCGCCCTGGCCGTTGTTGGCGGCCTCGTCGGCGCGCAGCGGCGCCTTGCAGTCGGGGCAGGCCAGGATCTCGAGGAGTGCGGCGTCCAGCTTCATCCGCGCAGCCTACTGACCGGGTCCGACAGAGGGCGTCAACCGGGCGCGGAGGTCCCGACGGTCCCGCGTCCCGGGGTCTGGCGGCGCGGTTCACCGAGGGTGAAAGCGCTGGTCAGACCGTGTGTTGTGGCGTAGAATCGAACACGTGTTCGAAACAGTCTTTGGGGGTCGCGGACAGGCGTCTGTCCGTCCATCGACAGTCTGGACCAACCCCTTCACCGGCGGCCCGATGCCCTCGGCGCCTCGTCCTCCCGCACCGCCGCTCCTGGACGACGTCTCCCCGCTCGCTCCGGAGCCGGTCGCGGCGGAGCGACCCTCGGTGCACCCCCTGGTCGCCGACCTGCAGCGCGCCATCGCCGCGCTCGCCCAGGCGCAGTCCACGGGCTCGGTGGCGGGCGGCTCGCTGGTCGACACGGCGGCCCTGCTGCGGGCTGCCGAGTCGGTGTCCGGGCTCGCCCTGGTCGAGGTCGCTGCCGTCGACCGGGCACGCTCCTACGCCTGCGTCGGCCGGGCCAGCACTGCCGGCTGGCTCGGTGCGACGATGACGCTGTCCGACGCCGCGGCGCGCGCAAAGGTCACGCTGGCGCGCCGGCTGACCGAGGACCTGGGGCTCGTCGGACAGCTGCTCGTCGACGGCGGCACCACCGTCGCGCACTGCTCGGCCATGGCCGCGGGGCTGCGGGGCATCGGTCCGGACGTCGTCGCCGAGAGCGGACCGGCCCTGGTCACCCTTGCCCGCAGCCTGGATCCGCCGTCGCTGTGCCGCGAGCTCCGCGAGCGTGCTCTCGCCGTGAGCCCGGAGCTGGCGAAGGAGCAGGAGCGCCGGCAGCGCCAGCGGGTCGGGTGCACGGCGAGCGAGCTGCCCGACGGCTGCGTCAGCGTGCAGGCCCTGCTGGCTCCCGAGCCCGGTCAGGCGCTGCTCGCCGCTCTCGACGCGCTCGTCCACGGCAACCGCCAGGCGCGGGACGCCGACGGCGAACCCGACGAGCGAGACGCCGCCACCCGCCGGGCCGATGCTTTGGCGTCGCTCGCGCAGCATGCCCTCGGCTGCGACGGACTGCTCCCCGGACACGGCGGCGGTCGGGCGGCAGTGCACGTCGTCGTGCGCGCAGAGTCGCTGCTGGCCGACCAGCCGGGCGCCAGGCCTGCCACCTTCGCCGGTTCGCACGGGGTCCTCACCCGGCAGCAGCTCCTGCGCCTGGCGTGCGACGCCGACGTCAGCCGCGTCGTCCTGGACGCCACCGGCGAGGTCCTGGACCTCGCCCGGACCACGCGCACGGTCACCCCGGCGCAGTACCGGGCCCTGGTCGCCCGTGACCGGGGCTGCGTCATCCGCGGCTGCCGGCGGCGGCACTCCGAGTGCCAGGCACATCACGTGCGGCACTGGGCTCTGGGCGGACCGTCAGACCTGGCGAACTACGCCCTGGTCTGCCACCTGCATCATCATCAGCTGCACGAGGGTGAACGGACGCTCGAGCACCGCGACCGGCGCTGGCTGACGCCGGACGGCTACCTCGAGCCGCGGCCGGAACCCCCACCGTTCTAGATCTACGTCGACACGGGGAACGGGCCTCGGGGCAGACATCCTGGCGTCCGGACCGGCCGCGCGGCAGAAGGACGTCCCTCGCCTGCGGCTCCGCTCAGCGCTCCGCCTGTTCGGCGAGGACCTTCAGGTGAGCGGCCCGGGTGGAGAGCAGCCGGTGCAGGTAGGGCGCCAGGAGGACGCGGGCGGCTGCAGCGCCCACCAGGCCCAGCGGCGCTGTCACCGTCATCCGGTCCGTCATGCGCACGACCCCGTTGCCGGCATCCGCGAAATGGTGCTCGTGCCGCATGGCCCGGAACGGTCCGTGCACCTGTTCGTCGACGAACCGGGCTGGACGCTCGTACTCGGTCACGCGGCTGGTCATGGTCCACGTCACGCCCAGGTGCCGAGCCCGGAACGTGACCTCGTCGCCCAGGCCCAGGACAGCCCGGCCGGTGCTGGTCGTCGCCGTCTCGCCGCTGCCGGCCAGCGAGGCGCTGTGCGCGTCCATGTCCAGCTCCAGGTCGAACAGTCGCTCCGGTGAGCACCGGACCAGGGACACAAGCTCGATCACAGCCACCAACCCACGCTAGCCAGCAACGGCACACCCGGGCCCTGGATGACCGGCATCTCGACCTACCCTCGGGCGTGGCCGGAGACCGATCTCTGACGCTTGTGCCCGTCGAGGGTGAGGTCCTGGAAGATCTGATCACCACTGCGGTCACTGAGGCAGCGGCAGGGGACGTGACTCCCCCCGTGACGCCGGGTGACGCCTGGACGCCCGAGCGGACGGCCTGGCTGAGGGCGTTCCACCAGGACCGTCTCTGCGGTCTCGGCGGACAGGCGCGCGAAGCCACGTGGGCGGTCCTGGTCGACGGCCGTGTCGTCGGCGGGGTCCGGCTGGCAAAGACCGACCAGGTCGGCGAGCTGGAGGTGGGCCTCTGGCTGGCGCGCCGGGTCCGCGGGAGCGGCGTGGCCCGTCAGGCCCTGATCAGCGTGCTTCATCAAGCAGCCGGACTCGGCGCCACGACAGTTCGGGCCGAGACCAGAGCAGACAACGTCGCGGCCCTGAAAGTTCTCCGGCATCTCGGCTTCGCGTGCTCGAAAGCCACGGAGCTCGCTGTCTGCGGCGGCGATGTCGATCAGCCGCGGATGATTCCCAGCACCTCGTCGCGGACCTGCTCCATCGTCGCGGCATCCTTGGCCTCGACGTTGAGGCGCAGCAGCGGCTCGGTGTTGCTCGCGCGGACGTTGAACCAGGAGCCTTCACCGAGGTCGACGGTCAGCCCGTCCAGCTCGTCGAGCTGCGCGGAGGCGTAGCGCTCCTTGATCTCGGCCACCTTGGCCGCCTGGTCCGCAACCGTGGAGTTGATCTCGCCGCTGGCGGCGTAGCGGGCATACCGGGTGAGCAGCGAGGACAGCGTTCCCTCCTGCGTGCCGAGCGCGGCCATGGTGTGCAGGGCGGCGAGCATGCCGGAGTCGGCGTTCCAGAAGTCGCGGAAGTAGAAGTGCCCGGAGTGCTCGCCGCCGAAGACCGCACCGGTCCGGGCCATCTCGGCCTTGATGAAGCTGTGCCCGACGCGGGTGCGGACCGGCGTGCCGCCGTTCTCGGTGACCACCTCCGGCACGGACCGGCTGGTGATGAGGTTGTGGATGACGGTGCTGCCCGGCTCGCGGGCCAGCTCGCGCTCGGCGATCAGGGCGGTCAGCGTCGAGGGGCTGACGATCTCGCCACGCTCGTCGATGACGAAACAGCGGTCGGCGTCGCCGTCGAAGGCGAGCCCGAGGTCGGCGCCCTCGGCCAGCACGCGGGCCTGGAGGTCGGCCGTGTTGGCGGGGTCGATCGGGTTGGCCTCGTGGTTCGGGAAGCTGCCGTCGAGCTCGAAGTACATCTCGGTCGTCGTCAGCGGCAGACCCGAGAAGACGGTCGGCACGGTGAAGCCACCCATGCCGTTGCCGCAGTCGACGACCACCGTCAGCGGGCGGATGGCGTCCAGGCCGGGCACCAGGCCCTTGAGGTAGGTGGCGTAGTCGGTGAGCAGGTCGCGCTCGCTCGTCTCGCCGCGGCCCTCGGCCTCGGGGACGCCCTCGACGAGGAAGCGCGCGGCCTCGGTGCGGATGTCGACCAGACCGCTGTCCTGCCCGATCGGCTTCGCCCCGGCCAGGCACATCTTGATGCCGTTGTACTTCGCCGGGTTGTGGCTGGCCGTGAACATCGCCCCGGGCAGGTCCAGGATGCCGGCGGCGTAGTACAGCAGGTCGGTCGAGCCCATGCCGGCGTCGATCACGTCCACGCCCTGGCTCATGACGCCGTCGGCGAACGCCTGCCCCAGCTCGATGCCGCTGTCGCGCATGTCCCGGGCCACGACCACCTGCGGCGCCCCGGCACCGAGCTCGCGGCCGCCACAGGCGAACCGGGCGAAAGCCGCCCCCAGGGCGCGGGCGATGTCGGCGTCGAGCTGCTCGGGGACGGTGCCCCGGACGTCGTACGCCTTGACGATGTCAGTGAGGTCGCGAGCCATGCACCGACCCTATCGGGGGCCCGGCTGGGCGGCTCCGGGCTACTTGGGCAGCTTGTGCTTCTGCGCCTTGGCGAGCACCGTCGGCCGGTCGAGCGTCACGCCGTCCTGGGTCCAGGTCTTGTGCTCGCAGCCGTGGCAGGAGGCGAAGTCCACGACCGACCCGTCGGTCAACGTCATGGTGATCTCGGTGACGCGGGTGCCGGCGCACCGGACGCAGGTGGCGAGCTGGCTGGCGGGGGTGGTCACGAGCGACACGTCGGGCTCCAGGAGTACTTGCGGGGTCACGTACTCACCCCTTCGGCAGGCGCCAGAATCCCTTGAGCATGCGGCGTGTCCGGCACGAAACCGGACAAACCCCCTTCCGAGGTGTGTCTCAGCCGAGGGAAGGGAGGGCCCGGAGGTGGCCGCGCCGGCCGGTGCCGCCGTCGCGCGGGTCCGGCCCGCCGCCGTCCAGTCGGGCCCGGGCGGGCCGGGCGGCCTCGCGCACGGCGTCGGCAAGGGCCTCGAGGTCATCGCTGGAGCGCACCGCGGGGGCGGTGGTGCTGGGGTCGTGCCGCACCACCTCCCAGCCCTTCGGCGCTGTCAGGCGTGCGGCATGGCCCTCGCACAGGTCGTAGCAGTGCGGCTCGGCATGGGTGGCGAGCGGCCCGACGACGGCGGTGGAGTCGGCGTAGACGTAGGTCAGCGTGGCCACCGCCGACAGGGAGCAGCCCGAGCGCGAGCAGCGGCGGACGACAGGCACGGGCGGGACGGTAGCCCGTGCCGCCCCGAAAGGCGCCGATCCGGCCCGTGTCTCTCCTACGCTGACCCGGTGACCCTGCCCGACCAGGCTCGTTCCCGCGCCCGTCGACGCGACCGGCACGGGCGCGGACTGCGCAGCCCGCTGCTCCCGCGGGAGGTCACCGTGGCCGGCCGCGCGGTGCGGGTGCCGGCCGCGCAGACCCGTGGGGAGCGGTTCGACGACCTCGTGCTCGACGCCGTCGAGACCCTCGAGGGCCGCTGGGGCGAGCAGCTGCGCGGCGTGGAGTTCGCCGTGGAGGACGTCCCCCCGGTGGGGTCGGACCCATCGGCGTACGCCTTCGACGACGACGTCGTCACCGACGACACCGCGGGCGGGGCGGTCCCGCTGGGCCGGCTGCTGCCCGGCGGCCGCGACCGGTCCGGACAGACGCACCTGCCCCCGGGTCGTGGTCTACCGGCGGCCGCTGGAGGCACGGGCCGCCGACCGGCTCGACCTCGCCGACCTCGTCCACGACGTCGTCGTCGACCAGGTGGCCCGGCTGCTGGGCCTGGACCCCGACGACGTGGACGGGCCGCGCAGCAACCACTAGCCCCCCGCGGGCGCCCCGAACCAGCCGACGACGTCGGCCAGCACATACGGCGAGCCGTCGGAGCTGCGCAGCGACACCGTTCCGCCCGGACCGAGGGGGACGACCACCAGCACCGGCACCGTCTGGCCGGCCACGTGGTTGAGGTTGCTCGCCTCCGGCGCCGCGCTCCCCCCGGGGAACACGGTGAGGTGCCCGGTCGCGCGGGGCTGCACGGCGGTGACGTTCAGGACGACCGCCCGCGCCCCCGAGGCCGGAACCCCGCCGAGGCCCGCCACCGTGAACGTGCTGGTGGCCCGGGGCACCAGGCGACCGGACAGGCCGCCGAGGCCGCTGCGGGTGTCGAGCACCCGTGCGGGGCGCAGCGGGCTGAACGAGCCGCCGCTGCCGGAGGTCAGGTAGCCGACGACGTCGGCGAGCACGTGCGGTGTGCCGTCGCTGGTGGTGAGCGCGACGTCGCCGTCCGGTCCGACCGGCACGACGGACAGGTTCGAGACCGTCCGGCCGGCCGGGAAGTTCAGGGTGCTCACCTCCGGGACCGAGCGGTCCGTGGGCGAGACCGTCAGATGGCCACTGCGCAGCGGAGCCGTCGCCGTGACGGCGAGCAGCACCGCGTCGACCCCCGTGGACGGCACTCCGCCGCGACCGAGGACGGGCAGGCGCACGGTCGCGTGCGGGGCCAGCCGTCCGGAGATCCCGCCGGTGCCGTCCCGCGTGTCGAGCACCCGGGCGGGTGCCAGCCCGACATACCCGCTGCCCGGGTCGGCCGGGGTGGCGGACCCGAACCAGCCGACGACGTCGGCGAGCACGAAGGGCGCACCGGTGTTCGACAGCACCGAGACGCTCCCGTCCGCTCCCAGCGGCACGGCTACGAGGTTCGCCACGGTGGCACCCGCGGCGGTGTTGAGGTTGCTCGCCGTCGGCACGGCCTGGGCGGCGGGGAAGACCGTCAGATGGCCGGCCGCCCGGGTCCCGGTGCTGGTCACGTTCAGCAGCACGGCGTCGGCCCCTCGGGACGGGACGCCGCCGCGACCGGCCACCGGGAACGACAGGGGCAGGCCGTCGGGCAGGCGACCGCGGATCCCGCCGCTGCCGTCGCGGGTGTCGAGCAGCCGGGCCGGCGCCAGGGGGTGGACCCGCCCGGCCGGCAGCGTCGAGGGGGAGGTCGGGCTCGTCGTGGCGGTCGGGGTGGCGGCAGGACCGGACGACGGCGACGCCGCGGGCGAAGCCGTCGGGGAGGGCACCGCAGGGGGCGGACCCCCGACCGCGGTCGAGGGCCGCGGGACGGCCACCTGCGCCTCGTCCCGATGGGCGTCGAACAGGCGCGTGGTCCAGGTGTAGTTGATCGACCGTCCGGACTGCCGGATCCCGAAGACGGTGACCGTGTAGCTGCGGTCGGGCGCCCCGGCCGGGAACACGGAACCGAGGTCGAAGACGAGGGTGTTGCTGCCGAAGCCGTCGGTGACGGGCCGGACCTCAGCGCCGCGGACGCGACCGTCCTGGTCGACCACCTGGACGCCGGCACGGGAGAAGTCCGTGCCCGGGTCGGCGGCGCTCAGCGACCAGCGTCCCTCCGGCTCGGCCTGCACCGGCAGGTAGCCCGCGCTGGGCCAGGGGCTCCAGGCCGGCCCGGTCGGGTCGGGGGTCCGGTCGTCTCCGATCACGTACACGGCATTGGCGCGGGCAGTCTGACCCAGGCCGACAGAGACCTGCTCCGGGTCCAGCAGCCAGCGGCGGTGGCCTGCGGCGGTGTTGCTCTGCCCCGGGTCGTCGATGTAGCCGACGACGGACGCCGCGGCCGTCGTCGGGCCGAGGAACAGGTTGCTGTGACCCGCCCCGGAGGATCCTGCGGCGGAGTAGCAGGCCCACCCCGGGTCGGGGTTGTGGGAGAGCGCGCCCTGCGCCTGCATCATCAGGGCGGCCTCCTGCGCCGGCCTCGACGTCGTCTCGTCGAGGGTCACCCGGCGCACGTCGGCCAGGTCGCGGTAGGCGTTGAGCACGTCCAGCCCGGCCCGGGCGGCCGCCGCCGACGGCGCTCCGGCCCGGCAGCCCTGGACCGCACCGGTCCACTCGGTCGGGACCGCCAGCGCCGGTTCGACCGTGCCCGTCCAGAGCGCGCGGACCGCCTCGCGCGAGAAGCCGTCGAGCCGGTCGACCGCCGCGGAGGCCGGCGGGGAGGCCAGCGGAAGCAGTCCGCCACCGAGGGCGAGCAGGACGGGCAGGGCCAGCGAGCGCAGACGCATGACCTCACCCTCGGCGCCGGGACCGGTCCGATCAAGCCTCAGCCGGCACCGATCACCGGATCGACCACGACGACGGGCGGCCGGACCGGCGGCGTCCCCGAGCGCAGGACCAGCAGCGTGGACAGCGGCCCGTCGTCACGGCCCTCGCGCAGGTACCGCGCGCCGACGACCGCACCGCTCCCCGGCAGGGGTCGCACCTCGACGGCGATCCGGCCGGTGGCCCCCCGGGCGAGGAACCCCGACAGCCGCAGCGCGACGGTGCGCCCGGCCGCGATCCGGACGTCCCTGGCCGCCGGCAACGCGGCTCCCTCGCGTCCGGCGATCGGCACGGGGGTCACCCGCACGGACGCGTCGGCGTCGAACGCCGTGAGCAGCAGGGTGCTCTCGGTCGGGCGGTCGAGCACGACGTCGGTGACCAGCGCGGGCCCGGCCAGGGGGCGCGCCGCGCCGGTCCAGGCCAGCTCGCGGACCGGTCCGACCGGACGGTCGCCGAGGAAGCGGGCGTCCACGACCAGACCGCTCGCCAGCACCGGGGCGTCCCGCGACACCACCCGGACGGCGGCGGGCGACGTCGCGAGCAGCGCGCTGATGTCCTGGGCGATCGTCGTGCCGGCCAGGACGGGCACCTGCTCGAGCCCGGCCGGGACCACCAGTCCGTCGGCCGTGGCCAGCTGCACGGACACGACGGTGTCGTCCGGACCGGGGTTGGCGATGAGCACCGTGCGGCGCCCCGGACCGGAGGGCAGCCCGGGCACGAGCACCGTGCGGGCCGGCGGCCCCGCCGGCGGCACCCAGTCGACTCCCCGCGGGGTGCGTCCGTCGAAGCGCGCGTGCCGCACCGCCGCCGCGACCCGGCCGCGGGTGGCATGCACGTGCACGGCGAGCAGGTCGTGGTCGGGCGCCAGGCGGTCGAGGGCGACGGCCGTGCGGGCACGCCCGCCCACGGCGATCCCCCGGCCGGGCCGGGTGTCGACCGGCCCGTCAGCGGTCAGCACCTCGACGTCGACGACGGCGGGGGTGTCGTCGGGGTTGGCCAGCAGCAGCGTCGCGGCCTCACCCACCCGGGTGGAGCCGCCGACGAACCACTGGTCGGTCTGCGGGGCGTCGCAGCGCAGGGCGGCGAGCCCACGCTGGCTGCCCGACGTCCCGCGGGTGACCTGCTCCACCTCGAGCCCGGCGGCCAGGCCGCCCTGCGCCCGGACCAGCAGGGCGTCGCCGTCGAGCTGCTGGGCCAGCCCCACGGCCACCAGGCCCGAGGCCCGGGGGGCGAGCGGCACCGGCGCCGACCGGCTCGACAGGGCACGGGCGTCGGCCCGCCCCGGGCCCGCTCCCCCCGCCGGGGCGCCCGCACTGATCCGGGTCCGCAGCAGGGGCGGGGTCTGCCGGACGTCAGGGCAGACCACCTGCGTGGCCAGCACCGGCGTGGTCGGCAGCGTCGCGGGCCGGTTACCCGGCACCGGGACGACCTCGCCGGCGACCACCAGGGCGGCCAGCAGCCCGCCGAGGACCAGGGCCGCCCCCGGGCGCCGGCTCACGCGGCCAGTCCCGGTCCGCGACCGGCGCGGGCGGCCGGAGCCGCCAGGACCAGCGCGACCACGAGGGCGAGAACCTGCAGAGCGAGCAGGGACCGCCGGCCCGCGCTCCCGCGGGAGACCTCCAGGGACCCTCCCCCGGCCGGCAGCACGAAGCCCTGCGCCCAGCCGAAGGCCCGGACGCCGGCGAGCGGCCGCCCTCCGAGGGTCGCGTGCCAGCCGTCCCCGTCGGGTTCGGCCAGCACCAGCAGCCGCCCGGCCGGCCCGGGCGGCACCGTGCGCGCCACCGCCACCGGGGGCGCCGCCCGGCGCAGCTCGGGGGTGAGTGACGCGGCCGCCGTCCGGGCCGCCGTGGCTGCTCCCGGGGACAGCACCTGCAGCCGGGCAGCGGGGGCGGTGACCTCCCACAGCGGCACGGGCAGCGCCGCCCGCCGGGTCAGCCCCGGCTGGGCGTCGAGTGCGGCGGCGAGGTCCGGGCCGCCCGGCCGCAGGGCGACGTACCGGACCGCGCGGGTCGCCAGGGCATCGGCCGCGGTGCTGAGCCGCGGCGCCGCGAGGTCCGCGACGACCCCCGCGAGGGCCGGGTCGGGGGCGCTGCGGTCACCCAGCTGGGCTCCCCTGCCGCGGACCAGCGCGTAGCCCAGCCGACCGTCGGAGCGCTCCTGCAGCACCAGCGCCCGCAGCCCCGGTGACGCCGCGAGCTCGGCCACGGCGAACGCCGGCAGGGCGGGATCGGCGGTGCGGCGCAGCGGGCCGTCGACCCCGCGCACCACCCACGTGGAGGCCAGGAGCACGGGGGTGACCGCGGCCAGCGCGGCGACGGCGACGGCGACCACCTGCCGCGGACCGAACGCGCTCCGGCGCAGCCGTCGGCGCAGGCCGTCCCCGGCGACCACCGCCGCCACCAGCACTCCCGCCCCCGCGACCTGCAGGGCCGGTCCGGGCCACCCTCGGGCGCCGCCGGCGGTCAGCCGCACCAGGAGCCCGGCCGCGAGCAGCGAGCCCAGGGCGGCCAGCCAGCCGAGCACCGCGGTGCGACGGGCCTGCCGGCGCAGGGGCCCCCCGAGGGCGGCCAGCAGCAGGGGCGCCGTCAGCAGGGGGGCCGTCAGCCAGGCCGGCGGCAGTCCCGGACCCCCGGGGACGAGCAGGGCGAGCCCTCCCCGCACCGGTCCGGCCAGTCCGGCAGAGGTGGGCCAGGGCCCGTGCAGCAGGACGGCGGGAGACGTCAGGAGCGCGGGCCAGCCCGGCAGCAGGATGGCCAGCGGCACGCCGGCGACCACCCCCACCGCGAGCAGCCGACGACGCGTTCCCCCGGCCGGCGGCGCGCCCCGCACCGCCCCTGCTCCGAGGACCGCGAGGAGGGCGAGCACCACCAGCAGCGCCCAGAGCACGGGCGTGCCCGCGGCCACCACGGTCAGCAGCAGGCCCGCGCGCCACGACCGGCGCCAGCCGTCGCGCCGGGGGTCGGACCCGATCACGCCGACCCCCAGCAGCAGCAGGGGCGGAAGCAGCACCTGGGCCAGCAGCCCGTCGAGGCGCCCCGCCGCCACCGCTCCCGTGGCGACGGGCAGCAGGGCCCAGGTGGCCGCCCCCCAGCAGCGCAGGGCCACCGAGCGGGTCAGCCGCGCCCCCACCAGGTAGGCCGAGAGCCCCGCGAGCGGGACCCCGAGCAGCACGATCACGTCGACGGCCGCCCGGGCGCTGCCGAGCGTCGCGGTCGCCAGCACAGCGAGCAGGCCCAGGACGGGCGGGCCGCCGTCCGCCCAGGACGACCAGAGCGCGGCCGCCGACGCCGGCGCCGGGAGCAGCCGTCCACCGGCCAGCCCCGGCCCGGTGCCGGGCAGCAGCGACCGCTCCGCGAGCAGCGCCACCACGAGCAGGCACAGCGGCAGCAGCACGCCCGGGCGGCGCAGCACGGGCTCGGCCGGTGGGGGGAGTTCGTCGCCGTCGGGGTCACCGTTGTCGGGGGCGAGGTCGGCGGCGGCCACCGAGGTGGCCCGGCGGCCGCCGGCCACCCAGTCGCCCAGGGCCTGCGAGGCAGCGCCGGCCCGGTCCCGTCGGGAGGCGAACAGCGGCGCAAGGACGGCCGGGGGGACGCTGCGGGTGCGGGCCCGCTCGGCGCGGGCGCGCACCAGGGCGTCGGGGCGCAGGAGCAGCGCCCCGAGCGCCAGTACCTCGTCCTTCGCCGCCACGGGACGACGCCCCAGCAGGAGCCCGAGGGAGCGCACGAGCCCTGCACCCACGACCGCGAGCAGGAGCAGGGGCAGCAGGGCGGCTCGGGCATGGGCGAGCCGCACGAACAGCGCATGCCGCCGGTCGACGACCGCCACCGAGCGGCCCTGCAGGGCGCCGCAGTCCCGGCGACCCGTGACCGCCGCCCGGGCGTGCGCGACCACGGCGGCCGGCACCACCACGACCCGGCCCCCGGCGGCGTTCACCGTCCAGCCGAGGTCGACGTCGTCGCGCAGCAGCGGCAGCGCCGGGTCGAGGCCGCCGACGTCGTCCCACACGTCGCGGCGCACCAGGGCGCCGGCCGTGCCGACCGCGAGGACCGGCCGCACGGCGTCGTGCTGGCCCTGGTCGTGCTCGCCCCGCTCCAGGCCGGTGCGGCGGGTCCCCCCCGCGTCGACCGTCACGCCGACCTCCACCAGGACGCGCGGGTCGTCCCAGTCGACCGCCTTGGCGCCGAGCAGCACCGCGGAGGGGTCGGCGGCGGCATGGGCCAGCAGCGCGGCGAGGGCCCCGGCGGAGGGCGCGCTGTCGTCGTGCAGCAGCCACAGCCAGCGGCTCGCCGGGGCCCGCCGCAGGACGGCATGGACCGCTGCCGGGTACCCCGTGGCGCGGGGGAGGTCGGTCACCTCGATGCCCGCGGCGCCGAGCAGGGCGCCCGACGCGTCGGCGCTGCCGGTGTCGGCCGCCAGGACCGCTGCGGGACGCACGCTCTGCGCCTGCAGCGCCGCGAGCGTCCGGGGCAGCCAGCGCGCACCGTCGTGGGCGACCAGGACGACGACGACGTCGACGTCCGGGGCGGAGCGGGGATGGGGCATCGCGGTCAGGCTAG
This sequence comes from uncultured Actinomycetota bacterium, assembly GCA_963761695.1. Lineage (GTDB taxonomy): Bacteria > Actinomycetota > Actinomycetes > Mycobacteriales > SCTD01 > RYN-122. Next base: position 265,304 of record CAVXIB010000015.1, on the reverse strand, counting down.
GCGCGGGCTCCGCGCCCCGGCTCAGACGGCCAGGCGCTTGAGCCGACGGCGCTCGCGCTCGGACAGGCCGCCCCAGATGCCGAAGCGCTCGTCCTGGCCGAGGGCGTACTCCAGGCAGTCGGCCTTGACCTCGCAGCCGACGCAGATGCGCTTGGCCTCCCTCGTGGAGCCGCCCTTCTCGGGGAAGAACGCCTCGGGGTCGGTCTGCGCGCACAGGGCCTGCTGCTGCCAGCCGAGCAGGCCCTCGTCGACGTCGCCCTGCAGGACACCGCCGTAGGGGACCCCGCCGTCCAGGGACACCAGGTGGAGCTCGTCCATGTCGACTCCTCGTCGCTCCGCGCGTGACCCCGCCGGACGCGGCGCCACCAGGACGTGTCTCTCGCCGCTGCCCGACGCTCCGATCGGGAGCGGCCGGACGTCGTCGAGGGGGAACGACACAGGGGGAATTACACGCGTGTCGTCCCTCCGAGTCAAGTGCCCTGGTGGTAGCGCTCCCGCCACAACCCCGTTCCGGCCGGCCGGCCTACGGCTTGCGGCGGCGGAACAGCCGGGGACGCTCCCCCGGGGCCGGCGGACCGGCGTCGGCCCGACCCGTCCGGCCCACCTCACCGGCGGTCTCCCCCGACGGCTGGGGCACGGGCGTGCGCCCCGGGAGCGGCCCCGGGGAGGGACGCGTCGAGGACGTTCCGGCCAGTCCCTGGTCGGCCGGACGCGCGCGGTCCGGGACGGCCTGGGGTGCGACCGGACGCGGGGACGGCCGGCCCTCGCGCGCCGCCGCCGTGGTGCGGCTGCGCGGTCCGCTGCCGGTGGAGCCACCCTTCTCCGTCGAGGCGCCCGGGCGGGGGGCCGGGGTCTCGCGACCCTTGCCCAGCGACACGCCGTCGGAGGCCTCGCCCGCACCGTCAGGAGCCGCCGCAGCCGTCCCGGTGCCGCGCGAGGCTTCCGCCTTGGCCGTGCCCGCCCGTGGGGTCCGCGACGCGGGGGTGCCCGTCCGCCGCGCACCCCCCGCCGGAGACGCGTCCTCGGCGGCGGCGCCGGAGCGGGCGCCGCGCGGCGCCCCGGTCGCCGTGCCGGGACGCGCCTTCGTCGCACGGGCCGCGGCCGGCACCGGTCGGGTCGCCGCGGGCCGCGGCCGGGCCGCTCCAGCGGCCTTCGCGGCGGGCCTGCGCGAGCGGGCGCCGGACGTCGTCGGCTGGTCGTCGTCCTCGGTCGGGGCGGCCAGGGCCGCGACGTCGGACGGGAGCTGCTCGGTCGGCGAGGTCGGTTCCCCGACGGCGCGTCGGTAGCGGGTGGCGTCCCGGACGTCGGCCTTGCGGGTGGCGGCGGTGCCGACCAGCTCGGCCACCTCCTCGCGGTCCAGCCGCGACAGCCCCGCGGCGAACTGCTCGAGCACGTCCTGCAGCACGGTGTCGCGCTGGGCCTCGAGCAGCCGGTCGCGCTGCTCCAGGTAGCGCACGAGCACCTGACCGGCCTGCGCGAGCCGGTCGGTACCGGAGTCGAGGCCGGCCCGGGCCAGCTCGACCTTCTGCTCGGTCGCGTTCAGCACGGCCCCGACCTCGTCCAGACGGCGCTGCAGCTCGGCCCGGACGTCCTTCACCACGGCCTCGGCCATCGCCTTGGCGCCCTGGACCACCTCGAAGGTGCGCGTGGGCCACTGCTCCTGGAAGCCGGCGACGACCACGCGCAGCGCCTCGGTGCGCTCGTCCAGGGCCGAGAACCGGGAGGTCTGCTCCTCCTGCACGGCGCCGAGGCGCTCGCTCTGGTTGTCGCGGATGGCGTTGAGGCGCTCGTCCTGTCCGGCGACGACGGCGGCGAAGCGCTCGGTCTGAGCGGCCTCCAGAGCCGCGAGGCGCTCGGTCTGCGCCGTGGTCATCGCCTCGAGCCGCTCGGTCAGGCCCGCGGCGAGGCCGTCGATGCGGGCGGCGCCGTCGGTCTGCACCGCCTCGCGCAGGGCCTCCTGAGCGCGCTCGAGCACCTCGATGCGCTCCCGGGTGGCCTCGGCCAGGGCGGCCACCTGCTCGGTGGTCGTCGCGGCCAGGCCCTCGCGCAGCGCCACCAGGGCGGCCTCGTGCTCCCGCGCCGACTCGGCGGTACCCGTGACCAGGTTGTCCAGGCCGCGCCGCACCTCGTCCTGGGCCGCGGACAGGGCGGCGAGCCGCTCCCCCGTGTCGCGGGTGGCGCCGGCACCGGCGCTGACCTCGCCGGCCAGCGCGGCGACCCGCTCCGTGACGGCGACGTGCTGCTCCTGCAGGCGGTCGAGCAGCGCCTCGCGCAGCGCCCGCTGGCCGTCGGCGACCTCGGCGCGCGTCTCCACCAGGGAGGCCCGGACCGCCTCGGTGCTGGCGGCCGTGGTGGCCGCCAGCCGCTCACGGACGGCGCCGAGGTCGGTCGTCAGCTCGGTCCGCAGCGCGGTGGACGCCGTCGCCGCCACTGCGGTGGCCTCGGTCAGCTCCTCGAGCTGCGGGCGCAGGACGCCGATCTCGGTGGCGACGTCGGTGCGCAGGTCGTTGACGGTGCTGACGACCTGACCGCGCAGGGCCTCCAGGCGCCCGTCCAGGGCCGCCTGAGCCGCCTCGCTGCGCTCGGCCTCGGCCCGCGTGCGGCGGCGCTGCTCGTCGTTGAGCGTGCCGATGCTGCCGGTCAGCTCCTCGCGCAGGGTCGTGAGCTCGCCGCGGGTGGCCTCCCGCTCCTGCTCCAGCGACGACGTGACCGTGTCGCGCAGCCCGCGCAGGCTGGCGTCGACGGTCTGGGTGAAACCGCCGAGGGCCTCACGGGTGCGCTCCGCGAGCTCGTCGACGCTCGCGCGCAGGGCCCCGGTCTGGTCCGTACCTCGCCCGAGCGCCTCGCGCACCTCCTCGCGCAGGGCGGCCGTCCGCTGCTCCAGGACCGCCTCCAGCCGCTCCGCCAGGGCCTGGGTGCGCGCGTCGGTCACCTCGGTCAGCCGGGTGACGACGCTCTCCACCTGCTCGCCGCCGAGCTGCTGCACGCGCTCCTCGAGCCGCCGGACGCCCCCGAGCAGCTCCGCGAGCCGGTCGGTGGTGGTCTGCGCTCCGTCACGGGCGAGCGACTCGATCCGCTCGGCCATGCTCTCGAGGCCGTCCTCCAGGACGGCCATCCGCGACTCGAGCGCCCCGCGGGCGTCCATCAGGGCCGCCTGCGTGCTCGCGGCCGTCCGTGCGTCGCTCTCCAGCGCGCTGGTCACGGTGCGGCGGACGTCGGCCGCCATCTGGTCGACCCGCAGGCCCACCTTGTCGGTCACCCGGCCGACGACGTCGTCGAGCTGGGTGCCGGTGCGGACCGGCAGCAGCTCCAGGCCCTCGCGGACCTCGCGGGCGATGCCCGGCATGTCGGCGCGGACCTCGTCGAGCCGGCCGCCGAGCGCGTCGAAGCGGCCGGCCATCTCGGCGACCCGGCGCACCAGGGTGCCGGTCTCGGTGCGGCTGGCCGCCACCGACCCGGTCAGCCGGCCACCGAGGCTGTCGAGGTCGGTGCGCACAGCCCCGAGCTCGGAGCGCAGCGAGCCCAGCTCGGAGCGCACGGCGCCGACCTCGCCCCGCAGGGCGAGGACGCTGCCGCCGAACCCGGCGGCCTCGGACTCCGGCTCGTCGTAGCGGGCCAGCTCCTCGATGCGACGGGACAGCGGGGGCTCGACGGTCACGCGGTGCTCCTCAGTGCTCGGCACGCGCCTGTGGCGCGACGCGCGCACTGTAGCGACGGGAGGGGGCCCCGCGCCCGGGTCAGACGAGCGGGAGCAGGCGCGTCGCGCGGCGGGCGGCCCCGTGCCGCTCCTGTGCCACCACGCCGTAGCCCGTGGTCCGCTGCCGCGGGGTGCGCCCGGCGTCGCGCACCATCGCCTCGAGATCCTCGACGCTCTTGCGGCTCCCGTGCTGGCTGCCGGCCATCCGGCTGATGGTCTCCTCCATGAGCGTGCCCCCGAGGTCGTCGACGCCGCCCGCGAGCACCGCCCGGCACTGCTCCGGCCCGAGCTTGACCCACGAGCACTGCACGTGGTCGATGCGGCCGTGCAGCACCAGCCGGGCCACCGCGTGCACGGCGCGGTTGTCGCGGACCGTCGGGCCGGGCCGCGCGACGCCGGCGAGGTACAGCGGCGCACTGGTGTGCACGAACGGCAGCGGGACGAACTCGGTGAAGCCACCCGACTCGTCCTGCAGCCGGGCCAGCAGGCGCAGGTGCGCCACCCAGTGGTGCGGCTGGTCGACGTGGCCGTACATCATCGTGCTGGTGGTCGGCAGGCCCAGGCGGTGCGCGGTCTGCACCACCTCGATCCACTGCGCGGTGGGCAGCTTGCCCTTGGTCAGGACCCAGCGGACCTCGTCGTCGAGGATCTCGGCCGCCGTGCCGGGCAGGCTGTCGACGCCGGCCTCCTTGGCGGCGTGCAGGAACTCCTCGATGCTCACCTGCATCCGGGCCGCGCCGTTCACGACCTCCATCGGGGAGTAGGCGTGCAGGTGCAGCCCCGGCGCGCCGCGCTTCACGGCCCGGGCGAGGTCGAGGTAGGCCTCCCCGGACAGCTGGGGGTCGATGCCGCCCTGCATGCAGACCTCGGTGGCCCCGACGTCCCACGCCTCCCGGGCCCGGTCGGCCACCTCGTCGAGGTTGAGCGTGTAGGCGTCGGCATCCGTACGGCGCTGGGCGAACGCACAGAACCGGCAGCCGGTGTAGCAGACGTTGGTAAAGTTGATGTTGCGGTTCACCACGAAGGTGACGTCGTCGCCGACCGTGTCGCGTCGGACCTCGTCGGCCAGATCGCAGACGGCCTCGAGGTCGACGCCGTCGGCGGTGATGAGCGCGAGCGCCTGCGCCTCGGAGAGGTCCTGCGGCCGGTCCCGGGCGACCCGGAGCGCCGCCGCGACGTCGGTGGACAGCGACGGTCCCTGCCGGGGGACGCTCGCGGCGGCCTGCTCACGCACGGCCTCCCAGCCGCCGTAGACGTCGTCGAAGTCGGTCCGGCGGTCCTGCGCGCGGCCCGTCGTGTCGACCGTGGTGTGGAGGTCGGTCCGACCGGAGCTGACCAGGGCGTCGTCGGGCTCCTGCCACGGCCGCCCCACGGGCCGCACGTCCGCGGCGAGCCCGTCCGGGGTGCGCAGCGCCTGCACGTGCCCGGCCAGCCGCGGATCGAGCCAGGGCTCCTCGAGGTAGGGAGGGTGGGCCGTGAGGCGCTCGCGCAGCACGAAGCCGGCCGCGGAGGTGGCCTGCGCCAGCGCCTCGAGGTCGGGCCAGGGCCGCTCCGGGTTCACGTGGTCCGGGGTGAGCGGGCTGACCCCGCCCCAGTCGTCGACCCCGGCGGCCAGCAGCGCCGCGGTCTCCGCGAGGTCCACCAGGTTCGGCGGCGCCTGCACCCGCATCCGCGGGCCCATCACCAGACGGGTGACGGCCACCGCAGCGAGGAACTCCTCGAGGCCGGCGTCGGGGGTGCGGCGCATGGCGGTGTCGTCCTTGGCCCGGAAGTTCTGGACGATCACCTCCTGGACATGACCGTGCCGCGCGTGGCTGGCCCGGATCGCGAAGACCGTCTCGGCCCGGTCGCGCAGCGACTCACCGATGCCCACGAGCAGTCCCGTGGTGAAGGGCACGGACAGCCGGCCGGCGTCCTCCAGGGTCCGCAGCCGCACGGCCGGCACCTTGTCGGGAGAGCCCGCATGCGCCGGGACGTCGGCCGTCGTCTCGAGCATCATCCCCATGGACGGCGCCACCGGCTTGAGCCGCTGCAGCTCGCTCCACGAGAGCACACCGGGGTTCAGGTGCGGCAGCAGGCCGGTCTCCTCCAGGACCGCCACCGCACAGGCCCGCACGTACGCCAGCGTGCTGTCGTAGCCGGCCTCGTCGAGCCAGGTGGCCGCCTGGGGCCACCGGTCCTCGGGGCGGTCGCCGAGGGTGAACAGCGCCTCCTTGCATCCCAGCGCCGCGCCGTCGCGGGCGATCTGCAGCACCTCGTCCATCGACAGGAACGGGGCGGGCAGCCGGCCGGGAGTCGTCGCGAACGTGCAGTAGTGGCAGCGGTCGCGGCACAGCCGGGTCAGCGGGATGAACACCTTGCGGCTGTAGGTGACGACGCCGTGACGGCCGCCGGCGTCGCGCACCCGCGCCGCGCAGGCCATCAGCGCGGTGAGGTCGTCCCCGCGCACCCCGAGCAGGACCGTCGCCTCGTCGAGGTCGAGCGCCTTGCCGTCGCGAGCCCGGGCCAGCGCCCGCCGCACCGCGTTGTCCACCCCGCCGACACTACGTCCGGACCCCGGGCGCAGGCGTGGTCGGGGGGAGCTCAGCGGGCCGCGAGCGGGACCGTCTTGGCCTCGCGCCACCAGCGGTAGGCCGCCGCGTAGTCGCCGTCCTTGCGCACCAGGCGCACCTGCAAGGCCTCGGAGGGGTACTCCCACATGACGATGGCGGCGCCGGGGTCGTTGATGTAGCAGGCGAGCGGGGCGGCCCCGTCCGGCGCGGTCCAGGTGCTGCGCCGGGCGGTCCCGGGCAGTCCCTCGTAGCTGCCGCACGGCGCCTCCCGGTAGCGCCCGCCCACGAACGTGGTCTGCCAGTCGCGTGCCATCGTCTCCGGGTCGCGCCACTGCGTGACCAGGAGCTCGTCGACCCCGGCCACGGCGGGCGTGCACAGCAGCGACGCCGGCCGCTCGGCGGCCTCGCCCTCCGGGCGGGGGACGCAGTCGCCGTAGACGGCTCCGGGCAGCCGGGCCTGCAGCAGGTCGCGGGGCGTCTGCGCGGCGGCCGCCGGAGCCGGGGTCCCCGCCCGGACCCAGCCGGCTGCCCCCCCGGCCAGCAGCGCGGCCAGCACCACGAGGGCGGGAACGAGCAGCCCGGTCCGGGTCGCGCGCGGGGCAGCCGGCTCGGGCGTCGGCGTCACCGGGGTCGGGCGGTGCGGCAGGGTCGGGCGGGGAGGCAGGGTCGGGCTGGGAGGCAGGGTCGGGCTGGGCGGCTGCGTCGTACTGGGGGCCGGCGCGACGATGGGCAGGACGCTCGTGCGGTCCGGCTGCGGCGTCGGGAGCAGCCCGGTCTGCGCCGCCTGCGCACGGTCGGCTGCCGCGGCCTCGCGCACCTCGGCCGCGAGGGCGCCTGCGGACTCCGGCCGCAGCCCGGGGTCGGCGGACAGGCCCCGCTGCAGCACGGACCGCACCGCGACGGGGACGGCAGCGAGCCGCTCGGCGTCGGCGCGGCCGGGCGGCGCGAGACCCGTCAGGCAGTCCAGGAGCACCCGCGCCAGGGCGAAGACGTCGCCCGACCGGGTCGCCTGCTCACCGCGGCGGCGCTCGGGGGCGAGATAGGCCTCGGTGCCGAGCACCACGGCCGTGTCGGTGCCCTCGGCGTCCTCGTAGGTGGCCAGCCCGAAGTCGGTGAGCAGGGCGCGCTCGCCCGCCTGGGTGCTCGCCAGCAGGACGTTGCCGGGCTTCACGTCGCGGTGCAGCACCCCGGCGTCGTAGGCGGCATCCAGCGCCGCGGCCACGTCGGACACCACCCGCACCGCGCGGTCGAGGTCCAGGGGAGCCCGGCGCAGCGGCGTGGTCAGGTCGGGGCCGTCCACCCACAGCAGCACGGCGTACAGGACGCCCTCGGCCTCGGCGTGGTCGAACAGCGTGACGACGTTGGGGTGCTGCACCCGGGCCACGGCGGCGGCCTCGCGCTGGAAGCGCCGACGGAAGGCGGGGTCGTGGCTGAGCTCCGGCGACATCGTCTTGAGCGCCACCACCCGGCCGAGCCGCTCGTCCCGGGCCCGCCAGACCACCCCCATGCCACCGCTGCCGCGCTCCTGCTCGAGCCGGTACCGGCCGGCGAACAGCTCCCCCTCCTGCACCGCACCTGCCTCGTCGTCACGGGCGGGCACCTGTCGTGCGCCACCGGTCCCGTGCATAGTGCCCTCTGCAGACCGCGCTCTGCAGCGCCCGGACCGGGCGGACGACGTCGGAGGCAATGCGTGCGCTCAGCAGCTGTGGTCCCCACCACCGCCGTGCTCGCCCTCGTCGCCGCCGTCGGCGGGTACGGCCTCGGCGGCGCGCTCCGTCCGGACGCCGGAGCGGCCCGGGCCGACGCCGCGCCCTCGGCCTCCGCCTCGGCGACGCCGAGCGCCGCACCCTCGCCCGGCGCCCTGCTGGAAGCGGCCAAACGCAGCACGGTGCGGCTCGAGGGCGCCGGCGCGGACGGCCGGGTCGGCTCCGGCAGCATCGTGTCGGCGAGCGGCCTGATCCTCACCAACGCCCACGTGGCCGCCCCGCAGGCCCCCGGACTGGCCTACCGCTACCGCACCGACGTGCGCGACGCCGACCCCGAGACCCTCACCGTGTCGGTGAGCCCCCCGGGCGACGGCCCCGCCGTGCCCACCTACCGGGCCAGGGTGCTCGTGGCCGACGGCACGCTCGACCTCGCCGTCCTGCAGATCGACGCGACCGCCGACGGCAACCCCCTGCCGCCCGGGACGACCTTCCCGGCGCTCCGGCTCGGCGACGTCGACGCCCTGCGCACCGGCGACCGGCTGACGGTTCTCGGCTACCCCGATGCCGGCAACCGGACGCTGTCGCTGTCGGTCACCACCGGCGAGCTGTCGACGTTCGCGGGCGACCCGGACGGACGGGTGCCCGGTGAGCGCTTCGAGATCGACACCTCGGCGCGGGTGGCAGGCGGCAACTCCGGCGGCGCCGCCCTCGACGCCCAGGGTCGGCTGATCGGCGTGCCGAGCGCCCGGTCGTCCACCGAGGACTACTCGGGCCGCGTCCGCGCCGTCAGCTACGCCCTGCCGCTGCTGGCCCGGGTGGCCAGCGGGCGGACGTCGGCCTACCGCTCCCCCTACGTGCCCGGGTCCGACGGCGTGTCCGGACAGGCGCTGGGCTGGACCGCCGGCGACACCGACGCCTGCGACGCCGAGGAGCCCGTGCGCGCCCTCCCGGTCGGCACCACACTTCTCAGCGGTGCGGTGCAGCTGTCCGGGGAGTCCGACGGGCTCGACCTGCAGCTGCGACTGCTACACGCCGGCCGCGACCTCGCCCGGGTCGCCTCCTACGTCGACGTCGCCGTCCGGAACGACGGCTGCGTGTCGCTGACCTACGCGCCCGACGACGGCGCACCCCTGGAGGCCGGCACCTACGAGCTCCGGGTCGCCGTCGGCCAGGACCGGCGCAAGGTGGCCACGCTGCCCCTGGTCATCGACCCGTCGCTGCCGCCGCCGACCGGGGACCCGGACGCGCCCGAGGGCGACTACTGACGTCCGACCGGTAGACACGCCCCATGCCGCTCACCATCTGTCTCACCGGGTCCACCGACGGCATCGGCCTGGCCGCAGCCCGGGTGCTCGCCGCCCAGGGTCATCGCCTGGTCGTGCACGGGCGCACGCCGGAGCGCGGCCGTCCGGTCGCCGACGAGCTCGGCGCCGAGCTCATCGTCGGTGACCTGGCGGTCCTGGACGAGGTCCGGAACCTGGCCGACCAGCTGCGCGAGCTCGGCGGCGTCGACGTCCTGGCCCACAACGCCGGCGTCTGGGTCCGCGACGACACCCCCCGGGTGACCGCCGACGGGTTCGAGACCACCTTCGCGGTCAACGTGCTCGCCCCGCACCTGCTGACCTCCCTGCTCGGCGACGCCGTCCGCAGCCGGCTCCTGTGGCTCGGCTCGGGCATGGCGGCGTCCGGTCGCCCGAAGCCGACCGCGCTCGGGAGCGCCCGCGACCCGCGGCAGGCCTACGCCGACTCCAAGGCCTGCGACGTCGCTCTGGCCCTGGGCTGGGCCCGCCGCCGCCCCGACCTGGTCGTCGCAGCCGTCGACCCGGGCTGGGTGAAGACCAAGCTGGCGACGTCGGGCGCCCCCGGCGAGGTGGAGCAGGGCGGCGACGGCCTGGCCTACTGCTGCACCGACGACCTCGGCGACACCCCGTACTGGAAGGACCGTCAGCCCACGACGGTGCCTGGGCGGCTGCGCGACGCCGGCCTGCAGGACTCCCTGCTGCGCGAGCTGGACCGGCTCGCCGGGGTGCCCCCGCTGACGTGATGACGCCGTCAGCCCGGGGGCGAAGGGTTGATCACCCGGGGCTGATCTCCCCTCACCTGCTCATCGGCAGAACGCGATAGGCTCAGTCGGTGGAGGCCGGATCGTTGCTTCGAGAAGCCCGCACAAGGGCTCGACTGTCGCAGTCCGACCTTGCTCGCAGGGCCGGCGTTCCGCAGAGCGTCGTGAGCGAGTACGAGGGCGGCAAGCGGCAGCCCTCCGTGGTGACGTTGGCGCGGCTGGTCGAGGCGACCGGCCATGAGCTCACGCTCGGCCTGGAACGCACCGAACCCGAGGTACGGGGGCTCCCTGACACTCCCTTGGGACGGCGGCTGCGCCAGCACCGGCGCGCACTGCTCGATGCGGTGACCCTGGTCGGGGCAAGCAACCTTCGCGTGTTCGGCAGTGTCGCCCGCGGACAGGACGGACCGGACAGCGACGTGGACCTGCTCGTCGACCTCCCCGAGGACATGAGCTTGTTCACCGTGCTGGCGCTCGAGGGCACCTTGGAACGGATCTTGAAGGTGAAGGTTGATCTCGCGCCCGCGAGCAGTCTCAAGCCCTGCGTTCGCGCAGAGGCCCTCGCCGATGCGGTCGCCCTATGAGCCGCCGCGACGCCGAACGGCTCCACGACATCCTCGACGCCATCGCAGCGATCCAGCGTCACCTGACCCGCGGCGATCTGTCCGACGGTCTGATCCTCGACGCCGTCCGCGTCCGCCTCATCGAGATCGGCGAGGCGATCAAGGCTGTCTCCACCGAGCTGCTCGACACCGAACCAGGTCACCCCTGGAGCGACATCGCGCGGATGCGCGACCGCCTCGCCCATCGGTACTTCGACACCAACCACGGTCACGTCAGCAGTGCCGTCCACCACGATCTCGAACCGCTGAAGGCCGCCATCCTTCGGCTCGAAAGGCGCCTCCCCGCGATCGACTAACGGCACAAACGTTCGGTGCCGCTGGGCTGGCCAGCGGCACCTACCCCGCTCCCACTACTTCTCGATCTTGAAGTCGCGGATAGTGACCCCGTACTCGTCATCGACGGCTCGTTCGTCGTCATCGACGCGCAGCAGGACGGGGTACCCGAGCGCGTCGTCGTACTCGACCTCGACCTTGTCGGCGTCGCGCAGGCCTCGTTTCACGTAGCCGAAGACAGCCTCGATACGAGCCTGCTCGGGCTTCAGCGTGATGCCGTTGTCCTCGATCAGGCGCAGGGTGACCTTCTCGCCGCGCACCATGACGCGAGCCTCGGTCGGAGCCATCGCAGCAGCCCGGTAGGTGTACGAGTACGCCTCGGGACGCTCCCGCTCCCACTTCTGCTGCGCCGTCAGCAGTTCGTCCCCCTGGCTGCCGCACCCGGCAGCAAGAAGCGCGACGACGAGGACAACCAGCCCGACTCGACTCCCGCTGGACGCAGACATGGCTCTGTGACGTTCTTTCGCCTCGCTCGGTTCCATGATCACTTGGTAGCGCCCTCCCGAGGGCGTGTAGCCGCACCTAGCGTCCCAGGGTGCGGATGCGGCTGCTACAGCCCGACGACTTTCCCGCCCGAGGGGAAGTACGACCGGAAGTGCTCGTAGACGGCGGGCACGGCCTGAGTCCAGGTCGGCTCGGCAACGACGTAGGCAAGGGCGAGCGCCCCAACCAGCAGGGCCGTGCGGAGGGGGTGCGCCTTCACCATGAGCAGAGGCTAGGGCCGGATCTACACGACTCGTCTGAAGGCGCTGCGTGCGAGGAAGACACCGAATAGCCCCCCGGCGACAGCAGCCGACCACAAGGCCCAGGGTGCGGCTTGAGGGATGGAACAGGCCGCCACCGACTCGACGAACAGGTCCTGGCAGGGCTTGGCCCCGACCTTGAGCAGTGCCACCAGTAGGAGGGCGACCGCTGCTCCCTCGACAGCCGCAAGGCAGGTGAAGAACCGGCGCACATCGGGAGGGTAGTGCCGGCTCCGGCAGCCTCGGCAAAGCCGGGAACGGCACCTACCGTCGGCCGGATGTCACTGCAACCACGCCTGCTGCCCCGGAGCCGGCACTCGCCCTGAGCGGCACGTGTCGAGCAACGCAGCCGTGATGGCGCGCAGTGACGATCTGGTCTCGGGGAACGTCTTTGTGCTGATCAGGATCAGTCCCTGATGCGTCCGCCCTGTGACAGCCCAGTGCTGCGCGAGCGGGATGAAGTCGATCAAGTTCTTCGTGACGACGATGCGCTGCTCCTGCGCGGCAAGCGCCAGGAGTGCGTCGTCGGCCGTGCCAGGCAGGCCGGGAATGTCCACGACGGCGACCGCGTCGACGGCCTCCGCTCGTAGGGCCTCGGCGATCTTGCCGGACAGCATCTCGTCGAGCATCAGCCGCGGCTCTGTCATCCCTCTAGGAGCTCGGCCATCGTCTCGGCCGCGCGGACGGCGTCATGCTCGACGCGCTCGGCGTGTTCCACCAGAGCGTCGACCTCTGCGGGGTGCGCGGCGTAGTACGCCAGCGCGACACCGATAAGGCGCGAGGGGACGCCAGTGTTGTCGGCGACTACCGAGACAAGTTCGTGCCGCGGCAGGCTCGGCTCCTCGGCCCGCAGGGACTTGACGGTCCGGATGACCTCCCACACGTCCGGTCCGCCCACCAAGCAAGCGCGTCGTCCTGCGGCTCCGTCACGGAACAGCACACCCGGGTGCTCGTCCATACGGAGTCCCTCGTCGACGAGCCGGTCGGCGGCGGAGGAGCGCGTCCACCCCGGGTGCCTGGTGACGTACGACGACAGGCGCGTGTTGACGTCAGGGTTGAACCGGACGGACGACGGGGAGGTCATGCACTACACTGTACCTGGGTGTAGTGCATGACCGCAAGGGTCCGTACGCCAGCTCAGCGCTGTCCCCCGGGGCTCTGCACGGTGCCGCGGGAGGGCTAGCGGCAGGGATGTTCACTCGGCAGCGTTCTCCCGCCCGGTCTGACTCTTGTAGCGGCCGGCGCGTACCTGCTGCCTTCTAGGTGATCCGTCGGCCGGGCGGGAGACGCCTTGGCACGGCCGCTGCCGGAAGTGACCTCGTAGGAGCCTGCTGCAACAGGCCCGTCCCTGTCCTGTCCGACCGTCAGCTCGCGCCGTGCCCGACCCACTCGCTGCAACCGAGCAGGACGGACACGAACACGATGACAGGCACAGCCGCACCCGTCACCACCGTCATCACCGGCGGCGTCGATACCCACGCCGACATGCACGTCGCCGCCGCCGTCAATCAGGTCGGCGGGGTCCTCGGGACCGCCAGCTTCCCGACGACCCCGGCCGGCTACCGGCAGCTGCTGGCGTGGCTCCGCAGCCACGGCGACCTGGGCCCCGTCGGCGTCGAGGGCACCGGCAGCTACGGTGCCGCGCTCGCCCGCCACCTCACCGAACAGGGCGTCAGCGTGCTGGAAGTCAGCCGGCCCAACCGGCAGGTCCGCCGCCGTCACGGCAAGACCGACGTCTTCGACGCCATCGCCGCCGCACGCGCCGTCCTGTCGGGCGAGGCGACCGCGACGCCCAAGAGCCACGACGGTCCGGTTGAGGCGTTGCGCCTGCTCAAGACGCTGCAGCGCAGCGGCAACAAGGCCCGCACCCAGGCGCTCAACCAGCTCCACGCCGTCGTCCTGACCGCACCCACCGAGCTCCGCGAACGACTGCGCGACCTCAAGACCCGCGAGCTCCTCGCGACCTGCGCCGCGTTCCGCGTCCGCACCGACGACGACAGCCTGGCCGGCACCACCCGGCTGGTCCTGCGCGAGCTCGCGCAGCGCATCGCCCTGCTCGACGCGCAGCTCGCCGACACCACCAAGCGGCTCCGGCGCATCACCAGCGCCATCGCCCCCGACCTCGTCGCCAAGCACGGCATCGGGCCCGACACCGCCAGCACCCTGCTCGTCGTCGCCGGCGACAACCCCCACCGGCTGCACTCCGAGAAGTCCTTCGCCGCGCTGCTCGGCAGCAACCCGATCCCGGCCAACAGCGGCAAGCGGCAGAACCGGCACCGGCTCAACCGCGGCGGCGACCGGAACGGCAACGCCGCGCTCTGGCGCATCGCGCTCGTCCGCATGGGCACCGACCAGCGCACCCGCGACTACGTCGCCAAGCGCCTCTCGGAGGGCAAGACGAAGGCCGAGATCATCCGCTGCATCAAGCGCTACATCGCCCGCGAAGTCTTCGCCGCGCTACCGCCCGCAGCCCTCGTTTGACAGTAGGAGCATCAGCCCCTTGGCGTGGTGTAGCTCGTCGCGTGTTGCTGTGCGAGTGGGGTGGACTATGCCGTAGCGGCGATCTCGGGGCGTGGGCCCGTGGTCGGCGGGGCTGGTGGGGGTGTCAGGGCGGTCGGGGCGGGTGGGTTGAGCAGGGCCATGGACTCCTCGGACAGATAGCGGCGGTCGCTGTCTTGCCACTCGTCATGGGCCTCGATCAGCACGCAGCTGGAGAGCCGCAGCAGCGCGGCGGGGTTGGGGAAGATCCCGACGACGTCGGTGCGGCGTTTGACTTCGCGGTTAAGCCGTTCGATCGGGTTGGTGGACCAGATCTTGCGCCAGTGGCTGTCGGGGAAGTCGCTGAAGGCGGTGAGGTCTGCCTTGGCCTCGAGCAGCATCTGCGCGACGGCGGGGAACTGGCCGGCGAGCATGTCGGCGACGAGGTCGACCTGAGCGCGGACGGCTTTCTGGCCGGGCTGGGCGAAGATCGTCCGGATGGTCGCGGCGACCATCTCTTCGTGGCCCTTGCTGACCTTGGCCAGCACGTTGCGCATGAAGTGGACCCGGCAGCGCTGCCAGCTGCTGCCCTGCATGACGGTTCCGATGGCGTTGACGAGCCCGCGGTGGGCGTCGCTGATGACGAGCTGGACGCCGCCGAGGCCGCGGTCGCGTAGCTCGCGCAGGAACTCGGTCCAGAACGGTTCGGTCTCGCTGTCGCCGACCGCGCAGCCCAGCACCTCGCGGCGCCCGTCGGCGCTGACGCCGGTGGCGATGACGACGGCCTGGGACACGACCCTGCCGCCGAGGCGGACCTTGCAGTACGTCGCGTCCAGGAACACGTAGGGGAACGCGATGTGGTCCAGGGTGCGGGTGCGCCACAGCGCGACGTCGGTGTCGAGCTGCGCGCAGATCCGCGAGACCTCGCTCTTGCTGATCCCGGTCCCACCCATCGCCACGACGAGGTCATCGACCCGGCGGGTGCTGACGCCCTCGACGTAGGCCTGCATCACCACCGCGTGCAGCGCGACGTCGATGCGACGGCGAGGCGCGAGCAGCGCCGGGAAGAAGGACCCGGTCCGGACCTTCGGGATCTTGACCGTCAGGTCGCCGACGGCGGTCGTGATCAGCTTGTCGCGGGTCCCGTTGCGTTGGGTCGTGCGCGCGTCGGTCCGCTCGTGCAGGCCGGCACCGATGTGCGCGGTCGCCTCGGCGTCGATCACGGCCTGGAGCATGCCGCCCAACAGCTTGCGCATCAGTTCGCCGCCGTCGGCGGCGCGGAGCATTTCAATCATCTCGAGCAGGGCAGAATCGTCTAGGGCCATCGCGTGAAGTCCTTGTCTCGTGAGTTCCTTGGTCGGTTCTCACAGAGCCTCACGCGATGGCCCGTCAACGTCCGTGACCGACACGTAGCCGGTCAAGATCAAGAGCCCGAGCTACACACCCCAGGGGACTCACGGAGGTAGCGGCTCCCCTCTGTGTCAAGCAGGGGCTGGAACAGGCGGTCGGTGGCGCGTAGCGTCCGGGCTGGCGGGTCCGGCGAGTGGCTTCTCCGAAGTGCTGATCATCGGGGATCGGTCAGCCGCGCAGGACTTTGTTGTCGCCCCCGACTGCCCTTCCGGGCCCGCCACCTGCAGCACCGTCCCGACCGCCTCGGCGGTCCGTGCTCGGGTCTGGTCGGCGTGCGCACGGTCGGCGACCAAGGTGCGGAACACGACGTCGGACAGCCGCCGCTTCAGGCTCCGCAGGGCGCCCTTCCTGCCCTTGCCGGCCGCGAGCTTGCGGGCGTAGTAGGCCGCCGCCTCGCTCGTCGTACCGCTTGTGGGACAGCGCGATGATGTGCAGCGCGTGGTTGAGCTTGCGGTTCCCCGCGCGGCTGACGCCGGTGGGTGTCGACGCCGCCGGAGGAGAACTCCCTGGGGGCGGTGCCGGTGTAGGTCGCGAAGTGGTGCCGGCTCGGGAACCGCCGGACGTCACCGACCTCACCCGAGGATCATCGCGGCCGTCGTGACCCCGACGCCCTTGATCTGCAGCAGGCTCGTGCCGGTCTCGGCGACGGCGTCCTTGAGCCGCTTGTCGAGGTCCTTGAGCTTGCGGTCCAGCGCCACGACGTCCTCGACGAGGTCGACCGCGAGCTGCCGCCGGGTCCGGCCCGCAACGTCCCGGGGCCGGATGGTCGCGAGCAGCGCCTTGGCCTTGGCGGCGGTGAGCTTGCGGTCGCTACCAGCAGGAATGAGCTCCATCAGCAGCTGGTGCAGGTGGTTGACCGTCGCCGTCCGGGTCCGGACCAGGTCGCGGCGGCGTTCGCTCATCAGGCGTAGCGCGACCATCTCGTCGTCCGGCACGACCTGCCGCAGCCCCTTCGTCCGCAGCGCGACGACCGCGGTCGTCGTGGCGTCGGCCGGGTCGTTCTTGCGCCCGTGACCGCGGTCGAAGATCCGCGCACGGGTGCTGAGCTTCGGCGGGACATCGACGACGGTCTCGCCGTCCGCGACGAGGCGCTGCGCGAGCTGGACCCCGACACCGCCGGCGCCCTCGATCGCCCAGACCCGGTCCTTCCACCGCTTCGCCAGGGCGAGCATCGCGCGGTAGCCGGCGCTGTCGTTGGTCACCTGCAGCGCCGCGAGCAGCTCCTCGTCCTCATCCAGCACCGCCATCGCATGGGTCCGCTTGGCCGGGTCGACCCCGATCACCACACGCCCTGTCCGAGCCGCCATCCGCCTGCCTCCACCGTCGTCACCATCGGGTTGGGTGGCGAGGCCGGGCAGTCCTACCTCGAGCGCAGCAGACCCCTCTTGAGCCACGACCCGCCAGGGCGGCGGCCGGCGAGGATGCACCCCGTTACAGAGCCACGCACGAGTGCGGGCAGGCACCTAGTGAGCAACTCGCCGACCACCTGACCCGAAGCCTTGGCCAGACCCCGAGCTGCCGCCGAGTCAACAGGTAGGCACCTAACCTCTTACGTCGCGACGGCGGCGCTGGACCTGCCCAGGACCCGCTAGGTCACGGTCTGGCCACTTGGGGCGACGCAGCGTGCACTACAGCGTCCTTGTTCGTAGCGGCCGGAACTGCGGCCGCGCCTCCCCCGAGAAGGACCAGATGACGCTTACCCGCTCCCTGGCCGCGCTGCTGGTCTTCGCCGCAGCCGGCTCCGTGCTCGCCGTCGCGCCGGCCTTCGCCCAGGAGGCGTCGTCGTCCCCGTCGCCCACCGCCGCGACCCCGACGTCGAGCTCGACCTGCTTCAAGCCGATTGCGCAGGTCGAGGACTCCTTCGCGGTCAGCCCGCAGCGGATCGCGGCCGGTGACCCGGTGACGGTGCAGGCCCTCGCGGGCGGCACCTACGACCTGTGCAACGAGGGCCCGCAGGCGCGCCGCGAGACCCACACGTTCCGGGTCGGGGCCCGCCAGCAGGGCCAGGCCGAGTTCACCGAGGTCGACCGCCGGACCGTCGAGACGGTCAACGGCAGCGGTTACGAGTACCGCGCCACCCCGACCGTGACCACCGAGTTCCGGGTGTTCATCGACGACCGGCCCGCGACCGCCGCGACGGCTCCACCGTCACGGTCGACCGGGTCTCGGGTAGTTGCGCGGGCGCGCTGTCCATCGCGCAGCCGCCCACGGCGACCGTCGGGTCCACCGTGACCCTCAACGGCGCCACCAGCGACACCTCCACGGTCCGCATCTCGTTCCGCAAGCGCAGCCAGACCGAGTTCACCGTCCGCCGCAGCGTGACCCCGTTCAGCACCGAGCGCCGGTTCGCCGCCTTCTACACCGCCGACGAACGACTACCGCGTGTTCGCCTCCAACGACCGGTGCGACAGCCAGCCGATCCTGGTCACCGCCGCCCCCGTGATCACCGGCGGCCCCGCCCGCGTCCAGAAGGGCAGCGTCGTCACAGTGACCGTCCGCGCCACCCCCGGCCTCCAGCTCGCGATCGCCTTTCGCCGCAGCGGCCAGACCTCCTTCACCACCCGCCGCACCGGCACCCCCGGCGGCAACGGTGTCTACACGACGACCTACCGCGCCGACGCCGACTACGAGTACTACGCCTTCGAGCGCCCCGGCCAGCGCAGCGCCAGTCGCATCA
The DNA here is from genome assembly GCA_963761695.1 of uncultured Actinomycetota bacterium. GTDB lineage: Bacteria > Actinomycetota > Actinomycetes > Mycobacteriales > SCTD01 > RYN-122. Next base: position 247,023 of record CAVXIB010000015.1, on the reverse strand, counting down.
CCCAGGCCCGCTACCCCACGCCCGCCCAGCGGCCGCACCGCTATGGCGTGGGGCCGCTGCAGTCTCGAGCCTCCACCTATCCCGCGCGAAGGTCGGCCAAGGGCCGCGGGAGGGCCACTAACGGCTCCCCTCTGTGTCAAGCAGGGGCTGGAACAGGCGCGTCGGTGGCGCGTAGCGTCCGGGCTGGCGGGTCCGGCGAGTGGCTTCTCCGAAGTGCTGATCATCGGGGATCGGTCAGCCGCGCAGGACTTTGTTGTCGCCCCCGACTGCCCTCCCGGGCCCGCCACCTCAGCCGCTTGCTCGCGTGCCTTGTCGGCAAGCTCGCGGTCCGCAACCAGGGTGCGGAACACGACGTCGGACAGCCGGCGCTTCAGGCTCCGCAGGGCGCCCTTCTTGCCCTTGCCGGCCGCGAGCTTGCGGGAGTAGTAGGCCCCGCCTTGCTCGTCGTGCCGCTTGTGGGACAGCGCGATGATGTGGAGCGCGTGGTTGAGCTTGCGGTTCCCGGCGCGGGACAGCCGGTGGGTGTCGACGCCGCCGGAGGAGAACTCTCTGGGGGCGGTGCCGGTGTAGGTCGCGAAGTGGTGCCGGCTCGGGAACCGCCGGACGTCACCGACCTCACCCAGGATCATCGCGGCCGTCGTGACCCCGACGCCCTTGATCTGCAGCAGGCTCGTGCCGGTGTCGGCGACGGCGTCCTTGAGCCGCTTGTCGAGGTCCTTGAGCTTGCGGTCCAGCGCCACGACGTCCTCGACGAGGTCGACCGCGAGCTGCCGCCGGGTCCTACCCGCAACGTCCCGGGGTCGGATGGTCGCGAGCAGCGCCTTGGCCTTGGCGGCGGTGAGCTTGCGGTCGCTACCAGCAGCAATGAGCTCCATCAGCAGCTGGTGCAGGTGGTTGACCGTCGCCGTCCGGGTCCGGACGAGGTCGCGGCGGCGCTCGCTCAGCAGGCGTAGCGCGACCATCTCGTCGTCCGGCACGACCTGCCGCAGCCCCTTCGTCCGCAGCGCGACGACCGCGGTCGTCTTGGCGTCGGCGGGGTCGTTCTTGCGCCCGTGACCGCGGTCGAAGATCCGCGCGCGGGTGCTGCAGCTTCGGCGGGACATCGACGACGCTCTCGCCGTCCGCGACGAGGCGCTGCGCGAGCTGGACCCCGACACCGCCGGCGCCCTCGATCGCCCAGACCCGGTCCTTCCACCGCTTCGCCAGGGCGAGCATCGCGCGGTAGCCGGCGCTGTCGTTGGTCACCTGCAGCGCCGCGAGCAGCTCCTCGTCCTCATCCAGCACCGCCATCGCATGGTTCCGCTTGGCCGGGTCGACCCCGATCACCACACGCCCTGTCCGAGCCGCCATCCGCTGCCTCCACCGTCGTCACCATCGGGTTGGGTGGCGAGGCCGGGCAGTCCTACCTCGAGCGCAGCAGACCCCTCTTGAGCCACGACCCGCCAGGGCGGCGGCCGGCGAGGATGCACCCCGTTACAGAGCCACGCACGAGTGCGGGCAGGCACCTAGTGAGCAACTCGCCGACCACCTGACCCGAAGCCTTGGCCAGGCCCCGAGCTGCCGCCGAGTGAACAGGTAGGCACCTAGGGCTCGGCGGACCTGCCCGGCCCGTCGCTGCTGGGCTTCGGCAACCGGGGCTTCCGGAGAGCGTCGCCGTCCGGCCCGTCGTCCGACACGGCGTACTGAACCGACACGACCTGCTCCGCGCCCGCCGACACCTCGGGCAGTTCCTGCTCCGGCAGATCCTCCCGGTCAGGCCAGGGTCTCGTCATGAGCCGAAGGATGCCACCGCAGCAGGACAGGTGGCTAGTGGCGGATATTCGGTACCGCGACCCATCGGGTAACGGCACCTCTCAGCGGTACGCGATGACCGGCATATCTGGACCTACCCGCGGGGCCGCCGGTCCGGCAAGTCCCACCAGGGCGAGTAGCCGGGCTCGCCTCGCTTCTGGCGGTCGAACGCCTCGGCATTGTCCGCCGCCGCGTTCTCGGCCAGGTGTTCAACCGGCCCCAGGTAGTCCTCGTCCTCGTCCTCGACCTGTGAGCAGTTGCCGTTGAGACAGAGCATGAACACGTCCTCGTACGGCTCAATCGTCGCGCTACGGGCGAGCGCGATGGCTACCTCCTCCGGTGCGCCAACTCGCCGTAGAGCCGCAGTCAACGCCGCTCGCTGCTGCGCGCTGACCTCGGGCACGGACCGGAAGGTAGCGCCAGCTGCCAGCCCGCGGACGAAGAACGGCACCTATTCCTCGTGGTCAGCGTCGTGCAGAATCGGACGATGAGCCAGAACTTTGAGGTAACGATCCGCCTCCGCGTGACCGTGGAGGATCAGGAACGCCTTCTGCAAGCCGCTGGCGAGGCCGTGCCGGAGGCCCTGTGCGACGACCCCGTGGCGCTTCAGATCGCCCTCCAAGCAGTTGTGCGACCGCCGGACGTTGATGGCCTCCCGGGCGCGACCCGCTGGACTGGCCTCGGCTGGCAGACGTCGGTCAGCGCGGAGCCGCTCGTCGAGTAGCGGCAGGGATGTTGGATCGGCAGCGAACTCCCGCCCGGTCTGACCCCAGTAGCGGCCGGCACTCTCGGGTTGCCCTGTAAGTGATCCGTCGACCGGGCGGGAGCTCACCTTGGCTCGGCCGCTGCCGGAAGTGACCTCGTAGGAGCCTGCGCCAACAGGCCCCGTCCCTGTCCTGTCCGACCGTCAGCTCGTGCCGCGCCGCCCACCTCGCTGCAACGAGAAGGACGGACATGACCACGATCCCCGACCCTGCTGCCGCTGTCACCAAGCCCGTGACCGGAGGCGTCGACACCCACGCCGACATGCACGTCGCTGCCGCCGTCAACCAGGTCGGCGGCGTGCTCGGCACCGCCAGCTTCCCGACCACCCCCGCCGGCTACCGGCAGCCTGCTCGCCTGGCTCCGGTCGCACGGCGACCTCGTCGCGGTCGGGGTCGAGGGGACCGGTAGCTACGGCGCGGCGCTGGCCCGCCACCTGACCGAGCAGGACGTCCGGGTGCTGGAGGTCAGCAGGCCGAACCGGCAGGTCCGCCGGCGGCACGGCAAGACCGACGTCGTCGACGCCATCGCCGCCGCCCGAGCCGTCCTGTCCGGCGAGGCCAGCGCGACGCCGAAGACGCACGACGGGCCCGTCGAGGCGTTGCGGCTGCTCAAGACGCTGCAGCGCAGCGGCAACAAGGCCCGCACGCAGGCGATCAACCAGCTCCGCGCCGTCGTCCTGACCGCACCGCCGGAGCTGCGGGAGCGGCTCCGTGAGCTCAAGACCCGCGAGCTGCTAGCGACCTGCGCGGCCTTCCGCGTCCGCACCGACGACGACAGCCTTGCCGGCACCACCCGCCTGGTCCTGCGCGAGCTCGCGCAGCGCATTGCGATGCTCGATGGCCAGCTGCAGGACACGACCGAGCGACTGCGGCGCATCACCAGCGCCGTCGCGCCCGACCTCGTCGCCAAGCACGGCGTCGGCCCCGACACCGCCAGCACCCTGCTCATCGTCGCCGGCGACAACCCGCACCGGCTGCACTCCGAGCGGTCCTTCGCCGCGCTGCTCGGCAGCAGCCCGATCCCGGCCACCAGCGGCAAGCGGCAGAACCGGCACCGGCTCAACCGCGGCGGCGACAGGCAAGGCAACAGCGCCCTGTGGCGCATCGCCATCGTCCGCATGAGCACCGACCAGAAGACCCGCGACTACGTCGCCAAGCGCGTCTCCGAGGGCAAGAGCAAGGTCGAAGCGATCCGCTGCCTCAAGCGGTACATCGCCCGCGAGGTCTTCAGCGCACTACCGACAACAGCACCCGTTTGACAGTAGGAGCATCACCTACTCGCGGTTCGCGCCGACCCGCGTCACACGAGCACCGACCTGCACCTCCGCGCCTTCGGGCACGGCGACGTGCAGCCTCACCCATCCGAGCCGGTCGGGTCCGAGGTTGATCAGTGGGAAGCCGAGACATGACGTGACGTGCTGACCGTCCTGGATCGGGACCGCGACCAAGTCCCCGCAGCGCAGGTCACCCGCAGTCTCGCCGGGAGGACCAATGAGGAACACGCCGTCGGCCCCGCCGTCATTGGCGGGAAAGGCATCGGCGACTGTGAACCAGAAGCCGGGCACGAAGCGAGGGTAGTGCCGGATATCAACCATCCACCGCACCCTGCTGCCGAACCGGGCCCGAGGCGAGAAGCAGCAGTCAGCGAGCTGCCGCCCAGGGCGAGGACCGACCCGCGGCTCCGGCCACCAGCGTCTCCAGGGGTCCGCGCGGATGGGCCCGCGACCACGCGACGGCGAAGACCGCGAAGGCGACGACCTGGCCCCACCACAGCCGCCCGGGGTGCTGTCCCGAGGTGGCCGCGGCGACCACGACGTGCACCGCGTACAGCGTCAGCGTCATGGCCCCCATGGCGGCCAGCGGCCGGACGGACCGGCCGAGCGACGGCGTGACCAGCAGGGCCAGGCCGAGCACGAGCACGGCGGTGCCCGTGGTGTGCAGAAGGTCGAGCGGGGTCGAGGCGTGCGGGCGCGGCGACCGCGAGCCACCAGGGCGTGTCCGTCGGGACGTTGCCGAACTGGTTGCCGGCCACAACCGCCCGGGCGTCGGCGCCGGGGCCCAGCGAGGACCGGATCGCGGTCAGGCCACCCAATGGCCCGAGCAGCACAGCAGACGTCAGCAGCGAGACCCCGGCGAGCGCCGCGCCCCCCGCGGCCAGGCGCGCCTGCACCTGCCGACTCCCGAGATCCAGTCGCCCGACGGCCAGACCGGCGCACAGGTACGTGCCCCAGCACAGCACCGGGTAGTAGCCGGTGACCAGCAGCGTCGTGGCGACCCCGATCGGGTCGGTCAGGAGCAGGCCCACCGTCGGGTTGCCGGCCACGCGCCCGGGCAGAGACGGGCGCAGCAGGAACGACAGCAACGGCCCCGCGACGGCGAACGCCAGCGACAACCCGACGAGAGCGCGCACCGGCAGCCGCAACAGCGGCAGGGCGAGCCCGAACAGGGCGCCGTAGTAGACGAGGATGACCGCCAGCCCGGACGGCAGCGCCCCGAGGACCAGCCCGACCGCCGCGACCATGACGGCTCGCGCCGCTACCGAGGTGCGCAACCCGGGACCGGGGCCCTGCTGGCGGTCGTCAGCGCGGGCCAGCAGCGACAAGCCCACCCCGGCGAGCACGGCGAACAGCGCCGACGCCCGGCCGCTCGCCACCCGGTGCACCAGCGAGACCCCGCCGTCCGGCGCGGTGGCCGGGAAGACGTGCACCGCCATCATCCCGAGCAGGGCCACCCCGCGGGCGACGTCGACGCCGGGCAGCCGCTGCACGCTGACAGACTGCACGCATGAGGATCGTGGCGCTGGCCGGAGGCATCGGGGGCGCGCGGTTCCTGCGCGGAGTGCGGGCGGCGGCGCCGGACGCCGAGTTGACCGTCATCGTCAACACCGGCGACGACCTCATGCTTTACGGCCTGCGCATCTGCCCCGACCTCGACACCGTCATGTACACGCTCGGCGGCGGCATCGACGAGGAGCGCGGGTGGGGCCGGCAGGACGAGACCTTCCGCGCCAAGGCCGAGCTCGAGGCCTACGACGTCCCGACCGCCTGGTTCGGGCTCGGCGACCGCGACCTCGCGACCCACCTGGTCCGCCGCCAGATGCTCGACGCGGGCTACCCGCTCAGCCAGGTGACGGCGGCCCTGTGCGACCGGTGGCAGCCCGGGGCCCGGCTGCTGCCGATGAGCGACGACCGGTTCGAGACCCACGTGCTGGTCGAGCTCGACGGCGCCCGCAAGGTGATCCACTTCCAGGAGTGGTGGATCCGGCATCGTGCGGCGCTGCCCGCCCTGGCCTTCGCCTACGTCGGCGCCGAGACGGCGCAGCCCGCCCCTGGTGTGCTCGAGGCGATCGAGGCGGCCGACGTCGTGCTGCTGCCGCCGAGCAACCCGGTGGTCAGCATCGGGACCTGCCTGCAGATCCCCGGCGTGAAGGCGGCGCTCACCGACAAGCGCGTCGTGGGGGTCAGCCCGATCATCGGCGGCGCACCCGTGCGGGGCATGGCCGACGCCTGCCTGACGGCGATCGGCGTCGAGACCAGCGCCGAGGCGGTGGGCCGGCACTACGGCTCCCCCCTGCTGAACGGCTGGCTGGTCGACACCGCCGACGCCGGAGCCACCGTTCCGGGCGTCGAGGTGCGGGCGGTGCCTCTGCTGATGACCGACCTCGCCGCGACCACCGCCATGGCCCGCGCCGCCCTCGAGCTGGCGTGACCTACAGCGTCCACCCGGTCCTCGGCCTGCCCGACGTCCGCCCGGGCGACGACGTCGCCGCCCTGGTCGCCGACCGCTTCGCCCTGCAGGACGGCGACGTCGTCGTCGTGACCAGCAAGGTGGTGAGCAAGGCGGAGGGGCGGCTGGTGCCGGTGCCCGACGGCGCCGACCGCGAGCAGGTGCGCCTCGCGGCCGTCGACGCCGAGACCGCCCGGGTGGTGGCCCGCCGGGGCACCACGACCATCGCGCAGACCCGGGCCGGGCTGGTCCTGGCGGCAGCGGGCGTCGACGCCAGCAACGTCCGCACCGACGAGATCGCCCTGCTCCCCCTCGACGCCGACGCCAGCGCAGAAGGGCTCAGGGCCGCCTGGCGGGAGCGCGGCGTCGACGTCGGCGTCGTCGTCTCGGACACGCTCGGCCGGGCCTGGCGCACCGGTCAGGTCGACCAGGCGATCGGCGTGGCCGGGCTCGCCCCGCTGCGCGACGCCCGTGGCTCGCAGGACACCTTCGGGCAGGTGCTGGGGGTCACCGAGATCGCCGTCGCCGACGAGCTCGCGGCCGCCGCGGAGCTGGTCAAGGGCAAGAGCGACGGCGTGCCGGTGGCGGTCGTGCGTGGCCTGCTGCTGCCCGACGACGGCCGGGGGGCGGCGGCCCTGGTCCGGCCGCCGGAGCAGGACTGGTTCTCCCTCGGCACGCAGGAGGCGCACCGGTCCACCGTGGGCCTGCGCCGCACCGTCCGCGCCTTCACCGGCGACCCGGTCGATCCCGCCGCCGTCCGGCGCAGCCTGTCCGCCGCGCTGCTCGCCCCTGCGCCGCACCACACCATCCCGTGGCGCTTCGTCCTGGTGAGCGAACGCCGCGACGCCCTGCTCGACGCGATGCGCGACGCCTGGGCCGCCGACCTGCGCGCCGACGGCTTCCCCGACGACGCCGTGGAGCGCCGCCTGCACCGCGGCGACCTCCTGCGGGCCGCCCCCGTGCTGGTGCTCCCGTTCCTGGTCCGCGAGGGTGCGCACCCCTACCCGGACGCGCGACGCAGCGCCGCCGAGGAGCGGATGTTCCTGGTCAGCGCGGGGGCGGGGGTGCAGAACCTGCTCGTCCAGCTGGCCGCCGAAGGGCTCGGCAGCGCCTGGGTCAGCAGCACGCTGTTCTGCCCCGACGTCGTGCGCTCGGTCCTGGACCTGCCCGCCGACTGGGAGCCTCTGGGAGCGGTGGCGGTGGGTCACGCCAGCGCCCCGCCCACGCCCCGGGCCGAGCGCGACGCCGGGGAGTTCCTGCTCGAGCGGTGACCGCGCCGGGCGCTACGTCCGGGGGCGGTCGATGAGGCGGGAGAGCACGATGACGCTCTCGGTGTGGTCGACGTTGTGCTCGTCCCGGATCCGCTCGAGCGCCTGCTCCAGGTGCCCGACGTCGGAGGCCAGCATGTGCACCAGGGCGTCGGCCGAGCCCGAGACGGTGCATGCCCCCACGACCTCGGGGACCCGCTCCAGACTCCGGCGGAGCTCCTGCGGGGAGACGGTGCCCTTGCAGTACAGCTCCACGTAGGCCTCGGTGGTCCAGCCCAGCGCCGCCGGGTCGACGACCGCGGTGAAGCCCCGCAGCGCCCCGGTCGCCAGCAGCCGGTCTACCCGCCGCTTGACGGCCGACGCCGACAGGCTCACCACGACGCCGATCTCGGCGAAGGTCGCCCGGGCATCCTCGAGCAGGCAGCCGACCACCTGCCGGTCGATGTCGTCCACGCGCCTCCTCCGGCGGGGGCCGCTCCGCAACGGATCGTCCGTGCACGGCCTCGGCGCGCAACGGTACGCGCGCCCGGGGGGCCGCGACCGCCCTCCTGTCGGCGTCCTGCTCAGATCCGCCGGTGGTCCTGCACCGTCATCCGCGGCCCGAAGCGGGGCTTGGTGAACCCGGACGCGCCGATGAGCAGCACGACGCGGTGCCGGTGCGGCCGCCAGTCCTCGAGCAGCTCCACCAGGCCGGCGTCGTCGAGCGGCCGTCCGAGCAGCGCCCAGCCGACGTAGGCCGCCAGGTGGTAGTCGCCCACGCTGAGGGCATCGGCGTCGCCGAGGGCCCGCTGGCCGACCTCGGCGTAGGTCCACAGCCCGACGCCGGGAACCGCCCGCAGCCGGCGCTCGGCGTCGGCCGCCGACATCCCCGTGCACTCCTCCAGCCGCGGCGCCACCTGGGCGCAGGCCAGCGCGGTGCGCATCCGCTTGGGGTCCACCCCGGCGCGGTGCCACTCCCAGGAGGGCACGAGGCGCCAGGTGGCGGCGTCGGGCGGCACGACCATGCCCTCGGGGGCCGGGCCGGGAGCCGGGCTGCCGAACCGCCGGACCAGGGTGCGGAACGCCGCGAAGGCCTCCTTGCCGGTCACCTTCTGCTCCAGCACCGCCGGCAGCAGCGCCTCGAAGACCCGGCCGGTCCGCGGCACCCGCACACCGGGGTGGCGCCGGTGGGCGTCCACCAGCAGCGGGTGGCGCGGCTCGAAGGCCGAGCAGTCGTCCTTCGCCCCGAGCAGGTCCGGCAGGGTCTCGATGGCCTCCGCCGCCCCCGGCCCCCAGGCCGTGCCGTGCACCTCGTGCAGGCCCCGCTGCGCCACGTGCACGGTGGCCGGCCCGCTGGGCAGCGACGTCGTGCGCCACAGGCCGCTCGCGTCCACCACGAAGGTGGGGTCGCCCGCACCCCGCCGCAGGGGGCGCAGCGTGCGCCCGACGTCCACGGGCCGGACCGGCCGCCACACGGTGCAGGCCGAGCCCGGAGCAGCGGGGGTCGCGACGGCCATGGGGACCAGTCTCCCCTAGGGTCGGGCTCCTCGGACCCCTGGAGGCGTCGTGAACAAGACCGTCAGCTCGGCGGCGGAGGCGGTGGCCGACGTCGGCGCCGGATCCTCGCTCGCCGTCGGGGGCTTCGGCCTGTGCGGGATCCCGGAGGTGCTCATCGAGGCGCTGCTGGCGACCGGCGTCGACGACCTACGCACCGTGAGCAACAACTGCGGCGTCGACGCCTACGGCCTCGGCATGCTGCTGAGCGCCAAGCGGATCAGCCGCACCACCGGCAGCTACGTCGGGGAGAACAAGGAGTTCGAGCGGCAGTTCCTCGGCGGCGAGCTCGAGGTCGAGCTCGTCCCCCAGGGCACCCTGGCCGAGCGGCTGCGTGCGGGCGGCGCCGGCATCCCCGCGTTCTTCACCCCCGCCGGCGTCGGCACCCAGGTGGCCGACGGCGGCCTGCCGCTGCGCTACGACGGCAGCGGCGGCATCGCCAAGGCGTCCGAGCCCAAGGAGGTCCGTGAGTTCGACGGCGTCCGGTACGTGCTCGAGCACGCGATCCGCACCGACTTCGCCCTGGTCCACGCCCGCTACGGCGACCGCCACGGCAACCTCGTCTACGACAAGACCGCCGCGAACTTCAACCCGCTGTGCGCCGCTGCCGGCCGCATCACCATCGCCCAGGTGGAGGAGCTCGTCGAGCCCGGCGAGCTCGACCCCGCCCGGGTCCACACCCCGGGCATCTACGTCCAGCGCGTCGTGCAGGTCACGGCCGACAAGCACATCGAGAAGAGGACGGTGGCCCGTGCTGACGCGTGACCAGCTGGCGGCACGGGTCGCCCAGGAGCTCACCGACGGGCAGTACGTCAACCTCGGCATCGGCCTGCCGACCCTCGTCCCGAACTTCGTGCCCGACGGCGTCCACGTCGTGCTGCACAGCGAGAACGGCGTCCTGGGCGTCGGGCCCTATCCGGCCGAGGACGCCGTCGACCCCGACCTCATCAACGCCGGCAAGGAGACCGTCACGGTGCTGCCCGGCGCCAGCTACTTCGACAGCGCGACCAGCTTCGGCATGATCCGCAGCGGGGCCGTCGACGTCGCCGTCCTCGGCGCGATGCAGGTCAGCGCTGTCGGCGACCTCGCCAACTGGATGATCCCCGGCAAGATGGTCAAGGGCATGGGTGGCGCCATGGATCTCGTGCACGGCGCCAAGCGCGTCCTGGTCATGATGGAGCACGTCGCCAAGGGCGGCGCCCACAAGATCGTCCAGGAGTGCACGCTGCCGCTCACGGGCGAGCGCTGCGTCCAGCGGATCATCACCGACCTGGGCGTCCTCGACGTCGTCGAGGGCGGGCTGGCCCTGGTCGAGACCGCCCCCGGCGTCAGCCGCGAGGACCTGCAGGCCGCCACCGGGGTCGCGCTGCTGTGAGGGACCCCCTCACCAGCACGACGGGCCTGAGCCTGTCCCCCGGCGAGGTCGTCCTCGTCACCGGCGACGACGGCGCGGGCACGTCCACGCTGCTGCGCGCGCTCGCCCGGGAGTGGGGTGCGCGCGCGGTGCTGCTGGAGCAGCCGCCCGGCAGCGAGTGGTCCGAGCACGACGTCGCCGGCGCGCTGGCCGACCCGCATCTGCTCGTCGAGCTGGGGATGGCCTCGCCGCCGGAGCGCGAGATGTGGATGCTCTCGGGCGGGGAGCGTCAGCGGGTGCGCCTGGCCCGCGTGCTCGCCGCCCCGACGGAGGTCGTCCTGCTCCTGGACGAGCCCCTGGGCTACCTCGATCTCCTGGGCCGACGACGGGTGCTGGAGCGGCTGCGCGGGCGGACCGCCGTCCTGGTCGTCAAGGGCGACCCCGAGGCGGAGACCGCCGCCGACCGGGTGCTCGTGCTGCAGGACGGGTTGCTCCGCGAGGCCTGACCGGGCCACCGACGGGGCAGGGCCTGGATGTGGCCGACCTGCTCCTTCGCGCGCTCGGCGCCCTGACCATCTCCGCGGTCACCCTGGACGTGTTCCGGACCGTCCTGCTGCCGAGCTCGCGCGGCGTGGTCGACCGGCACCTGTCCGTCCTGCTCTGGCGGCTGGCGGGGGGGCTCCCCACGCGGGTACGCGCCCCGGCCCGCGGGGTGAGCGGACCGTTGAGCATCGCTGCGACGGCCACCACCTGGTACGCCGGTCTGCTCCTGGGCTTCGCCCTGGTCTACCTGCCGGACGTGCGTTCCCTGTCCTACGCACCCCGGTGCCCTTCGGCAGCACCGGCCTGGCCGAGGCCCTGTACCTGTCCGGCGCGTCCCTCACCACGGTCGGGTTCGGCGACGTCGTCGGGTCGGGCTCGGCGATCCGCCTGCTGACGGTCGTCGAGGCGGCCGCCGGCCTCGGGGTGCTGACGGCGACCCTTGGCTACCTGCCCACCATCTACTCGCTCGTCAGCGAGCTGCGCGCCACCAGCCAGGCGGTCGCCGACCTCGACGCGCAGGACCCCCGGGTGGCGGCGTCCCTGCTCGCCGTCGACGCCGCGGCGACGCTGGACGGCGTGCGGCGTGACGTCCTGGTCACCCGGCAGCACCTGCTGCGCTTCCCGGTGCTGCACACGTTTCACGCACCCTACGACGAGTCGGTCGTGGCCCTGGCGCGCGGCGCCGTCGGGCTGTGGGTCGCCGGCTTCTTCGCGACCGACACCGGGCGGCCGCTGGACCGTCAGCTCGCCGCGCTGCGCACTGCGCTATGCCGCCTCACCGACGAGCTCGCCGCACACGCGGACGGGACGACGAACGGGACGGATCCGGCCGCCGATGTCGCCCGGGCCCGGTCGGCGTCGCTCGGCGACGACGACGAGGCGGGCACTCGGGACCCGAAGCACGACAGTGACGGTTTCGGCGAGGACGACCTGGCGCTGCTGCGCCGGATGCACGCCGTCCTGGACGCGTACGCCGTCAGTCACGGCTATCCGACCCATGGAGAGCAGCGGGCTCCTGCCGCAACTGCCACCGCAGGCTGAGCGACGCGCCCGGCGCCACGACGTCGGCCGGCACGACGGAGCCGTTCAGCGCGTCGACCGGGGCGGTGAGCGGCTCGACGGCCAGCCCCTGCCGGCGGCGTCCCGGCGCGAGCGTGTCGCCGGTGAAGACCTGCAGCCAGGGCGCGTCGGTCGACAGGACCGTGCAGCGCCCGCCCGCCGTGAGGCGGACCTCGGTGCCGGTCCGGCCGGTCAGCGCGACGTCGAGCACCCGGTCGCCGAGGACCACCGGGGACCGCAGGTCGTCGGGTGTGCCGTCGACCGGCACCAGACCGGTCGGCAGGCTGCGGTCGTCCACGAGCACCCGGTGCGACGCCGGAGCCTGCAGCACGCAGTGGTCGATCCCCTCGCCCTGCGGCGGCGCGAGGTAGGGGTGCATGCCGAGCGCGACCGGGGCCGGCGCGTCGCCGGTGTTGCGGGCGCTCAGCACCACCGACAGCCCGGTCGCCTGCTCCACGGTGTACTCCGCGGTCAGCTCCAGGCGGAACGGGTAGCCCGGCTGCGGGTGCAGCAGGTGCCGCAGGACCACGCGGTCCGCGGCCCGCCCGACGACGCTCCACCCGGCCCAGCGGACCAGCCCGTGGCTGGCGTTGCCCTTGCCCACCTCGTTCAGCGGCAGCTGCAGCGCACTGCCCTGCCAGGACCACCGGCCGTCGCGCACCCGGTTCGGCCACGGCGCCAGGACCTGGCCGCGGGCGCCGTCGGGCAGAGCCGCCTCGGCGTAGCCGTCGAGCAGCGGGCGGCCCTGCACCGACGCCTCCCGCAGCCCGCCACCCAGCTCGACGACGACGGCCCGGTAGTCCCCCGCCTCGATGGTCAGCTGCTGTCCGGAGGGCGTCATCGGAGCAGGCTGTCAGACTGGTGCGTGCACCCGCCCGACCGCCTCCGCCGGGGCTTCCGCGAGGGCCTGCCCTACGCGGCGGCGTCCTTCCTGCTGTCGTTCTCCTTCGGCGCCGTGGCCACCGCCGCCGGCGTCCCCGCACTGGCCGCGGTCGTGATGTCGGCCGTCGTCTACGCGGGCTCGGCCCAGTTCGCGTCGATCGCGGTGCTCACCGCGGGCGGCGGCGTGGGGGCCGCGGTGGTCGCCGCGGCGCTGATGAACTCCCGCTTCCTGGCCATGGGGGTGGCCCTCGGGCCGTCACTGCCCGGCGGCCGGCTGCGACGGGCCCTGCAGGGGCAGCCCGTCGTCGACTCCTCCTGGGCCCTGGCCGCGCGCGGCGACGGCACGTTCGACACGACCTGGCTGCTGGGGCACAGCGCCGCGCAGTACCTCGCGTGGGTCGCCGGCACCGCGCTCGGCGTCGTGGGGGTCGGCGTGGACGTGCAGGCCTTCGGCCTCGACGCGGTGTTCCCCACCTTCTTCCTGGCCCTGCTGCTCGCCGAGCTGCGGGACCGCTCCCGGGTCGGGCTCGCGCTGGCCGGCGGAGGCCTCGCGCTCGCGCTGGTGCCGGTCGCCCCACCGGGGGTCCCGGTCCTCGCCGCCGGCCTCACCGCTTTGGTCGGGCTGCGGCGGTGAGCCCCGGCACCCTGTGGCTGACCATCGCGCTCGTCGCGGTCGCCACCTTCGTGATCAAGGGCATCGGACCGTTCGTGTTCGGGCCGTCCGAGCGGGGGGCGGGCCTGCCTGCTCCCCTGGCCCGGGTGGTCCTGCTGCTCGCCCCGCCGCTGCTCGCCGCGCTCGTCGTCACCAACGCCCTCGCCGACGGCCCGGCCGTGCACGCCGGCGCCGACACGCTCGGCGTCGCCACCGCCGGCGTGCTGGTCTGGCGGGGGCTGACCGTGCTGCCCGCCGTCGTCGTGGCCGCCGTGGTGACGGCGGTGTCCCGGCTCCTCGGACTGTCGTGAGCAGCGGCGGGGCTAGGGTCGCCGCCATGGCTCCCTCCGCCGATTCGGGCGTCGCACTGCTGCGCCGTGAGCACTAGTGCTGCAGCGCGCCTTCTCGGTCGCCTTCTGGGGCTTCCTGCTGCTCAGCTCGATCCTGCTGTTCCCGGTCGCTCTGCTGTTGTGGGCGCTCACCCGGCCCTTCGACCGGCGCACCCGGGCGCTGCACCTGTTCACCTGCTGGTGGGCCTCGCTCTACACCTGGCTCAACCCGTGGTGGCCGGTGCGGATCACCGGCCGTGAGCACCTGCCCGAGGGCCCGTGCGTGCTGGTGGCCAACCACCTGTCGCTGCTCGACATCCTCGTGCTGTTCCGGCTGTTCACCCCGTTCGTCTGGGTGAGCAAGGCGGAGAACTTCCGGGTGCCGTTCATCGGGTGGAACATGCACCTCAACGGCTACATCCCGCTGCGGCGCGGCGACCGCGAGAGCGTCCTGGTCATGCTCGACCGCTGCGAGCGGGCGCTACGGCGCGGCACGCCGGTGATGATGTTCCCGGAGGGGACGCGCAGCCGCGACGGCATCCTGCGACCGTTCAAGGCCGGTGCCTTCGACCTCGCGCTGCGCGTCGGCGTCCCGGTGGTGCCGATCGTGGTCACGGGCACCCGCAGCGCGCTGCCGCGGCGGGGGTTCGTGCTGCGCGGCCGGCACGAGATCGGCGTCGAGGTGCTCGCCCCCGTGCAGGCCCTCCCGTCCGAGACCGCGACCGCGCTGACCGAACGCGTGCGCGAGGTCTTCGGCGAGCGGGTCCCCGCCTAGACGTCGCCGCGGCGGCCGGCCCACGCGGCGTAGGCCACCGCCAGCAGCACCCCGTAGGCGGCATTGCCGTAGGCCGCGGGCCGGTCCCCCCGCAGCGCCCAGCCGGCGACGATCAGCGCCACGCCGGTCTCCTGCAGGGCGAACAGGTCGTGACGCCGGCCGTTCCACATCTTCTTGAACAACGGCGGGTAGACGACGAACGGGGTGGCCAGGACGTAGCCGGTCAGGGCGAGGGCGTTCCCGGTGAGCTGCATCGCACGATCATGCCCGCTCGGGCTCCGCGAGCGCCTAGGCGAGCTCGGGCGCCTGCTCGGCGATGAGGGCATGCAGCTCCTTGACCCGCTGCGCGTCGTCGGCCGGCATGACCAGCGTGGCCTGGGGGGTGTGCACGACGACCAGGCCCTCGCAGCCGACCAGCGTGACCAGGTGCTCCGGGTCGGAGGACGCCACCACGCAGTCGCGGCTGGCGTGCAGGACCGCGCGGCCGGCCACCGCGTTGCCCGCCTCGTCGCGACCGAGCGCCTCCCCGTAGGCCGGCCAGCTGCCGACGTCGAGCCATCGGGCGGCGAGCGGCAGCGCCACGACGGTGAAGTCCTCCGACGTCGACGCCGGCTCCATGACGCCGTAGTCGACCGAGAGCTTGGCCACCGACGGCCAGGCGTCGGCCGCGAGCGGGGCCCACCGGGGCGTGCCGTAGGCCTGGCCCATCGCGCGCAGCACCAGCCCGGCGTGCGGGCTGAACTGGTCGACCGCCCGGAGCAGCGTCTCGGCTCGCCAGACGAACATGCCGGAGTTCCACAGGTAGCGGTCCGGACCCGCCGCGAGGTACTCGGCGGCCCGCGACAGGGTGGGCTTCTCGACGAAGCGCTCGACGACGTGGCCGCTGCCGAGCTGCTCCCCGAGCTGGAGGTAGCCGAAGCCGGTGGCCGCGGTGTCCGGGACGACGCCGAAGGTGACCAGGGCGTCGGCGCGCTCCTCCGCCAGGGCGAACGCCTGGTCGAGCGTCGCGGCGAAGGAGTCCAGCGGCTCGATGAGGTGGTCGGCGGTGAGGACGGCGACGACGGCGTCGGGGTCCTGCGCGGCGATGACGGCGCACCCGAGCGCGACGGCGGGGAGCGTGTCGCGGCCGGACGGCTCGACGACCAGCCGGTCGGCCTGGAGCCCCTCGACCTTCTCGACCGCGGACCGCAGCTGCTCCCCGGCGCCGAGCCAGACCCGGTCGGCCGGGACGCAGGAGGTGGCCCGCTCCACGGCGACGTCGAGCAGTGACCGCCCGTCCAGCAGCGGGACGAGCTGCTTGGGCAGCGACGCCGTCGAGTACGGCCACAGCCGGGTGCCCGACCCGCCGGCCAGGATGAGCGCGTGTCTCACGGGGTCCTCGGGGGTGTGCTCACGGGGTGTCCTCCAGCAGGGACGCGGGGCGGGTGGGGGCGGCGCCCTCACCGACGGAGCGGACCCGGCGGGCCAGCAGGTACCGGGCGAGCAGACCCGCGCCGAGCAGCGCCCGGGTGGGGGCATGGGCCGGTCCGGCGTACTGGCGCGACAGGTAGCGGTGCAGCGCGCGGTGGTGCTCGGCGAGCATCGGCCCGGCGCTGCGCTGCGTGGCGTGACCTCCACTGTGCGTGATGACCGCACCCGGCACGTACACGTTGAGGCGTCCGTCCTCGCCGAGCCGGCGGCACAGGTCCATGTCCTCGCAGTACATGAAGTAGCTGGGGTCGAAGCCGCCGACCGCCTCGAACGCCTCCCGGCGCAGCAGCATGCACGAGCCCGACAGCCAGCCCGCCGTGCCCTCCTCGGGGCGGCCGGACTCGGCCCGGTAGGAGCGCGTCCAGGGGTTGCCGGGCCAGAACGGTCCGAGCAGGGCATGCCCGGTGCCGCGACCCAGCGAGGGGAACGCGCGGGCGCTCGGGTACAGCTGCCGTCGGTGGTCCGGATCGCCGGCCCCAGGCAGCCCGCCCGGGCCAGCGGCCGGCCGCGTGCAGCAGCAGGTCCAGGCTCCCCGGCGCCCACTCGACGTCGGGGTTGGCCACCACCAGCCAGGGGGCGGTCGCGCCGTCGGCGCCGAGGTTCGCCGCGCGGCCGTAGCCGAGGTTCGCGCCGGTGCGCAGGAGGGTGACCTCCGGGCGGGACGCGGCCGCCTCCACCGAGCCGTCGGTGGAGCCGTTGTCGGCGAGGACCACCTCGTAGGGGTGCGCCGTCGCCGCGGCCAGGCTGTCCAGGAAGACGGGCAGCGACTCCCCGGGCGAGTACGTCACGCAGACGACCCGCACGTGCGGAGCGGTCACGCCCAGGTGCAGGTCATGCGGACAGCGCCGCGGCGTAGGAGGCCAGATGGGCCTGCGCGGAGGCCTCCCAGGTGAACTCCAGCGACCTCTCGTGACCGGCCGCCGCCAGCCGGGCCCGCTCGGCGGGGTCGTCGAGCAGGGCGGTCAGACCGGTCGCGATGCTCTGCGGGTCGGTCTCGACGTAGGCGACCGCCTCGCCGCCGACCTCCGGCAGCGACAGCCGCCGGGTGGTCAGGACCGGCGCGCCGCACGCCATGGCCTCCAGGACGGGCAGGCCGAAGCCCTCGCCGTGGCTCGGGTAGGCGACGACGGTGGCCCCGCCGAGGTAGCCCGGCAGGTCGCTGAAGCGCAGGTAGCCCGGCCGCAGCACCCGCAGGTGCGACGGGACCTCGGCCACGACGCCGTCGACGGTGTCGTCCCAGCCCGAGCCCCCGGCGAGCACCAGGGCGGGCGGGTCCTCGCGCCCGGCGCAGGCCTGCACCCAGCCGCGGATGAGGCCGGGCACGTTCTTGCGCGGCTCGAGCATGCCGAGGAACGCGACGTAGGGCTGCTCCCCAAGCCCCAGGCGCGACTGCACCCGGTGCTTCTCGTCGTCGGTCGCGACGTGGAACGTGGTCTGGTCGACCCCGTGGTAGGCGACGTCGAGGGTGCCTGCGTCGGCGTCGAGCACCCGGACCACCTCGTCGCGGGTGGCCCGGCTCGGCACGACGCAGCGCGCGGCCCGGCGCAGGGCCGTGCGCGTGGCCGACCGGAAGAAGGTGCCCTTGACGGTGCTGTGCATCTCGGGATCGGTGAAGAAGGTGGCGTCGTGCAGCGTCACGACCACCGGCCGTCCCGCGCGCAGCGGCATCGTGTAATGCGGGGAGTGCACGACGTCGGCCTCGACCTGGCTGGCGACCAGCGGCAGGCCGGTCTGCTCCCACGCCAGCCTGGCCGGGCGGTGCGCGATGGCGGCCGGTCCGGCGATGACGCGGGCCTCGGGGGCGAGCCGGCCGTACCGCTCGGCGTCCGAGCGCTGGCACACCAGGGCCAGCGCGACGTCGGCCGAGGCGAGGGCCGCCACCAGTCCGTCGACGTAGCGGCCGACGCCGCCGCGGTCGGCGGGGACGGCGGTGGCGTCGATGAGGACGCGCGGGCCGGACAAGCGCGGGCTCCAGTCGGTAGGCGGTGTCGCGACCCTACGCCCGGAGCAGGCTGTCGGCGGCGTTCCAGAGCGTGCGCGCCGCGCCGTCCCAGGTGAAGTCCGCAGCCCGCACCGGACCGGCCGCGCGCAGTCGGGCCAGGCCGGCGTCGTCGGCGAGCAGCGCCGCCAGCGCGTCCGGCAGGTCGGCGAGCGCGGTGACGGCCGCGGCGCCGGCGCCGACCTCGACGAGAGCCGGGGCATCGCTGGTCAGCACCGGCGTCCCGAGCGACATGGCCTCCAGCAGCGGCAGCCCGAAGCCCTCGGCCCGGCTGGGGACGACCAGGGCGGTGGCCCGGTCGAGCAGGACCGCGAGATCGGCGTCGTCGACCCGGCCGAGCACCCGCACCCGGTGCGCGACGCCGTGCTCGCGGGCGAGGGCGGCCGGGTCGAGGCCGCCCCACCCCGGCTGTCCGACGCACAGCAGCGGGAGGTCGACCGCCCGCAGGGCCGGGATGAGCACGTCCAGGCCCTTGCGGGGCTCCAGGGTCGCCACCGTCAGCAGGTACCGGCCGGGCAGCTGAAGGCGGGCCGCCCGGTGGTCGGCGTCGGCCGGGACGGAGAGGTCGGCGCCCTCCCCCACCACCTCCAGCCGGGGCACGTCGAGGTGCCGGCGCAGCTCCTGGGCCACCGCCCTGGTGGGCACCACCACCAGGTCGGCCTCGCGGGCGGCCCGGCCGACGGCACGTCGGTGCCAGGCGACCCCGCGGGGAGTCAGCGTCTCGGGGTGCGTCCACGGCACGGCGTCGTGCACGACCACCACCAGCGGGCGGTCCCGTCGCGGCGGGGCCAGCGGCGTCGGGGCCAGGACGACGTCGCCGGGCACCCGGGGGCCGGCGCCCCGCTCCCAGGCGGTGACCAGGCCGCGCCGGGGAAGGGGCAGCCGACGCGGGCCGAGCACCCCGGGCACGCGGGCGGCCGCGCTGTCGCGGTGGAAGGCCGTCACGCCCGTCACCTGCCCGGGGCGGACCCGGGCCAGGGCCGCCGCGATCTCGCGGCTGTAGCGGCCGGTACCGCCCGGCACGGGCGCCAGGCACTGCTCGAGCAGGACCCCCAGCACGGCTACCTGACGGTCGTCGTGGTGGTCGTGCGGGGCCCGTAGCCGCGCCCGCCGACCACCGGCTGCAGGGTCGTCCGGTACGTGCCGGCCGCCCTGCCCCTGGCCGACAGCGGCACCCGCCACTCCCCGATCTCACCCGGGTGCACGTTCTTGACCGAGGGCCGGGTGGCATTGACCGCCAGCGCGGGCGGCCGGGTCGGCGACAGCCAGGCGGAGGTGCGCAACCGCTCGGGGGCCGCCGTCGTGAGCAGCTCCTGCCCCACCCGCCACGGGGAGCCGCCGAGATTGCGCAGCCGCAGGACGAGCACCGCCGAGCCGTCCTTGGCGATGGTCAGCGTGGAGGGGACGCTGTGCAGCGACGCCAGGCGGCTCACCGACGGGTCGACCCGGACGGTGGCCAGGCGCGTCACCGCTCCGTCGAGCCAGTGCCGGCCGGCCCACACCGGCTCGAGCTGCTCGAAGCTCACCCCCACCGGCCGGGAACCGCCGGACAGGACGACGTCGAACGAGCCGGCCTGGCCGGGTCGGACCGGGGTGCTGCCGAGCAGCCGGGCGGCCCGCGTGCCACTGGGCCAGGTGCTGCCCGCCGAGACGCTCGTGCGGTCACGCGGTCCCGACGTGCCGATCATGACGGTGCCGTCGGTGGGCCAGACGACGTTGCCGGTGTTCGTGGCCCGCAGGCGCACGGTGGTGCTGCCCGACCGGGGAACCACCACGGTGCGGCCGTCGGCGAACACGGCCGGCGGCGCGTCGCTGCTGGCCTTGCGCTCCGCGGTCGGTCCGGCCGGCGCCGCCGCGCGGGCTGCGGTGAAGCGGGCCTCGGCCACGACGATCTTCCAGGTGACCGGCGCGCCGAGCACCGGTCCGTCGCCGAGCCGCACCCGGTAGACCCGGGTGTGCGTGCCGGCGGCCACGCCGGCGGCGTCGAGGTCGATGCGGAACGCCGCGGTCTGCCCGGGGGCGACGTCGCCGGTGCCGGTGTAGCGGCCGGGGCGGGTGCTGCGGCCGGCCAGCGCGTCGGCCTGGCCGGGCGGGCTGCTGATCGCCAGGTGCAGGTCGGCCGCGCTCCAGGTGGTGGTTCCGGTGTTGCGCACGACGGCCGTCAGCACACCCGTGGACGCTCCCGGGGGCCGCACGAGCGCCGGGGCGTTCGACTGCTCGACGACGGCGCTCGACGACGCCGGCGCGGTCAGGTGGAACCAGGTGGACCGAAGCCCCGTGCTGCTGCCCGGCCACGACGCCGCCCCGTAGACCCCCGCGCCCGTGGTGGTGACGCTGCCCTTGGAGCCCTCGAGGACGACCTGCTTGACCCGTCCGCCCCACTCGCCGTTGCCGTCGCGGCCGGTGACGCGCAGCCGCTCCAGCCGGCCGACGGCGGGGAACGCCCGCTCGAGCGCCGCCACCGGCAGGGACGCGCGCCAGGAGTGGACCGGGTTGGCGACCTCGCCGTCCCACGGGTCCTCCCGGGCCTGCAGGTAGGCGACGTCGCCCCGGGTCGACCAGCCGCCGTTGCTGCTGCTGAACTCGGCGAAGATCGGCGCGCCGTCCAGGGTCCGGACCACTCCGGCCGTGGCCCGGACGGCAGCGGTGGTGCTGGCCGGCTCGAGCTCGGTCACGCCGCCCGACGACGACACGAGCCGGCTGCCGCCGAACACCTGGCAGGCCGTGGTGTCGCAGATGTCGTAGACCGCTCCCGCCTTGACCCGCGCGCGCTTGTTGGCGCTGTAGGACCGCGCCGCGATGGCCTGTGCCTGGAGCGCCGCGGGCTTCCACCCGGCGCTCGCCTCGCGCGGGACGACCCCCAGCAGGTAGTCCTCGAGGTCCAGCACCACGACGGTCTTGAGGGTGCTGCCGGTGCGCACCGCCTGGACGGTCCCGCGGTAGTCGCGGCTGCTGCCCCCCGGCAGGGCCACCCGGGTGAAGGTGGTGCCCCCGAACCGCACCGGTCCGGCCTGGGTGGTGGCGCCGCCGAGCGGAACCGCCGTCCAGGCGCTCCCGGACAGCGACTCCAGGTGCAGGCCCGCGGCGTCGGCCCGCACCCGGTAGCGGCTGGGACCCTCCGGCAGCGCGCTCGTCGCGCCCGTGGCCAGGTCGGTGGCGGTCAGCCCCGGCGCCGTGGCGACGACGGTGTCGCGGCCCTCGTCGCCGGACAACCACACCCGGATCGCGCTCGACGGCAGGACCGTGCGCGCGGTGCCGGGGTAGTAGGTGGAGGTGATCTCGTCGGCCGTCCGGCCCAGGCTGGCCGCTCCCTGAGCGCCCCACTGGGACATGCCCCGACCGTGCCCCCAGCCGTGCCCCTCGACCTCGAAGGTGCCGTCGGCGGGCCGGTCGTAGATCTCGTCGGCACGGGCGGGCGAGGCGGGCAGGACGCCCAGCAGGGCGCCCGTGAGCCCGGCGGCAGCGAGCAGGGAGGTTCGGCGCATGACGTTTGCGTCCTCGAGAGGTCGGGGGCGTACCTGTCAGACGTCGGCAGCCTTCCCCTGCTGCTGAACGCTTCCGGAGCCAACCACGGGAGGCCGCAGTCGCGCACCCACCCCTCCCCAGAGCAGGTCCCCGGCCGTCATGACCACCCGTGACAGCAGCGCCACCGCGAGCGCGCGCGGCTCGGTGAGCACCGGGGCGAGCACGACGACCAGCACGATCTCCCGCAGCCCTCCCCCGGCCGGGGCGATGAGCACGACGAAGCCGACCACCCACGCCAGGGCGTAGCCCCCCAGCGTCAGCAGGAGCAGGTCGGGACCGTCGTCGCGCGGCTGCGTGCGCACCAGCACGAGCAGGTGCAGGCCGTAGCAGGCCCACATGAGCATCGCCCAGCCGAGGGCTGCGCCGAGTCCGCGGGCCCGCAGCGGCTGCGACAGCGGCTCCCGCTTGAGCAGGCGCAGCGCGACGCCGACCAGGCGGGTCAGCACCGGCGGGGCGAGCACGACCAGCCCGAGCGGCAGCGCGACCAGCACCCAGCCGTAGCCGTCCAGGGCCTGCGGGCTGACGAACGGCAGCGTCCCGACGCTGACCAGCAGCCCGGCGGCGACCAGCACCCCCATGAACAGCAGGCTGGCCGTGCCGACCCGGCTACGGCTGAGCCCCTGGTCGCGGCCGAGCTCCATCTGCGCCGCGACGGCGAAGACGCTGCCGGGCACGTACTTGCCGAGCTGCCCCAGGAAGAACACGTGCAGGGCCGTCCGCAGGGGGAGCCGGCTGCCGAGCTCGGTGAGCAGCGACCGCCACACCATCGCGGACGCCAGCAGACCGGCCAGCACGAGCAGCAGGCTCAACGCCAGCGCCAGCGGGTCGGCGTCACGGAGGGCGCCGAGGAACGCGTCGCCGCGTCCCCGCAGGAACAGGCCCAGGCCCACGAGCACGGCGAGCACGAATCCCACGCGGACGGCTCGGTTCACGCTCGCCACGCTAGCCTCGGGCCCCATGACGACTGCCCCCGAGACGCCCGGCGTGGTGATCGGCAACCACACGAAGAAGTACACGGCCAAGAACCCGGCCATCAAGTGGCTGACCGAGCGCTTCGTGGCCCGCCTCGACGGCATGGTCGGGCAGATCGCCGGTGACACCCGTCCGGCGACCAGGCCGCTCGAGGTCGGGGCCGGCGAGGGCGTCATCAGCCAGAAGATGTTCGACCGGTTCGGCTCCTGCGTCGGGATCGACCTCCCCGACGCCGGGCTGCGCGAGGAGTGGCGGAGCCGTCCCGGTCCGGCCTACCTGCACGCCGACGCCGAGAACCTGCCCTTCCGGGACGAGGAGTTCGACCTCGTGGTGTGCGTCGAGGTGCTCGAGCACCTGCGCGACCCCGACGCCGGGCTGCGCGAGCTGGCCCGCATGACGTCCCGCCACATGCTCCTGTCGGTGCCGCACGAGCCGTTCTTCCGCGGGTCGAACCTGCTCACCGGCCGCTACGTCAAGGAGCTGGGGAACACCCCCGGGCACCTCAACCACTGGACCGGCGCGGGGTTCCAGCGCTTCGTGTCGCAGGTGGCCTCGGTGCGCGCCGTGGCCTCGCCCTACCCGTGGACGATCATCTGGGCCACGAAGGCCTGAGCCTGGGGATGGCGGGGCCATGGTCCTCGGGAGCCGGCCGGGGGGTGGCGGGGCCGGCCCGGGGGGCGGGAGTCGGCCGGGGGCTCGGGAGCCGGCCGGGGGCCTCGGGAGCCGGCCCGGGGGCTCTCCCCCGAGCACGACTGTCGCGCCGCGCCCCACCCCACGGGGCCCACCGGGGCGCACCGCGACACTCGCGCCGAAGGCCCCGGACCCACCCCGCCCCGGACCCACCCCCGCGCCCCTGCACCGCCCCCTCCCCCGAGCACGACTGTCGCGCCGCGCCCCACCCCACGGGGCCCACCGGGGCGCACCGCGACACTCGCGCCGAAGGCTGCGGACCCACCCCGCCCAGGACCAACCCCCGCCCAGGACCCACCCCGCGCCCCTCCCCCGAGCACGACTGTCGCGCCGCGCCCCACCCCACGTGGCCCCCCGGGGCGCACGCGACACTCGCGCCCAAGGCCCCGGACCGACCCCGCCCAGGCCGACCCCGCGCCCCTCCACCCACCCCGCGCCCCTCCCCCGAGCACGACTGTCGCGCCGCGCCCCACCCCGCCCCGGACCACCCCCGCGCCCCTGCACCGCCCCTCCCCCGAGCACGCGCCTCTCCCCCGAGCACGACTGTCGCGCCGCGCCCCACCCCAGGCGGCCCCCGGGGGCGGACCGCGACACTCGCGCCCAAGGCCCCGGACCGACCCCGCCCAGGGCCGACCCCGCCCAGGACCCACCCCGCGCCCCTCCCCCGAGCACGCGCCTCCCCCGAGCACGACTGTCGCGCCGCGCCCCTTCCCACGCGGCCCACCGGGGCGCACCGCGACACTCGCACCCACCCTGTGGACGAACTGAGCGGCGCCTCCACGGTCGCAGCATCCTGAGGCTGTGCCCACCTCGGCTGACCCCTTCCGCGGATCCCGTTCCGGCCTGACCCGCCAGCAGTTGCGGGCGCTCCGCTTCCGTCGTCTGAGCCGTGACGTCTACGTGCTGACCCCGGCCGTCGACGACCTGCGCCTGCGCAGCGCCACCGCACTGACGGCGCTCCCGGACGCCGTGCTCTCCCACGCGACGGCTGCAGTCCTGCTCGGTCTGCCCTGCCCGCCGGTCGCGGCCGTGCACCTGGTGCGGAGCCCCGACCGGTCGGTCTCCAGCAGGGCTGGCCTGAGGACCCACCGGCTCACCTTGCGCCCGGACGAGGTGACGTCCGTGGACGGCCTGCCGGTGACGACCCCGGCGCGGACCTTCCGAGACCTTGCGTCGTCGCTGTCCTTGCCCGACCGGGTCGTCCTCGGCGACGCCGTCGTCCGCCGGTGCGGCTGGAGTCCACTGCACGACGCGGTCCAGCGGGCAAGGGGGGCTCGCGGGGCCGCCCGGGCGAGGGCTGCCCTGCCGCTGATCGATCCGGGTTCGGACTCGCCCGCTGAGACCAGGACGCGGTTGCTCCTGCACGGGGCCGGGTTCACCGATCTGCAGCACGGTCTCGTGGTGCGCGACGAGCACGGCGGCTGGATCTCACGGCCCGACCTGGCCGATCGACGGCGACGGGTGGCGGTGCAGTACGACGGGCTGGTGCACTTCGAGGGCGGCGCCGCCAGGTGGCGCGCAGACATCGACCGCGACGAACTCACGAGGGCGGCCGGCTGGGAGGTTGTCGTCCTGACGGCGCGCGACCTGCTTCGGCCCGACCTCGCGATCCTCAAGGTCACGGCCGCCTACCGCCGGGCTGCCGCCCGCCAGGCCGATCCGGGACCAGCCGCCCCCGCGCTCTGATCACTTGAGTTGCAACCTCGGCCAGCCGCGACTGTCGCGGTACGCCCCACGGGGCTCGGACGCCAGGGGCGGAACGCGACAGTCGTGGAGCTCGGACGACGGGAAGCAGCCCCGGGCGACCTCGACCGAGGTCCCCCCTCGCGACTGTGGCGGTAGGCCCCACCGGGGTCGGCCACCAGGGGCGGAACGCGACAGTCGTGAACCTGGTCGCGGACGTTCTCGACCGCCAGGGGCGGAACGCGACAGTCGTCGGAGCTCGGACGACGGGGCGCGCTGCCTGCCTCGGGCGACCTCGGCCGAGGTCCCCCCCTCGCGACTGTGGCGGTAGGCCCCACCGGGGTCGGCCAAGAGGGGCGGAACGCGACAGTCGTGAAAATGGTCGCGGACGTTCTCGGCCGCCAGGGGCGGAACGCGATCGTCGGACCTGGACCGGGACTGCCTGAACCGGGACAGCCTCGGACGCGGGCGCCTCAGACAGCGCCACCCCCCACCCCCCGACACAGCACGAGGGCGGCCCCCACCGGGGACCGCCCTCGCACCTCAGGGGACTACTGGGGGTCGAACGCCGTGAGCAGGCTGGGTCCGCCGGTCTGGCGACCGATGGTGGCCTTGGCGCTGCGGACGTTCGGGCTGCAGGCCGTGGTGGGGCAGCCGTCCGCGTAGGCGAACACCACACGACCGGTCTTGGGGTCCAGGACCATGTCGTTGAAGTCGAGCAGGTTGCGGTCCGAGCCGCAGGTCGTGCCGGCCGTGCAGACCGACCCGATCTGGACCGGCGAGGTGGTGGCCCGGTAGGTCGACCAGGTCGCGCCGTGGTCCTCGGTGTAGCTCACGTAGAAGTCCCAGCGGCCCTTGAAGTTGGTCGCGTCGCTGGCGTTCCCGGGCGTGGTGCTGCCGAGGTAGCCGATGGCTGCGCGACCGTCGTCACCGGCGACGCCGACCGGGAAGCGGGTGTTGACGATCGGGACGTCGAGGTCCTGGCCGAGGGCGACCGGCGCGGTCCAGCTCGTGCCCTTGTCCTGGCTGACCGCGACCTTGATCGGGCCGCCGACGTTGGTGCCCTCCTTCGAGCCGTAGCCGAAGTAGACGTCGCCGTCGGTACCGGTCGCGACCACGTTGTGGCCGGAGTCGCCGATGGTGGTGCCCGGGATCTTGCGGACCTTCCAGGTCACGCCGTTGTCCTCGGAGACCGAGACGGCGCCGCCGCCGTTGCAGCGGCTCGGCGGCAGGTAGATCGTGCCGTCGGGCGCACTCTTGAGATGACCGAACAGCCCGCCGACGCCGCAGTCAGGGGTGGAGAACGCGACGCTCGTGATCGGGAAGGTCAGCCCGCCGTCGTTGCTCACCGAGCAGTTGCCCGAGGCGATGTCCTGGGCGCAGTAGTAGACGACGTTCGGGTAGTCGATGACCGGGTTCTTCACCAGCTTGGTCGTCTTGGTGTAGGGACCGGTGCCGAGGGTCTGGTGGTCGACGGCCGCGAGCAGTCCGCAGCCCTCCGACGGCGTGAACGACTCGCCGTCGTCGTCGGTGAACTCGACCTGGCTGCAGGCCGCGAACAGCTGCGAGCTGAAGGTGCGACCGGTGTCGGGGTCGGTCTCCAGGATCGGGTCGAGGCTGGTGGGGTGCGGCAGCAGGTGGGTCTTGAGGTCCCAGGTGGCCGTACCGGCGGCGTCGAAGGTGACCTTGAGGAACTCGGTGTAGCTCTGGAAGAAGACCGCACCGGTCTTCGGGTTCAGCCCCAGGGTGGGCTCCCCGGCGCTGTTGCCCAGGCCCGACGGCGCGGCGTAGTTCTTGAAGGTCGCCGGACCGGGGTCGACCGGGCCGACGGCGTGGCCGGCGAGCGCGAGGCCGCCCACCAGGGCGGTGGCGGTGAGGGCGGACAGCAGGACGCGTGCACGACGCACAGGGGTCTCCTCGGGAGCACGGGGGTGTCGTCAGGTGTTCGACGTGCTCGCCTGAAGTCCTGCCGGGTCGGGCAGACAATGACGAACCGGACGTAGCGCCCTCGACGAACGCCCCCGGCACCGGCCGGCTCGGTAGCATCGGCCCGTGCGCCTCGTGGTCCAGGTCCCCTGCCTCAACGAGGAGGAGACCCTGCCGCTGGTCCTCTCCACGATCCCGAAGGAGATCCCGGGGATCGACGAGATCCTCGTGCTGATCATCGACGACGGCTCCACCGACCGGACCATCGAGGTGGCCCGCGAGCACGGCGTCACGCACTTCGTCCGCCACGCGCGCAACCGCGGCCTCGGGCGTTCCTTCCACGACGGCGTCCAGCGGGCCCTCGAGCTCGGCGCCGACATCGTGGTGAACACCGACGGCGACAACCAGTACCCGCAGGAGCGGATCGGCGACCTCGTGCAGCCGATCCTGGCCGGTCGCGCCGACATCGTCATCGCCGACCGGCAGGTGCACCTGGTCGAGCACTTCTCCGGTCCGAAGAAGGCGCTGCAGAAGTTCGGCAGCTCCATCGTCAACAAGGCCGCCGGCACCGACCTGCCGGACGCGGCGTCGGGCTTTCGGGCCTACTCACGCGACTCGCTGATGCTGCTGAACACGATTACGCAGTTCAGCTACTGCATGGAGACCATCATCCAGGCCGGCAACAAGCGGATGAAGATCGAGTCCGTGCCGATCCGCACGAACGAGAAGACCCGCGAGTCGCGGCTGTTCTCCAGCACCCGCCAGCACGTGCTCAAGTCGGCCGGGGCGATCACCAAGGCCTACATCATGTACAAGCCCTACGTGATCTTCAGCGTGCTGGCGATCGTGTTCGGCGTGCTCGGCCTGCTGCCGTTCCTGCGCTACGCCGTCCTGCAGGCCGCCGGCAACGACGGCAACCACCTGCAGTCGCTGCTCGTGGGCACCGTCCTGCTGGTCATGAGCTTCCTGAGCGTCATCGGCGGGGTGCTCAGCGACCTGCTCCGAACCAACCGGGCACTCATCGAGGACACCCTCGAGCACACCAAGAAGATGCGCTTCGGCATGCTCGACCCGGGATCGGCCGGCCCCGTCGACCTCGCCGAGCGGGTCGCCACGAAGGTCCGCGCGTCCTGACATGAGCGACCTGCAGGACTACCGCGCGGCGATGCGCACCCTCCGGGCGGAGCACGAGACCAGTGCCCGGGCGTTCTACGGCGGCGTCCTCACGCACCGCCTCCTCCCGCGGGTGCGGGGCGGCCGGCCGCGCCCCATCTGGATCGGCAGCCGCACGGTGCTCGACGGCGCCCAGCGCATCACCGTCAGCGACGGCGGAGCGCTGCGCATCGGGCTCGGCGCCTTCGGCCTGTCCAGCGCGAGCGACACCAGCGTGGTCCGCGTGCGCGAGGGCGCCGCCCTGCACTGCGAGGGCGTCGTGAGCCTGCAGCGCGGCGTCCGGGTCGTCGTCGACGGCGGGCGGCTGACCTTCGGCCACGGGACCAACGTCAACGGCACGGGCACGAAGATCCTGTGCGCCACCGGCATCACCATCGGCGCCTGGTGCACGTTCTCCTGGGACGTGCAGATCCTCGACAACGACTTCCACGCCATGACGGTCGACGGCGTCGAGCGGCCGAGCGCGGCGCCCGTGACCATCGGCGACCGGGTCTGGGTCGGCACCCGGGCCATCGTCCTCAAGGGCGTCACCATCGGCGACGGCGCGGTCGTCGCGGCGGGGGCCGTGGTCAGCAAGGACGTCCCGGCCGGGGCGGTCGTCGCCGGTGTGCCCGCCCGGGTCGTCGGCACGGCCGACAGCTGGCGCTGAGCGGACCCGCGGGCCGACCGGACCCTCAGACCCTCCCGCGCACCGACTCCCGCACCCCGTACCAGGCAGCCACCCCGCCGACGACGGCGTCCGGACTGCGCCGCAGCAGCGCGCGTCACGTAGCGCCGGGCCTCGGCCGACCCGGGGGTGGCGACCGAGATCAGGACGCTGTCCACCTGCAGCCCCGACAGCTCGGCGAGCACCCGTGCGTCGAGCGCTCCGCTGCGCGGCACACCCGCTCCCCGCCGGACGTCGGCGAACAGCCGCTCGACGTCGGTGACCGAGCCGCGGAAGGTCCCTGCCCCGGACGACTGCGGCGTGATGACGTAGCCGCCGAGCGACCGGTACCGGAAGCCCGCCGAGGCCTGCCAGAGCATGGGGGCGCTCTCGGGGAAGCGCGGTACGGGGTAGGTCAGCGCCACGGTGTCGCGCGGCACGGCGCGCACCGCCGCGGTCGTGAAGTAGGCCGGAACCTGCGCCTCGACGTAGGAGTAGGGCCAGGCCGGCAGCAGCGGCACCAGGCAGGCGACTGCCAGGACGGCGGCCGGCAGCCTCCGGAGCGACCCCTCGGCGTGCAGGCGGTCGAGCCCGACGGCGAGCACGACCGCTGCGCACAGGACCACGTAGAGGCTGAACCGCACGGCGGCCATGTTCTGCAGCACCGGCAGCCGGGCGAGAGCCGCGAACGGCAGCGGCACCGGCGTCTGCGTCCCGGCCACGTGGAGCCGCTCGCCGAGCGACAGGACCCAGGCGAGCACGCCGAGGACGGCGGCGAAGCGCACCACCGCTTCGCGCCGGAAGCGGACCACGAGGGCCACCAGGACCAGCAGCAGCGGCGCCCCGAGGTAGCTGCCGTTCTCGCTGGCGTTGCCGCCCCACCCGAGGGTGAGGTCGGTGCCGAGCAGCTGGAAGACGGTCGGGACCACAGCGCCGAGCAGGTCGGCGGCGTAGGGGGCGGCGTCCTGCACCGGTTCGGTCACCCGCTGGTCCCCGCCGAACTGGACGGCCAGCGGCACGGCGGCCAGCACGGCCAGCAGCGCGGCGGCGGTCCCGAGCCCGGCCGCGGCATGGCGCACCCGGCCCCGGAGGCCGTGCTGCAGAACCAGGACCACCAGCCCGAGCGCGCACATCACAAAGGTGCTGGCGAGCACCTCCTCGGTGGTGAGCAGCTGGGCCAGGGCGACCAGCCCGAGCAGGGTCCCCCGGCGCACCGCCGAGCGGTCCTGGCGCACCAGCAGGTCGTCCAGCAGCAGCAGCACCAGGGGCGGCAGCGCCACGAGCGACAGGTTGAGGTGGCCGCTCCCCTGCGCGACCAGGTAGGGGGAGAACCCGTAGAGCAGCCCGGCGGCCAGGCGGGCCGGGCCCCACGGCGCCCACCGGCCGACCACGGCCCACATCGACGTCGCCGACAGGGCGAAGGCCAGCACCGCGAGCACCGTGTGCGAGGCCAGGACCCCGACCGTCAGGGTGATCGGCGCCGCGAGCAGCCCGGGAAGCGGCAGCAGGGTGTTCCACATGAGGTTGACGCCGTCGGGCACGTTGAGGTGCTGCGTGACGAGCGGGGTGCGCCCGGCGGCGAGCGCCGAGGGGGTCCAGGCCAGGAACCAGTCGGTCTGCGGGGCGTCCTCGCAGGCGCACTGCGTGGTGGTCGACAGCGACCGGAAGGCCGGCAGGTGCCCGAGCACCGCCAGGGCGAGGAACAGCAGGGGCGGCCAGGGCGCGGCGAACCCCCGGGCGCCCGCCCGGGGCGTCGTCGACGTCATCCGCGGACGGCGGGCCGGACCGGCTCGGGGCGGCCGGGGACGGCGGGGCCGACGGGCGCGAGGGTCACCGGCCCGAGGCTAGCGGCGCCCCGGATCGGCCGGCGCCCGCCGACTAGGCTCGCCCGGGTGACCGCCCCCGCCCTCCCGGCTGCCGACCGCGCCGCCCGGGCGAGCGCCCAGAGCCGGATCCGCTGGGAGCTGCTGTCGCAGCTGGTGCGCAAGGACCTCAAGACGAAGTACCAGGGCAGCACGCTCGGGTTCGTCTGGTCGCTGGCCAACCCCTTGCTCCAGCTCGGCATCTACTACGTCATCTTCACGATCGTCTTCAAGAACCCCGCGCAGGACTACCACGTCTATCTCATGAGCGGGCTGCTGGCCTTCAGCGCCTTCAGCCAGGCCGTCACCGGCGCCTCCACCAGCGTCCTGGGCAACGCCGGGCTGGTGAAGAAGGTGCGCTTCCCGCTGCTCGTGCTGCCGCTGTCGTCGGTGACCTTCGCCATGGTCCAGCTCGCCCTGCAGCTGCCGGTGCTGCTGGCCATCGCGCTGGTCAGCGGGCGCAACTTCTTCCATACGGAGCTGCTGCTGGCCGTCCCGGCGCTCGCCCTGCTGGTGCTGTTCTCCACCGCGCTGGGCATCCTGGTCGCGGCCCTCAACGTCCGCTACCGCGACACCAGCCACTTCGTCGAGGTGGCGCTGCTGGTGTGGTTCTGGGCCAACCCCATCCTCTATGCGGCCTACCAGGTGCGCGACCAGCTGGCCCCGCGCGGGCTGCTCTGGGCCTACTTCCTCAACCCGATGGCGGGCGTCGTGTCGACCCTGCAGCGCGCGGTCTACCAGACCCCCACCTACGTCGACGGCGCCGGAACGACGCGGGCCATCCTGTTCGACCCCGGCTACCTGTTCTACGCGCGCAACCTGCTCATGGGCTTCGCCGTGGCCGGCGCGCTGCTGGTGCTCGCGGTGCGCACCTTCACCCGGCTGCAGGCGGACTTCGCGGAGGAGCTCTAGTGGCTCAGGCGCCGGCCGTCATCACCGCCCGTGGGGTCAGCAAGCGCTTCCTCACCCACAAGAGCAAGGCCACCCAGCTCAAGGAGCGGGTGGTCCGCGGCCGGGGCCTGGGCAACGAGGAGTTCTGGGCCCTGCGCGACGTCGACATCGTCATCGGCGAGGGCGAGACCGTCGGGCTGATCGGCCCGAACGGCGCCGGCAAGTCGACCCTGCTCAAGGTGCTCGCCGGCATCCTGCGACCCACCTCCGGCGACGTCGAGGTGCAGGGGCGCATCGCCAGCCTGCTCGAGCTCGGGGCGGGCTTCAACGGCGAGCTGACCGGCCGGGAGAACCTCTACCTCAACGGCGCGCTGCTCGGCCTGTCCAAGCGCGAGCTGGAGGGCCTGGAGGCGTCCATCGTCGACTTCTCCGAGCAGGGTCCGCGCATCGACGACCCCGTCAAGCACTACTCCTCCGGGGAGTACGTGAAGCTGGCGTTCTCGATCGCCGTGCACGTCGACCCCGACGTCCTGCTGGTCGACGAGGTCCTCGCGGTCGGTGACGAGGCCTTCGCCCGCAAGTGCCTGGGAAAGATCTCGGAGTTCCAGCGGGCCGGCAAGACCATCCTGTTCGTCACCCACTCGCTCGACCTCGTCGAGTCGCTGTGCACCCGCGGCATCGTCGTCGACCACGGCCGGGTGCAGTACGACGGCGACCCGGTGTTCGCCGTCCACACGCTGCGCAAGATCCTCGGCACCGACCAGCCCATGCAGGTCGAGGGCGCGGCGCAGCCCGAGATCGGCGGCCACGTCGTGCACACCGCGGTCGTCTCGCACGAGCGCGGCGGCGCCCGGTCCGACCGCTTCGAGGCGGGGACCCCGATGCACCTGCGGCTCGAGGTGGAGGTCGTGGACGGGCCGACCGTGCACGCGGGCGACGTCCGCGTGGTGCTCATGGGCGCCGGCGACATCCCCGTGTTCGGGCTGCGCACCGAGGTGCCGCTACCGCCGCAGGCCGGCCGCTACGCCGTCGACTTCACGCTCGAGACCCCCCGGCTCAACGGCGCGTTCATCGTGGGGGTGCAGGTCGACGAACCGAGCACCGGACTGCCCATCACGGCCCGCCGCTTCGACGACGCGGTATGGGTGGAGACCGGCACCCTGCCGGGGCTGCTCGACGTCCCGGCGCAGGTGGAGGTGTCACGGCAGTGACCCGGCTCGAGAGCGACTACTACGACTACATGGGCTACGACTCCGCGCACAGCAGGGAGGGCCTGCGGCACTACGTGCCGTACTTCCCCGCCCCCGGTCCCGTGCTCGAGCTCGCCTGCGGGCGGGGCGAGCTGCTCGAGCTGCTCCGCGACGCGGGCGTGCAGGCCGAGGGCGTGGACCTCGACGAGGGGATGGTGGAGGCGGCCCGCGCCGCCGGGCTGACCGTGGCCCTCGGCGACGCGCTCGCCGACCTGGCCGCCCGGCCCGACGACTCCCTGACCGGAGTCTTCAGCGCCCACTTCGTCGAGCATCTCGAGCCCGACGTCCTGGAGCAGATGATCGTCCAGAGCGCCCGCGTCCTGGCTCCGGGAGGGGTCTTCGTCGCCGCCACCCCCAACACCGGCTGCGTGTCGGTCATGGGCTACGACTTCTGGCGCGACCCCACCCACGTGCGCCCCTACGAGCCGCGGCTGCTGGCGTTCTACTGCGCCAAGGCCGGCCTGGAGGTGCTCGAGCTCGGCGAGAACCCGAACAACCACGGCGGCCCCGCCCCCGAGGCGCTCGCCTCCCCCGTCCACGTCGACGCGGACCTGCGCGGGGACCTCGTGGCCGCGGTGCAGCAGCTGACCTACGACCCCGTGACGAAGAACAGCGACCCGGGCTCGCCCTGGCACGTCATGGCGCACTTCGTGGCCGTGCTCGAGGAGCGGCTGCGGGCCACGCAGGAGGAGCTGTCGTCCCTGCGCCGCTCCTACAGCCACCTGCTCGACCGGCTGTACCCGAGCAACGAGGTCTACGTGGTGGCCCGTGCCCGCTGACGCGCCCCCCGCCGTCGCGACCGTGGTCGTCGTCAACTGGAACGGCGCGCACCTGCTCCCGTCGTGCCTGGACGCCCTCGCCCGGCAGACGCACGACAGCTTCCGCGTGGTCGTGGTCGACAACGCGAGCACGGACGACAGCCGGGCGGTCCTGGCGGCCTACCCCGACGTCGAGGTGGTCTGGAACCCCGACAACCGCGGCTTCGCCGGGGGCAACAACACCGCGCTGCGCGGCGTCACCACGCCGTTCGCCGTCCTGCTCAACAACGACGCGACCCCCGAGCCGACCTGGCTCGAGCGCCTGCTGGCGCCCTTCGCCGAGCCCGGCGCGGAGCGGCTCGCCGCCGTCAGCAGCAAGGTGCTGTTCCAGCCGCGCTTCCTGCGCCTGGAGCTGTCCACCGAGGGCTTCACCCCCGGGCCGGCCGACCCCCGCGAGCTCGGCGTCAAGCTGGCGTCGGTGCAGGTCGACGGGGTCGAGGTCACGCGCAAGGTGCTGGCCGAGCGGTTCGTCCACGGCCAGGAGGACGGCTTCCGCTGGACCCGCCCGGCCGGCGAGCTGCTCGTGCCCGTCCCCGCGGCCGTCGGCCCGTTCACGGTGACCCTGCGGCTGGCCGCCGAGCGCGACAAGCCGGTCACGGTCGCCTGGGACGGCGGGCGGCAGACGGCCGAGGTGGGGGTCGCCTTCACCGAGGTCGTCCTCGGGATCGACGCCCCCACGCTCGACGTCGTCAACAACGCCGGGTCGCTCGTGTTCGTCCGTGGCTACGGCGCCGACCGCGGCTTCCAGGAGGTCGACCGCGGCCAGTTCGACACCCCGCAGGACGTCTTCGCGGTCTGCGGCTGCGCCGTGGCCTTCCGCACCGAGGCCGGTCGCAGCGTCGACTGGTTCGACGACGACTTCTTCCTCTACTACGAGGACACCGACCTGTCGTGGCGGCTGCGGCTCGCCGGCTGGCGGCTGCGCTACGAGCCCTCGGCCGTGGTGCGGCACGTGCACAGCGCGAGCTCGGTCGAGTGGTCTCCCACCTTCGTGTTCCACACCACGCGCAACCGGTTGCTCATGCTGGTCAAGGACGCGAGCCCCGGGCGGGCCCGCCGCGAGTACGCCGCGTTCCTCGGCGAGACCCTGCAGATGGCCCGTCCGGTGCTGGGGGCGCTGCGCCGCGGACGGCGACCGGCGGCCGGTCCCTTCCGCGCCCGCGCCCGCGCCACGGCGTCCCTCGTCCGCCTCACCCCGGCCGCGCTGCGCCGTCGCCGGGGCATCACCCGGGGCGCCGTCGTGCGGCGCACCGACCTCGAGCAGGAGCTGGTGACCACCCGATGAGAGCCGCCGTCTACAACCGGTTCTGGCACAGCCAGGGCGGCGGGGAGCGCCACAGCGGCATGATCGCGCAGGTGCTCTCGCACGACGGCGTCGAGGTCGACCTGATCGGTCACGAGGAGGTCGACAAGGAGCTGCTCGCCGACCACCTCGGGCTGGACCTGTCGCGCTGCTCCCTGCGGATCGTGCCCGACAAGGGCGACCTGTTCACCGCCGCCCTCAGCGCCGAGTACGACCTGTTCGTCAACGGCTCGTACATGAGCCGGCTCGCCCCCCGGGCCACCCGCAACGCCTACCTCTGCTACTTCCCCACCCCCTTCGACGTCGACCTCCCGACCTGGAAGCGGGTCCTGGCCCGCAACCTCGGCCCGCTCGTGCAGGCCCACGCGGGGGCGTTCGACTACGGCACGGGCTGGTACCCGCCCGAGGGCGGACGACGGCGCCGGTGGCACTGGGCCTCCGGCGACGCCGTGCTGTCGTTCCCGCCCAGCGACCGGGAGCGCACCGTGCGGGCCGAGCTCGGCGGACCCGCCATGCCCGAGCCCGTCGAGCTCACCGTCTCCACCAGCGACGGCCGGGTGCTGCTGACCACGCAGGTCGGTCCCTCCTTCGTCCTGCACCGCTTCACGCTCCCCCCCACCCCGGACGGCCTCGAGGTGCACCTGCGCGCCAAGACCTTCGTCCCGGGCGGCACCGACACCCGCGAGCTGTCCGTGGCGGCCTCCGGGCTGCGCCTGGAGGGAGCCAGCTACGGGCCGCGGCAGCGGCTGGCCTACCAGTACCCCTGGATGCTGCGCGCCCCGAGGGACCTGTCGTTCCTGCGGTCCTACGACACCGTGATGGCCAACAGCGCCTTCACCCGCGGCTGGATCGACACCCTGTGGAAGACCGACGCCGAGGTGCTGTTCCCGCCCATCCAGGTGCAGCGGCTGCACCCGGCACCCGCGCGCGAGAAGGCCGTCATCACCGTGGGCCGCTTCTTCGGCCCCGGCCTCGGCCACGCCAAGCGGCAGAAGGAGATGGTCGAGTTCTTCGCGGCCGCCTCCCGGGCCGGGCGCCTCCCGGGCTGGCGGATGTACGTGGTCGGCGGCATGGAGGACAGCCAGCGCGGCTACGTCGACGCGGTGCGGGCCGCCGGAGCCGGCGCCCCCGTGGAGGTCGTCACCAATGCGCCCCGCACCCAGGTGGAGCAGCTGCTGTCGACGTCGTCGGTGTTCTGGTCGGCCACCGGCTACGGCGAGGACGAGAACAGGAGCCCGTGGTCGAGCGAGCACTTCGGCATGACCACGGTCGAGGCCATGGCGGGAGGCTGCGTCCCCGTGGTCATCGACCGGGCCGGCCAGAAGGAGATCGTGCGCGAGGGGGTCGACGGCTACCGCTGGTCGACCCCTGATCAGCTGGTGGCACGGACCGTCGAGGTGGCCGGCGACGAGGCCCTGCGGGCCCGGCTCGCCGCCTCGGCGACCGAGCGGGCGCAGCAGTTCAGCGAGGTCGCCTTCGCCGACCGGTGGCACGCCATCGTGGACGCGCACTCCCTGCTGGGATGAGGGTCCGCGCGGTCGTCTGCAACTACAACGGCGGCGTCGAGGTGCTCGCCTGCCTGGACGCGCTCACGGGAGCGGACGAGGTGGTGGTCGTCGACAACGGCTCCTCCGACGGCAGCGACCTCGCCGTCGCCCGGCGCCCGGGGGTGCGGCTGATCCGGTCGCCCCGCAACCTCGGCTATCCCGGGCTCAACCAGGCGATGACCGACCTCGACGGCGTCGACGCCGTGCTGGTGGTCAACCCCGACGCCGTCCTGCAGCCGGGCTGCCTGCAGGCCCTGGTGCGCGCGCTCGAGGACCCCGCGGTCGACGCCGCCTGCCCGCGGATCGTGCTCGACGGCGCCTACCGCACGCTCGCCCTGCAGGTCGACGGTCCGCCGCGGACCTCGCTGGACCTGCTCGCCGTGCAGGACGCCGGCCGGTGGCACCTGTCCGGGCAGCGGGTCCGGCGTCGGTGGCACCGGGGGGTGCAGTGGTCGGTGGGCGACGGGTCGGTCCTGCGGACCACGTCCACCCGCGTGCGCCTGCAGGTCCGCGCCCACACGCCGGTCCGGCTCATCGTCGGAGGGGCCGGGTACGACGTCGGGCGGCGGCCGCTGTGGATCGAGACCGACGTGGCCGGTCCGGCCGTCGAGGTCGTGCAGAACGCCGGCTCGCTCATCGGCCCGCACGGGGTCGGCCAGAACCGGGGCTACCACCACCCGGACGGCCCCGCGTTCGACGTCGGCTGCGACGTGCCGGCCTGGTGCGGCGCCGGGGTCCTGCTGCGCACGGCGTACCTGCGGCGGCACGGCCTGTTCGACCCCCGGTGGTTCCTCTACTACGAGGACACCGACCTGGCCTGGCGCGGTCTGCTGCACGGCGCCCGCTACCGGTACGTGCCGCAGGCGCGGGTGCGCCACGCCCACTCCTCCACCATCGGCCACGGCAGCGGCCTGTACGACGTGCAGCACCACCGCAACCGGCTGCTGACCGTCACCCGCAACGCCCCCGCGGCCGAGGTCGCCCGGGCCTGGCAGGACAGCCTGCGCCTGGTCGCCACCCAGCTGCGCGCCGACGTCGTGGCGCGCCTGCGCGACCGGCGCCTGCCCGAACCGGTGCTGACCTGGCGGCGGGTGCGCGGCCTGGCGGGTGCGGCGCGGCTCACCCCACAGGTCTGGCGCGACCGCCCGGCCGCCCGCGCCGGCGCCCTGCCCGACCACGACCTGCCCGTGCTGGGACGCTGGACCGACCCGGTCGAAGGGATCTGAACGATGCAGCTCGTGGTGCTGTCGGCGCGACCGCAGATGCTCCAGCAGACGCTGCGGCACTGGCAGGCCAAGGCGCCCTGGGTCGACGACGTCCTGGTGGTGACCCCTGCCCCCGTGCCGGGGCTGACCTGCGTGCTGGACCGTGACCTGCTCGGCGACGCGGTCCCGACCGACCACCAGGGGCGCAACTACGCCCTGCGGGCTGCCCTGTCCCGGTGCGACGCCGTCGCCGACGTCTTCGTCTCGGCCGACGACGACAACCGCCCGCTGGTGGAGGTGCCTGCCGACACGTTCGTGCGTGGGGGCCGCTACCGCCGCTACCGCTTCGGGTCGCTCGACGACTGGGACCTGACGGCCACCTCGGTCGACCTGGGCCAGCTCGCCACGCGGCAGGTGCTCGCCCTGCACGGGCTGCCCCGGCAGGCCTACGCCGCGCACATGCCCCAGGTCGTCGACAAGGCGATGCTCGCCGAGGTGGTCGCGCTCCTGGAGCCGGCGGCCCGCCGCCATCCGCTCGACGAGTGGGCCACCTACCTCAACACCGCCCCCGCGCTGCACCCCGAGCGCTTCGAGGACCCGGAGCCCTACCTGACGCTGGGCTGGCCCGAGAACGCCGCCGCCTGGCAGGCCCGGCTGGACCACGGACGGCTGCTGTTCGAGAACGTCTTCGCCGAGCACTACGACGAGGGTCAGGTCTTCGCCGGGATCGACCCCGACGACACGTCCTACGAGGCGGCGGTCGACAAGGTGGTGCGCTGGCGCCGCTACGAGCTGCAGGTGCTCGCGGGAGAGCGGGCGGCCGCCCTGGCGCCGGCCCTGCCGGGAGGTGTCCTGCGCCGGGCCCGGTCCCAGGCCGTCGGCGACCCGGTGCTGCGCGACCGGCGGCAGCGGGCCGCGACCGCCGCCGTCCTGCGCGCCCTACGCCGCTAGGCCGCGCCCGTGCCCCTCAGACCCCGAGGCGCCCCAGCAGCTCCTGCAGCCGCACGTCGAAGGCCTCCAGCGAGAAGGCCCGCGCCCGCTCCCGACAGGAGGCGCTCAGGGACGTGAGCCGACCCGGGTCGTCCACGAGCGCGGCGGTCTCCCTCGCGAAGCCCTCGACGTCGTCGACGAGCACGCCGTCGCGGCCGTCGCGGACGGTCTCCACCAGGCCGCCCGCGCGCAGCACCACCGGGACCGCCCCGGCCGACATCGCCTCCACCACCGAGATCCCGAAGTGCTCGAGCCGGTCGGGATGGGCGTCGGGATCCTCGCCGAGGCCGGTCGCGTGCCAGAACACCGAGGCACGGGCGTACAGGTCGGCCAGCTCCGCACCGCTGGCGTTGGGGTGCAGGTGCACGTCCAGGCCCTCGGCCTCGGCCCGGACCGTCTCCAGGTAGGCCTGCCCGTCCGGGGCGCACCCGCCCACCAGGTGCAGCGACCAGCCGGGGCGCTGCAGCCGCCGGAAGGCCTGCACCAGCTCGAGCTGCTTCTTGCTGTGGCCCTTTCCGCGCGGGAAGAAGCGCCCGACGCCCAGCACGACCGGCTCCTTGGCGCCCGGCGCGCGCAGCGCCACCGGGGGGTGCAGCACGTCGCTCCCGCGTTGCCAGCGACGGCGCACCCAGCCCTGCGTGAAGGCCGCGTTGCTGACGACGGCGTCGTAGGAGTCGAGCCAGGCGGTCGACCCCGCCGGGGGACGGCTGCGCCGCGCCCAGCGCAGGGCGGCGCCGCGTCCGAGGGCCGCCCCCAGCACCGGGACCCCGAGGTGGCGCGGGTCGTCGGCCCCGGGGACGAACGCCGACGACACGAGGGTCAGGCGGAGCGCCCGTGCGGGGTCTCCCGCCGGCACGGTCAGCCGCACGGCCCGCCCGCTCCAGCGCTCCAGCGGGGTCCGCGGCCCCGCGAGCCGGGTCACCGCGCGCTCCTGGCCCTCGAGCAGCACGCGGACCTCGACGTCGTCGGGCCGGGCGAACCCCAGCAGCAGGGTGAGCGCCGTCGGCCGGTCGGCGGCCGGGACCACCAGCAGCTCGCCCTCGCCGTCGGTCCAGGTGACCCGGCCGTCGGAGGGGTGGAACCCCGTCCCCCACTCCAGGCGCGAAGCCCCTGCGGAGCCGGCCGACGCGGCGCCGAGCGAGGTCGGGAAGTGCACCACGTACAGGCCTCGACGGGCCCCGTTCGCGTCGCGGCTGCGGTGGCTCACGTTGACGAACAGGTCGGCGTCGGCGCCGGCGCGGGTGACGGCGGCCGACGTCGGCGGGACGACGCGCACGCTGCAGCGCGACAGGTCCAGCGCCAGCCGCTCCGACAGCGCCGCCGTGTCGAGGTCCTCGTGGGCGAGCAGCTCGACCTGCCCGCGGCGCGACAGCAGCTCGGCCACGGCACCGCCGTAGGTCTCGGCGCCGCCCCCCGTGCTCCAGTAGCGGTTGTACACGGCAGACCTCACCCCGGCACGCTAGCGGGGGCGCGTGCAACGCTCTGGACCCACCGACGAGAGGGACGTGCCGTGAGGGTCCTGATGATCGCCCCGCCCGGAGCCGGCAAGGGCACCCAGGGCGTCGTGATCGCGAGCCACTTCGGGATACCGCACATCGCCACCGGCGACCTGCTGCGCGACCACGTGTCCCGGGGCACCGAGCTCGGACGCAGCGTGCAGGCCGTGCTCGACCGCGGTGAGCTCGTCCCCGACGACGTCGTCCTGGCCATGGTCCGGGCGCGGATCGAGGAGGCCGAGGGGAGCGGGTTCGTGCTCGACGGCATCCCCCGGACGATCGAGCAGGCCCGGGCGCTGTACGAGATGGGCGTCGAGCTCGACCGGGTCGCCGATGTCGCCCTGCACCTGAAGGTCGAGGACGACGAGCTGGTGCGCCGGCTGCTGAACCGGGCGGCCTCGAGCGGGCGCAGCGACGACACCGAGGACGTGATCCGGCGCCGGCTGGCCCTGTACTACGACGTCACCCACCCGATCCTGGACTGGTACGACGAGCGCGGAATCCTCGTGACCGTCGACGCCATGCGGCCGGCCGAGCAGGTGGGGCGGCACATCCTGACGGCGCTGGAGGTGATGCGGCAGATGGTCGAGGGCAACCCCGACCTGCCGCGGCGCGCGGTCGACCTGTCCAGCCTGGGTGCCGCCTTCGGGGCGACTCCCTGAGAGTCGGGCTGGACGCGACGCCGCTGCTCGGGACCCGCACCGGGATCGGCCGCTACACCGCCGCCCTGCTGGCGGCGCTCGCCGAGCAGGTCGGCGACGAGCCGGTCGGCGACGAGCTGGTCGCCACCGCGTTCACCCTCCGCGGCCGGCTGACCGGGCTGCCGGCCGGCGTGCGGGTGCGGTCGCGGCCGGTGCCCGCCCGGGGGTTGCAGGCCGCCTGGGCCCGCACCCCGTTCCCGCCGGTCGAGCTGCTGACCGGGCCGCTGGACGTCTTCCACGCGACCAACTTCGTGCTGCCGCCGCTGCGCCGGGCCCGCGGCGTCGTCACCGTCCACGACCTCGCCTTCCTGCACCACACCGACACGGTCAGCGCCGCCAGCGCGCGCTACCGCGTGCTGGTCCCGCGGAGCCTGGACCGGGCCCGGGTGGTGCTCACCCCGAGCGAGGCGGTCGCGGAGCAGGTGCGTGAGGCCTACGCCCCGCGGGTGCCCGTCGTCGCGGTGCCGCACGGGGTCGACCCGGGCTGGCTGGCGCCGCAACCCCGGCCGGCCGGGATGCCGGGCGCGTACGTGCTGTTCGTGGGGACGCTGGAGCCGCGCAAGGACCTGCCCACCCTGCTGGCCGCCCACCGCCTCGTGCCGGACGCGCCGCCCCTGGTGCTGGTGGGCCCGCCCGGCTGGGGCGAGCAGGTCGACGTGAGCGGATGCCTCACGCCGGGCTTCCTCGGCGACGAGGCGCTGCGCGCCGTGGTGGCGGGGGCGAGCGCACTGGTGCTGCCGAGCCGCGACGAGGGCTTCGGTCTCCCGGTGCTCGAGGCCCTGGCGGCGGGCACCCCGGTGCTCGCGAGCGACCTGCCGGTCCTGCGCGAGGTCGGCGGGGAGCACGTCCGGTACGCCGCACCGGGAGACCCGGAGGCGTTCGCCGACGGCCTGCGGGCCCTGCTGGACAGCCCGCCGGACCCGGCACCCGGTGTGGCGCACGCGGCGTCGCACACGTGGCGCAGGTCGGCCGCGGCGCACCGGGCGGCCTATACGCTGGCCGCTCAGACCTGAACCTGGAGGACCCGCTGTGCGCTTGGCCGACTCCGTCCTGACGGCGGTGCACAAGGGGCACACCCGGCTTGTCGAGCAGCAGTGGAAGCGCAGCAAGGGCGACCGGCGCACGCTGGTGTGGCCCGAGGCCGCGCTCGCCAGCCAGCTCACCGGCAAGAAGCAGTGCAACATCTGCGGCTGGCGCGGGCACGCGTTCGAGGTGGTCAACGGCACGGTCGAGCACTCCGAGGCGGCGCTG
The DNA here is from genome assembly GCA_963761695.1 of uncultured Actinomycetota bacterium. Classification (GTDB taxonomy): domain Bacteria; phylum Actinomycetota; class Actinomycetes; order Mycobacteriales; family SCTD01; genus RYN-122. Next base: position 204,949 of record CAVXIB010000015.1, on the reverse strand, counting down.
TGCCCGGTCTGCGGCTCGATCAGCCGCGACCGGTTCCTCTACTGGTGCTGGACCCGGCGCACCGGCTACGACGCCACCGCCCGGGTGCTGGAGACCAGCCCGCGCATGCCGCACCTGTACCGCGAGCGCATGCAGGAGCGGGTCGACTACGTCGCCTCCGACTACGACGAGTCGATGCACCGGGCCTTCATCAAGATCGACCTGCAGGACATGGACCTGCCCAGCAACAGCGTCGACGCCGTGCTGACCCCGCACGTCCTCGAGCACGTGCCCGACCCGGACAAGGCCCTCGCGGAGCTGTTCCGGGTGCTCAAGCCCGGCGGTCACGTGTTCCTGCAGATCCCGATCCCGCAGGCCCGCACCATGGTGCCGCTCGAGCCCGAGTACCACGGCGACATGACGCTCGTGCACTTCCGCTTCGGCTGGGACGTCGTCGAGCAGATCCGCCGCGCCGGCTTCGTCGTCGACACGCTGGTCACCAGCGAGCTGCGGGACGCGGCCGCGCGCGGCATGAGCCCGTGGACCCACAACGGGCCGGACTGCGACGTCGAGGACCTCATCGCCGGCGCCGACGCCTCGACCATGACGGTGATCGCCGACGAGGCGCAGGCCGCCCGGCACTCGTTCCGGCCGGGCTTCCAGTTCGTCACGTTCGACTGCCACAAGCCGGGCTGAGCTTCCCCCGCGAAACTGCTGCAGACGCTGCGCTTGCGCGCGCTCACGCAGGGTAGGCCGCTGCCAGTCGCCGCCCACCGGGGCGGCTGCGCACCCTCGGAGGATCCCATGATCGTTCTCGGCCTGATCCTGCTGCTGCTCGGCCTGCTCGTCGGCCCGTCGATCCTCACGACGCTCGGCATCATCCTGCTCGTCGTCGGCCTCGTGCTCAACCTCGTGCCGATCGGTGGCTCCACCCGTCGGGTCTTCTGACGGGGCTGCTGCGCTGACGGAGCCGTGAGCCGTTCCGTCAGCCCAGCAGCATCAACGCTGTCCCGTCAGCTCCGGGCGGTGCAGGGTGAACGCCTCCGCGAGCGCCTCGCGCCAGCCCGGCAGCTGCGGAAGTCCGGCGTCGTCCCAGGACCGCGGGCTCAGCACGCTGTAGGCGGGGCGGCTGGCCGGCGTCGGGTACTGCTCGGTGGGGATGGCGAGAACCCGCGCCGGGTCGGCGCCGAGCTCCTCGAAGACCGCCTGCACGAAGCCGTGCCAGGTGGTCTCACCGCGTCCGGTGCAGTGGTAGGTGCCGGGAGGCGCGTCCTCCCGCGCGAGCGCGAACAGGGCCCGCGCGAGGTCCCGGCTCCAGGTCGGTGACCCGGTCTGGTCGTCGACCACCGAGACGGTCTCCCGCTCCCGCTCGAGACGGGCCATCGTCTTGACGATGTTGTGCCCGGTGGCGCCGTACACCCAGGCGGTCCGCACGATCCACGACGCGGCGGGGAGCAGCTCACGCACGGCGAGCTCGCCGGCCAGCTTGGTGCGTCCGTAGGCGTTGGTCGGGCCGGTCTCGTCGAAGGCCTCGTACGGCGGGCCCCCCACCCGGTCGCCCGGGAAGACGTAGTCGGTCGACACGTGGATCGAGCTGGGCCCCCTGCGCCGCGCACGCCTGCGCCAGCAGCGCCGGGGCCACCGCGTTGACGGCGTACGCGGTCTCCTCGTCGTCCTCGGCCCGGTCGACCGCCGTGTAGGCCGCGGCGTTCACCACGACCATCCGGTGGTCCCTGCTGTCGGAACGGACCACCCGGGCCCACTCCGCCACGGTGTCCTTGACGGCGAACGGGTCGGTGACGTCGAGATCCTCGAGGGTGAGGCCGCGGCAGAACATCACCTCACCGAGCGCGTTGCAGACCTCGACGAAGTCGGTCGAGAGCTGCCCGCCCATGCCGGTGACCAGGAACGCCAGGGACTGCCGCTCCTTCACGCCTGCTCCGTCGCGACCGAGGCCGCCGCGTACCTGGCCTCGGTGGCGTCCTTGTGCGGGCGCCACCAGGCCTCGTTCTCCCGGTACCACTCCACCGTGGCCGCGAGCCCGCCGGCGAAGTCCGAGTACTGCGGAGCCCAGCCCAGCTCGCTGCGGAGCTTGCCGCTGTCGATGGCGTACCGGCGGTCGTGACCGGCCCGGTCGCGGACGTAGTCGAAGGCGTCGGGCTCCCGGCCCAGCAGGCGCAGCACCTCCCGCACGACGTCGACGTTGGTCTGCTCGCCGTCGGCGCCGATCAGGTAGGTCTCCCCGGAGCGCCCGCCGTCGACGATCGCCCAGACCGCGCTGTTGTGGTCGTCGACGTGGATCCAGTCGCGGACGTTGAGCCCGTCGCCGTAGACCTTCGGCCGGCCGCCGTCGAGCACGTTGGTGATCTGCCGCGGGATGAACTTCTCGACGTGCTGGTAGGGCCCGTAGTTGTTCGAGCAGTTGCTGATGGTGGCGTGCACGCCGAACGACCGGACCCAGGCGCGGACCAGCAGGTCGCTGCCCGCCTTGGTGGCGCTGTAGGGGCTGCTCGGGTTGTAGGGCGTGTCCTCGCAGAACCGGGCCGGGTCGTCCAGCTCGAGGTCGCCGTAGACCTCGTCGGTGCTGATGTGGTGCAGCCGCGCCCCGTGCCGTCGCACCGCCTCCAGGATCGTGAAGGTGCCCACCACGTTGCTCTGCAGGAACGGAGAGGGGTCGACCAGGCTGTTGTCGTTGTGGGTCTCGGCGGCGAAGTGCACGACGACGTCGTGCTCGGCGACGAGGCGGTCGACCAGCGCGGCGTCGCAGATGTCGCCCCGCACGAGCGTGGCGGCGCCGCCGAGCGAGGACCCGTCGGCGGCGTAGGTGAGGGCGTCGAGCACGGTGATCTCCACCTCCGGCCGGTTCGCCAGGGTCCAGTGGACGAAGTTGGCACCGATGAACCCGGCTCCGCCGGTGACGAGGGCTCTCACGGCCCGAGAGGCTAGCCCCGCCCGGCAACCCGGGAGGCAGGTCCACCTCCCCTACCCTGGAACTCCCCTGCCCCGGCGCACGTCGACGGGAGCAGGGACGTCCGCACGGACGCACCAGAGGGAGACGAGGGCTGTGGCCGACGAGCCGACGGACGCGCACGGTGGCGATGCCGTCCCGCCCTACCCGGAGCGCCTCGGCGTCCCGCCGCGACGCGTGCCCGGGACGGCGGACGCGACGCAGGCCTACCGCAGCAGCCTGCCCCCGCGGTCGTCGGCGCAGCCCGTGCTCCCCCCGCCCCGGGGCCGGGGCCGGCGGTTCGGCCGGGCCCTGTCGTGGATCGCCGTCGTCACGTCCGCGTCCGTGCTCGCGGTCAGCGGCGCGGGCTACCTGCTCGTCAGCCACTACGACGGCCAGATCGACCGGCATCCCGGGCATCTTCGGCAACGGCGCCCGCCCGGCCGCGGCCCCCCGCAACGCGCAGAACTTCCTGCTGGTCGGCTCGGACAGCCGAGGCGACCTCGCGGCCGGCCAGGGCGTGCAGGGCACCGGCAAGAACTTCGTCACCGGCCAGCGCGCCGACACCGTCATCCTGGCCCACCTCTACGGCGGCCGCAGCAACCAGGCCCAGCTGATCAGCTTCCCGCGCGACTCCTACGTCGAGATCCCCAGCCACGTCAACCCGGTCGACGGCAAGGTCGTCCCGGCGCAGATGGGCAAGCTCAACCGGTCGTTCCAGGTGGGCGGCCCGTCGCTGCTCATCGACACGGTCGAGAACCTCAGCGACATCCGGATCGACCACTACGTGCAGATCGACTTCGAGGGCTTCAAGGGGATGGTCGACCAGCTCGGCGGCATCCAGGTCTGCCTGCCGAAGGCGGCCAAGGAGAAGGACTCCGGCATCGACCTGCCGGCCGGCCGCTCGCTCGTCAAGGGCGACCAGGCGCTGGCGTTCGTCCGGCAGCGCAAGAAGCTGCCCAACGGCGACCTCGACCGCATCGCCCGCCAGCAGCAGTTCATCGGCGCGGTCATCCGCAAGGTGCTCAGCGCCGGCACGCTGCTCAACCCGCTCAAGCTCAACGGCTTCCTCGACGTCGCCACCAGCTCGCTGCAGGTCGACGAGAACCTCGAGGTGGGCGACCTGCGCGACCTGGCGCTGCGCTTCCGGGGCTTCTCCGCCGGCGGCGTCAGCTTCGCCACGGTCCCCGTCAGCAGCATCAACGGCAGCCGCAAGAACGCCGACGGACTGTTCGAGTCGGTGGTCCTGCTCGACGAGGCCGCCGACGAGCAGCTGTTCGCCGCCGTCCGGGCCGACGTCCCGCCCGGGGCGCCCGAGCCCGACCCGACCGGCAGCCCCGCCCCCGCCCTCATCGTCGCCCCCGCCTCGGTCCGCGTGGAGGTCTTCAACGGCGCAGGCGTGGCCGGTCTCGGCCGCAAGGCCGCCACCGACCTGCGCGAGCTCGGGTTCTCCGTCATCGGCACCCCCGGCAACCGCGGCAGCGCCGCGACCACCACCACGGTCCTGCACGGCCCGGACCGCGCCGACTCCGCGGCCACCCTCGCCGCCGCGATCCCGGGCGCCGTGACCCAGCTCGACCCCACGCTGGACCGCACGGTGCAGCTCATCGTCGGCTCCGGCTACACGGGCGCCCGACCGGTCACCGTCGCGGGCGCCACGAAGCGGCCCTCCACCCCCTCGGGGGGCGCGAGCAGCAGCCCGAGCCCGAAGGTCAAGACCGCGGCGGTGGACCCCTGCGCAGCCTGAGCGACCTGACGGGAGGCCTCGTCGGGACGCGCGATGCCGCCGCGCCGCTGCTGACGCTGTACGACGGCGTCGGCCGGGTCGAGCTGTCCGGCGCCACCACCGCCAACTGGGTCGCGAAGTCCGCGAACCTGCTCGTCGACGGCCTCGGCGCGCCGCAGCGGGTGGGCCTGCTGCTGCCGCTGCACTGGCAGACGGTGGTGCTGCTGCTGGCCGTCGTCGCGACCGACGCCGCCGCCGTCGTCGGCGGGGCCACCGACTGCGACGTCGTGTTCGCCACCGTCGACCGGCTGGACGAGGCCGGCGACGCCGACGAGGTTCTGGCGCTGTCCGGTCACCCGCTCGGCGCCCCCTGCGGCCCGCTCCCGGGCCTCGTGCAGGACTACGCCCGCGAGGTGCCCTCCTACGGCGACCATTACAGCGGTCCGCGTCCCGGTGCGGCCCGGATCGAGCCGTCCGCGGAGGTGCTTACCGGGCTTCGGCCGGACGACCGCGTGCTGACCACCCTCGCCCCGGACGACCCCGAGGGGCTGGCGGTGCTGCTGGCCGCCCTGCACGCCGGGGCCGGTCTCGTGCTCGTCCGGGGTGAGATCGCTCTCCCCGACCTCGCCCGGGCCGAGCGCGTCACGCTCACGGCCGGCGTGGACCTGCCGGGCCTGCGCCGGTGGCGGTGAAGTCGCCGCAGGCACCTGCCGAAGACCGGGGTCAGGCGTGACCCGCACGTGACAGACTGATGACCTGCCCCCGGCCCCGGCCGGCTCGACCTGGAGCGCCCTGAACCGTGTCCCACCCGACCTCGCGTCGCCGCCGGCGGACCCCGCTGGCGCTGCTGCTGCTCGCCCTGCTCACCGCTGCGGGGTGCGCCTCCCAGCCCACGCAGTCCGTGCAGGCCGTCGCGGGTGACCACGCGCTCCGCGTCGACGGCCGCGACCGCACCTACCTGCTCCACCCGGCCACCAACCTGGCCAAGGGCGAGAAGGCCGCGATCGTCATGGTGCTGCACCAGGAGGGCGGCACGCCGCAGGGCGTGGCCGAGGAGACCGAGCTGGCCTCGCTCGAGGGCCAGGGCGCCACGCTGGTCTATCCGGCCGGTGTCGACACCTCCTGGGACGCCGGTCTGTGCTGCGGCCTGCCCAGCCGCCAGGGCATCGACGACGTCAAGTTCCTCGAGCAGGTGCTCAAGGACGTCGCGAAGCAGACCCCCGTCGACCCGTCCCGCACGGCGCTCGTCGGGTACTCCAGCGGCGGCATGCTCACGTACAACTTCGTCTGCGAGAAGCCGGGCGCCCTGGCCGCTGCCGTCGTCGTGAGCGGCTCACTGGAGAGTCCCTGCAAGAAGGACATCACCGTCCCGGACGTCCTCACCCTGCACGGCAAGAAGGACGGCACGATCGGCCTGGAGAAGTCGATCTTCGTGCGGGCGCTCGGCCTGAGCCCCAAGCCCGTCAGCGGCACGCTGCGTGAGATCACCGCCAGCGCCGACTGCGACGTCACGCCCAGCCTGACCAACGAGAGCGACGACGAGATCTACCGCTGGTCCGGCTGCAACGGCGGCGGCCAGGTGGAGGTGCGCCTGATCGCGGGTGCCGGCCACGGCTGGGGCACCCTGGGCGCCAGCCGTCGCACGGCCGACTTCCTGCGGGCCCAGCTGCTCCAGGGCTGAGTCGCCGGCGGCTGGGGCCTGCGTCAGGCGTGCAGCCGGCTCGCGCCGGGCTGCTCGTCCCCGTAGATCTCCTGCGACCGCGGTCCCCGGGGGTCCATGAGGTCCAGCAGCAGCGACAGCGGAATGCCCGCACACAGCAGGGCGTGGGTGCGCGCGTCCTGCGCGGTGGAGCGCGTGTCGGGCCGGACCTGGGTCTGCTGCTCCATCGGACGCTCCCGTGTCGGTGGGCTGATCTGTCCTGCTTCGACGCGGCCCGACCGGGGGTGCAGGGCCGTTCGGGTCTGCCCGGACGCACCCGGGCGGTCCCCCGCCCCGGGCGTCCGGCGGCGGAAGGCTCCCGGCGCTCAGGTGCTCCCGGTGCTCAGGTGCTCAGCGCCGCCGCGACGTCGAGCACCCGCGCGTCGGCCCCGGGCGGTCCGAGCACCTGCACCCCGAACGGCAGGCCGTCGGCGTCGGTGCCGGCGGGAACCGCACACGCGGGGAGCCCCGCAAGGTTGGCCGGCACGGTCCACGGGAGCACCCGGGCGCGCAGCGGGCCGCTGCCGTCCGGTGTCGACGCCGGATCGCTGCGCCGCGACGGGCCGCACCCGGCGACCGGGAGCAGCAGCACGTCGACCTGCGTGAACAGCGTCGCGAACGCCTCCCGCAGCGCCTGACGCTCCTGCTGGGCCCGGGCGACGTCGGCCGCCGGCACGTCCTGGCAGCGCAGCAGCAGGCTCCGGACGTCGTCGCCGTAGGCCTCGGCGTGCTGCGGCCAGCGGCCGGTCGTGCGGTGCCAGTGCAGCGCCTCGGCCCCCTGCACGGCGGCGTAGACGGCCTGCACCCGGTCGGCCGCCGGAAGGGCGACCTCGGTCGGCTGCAGCCCCGCCGACCGGGCGCGCTCGGCGGCGGCGTGCAGGAGACCGGCGAGCCCGGGGTCGAGGCCTTCGTGGGCCACCCCGAGCCGCAGCCCCGCCACCGGCCCGGGCGCCGCGAGCCGGGTGCCGCTCAGCACCTCGTGGGCCAGCCGGGCATCCGCGACGTCCCGCACGAGGGCGCCTGCGGTGTCGAGCGACGGCGCGAGCGGGACGACGCCGGACAGCGGCACCGCCCCGTGGGTGGGCTTGAAGCCGACCAGCCCGCACCAGGCCGCGGGCAACCGGATCGAGGCTCCCGTGTCGGTGCCGAGGGCCAGCGCGACGATGCCCGCAGCCACCGCCGCCGCCGAGCCGCCACTGGAGCCACCGGGCACCCGGGTCGGGTCGTGGGGGTTCGCGGTGCCGCCGCGACGGGCGTGCTGCGTGGTGATCCCCCAGGCGAACTCGTGGGTCCGGGTCCGTCCGAGGACCACCGCGCCGGCGGCCCGCAGCCGGGCGACCGCCACGCTGTCGCGCGCGGCAGCGGGACCGGCGGGCACATCGCTGCTCGCCCGGGTGACCTGCCCGGCGACGTCGTAGAGGTCCTTGACCCCGACCGGGACGCCCTGCAGCCGGCCCCGGCCGCCCCGGCGGGACGCCGCCTCGACCAGCGCCGCCTCGGCGTCGACGTGCTCGAAGGCGCCGAGGGGGTCCGCGCCGAGCCGTTCGAGCGCCTGCTCGACCAGGGCGACCGGGTCGAGGGTGCCGTCCCGCACGGCGGCCGCCAACGCGCTCGCGGTGCGCACAGTCACCACCTCAGGGCCGCACCGGACCCCGGCAGCGGGCAGCACGCACGGCGTCGTCGGGGGTTCACGACGGCGAACCTACGCGCCGCCGGGACCGGCGCCAGGACGGCGCGTGAACCGTGGTGCAGCGGGCACCGCTGACCGGGCCGGGGGTCCCGGCAGGAACCACGATCGGGGAGGACGAGCGCATGGCCATCGACGTCAGCACGGCCCAACGCCGACTGCTCGACCTCGTCCGCGAGCACCTCGGTATGGATCTGGCCTGGTTGTCGGACGTCACGCAGGGCCAGCAGGAGTTCGCGCACGTCTCGGCGAAGGACGGTGTGGCCACGCCGGCCGCGGGGACGGCAACCCCGCTCGAGGGCTCCTACTGCGTGCGGGTCCTCGACGGCCGGCTGCCCGCCGTGGTCCCGGACGCGCGGTCCGACGACCGGACCCGGGACCTGGCCGTCACCCAGGAGCTCGGCATCGGCGCCTACCTCGGCATCCCCCTCACCCGCCGGGACGGCTCGGTGCAAGGGATGCTGTGCTGCGTCAACACGGCCGCCACCCCGGAGCTGGCCGCCCGCGACATCACCGTCGTGCAGCTGCTCGCCCGCGTCATCGCCGAGCTCGGCTCGGGCGACAACCCCAACGCCGAGCACGCGGCCCTGCGCGCGGAGGTGGCCGGTCTGGTCGCCGGTGCCGGGCGTCGTCACGTCCTGCAGCCCATCGTCGACGTGCGGTCCGCGCTCCCCGTCGGCTACGAGGTGCTGACCCGGTTCGACCTCGAGCCCTTCGCCCCGGACGTCTGGTTCGCGCGCGCGGGCACGGTCGGTCTGCGGCCCGCGCTCGAGGTGGCCTGCGCCCGCAGCGGCCTGGCAGAGCTGCAGGCGGACCGCGCCGGGTACCTCAGCATCAACCTGTCGCCGGACGTCATCACGTCGGGCGCCCTGAACGACCTGCTGGCCGGCGTCGACGCCGGACGGGTGATGATCGAGATCACCGAGCACGCGCCGGTGGAGGACTACGACGCCCTGACGGCCGCCCTCGACCCGTGGCGGGACCGTGGGCTGCTGGTGGCCGTGGACGACGCGGGGGCGGGCTACGCCAGCTTCCGGCACATCCTCCAGCTGCGCCCGGACGTGATCAAGGCCGACCTCAGCCTGGTGCAGCACATCGACACCGACCCCGTGCGGCAGGCCCTGGTGAGCTCGCTGGTGTCCTTCGGACGGACGTCGGGCGCGCGGCTGGTCGCCGAGGGGGTCGAGCGTCAGCAGGAGCTGGACTGTCTGGCCCGTCTGGGGGTCCATGCGGTGCAGGGCTATCTGTTCAGCCGTCCAGTCGCCGAGCCCCCGACCAAGGGCTTCCCCCTGCCGTCGCCGCACGTGCGACTGGACGCCGGCGCGGGGTTGTCCGCGGTGCTGGCCGAGGCGGTCCGCGACGCGACCGACCTCGAGTCGCTGGTACGTCCGCTGCTGGAGGTGATGGTGCGCCTCACCGGCCTGGAGACGGCGTACATGACGCTGCTTCGGGAGGACGGCGACCTGGAGCACGCCTTCGTGCGCAACGCCGGCTCCATCGAGCTGCCCGAGGGCTCGGCCCTGCCGTGGTCGGACTCGGCCTGCGCGGCGATGCAGTCCAAGGGCCTGGTCTGGAGCGACCAGGCGCAGGTCGACCTCGTCGAGTGCGCCGTGGCCGCGGAGTTCGCGCTGAGCACCTTCGTGAGCGTTCCGGTGCTGGGCCACGACGGCCAGGTGGTCGGCACGCTGTGCGCCGGCTCGACCGACCGCGTCTTCCTCGACGAGAGCACCCTGGCCGAGCTGCGCCTGATCGCCTACATCGTCGGCCGGGGGCCGTCCGCACCGCGGCAGCCCCTGGCCGAGGCCCGACCGGACCCGACCGCGTAGCCCACCGTGCCGGACGTCTCAGGCCCGGGCGGGCGGTCAGGTCAGCTCTTGCCGGCGAGGATCGCCCGGGCCATGACCATGCGCTGGATCTGGTTGGTGCCCTCGTAGATCTGGGTGATCTTCGCGTCGCGCATCATCCGCTCGACCGGGAAGTCGCGGGTGTAGCCGTAGCCGCCGAACAGCTGGACGGCGTCGACGGTCACCTTCATGGCGACGTCGGAGGCGAAGGTCTTGCTGGCACTGGACAGGAACGTCAGGTCAGGCGCACCGCGCTCGGCGGAGGCGTTGGCGACGTAGACCAGCTGGCGGGCGGCCTCCACCTGCATGGCCATGTCGGCCAGCATGAACTGCACGCCCTGGTTCTCGCTGATCGGCTTGCCGAACTGGACCCGCTCCTTGGTGTAGCGGACCGAGGCGTCCAGGGCGCCCTGGGCGATCCCGACCGCCTGCGCGCCGATCATCGACCGGGTGTGGTCGAGGGTCTTGAGCGCGGTGATGAAGCCGGTGTTCTCCTCGCCGATCATCCGGCTGGCCGGGATGCGGCAGTCCTCGAAGTAGATCTCGCAGGTGGGGCTGCCCTTGATCCCCATCTTGCGCTCCTTGGTGCCCACCGAGAAGCCGGGGTCGTCCTTGCTCACCACGAACGCGCTGATGCCCTTGGCGCCCTTGCCGGGGTCGGTGACCGCCATGACCGTGTAGTGCGTGTTGACGCCCGCGCCGGTGATCCAGCACTTCGTGCCGTTGAGCACGTACTCGTCGCCGTCGCGGACCGCACGGGTCTTCATGGAGGCGGCGTCGCTGCCCGCCTCGCGCTCGGACAGCGCGTAGGAGAACGTGTACTCGCCGGAGGCCACCTTGGGCAGGAACTCCTGCTTGAGCTCCTCGCTCCCGGACAGGATCAGGCCCATCGTGCCGAGCTTGTTGCCGGCGACGATGAGGCTGCTCGAGGCGCAGACCCGGGCCACCTCCTCGACCACGATGGAGTGGGCGATGCGGTCGGCCCCGGCGCCGCCGTAGGCCTCGGGCACGTGGATGGCGAGCAGGTCGGCGCGCTTGAGCTCCTCGTGGACGTCCCACGGGTACTCGGCCGCCTCGTCGATCTCCGCGGCACGCGGCGCGATCTTGTCCTCGGCGAGGCTGCGGACCGCCTGGCGGAGCAGCTCGTGCTCCTCGGTGAGGGAGTAGATCGCGTAGGACGGGTCGCTCGTAGCCATGTCCGGATGCTACGGCGGACCGCCCGCCCCCGCCCTGTGGCCGGAGGCAGGTTCGGCCGGCGCCCCGGTGGGCGCGCGACCAGGCGTTCCCCCCGGACCACTACGCTCCCCGGCCATGACTGCCGCTCCTCGTCTGACCGTGATCGGTACCGGCTACCTGGGCGCGACGCATGCGGTGTGCATGGCCGAGCTGGGGTTCGAGGTGCTGGGCCTGGACGTGGACCAGAGCAAGGTCGAGGCGTTGAACGCCGGGACGGTGCCGTTCTTCGAGCCGGGGCTGCCGGAGCTGCTGCGCAAGAACCTGGCGACCGGGCGGCTGCGCTTCACGACGTCGTATGAGGAGGTCGGGGCGTTCGGGGACGTGCACTTCGTGTGCGTCGGGACGCCGCAGAAGTCCGGCGAGTTCGCCGCGGACATGACCTACGTCGATGCCGCGTTCGGTGAGCTGGTGCGGACGGCGAAGCCGGGGTCGCTGCTGGTCGGGAAGTCGACGGTGCCGGCCGGCACCGCGGAGCGTCTGGACGCGCTGGTGGAGGCCGCCGGCAGGGACCTGGAGCTGGCGTGGAACCCGGAGTTCCTGCGGGAGGGCTTCGCGGTCGAGGACACCCTGACGCCGGACCGGATGGTGTTCGGGGTCAAGAGCGCGGAGGCCGAGCGGCGGCTGCACGAGGCGTTCGCGCCGGTGGTGGCCGAGTCGGCGTTCGGCCCGGCGACGCCCGTGGTGGTGACCGACTTCGCGACCGCGCAGCTGGTGAAGGTCGCGGCGAACGCGTTCCTGGCCACGAAGATCTCGTTCATCAACGCGATGGCGGAGGTCTGCGAGGCGACCGGCGGCGACGTGACGCTGCTGAGCAAGGCGCTGAGCTACGACACCCGGATCGGGGGGCGGTTCCTGCACGCCGGTCTCGGGTTCGGTGGCGGGTGCCTGCCCAAGGACATCCGGGCGTTCATGGCCCGGGCCGGGGAGCTCGGGGTGGACCAGGCGCTGAGCTTCCTGAAGGAGGTCGACGCGATCAACCTGCGCCGCCGGGCCCGGATGATCGAGATCGCCCGGGAGTTCGTCGGCGGGAGCTTCGGGGGGATGCGGGTCGCGGTGCTGGGGGCGGCGTTCAAGCCCAACAGCGATGACATCCGGGACAGCCCGGCGCTGGATGTCGCGGCGTCGATCCAGAAGCAGGGCGCGGCGGTCGCGCTGTATGACCCGGAGGCGATGGACAACGCCCGACGCAAGCATCCCGAGCTGGGCTACCGCGACAGCGCCCTGGAGGCCGCGCGTGGCGCCGACGTCGTGCTGCACCTGACCGAGTGGGCCGAGTTCCGCGAGATGGACCCCAGCGTGCTCGGCGACGTCGTCGCGAGCCGGCGCATCGTCGACGGACGCAATGCCCTGGACCCCGAGCGCTGGCGCGCTGCCGGCTGGACCTACCGCGCCCTCGGCCGGCCCTGACCGCGGTGACCGTCTCCGACCGCGCTTCGCTGCTGGCTCTGGACACCTGGGCCGTGGTCGGCCTGTCGAACGACACGGCCCGCGCCGCCTTCGGCGTGGCCGCGTTCCTGCAGGCGCACGGCAAGCGGGTCGTGCCCGTGCACCCGCGCGCCGAGACGGTGCACGGCGAGCCGGGCTACGCCACCCTCGCCGAGGTGCCCTTCCCGGTCGACGTCGTCGACTGCTTCGTCAACAGCAGCCTGGTCGGTCCGGTGGTGGACGAGGCGGTCCGCCTCGGCGCCCGCGGGGTCTGGATGCAGCTCGGCGTGGTCGACGAGGCGGCCGCCCTGCGCGCCCGGGCCGCCGGCCTGACCGTCGTCATGGACCACTGCCCGAAGATCGAGTGGGCCCGGCACGGTCCGGCCTGAGCCTCAGCCCGGCCTGATCCTCAGCCCGGCCTGACGGCGGCCGATGGGCGGTCATGGACCAGCAGCCCACCCCGCGGGAGCGTCTCGAGCAGCTCCTGCCGCCCAGCCCCGCACTCGACACCGCCACGCCCTGGACCGGACTCGGCGACGCGGCCGCCCGCGAGAGCGTGGCCAGGCTGCTCACCGGCCGGCTGGGGTAGGACTGCCGGCGGCCGGCTCCAGCAGGCCGCTCAGCCAGCTCCGCAGCCGTTCGTGGCCGACGACGTGGCTCATGTCGTCCTCGTTCCAGCGGCAGGCCGTGGACCCCGTGACGATGCTGACCTGCCGCGGCGGCCGGCCCGGGGCTCTCAGGGACAGGCGGGCTGCCGCCCGGGGCGGGCCGGGCTCGGCGCACGGGTCGGCGTCCGGGTCGGTGCCGAGCGGCGCGACCGCCGCCTCGAGCTGATCCAGGGCAGCCTCCCGCGGCAGGACGGACAGCCGGTGGATGCCGTCCTCGCTGGTGTCGTGCAGGTGCACCGCGCTGCCGCCCAGCGGCCGCAGGACGGTGAGCAGCACGCGCTGCTGCCCCTCGACGGCCGTGACCATCTGGACGCACGGGCCCTCGCCCGACAGCGGGGCCAGCAGCCGGGCGACGGCGGGCAGCGGCGCGAGGGCCCCCTCGGTGGCGACGGCGACGCCCCGCGCGACCAGACCGCGGGCCGCCGTCCTCAGCACGGCGTCGTGCTCGGCGTCGGGGATGCGCGCCAGCCAGGGCAACGGCCACATCCCGGGCACGAGCAGGGCGAGCTCCTCGTCGAGCAGGACGACCTCCTGCGGCGGCTCCCCCACCCGGTCCGGCACCGGGGCCTCCGATGCCCCGCGCTCCGACGCCCTGCGCTCCGACGCCCTGCGCTCCGATGCCCTGCGCTCCGATGCCCTGCGCTCCGACCGGGAGCCGCCGGCACGCCGACCAGGCTCACGACGCCACCGCCTGGAGCGGCCGGGCACCCGGGCCAGCGACAGCGGTGAGCCGCCGGGCACCCGGACCGCCGACGGCGGCGGCTCCACCCAGGCACCAGGCCGCCGCCTGCCCCGGCTCGCGGGTGAGCGCGCACCAGACGTCGTCGAGGGCGAGCGGACGGGCGTCCGCGGGGACGGACTGCAGGGGCGGCGCCGAGCCTGCCCGGAGCCGCTCCGTGGCCCGCGGCGCGCTCCCCGACGCGGGCGTCCGGTCCGGGACCGCCCGCCCGCGAGAGCGCCCCTGAGCCGTGCCCGCCGGTGCCGGTGCAGGAGCAGGAGCAGGTGCAGGGCCGGTGCAGGTGCAGGTACGGGTACGGGTGCCGGTGCCGGTGCGGGACCTGGCGCCGCGGCCGAGGCGGGAGCCGGCGCGACGCGTGGAGCGGGCACGGACGGCCGGCACGCCGCCGCGGGACGAGCGGGCCGCACCGGCGTCGTGCTGCCCCGGGGCCAGACGTCCACGAGCACGTCGACGATCGTCACCGCCGAGACGACCACCCCCACCCCGAGGACCACCGCCAGCGCGACCCCCGCGCCCCCGACCGCCAGATAGCCGCCCGCCACCGCGGCCCCGATCGCCACCGGCGCGAGAACGAGGCCCACGCTCGCGGTGGCCAGGCTCCAGTCCAGCCAGCCGGCCTCGCCCGGGCCCTGCAGGACGGTCGGCACGGCGAAGACCGCCCCCACCTCGGGCAGCCGCGACAGGACACGGCCCGCGGGCACGCCGAGGCCGGCCAGGGTCACCGGGAGGTGCCCGAAGGCGCGCCGTCCGGCGTTGGCGAGGTCCCACAGGTGTGCCGGCACGCTGACACCCCAGCCGAAGGCGCGTGCGACGCCGTGATAGCCGTGGGACAGCACCGAGCGGGCGTCGACGGGGGCGCCCGCGTGCTCCGCGGCGCTGCGCAGGGCGCGGGCGAAGCGGCCCGCGGCGGCGTGCGCATGCTCCTCGACCGCCTCCCGCCGCAGGTCCAGAGCGTGCAGGGCTCCGGTGGCCGACGGCCTCGGGCCACGCTCGGGGGTCGGATCGGCGTCCCACTGCGCGAGCGCCTCGGCGGTCGCCGACCGGACGGCGTCGGCCTGGCGGTCGAGCTCGGACAGCTGCTGCTGCGCGGTCTGCACGTCGACCGCGTACCGGTCGGCGGCCACGGCCACGGCCCGCAGCGCCGCCTCGAGCCGGCGCCCGGCAACCTGCACGGCGTCTGCCTGCACGCTCCACCGCAGGCTGTGCGGCCCGGTCCAGCTCGCGTCCAGCTCCCGGTCGGTCTGCGCGACGTGCCAGGCCGCGAGGCCCGCGCCGGCGCCCGAGGTCTGCAGGGCGTGGGCGCCGGACCTCAGGCCGGACACCGAGGCCGCGCGCACGCTCATCGCCGGTCGGCCCGGGCGAACCGGTCGTGCTGGACCGCGGCGTCGTCACCGAGCAGCAGGACGCCGTCGTGCAGGCCCCGCCAGGCCCGGTCCAGCACCTGCCCGGACTCCTCGCAGGCGAGCCGGGCGACCCGCAACCCGGACGCGGCCGCCAGCTCGGCGAGCGCCGCACGCAGGCCGGCCCGCTGCCGCGCGAGGTCGTCGGCGACCCGCAGGCCGTCGTGCGCGGCGGCGTCGAGAGCCTCGAGCTCGGCGCCGGTCGTCATGGGGTTCGTCCGCTGGTCACCGCCCCAGCGTCACCGCTCGGGGGCCTGCGGCGGCGTCGTCCACAGGGTGAGTTCGGTCCTCCACAGACCTCAGAGGAGGGCTTGCAGGGCCGCGTCCTTGCTGCGGGCGGTGTCGGCCAGACCCTCCTGGAAGGCGCGCATGCGGGCGAGCAGCGCGGGATCGGACGCCGCCAGCACCCGCACCGCGAGCAGCCCGGCGTTGCGGGCCCCTCCGATGGACACCGTCGCCACCGGCACGCCGGCCGGCATCTGCACGATCGACAGCAGCGAGTCCATGCCGTCGAGGTAGGCCAGCGGCACCGGGACGCCGATCACGGGCAGGGGGGTCATCGAGGCGACCATCCCCGGCAGGTGGGCGGCCCCGCCGGCTCCGGCGATCACCACCCGCAGCCCCCGGCCGTCCGCGGCCGCGGCCCAGTCGAGCATGTCGCGGGGCGTGCGGTGCGCGCTGACCACCCGCACCTCGTGGGCGACGTCGAACTCGGCCAGCGCCGCCGCCGCGCCCTGCATCACCGGCCAGTCGGAGTCCGACCCCATGACGATGCCGACGACCGGTGCTCCTACGACAGCCATGAACCGGTCCTCAGGTAGTGGGCCCCCTCGCGGGCGCGGCGACGGACGTCGTCGAGGTCGTCGCCCAGGGCGTTGACGTGGCCGATCTTGCGGCCGGGCTTGATGGTCTTGCCGTACAGGTGCACCTTCAGGGCGGGATCGCGGGCGAACAGCAGGTGCAGCCGCTCGTCGAGCCCCTGGTCGGTCTCGCCGCCGAGCACGTTCGCCATGACCACCCACCGGGCGGTCTGCCGGGTCTGGCCGAGCGGGTAGTCGAGCACGGCGCGCAGGTGCTGCTCGAACTGCGAGGTGCGCGAGCCCTCGATCGTCCAGTGACCGCTGTTGTGCGGACGCATCGCGAGCTCGTTCACGACCAGGGCGTGCACGCCGTCGGCGAGACCGTCTCGAACAGCTCGACGGCCAGCACGCCGACGACGCCGAGCTCGTCGGCCAGCCGCAGCGCGAGGCCCTGCGCCTCGAGCGCGAGGTCCTCCGACAGGCCGGGCGCGGGGGCGACGGTCTCCACGCAGATGCCGTCGGACTGCACCGTCTCGACGACCGGCCAGGCGGCGGCCTGCCCGTAGGGCGACCGCGCGACGACGGCGGCGAGCTCGCGGTGCAGCGGCACGAGCTGCTCGGCCAGCAGCCGCACGCCCGCTGCGCAGCACCTCGTCGGCCTCGTCGAGGTCGCGCACGACCCAGACGCCCTTGCCGTCGTAGCCGCCGGTGGCGGCCTTCAGCACCAGCGGCCAGCCCACGTGGCGCCCGAAGCCCTCGACGTCGGCGCGGGTGGCCACCGGGGTGAACGGCGGCACCGGGACGCCCATGGCCGACAGGCGCTCCCGCATGACGACCTTGTCCTGGGCGTGCCGCAGCGCGGCCGATCCCGGCGCGATCGGCGCCCCCTCGGCCTCCAGGGCCTCCAGCAGCCCGCCGGGCACGTGCTCGTGGTCGAAGGTGACCACCTCGCAGCCCGCGGCGAAGGCCCGCAGGTCCTCCAGCGAGGTGTGCTCCCCGACGACGACGCCGGCGGCCACGAGCGCCGCGCTGTCGTGCGTCGAGTCGGCCAGCACCCGCACCGACAGCCCGAGCCCGATGGCCGCCTGGTGGGTCATCCGCGACAGCTGACCGCCGCCGACCATCCCGACGACGGGCAGGCCCATGGCTCCGCGGACCGTGGCGCGCTCGGCCGGACGTCACCGCGCGCGGGGACGGGCCGCTCACGCGCGTCCCCGTGCGCGGAGGGGCCGACCAGCCGGCGGACCAGCCGCTCGACGGTCTCCTCGTCCAGGCCGATCGCCAGGGCCAGCCCGTGCGGGCCGCCGTAGGCGGCGTCGACGTGGTCGAGGAACCGCTCGATCGAGGACGCCACCGGCGTGATGTCCGCGACGTCGATCGCCCCGAGCTCGCCGTAGGCCGGACGCCGTTCGAGCCGGGCGAGGATCGCCCCGATGACCTCGGCGCTCGCGACGTAGTCCGCGACGACGGCCTCCCGGGTGACGCCCGCCAGCGACAGCGCGAGCGCCACGACCGTGCCGGTGCGGTCCTTGCCCGCGGCGCAGTGCACGACGGTGGTGCCCGAGGCGGGGTCGGCCAGGATCCGCAGGGCCGTGGCGAGCTCGGCCGGCGCGTCCTCGACGTAACCGACGTAGTAGCCGGTCATGTCGGTGGGCGACTCCCCCCGGCGGGCCTCGCGGTGCGGGATGGCCCGGGCCAGGTCGTCGCCCCGGGTGTCGCCGGACCGGTGCGGCACCAGCGACAGGCCGTGGTGCACCACGTCGGTGGACTGCAGCGGGGTGACGCCCTCGAGCTCGCGCTCGGTGTCGGTGCGCAGGTCCAGCACGGTCCGCACGCCCAGGTCGCGGGTCAGGCGCACGACGTCGCCGGGGGTGAGCTCCTGAAGGTTGTCGGCCCGCACGAGCACCCCGGACCGGGTGGCCCGGCCGTCGACGGTGGGCAGCCCCCCGACGTCACGGACGTTGACGGCGCCCTCGAGGGCGATCCAGCTCACGGGATGGTGCTCCTCAGGTCGCGGTGCCGAGCATCCTCCCACCGGTAGTCTCGGCGCCGTGACGGTGGTGACGCAGCTGCGCGACAAGTACGACGTCGTGGCGCGAGAGGCGGCGAAGTTCGGCGCCGTCGGCGCGATCAACACCGTGCTCGACATCGCGGTGTTCAACCTGCTGGTGTTCGGCCTGGGCCTCGCCCCGCTCCGCAGCAAGGTCGGCTCCACGGTGGTGGCGGCGACGTCGTCGTTCCTCATGAACCGGCACTGGACCTTCCGGCACCGTGAGCGGCAGGACGTCCGCCGCGAGTACGCCCTGTTCTTCGGGCTCAACGGCGTCGGGCTGGCCATCAACCTGCTGGTCATCGGCTTCGTCCGCTACGTGCTCGACCTCGACAGCGCCCTCGAGCTCAACCTGGCGAACGTCGTCGGGATCGGGCTCGGCACCGTCTTCCGGTTCTGGAGCTACCGGCGCTTCGTCTGGACCGACGCCGGTGCGGTCGCCACCGCCGCTGCGGAGGGCGACGTCGTGGCCGCCGCCGTCCTCGACAGCTCCGAGCGCTGACGACCGCACCGCCCCTGCGCTGGTCGCGCCACGTCCGGGGGCTCCCGCGGCCGTTCTGGTACCTGTTCGGCGGCACCCTGGTCAACCGGGTGGGCGGCTTCATCGAGCCGTTCCTCGCCTTCTACCTGACCCGGTCCAGGGGCTTCTCGATCGGTGAGGCCGGTCTGGTCCTGACGCTGCTCGGGGCGGGATCGGCCCTGAGCCAGGTGCTCGGGGGCGTGCTGTCGGACCGGATCGGGCGCCGCCGCACGATGGTCCTGGGCCTGTCCAGCGCCGCGGTCGCCCTGCTCGTCGTCGGTGCGGCCCGCAGCCTGCCGGCCCTCGCGCTCTCGGTCTTCGTGTACGGGCTCTGCCTGGACCTGTTCCGCCCGGCGGTCAACGCCGCGCTGGCCGACCTCGTGCCGGTGGCCGACCGCCCCCGCGCCTTCGCCCTGAACTTCTGGGCCGTCAACCTCGGCTTCGGGATCGCGACGCCGCTCGGCGGGTTCCTCGCCTCCCGCGGCTACTGGCTGCTGTTCCTCGTCGACGCCGCCACCAGCCTGGGCTTCGCCCTGCTCATCCTGCGCGGGGTCCCGGAGACCCGGCCGGTGCCGCACGCGGACGACGTGGTCGGGGCCGCCCGCGGGGTGCTGCGCGACCGCCTCCTGCTCGCGCTCGTCGCCGCGTGCGTGCTGCAGGGGCTGGTGTACGTGCAGGCCTTCAGCACGCTGCCCCTGGTGTTCACCGCCGACGGGCTCGGTCCCGGCGGCTACGGGCTGGTCCTCGGGCTCAACGGCGTGCTCATCGTGGTGCTGCAGCCGCTGCTGCTCGGGCTGCTGGCCGGGCGCCACCGTGGGCGGCTGCTCCTGGTGGCGATGTGCCTGCAGGGCGCCGGCTTCGGGCTGCACGGGCTGGCCGACACCCTGCCCGGCCATGCCGGGGCGGTCCTGGTGTGGACCGTCGGGGAGGTGCTGCAGGCCGGCCTGCTCAGCGCGGTGGTGGCCGGGCTGGCCCCGCCCCACCAGCGCGGCCGGTACATGGGGGCCTACGGCCTGTCCTACGGCGTCTCCGGCACGCTCGCGCCCCTGATCGGCACGCAGGTGCTCCAGCGCGCCGGCCAGGGCGCGCTGTTCGGCGCGTGCGTGGTCGCGAGCGTCGTGTCCGGCCTGGCCCTGATGCGGGTGAGCGACGCCGCCGAGCGCCGCTGACCGGGCGGTTCAGGAGACCTGCGCGGCGATCGCCTCGGTCAGCTCGGGAGCGGCCGGCTCGACCATCGGACGGAAGCGGCCGACGACCTCGCCGTCCTTGTTCAGCAGCCACTTCTCGAAGTTCCACTGCACGTCGCCGGCCTCGCCCTTGGCGTCGGCCACCTCGGTGAGGGCCTGGAACAGCGGGCTGCGGCCGTCGCCGTTGACCTCGGTCTTGGCGAGCATGGGGAACGTGACGCCGTAGGTGGCGCTGCAGAAGGTCTCGATCTCCTGCGCCGTGCCGGGCTCCTGCGCCCCGAACTGGTTGCACGGGACGCCGACCACCACCAGCCCCTCGACGTCGGCGTGCAGCTGCTCCAGGCCGGTGTACTGCGGGGTGAGCCCGCACTTGCTCGCGACGTTGACGATCAGCGCCGCCTTCCCGGCGACCAGCGCGCCGAGCGTCGTGGACTCACCGGACAGGGTCTCGACCTCGAGGTCGTGCAGGCTCATGGCGCCGACCGTAGTGCCCGGCGCACCAGGTGGGGCGTCAGGGACCGGTAGCCCCGTACCGACCGCCGCCGCAGCCGGCGCACCTCGTAGTCGTCCACGCGCTCCAGCGCCTCCGCGGCGGCGTCGTCGAGCAGGACGGTCCCGGGCCGGGCCTCGTCGGTGAGCCGGCTGGCGATGTTGACCGGCTGGCCGAAGACGTCGCCCATCCGCACCAGCACCGGTCCGAGGGCCAGGCCGGCCCGCACCGAGGGCAGCTCGTCGTCGTCCTCGTGCGCCTCCACGGTGTCGAGCGCCACCTCCACCGCCGTGCGTGCGGAGTCGGTGACGAACAGGACCTCGTCACCGAGCGTCTTCACCACCCGGCCGCCGACGGCGGTGACCCGCAGCGCGGTGTCGCGCTCGAACCGCTCCAGGGTCCGCTCGAGCGTGGCGGCGCTCCACTCCCGGGACGAGCGGGTGAAGTCGACGAGGTCGACGAACCCGACCGCGAGCACGGGCAGGCCGCCCTCACGCTCGGCCACCAGGGAGCGCTGGGCCGCCGCGGCGAACTGCCGGCGCCAGACGTGCAGAAGCAGCTGCTCGAGGTCGGGGACCGCCGAGCCCGCGCTGCCGAGCGCCACCCGCCGGGCCGAGTCCACCGACAGGCCCTCGGACTCGGCCAGGACCACCTCGACCACCGCCTCGGCCAGCCGCGACAGCCCCTGGCCCATGGCCCTGGCCAGCACGAGCAGGGTGTCGGTGTCGACCAGGCCGAGCGAGCGCAGGTGGGCCACCGTGCGCAGGGCGTCGGCGTCGCGGGTGGTGAAGGCCTTCTCCCCGGGAGCCACCTCGGCGAAGCCCAGGGCCGTCCAGACCGCGCGCGCCGCCGGCTCGGGCACTCCGGCCAGGGCGCTCACCTCGTCGCGGTCCAGGGTGCAGGCGGCCCCCAGCAGCGCCTCCTCGAGCGGGTCGTCGTTCACGCCGTCCGGGCCCCGTCGACGGCACGGTGGACGGCGCGCTGCACGCCCTCGACGTCGCGCAGGTCGGCCACCTCCAGCGGCTCGGCGTCCCCGGCCGCGACGGAGAGCGTTCCGCAGCCCTGCAGCCGCTGCCACAGCGACTGCGTGAACGTCACCTCGTCGACCCGCGACAGCGGCACGTCACGACCCCGGCGACGGAGCACCCCGGTGCGCAACGACAACCGCTCGTCGGTGAGCAGGAACCGGGTGGTGCGCCAGCGCAGGAACGGCACCAGCGACAACCGGCCGAGCAGGGCCGCCGCCAGCACCGGCACCACGATCGGTACGCGCGACGGCGTCGAACCGGGCGGTGACGTACCCGGCCGCCGCCACCGTGAGCAGCAGCCACAGCACGGGCCGCACCAGGGCCTTGCCGTGCGGGCGCACCGCCAGCAGCACGGTCTCCTCGTCGTCGATCACCCCGGCTGCCCGGCCGGGCGCAGGTGCACGACGTCGCCGGCCGCGTAGGGCGTGCCGTCGACGACGATCCGGCCGTCGTCGTCGATGCCGGTGGCCGTCCCCTCGACCGCTCCCGTCGGCAGCTCGACCCGCACCCGCTGCCCGACCGTGCTGCAGCGCTCGCGGTAGGCGTCGGCATCGGCCGCCTCCAGCGTCCGGGTCAGGCTGCGGAGCACGGCCCGCAGGAGGGTGTCGCGATCGGTGGTGGAGGCGCCGGCGAGCAGCAGCGACGTCGCCGGGCGGTCGGCGGGCAGCTCGTCGCGGGAGGTCGAGACGTTGAGCCCGACGCCGAGGACGACGGCGCCGTCGGCGGCCTCGGCGAGCAGCCCGCAGACCTTGTCCGGACCGATCAGCACGTCGTTGGGCCACTTGACCACCGCGTCGACCCCCGCCCGGTCACGCAGGGCCTCGGCCACCGCCAGGCCGCCCCAGAGCGGCAGCCAGCCCCAGCGCGCCGCCGGCAGGGCGGGCCGCAGCAGCACCGAGAAGGTCAGCCCCGCCCGGGGCGGGGAGGTCCAGGCGCGCGACAGGCGCCCCCGGCCGTGGGTCTGGGCCTCGGCCACCACGACCAGCCCGGCCGGCTCGCCCGCCGCGGCCCGTTCGGCCACGACGGCGTTGGTGGAGCCCACCTGCTCGAGCACCTCCACCCGCCAGCCGTCGGGCTCCAGCGCGCGCCGCAGCGCCGGCGGCCGCAGGGGCGGCCGTCCGAGGTCGGACCACGGGGTGGGGGCGTCGGCGTTCACGTCCCCGAGTGTCCCCGGTAGGTTCCCCGCGTGACCGCAGAGCCTGTCGACGCGCCCGAGATCGACCTCCACACCACCGCCGGCAAGCTGGCCGAGCTGCGCCGCCGCAACGACGCCGCGCTCCACGCCGGCAGCGAGGCGGCCCTGGCCAAGCGCCGGGAGAAGGGCAAGCGCACCGCGCGCGAGCGGATCGAGGCCTTCCTCGACGAGGACAGCTTCGTCGAGACCGACGCCCTCACCCGCCACCGCGCCCGCGACTTCGGCCTGGAGAAGAACCGCCCCACCGGCGACGGCGTCATCACCGGGTACGGCACCGTCGACGGCCGGCCGGTCTGCGTGTTCTCCCAGGACGCCACGGTCTTCGGCGGCGCGCTCGGCGAGGTCTACGGCGCCAAGATCGTCAAGGTCATGGACCTTGCGCTGAAGAACGGCTGCCCGATCGTCGGCCTCAACGAGGGGTCCGGCGCCCGGATCCAGGAGGGGATCATGGGCCTGGCGCTGTACGGCGACATCTTCTACCGCAACGTGCTCGCCTCCGGGGTGATCCCGCAGATCAGCCTCATCCTCGGCAACTGCGCCGGCGGCCACGTCTACAGCCCCGCGCTCACCGACTTCAACCTCATGGTCGACGGCGCCAGCGCCATGATGATCACCGGTCCGGACGTCATCAAGTCGGTCACCGGCGAGGACATCACGATCGAGGACCTCGGCGGCGCCCGGGCCCACAACTCCAAGTCCGGCGTCGCGCACTTCATGAGCGCCGACGAGGAGGAGTCGCTGGAGCTGGCGAAGATCCTGCTGGGCTACCTGCCGAGCAACAACCTGTCCGAGGCCGCCGGTGCTGGACCCGGTCGACGCGCTCGCTCGAGGAGCCGCTGCTCGAGCTGGACACGATCATCCCGGACAGCAACAACGCCCCCTACGACATGAAGCACATCATCGAGGCGGTGCTCGACGACGGCGAGTTCCTCGAGGTGCAGTCGCTGTGGGCGCCGTCGATCGTCGCCGGCTTCGGCCGCATCGAGGGCCGCAGCGTCGGCGTCGTGGCGAACAACCCGATGCAGTTCGCCGGCACGCTGGACATCGACGCCGTCCGAGAAGGCCGCGCGCTTCGTCCGCACCTGCGACGCGTTCAACATCCCGGTGCTGACCTTCTGCGACGTGCCGGGCTACCTGCCCGGCGTCGGCCAGGAGCACGCCGGCATCATCCGCCACGGCGCGAAGCTGCTGTACGCCTACAGCGAGGCCACCGTCCCGCTCGTCACCGTCATCACCCGCAAGGCCTACGGCGGCTCCTACGTCGCGATGGGCTCCAAGCACCTCGGCGCCGACGTCAACCTCGCCTGGCCGACCGCGCAGGTCGCCGTCGTCGGGGCGCTCGGCGCCGTCAACATCGTCCGCCGCAAGGAGATCGCCGCGGCGACGGACCCCGACGCCGCGCGCGCCGCGTTCATGACCGAGTACGAGGACACCTTCGCCACGCCCTACATCGCCGCCGAGCGGGGCTTCGTCGACGCCGTCATCGAGCCGTCGCAGACCCGCCGCGAGGTCGCCAAGGCGCTGCGGCTGCTGCAGGGCAAGCGCCAGACCCTGCCGCCCAAGAAGCACGGCAACATCCCGCTGTAGCCGTGAGGCCCCCGCATGACCGCACTGGACGACGCCGTCGCCACCATGCACGCCCGCCTGGACGCCTGGGCCGCCGCCATCGAGACCGTCGGGCTCACCGACAGCCCGGACCTCGACGACCCCCGCCTGGAGGCCGCCGAGGACGAGTTCGACCACGCCGTGGCGGCCTTCCACACCGCCGCCCTGCAGTGCTCGGCGTCGACGCCCCCGCCGACGACGACGAGGTCGACCTCGAGGTGGAGGAGCTCGCCCTGCACCTGCTGGTCGGCCTGCCCGAGGGCGACCCCGAGCCGGCCCAGGAGGCGTCCGCGATCGTGCACGCCGCCGGGGAGCGCCTGGTCGGGCAGCTGACCACCGCGGGCTACCAGGTGCCGGCCTGGCAGTTCGGGTGCGAGGTCGAGCTCCTGATGGACGACGACGATGACTGAGCCGACCCCCGACGCCCCGCCGGTCCGTCCGCTGCTGCGCGTCGTCCGGGGGACGCCGTCGCCCGAGGAGCTCGCCGCGCTCGTGGCGGTCCTGGCCTCCCGCGGCGGCGCACCGGAGACCGCTCCGGTGCCCGTTCGGCGGTGGCGCAGCACGGTCCGCGCCCCC
The DNA here is from genome assembly GCA_963761695.1 of uncultured Actinomycetota bacterium. Lineage (GTDB taxonomy): Bacteria > Actinomycetota > Actinomycetes > Mycobacteriales > SCTD01 > RYN-122. The sequence continues at coordinate 180,148 of CAVXIB010000015.1, read as the reverse complement.
CTGCCGGCGCCCGGCGCGGGGGCCTGGCGGGGCACCGGCCTGCCGGGCTGACCCGCACTGCCCGGAGCGCTCCCCGGGCGGCCGTCACCCGTCAGTCGGCCTGCCGGGGCGGGCTGTCCTCGAGGCGCTCGTCCGGTCGGGCCACGGCGGTGCGGGGTGTCGGGGCGGGCACGGCGGCGGCGCCGTCCCGCGGGGTGGGCACGTAGCGGGGCGCCTGCACGGGCACGAACGCCAGGACGGGGACGGCACGCTCGCGGCCGCCGGCACCCGCGGCCGCCGGGTCCGGCCCGGGAACCTCCGGAACGAGGGACGCCCAGGCGCTGGCCGCGCGTTCGGCCTCCTGCAGCCGGGTCTGCTCCAGCCGCTCGGCCTCCCGCAGCGCCGACCGCGCCCGGTCGGCCGCGTCCTGGGCCTGCTCGGCGAGGTCGGCCGAGCGCTGCCGCGCCTGGGCCTGCTCGACGCGGGCCTGCTCGCAGCGCTCGGCCTCGAGCCGGGCGGTCTCGATCCGGGCCAGGTGCACGCGGGCGGCCTCGCGGGCCGACGCCAGCCGGGCCGCCTCGTCCGCGCTCTCCCCGTCGGGGGCAGCCCCGGCGTCGTCGGTCGGGGCCGGCATCGGCACGGCGTCGCCGGCCTGCTCGGGGCAGGCCCAGCGGTAGGCGGTGGCGTCGTCCTGCACGGCGAAGACGGCGTCGGCGCCCTCGTTCCAGTGCAGGACCAGCAGTCCGTACCGCTCGGCGAGCCGGGCCAGCGCGTCCGGGGACTCGACGTCGACGAGGCGCACGTCGGTCAGGTCGACCGGCTGCACCGGGAGCAGCAGGCGGCCCAGCCGGCGTCGGGCCCGGTCGGCCGGGCTCTCGTCCTGGCGGCGCCGCAGCACGACCGCGCCGGCGGCGCAGCCCAGCACCAGGGCCAGGCTGACCCCCACGCCGTCCGGCCGCCAGCCGAGCAGCTGCGCCGAGGCGGGTCTGCGGCGTCGCGGCGGGCGCCACGGCCCCCGCGGCGGCGGACGGCTCCTCGCGGGCCACGAGCGTGGTGGCGTCGCCCACGAGGCGCAGCTGCTGGGCGCTCAGCTGGAACGGCACGCTCGGCGACCACACCCCGGCGTCGTCCGTCACCGTGGCGACGAGCTCGACGGTCAGGTCGGCGAACGGCATGCCCGTCTGGGTCGCGACGACCTCTGCGCGTGCCTGCAGCCGGGGGAGGTCGAGGGTGCCGCGGACCCTGCCGTCGCCGTCGAGCCGCACCTCCCGTGCGAGCGGCACGGTCGCCGACCAGCCGGTGGGTGACAGCAGTCGGGCGGACAGGCCCAGCCGCGCCGCCGGGCCGGTGTAGGCGGCGACGACGTCCACCCGCTGTCCGAGCGCGCGGAACACCGGCAGCGGGGCCTGCGCCCGGTCGCCGTCGTAGACGTCGTTCTTCGAGACGGCGGCGCTGTAGTCGAAGACGAGGGTGCGGGCCGCCGCCGGGGAGGCCGCCGCAAGCAGCGCCGCCGGGGGGGCGGCCGCCAGGGGCTCCTGGGCCTGCACCGGGCTGCTGAGCAGCAGGGGCGCCACGCAGGCCCCGGCGCTGACGGCCAGCAGGCCCGCGGACACCGCGAAGGCTGCCGAGCGGACGCCCCGGGGAGTGGAGCCCGCCGGGCCGACGTCGGGTCGCGGGGCGCGGCTGCGCGGCACGGAGTCCCAGCTGGTCATACCGGGCTCCGTTCTCGACGCAGAGGCGCAACGGGGGCGAGCGGTGCGGGTGCGAAACGCCCGGCCCGACGACGACGTCGACGGGAACGGGCCGGCGCTGAAGGGGTTCCGCCCAGCCCGATCAGGGCGAAGGCGATCACGCCGACCAGGACGGGGCTCGTGAGCCGGTGCCACCAGACCCCGCCGCCGGGGATGCGCAGCACGAGCGCGCCGAGCACCTGCGAGGGCAGCGGGCTCTCCTGGTCGGTCCACGCGTTGTTGTCGCCCTGGAACACGCAGCGGCCGTCCTGCACCCGGAGCACGCGGTGCAGCACGACCTCCCGGGAGCCCCGGTAGGCGGCGATCGTGCCGGGCGTGCAGGACGACGCCGACGGGGCGATCAGCACGAGGTCGCCGGCCACGAGCGTGGGCTGCATCGAGGTCCCGTGCGTGACCACCACCCGGGGGAGCCCTCCCCCGGCGGCGACCGCGACGAGCAGGCCGAGCACCAGGACAGCCACCAGCGCGGCGGCGCGGGTGGCTGTCCTGGTCACGGTCGGGGCCGGTGCGGCTGGATCAGGAGACCGCGACCCGGAAGGTGGCCGTGGTCGCGGCCAGGTAGGAGGTGGCCCCGTAGGTGCAGGTCGCCGTGTAGGGGGCGGTGAGGATCACGCGCAGGGTGGGCGCGCTGATGACGCAGTTGGTGAGGTTGCCGGTGAGACCGAAGCCGGCCGCGACGGTCGGCGTCGTGTTGGCGTCCGGTGCGAACGTCAGCACCGAGGAGGCGACGTAGAGGCCGTCGGCCGACAGCGTGTGCTTGATCTGGGTCGACACCGCCCCGGTCACGGTGTCGGTGCCGTAGCCGACGACGTTGTCGCCGACCGTGAGGTTGTTGGCCTCGGTGAACGCCGAGCCGCCGGCGGCGACGACCGCTGCGGCTCCCAGTCCAAGGGCGATGCGCGAGATGCTCTGCATGGTCGTGGCTCCTTCGGCTGCCCGGCTGACCCTTGGGGTCCCGTAGCTCTGCGACCCCGGCTCGCGCCGGGTGTGCCCTTGTCGTGGACGGGTGGGGACACGGACTAGGTCGTCCGGACGGGTCGCTCCCTGACCCCCCGGAGGGGTGAAGCCCCGACAACCGCCCACCCGGGCCACGCCACCGCCTGTCACGTGTCCGGGTGGGCTACTCCCCCGTGGCCCGGAAGGACCACCACCGCGCCAGGACAGCCCCGCTCCGCCGCCGCGGCGCTGCCTCAGTACGCTCGGCGCCGACGTCCCGTGCTCCTGAGGAGACCCCCGCGTGCCCACACTCAGCAAGGTGCTCATCGCCAACCGCGGCGAGATCGCCGTCCGCGTCGCCCGCGCCTGCAAGGACGCCGGCCTGACGTCGGTGGCCGTGTACGCCGAGCCCGACCTCGACGCGCTGCACGTGCGGGTGGCCGACGAGGCCTTCGCCCTCGGTGGGACCACCCCCGGCGACAGCTACCTGCGCATCGACAAGGTGCTGCAGGCGGTCAAGGACTCCGGCGCCGACGCCGTCCACCCCGGCTACGGGTTCCTGTCGGAGAACGCCGAGTTCGCCCAGGCCGTGATCGACGCCGGGGTCGACCTGGATCGGCCCGTCCCCCAGGCCATCGCCGCACTCGGCGACAAGACGACCGCGCGGCACATCGCGCTGAAGATCGGCGCGCCGCTGGTGCCCGGCACCGCCGACCCCGTCAAGGGCGTCGACGAGGTGCTGGCCTTCGTCGAGGAGCACGGCCTGCCGGTCGCCATCAAGGCGGCGTTCGGCGGCGGCGGCCGCGGTCTGAAGATCGCCCGCAGCAAGGACGAGGTGCCCGAGCTCTACGAGTCGGCCGTCCGCGAGGCGGTCGCCGCGTTCGGCCGCGGCGAGTGCTTCGTCGAGCGGTACCTCGACAAGCCGCGCCACGTCGAGACCCAGGTGCTCGCCGACATGCACGGCAACGTCGTCGTGGTCAGCACCCGCGACTGCTCGCTGCAGCGCCGCTACCAGAAGGTCGTGGAGGAGGCTCCCGCGCCGTTCCTGACCGAGGAGCAGATCGCCTCGCTGTACGACGCCTCGAAGAAGATCATCCTGGAGGCCAAGTACGTCGGTGCCGGCACCTGCGAGTTCCTCGTCGGCGCGGACGGCCTGATCAGCTTCCTCGAGGTCAACACCCGGCTGCAGGTGGAGCACCCCGTCACCGAGGAGGTCACCGGCGTCGACCTCGTGCGCGAGCAGTTCCGCATCGCCGAGGGCGAGGAGCTCGGCTTCACCGACCCCGCGCCCCGCGGCCACAGCCTCGAGTTCCGGATCAACGGCGAGGACCCCGGCCGCGGGTTCCTGCCGGCCCCCGGCACCGTCACGAGCTTCGTGGCGCCGTCCGGACCGGGTGTGCGGGTCGACAGCGGCGTGTCCTCCGGCGACGTCATCGGCGGGGCGTTCGACTCCCTGCTGGCCAAGCTGATCGTCACCGGGGCCACCCGCGAGCAGGCCCTGCAGCGGGCCGCCCGCGCGCTCGACGAGATGCAGGTCGAGGGCATGGCGACGCTGCTGCCGTTCCACCGCAAGGTGGTCCGCGACGCGGCCTTCACCTCCGAGCCCTTCACGGTGCACAACCGCTGGATCGAGACCGAGTTCGACAACGACCTCCCGCCGTTCGCCGGCGCCGCCGATGCCGAGGACGCCGCCGGTCCGCGCGAGACGGTCGTCGTCGAGGTGGGCGGCAAGCGCCTCGAGGTCGTGCTGCCGGCCGGCCTCGGCGCGGGGACGGCCGCGCCGGCCGCCGCGACGGGCAAGAAGCGCTCGGCGAAGAAGGCCGGCGGCGCCGCGGCCTCCGGCGACACCCTGGCCTCCCCCATGCAGGGCACCATCGTGAAGGTCGCCGTCACCGAGGGCCAGACCGTCGAGGCCGGTGAGCTCGTCGTGGTGCTCGAGGCGATGAAGATGGAGCAGCCGCTCAACGCCCACAAGGCCGGCACCATCACCGGTCTGGCGCTCGCGGTCGGCGAGACCGTCACCAGCGGGGCCGCGATCTGCACGATCGTCTCGGCCGAGGGCTAGTCCTGGAGGGCGACCCGACGGCGGGGCAGCGGCTGAGGTACGCCCTCGGCGGCCGGCTGCCCGAGCCCCAGCACGCCTGGGTGCGGCACGACCTGCTCGACGCCGGTTGGCGCGGCCGGGCCATGCTGCGCGCGGTCGTCCAGGTGGTCCCCGTCGCGGTGCTGCTGGCCTTCCTGCCCGGGCCGGTGAGCGTGCACGTGTTCCTGCCGCTGCTGGTCCTGCTGTCCGGGCTGTTCGTGGCCGGGGCCTACGGCGACGACCTGCGCGACCGGCGGCTGCGGCAGCACGGCCTGCCGACTCCCTACCGGGAGCCACCCCCGCGGGGGTTCTGACGCGGCCGCCCCGCCTGTTCTCCGGACGTCCTAGAAGATGTCCGTGGGCCGCGCCTTGCCCTCGTTGCTCTCCCCCGCCGCGTTCGTCAGGTTCTGGCCCGTGCGGGTGAGGAACCCGAACCGGCCGCTCCCGGTGAAGACGCGCCGGATCGTGTAGGTACCGGTGCTGTCGGTCTTGATCTGGGTCGTGATGACCCGGCGGCCGTCGTCGGTGATCCGGTAGAGCGTGATGAGCTGACCGGACCGCCGCGGCAGGACGCGGCCCTTGAAGGTGTAGTCACGGCGGCCGTTGCGCACGACGGTGAGGCTCAGCGCGGTCCGGACGTTGACGACGACGGAGTCGCTGTTGCTGCTGCTGTCACCGTCCAGGAGTCGGGCGAACAGGCGCGTGTTCGTTCCGGGGCGGACCGGCAGCACGAGCCGCCCGTCCGGCCCGAGCGTGCCGGTGCGCACCCGCCCGTACTTCGTGACCGGCCGGCTGTAGGCCTGAAGCTCGATCTTCGTGCCCGGGTCACCACTGACGACGATGTCGGCCAGCTGGCCGGGGACGATGCTGCCCTTGGGCGCCGTCACCGTGAGCGGGCCGATCGGCGGCACGCTCGGCAGCGGCGAGCCGCTGGGGGTGGCCGAGGCCGTCGGGGAGCCGCTCGGGCTGGCACTCGGGCTGGCACTCGGGGGGGCCTGGGCGGCCGTCCCGATCCCGAACAGGCCGCTGCTGGCCCGTCCGGTGCGTCCCGCGGCGTCGGGCGTGCTCACCCTCAGGAGGGCGCGCGGCGTGACCGTGGCCGGAGCGGTCCACACCAGTGATCCCGACGGCGCCTGCTGCTCGGCGATGGTGGTGAACGTCGTGCCGCCGTCGATGCTCGCCTCGACCAGCGTGCGGCCGAACAGCAGGTTCCTGTCCGCGCTCGTCCAGCGCACGGTCACCTGCTGGCCGGGCTCGACCCGGGTGCCCGCCCGGGGCTCGGAGACGCTCACCGCAGGGTCGGTCCCGTCCTGCTCGATCCGGGCGATCGGGGCGGCAGAGGCGGAGCGGTTGTCGTGGGCGTCGAGGGACTGCGCCCGGAGGTCGTTGACGCTGTCGCGCGGGAGGGCGGCGTCGAGGGCCCACGTGCCGTCCGGGCCGACGGTCACGGGTCCGGCGACCCGGGCGCCGAACGGGTCGACGAGCTGCACCCGGTCACCGACCGTGCCGGCACCGGTGACCCGCTGCGTGGTCTCGCGGGTGAGCACCGGCTGCAGCGGCGCGGAGATGGAGGGTGCAGCCGGCAGGATCCCGTCCTCGGCCACGACGGTCGGGTTGGCGACAGCCTGCCCGGCCCGGTCGCGGTACGGCTGGCTGAGCATCGACGGGGAGTAGACGACGGTCGGCTGCTCGTCCGGTCCGATCAGCACGCCGGGCGCCGTGGTCAGCGTGACGACCACGAAGCCGCCCTCGGTGCTCTGGCTCACCTGACTGGCCCGCGAGCCCTTGATCGTCCACTCGAGGGCGCTGCTGCTCCCCGTGACCTGGGTCTCGGACAGCCTCACCCTCACCGTCCGGGAGTCCACGGTGCGGGCGAGGAACCGGGGCGGCGTCGCGTCGATCACGAACACCGGCGACAGCACCGACGTGGCGTTGCCGGCCAGGTCGACCCCGGTGGCGCGCACCCGGGCGCTCTCGGTGTCGATGCGGGGAAGCGTGTAGCCGGTGCTGCCGCTCGGCGCACCGACGGACAGGGCCGTGTAGGAGGCGCCGTCGTTCACCGTCAGCTCGAGGCGGACCGTCCCGGGGTTGGTGTCGCTGTAGCTGTACCGGGCGGTCTGACTGCTCCCTCCGGCCAGCTTCTCTCCGCCGGCCGGCGACGTGAGCGTCAGCGTCGGAGCCACCGTGTCCCGCACCACCTGGGGCACCCGGGCCACGGGACTGCGTCCCTGCGCGGTGACCAGGACGACGAGCAGGTCGTAGGAACCGTCAGCCGACAGAGGGACGGCGATGCTGAACCCGCCACCGCCGGTCTGCGCCGTCGTCAGGGCCGGGCCGTCGGGCAGGCCGTCGCCGTTGGTGTCGCGGTACACCTCCAGGACGCCGGCCTGAGAGGTCCCGGCGACAGTCGCGCTCGCCGCCGACACGTAGGTCTTGCCGGCCGGCACGGTGATCGTCGGGACGGCGACAGCAGCCAGGGGCACGCTGGCCCGGCCCAGGACGTTGCCCGCGGCGTCGGTGTAGCGGGTGCCGACGTAGGAGACCGTCGAGCCGTCGGGGGCGGTCGGGGTCAGGCGACGGGTCGCTCCGGTACCGCTGACGCCGGTCACGGCGATCGCGGCGCCGCCGGGGCCCACGATCTGCCAGTCGGCGGGGTCGCCGCCGTCCGGGACGACCGACTCGCTCAGCGTGACCGTGATGGCGTTGCCGTCGCGGCTGTCCGCCCCGAGCAACCGCGGAGCCTGGGCGTCGGCCAGGTAGGTGACCGGGTTCGGCCGCCCGTCGGCTCGGACGCCGTCGTTGTTGCCGCTGCTGATGTTGCCCTGTGGGTCCATGGCGAGGGCGCTGCAGGGTGAAGGTGCCGACCTGCCCGTCCTGCAGCAGCGGCCCCTTGACCGCGCCGCTGCCGGTGGAGCCGGTGGCCGTCACCCAGTCGGTGGTGGCGACGAGCGCTCCGTCGGCGCCCCGGGCGTCGACCCGCCACTGCTGGTCCGCGACGAGGTTGCCCACCTCGACCGTCGGCTGGCGCTCCTTCGAGCTTGCCGACGGGTTCGACGTCGTCGTCGCGTCCTCGGCGACCTTGGTGATGGACGGGAGCGCCGGAAGCACCTTGTCGACGGTCTGCGAGTCGACCTCCTCGTTGGCCCCGAGCGCGACGTTGCGGGTGTAGTCGTCGTAGCGGAAGCGGTTGGGGATCGGCGCGTTCGCATACAGGACGTCGGGCTCGTCGTCCTCACCGACCGCCCGGTCGAGGGTCAGCAGGCGGGTGCACCCGGTGGGACCGGCTGTCGCGTCCTCGCCCGGCAGGTACCGACCGTTGCAGTCGTTCTCGCGCTCGGGACCGACCTGCACCACGCGACGGTCGGGGTTGGTGACCTGCCAGTCCAGGGTGCTCTCGCCCTGCGGGTGCTGCACCGGTTCGGTGAACACCACGCGAATCTGCGTTGGGCTGATCAGCTCGTAGACCCGCACGTACGGGCGCGTGTAGTCGACCCGGGAGGCATTGCTGGTGGTCCGCGTAGCGGAGCCGCGGGCTGACGGCAGGCCGCGACGAGCTCGTCCTGGGAGGCCCCGGACGCACCACACAGGACCACCCTGACCTGACGGACGTCCTGCGCCGGGGCGCCGGACACTCCGGGACCACTGAACAGGGAGGTCAGGGTCAGCCGGCCGCGGACACTCGTCCCGTCGACCGCGATGAAGTCGCCGCCCGACGACGGCTCCGGCTGGAAGATGGCGTTGTTGATCCGGATGTCGTCGAGGACCCGACCATCCGCCGCGAGCGCCTCCAGGAGCACAGCCCGGGCACCGCCCTCGGGCACCGTGCCCTGCAGGCTGAGCGGAAGACCACCCCGCACGCCCCGATCACCCTCGGTGGCCGGGGCGATGGAGAGCGTCTCAGCTGCGGAGGCTGCCGGCAGCGGGATGGCCACCGACGCGACCAGTGCGACCGCGAGTCCGCTGAGAGCCGTTCGACCGGTGCGTCCGAGCATGCCGTGTCCTCCTGCTGCGATGGCGGGCCTACCTCGCACAACAGCGGGGGACCGGACTTTCGTCCGACCCCCCGCTGGTGTGCCGTGCAGATGGTGACTAGCTGGCGAGCACCTGCGTGGTGGTGGCGAGGTCGTTGCCCGCGTAGTCCTCGTAGACCAGCGCGCTGTCCTCGAGCAGGTTGTAGAGGGCTCCACCGTAGGGGTTCGCGGTGAAGTCGGCGTTGATCTGGCGGCTGGCACCCGCACCGGCGACGCTGTTCACGCCCCGGAAGGCCCTCGTCGTGCCGCCCTGCTCGTCCTCCACCGACTCGAAGACGTTCCAGTTGATGGCGGCGTTGCTGCCGAGCACCGGCTCCGCGAAGTTCACGGTGGCGACCTGACCGCTGCGGGTGGTGCTGACCGCCTTCGGGAAGGTCTCGTCGAAGACCACCGAGAAGGGCGTCAGGTCTCCGAGGACACCGGCCGAGCTGACGAACCGGATCGCGAAGTTCTGCTTGACGGTCTCGGTACGGGCGATCGGGACGTTGCGCACCCCGCCGCCGTTGACCGAGCCCTCACGCTGGCCGATCTGGTTGCCGTTGGCGTCGACGAGCTGAATGGTGTCGCCGGCCAGGCCTCCGCTGATCTTGACCGTCAGGTCGTCACCGAAGAAGCGGGTGAAGTAGGACGGCGCCGTCGGAGTAGGCGTTCTCCTTGCCGACGTTGCGCTTGACCTCGACCAGCACCGGGGCGATGGGCTTGAGCTCGTTGAGCGTGTCCTGGATGCCCATGGCGCGTAGTTGCCCGCGGCGTCCTTCAGCCGGTCGGCGCCGAACGCCGGTCCGCGGCGTGTAGGTGACAGCAGGGGTCGGCACCGTGTCGCCGCGCTTGATGTCGCTGGTGAGCTTCAGGTAGCGCATGTTGTCCGCCGGGCGGGCGTTGGCCCGGGCGTTGCTGACGCCGGTGGTGCAGTCCCGGAACATGCCGCCCTCGTTCACGAAGACCGCCTGCACGAGGAGCTGGACCGTCCACGGCGTACGCCCGGGGGTCGCAGCCACCGATCGCTCCGTCGTTGTCGTCGATGGCCACGCGGATCGAGGACTTCGCGGCGTCGACCCCGTCGTAGCGAGCGACGGCGCCCTTGATGGTGCGCTTGCTGGTGTCGATGGACGGCGCCAGGTTGTCGACGTTGATCGTCGCGGTGACGGCATCGGCCGGGTTGCTCGCGGCGTCCTGGAAGGCGCCCTTGGCCTGGAAGCTCGTGCAGGTGCCGAAGTCGGCGATCTGGAAGCTGGCCGTGACGCTCCGGGTGTTACCGGAACCGTCTGACCGGGCGTACCGGTCGGGGCGAAGGTGCGGCTCGTCGAGCGCACTCGAGGGAGACGCTCGTCAGCAGCGGCGCGCCGCCGTGTCCGTTCCCGCGACCGTGACGCTGATGGCGTTGCTGCCGTCGTAGTTGCGCGCCGCCGTGGTCTTGTCGCCGTCCAGGTCGTTCGGGAGCGTGATGGTGGCCGTCACCGACGGGCCGATGTTGTCCAGACTGAAGATGTCGGTGATGGACTTGCTGCGCTCGCCGGCAGGAGAGGCGCACCGTTGCCGTCCGTCCCGGTGAAGGCGAACAGCGCGTCGTACTTGCCGTCCAGCAGCCGCGTGGCGTTGAGGACCGAACCGGCGAATCCAGGCCCGGGTCGTGATCAGACCGCCGCCGAACTCCTCGGCGGAGAGCAGGCTGATGGGGCGCTGAGCACCTGGTTCGCCCGGTTGCGCAGGGTCAGCGTCGACGAGGCCGGGAAGGGTGAGCGTCGGCGTCCCCGTCTTGCGGGCATCGACGATGAATGATGGTTCTTGCCGTTCGCCGCTCACGGGCGGAAGTTCGACAGCGTGAGCGTGGGAGCCGCCTGCACCACGTAGGAGAGCGCGGGCGGCGTCGTCTTCGCCAGGCTGGCGGACTTCGGCGACGAGGCCGAGGTGGTGAACAGCCGCGTCGCGTCGCTGGTGACCGAGGCCAGCGTCATGGGGACGGTGAGGTGGACGCGGGTTCTCGCCGGCGACGTTGGCGGCCGGAACGGCACCGACCGTGTCCGCCCCGTTGCTCACCAGCTTCGCGGTCACGGACTGGCACTCGTCGCGAGGTTCTGCACCACCACCTTGGTGTCGATCTCCTGCCCGGCGGTGCCGTTGCCGTCGGCGACGACCTGCCCGGACCGTCGACCACGGTCGTCCAGAGCACGCGCAGCGGGCGCATGGTCGTGTCAGGGCGCGGTGCTGCTGCTGGTGTCCCGCCGGCGTCGTCGGAGGCGCCGACCTGAAGGCGCGCTGCGGTCCGCGCTGAAGGGGCGGCCGAAGAACACCGGGGCCTAAGTCGAATTTGGCGCCGGGGCCGACACCGCCTCCGGTGGCCTGAGGTCGTAGCGCTCGAGGCCGTTCAGCCAACGGCTGGTGGTCGAGCGGGCCCGTGTTCGCGCGATGGCTGTTGTGACGATCCCGATCTGGGACGGCAGCAGGACGCGCTGGGGTCGACGGCCCGCCGGCACCGACGCCACGTTCGGCCGAGGCCCCGAGTTCGGTGAAGGTGAAGTCGAAGTCGTTCGTCGATCCCGGGAGCACGTTGGTGTCGTCGGCGGCGAGCACGGCGGTGAGGGGGTGGCGGCGAACGCGACCCCGCGGGCAGCGCAACCGCGAGGAGCGCGGCGGCTCCGACTGCGGCGGTGACTCTGCGAGACATGGGACTCCTCGGAACAGCAGGGAGGCCCAGAGGGCCCGGTCGCAAGCAGGTTTCGCCACCGGACACGCAGACTCCTGCCGCCGACCTGCAAATCCCTGGAAGCTGGCTTCCCAACCCGGGCGAGCCTGGCTTCCGGACATTTCGCAGGTGCTACGGCAGGGACATCCCCCGCCGCGGCGAACTGTTCGTCCGTGATGTCCCTTCGGCGTGCCGCGCCTCTCGCTCTGGTCGCGCTGGTCCTGCTGGCCTCCCAGTCCGTGGCGGCGCCAACATCCGAGGTCCGGCACAGCGCGTCCGGCAAGGGCGCCCGCTGGACGGCGGTGACCGCCCAGCTCGACGGGCAGCGCCTCGAGAGCCGGTTGCGGCTGGACGGCGCGAGCAGTCCGCTGGCCGTCAGCGCCCGCATCTACCTCGACGGCTCACCGGTGTCGACCACCAACATCGTGCTGCGCGCGTCAGGCGGGGAGCAGGGGATCGCCGCCGACGCGCCGGACATCGCCGGGCTGCGGGTCCACGTGGACCAGACCGAGGACGGCGACGACTTCCGGCTCGGCGAGACCACCGTGACAGCCACGGTCAACCCTGAGGGACCGACCCGGCGTGGCCGGGTCAGCATCCTGCTCTACGCGGCGGCCCAGGAACTGGAGGCCTGGGACTGGGGCGTGACGGCACCGGCCGCGGTCCCAGTGCTCGGCACCCGCACGGGCAGCGAGGTCTTCGCCTACTCCGCCAAGGACTTCGGGGGTGCCGACGTCGCCGCCCGGGCCTCCTACACCGCCGGCGGCGTCGGCGGGGTTCAGGCCCGTGTCAACAGCGGCTCGCAGCGCACCCTGTCCCTGGACTCCCGCTTCGTGGGCAGCTTCGCCACGATCGGGACCGACCGGCTCAGCGTGAGCGCCAACGGGTACGCCCGGGACTGCACTCCCTCGTGCTCGTTCGATCCCGCCCAGGACGCCACGCGCATCCCCGGGACCGGTCCTTTCGTCTTCCACCTCGACGGGTCCAGCGTGGGCGTGCAGGCGCCGTCGCTGTCCATGAGCGACACCGACGTCAGCCTTCACGGGGCGCTGCCCCGGCCTCCCGCCGACGGGCGCTTCTGACCGAATGGCCTACCCGTGCAGCATCAGCTGCCGGGCCGCCTCGGTCACCGACCCGCTCAGGGACGGGTAGATCGCGAACGTGTGGGCGATCTGCTCGGCCGTCAGCCCGTTCTGCACCGCCAGCGAGATCGGCATGATCAGCTCCGACGCCGTCGGCGCCACGACGACGCCCCCCAGCACCGTCCCCGAGCCGGGCCGGCAGAAGAACTTGACGAAGCCGTCGGTGATGCCCTGCATCTTGGCGCGCGCGTTGGTGGCCAGCGGCAGGGTGACGGTGGTGGCCTGGACGGTCCCGTCCTCCACCTGCTTCTGGGTAACCCCGACTGAGGCCACCTGGGGGTCGGTGAAGACGTTGGCCGACACCGTGCCCAGGCGCAGGGGCGCGACGGCCTCCCCCAGGGCGTGCCACATGGCGATCCGGCCCTGCATGGCGGCCACCGAGGCGAGCATGAGCACGCCGGTGCAGTCCCCCGCGGCGTAGACCCCGGGCACGGAGGTCCGGGAGACCCGGTCGACCTCGACGAACCCGGCCTCGGTGAGCCGCACGCCGACCTCCGCCAGCCCCATCCCGCCGGTGTTCGGCACGGACCCGACGGTCATGAGGGCGTGGCTGGCGTCGACCACCGACCCGTCCGTCAGGGTGACCCGCACCCCCTCGCCGCTGCGCTCCACCGTGGCGGCCCGGCCCCGGCGCACCTCCATGCCGCGGCTCTGGAACACGCCCTCGAGCAGCTCGGCGGCGTCGCGGTCCTCCCCGGGCAGGACCCGCTCGCGGCTGGACACCAGGGTGACGCGCGCCCCCATGGAGTTGTAGGCATTGGCGAACTCGGCGCCCGTGACCCCGGACCCGATGACCACCAGGTGCTCGGGCAGCTCCGGCAGGTCGTAGAGCTGGCGCCAGTCCAGGATGCGTTCGCCGTCGGGCGCGGCGCCCTCGACCACCCGGGGGTGCGCCCCGGTGGCCAGCAGCACGACGTCGGCCTCGAGCAGCTGGGTACCGGCCTCACCGGTGACCTCCACCCAGGAGGAGGTGCGCAGCCGGGCCTGGCCGAGGACCACCGACACGCCCTCCCGGGCCAGCCGCGCCGCGATGTCGGTGCTCTGCGCCAGCGCCAGCGCCTTCACCCTCGCGTTGACCTCGAGCACCTGGGCGCTGACGCTGCCCTCGGTGTGCACCCCCACCCGGTCGGCGTGGGCGTAGGAGGTCATGGCCTCGCCGGTGGCGATGAAGGTCTTGCTCGGGACGCAGTCGGCCAGCACGCACTGGCCGCCCACCCCGTCGCGGTCGACCAGGGTCACCTCGGCCCCCAGCTGCACGGCCACCAGGGCCGCCTCGTAGCCGGCTGGGCCTCCACCCACGATCACGATGCGCTGCGTCACCGGCCCATTGTCGCCCCCGGAAGCAGGACGACGACAGGGGCGCGCCTCGGGGCAGCCTCCCAGGCCGACGCGCCTCCCTCAGTAGTGTTCTGCCCCATGGCGCTCTACGCCGCGTACGGCAGCAACCTGGACCCGGCGCAGATGCACCAGCGCTGCCCCCACTCGCCCCTGCGCGCCACCGGCTGGCTCGAGGGCTGGCGGCTCACCTTCGGGGGTGAGGACCTCGGGTGGGAGGGCTCGCTGGCCACGCTGGTGGAGGACCCCGGTCAGCACGTCTTCGTCGGGCTCTATGACCTCACCGACGGCGACGCGGCCCTGCTCGACGCCTGGGAGGGCGCCGACACCGGCCTCTACCGCAAGCTCAGGGTGCGGGTGCAGACCCTGCAGGGCGAGCAGCTGGCCTGGGTCTACGTCCTGGACGGCTACGAGGGCGGCCTCCCGGGAGCCAGCTACCTCGGCGTGCTGGCCGAGGCGGCCCAGGCGGCCGGAGCCCCCGACGACTACGTGCTCGAGCTGCGCCGGCGACCCTGCAGGTCCAGCGGGGTCTGAGCCGTGGAGCTGCTGGTCGCGCGCAACCCGGACGAGGGCTCGAGCCTGCCCTACCTGGTGCGCGTGCCCCTCGGCCCGGCTCGGTCTGGTGCTCAAGACCCGCGAGACCTGGCCGCGCACCAGCAAGGTCTACTGCCACCGGGCCGACCGGCTGGCCGGACGACGCCGAGATCCTGGAGCGCCTGCCGGTCAAGACCTGTGTGCGCCGGGGGCCGGCCATCGACCTGGTGCTGGACCGGGCCCGGGAGAACCGCTCGCAGATCGTCGTCACGCAGGCTCGCGGGCGGGAGATGGTCTTCTGGCAGTCGCCCCGCACCACGAAGCAGGCCCGCCCGGCGGTCGCCCTCCCGACCCGGCGGGCCGCCGGGCAGGTGCTCGAGGTCGTCGTGGACACCGGCGAGAAGTACGCCTGGACGTTCCGGCACCAGCAGGCCACCACCGTGAAGCGCCGCCTGCCGGCCGGCGACTACGCCGTCGAGCTCGACGGCACGGTCGTCGCCGCGGTCGAGCGCAAGTCGCTGCAGGACCTGGCGGGCAGCCTGACGTCGGGGCGCCTGACCTACGCCCTGGCCGAGCTGGCCGCGCTGCCCCGCGCCGCGGTGGTGGTCGAGGACCGCTACAGCGCGCTGTTCAAGCTGGAGCACGTGTCCGGCGGCGCGGTCGCCGAGCGGCTCGCCGAAGCCCAGGTGCGCTTCCCGGGCGTCCCGATCGTGTTCGCCGAGACCCGGCCGCTCGCCCAGGAGTGGTCCTACCGCTTCCTGGGGGCCGCGCTGGCCGAGCTCGCCGGACAGGCTCCTCGCCCGGATGACGTCCTCACCGCCCAGCACCACGGGCCGGTCCCGGACGCCGTCCGGCAGGCGACGCCGGCCGTGCTCGACGCTGCCGACGTCCGACGGTGGGCCCTGGCGCACGGGCGCACCGTCGCGCCGCGCGGCCGGCTGGCGAAGGCCCTGGTGCAGGACTACCTGTCGGATCGCGCGTCGCGCTGAGCCGTCAGCCCGATGTCAGGTCGACCGGCGTCTGCGCCTCACCGCTGGCCTCGCTGAGGGCCGCACCCTTGCGCCGGCGCCCCTCCTGGGTCACCACGACGGCGACGGCCAGCACCGTGACGAGGCCGCCCACCAGCGTGACCGGCCGGACCTTCTCCCCCAGGACGACCGCCCCGAGGGCCACGGCCACCACCGGGTTGACGTAGGCGTAGGTGGCCACCTGCGAGGTGGGCGCCACCCCCAGCAGCCAGGAGTAGGCGGTGAAGGCGGCGACCGAGCCGAACAGGACGAGGTAGGCCAGCGCGATCCACGACGACGCTCCGACCCCCGCCGGGTGCAGGCTCTCACCCCGGACGAGCCCGGCCA
This sequence comes from uncultured Actinomycetota bacterium, assembly GCA_963761695.1. Taxonomy (GTDB): domain Bacteria; phylum Actinomycetota; class Actinomycetes; order Mycobacteriales; family SCTD01; genus RYN-122. Next base: position 164,319 of record CAVXIB010000015.1, on the reverse strand, counting down.
CCCCCAGCCCGAGGGCTCCGCCGACCATCTCGGCGATCGTCGTCACGAGCGGATCGGACGGCAGGCCACCGCGAGCGGCCAGGAACGACCCCACCGACCAGAGCACCGACGACATCAGCACCATCGCGACGGCGATCCCGGACACGCCGGTGGGACGGGCCCCGGGCAGGAGCAGGACGGCGACGCCGAGGAAGCCGATCGCGACGCCCGCGACCGTGCCCCGGCCCGGGCGGTCTCCCGCGCCGGCCCGCAGCAGGACGACCAGGAACGGCACGCCCGCGACCAGCAGCGCTGCCAGGCCGCTCGGCAGCTCCCGCTGCTCGGCCAGGGTGACCAGGCCGTTGCCCCCGAGCAGCAGCAGCAGCCCGATGCCGGCCGCCCGCATCCATCTGCCCCACAGGTGCAGACAAGCGCACGCGGTCCGCGTCGCACCGTCACGTAGAGCATGAGGATCACCGCAGCACAGGTGAACCGGAGCGACGCCGACAGCAGAGCCGGCAGGTCGCGGACGACGTAGGCGATCGCCAGGTAGGTCGAGCCCCAGACGACGTAGACGACGCCGAGGGCCGACCAGACCTGCCAGGGGGCGGGAGCGCTCACGCCGCGGCGAGGGCCTCGAGCGCCGTGGTGAACAGCACCCGCACACCGGCGGCGATGGCGGACTCGTCGACGTCGAAGCTGCCCTGGTGCAGGTCGTACGGCCGCTCGAGCCCGGGCGGCTTCACCCCGAGCCGGGCCATGGCCCCGGGCACATGGTCGAGGTACCAGGCGAAGTCCTCCCCCCGAGCGACTGCAGGGTGGGGACGGCGGCGCCCGGTCCGAGGGCCATGCTGACCGCAGCGGTCAGCAGGGCGGTGGCCGACGGGTCGTTCACCACCGGCGGCACGCCCCGCTCGTACTTCACCTCGGCGGAGGCGCCGTAGGGGGCGACCAGGGCGGCGACCGTCCGCTGCACGAGCTCGGGGGCGCGCTGCCAGGCGTCCTTGTCGAGCACCCGGAGCGTGCCGGCGATCGTGCCCTCCCGGGGGATGGCATTGCGGGCCTGGCCGGCCGAGACCGCCCCCCAGACCAGGCACAGCCCGGCACGGGGGTCGACGAGGCGACCGAGCGCGTCGGGCAGGCCGGTGGCCACGGTGGCCAGGGCGTGGATGAGGTCGACGGTGTTGTGCGGCCGGGAGGTGTGCCCGCCCGGCCCGGACAGCCGGATCTCGATGGCGTCGGCGGCCGCGGTGATCGGGCCCGAGCGCAGCCCCACCCGGCCGGCCTCCAGCGACGGGTCGCAGTGCAGCCCGAACAGCGCGGCCAGACCCGCGTGGTGGCCCTCCGCGATCACGTCGAGCGCGCCGCCGGGCATCATCTCCTCGGCGTGCTGGAAGATCAGGCGCACCCGTCCGGGCAGCTCGTCGGCCACCCGCGCCAGCGCCAGGCCCGCGCCCAGGACCACCGCGGTGTGGACGTCGTGGCCGCAGGCGTGGCAGATGCCCTTGTTCTGCGACCGGTACAGCACGTCCTTCTCGTCGCGCAGCGGGAGCGCGTCGATGTCGGCCCGCAGGCCCACCACGGCGTCGCCGCTGCCCAGCTCGCAGACCAGCCCGGTGCCCCCGGCCAGCACCTGGGGCGCCAGCCCGGCCCGCTCGAGCCGGTCCATGAGCACCGCCGTGGTGCGCGTCTCCTGGCGGCCCAGCTCCGGGTGGGCGTGCAGGTCGCGGCGCACCGCGATGAGGTCGTCCTCGTTCTCGGCGATCCAGCCGTCAGGAAGCCCTTCACACCGCCCCCGGCGCGCCGGGCTCCCCGGAGACGACGGGCATCGACGTGGGGCGGTCGTCCTCGAACTCGGTGATCAGGCTGTCGACGACGGCCACGAGATCGCCCCCGGAGGCGGCCGCCACGGCGCGCTGGCGCTGGTAGGAGGCGCCGGTCTCGAGCACGCCCAGCACCCGCTCCAGCTCCTCGGTGCAGCCGAGCCGCTGCGCCGTGGGGCTCAGCTCGTGCACGAGGTCCTCCAGCGCCTGACGGACCGGGACCGTCTTGTCGTCCTCGCCCACGATGATCTCGGCGTCGAGGCCGTACCGCGCGGCCCGCCACTTGTTCTCCCGCACCACCCAGCCCTTGGGGGTCGGCAGCGTGTAGCCCTTGTCGATCTCGCGGTCGAGCGTGTCGACCAGGCACTGCCCGATCGCGGCGACCATGCCCACCTCGTGCAGGGTCGGCAGCCCGTCGCAGACCCGCAGCTCCACCGTGCCGTAGGTGGGATGCGGCCGGATGTCCCACCACACCTCCTTGATGGAGGCGATGGTGCCGGTCTTGATCTGGGTCTCCATGTAGTCCTCGAACTCCGGCCACCCCGACAGCTGGAACGGCAGACCGGCCGTGGGCAGCTGCTCGAAGACCTTCGACCGGGCGCTGGCCAGGCCGGTGTCGCTGCCGATCCAGTACGGCGACGACGCCGACAGCGCCAGCAGGTGCGGCACGTACGCCGTCAGGGCGTTGACGATCGGGATGACCTTGTCCGGGGAGCGCACACCCACATGGACGTGCACACCGAAGATCTGCAGCTGCCGCGCCAGCCACTGCATCTGGTCGACCAGCGCCTGGTAGCGCTCCTTCGGGCTGATCTGCTGGGTGCTCCAGTCGGTCAGCGGGTGCGTGCCGGCGCACATCAGGGCCAGCCCCCGCCGGTCGGCCGCCTCGCGGACCTGGGCCACGCTGCCGGCGAGGTCGGCGGTGGCCTCCGGGACCGTCGTGCAGACGCCGGTGATGACCTCCAGGCACGACTGCAGGAGCTCCTGCTTGACCGTGGGGTGCTCCCCGCCGGGCATCAGCTCCTCGAGGATCTCCACCGCGCCGCTGCGCAGCTGCCTGCTCTCGCGGTCGACCAGCTGCAGCTCCCACTCGATGCCGAGGCTGGACCGGGAGGAGGACTCGAAGGGGATCTGCACGCCCGGACAGTACCCATCGAGTTCTGGCGCAACATGCTGTTCACGTGGGCCGGGGCAGGAGTCGGCCGTCCGCCCTCGAAGTGCACCCCCATGCGCCTGCTGCCCCTACTCACCGCCTCGGTCCTGCTCGTCGGCACGGCGGTCGCCGCCTCGGCCGACCCGAGCCCCGCGCCGCACCCCCTCGGCTCACCGTCCGGCGACTGCCGGGCCCGGGTGGCCGGGCTCGACCTGCAGACCGCCACCGTGGCCGACCTGCAGTCGGCGATGGCCTCCGGGCGCCTCACCTCGCAGGAGCTGACGGCGGCCTACCTCGACCGCATCGCCCTGCTCGACGGCGGCGCCACCCCCACCACCGACATCAACAGCGTCCGCTCGCTGAACCCGCACGCGCTCGCCGACGCGAAAAAGCTCGACCGGGAGCGCCGCGACGGCGAGCTCCGCGGAGCCCTGCACGGCGTGCCCGTCCTGCTGAAGGACAACATCGGCACCAGGGACCTGCCGACCACGGCCGGGTCGATCGCCCTCGAGGGCTCGGTGCCCTACCAGGACTCCACGCTGGTGGCCCGGCTGCGCGAGGCGGGTGCGGTGATCCTGGGCAAGACCAACCTCTCGGAGTTCGCCAACTGGGTCGACCTGTCCATGCCGAACGGCTACTCGAGCCTCGGCGGGCAGGTGCGCGAGGCCTACGGCTACGGCGACCCCAGCGGCTCGTCGTCGGGCTCGGGCGTCGCGGCGTCGATGGCCTTCGCGGCCGGAACCTTCGGCTCGGAGACCTCCGGCTCGATCCTGTCGCCGAGCAGCGTCAACGGCCTGGTCGGCGTCAAGCCCACGCGGGGCCTGGTCAGCCGTACCGGGATCATCCCGCTGGCCGAGGGCTTCGACACCGCCGGCCCGATGACGCGCACCGTGTTCGACGCCGCGGCCCTGCTGTCGGCCGTCGCGGGCAGCGACAGCACCGACGCCGCCACCGTCGAGGCGCAGCGCAACCTCCCCCCGGGCGGCGACTACACGGCAGGGCTCGACAGCGCCTCGCTGAAGGGGATCCGGCTGGGCTACCGCTCTTCGCGGGCGAGCAACCCTCTGTTCGCCAGGGCCCTGGACGACCTCCGTGCGCTCGGCGCCGTCCTCGTGGACACCTCCACGCTCGACAACCTCGGTCAGGTCGGCATCGCCGAGCTCGGCCTCATCCCGAACGACTTCAAGGCCAACCTCGACCACTACCTGCAGACGGCGGCGCCGCTGCCCAGGAGCGGCGTGCGGTCGCTCGCCGACATCGCCGTGTACAACCAGCAGCACCCCGAGTCGGTCAAGTACGGGCAGAACCTGATTCTGGCGAGCGTGGCGCAACCGGGCAGCCGGGCCGCGGCGTCCGCCGGCTCCCTGGCCCTGCGCACCACGTCCGCGGCCGTCATCGACCGCGCGCTCGCCGAGAACGACCTCGACGCGATCGTCGGTCCGGGCCCGGCCTACGCGAGCCCCGGCGCGAGCGCGGGCTACCCCACGGTCATCGTGCCGATGGGCCTGACGACGGCGCAGCGCCCCGACCGGCCTGTCGTTCCTCGGGACGAAGTGGTCCGAGAAGGACCTGCTGACCTACGCCGCGGCCTACGAGCAGGGCACGCGGCGCCGGGTGCCCCCGACCCGGGTCAACGACGCCCTGCTGGCCCCCTGCTGAGGCCGCTGGCGCGACGGCGGTGACCTGCGGCACAGTCTGCGCATGAGCGCCTCCCCCGTCCTGTCCACGATGCAGGACCGCCCCCTGGTCCTGACGGAGCTGCTGCGCCACGGCGCCACGGTCTACGCCGACAGCGTCGTGCACACCTACGAGGGGGGCACCGACGGCGGCCCCGCCGACCGCACGGCCACCTACGCCGAGGTCGCCGCGAACGCGGCCCGGCTGGCGCACGCCCTCACCGGGCTCGGCGTCGGGCCGGGCGACCGGGTGGGCACGTTCCTGTGGAACACCCAGGAGCACCTGGAGGCCTACCTGGCGGTCCCCTCCATGGGCGCGGTGCTGCACACCCTGAACCTGCGGCTGTTTCCGGAGCAGCTCGAGTACGTCATCAACCACGGCGCCGACCGGGTGGTCATCGTCGACGCCACCGTGCTGCCGCTGCTGGCCAAGGTGGCGGCCGGTCTGCGGACCGTCGAGCACTACGTCGTCGTCGGGTCGCTGGAGGGTTCCGACGTCCTGCCGGGCACGGTCCACTCCTACGCCGAGCTCCTGGCGGGCCGGCCGGACGCCTTCGACTGGCCCGAGCTCGACGAGCGGTCGGCCGCGGCGATGTGCTACACGAGCGGCACCACGGGCAACCCCAAGGGCGTCGTGTACAGCCACCGGTCTGCCACCCTGCACTCGATGGCCGCCTGCAGCGGCAACACGTTCGGCCTGTCCGAGCGCGACGTCGTGCTGCCGGTCGTCCCGATGTTCCACGCCAACGCCTGGGGGCTGCCCTACGCCGGCTGGTACGCCGGCACCGACTTCGTCATGCCCGGCCGCTTCCTGCAGGCCGAGCCGCTCGCCGCGATGATCGAGGCGTACCGGCCCACGGTCGCCGGGGCCGTGCCGACCATCTGGAACGACCTGCTGCGCCACGTCGACGCCCACCCCACCGACCTGTCCTCGCTGCGTCTGGTGCCCTGCGGCGGATCAGCGGTGCCGCTGTCGCTCATGCAGGCCTTCTGGGACCGGCACGGCGTGCGGATCGTGCAGGCCTGGGGGATGACCGAGACCTCGCCGCTGGCCGCGGTCGCGCACCCGCCGAAGAACGGCTCCCCCGACGACGACTGGACCTACCGCTCCCGCACGGGCCGCATCAGCGCCGGCGTCGAGCTGCGCATCGTCGGCGACGACGGGACGGTGCTGCCCTGGGACGGCGTGAGCGTCGGGGAGATGCAGTGCCGGGGCCCCTGGGTCACGGGGTCCTACTTCGCCGCCGACGGCGAGGACGCGACCCCCGACCCGGAGAAGTTCTCCGGCGGCTGGCTCCGCACCGGCGACGTCGCCACCGTCGATCCCCAGGGGTTCGTGCAGATCACCGACCGCAGCAAGGACGTCATCAAGTCGGGCGGCGAGTGGATCAGCTCGGTCGAGCTGGAGAACCTGCTGATGGGCCACCCCGCCGTGTTCGAGGCCGCCGTCGTCGCCGTCCCGGACGAGCGCTGGGACGAGCGGCCGCTGGCCTGCGTGGTCCTGGCTCCGGACGCGCAGGCCACGCCGGAGCAGCTGCGCGACTTCCTGGCCGACAAGCTGGCCAAGTGGCAGCTGCCGGAGCGGTGGTCGTTCATCGAGGCGGTGCCCAGGACGAGCGTCGGCAAGTTCGACAAGAAGGTGCTGCGCCGCCAGTACGGCGACGGCGAGCTGACCGTTCAGACGCTCGGGAGCCTGATCGGCTGACCGGCTGACCGGGCGCGCGACCCGGGGGTGGCACAGTCGGCCGATGACGCCCGAGGACCTGCGCTCCGCGACCGCCTTCGAGGGGGCCCGGCTGCTGGCCGTGGCCACCGACGCCCCCACCGCTCCCGTCCCGGCCTGCCCGGGCTGGGACGCCACCGCGCTGCTCGACCACGTGGCCGGGGTGCTGGGCTTCGTGACCTCCGTGGTGGTTCCCCGCGTGCAGGCGCCACCGAAGGTGCGTCCCCTGCCCCGCCCCGACGGCGCCGACCCGGTGGGCTTCGCCGCGGAGGCGCTGGAGGCCCTGCTCCTGGCGCTCGACGGCCTCGAGCCGCACGAGCCGGTGTGGAACTGGTCGGCCGGCACGCCCGACACCGGGGCGTTCTGGCTGCGCCGGATGCCGCACGAGCTGCTGGTGCACCGCATCGACCTCGAGCAGGCGGTGGACCGCCCCACGCGGGTCTCCCCCGACCTCGCGGCCGACGGCGTCGACGAGATGCTCGCGGTGTTCCTGCCCCGGGTGCAGGCGCGCGCCCCGTTCCGTCGTCTCGTCGGCAGCCTTCGGCTGGAGCGGTCCGACGGGCCGCAGTCCTGGGCGGTGCGCATCGAGCCGACGTCCTGCGCGGTCCAGGGGCCGCCCGCCCCGGCCGGGCCTGCGGACGTGCGTGTCCGCGGCACCGCCGAGCAGCTGCTGCTGGCGCTCTGGGGACGGACCGGCTGGACCGACCTGGAGGTCGAGGGCGACGCGGACCTGCTGGCCGCGTGGTCGCAGGAGATGCCTGCCTGACCACGCGGCCGGGGCTCAGCCCCGCAGCCGCCGCGTGCTGACGGCGTGGCCCTTGACCGACGCCGGGCTGAACCGCTCGGTCACCCAGGTCTTGGACGTGAACAGCCTGGTCTGGTCGGCGTAGTGCTTGCTGCTCGGGTTGTCGCTCTGGCTGTAGGTGAGGATCGTCCGGGCATCGGGCCACTCCGCCTTCGTCCACCCGACCACCTGCACGAACGACGACCCGTGCACGGGGTCGACCAGGCCGGGCTTGCCGGTGGTGGACCGGACCGAGATCGCGTTGAACTGCCCCTCGGGGTCGCCGGGACCGCCGGGGATGGGGATCCGGAGGCTGCCGCGCTGGGCGTACTGGTAGCTCCCCTGCTGGGCCCCGGGATCGATGCCGGAGGCGGCGAGGGAGGCGACCGCGTCACCGAAGGCCTGCTGCACGCCCGGGCTGCGGGTGTTGAGGGTGTTGGGGGTGTTCACCGGGTCGGCCGGGTCGTAGGCGTTGACCCACGGGCCGCCCTGGGCCTTGAGCGCGCCGCCGAAGAAGGCCCGCCACAGCAGGGACCCGCGGCTGCGGACGTCCTCGTGCCGGTCCCACGCGGCGAGCACGTCGCACGCCTTGCCGACCGGCACGGGCACGCCCCGGCTGGTGGGTGCCTGACCGCCCGGGAAGCTGCGGCACATGTCCACGGCGTCGTCGCGGCCCATCTCGCCGGTGTAGGACCGGTCGGAGAACACGAGGTCCTGCAGGTCCTGGCGGGTGAAGCCCTTGCCGGCCCGGCCGTCGGTGCCGTCGATCCGGGCCTTGGTCATGACCAGGCCGATCCGGGTCCGCAGGGTGCGGGCCGTGTTCTCGTCGCCGATGATGAGCGGGAAGCCGGTGAGGGGCTTGGCGGGGTTGGCCAGCCAGTACGAGTCGTTGGAGTTGGTGACGTAGTCGCTGCGGGTCAGCGAGGGCATCTTCGCCGCGCCGAACAGGCCCGGGGAGGCACTGTCGGGGTCGGTCAGCCAGTCGCAGCCGGTGGTGCTGCCGTCCAGGACCGGGAAGCGGGCCAGCTTGTAGACCGCGACACCGAGCGGGGTGTTGCAGCGGCTGACGAGCGACTCGGGCACGTTCGGCACCGCGCCGATGTCTGCGTAGAGGGCACGGCCGGCCCGGTCGCTGGCGATGGTGTTCACCCAGGGGATGCCCTGGTAGGTCGCCAGGATCTTCTGCAGCTCCGGCGTGGACTGCGCGTGGTCGGTGTCGAAGAAGTGGTTGAGCAGCCGGAAGTTGTCGGCGTTCGCGTCGCGGATCGTGTAGGCGACGGTGGTGGTCCAGGGCAGCGGGACGCCCGCGAGCTCGGTGACCATCGGGCCGTACCGGGTGCTCCACAGGGTGCGCTGCTCGGACCCGGTGGACGTCTGCACGGTGACCGTGCGCGAGGTCATCCTGGTCGGGACGCCGTCGAGCAGGTACGACGTCGGGTCACCCGGGACGAGCGCGAGCTGGTAGGGCGTGAAGCGGCGCGCGGTCGACACGGTGTGCGACCAGGCGAGGTTCTTGGTGTGGCCGATGAGCACCAGGGGCGCGCCGAACAGCGATCCGCCGGCGACGTCGAGCTTGCCCGGGATGGTGAGGTGCGACTGGTAGAAGCGCTCGGTGCCGTACCAGGGGAAGTGCGGGTTGCCCAGCAGCATCCCGTGGCCGGCGTTGGCCCCCCGGGTGGCGTCCTTGCCCAGCGCGACCGCGTTGCTGCCGATGTCGAGGTGGAACCCGCCGGCGATGCTCTTGGCGGTCGTGTCGACGGCCAGTGGCGCCGGGGCCGGTGCGCCCGGCAGGGGCGGCGCCGCCTGGGCGATACCGCTCACCAGGACGCCGCTGGAGGCCAGCAGCGCCAGCTGGTAGAGCCGGCGGAAGGCGGTGATCTCGCTGATCGGCTTGACCCAGGCCTTGCCGCGGCAGCGGGCGTCGGGGACGCCCCGGCTGCCCCCGACGTCCTTGAGGTAGCGGTTCCAGCCGGCGACGTAGCCCTTGGCCAGCTGCTTCACCTCGGCCTTGGGGCCGAACGGGGCCGGCGTCCGGATCAGCTTCTCGACGACCCCGCTGCTGATGACGCCCTTCCAGAAGACGTCGCTGTCGAGGTTGGTCGAGGAGTAGCCGTTGCCGCGCTGCAGGTAGCTGGCCTCGGCGCCGAAGTAGCGGCTGCGCTCACCGTCGACGGTGACGTAGTCGTCCGCCATCGTGCACAGGTCGTCCTCGGCGAAGGAGTACGCGTAGCCGTAGCCGAGCGAGGCGTAGTCGCGCGCCGTGATGTGCGGGATCCCGAACTCGGTCCGCACCACCGTGACGTCGAAGGTGGAGGCGGTGGCCGGCGCCGCGGCCGCCAGGCCGGACGCGACGACGACGAGGGCGAGGGAGGCGGCCAGGGCAGCGCGAAGGGGTCTCACCCCGCCAGGTTCGCCGCCGGGGCGGCCGATTCCTGCAACACCCGTGCAACGAGAGGGTGTGGGACGCGTCTCAGTGGCCGGTTCGGCTGAACCTTGCCGCCGGCCGTGGCGTACTGGAGGTGTCCCGTCGTCGACGGGTGCCCCTTCCCCCTGTCTCCGGAGGTCCCGTGCGCAAGCGCACCACGCTCCCCCTGGCCCTCGCGGTCGCGGCAGCCCTGACCTTTGCCGCCGGCTCCGCCTCCCAGGGCGCCGGCCCCGCGACGCCGACCGCCGCGGCCGCGACCGGCCTGGACTGCCCCACCGGCACCGTCTTCGAGCGGGAGGCCGGCCCGGCCTTCGGCGACGACCTGCAGCAGGCCGCCGACACCGCCCTGACCGGCAGCGTCCAGCCCGCCGGCGAGTGCCGGTCGGTCCGCACCCCCGAGCCCGGCGCCGAGGTCATGGCCATGAACGCGGCGCTGGCCGCCCGCCGCAGCGGAGGCGGCTACGCCTACGCCGACGGCGCGCTGGAGGCCGCCACCGCCGCGCACCGCGCGCTCGCCGTGACCGCCCCGGTCGCCAGCTGGGCACCGCTCGGCAAGGGCCCGCTCGACGCCAACGTCGACGGCTACGACGAGGTCAACGGCCTGGGCCTGAACGACCTCGCCGGCCGGGTGGAGGACCTCGCCTACGACCCCCGGGTCAACGGTCACTGGTTCGCCGCGGTCGCCAACGGCGGGGTGTGGGTGACCGGCGACGCCGGAGGCACCTGGCGCTCGATCGGTGACACCCTGCCCACGCAGATCGTCGGCGCCGTCGACTACCTCATCAACCCCGGCGTCCAGACGGTGCTCGCCGGTACCGGTGACCCCGCCTTCGGCGGCACGTCCTACTCCGGTCAGGGCATCTTCCGTACCACCGACGGCGGGAAGACCTGGGTGAAGTCCACCGGCGTCCCGGCCGGCACGCTGACCTTCTCCTTCGCCAAGGACCAGGCCCACCAGAACGTGGTCTACGCCGCGACCAGCAAGGGCCTCTACCGGTCGGCGAACGCGGGCAAGAGCTTCACCAACGTGGTGCTCCCGACCACCTGCACCGACACCCGCCAGCCCACCTGCTTCTTCGCCAACATCGTCACCGACGTCGCGGTCAAGCAGAGCGACGCGGCCGGCAAGGGCGGCGGCGCGGTGCTGGCCGCCGTCGGCTGGCGCGCCGGACTCAAGCCCAACGCCCTCGGCAAGCCCCAGTCGCCGCGCAACGGCCTCTACAGCTCGGCCACCGGCGCCCCCGGCAGCTTCGCCTTCCGCAGCAACCCGGCCGGCTTCGCCGCCGACGACGTCGTCGGGCGGGTGGCGCTCGGCGCGGCCCTCGGCAGCGCCCAGGACCACGACTACGTCTACGCCCTGGTCCAGGACCAGAAGAAGTTCAACGGCGGCGCCACCACGCTCGACGTGCCCAACCCGGCCGGCGCCCCGAACAACACCGTGCTGTCCGGCGTCTACGGCTCGGGCGACTTCGGCGTCACCTGGACCAAGATGGCCGACGCCACCCAGCTCGCCCTGCCCACCGGCGGCAGCGCGCTGCAGGGCGCCCAGGGCGCGACCTACGCCCCGGGCATCCAGTCCTGGTACAACGAGTGGATCACCCCGGATCCGGTCAGTGCGGACTCGGCGGGCGTGCCCACCCGGCTGGCCTTCGGCCTCGAGGAGGTCTGGGCGGGCAGCGGCGCCCTGCCGCGCACCCCGAACAGCAGCAGCTTCAGCGTCGTCGGCCGGTACTTCTCCGAGGACGCCTGCGGCGGCCTGAACACCGGGGCTGCCGGTCTGCCCGCTGTCGAACAAGCCGACGGCCCCCCTGGGCGACACCACCCACCCCGACCAGCACGCCGGGCTGTGGGCCCCCACCAAGGGCGCGCCCGGCGGCGTCACCCTGCTCGCCGGCAACGACGGCGGCGTCTACAAGCAGACCCTCGCCGCGGGTGAGCAGCTCGACAACGACAAGTGGGGCAAGGGCAACAACAACGGCTTCACCACCCTGCTGCCGTACGACCTCGCGATGGCCAAGGACGGCGTCGCCGTCATGGGCCTGCAGGACAACGGCTCGGCCCTCATCACCCCGGCCGGCAAGCAGATCGAGGCCTACGGCGGCGACGGCTTCTTCGTCGCCATCGACCCGGCCAACAGCCAGGTCTGGTACGAGGAGTACACCAACGGCGCCATCAGCGTCACCACCGACGGCGGCAAGAGCTGGTCGAGCATCGCGCCGCCCGACACCACCGGGGCCCTGTTCTCGGCGCCGTTCACGATGGACGCCACGAACGCCCAGCACCTGATCGCCGGCGGACGCACGCTGTACGAGGACCTCGTCGGACCCGACGTGCTGTCGCCGTTCACCGACACCCCCCTCGACGAGGTGCTCGACGACACCTCGAAGTACTGGAAGCCGGTGTTCGACCTCGGCACCCGCACCCAGCCGGGGGTGGCCGGCGCCTCCACCGGCACCGCTGACCCGGCCAACTCGCCGTCGGCCCTCGACACCCGGGGCGACGCCAGCTACGCCGGCTACTGCGGCTACTGCGACATCGTCACCGGCGGCGTCCCGTTCTCGTCGGGCATCGCCACCAACGTGGGCGGCGACAAGGCCGGCAAGGCCGGCAGCCCCGACGGCTGGCACATCGCCAAGGCGGCCGGCCTGCCGAAGCGCTACATCAACTCGGTGCGGATCGACCCGGCCGACCCGAAGACGGTCTACGTGACGCTCGGCGGGTACGGCCGGCGCTGGATCCCGCCGGGCTCGCTCGGCGACGACGTCAGCAAGATCGGCACCGGGCACGTCTTCCGCAGCACCGACGCCGGGGAGAGCTTCACCGACATCTCCTACAACCTGCCCGACGTCTCGGCCAACGACGCGTTCCCGTTCAACGGCGGGCTCGTGGTCGGCAACGAGCTGGGCGTGGCGTTCCTCAAGAAGGGCAGCCGGACCTGGACGCTGCTGGGCAAGGGGCTGCCGGCCGCGCCGGTGTTCCGCCTCAACCTCAGCCCCCGCAACCCCAAGGAGCTGCTCGCGGCGTCCTACGGGCGCGGGGCGCAGCACCTGGTCCTGCCCTAGCAGCACCTCGCGCGAGAGGGCGGCACCCGATCCGGGTGCCGCCCTCCCGGCGTTTCCGGGCCTGTGGCCGGGCCCGGGGTGCGCTCTAGAAGAACTCCTGCGGGCGGTAGACGCCCCAGACCTCGCGGAGCGCTCCGCAGACCTCGCCCACGGTGGCGAGCGCCCGGAGCGCGTCCTTCATCGGGTACAGGCAGTTCTCGTTGCCCTCGGCGGCGGCCTTGAGCGCCGCCAGGGCGCTGTCGACCGCTGCCTGGTCGCGCCTGGCCCGCAGGTCGGCGAGCCGCTGGCGCTGGTCGGCCTCGATCGAGGGGTCGACGCGGAGCGGGTCGTACTTCTCCTCGCTGTCGCTGCGGTAGCGGTTGAGCCCGACGACGACCCGCTCCCCGCTGTCGATGCCGAGGGCGATCGAGTAGGCGGACTGCTCGATCTCGGACTTCTGGAAGCCCTGCTCGATGCCGGCGACGGCGCCGCCCATCTGCTCGACCTTGTCCATCAGGGCGAGCGCCGCAGCCTCGACCTCGTCGGTCATGGCCTCCACCACGTAGGAGCCGGCGAAGGGGTCGACCGTCGCGGTCACGTCGGTCTCGTAGGCGAGCACCTGCTGGGTCCGCAGGGCCAACGTGGCGGCCTTCACGGTCGGCAGCGCGATGGCCTCGTCGTAGGAGTTGGTGTGCAGCGACTGCGTCCCGCCGAGCACGGCGGCGAGCCCCTGCACGGTCACGCGGACGAGGTTCACCTCGGGCTGCTGGGCGGTCAGCTGCACCCCGGCGGTCTGGGTGTGGAAACGCAGCATCATCGACTTGGGGTCCTTGGCGCCGAACTCCTCCTTCATCACCCGTGCCCAGATCCGCCGGGCGGCGCGGAACTTCGCGACCTCCTCCAGGAGCGTGGTGCGGGAGACGAAGAAGAAGGCCAGTCGCGGGGCGAAGTCGTCGACGTCCAGCCCCGCCTTGACCGCGGCCCGGACGTACTCGATGCCGTCGGAGATCGTGAACGCGATCTCCTGCGCGGGCGTCGCCCCGGCCTCGGCCATGTGGTAGCCGGAGATCGAGATGGTGTTCCACTTGGGGATCTCGGCCTTGCAGTACGCGAAGATGTCGGTGATCAGCCGCAGCGACTGCGCCGGCGGGTAGATGTAGGTGCCGCGGGCGATGTACTCCTTGAGCACGTCGTTCTGGATCGTGCCGGTGATCGTGTCGCCCGGCACCCCGTTCTCCTCCGCCACCAGCTGGTACATCAGCAGCAGCACCGACGCCGGAGCGTTGATCGTCATCGACGTCGAGACGGTGTCGAGCGGGATCTGGTCGAACAGCACCCGCATGTCCTCGAGGCTGTCGATGGCCACCCCGACCTTGCCGACCTCGCCGGAGGCGATGGGATCGTCGGAGTCGTAGCCCATCTGCGTCGGCAGGTCGAACGCGACCGACAGGCCGCCCGTACCCTGCGCCACGAGGTGGCGGTAGCGCTCGTTGCTCTCCTTGGCCGTCCCGAACCCGGCGTACTGCCGCATCGTCCACGGGCGGCCGGTGTACATGGAGGCGTAGACCCCGCGCGTGTAGGGGTACGCGCCGGGCTCGCCGAGCCGCTCGGCGAGGCCGGGGGCGAGGTCGCCCTCCCCGTACAGGGGCTCGACGGGAAAGCCTGACTCGGACTGGCGGGACATGGGCGGTGCCTTCCGCAGGGGCGACGCGACGACCGGATGCTAGGCGGCGGGCCCGACCGCGCGGCGGCTGGCCGGGTGGAACGGGGCGGGTCGGGGGTAGGGGAACCGTCGTGGACAGTCGTGCGCCGGCAGGCAACCCTGCGCAGGACCGGGTCGTCGGCGGCCGCTACCGGCTGCTGTCCCCCCTCGGGTCGGGGGGCATGGGCACGGTCTGGCGCGCGGAGGACGCCGTGCTCGGCCGGCACGTCGCCGTCAAGGAGGTCGTCTTCCCCCACGGCCTGTCCGACGACGACCGCGCCACGCTGCGCGAGCGGGTCCGGCGCGAGGCCCGGGCGGCCGCCCGGCTCGACCACCCGAGCGCCGTCACGGTCTACGACGTCGTGGAGCAGGACGGGCAGCCCTGGCTCGTGCTCGAGCTGGTCGAGGCGCGCACGCTGTCGCAGGTGGTGCGCACCGACGGGCCGCTGTCCCCGCAGCGCACCGCCGAGGTGGGGCTCGCCGTGCTCGGCGCCCTCGAGGCGGCGCACCGGCAGGGGATCGTCCACCGCGACGTCAAGCCGGCCAACGTGCTGCTCGGCGACCGCTCGACCGGCTCCCGCGTGGTGCTCACCGACTTCGGGATCGCGACGACGGCCGGTGACCCCTCGATCACGAGCACCGGCCTGCTGCTGGGGTCGCCGTCCTTCATCGCCCCGGAGCGGGCCCGTGGGGCGACCCCCGGCCCGCCCAGCGACCTCTGGTCGCTCGGCGCCACGCTGTTCACCGCGGTCGAGGGTCGCCCGCCCTACGACCGCGGCGAGCCGCTCACCACGCTGACCGCCGTGGTGACCGACGACCGCGACCCCTACGTCGCCGCCGGTCCGCTGGTGCCCGTGCTCGACGGACTGCTGACTCCTGACCCCGCCCTGCGGCTGGACGCCGGGGCTGCGCGCCGGCTGCTCCAGGACGTGGCGCACGGCCGGGCGACGGCGGTGCGGACGGACGCGCCCGTGCCGGACCCCGACGCCGAGCGGCGGTCCGAGCAGACCGCCGCGCTGCCCCTGCCCCCGGTCGCGGCGCCTGCGGGCCCCCCACCTGTGGACCCCCCGCGGGCGGCCTCCTCCGCGGCCGCGTCCGAGCCCCCGGCAGCCCGCGTCGGGGGCAGCCGGTCGACGACCCGCCGCACCGCCCTCGGCCTCGCCGTCGCCGTCGCCGCCCTGGCGGTCGGCGCCGTCGGCTACGGGCTCACGAGCTCCGGCGCCGGCCGCTCCCCCGCCTCCCCCGGCGCGTCCGCATCACCCGCGGACACCTCCTCGGGCGACGGGCCCGCGGCCCTGCCGGCCGGCTGGACGGCGCACCGGGGCGGACCGGGCTGGACCGCGGCCACCCCGGCCTCGTGGCGGGTCAGCACCTTCAGCG
This sequence comes from uncultured Actinomycetota bacterium, assembly GCA_963761695.1. Classification (GTDB taxonomy): domain Bacteria; phylum Actinomycetota; class Actinomycetes; order Mycobacteriales; family SCTD01; genus RYN-122. The sequence goes on along the minus strand of CAVXIB010000015.1, from coordinate 148,633 downwards.
GGTTCCCGCAGTACCGCGACCCGGTCACCAGCCGCACCCTGCGCGTCAGCACCGGCCCCGGCCGCCCCGACGCCGTCGCCGACCGCGAGCAGCAGGAGGCTGCCTTCGCCCGCGGCCACGAGGACTACCAGCGCCTCAGGATCGACCCGGTCACCTACCGGGGCGTGGCCGCCGCCGACTGGGAGTTCACCTACCACGACGGCGGCGCCGACCTGCACGTCCTGAACCGGGTGCTCGACGTCGACGGCGTCGGTCACTCGCTGTTCTTCCAGACGAGGGCGGCCGACTGGGAGGCGGCCCAGGACGACCTGGAGGCGGTGCTCGCGACCTTCCGGCCGGCGGCCCGGTGAGCCTGCGGCGGCGGTCCTGTGCACGAGGTCACACGAACCGGATCGGCCCCGACGTGCCACCCGGGCCGCACGTCGTTAGGCTCGGGCGGTCGGACCTCTGGTCGGAGGAGCACCCGGCGCAGGCTGCGTCCGCGCGACGCAGATCCGAGGAGGCGCAACGGTGAAGGCACCGGCAGGAACGCTCTACCGAGGGCGCGAGGGCATGTGGTCCTGGGTGGCGCACCGCGTCACCGGAGTCCTCATCTTCTTCTTCCTTTTCTCGCACGTGCTCGACACCGCCCTCGTGCGGGTGTCGCCGGACGCCTACAACCGCGTCATCGACACCTACAAGACGCCGCTGGTGAACCTGTTCGAGGTTGGCCTGGTCGGCGCGGTGCTCTACCACGCGCTCAACGGCCTGCGCGTCATGGCGATCGACTTCTGGGACAAGGGCACCCGCTACCAGAAGCACATGACCTTCGTCGTCGTCGGGATCACGCTCGTCGTCATGGTCCCCGGCGTGTACTTCATGCTCAAGCACACCTTCGCCACCATCTTCGGGAGCGCCGCATGACCGCCACCGTCGACGCCGCGGCGCCCGAGCACGACCGCCCGGTCATCGAGGCGCCGCGCAGCCGCCGCAAGAACCCGTCCGGCAGCCGCTCGAAGACCAACTTCGAGATGTACAGCTGGATCTTCATGCGCATGTCGGGCCTGCTGCTGGTGGTCCTGGTGCTCGGCCACCTGCTCATCATGAACATCCTCGACGGCGGCGTGCAGCGCGTGAACTTCGCGTTCGTCGCCGGCCGCTGGGCCTCCCCCTTCTGGCGCACCTGGGACCTCGCCCAGCTGTGGCTCGCTCAGCTGCACGGCACCAACGGACTGCGCGTGATCATCAACGACTACGCCGAGCGCGACGGCACCCGCTTCTGGCTCAAGATGCTGCTCTACACGGCGTCGACCCTGGTGCTCATGCTCGGCACCCTCGTGATCTTCACCTTCGACCCGAACCTGCGGGGGTAGAACCATGGTCCAGTTCCACCGCTACGACACGATCATCGTGGGGGCCGGCGGCGCCGGCATGCGTGCCGCCCTCGAGGCCGGCCAGCGCTCCCGCACCGCGGTGCTCACCAAGCTGTACCCCACCCGGTCCCACACCGGCGCGGCCCAGGGCGGCATGTGCGCCGCCCTGGCCAACGTCGAGGAGGACAACTGGGAGTGGCACACCTTCGACACCGTCAAGGGCGGCGACTACCTCGTCGACCAGGACGCCGCCGAGGTGATGTGCAAGGAGGCCATCGACGCGGTCCTGGACCTCGAGAAGATGGGCCTGCCGTTCAACCGCACGCCCGAGGGCCGCATCGACCAGCGCCGCTTCGGCGGGCACACCCGCAACCACGGTGAGGCCGCGGTCCGCCGCTCCTGCTTCGCCGCCGACCGCACCGGTCACATGATCCTGCAGACGCTGTTCCAGCAGTGCGTCAAGCACGGCATCGACTTCTTCAACGAGTTCTACGTCCTCGACATGGCCATGACCGAGGTCGACGGCGTCCAGCACGTGTCCGGCGTCGTCGCCTACGAGCTGTCCACCGGCGAGCTGCACGTGTTCCAGGCCAAGTCGGTGCTGTTCGCCAGCGGCGGCTTCGGCAAGGTCTTCAAGGTGACGAGCAACGCCCACACCCTCACCGGTGACGGCATGGGCATCGTCTACCGCAAGGGCCTCCCGCTGGAGGACATGGAGTTCTACCAGTTCCACCCCACGGGCATCTGGAAGATGGGCATCCTGCTCACCGAGGGCGCCCGCGGCGAGGGCGGCATCCTGCGCAACAAGGACGGCGAGCGCTTCATGGAGCGCTACGCCCCCACCATCAAGGACCTCGCGCCGCGCGACATGGTGGCCCGTGCCATCTACACCGAGATCCGCCAGGGCCGCGGCTGCGGGCCGGCCGGCGACCACGTGTTCCTGGACCTCACGCACCTGCCGCCGGAGCAGCTCGACGCCAAGCTGCCCGACATCACCGAGTTCGCCCGCACCTACCTCGGCATCGAGCCCTACAACGACCCGATCCCGATCCAGCCCACGGCGCACTACGCCATGGGCGGCGTGCCGACCAACATCGACGCCCAGGTGCTGCGCAACAACACCGACGTCGTGCCCGGCCTGTTCGCCGCCGGCGAGGTGGCCTGCGTGTCGGTGCACGGCGCGAACCGGCTCGGTACCAACTCGCTGCTCGACATCAACGTCTTCGGGCGCCGCGGCGGGCTCTCGGCCGCGGCCTACGCCAACTCGACCGACTTCGTCGACCTCCCGCCGAACCCGGAGGCCGACACCGTCGAGCTGCTGCGCCGCCTGAAGGAGGGCGGCGGCACCGAGCTGGTGGCCGCCATCCGCGGCGACCTGCAGGAGACGATGGACACGAACGCCTCCGTCTACCGCACCGAGGCCACGCTCAAGCAGGCCGAGGTCGACATCGCCGCCCTCAAGGAGCGCTACCTGCGGGTGGGGGTCTCCGACCGCGGTGCGCGCTACAACACCGAGCTGCTCGAGGCGGTCGAGCTGGGCTTCCTGCTCGACCTGGCCGAGGCCCTGGTGGTGTCGGCAAAGGCCCGCAACGAGTCGCGGGGCGGGCACTTCCGCGAGGACTACCCGACGCGCGACGACGTCAACTTCATGCGCCACACGATGGCCTACAAGGTGGGCACCGGCTTCCAGGCCGAGGTCCGCCTGGACTACAAGCCGGTCGTCCAGACCCGCTACGAGCCGATGGAGCGCAAGTACTGATGCGCCGCGACAGTCAGGAAGTGCCCGGCCAGTGAGCGTCACCATGGACAAGCCGGCGGCTCCCCAGGAGTCCCCGGTGCAGGACCACCTGCGCACCGTCACCCTGAAGATCCGGCGCTTCGACCCCGAGGTGGATCCGGAGGCCAACTGGCAGACCTTCGAGGTGCCGGTGGAGAAGGGCGACCGCCTGCTCGACGCCCTGCACCAGATCAAGTGGTACCAGGACGGCTCGCTGACCTTCCGGCGCTCGTGCGCGCACGGCGTCTGCGGCTCGGACGCCATGCGCATCAACGGCGTCAACCGCCTGGCCTGCAAGGTGCTGGTGAAGGACCTCGGCGACACCATCCTGGTCGAGCCGATCAAGGGCCTGCCGGTCGAGAAGGACCTCGTCGTCGACATGGAGCCCTTCTTCGAGGCCTACCGGGCCGTGAAGCCGTTCCTCATCACCGACGGCCGTGAGCCCACCCGCGAGCGGCTTCAGTCCGCGGCCGACCGCGAACGCTTCGACGACACCACCAAGTGCATCCTGTGCGCCGCCTGCACCACGTCGTGCCCGGTGTACTGGACCGACGAGAGCTACTTCGGCCCGGCGGCCATCGTCAACGCGCACCGCTTCATCTTCGACAGCCGCGACGACGGCGCCGAGGAGCGGCTGGAGATCCTCAACGAGAAGGAGGGGGTCTGGCGCTGCCGGACCACCTTCAACTGCACCGACGCGTGCCCCCGCGGCATCGAGGTCACCAAGGCGATCCAGGAAGTCAAGCGCGCGCTGATCTACCGGCGGGTCTAGCCCTCCGTGGCCGGCACGACGCAGGAGCCCGGGACCGCCCCGGACGACACCGAGAGCCCGGACGACACCGAGACCCACGGCGACGGCGACGGCCCGGACACCTCGCGCCCGGAGGAGTCCGAGCGCCCAGGGGTCGGGTCCGACCCGGCCTCCGAGCGCGGGGTGGCCGAGGTCGAGATCGAGGAGGCCTTCCTCCGCTCGGTCGACGAGGGTCGCCGTCGCCTGTCGCGCAAGACCTGGCCGCTGCTGTCGACCGGTCTGCTCGGCGGCATCGACGTCGGCACCGGTGTCCTCGCCCTGCTGCTCGTCGAGCACGAGACCGGGAGCGTGCTGCTCGCCGGCCTGGCCTTCACGGTCGGCTTCATCGCCCTGAGCCTGGCCAAGAGCGAGCTGTTCACCGAGGACTTCCTCGTGCCGGTCACCACGGTGGTCGCGCGGCAGGCCCGCTTCCGCATGCTCCCCCGCCTGTGGCTGGTCACGTTCGCCGCGAACCTCGCCGGGGGCTGGGTCTTCACGCTCGTGCTCATGCAGGGGTTCCCGCAGTTCGCCGAGACGGCGATCAAGGCGGGTGGCTTCTACATCGACCTGGGTCTGGGCCTTCGGGCGTTCAGCCTGTCGGTCCTGGGCGGGGCCGTCATCACGTTGATGACGTGGATGCAGCACAGCACCGAGTCGCCGGGCCTCAAGCTCGTGCCCGCGGTCACCGGGGGGTTCCTGCTCGCGGGGGCCCAGCTCAACCATGCGGTCGTCAACTCGCTGCTGATCTTCGCCGCGCTGCACACGGGCGCGGCACCGTTCGGGTACGCCGACTGGGCCCAGACCGCCTCGCTCGCCGCGGTGGGCAACCTGGTGGGCGGCCTGGTGCTGGTGACCGTGCTGCGGCTGCTGCAGATTCCGCACGTGGTCGCCGAGGAGCAGAGCAAGCCGGCGCTGGGGGTCCGCATGGGTGACGACCGCCGCGTCTCGACGGGCGCGGACGCGACCGCGCCCTGAGCCTCAGCGCCGTCCTGGGCGCGGCGCGCCGCCTGGCGCCCGGCTCCTGCGGCAGTACGGTCGCCCGACCATGACGACCGCGCTCCGGGCCCTGACCGCCGCCCTCCTCGGGATCGCCCTGCTCGGTGTCCCCGCGGCACTCGCTCCGCCCGCCTCGGCGCAGGTCGACGTCGTCGGCGGCGCGCAGCTCGGCGGCCCCGGCGTGGTCCTCGGCCTCGGCGCCCCGGCGGTCCCGAAGGAGGTCGTGGCCCAGGGCTGGCTCGTCGCCGACCTCGACACCGGTCAGGTGCTGGGGGCGAAGAACGCCCACGGGCGCTTCGCCCCGGCGAGCACGCTCAAGATCCTCACCGCCGTGGCCCTGGCGCCGCTGCTGCCCCCGGACCGCAAGCTCGTGCCGGAGTTCGACGACGTCGCCGTCGACGGGAGCAAGGTCGGGCTGGTGGAGCGGGTGGGCTACCCCGTCGACGAGCTCTTCCAGGCGATGATGATGGTCTCGGGCAACGACGTCGCCATGACCCTCGCCCGAGGCGCCGGGGGTCCGGCCGCCATCGAGGCGATGAACGCCGAGGCCACCCGCCTGCAGGCCCTGGACACGCACGCGGTCAACCCCAGCGGCCTGGACGCCGACGGGCAGCTCAGCTCCGCCTACGACCTCGCCCTGCTGGCAAGGGCGGGGATGGCCTCGCCGGACTTCCGGCGCTGGGTCTCGACCCGCCGGGGGAGCGTGAGCGGACCGGGCGGCAAGCGGATCGCCACCGTCAACCACAACAAGCTGCTCGCCACCTACGACGGCGCCCTGGGCATCAAGAACGGGTACACGACGCGGGCGAAGGCGAGCTTCGTCGGCGCAGCCACCCGCAACGGCCACACCCTGCTGGTCACCCTCATGCGCACGCAGCCGCGGGTGCACGTGGAGGCGGCGGCCCTGCTCGACTGGGGCTTCGCCGCGGTGTCCCGCGGGACCCAGCCCATCGGCACGCTCGTGGACCCGGCCGCAGACCCCGTGACCCCCGCCCCCGCCGTGGACCAGGCCGTCGTGCGCCGTCCGGTCGGGGCGCCCGCCGCCGCCCCCTCCGACGGGGCCGGGCTGCCGGTGCAGGCCCTCAGCGGCGGCGCCCTGCTCGGCGCGATCCTGCTGGTGCGTCGCCGGCGTCAGGTGGTCCTGGCCCGGTCGGCCCGACGTGCCGCGGCCCGCGCCGGGGTGGGCGGTACAGGGGTGGGCGGCACCGGGGTCGGAGGCACCGGGAGCCGCGGCCGCCCCCCGGCCGGACGGGGCCCCGCGGCAGCCGGGGCTCGGCAACGGCCCGACCGCGCTCCTCCAGCGACCTGCGACAGCCCGCTGCCACCGGCCGCCCGACCGGTTCCGGGCGCCCCGCACCCTCACCCCGCGCGCCCACCGACCCGGGGCGGCGGACGGTTCCCCGCCGCTAGCCGGACCGCCGACGCCGGGCGGCTCCCACCACGCCGGTCCGCACTGGAAGACTGCAGGCGGGTCGCGCTCCCGCCGGCCCCGCCCGAGCGAGGAGCCCACCCGTGGTGCCGTCCGACGTCCCGCCCGCCGAGTCCGGCCCGTCCGCGGCCGAGGCCCGTCTGCGCAGCCTGCTGTCGCAGGCCGTCCAGGACCAGGTGTCCGAGCAGCGGGCGCTGACCGAGACCCTGGCCGACCTCGGCCATCGCCTCGACGACGTCGCGAGCCAGGTGCGGAACGCCACCGCCACCGACGTCGTCGACGCCGGCCTGAGCGAGCTGCGGACAGCGCTGTCGGCCGTCGACGAGCGGCTGTCGGGACTGCAGGACGCCGAGAGCGCCTCCCGCGCGGCGGCCGGCGTCGTGCAGGCCCTCTCCGCTCCGCTCGAGCGGCTCGAGGAGCAGCTGTCGGGTACCGCCTCCACCGACCAGGTCGATGCCCTGGCCCGGGCGGTCCAGGAGCTGGGCGGTCGCGCGGGCACCGACGCGCTGCTTCCCCGGGTCGACCAGCTCGTCACGGCGGTCCGGGCGCTGCCGCAGACCTCGGACGTCGGTGCCGTCGTCGGCGACGTGGTGCAGGCGCTCGACGCCCGCCTCGACCGATTCGACGAGCCCCTCGCGGAGCTCCGCTCGCGCGCCGCCGGTGATGCGCTGCGCGACGACCTCGCCGCCCTCGCCGAGCAGCTGCGCGAGCTGGCGTCCCGTGACGACGTCGGCGCGCCGGTCGCGACCCTCCTGGACCGCACCGAGGCCCTCCCTGACCGGGCCGCCCTGGAACGCACCGCCGCAGCCGTCACCGACGCGGTCGCCGCGACGCTGTCCACCTCGCTCGAGGCGGTCGCCGACCGCGCCGCGCTCGACGCCGTCGCCGAGTCCGTGCGCGCGCTGCTGACCCGGTTCGAGCAGCTGCCGGACCGGGCGGCTTTCGGTGACCTGTCTGGGAGGGTGGACGCCCTTCCCGACCGCGCCGCCTTCGACGCGGTCACCGGTCGCCTCGACGTCCTTCCCGACCGGGCCGCGCTCGACGCCCTGGCCCAGCAGGTCCGCGACCTGCCCGGGCGCGCCGACCTCGACGCGCAGACCAGCGGCGTCGTCGAGGCCGTCACCGGCCGGCTCGACGCCCTTCCCGACCGCGCCGCGCTCGACGCGGTCACCGGCCGGCTCGACGCCCTCCCCGACCGGGCCGCGCTCGACGCGGTCACCGGCCGGCTCGACGCCCTCCCCGACCGCGCCGCGCTCGACGCCCTGGCCCAGCAGGTCCGCGACCTGCCCGGGCGCGCCGACCTCGACGCACAGACCACCGGCGTCGTCGAGGCCGTCGCCGGCCGGCTCGACGCCCTCCCCGACCGCGCCGCGCTCGACGCCGTCGCCGGCCGGCTCGACGCCCTTCCCGACCGGGCGGCCGTCGAAGGCGTCGCCGACCAGGTCCGCGACCTGGCCGACCGTCCCCTCCTGGCGCCCGAGCAGCTCGAGACCGCCGTGCGGAGCCTGCATGAGCACGTCGACGGCGTCCACGGTCACGTGGGCGGAGTCCACGACCGGCTCGGCGGGGTCACCGGGCAGCTGTCCGGCGTCGCCACCCAGCTCGGCGCCCTGCACGACCAGATCGGCTCCCTCACCGACCAGCTCGGCGCACTGCGCGACCAGATCGGCGGCCTGCCCTCCGACGTCGCGGTCACCCAGGCGGTGGTGTCAGCCGTGGAGACGACCCTGGAGCGCACCCTGTCCCCTGCCGTGTCCGAGGTGCGGGCGGCCGTCGAGGACGCTGCTCGGCGCGAGGACGTTCAGCAGGCCACGATGCAGACGAAGGCTCTCCTGGACGGGCTCGTCACGCAGCTGGACCGGGTGGAGTCACGTCCGTCGGTCGACCCCGAGGGCCTCACCCGGACCCTGGAGGAGGTGCGCGGCCAGGTCGGCCAGGTGCACGAGCAGGTCGGCCAGGTGCACGAGCGGGTCGGCAGGTCACGAGCGGGTCGGGAGCCTGCCCCCGCTGTCGTCCTCGGTCGACCGGACCCGCGACGAGGTGGCCGCGGTGCGCGGGCAGGTCGAGAGCTTCGAGACCGGTGTCGCCGACGGGTTCGAGGCGGTGGTGCAGGGCGTCGCCGCCATGACCGCCCGCATCCTGGACCAGCTGCCCGATGCGGACCTGCTGCGCCGGACCGCCGCCACCCTGCAGGAGCTGCGGGCCGGTCAGACGGCGGCCGCCGATCAGGCGGCCCAGGCGACCCGACAGGCCCAGGCCGCCCCGGCGCCGGTGGCCACGCTGCCGCCCGGCGTGGTCGGTGACCTCACCGCCGCCGTGGTCGCCGAGGTCAGGTCCAGCCTGGTCGCGACCGTGCAGGACCTCGTACGCGACGCCGTGCAGGAGGCGGTGCGTGAAGGTCTCCACCGCGAGCGGGGCAGCGCCACCACGCCCGAGGCCCGCACCGGCGAGGCCACGACTTCCGAGGCGACGGCCCCAGGGGCCACGACGCCCGACGCCACGACGCCAGACGCCACGACGCCAGACGCCGCGACGTCCGAGGTCGCCGCCGCGCCGCCGGAACCCGCCGAGCCGCCGTCCACGCCGGCCGCCCCGCCCCGTCGACCCCGTCCGGCCGTCGACAGCGCGGTGGCCCCCGCCTGGCGCCCCCGGGGCTGAGCGCGGGCCCCTCGCGGACCCGGTCTCAGCGCCCCCGTCGGACCAGCCGCCACAGGGTGCCGAGGGCGTGCAGCAGCACGCTGCCCAACAGAACCGCACCGGCCCCCGCGACCACGCGTGCCGCGGTCTGCACCGCACCTGCGGTCGGCAGCCCGGCGGCCCCGCCCGACGGCACGGCGGCCCCGCCCGCATCCTGCGCCCCGAGGGCCGGCTCCGGCCGACCCTCCGGCTCGTCCTGCGGTGGGAGCCGGCCCTGCAGCGCGGCCCGCAGCCGGGTCGGGGCGCCGCCCTCCTGCAGCCGCGCCGGGTCGTCGGGGTCGTCGTCGGCCAGGTGCTCCGGGATGCCCGCCCGGCGGGCCTGCTCGCGGGACGCGGTGCCCGACGGCGCGACGTCGCTGTCGTAGGGCGCGGTGACCACGAAGGCGCTCGCCAGCAGCAGGAAGCGGGAGGCCAGGTTGAGGAACAGCAGCAGCCCGACCACGACGGCGAACGCCCCGTAGGTGGCCTCACCCTTGCTGGTGCTGCGGGCCACGTACAGGCCGCCCAGGACCTTGAGCACCTCGAAGCCGATCGCGCCGAACACCGCACCGCCGACCAGCCGCCGCAGCGGGTTGCGCACCCGGGACAGGCGCGCGAACAGGTAGAGGAACAGGGCGGTGTCGGCGAGCAGCGCGAGCCCGTAACCGAGCACCCTGGTGAAGACCGTGGCGGCCGGGTTCTCCTGGATGCCCAGCGCCTTCAGCACCGTTCCGGAGAAGCCGGTGACCAGCCCGGTGGTCAGGACGGAGGCACCGATCGTCGCGAACAGCCCGATCAGGACGACGACGTCGGACAGCTTGCGGGTGACGATGTTGCCGGCCAGCACGCTCTGGTGCCAGACCGAGCGGATCGCCTCGCGCAGCGCATCGATCCACCCGAGACCGGAGTAGAGCGTTCCCAGCAGGCCGAGCACCCCGGCCGGCCCCTTCGCCTGCTCCAGCGTCGTGCCGAGGGTGGCCACCAGCTGGCTCGGCAGCGCGGAGCCGAGGGCGTCCTGGACCTTCTCGGCGGCGCTGTCGCCGTAGACGTAGCCGAGCAGCGAGATGGCCAGCAGCACGATGGGGAACAGCGAGAGGAACCAGTAGTAGGTGACCGCAGCGGCCAGCCGGTCGCCGGTGTCGGCCTGGTAGCGACCGACCGTGCGGACGAGGTGGTCCAGGAGCGGGCGCTTGCGGCGGGCCCGGGTCCAGGCGTCCGTCATCGATGACATGTGCACCGCCTACCCCGTCGCCGCAGCGTCACCCGGCGGCGTCGGGCTCGACCGGTCCGGGGAGCCCGCCCGGGCCGAACGGGAAGTCGCGCTGCGGCCGCCAGACGCCGTCGGTGCCGCGCTCGAACAGGGTGAAGCCCCACACCCGGAACCGGGCGTCGTAGCCGGCGAGCGCGTCGAACGCGGCGTCCAGGGCGGCGTCGTCGAGGTCGTGGGCCACCGTCACGTGAGGGTGGTACGGGAACGCGGTCTCGCGACCGAGCGGCCCCGAGCGCACCTGGGACTCGACGGCCTCGCACTCACTGATGCCACGGGCCAGCGGGACGAACACCACGGGAGAGACCGGCCGGAAGGTGCCCGACCCGCGCAGGTGCAGGTCGAAGGGGTCGTGCTGCTCGGCGACCCGCCGCAGGTGCTCCTCGACCAGGGCCAGCTGCCCGTCCTCCAGCGGCGTCGGCGGCAGCAGGGTGACGTGGGGCGGGACGGCCGACGCGTTGGGGTCACCCAGCCGCTCGCGCCAGCCCTGCAGCTCCCCGTTGTAGGGCTCCGGCAGGCCGATGGCGACCCCGAACTCACGCACGCGTCGGCTCACCTCCCGGGCAGCAGCCCGACGCGCTGCCGCACCTCGCGCATCGTGGCGACGGCGACCTCGCGGGCCCGGGCAGCGCCCTCGGCCAGCAGGCCCTCGACATGGTCGGGAGCGGCCACGAGCTCGGCGTACCGCTCGCGGACCGGCGTGAACAGCGCGACCACCGCCTCGGCGACGTCGGCCTTGAAGTCGCCGTAGCCCTTGCCGTCGTAGTCGGCCTCCAGGTCGGCGACCGAGCGCTCGGCGCACACCGACAGGATGGTCAGCAGGTTGCTGATGCCCGGCTTGTCGTCGGAGGCCCGCACCTCGCGGCCGGTGTCGGTGACCGCGCTCTTGACCTTCTTGACGATGGCCTTCGGCTCGTCGACCACCCAGATCGTGCCGGGACCGCCGCGGCTGGTGCTCATCTTCGCCGTCGGGTCCTGCAGGTCCTTGATGCGGGCCGCGCTCGCCTGCACGTAGGGGTCGGGAACGAGGAAGGTGTCCCCGTAGCGCCCGTTGAAGCGCTGCGCGAGGTCGCGGGTGAGCTCCAGGTGCTGACGCTGGTCCTCGCCCACCGGGACCGCCTTGGGGCGGTACAGCAGGATGTCGGCCGCCTGCAGGACCGGGTAGGTGAACAGGCCGACGTTGCCGCCGCCCTTCTCCTTGAACTGGGTCATGCGGCTGGCCTCGCCGGTGCTGGTGAGGCAGCCGAGCACCCAGGCCAGCTCGGCGTGCTCGGGCACGTGCGACTGGCAGAACAGGGTGGAGCGCGCGGGGTCCACCCCCATGGCCAGCAGCTCGCAGGCCGTGCGCAGCGTGCGGTCGCGCTGCTCGGCGGGGTCGGGCGTAGTGGTCAGCGCGTGCAGGTCGGCCACGAAGTAGAAGCACTCGAAGGCGTCCTGCAGCGCGGCCCAGTGCCGGACCGCGCCCAGGAAGTTGCCCAGGTGCTTGCCGCTTCCGGTGGGCTGGATGCCGGACAGGACGCGGGGTCGGTCGGCGCTGTCGTCGGGCATGCCGGTGATCCTCCCACCGCCCTGATCAGATGGCGCAGCCCCCTCCTGGTGACGGCGGGCAGGACTGGGGGCAGGCTGCGGCCGTGACCGAGCAGCCCGACGTCCTGTGGGACCTGGCCGTGGTCGGCGCCGGCCCGGCGGGGAGCGCCGCTGCGCTGGCGGCGCTCCGGGCCCGGCCCGGCGCCCGGGTCCTGTTGCTGGACCGGCACGACTTCCCCCGCGACAAGTCGTGCGGCGACGGCCTCGCGCCGCACGCCCTCGACGAGCTCGCCCGGCTCGGGGCGGCGTCCGTGCTCGCCGACCGGGTGCCGATCTGGCACCTGCGGCTGCGCTCCCCCGGCGGCACCGAGGTGGTCCGCCGGTTGCAGCGCCCGGACCACGTGGTGCCGCGCACCGTGCTCGACGCGCGACTCGTGGCGGCGGCGGTCGCCCGGGGCGCCGTCCTGGTCCGGCGGACCGTGCGGACCGTGGAGGTGCGGCCGGACCGCGTCGTGCTCGACGGCGAGATCGCCGCGCGGGTCGTGGTCGGCGCCGACGGCGCGAACGGCGTCGTGCGGCGGCGACTCGACGCGCCCAGACAGCCCGCGGGCGCGACGGCGCTGGCGGTGCGCGGCTACGTGGCGGTGCCCGCGGGCCGGCGGCCGGAGCAGGTCATCGTCATGGACGGCCGCGACTGGCCCGCCTACGCCTGGCGCTTCGACGCCGGGGACGGCACCGCGAACGTCGGCTTCGGGATGCTGCTGCCGAGCCTGCGGGCGGTCGGCGGCAGCGGCCGGGCGGTCCTTCACGAGCGCCTGGTCGAGCTGCTGCCCGGCACCGAGGCCGAGCGCATGGTGAGCCACCACCTGCCGCTGTCGACGTTCCGCCCGCCACCCCGCGCGGGCCGGGTGCTGCTGGCCGGCGACGCCGCCAGCCTGGTCAACCCGCTCACCGGGGAGGGCATCTTCTATGCGCTGCTGTCCGGACGGCTCGCCGGCGTCGCGGCCGTCACGGCGTCGGACCCGGGCCGCACCTACGCCGACGGTCTGCAGCGCGAGCTCGGACGGCACCTGCGCCACACCACCGCGCTGGCCCGGCTCACGCGGCGCCCCGGGATCGTCGACGCCGGGGTGGCGGCGACGGCCCGCAGCGGCCGCGCGTTCGACGCTCTCGTGGAGGTCGGGCTCGGCCGGGGACTGGTCACGCCCCCGCTGCTGGCGGGCCTGGCCCGCCAGGCCGCTCGCCGGGTCCTGCGCGGCAGCTGACCCGACCCCTGGTCGGTGCCGGAGGAGGCCGGACGAACCGGACACCGACGACGGTCGTTTGGCAAGGTCACAAGCAACGCCTGCATAACGTGTGCGCGCCCGGCGTGACCTGCCTCACAACTAGTGGTTGAGTCCGCACTCACACCGAGCGAGGGGACACGCGTGCTTGAAGTCACCGACCTCCGGGTCACGTACGGCGGGGCCGTCGAAGCACTGAGAGGGGTCTCGCTCACCGTGCCGGACGGCAAGGTCGTCGCCGTGCTCGGCAGCAACGGCGCCGGCAAGACCACCCTGCTGCGGGCCGTGTCGTCGATCCTGAGGCTGCACCGCGGCAAGGTGGAGACCGGCACCGTCACCTTCGACGGCAAGGACCTGCGCGGACGCGACCCGTCGCAGTGCGTCGCCATGGGCCTGGTCCAGGTCCCCGAGGGACGGCGCATCTTCAGCCGCCTGACCGTCGAGGAGAACCTGCGGGCCGGCGGCATGGGGGCCCGCGACAAGGGCGCGAAGAAGGAGGCGCACACCCGCGTCTACGACCTGTTCCCCGTTCTCGCCGAGCGGCGGCACGGCCGGGCGGGGCTGCTGTCGGGCGGCGAGCAGCAGATGCTCGCCATCGGGCGGGCGCTGATGGCGGGACCGAAGCTGCTGCTGCTCGACGAGCCGTCCCTGGGGCTGGCGCCGAGGATCATCGGTCAGATCGGCGAGATCGTCACCGAGATCAACCGGCAGGGCACCTCCGTGCTGCTGGTGGAGCAGAACGCCACGATGGCCCTCGGCGTCGCCGACCTCGCCTACGTCCTCGACGTCGGGCAGGTGTCGCTGCAGGGCGACGCGAAGGAGCTCGCCGCCACCGACGAGGTGCAGAAGCTCTATCTCGGCCACGGCGCCGACGGCGAGGGCTCCCGCCCGATCGTCGCGTCCGGCAAGACGCTGTCGCGGTGGACGGCATGAGCACCGAAGCGGTGTCGATGACCAAGGGTGCCCCCCGCCCGGCCAGCAGCGTGGCCCCCCTGGAGGTCCGCGAGGTCACCGTGCAGTTCGGGGCCCTGAAGGCCCTGTCCGACGTGTCCTTCACGGTCGAGCCCGGCACGATCCATGCCGTGATCGGCCCGAACGGCGCGGGCAAGAGCACGATGTTCAACGTCCTGTCCGGCGTCTACAAGGCGACGTCGGGCGAGGTGCGCTTCGGCGACGCCGTGCTCACCGACATGCGGCCGCACCAGATCGCCAAGCTCCGGGTCGCCCGCGCGTTCCAGAACATCGCGCTGTCGGGAACCCAGACCGTGGCCGAGAACCTCATGCTCGGCCGCCACCACCTGACCAAGGCGGGCTTCCTGGCCGCCGGGCTGCGGCTGCCGCGGGCCACCCGCGAGGGCGAGCTGCACGGCCGCCGGGTCCGCGAGATCGCCGAGTTCCTCGAGCTGGGCGACAAGTACGCCCAGCCGGTCGGGGTCCTGTCCTACGGCGACCAGAAGCGGGTCGAGGTGGCCCGGGCACTGTGCACCGAGCCCGACCTGCTCCTGCTCGACGAGCCGGTCGCCGGGATGAACGCCGATGAGACCCGCCGGATGGCGGCCTCCGTGGTGGAGATCCGCAACGCCCTCGGCATCTCGGTGGTGCTCGTCGAGCACGACATGGGCATGGTGATGGGCATCGCCGACCGCGTCACCGTCCTGGACTTCGGTCGTCGCATCGCCGACGGCACGCCCGCGCAGGTCCAGTCCGACCCCGAGGTGATCCGCGCCTACCTGGGCAGCGGTGACGACGACGCGAACGACGACGACGCCACCCACGACGCCGCCACCCACGAGACCGCGACCCAGACCGGAGGCGAGCCGGCGTGACCCAGTTCCTGTCCCTGCTGCTCAACGGGCTCTCGCTCGGCGCCATGTACGCGCTCATCGCCCTCGGCTTCAGCGTGATCTTCAAGGCGAGCGAGGTGGTGAGCTTCATGCACGGCTCGCTGCTGCTGTTCGGCGCCTACACGACCGCCCGGCTGGCGGCCGACATGCCCTTCGGGTTCGCCGTCCTGCTGGGCATCGGCCTCACCGCCGGGGTCGGCCTGCTCGTCGAGCGGGTGCTCATCAACCGGCTCCGCGGCAGCTCGCTGATCAGCCTGTCGATCCTCACCATCGGGGTCGACATCATCCTGGTCACCGAGCTCACCCGCCGGATCGGTTCCGACATCCTGTTCATGCCCTCGCCGTGGTCGGGCGGCAACGTCCGCTTCGGCGACGTCGGCATCAGCACCAACCGCCTCATCGCCATGGGCGTGGCGGCCGTGCTGATCAGCCTGTTCTTCCTGGCCTTCCGCTTCTCCGACTGGGGCGTGGCCATGCGGGCCAACGCCGAGGACGGCGAGACCGCGGCGCTCATGGGCATCCGACCCGGCCGGGTCTCGGCGCTGGCCTGGATCGTCGGGGCCGGGCTCGCCGCCGTCGCCGGCCTGTTCCTGGTCGGCAGCCCCACTCCGGGGGTCGCCCCCAACATCCAGTTCGTCGCCCTGCGGGCCTTCCCGGCCGCCATCCTCGGAGGGCTGGACTCCACCGCGGGCGCGCTCGTCGGAGGCATCGTCATCGGACTGACCGAGAGCTTCGCCACCGGCTACCAGGACCAGCTGCTGTTCCTCGGTCGCGGGTTCGGCGACGTCGCCCCCTACGTCGTGATGATCCTCGTCCTGCTGGTCCGACCGTCGGGCCTGTTCGGCACCCGGGAGCTGACCCGTGTCTGACACCGCTGTCGCCACCCTGGGCGACGAGGTCGCCGCACCCGCTCCCTCTCCCTCCACGGGGCGGCGCCGCAACCCGCTGAAGCTCCTCGTCGGCCTGACCGCCGTCGTGGTCCTGCTGCTGCTGCCCTTCTACGTGGAGAGCTTCTGGCTGCAGGTCGGCTTCGGCGTCTGCGCCGCGGCGATCGGCGCCATCGGCCTGAACCTGCTGGTCGGGACCACCGGCCAGCTCTCCCTGGCCCACGCGTTCTTCCTGGCCATCGGTGCGAGCACCTACACGTTCGTCTCCGGCGAGCCCGGTGGGGTGGCGACCGAGGTCGGCGGCCTGGGGCTCAGCCCGGTGATCGGCCTGGTGGCCGGAGTCCTGCTCGCCGGTGTGGGCGGCCTGCTGTTCAGCCCCATCGCCGCCCGCCTGCGCGGCATCTACCTCGGTGTCGCCTCCCTGGGCCTGGTCTTCGTCGGTCAGCACCTGCTCAACACGCTCACCTACGTGACCGGCGGCTTCAACGGGCGCATCACGCCGCCGTTCCGCCTGCCCGGTTTCAGCTTCACCAGTACCGACCCCGACCTGTTCGTCGCGGGCGTGCCGTTCGGGGAGGCCGAGCGCGAGTGGTACCTCGGGCTGGTGCTGCTCGCCGCGGCCTGGTGGTTCGCCCACAACCTGCTCCGCAGCCGGCCCGGCCGGGCGCTGCAGACCCTGCGCGACAGCGAGACCGCCGCCGCCGTCATGGGCGTCAACGTGCAGGGCTACAAGGCCCGGGTCTTCCTCGTCAGCTCGATGTACGCCGGGCTGGCCGGGGTGCTGTTCTCGCTGTCGATCGGCTCGGTCGCCCCGGAGTCGTTCACCCTCGAGCTGTCCGTGCTGTTCCTGGCCATGATCGTGCTGGGCGGGCTCGGCAGCGTCGGCGGCGCCGTGGCGGGCGCCCTGTTCGTGCAGGCCCTGCCGCGGGTGTTCGAGCGCTACACCGACGCGCTCCCCTTCCTGTCCGCCCCCGGCCAGGGCGGTGTCAACGCCGCCCAGGGCGCCCGCATCCTGTTCGGCGTCGCGATCATCCTCGTCGTCCTGTTCCAGCCGGCCGGCCTGGCCGGCCTGGCCCGTGGGCGCCGGCGCCGCCCCGCCAGCCCCGCTCCATCCGTCACGACCACCGGCACCTCCACCGCACCATCACAAGGGAGCACCACATGAACCACGGCAAGCGCACCGCCGTCCTGCTCACGGCGGCCATCCTTGCCGCAGCCACCGGCTGCAGCACCAAGGCCTCCGACAACAACTCCGGCGGAGACACCGCGGCCGGGGACGTGAAGACCGGCGTCGGCATCTCCGGCACCGAGATCAGCCTCGGTGTCCTCACCGACCTCACCGGTGTGTTCGCCGCCCTCGGCACCGACATCACCAACGCCAACACCCTGTACTGGGAGAAGCAGAACGCCGGCGACAAGATCTGCGGTAAGTACACCGTCAAGCTGAACATCCAGGACAACGGCTACGTGCCGCAGACGGGTGTGCAGCAGTACGGCGGCATGAAGGACAGCATCCTGGCGCTGCAGCAGACCATCGGCTCGCCGCTCAACACGGCGCTCGCGCCGAACCTCGCCTCCGACAAGATGATCAACCTCCCGTCCGCCTGGGCCCGCAACCTGACCAGCGTCGAGGGCAACACCGTCGTGGGCGCGGTCTATGACGTCGAGATGTACAACGGGCTGCAGTACGCGCTCGACAAGGGCCTGATCAAGAAGGGCGACAAGATCGGCCACATCTACTTCGAGGGCGAGTACGGCGCCAACGGCCTGGCCGGCTCGAAGGCGTTCGCCGCCAAGAACGGCCTGACGATCGTCGAGCAGAAGATCAAGTCCAGCGACCAGGACATGAGCTCGCAGATCACCAGCTTCAAGAGCCAGAAGGTCAACGCCATCGCCCTGACCGTGGCCCCCGGGCAGACCGGCTCGGTCGGCGCCGTCTCGGCCGCCCAGGGCCTGGACGTCCCGATCATCGGTAACAACCCGGTCTTCTCCCCGGCCCTGCTCAAGAGCCCGGCCGCTGCCGCGCTGAAGAAGAACCTCATCGTGTCGTCGCCGATCAACAGCTTCGCCTCGCACGAGGACCTGCTGAAGGAGTACCAGGCCAAGTACGCCAACTCGACCCCGAGCCTGGGCGTCGTGTTCGGCTACGGCATGAGCGAGGTCATGAAGCAGATCCTCGACAAGGCCTGCGAGGACAAGGACCTCACCCGCGACGGTCTGCTGGCCGCCAAGAAGGAGCTCAGCGACCTCGACACCGGTGAGCTGATCGTTCCGCTCGACCTCTCGGTCGGCGTGGACAAGAGCCCGAGCCGCAAGAGCTACATCCTGCAGCCGGCCGACGTCCCCGGCGGCGCGAAGCTGCTCGTGGACGAGCCCGTGGAGTCCGCCGACGCGGCCGAGCTGGCCTAGCCCTCCCCCGCACCCCGAGAAGGCCCCCTCCCGCACGGGAGGGGGCCTTCTCGTGCGTCACCGGGAGATCGGTAGGTCGTGGGGCGGGGGTGCGGGGGTCGGGGTGCGGGGGGTCGGGGCGGCGGGGTCAGTCCGCCGGCTGCTGCTGCTGCTGACGCATCAGCGGGTGTCCTGCGCTGGCCGGCTCGGGGCGCCCGTAGTGGAAGCCCTGCACCTCGTCGCAGGCCAGGTCGAGCAGCCGGGACGCCTGGTCGGCCCGCTCCACCCCCTCGACCGCGACCGCCAGCCCCAGGCTGCGGGCCAGGCCCACCAGGGCGCTGGACAGCCCGGACGTGCCCGAGGCGCCCGGCTGGGCGAGCACCGCTGCCGGGATCTTGACGGCGTGCAGGGGGAGCTGGTCGAGCCGGCCGAGCGGGAACGAGCCGACCCCGAAGCCGTCCAGGGTGAAGCGCACGCCGAGGTCCGACAACCGGCTCATGCTCTCGCGCACGGCGGCCTGCTGCTGGTCGAAGGCGCCGGCCCCGACCTCCAGCAGGAGCCGGCTACCGGGCAGCCCCGCCGCCTGCAGTGCGGCGCGGACCGACTCGGTCAGGCCGTCGTCGCGCAGCTCGGCATCGGTGAGGTTGACGCTGACGGCCAGCCCGTCGGGTCCCACGCCGTCCCAGGCGCGCACCTGCTGCAGGGCGGTCGCGAGCACGTCGTGGCCCAGCCCGACCATCCGGCCGAGCCGGTCGGCGAGCGGGACGAACTCCCCCGGCGGCACGAGCCCGAGGGCCGGGTGGCGCCAGCGCACGAGAGCCTCGACACCCACCACGCGGCCGGTGGCCGGGTCCAGGCGGGGCTGGTAGTGCACCTCCAGGGCCCCCGGCAGGTCCGGTGCCTGCAGCCCCTGCACGAGCAGCGCCAGCCGGGCGTCGTCGCTGGGGCGGGCCCGGGCCGTGCGGTCCTCGTCGGCCATGCTCCAGCGGGCCCCGGAGGACCTCTTGGCGACGTACATCGCGGTGTCCGCGGCCTTGAGCAGGCTCTGCGCGGTCTCGCCGGCCTGCGCGAGGGCGACGCCGACCGACGTACCCACCCGCAGGCTGGTGCCCTCGTGGTCCACCGGCATCGACAGCGCGTCGAGGATGCGGGCCGCGACCAGGGTGGCCCGGTCCTGGCCGGTCAGCCCCAGGACGAGCACGGCGAACTCGTCACCCCCGAGCCGGGCGGCGAGGTCACCGCCGCGCAGCAGGCCGCTCAGCCGCTCCCCGGTCGCGGCGAGGAAGGTGTCGCCGGCCGCGTGGCCATGGCGGTCGTTGAGCTGCTTGAAGCCGTCGAGGTCCAGGTAGAGCACCGCGACGGTGCCCTCGACGTCGCGCTGCGACAGGGCCAGCTCCAGGCGTTCCATGAACGCCGAGCGGCGCGCGAGGCCGGTCAGCTCGTCGCGGCCCAGGCGCTCCTGCAGCTCGCGGCCGTCGCGCTCGGCCTCGGCGAGCCGCTGCTGCAGCAACCGGTCCGAGAGCAGCTGGCCGAGCTGGGCGGCCAGGGCGCCGACGAGCCGGAGGTCGGCGCTGTCGAACCGGCGTGCGCCGCGGTCGCGGCCGGACACCGCGAGGGCACCGACCACCTGCCCGCCCACCTGCACCGGGGCGCTCACGAGGTCGGTGTAGCCGCGGGCGAGCAGGAAGCGGCCCAGCTCCGGAGCCAGCGCCGGCAGGCGCCCGCCCGCCTGCCCGGGAAGGGTGGGCAGGAGCACGGGGTCGCGCAGCGCCGGGAGCACGGCGGCCGCCAGGGCGTCGGGGGCGGGCCCGCCGTGGGACCGCTCGTCGCGGAAGTGCAGCAGGCTCAGCGTGCGACCGGTCCGGCGGCGCCCGGTGCGCGTGCCGCACAGCAGCAGCTCTCCGCGGGCCGCCCCCAGCCCCTCGACGGCGGCCGCCAGCAGCGCCCGGGCCGGATCGTCGTCGGACAGGGCGCTCGCCCGGGCCAGCACGTCGAGGTCGCCCGCCGCGCGCCGGCCCCGCACCGCAGCCGCCCCCAGCAGGACGCACCCGGCGGTGGGGGCCAGCAGCAGCAGGGGCGTGGTCCAGGAGCGCGACAGCGTCCACAGCACCACCGCCGCGCCACCCACGCCGCCGGCCGCCAGCGAGGAGGCCGCCGTCGCCGCCGCCAGCCGCAGGACGAGCCGCTCGGAGGCCTGGTGACCGGCCGTGGCGGAGACGGCCAGCGCCGTCAGGCGCCACAGCGCCGCAGCCACGAGCGCCGCGATGACCGCGGCCCAGGCTCCGCGCCCGGAGGCCGGGACCAGCAGGCGGCCCCGCTCCGCCTCGAGCCGGACGAGCACCTCGAACGCGACCGCTCCGCCGACCGCGCCGAGCAGGGCGCCGGCCGTGTCGGCCGCGACGCGCCAGGGGGGCACGTCGCGCAGGACGGCCGCGGACAGGGCGACGCCGAGGACGACACCGAGCACGACCGTCGACGTCGGGACGAGCATGAGTCCGACGGCCAGCACCCCGGCGTGCACCCCGACGGTGTGCAGCCGGCGACGGGCCGGGACCGGGAAGGCGGTCAGGTCGGCGGCGGCGGTGCACAGCGCCAGCAGGCCGACCCCGGTCAGCTCGACCTGAGTCTGTCCGTGCAGTCCTGCGGCGCTGAACCACAGCGCGCCCGAGGCGACGACCGCCCCGAGCGCCAGGAGCAGGACGGCGCCCGCCGGGGAGGTGGGCAGGGTTGTTCGCCACCACGATCCACGCACGCCGTCACCCCTTCCCCTCCTGGCCGTCGGCCCGTTGTGCGCTCAACGACCGACCGGCGCGGAGGTGACGGCCTGTAGTCAGCCTGTCCGACCTTGTCCCGATCGGGAACGCCCGGACGGCGTCAGCGGTGACAGCGTGATACCAGGGCCCGGGGTGACCGCGGCGCTAGACCATGCTGCGCAGAACCTCACCCTGCGTGCCGACGAGGCGCTCCACGAGGGGCGCCAGGAAGCCCTCCGCCTTGCCGCCGAGCAGGGGGACCGACACCTGGACCGTCCCCGTGACGACCCACCGGCAGCCGTCGCCGTGCGGCTCGATCCTGGTCCGGCCCGCGACCTCGCCCGGGCTGCCGGGGAACGACACCTCCCAGGTACCGGCGCGCAGGCCACCCTCGGCGGGACCCCAGGTGTCGGTCTGGGTGACCGTCCCGTCCTTCGGCAGGAACCGGCGCAGGAACGACGGGACGCCGTCGGGCAGCAGACGCGACTGCACCAGCCGCACCCCGCCCTCCGGCGTCGGGTCGCAGCTCACCAGCCGGCTACCGTCGTGCAGCCGTGCCTCCAGGGCCTGCGGCCAGCCCGGACCGGTGAGCGCGGCGAAGACGCTCTCGACGTCGGCCTCGACGTCGACGACGACCGACAGCGCCCGACCCACGTCAGAAGTCGGCGAGGGCGGCGTTGAAGGTGGCGCTCGGCCGCATCACGGCGTCGGTCTTGGCCTTGTCGACGTGGTAGTAGCCGCCGAGGTCGACCGGGTTGCCCTGCACCGCGAGAAGCTCGCCGGTGATGGTCTCCTCCTGCGCCGCGAGGGTGTCGGCGAGGCCGGCGAACAGCGCGGCGGCGTCGGCGTCGGCGGTCTGCCGGGCCAGGGCCTGGGCCCAGTAGAGCGCGAGGTAGAAGTGGCTTCCGCGGTTGTCGATCTGCCCGACCTTGCGCGCGGGCGAGCGGTTCTCCTGCAGGACCCGCCCGGTGGCCTCGTCGAGCGTCCGCCCCAGCAGCGCGGCCCGGGCGTTGTCGGTCTTCTCGCCGAGGAACTCGAACGACACCGCCAGCGCGAGGAACTCCCCCAGGCTGTCCCAGCGCAGATAGTCCTCCTTGACGAGCTGCTGGACGTGCTTGGGGGCCGAGCCGCCGGCACCGGTCTCGAACAGGCCGCCGCCGTTCATGAGCGGCACGATGCTGAGCATCTTCGCCGACGTGCCGAGCTCGAGGATCGGGAACAGGTCGGTCAGGTAGTCGCGCAGCACGTTGCCGGTGACCGAGATGGTGTCCTGGCCGGCGCGGGCCCGGGCCAGCGTGTAGCGGGTGGCCGCGGCCACGTCCATGACCTCGATCGTGAGGCCGTCGACGTCCTCGTCCGCGAGGTAGGTGCGCACCTTGCCCAGCACCTGGGCGTCGTGCGCTCGGGTCTCGTCGAGCCAGAACACGGCGGGAACACCGGTGGCCCGGGCGCGCCGGACGGCCAGCTGCACCCAGTCCCTGATGGGGGCGTCCTTGGTCTGGCAGGCGCGGAAGATGTCGCCGGCCTCGACGTCCTGGGTCAGCAGCACGGTGCCGTCGGCGTCGACCACCTCGACCATCCCGGCCTCAGCGATCTCGAACGTCTTGTCGTGGCTGCCGTACTCCTCGGCCTTCTGCGCCATCAGGCCGACGTTGGGCGTGGTGCCCATCGTGGTCGGGTCGAAGGCGCCGTGCGCCTTGCAGTCCTTGACCGTCTCGTCGTAGAGCGCCGCGTAGGAGGAGTCCGGGATGACGTACAGGGTGTCCTGCAGCTGGTCGTCGGCGTTCCACATCTGGCCGCTGCTGCGGATGGCCGCCGGCATCGAGGCGTCGATGATGACGTCGCTCGGCACGTGCAGGTTCGTGATGCCCTTGCTGCTGTCGACCTGGGCGAGCGCGGGGCCGGCGGCGTAGGCGTCGGCCACGGCCTGCTCGACCTCGGCGCGACGGCCCGGCTCGAGCTTCTGCAGGTCCGCCAGCACCCCGCCGAGGCCCTGGTTCGGGTCCGCCCCGACGCTCGCGAGGTCGTCGCCGTAGCGGGCCCAGACGTCGGCGAAGAAGGCCTTCACCACGTGGCCGAAGATGATGGGGTCACTGACCTTCATCATCGTCGCCTTGAGGTGGACCGAGAACAGGACGCCCTGCTCCTTGGCCGCGGCGACCTGCGCGGCGAGGAACGCCTCGAGCGCCGACCGGCGCATGACGGCCGCGTCGACGATCTCGCCGGCCAGCACCGGGAAGCTCTTGAGCTCGGTGCTCGAACCACCCGTCGGGGTGTGCCGGAGCGTCAGCGTGGTGGCCGCCTCGACCGTCACCGAGGTCTCGGAGTGGCGGAAGTCGCCGTCGTTCATGGTGGAGACGCGACTGCGGGTGTCCGGGCTCCAGGCACCCATCGAGTGGGGCTTGCTCTTCGCGTAGTTCTTCACCGACTGCGGCGCGCGACGGTCGGAGTTGCCCTCGCGCAGCACCGGGTTGACAGCGCTGCCCTTGACGGCGTCGAAGGCCGCGCGGGCCTGCTTCTCCTCCTCGGTCTGCGGCGTCTCGGGGTAGTCCGGGACGGCGAAGCCGGCCTGCTGCAGCTCGGCGATGCAGGCCTTGAGCTGCGGCACCGAGGCGCTGACGTTCGGCAGCTTGATGATGTTGGCGTCGGGGGTCTTGGCGAGCTCGCCCAGCTCGGCGAGCGCGTCGTCGGCCAGGCCGAAGGCGGCCAGGACGCGGGCGGCCAGCGAGATGTCCCGGGTCTCGACCTCGACGCCGGCCTTGTCGGCGTAGGCCTGCAGCACGGGCAGCAGGGAGTGGGTCGCCAGCGCGGGCGCCTCATCGGTGTACGTGTAGATGATCTTCACAGGGGAGGCTCCAGGCCGGCGTCGGGACGGGACGTGCGCGGGCGGGAGGAGCAGTGCGCCCCTCCCGCCCGGTGGTGCGGTGCCTAGATGAGGCCGAGGCCCTTGACGGCGTCGCGCTCCTCGACGAGCTCGGCCACCGAGGCGTCGATCTTGCCGCGGGAGAAGTCGTCCACCTCCAGGCCCTGGACGATCTCCCACTCGCCGCCGCTGCTGGTGCAGGGGAAGCTGGAGATGATGCCCTCGGGGACGCCGTAGGAGCCGTCGGACATGATCGCCGCGGAGGTCCAGTCGCCCTCGGCGGTGCCGTTGACCCAGTCGTACACGTGGTCGATGGCGGCGTTGGCGGCACTGGCGGCGCTGCTGGAGCCACGGGCCTCGATGATGGCGGCGCCGCGCTTGGCGACGGTGGGGATGAAGGTCTCCTTGAGCCAGGCGTCGTCGCCGACGACCTCGGCGGCGGCCTTGCCCCCGATCGTGGCCTGGCTCCAGTCCGGGTACTGCGTGGCGGAGTGGTTGCCCCAGATGGTCAGGTGCTTGATGTCGTTGACGCTCGCGCCGGTCTTCTTGGCCAGCTGCGACAGCGCGCGGTTGTGGTCCAGGCGGGTCATCGCGGTGAAGCGGCTGCCCGGGATGTCGGGGGCGTGGCTGGCGGCGATGAGCGCGTTGGTGTTGGCCGGGTTGCCGACGACCAGGACGCGGATGTCGCTGGCCGCGCCGGCGTTCAGGGCCTCGCCCTGGGGCTTGAAGATGCCGCCGTTGGCGCTGAGCAGGTCGCCGCGCTCCATGCCGGCCGTGCGGGGGCGGGCGCCGACGAGCAGGGCGACGTTGGTGCCGTCGAAGGCCGCGCGGGCGTCGTCGGTGATGTCGATGCCGGTCAGCAGCGGGAACGCGCAGTCGTCGAGCTCCATCGCGGTGCCCTCGGCGCCCTTGAGGGCCGGCGTGATCTCCAGCAGCCGCAGGCGCACCGGGGTGTCGGGGCCGAGCAGGTGGCCGGACGCGATGCGGAACAGCAGCGCATAGCCGATCTGACCGGCCGCTCCGGTGACCGTGACGTTGACAGGGGTCTTGGGGGCACTGCTGGACATGCCGGCTCCGCTTCCTCGGGTGTGCGTGCGTCCCGGCCAGACTAGGACGCGGCACCCGGGCGCCCGACGGCGGCGCCGCCCCGGACGGAGGTCCGGACCTCAGAACGTGGGACGGGGGCGCGGGCTGCTCGCCGTCGGCCTGGGGCTGGGGGCCCGCGTGGGGCTGCGGGTCGCCGACGCCCGGGGTGCGGCGGTGGTGCGCGACGGCGCGGGAGCGGGCGTCGCGCGCGAGGGGCGCGGGGCGGCGGCGGTCCGGGTGGGGGCGGGCGCCGGCCGGGTCGTGGCCGGGCGGGCAGGCGCCGTGGTGCGCCGGGGCGTCGGCCGCACCGTCGGCGTCGGCCGCGCCGTGGGGGACGGCCGCACCGAGGGCGCAGCAGGCACGGGGGTCGGCAGCGGCGGCGGCGGCGGGGCGGCGACAGGGGCGAGGACCACCACGAGCACCTGGGTGCGGACCTCGCCCGCCTGGGCGACGACGAAGGCGCGGCCCGGGGCCCGGCCGCGCAGGCGCACGCCGAGGGTCTGCACGACATTGGTGTTCGCCGACCGCACGGAGATGCCGGGCACCTGCGCTCCCGGCACCACCCGGCCGTCGGCCAGGCGGCCGGTGACGACGACGCTCATCTCCTGACCGGGCTGGAGCCGGACCGTCGCCGGACTGACCGACAGGCGCAGCAGCCGGGCGGCGCCGGCCCGGGCCAGGTCCGCCTCGTGGGCGGCGCGGGCCCGCTCACCGTCGGCGGCGAGGTCGGCCAAGCGCGCGGCGGTCGTGACGGGCTCGCGCAGCGTCGCCACGAACGTCCAGCTCTGCCGCTCCCCCGGGTCGAGGGACACGACGTAGCGGACCACCGGATCTGCCGCGACCACCTCGTCAGGGGTCGGGGTGAGGGCGAGGTCGGCCACGTCGGCGGCGACCGACTTGGGGACGACCTCGTCGACGCCGGTCCGCACGGGGGACCGACCGTCGTTGCTCACCGCAGTGACCCCGCGCAGGGTCGTGCCCCCGTCCTCGACGGTCCAGGTGCGGGCGAGCACCAGCCCTCCCGGCAGGGTCAGGGGGGCGAACACGTGCGGCTCGAGGGCCACCGGGCCCGCCGCCGGGGCCACCTCCGCGGGGCTGGCGTCGCCGGTGGTCCGGGCGGCGACGAGCCCACCGAGGAACGCGACGACGGCGAGCACCGCCACCCCCGACAGGGCCGCCACCCGGCGCCGCCGGGGTCCGGCGCGGGGCGGCTCCACGACGGGGGCGTCGGGCCCGGAGACCGGGGGCGGCGCGGCCGGTGCGGGCTGCGGGACGGGGGTCGGCGGAGGAACGGGGGTGGGCGGAGGAACGGCGGCGGGCCGACCGGCGCACAGGAACGGGGGTCGGCGCAGGGACGGGCGTGGGTGTCGCAACCGGCGTCGGGGACGGGACCGGGGTGGGCGCCGGCACGGGCTTGGCCAGGATCACCGGTACAGGGGGGCGCACCGGCTCGGGCGAACTCGCCGGGGGGAGCGCGGCCAGGGCGTCCAGGCCCGCCACCGACGTCAGCCTCTCCCTCGCCTGCGCGGCGGTCGGCCGGACGCCGGGATCGGCGGCGAGCATCGGCGCCACGGCCGCCACCAGGGCCGGCGGCACGCCGAGCCCCGCCAGGCGGTCGGTCGGCGTGCGGAGGTCGCCGGTGAGCAGCAGGACCAGCAGGGCGCCGGCGGCCCAGACGTCGTCGGCAGGACCGGGCTCCGCGCCGGACCCCGGGGCCGGGTCGACGTCGGCCGGTCGGCCGAGCAGCGCCGCCGCCCCGTAGCCCGTCACGCGGACGACCGTCCGGAGGGGGACGCTGACGTCGAGCAGGACGTCGCGCTCGGTCAGCGCGCCGTGCACCAGCCCGGCCGCGTGCACCTCCACCAGCCCCGACAGCACGTCGACGACCGTCCCGACGGCGGTGCGCGGCGACAGCGTGCCCCCCTCCTGGCGCCGGGCGTCGGCGAGCACCACCGTGGCGAACCGGTCGCGGACCAGGACCGCCGGAGCGCTGTCGGGCTCCTGGTCGGAAGCGGCGTCGTCGTCTGCGGGCAGCAGCACGTGCAGCACACGCACGACGTGCCTGCCGGCCAGCGACCGCAGCGCGTCGCCGTCGCGGGCCAGCCGGGACAGGGTCGCGGCATCACCCCGGAGCGCCGGCGACAGCACCTCGAGCTCCACCGGCACGCCGTCGGTGAGCCGGGTGCCGGCCCAGCGCGTGCCGTGGGCGGTCGCCTGCCCCGGCTCCGGCAGCAGCCGGTAGAGGCCGCCGACCACCGCGGGGAGCTCGGCGGTGGACACCCGGGAAGGGTACGGCCGGTCAGCCCGCCGGGATGCTGTTCGCCAGGAGCAGCAGCCCGGTGCCGAGCAGCAGCAGCACCGCGGCGTCCAGCCCCCTGCTGCGGACGGCGAGCAGGCTGCTGGTCCGTCGCGGCAGGCTCGAGCGCAGGCCCGCGGCCAGCAGCAGGGTCAGGCCGATGCCGAGCAGGCCGACGCGCCACCGACCGAGCGCCACCAGCGCCAGTCCCGCGGCCACCGCCGTCAGGACGACCAGGGCGGGCGCCTCGCGCACCTGCACGGCGACTCCCTCCGTCGACCGTCGCACTGTAGCGACGCTCCCACGCCGGAAGCCCCGCCGCTGCAACGGTGTGCGTCACGCCAGGTGGGGTAACGCCGCGGCAGCATGCCGGCAGCGAGAGGACCCCGTCCGTGGACACCCCCCATCTCCGACTCGACGAGAGCGCGGAGACCTTCCCGCTCGATGCGGACGTGACGACGGTCGGGCGGGGGCCCGGGGTCGACATCAGCCTCACCGATCCGACGGTCTCGCGGCTGCACGCGGAGATCGTCCGGCGCGGGGGCCACCTGTACGTGTCCGACCTCGGCCTGTCGGTGAACGGCACCCGCGTCAACGGCCGTCCGGTCAGCAGGCGGATCCTGCTCGAGGGCGACGTCCTGTCGTTCGGGTCGGCCCGCACGCGGGTCGGTGGTCTCGCTCCCGCGTCCGGCGAGAACACGATCGAGCTGCGACGCGTCTCCGCGCCCGACCTCACGCGACGCGAGCGCGACGTGCTGGTGGCGCTGTGCCGGCCCGCGCTGCAGCACGAGGCCTTCGTCGCGCCCGGCACCGCCCGGGACATCGCCGAGGAGCTCGTCGTCACCGAGGCGGCCGTCAAGCAGCACCTGTTGCGGCTCTACCAGAAGTTCCGGATCGCCGAGGGCATCAACCGTCGCAGCCGCCTCGCGAACGAGGTCATCAGCGCCGGGATCATCCGGCCGATCCCGCCCGACACCGACGGCGAGGTGCGCAGGGCCGGCTGAGCGACCGTCACCCGCTGTCCGCTCCGCGGCCTCGACCCTCCCTGCTCGTCCGCTCCGCGGCCTCGACCGTCACTCCCTGCTCGTCCGCTCCGCGGCCTCGACCGTCACCCCTTGCTCGTCCGCTCCGCGGCCTCGACGACGGCCGTCAGCAGCATCGCCACCGTCATCGGCCCCACCCCACCCGGGTTGGGTGCCACGAAACCCGCCACCTCGCGCACGTCGGGGGCGACGTCGCCCGCCACCGTGCCGTCCGCCCGCCGGGACACCCCGACGTCGAGCACCGCCGCCCCCGGCTTGACGAGGTCGGCGGTGATGAGGTCGGCCACGCCCGCCGCGGCGATGACGACGTCGGCGCCCCGCAGGTGCTGCGCCAGGTCCTTCGTCCCGGTGTGGCACAGGGTCACGGTCGCGTTCTCGCTGCGCCGGGTCAGAAGCAGCCCCATCGGTCGCCCGACCGTGACACCGCGCCCGACCACCACGACCTCCGCGCCGGACAGCGGCACGTCGTACGCGCGCAGCAGGGCCACGATGCCGCGCGGCGTGCACGGCAGGGGCGCCTCCTGGCCGAGGACCAGGCGGCCGAGGTTGACCGGGTGCAGCCCGTCGGCGTCCTTGTCCGGGTCGATCCGTCCCAGCACGGCGTTGGTGTCGATGCCCCGCGGCAGCGGCAGCTGGACGATGTAGCCCGTGCAGGCGGGGTCGGCGTTCAGCTCGTCGACCACGGCCTCGATCTCGGCCTGGGTCGCGCTGCCCGGGAGCACCCGCGCGATGCTCGCGATGCCCACCTCCGCGCAGGCCCGGTGCTTCATGCCCGACGTACTTCGACGAGCCGATGTCGTCGCCGACGAGCACGGTGCCGAGGCCCGGCACGACGCCGCGGGCCGCGAGCGCCGTCACCCGCTCCGCGAGGTCTGCGCGCACTGCTGCGCTGGTGGCCTTGCCGTCGAGGATCGTCGCCGTCACGGCACCGACCCTAGTCTCGAACCGGTGAGCGCCCCTCCCCTGCCGACCCTGATCGCCTACCGCCTGCTCGGCTGGCGGCTCGGCCCCGACCACCGGCCTGGACCCATGCCGACATCACCGGCCGCTGGTACCTGCTCAGGCAGGCCGTCCCCCTGCTGGGCGCCGTCGGCGGGCTGCTCGCGCTCGTCTTCGCGGCCACCGGGTCCAACCCCCAGCGGGTGGTGACCCCCGTGCTCGCCGTCCTGGTGCTGTTGGTGTTCCTGCGCACCGTGGTGGTCGAGCGGGCGTTGCGGCAGCAGGGCCTCACGCTCGACGGCGGCGTCGACCCGGCGGCGAGCACCTGGTTCGACGACCCCGACCTGCGTCGCAAGCGCTCGGTGGCGGGCGCCGTCACCACGGTCCTGCTGGTGGTCGCCGGGCTGCTGGTGATCGGCCTCGGACCGACGGGGTGACCACCTTCCCGCCCGGCTGGTTCGACCGCGCAGGACGAGCGCCCCGACGCGGAGTTCTATGCCCAGCCGCGGCTGGTGACCCACCTCGACGACGCCGCGATCGACGCCGTGTCGACCCTGTACGACGAGCTCGGCCTCGACGGTGACGTGCTCGACCTCATGAGCTCGTGGGTGTCGCACTTCCGTCATGCTCCCGCGTCGCTCACGGTGCTCGGCCTGAACGCCGCCGAGCTTGCGGCCAACCCGATGGCGACCTCCCGGGTGCAGCACGACCTCAACGCCGACCCCGTCCTGCCCTTCGCCGACGCCTCGTTCGACGCCGTCGTCAACTGCGTGTCGATCGACTACCTGGTGCGCCCGGTGGAGGTGCTGGCCGAGGTGGCCAGGGTGCTGCGGCCGGGCGGTGTGAGCGTCTGCACCTTCAGCAACCGCATGTTCCCCAGCAAGGCGGTGCGGGGCTGGCTGTCGGTGACCGAGGCCGAGCGGCCCGTCGTCGTCGCCGACTACCACCGCGCGGCCGGGGGCTTCGACGACCCGGTGGTCGAGCAGCGTCGCGACGGGCGGCGCAGCGACCCCCTCTGGGCCGTCTGGGCGCGGCGCCCGTGACAGGGCAGCCCGCCCTCACCCGGGAGCAGTTCTGGGACCTGGTGCAGCAGACGCTGCGGGAGGCCCAGGCGCTGCCCGACCCGCGGCGCGGCCTGCTCCGGCGCCGCGTCGCCCTGCGTCCGGGGCAACGCCACGTCGAGGCCCTCCTTCGCCGGCTCGCGGTGCTGTCCGACGCGGGGCTCACGGACGTCCAGGAGCACCTCGACGCCCTCCGGGCCGACCTGCTCGACGCCGGAATCCGGGGGGCCGCCCGGGTCGCCCTCGGCGGGGCCGACGAGGACGACGTCACCGACCTGTGCACGTGGCTGGTGTCGCAGGGAGCCGCCGCCTACGACCGGGTGCGCGCCGACCCGGACGCCCTCGCCGACATCGCCCCGCCCGACCTGCGCGAGCGCCTCCGCGACGCCGAGCTCTGGGGCTACGTGGCGCTGGAGGTCTGGGACGGCCGCCACGACGACGACATGCCGCGTCCGGGCGTCCGCGCCCCTCGCGACCCGGACGGGGCGCCGCCCGACGACGACCCGGAGGAGGCCGCGCGGAGCTACCCGAGGCTGTGGGCGCGCCGGACGTCGCCGTAGAGCGAGAGCGTCCAGGGCCAGGAAGATCCTCGGGGGTCGGTCAGCCCACCTCGGCGCCGCGGCTGCGGGCCAGCAGGACCGCGGTCTCGACGTCGATGCGCACGCCGGTCCAGTCGACGAGGTCGACCTCGCAGCCCGACAGGTCCGCGCCCCGCAGGTCGGCCTCCCGCAGGCGCACTCCTCGCAGCCGCGCGTGCGACAGGTCGGTCCCGGTGAGGTCGCAGGTGCGCAGGTCGGCGTCGGACAGGTCGGCCTCGGCCAGCCGGACGCCGGCGAGTGACACCCCGCGCAGGTCGGCCCCCCGCAGGGTCGCGTAGGACCAGTCCCCGCCCTCGACGGTCATCGGCCGCAGCTCGCAACGCAGGAACGTCGTGCCCGTCGTCTTGCAGTCACGGAAGGTGGCAAAGGAGAGCCGGGCCCGCTCCAGCCGGCAGCCGAGGAAGGCGCACCCCTCCAGGACCGCACTGGTGAGGTCGGCGCCGGACAGGTCGCACCGGTCGAACACGCAGCCCCGCAGAACGGCCTCGGACAGGTCGGCGTGCTGCAGGCGCTCCTCGGTGAAGCGCAGCCCGCGGTGCTCCTCCTGCGCGAGGTCGAGCACGCCCTAGTGGAAGAAGTGGCGGGTGCCGGTGAGGTAGACCGTCACGCCGGCCGCGGCCGCCGCCGCCACGACCTCCTCGTCGCGCACCGACCCGCCCGGCTGGACGACGGCGCGGACCCCGGCGTCGAGCAGGACCTGCAGGCCGTCGGCGAACGGGAAGAACGCGTCCGAGGCCGCGACCGAACCACGCGCCCGGTCCCCGGCCCGGGCGACCGCGAGCTTGGCGGAGTCGACCCGGTTGACCTGACCCATGCCGACCCCGACGGTCGCGCCGCCGGAGGCGAGCAGGATCGCGTTGCTCTTGACGGCCCGGCAGGCCCGCCAGGCGAACTGCAGGTCGGCCAGCATCGCGTCGTCGGCGGCGTCCCCGGTGGCCAGCGTCCAGGCCGCCGCGTCGTCGCCGGGAGCGTCGAGGGCGTCCGCCTGCTGCAGCAGCAGGCCGCCGCACACCTGACGCAGCTCGAGCCCGCGGCCCCCGTGGCCGCTCGTGCGCAGCACCCGGATGCTCGGCTTGCGGCTGAGCACCTCGACGGCGCCGTCGGCATAGGACGGCGCGACGATCACCTCGGTGAAGACCTCCGCCACCTGCTCGGCCATGGCGACGGTGATCTCGCAGTTCGCGGCGATGACCCCGCCGAAGGCGGACACCGGGTCGCACGCGTGCGCCTTGGCGTGGGCGTCCGCGGCGTCGACCCCGGAGGCGATGCCGCACGGGTTGGCGTGCTTGATGATCGCGACGGTGGGCTCGGTGAAGTCGTTCGCGGCGCGCAGGGCGGCGTCGGTGTCGACGTAGTTGTTGTAGCTCATGGCCTTGCCGTGAAGCTGCTCCGCGGTGGCCAGGCTGTCCCCGGCGTCCGGCGCGACGTACAGCGCCGCGGCCTGGTGCGGGTTCTCGCCGTAGCGCAGCACCGCCGAGCGGGCGTAGGTGGCGCCGACGAAGTCCGGGAAGCCCTCGACGGCATCGCTCGCGTCGTAGCTGCTCGCGAACCAGGACGCGACGGCGACGTCGTAGGCGGCGGTGTGCTGGAAGGCCAGGCTCGCCAGGCGGCGGCGCTGGGCGAGGGTGGAGCCGCCCGCCTCGAGCATCGCCACGACGTCGCCGTAGGAGTCGGGGCTGACCACGACCGCCACGCTGGGGTGGTTCTTGGCGGCCGCGCGGACCATGGTCGGTCCGCCGATGTCGATCTGCTCGACGCACTCGTCCGGCTCGGCGCCCGAGGCCACGGTGGCGGTGAACGGGTAGAGGTTGACCACGACGAGGTCGAACGGCTCGATGCCGAGGTCGGCGAGCTGCTGCACGTGGTCGGGCAGCCGGCGGTCGGCCAGGATGCCGGCGTGCACCTTCGGGTGGAGGGTCTTGACCCGACCGTCCAGGCACTCGGGGAAGCCGGTGAGGGCGTCGACGGGCGTGACCTCGACACCGGCCTCGCGCAGCCGGGCGGCCGTCGAGCCGGTGCTGACCACCTCCACGCCGGCCGTGCGGAGGGCGGCCCCGAGCTCGGCCAGCCCGGTCTTGTCGTAGACGCTCACGAGGGCGCGCTTGACGGCGACGGTGTCACTCACAGGACGACGGTCCTTCCTTCGACGGTCCAGCCACCGCGGGCGAGCCGCGCGACGGCGTCGACGTAGAGCGGCTGCTCGACGTCCTGGATGCGGGCGTGCAGGGTCTGCTGGGTGTCGCCGGGCAGCACGGCGACCGGCGCCTGGGCCACCACGGGGCCGGTGTCGACGCCTTCGTCGACCAGGTGCACGGTGACGCCGGTGAGCCGCACGCCGTAGGCGAGGGCGTCCTGCACCGCGTGCGCGCCCGGGAAGGCCGGCAGCAGCGACGGGTGGGTGTTGGTGACGGTGAAGCGCCGCAGGAAGCCCGGCCCGAGGATGCGCATGAAGCCGGCGCAGACCACGAGGTCGGGCCGGTGGGCGGCGACGGCGTCGGCCAGGGCCTCGTCCCAGGCCTCACGCGGCTGCGACGGGGGCACGACGAAGGTGGGGAGGTCCCCGGCCCGCACCAGGGCACGGG
Source organism: uncultured Actinomycetota bacterium (assembly GCA_963761695.1). Lineage (GTDB taxonomy): Bacteria > Actinomycetota > Actinomycetes > Mycobacteriales > SCTD01 > RYN-122. The sequence continues at coordinate 115,195 of CAVXIB010000015.1, read as the reverse complement.
CCTGCTCCCGGTCGCTGCCCACCGCGACGACACGGGCGGGGTAGTCCCCGACGGCGGCGTCGAGCAGTGCCTGCAGGGTGCGCCCCTCGCCCGAGGCGAGCACGACCAGTCGGGCGGACAGCAGGACCTCACAGGGGCGGGACGCGGACGAGGATCGGCAGCCTACCGAGATGTCCACAGGCGGGGCGCGCTGCGTCGACCGCGAGGTCGTGCACGGGGACTACCGGCTCACCCGCCGGCTGCGCCACTGACCCAGAGCCACCACCACGAGCGCGCCGACACCCACCTCGGCGCCCACCGCCACGGCGTTCACCCAGACCGACGGGCCCATCTCGCGCAGGTGCCCGCCCCCGGCTGCGCCCCCGGACACCCAGGCGAGCCCGCCCATGGCGACGGCGGCAGGCACTCCGCACAGCAGGGCGTCCGACCAGGCCGCCCGGCCGGGTCCCCGGCGCAGCAGCAGCCCCGCCACGACCCCCGCCAACAGCGGCACCAGCAGGCTCAGCAGCGCCAGGCCCAGCGGCGGCCGGTCGCTCGGCAGGGCGGCGAGCAGCGGGAGCGGCGGCACCGGACCGAGGCTGTGTCCGAACGGTCCCACCGAGGTCCCCGTTCCCACGGCGAACCCCGGTCCCGCCCACCAGCAGGCACCCCAGACCACGGCGTTGGGCACGAGGGCCAGACCCAGCAGCAGCAGCGCCACCCCGCCGACCGCGCCGGGGGCCGTGGCCCGGGCGAGGTCACCGGCCGCGCCGTGGGCGACGGCCAGGCGCACCCCCACCAGAAGCGCTCCCGCGCCGAGCAGGACCAGAACGGCGGCCGACGCCGGCCTCACCAGCCGCCGCCCCGGCACGCGACCGGCCAGCCGGGAGGTCAGATCGGGAACCGTCCGCAGCACGCCGGCGCCCGCCCCGAGCAGCGCGACGGCGCCGGCACCGAGCAGGGCGCCGCCCACCGACGGGCGGACCGCGGTCGTCGCCGACAGCGCCGCGACCGCGACGGCTCCGGCTGCGTAGGGGACGGCCACGGCGACGGTCACCCGCAGCGCCGCCCGGGCGTCCGGCACGGGGTGGGCGCGCGCGGCCGCTCGGCCGGCCCTCATCAGCATCAGCACCGGCAGGGCCAGCAGCCCCAGCGGCACCAGCGACAGCGTTCCCCGCGGCAGCCCCAGCGGCACGAGGTGGGCCAGCGACCACACCTGCCCCGCCGTGCGGACCGCCTCCAGCGCCCCGGCGGCGGACCGTCCGTCGGACGCCCACACGACCAGGACCGGCACCAGGACGGCCACCAGGCTCCCGAGCAGCGCCCACAGCGCAGCGGTGGCGCCGACCTGCCACGGCCCGGCCCCCGACGGGGTGCGGCGGGGCAGGGTCGGTCGGGCCACGGGGCGGAGGGTGGGAGCAGACATCGCGACGACTGTCGCAGCCGATCCGCTGCCGTCCGGGACGGCACGCCGACGTCGGCGAACTCAGGTGCAACCGATCGGCCATCCGGTGCGTGTCCCTGGGTGAGGACACCCCGAGGAGGTCCCGTGCCCACGTTGCTCCCCCCCGCCCCGCGGGGTAGGCCAGCCATCATGTCTGCCGACACCTTCGACAGCTTCTACGCCGCCACCGCGCCGTCGCTGGTGCGCCAGCTGCACGCCATGACCGGCGACCTCGCCGAGGCGCAGGACGTCGTCCAGGAGGGGTATGCCCGGGCGTGGCAGCGCTGGGCCAGGGTGTCGAGGTATGACCGACCGGAGGCGTGGGTCCGGCAGGTGGCCTGGCGCCTCGCGGTCTCGCGACTGCGGCGGGCCACCGCCGGACGGCGGGCCCTGCGCCGCCACGGAGCCGAGCCCAGCGTCCCAGCGCTGTCGGTCGACCGGGTCGCCCTCGTGCGCGCCCTGTCGCACCTTCCGGCCGCCCAGCGCCGCGCCGTCGTCCTGCACCACGTCGCGGGCCTGTCCGTCGCGGAGGTGGCCGAGGAGACCGGGGCCCCCGCCGGCACGGTCAAGGCCCGGCTCTCCCGCGGCCGTGCCGCGCTCGCCACCCTGCTCGCCGAGGAGACGTCATGACCGACCCGCTGCACGACCGCCTGTCCGCGTTCGGGGCGGACGCACCGGTGCCCGCCCTTCCCGGGGCCGATGCCGCGCGGACCCGCGGCGGACAGCGCCGGGTCCGTGTCCGCGCAGGCCTCGCCGGCACGGGTGCGGCCGTGCTGCTGCTCGCCGGGGCCGGAGCGTTCACGCTCCTGGACGGTCCGGGGGGCACCCGCAGCACGCTGGACATCGCCGCGCCGTCGGCCACGCCGACCCCCTCGTCGGTCGCATCCCCTCCCGCCTCGCCCTCCCCGACGCCGTCCGCCGCCGGAACCCCGTCGCCGGTGCTGCGCGCGTCAGACGCCCCCTCGACGACGCCGTCCGCCGCGCCGTCGCGTTCACCCTCGGCCGCTCCCCGGGACCTCACCGGGCGGGTGCTCACGGTGGCCGATGCCGACCGCGCCGAGCCGGGGAGCTGGACCAGGGAGGGCTTCGCCGATGAGGGGCCCGTGCTGGACCCCTGCCCCGGCGGGACCCGCTACCCCCGGGACGCGGACCGGCTCAGCGACGCCACCACCCTGCTCCGCAGCACCCGGGAGGCCGGCGGGACCGAGGTGGCGCAGCAGGTGGGGCAGTACCCCAGCGAGGCGGTGGCCCGCGACGCCGCCGCCGGTTACCTCCGGGCCGTGCGCGGCTGCGCGGAGCGCACCGACGACAAGGCCCCGGGCGGACCGCGCACCACCCGCTACGAGGTCCTGCGGACCACGACGGTCGGCGGAGCCGCCACCAGCTATCTGAAGCGCTCGGTCACCTGCGACGCCTGCGTCGGCGCCTACACCTACTACGCCGTGCAGCAGCGCGGCGACCTGGTGAGCGTCCTGCTCGCGGCCCACGGCGAGGACGGCGACCCGGGAGTGGACACCGTGGAGCCGTTCGCCCGGGAGGCGGCGGCACGCCTGGCGCCCTGAGCGCCCGGCAGTCCCCCCATGATCGACGGAGGGCGAGGCGGGATCCGACACTCCAGACCCTGCCTCGCCCTCCGTGGATCGAGCACGTGGGGCAGTACAGCTAGCCCTGCAGGCCCTTCATGATCTCGCGCATGAGCTCAGCCGTGGCGGACGGCGTCTTGCCGACCTTCACGCCTGCGGCCTCCAGGGCCTCCTGCTTGGCCTGCGCCGTGCCGGAGGAGCCGGACACGATGGCGCCGGCGTGGCCCATGGTCTTGCCCTCGGGGGCGGTGAAGCCCGCGACGTAGCCGACGACCGGCTTGGTCACGTGGGCCTTGATGTAGTCGGCCGCACGCTCCTCGGCGTCGCCACCGATCTCGCCGATCATGACGATCGCGACCGTCTCGGGGTCGGCCTCGAAGGCCTCGAGGCAGTCGATGTGCGTGGTGCCGATGACCGGGTCGCCGCCGATGCCGACGGCCGTGGTGAAGCCGTACTCGCGCAGCTCGTACATCATCTGGTAGGTCAGCGTGCCGGACTTGCTGACCAGGCCGATCTTGCCGGGGGTGGGGGCGATCGACGCCGGGATGATGCCGGCGTTGGAGGCTCCGGGGCTGATCAGGCCGGGGCAGTTCGGGCCGATGATGCGGGTGCCCTTGCCCTGGCTGTACTGCCAGAACCAGGCGCTGTCCTGCACCGGAATGCCCTCGGTGATGACGACGGCCAGACCGATGCCGGCGTCGATCGCCTCGACCACGGCGGCCTTGGCGAAGGCCGGCGGCACGAAGATGACACTGACGTCGGCGCCGGTCTCCTTCATCGCCTCGGCCACGCCACCGAAGACGGGGACGGAGGTGCCGTCGACGTCGACCTGGGTGCCGGCCTTCTTCGGGTTCACCCCGCCGACGATCCTGGTGCCGCCGGCGAGCATGCGCTTGGTGTGCTTCATGCCCTCCGAGCCGGTCATGCCCTGGACGATGACCTTGCTGTCAGCCGTGAGGAAGATGGCCATTACTTGCCGCCGTTCGCGAGCTCGGCGGCCTTGTCGGCCGCGCCGTCCATGGTGTCGACCACGGTGACCAGGGGGTGGTTGGCGTCGGCGAGGATGCGCCGGCCCTCCTCGACGTTGTTGCCGTCGAGCCGCACGACCAGCGGCTTGCTGGCGCTGTCGCCCAGCATCTCGAGCGCCTGCACGATGCCGTTCGCCACGGCGTCGCAGGAGGTGATCCCGCCGAAGACGTTGACGAAGATGCTCACGACGTCGGGGTCGCTGGCGATGATCTCCAGGCCGTCGGCCATGACCTGCGCCGAGGCGCCTCCGCCGATGTCGAGGAAGTTGGCGGGCTTGACGCCGCCGTGCTTCTCGCCGGCGTAGGCGACGACGTCGAGGGTGCTCATGACGAGCCCGGCGCCGTTGCCGATGATGCCGACCTGGCCCTCGAGCTTGACGTAGTTCAGGCCCTTCTTCTTGGCCCGCCCCTCGAGGTCGTCGTCGGCGACGACGTCGGCGTAGGTGGTGAAGACGTCGGCGTGCCGGAACTCGGCGTTGCCATCGAGGGTGACCTTGCCGTCGAGCGCGAGCACCTTGCCCTCGGGCGTGCGCACCAGCGGGTTCACCTCGACGAGGGTGGCCTCCTCCTCGACGAACACGGTCCACAGCTGCTGCAGGACCGACACGATCTGGTCGCGGACGTCGGGGGCGAACCCGGCGGCGTCGGCGATCTCCTCGGCCTTGGCCTGGTCGACTCCGGTGACGGCGTCGACGGCGACCCGGGCGAGGGCCTCGGGCCGCTCCACCGCGAGCTCCTCGATCTCCATGCCGCCCTCGACGCTGGCCATCGCGAGGTAGGTGCGGTTGGCCCGGTCGAGCAGGAAGGAGACGTAGTACTCCTTGTCGATGTCGCTGGCCTCGGTGACGAGCACCTTGTGGACCGGCAGGTCCTTGATCGTCAGCTTCAGGATGTCGGCGGCGCGCGCCTCCGCCTCCTCGGCGGTGGGGCAGTACTTCACGCCGCCGGCCTTGCCACGACCGCCGGCCTTGACCTGGGCCTTGACCATGACGGGCTTGCCGATGCGCTCCGCGGCTGCCTTGGCGTCAGCGGCGTTGTCCACGGTCTCGCCGGCGAACACCGGCACTCCGTGCTTGGCGAAGAGCTCCTTCGCCTGGTACTCCATGAGGTCCACGGGTGGTCCTGTCTGCGGAAGTCGGGGGTGTTGTTCCCCGCGAGGGTAGCGACGCGCCGACACACGCCCGGAACGCCCCCGAAGCCTGCACGACCCGTGGTGACGGCGCCCACACGGGTGGGTCACAGTGCGTTCGTCCCCCACGGGTGACGTCGGGGCCGCACACTGCGCGGATGACGCTCCTGCACCGTGCAGCCCTGATCACCGCTGCCGCCGCGCTCCTGGCCGGGGCCACCTCCGCCCACGCCGAGCCGGTGCGGCCCTCCCCCGGCACGCAGTCCTTCGTCACCACCGATGCGCTCGTGCCGGTGCTCGACGGGCCGGACGACACGCATGCGGCCACGATCGACACCCGGCTCTACGTGCCGAGCGGTGCCACCGCGGCCTCCCCTCAGCCGGCGATCCTGATGACCAACGGCTTCGGCCTGGACAAGACGGCCAACGAGATCACCACGACGGCGACCTTCCTGGCCCGGCACGGCTACGTCGTCCTGACCTACACGGCCCAGGGCTTCGGGGCGTCGTCGGGCTGCGTCACCCTGCAGAGCCGCACCTACGACGTGAAGGACGCCCAGCAGCTCATCACCAAGGTGCTGCAGCCGAGGGCGGATGTGAAGAAGGACGCCAAGGGCGCCGTCGTCGGCACCGTGGGCGGGTCCTACGGCGGGGGCATCCAGGCCAACCTGGCCGAGACGGACGCCAGGATCCGGGCGATCGTCCCGGCCCGCACCTGGAGCTCGCTGCAGTACTCCCTGGACCCTGACAACCGGGTGGTGCCGGGCGACCCGACCGGCTTCACCCAGAGCCTGAGCCGGCAGGGCGTGTTCAAGCAGCAGTGGACCTCGCTGTTCTTCGCCAGCGGCAACAGCAACCCGGCCATGGGCAAGGGCGGCTGCCCGCAGGACAAGCTCGCCAGCGGCGACCCGGCCACGGTGGCCGGGCTGCCCTGCCCCGGGTTCCCGCTGGCGGTCTGCCGGACCTACGCCGACCTCACCGCGACCGGGGACATCACCGAGGACGACCGGACCCTGGTGGCCGACGCGTCCGGCACCACCGAGATCGACCGGCTGACGGTGCCGGTGCTGCTGGTCCAGGGTCAGCGCGACACCCTGTTCACCACCAACGACGCCGTCTCGACCTACACCGCCCTGCGACGGCGCGGCGTCCCGGTGAAGATGATCTGGAACTGGGGTGGCCACGGCGGCTACGACTCCCGCCCCGGCGAGTGCGAGGCCTACGACGGCACCGCCCGCACCCCGGCGCAGATGGACGACTGCTACCTGCCCCTGCGCACCCTGGCCTTCCTGGACGCCGCCCTTCGGGGCCGACCCGACCCGAGCCCCGGCTTCACCTGGTTCCAGGACTGGACCCCCTACGGCGGCTCGGGTCCGGCTGACGAGCAGTACGGCAGCGCCGCGTCGTTCCCGGCCCTGCCCTCCACCACGTTCACCCTGTCCGGAGCCGACGCGCTGACCACCGGCGCCGCGACGGCCGGCAGCGCCTCCTTCCTCAACCCTCCGGGCGGCGTGCCCCAGGCCTACACGGAGACGTCGAACCAGACGGGGCCGGCGGCCAGCCCGCAGGTGCCGCTGCCGCCCATGGAGCAGCCCGGCCAGCACGTCGACTTCACGTCTGCGCCGTTCCCGACGGGGCTGGTCAGCGTGGGGGTGCCCGAGGCCGTGCTCCGGCTCTCCCACGCCTCACCCACCGACCTGGTCTTCTTCGGCAAGGTCTACGACGTCGCCCCCGACGGCAGCGCCGAGCTGCTGCGCCGGCTGATCGCTCCGGTCCGGGTGCCGGCCGCCGAGACCGGCGCCCCGGTCCGGTTCCACCTGCTGGGCTTCGCCCACCGCTTCGCTCCCGGGCACGCGGTGCGGCTGACGCTGGCCGCGACCGACGCCACCTCCTACGGCAGCAAGACCCCCGACAACGTCACGGTGATGACCGGACCGGGGTCGACGTTCGCCCTGCCGGGCGTCCTCGCCACGGCCGCCCCGGCCGCCGCCCCGGTGTCCCCGACGGTCGACGAGCCCGTCCCGGCGGTGCCGCAGCTGCCCCGTACCGGCGGCCTGCCCGGCCTGCTGCCGCTCGCCGCGATGGCCGCGCTGGCGGGCGTCCTGCTGGTCCGGCGCCGCCGGGCCTGACCGCCCCGTGGTTTCGCCGCGACGGGGCCCAGGGTCCGGGCGTCAGGCCGTGGCGGGGGCCCCGACGTGCTCGCGCACCCAGGCCACGATCTCCATGGTGGTGGCGCCCGGCGTGAAGATCTTCGCGACGCCGAGCGCTTCGAGCTGCGGGATGTCGTCCTCGGGGATGATCCCGCCACCGAAGACCACGACGTCGTCGGCGCCGCGCGCGGTGAGCAGCTCCATGACCTTGGCGAACAGGGTCATGTGGGCGCCGGAGAGCACGGACAGTCCGACGCAGTCGGCGTCCTCCTGCACGACGGTCTCCACGATCTGCTCAGGCGTCTGGTGCAGCCCGGTGTAGACCACCTCCATGCCGGCGTCGCGCAGGGCCCGGGCCACGACCTTGGCGCCGCGGTCGTGGCCGTCCAGGCCGGGCTTCGCGACGACGATCCGCAGGCGACCGGTGGTGGGCGTGCTCACGGGGCCTCCTGAGGGGCGGACGGACGGTCGGTGGGAGAGTACGCGGCCGTGACCGACGCTCCCGAACCCTCCCCGCAGCCCGACTGGCGCCGCGCCCTGCTCGCCGGGTCCGAGGTGCTGCCCACCCCCGAGGGAGGGCGGCCGTCGAGCTGGCCCGGCTACTCGCCCCGGCGGTCGGTGACGGTGCACCTGCTGCCGGGCGCGCGTGCGGTGGCCGCGGCGTGGGACTTCGCGGTCTTCGGCGGCTCCTTCGGCGAGGACGACGCCACCGCCCTCGTCGAGGCGGTCCGGCAGGCCCGCGCCCGCCGCCTGCCCCTCGTCACGCTGGTGCGGTCCGGCGGCACCCGCCTGCAGGAGGGGATGGCGGCGCTGGTGGGCATCCCCCGGGCCCGGCTCGCGCTGCTCGCCCTCGCCGCCGACGGCCTCCCGCACCTGTCGGTGGCCGACGCCCCCACCACCGGAGGTGTCTGGATCAGCGTGAGCTCGGCGGCCGACCTCCGCGTGGCCGTCGAGGGCGCCACCGTCGGCTTCGCCGGACCGCGGGTGGTCCAGGCGGTCACCGGCACGCTGCCGGCTCCCGGGAGCCACACCGCAGCGTCCGCCCACGCCGCCGGCCTCGTCGACGCCGTGCTCCCGGCGGGGGAGGTCGCCGGCTGGCTGGACGCTGCCCTGCTGGCGCTCACCGCCGCTCCGCAGCCGTCGCGGAGCTGCCGGCCCCGCTGCGGCCCGAGCAGGTCGACGGCTGGCAGCAGGTGCAGCGCACCCGGAGCCGCGCCACCTCCGGGTCCGAGGTCATGGCCGGCCTGCTCACCGACCGGGTCGGCCTGCGGGCCCGGGGCGGCGACCAGAGCGTCGCGGCCTGTGTCGGCCGGCTCGCCGGGCGTCCCGTGGTGGCTGTGGCGCTGGCCGCCGAGCTGGGCGGACGTCCGACGCCGGACGGCTACCGGCTGGCCGCCCGCGCCTACCGGCTGGCCGGTCGGCTGGGCCTGCCGGTGGTCTCCCTCGTCGACACCCCCGGGGCCGAGCCCGGCACCGGCCGCGGAGGAGGACGGCATCGCCCCCGCCATGGGCGAGGCCCTCGACGCGCTGCTCACCTGCCCGACGCCGACGCTGGCGCTGGTGCACGGCGAGGGCGGCTCCGGCGGCGCTCTGGCCGCGTCCGCCTGCGACGTCGTGCTGTGCACGCCGGACAGCTACTTCGCCGCGATCGGCCCCGAGGGCGCGAGCGCCGCGCTGCGACGTTCCCCGCAGGAGTGCGCCGACCTGCTCCGGCTCACGCCCGCGGACCTGCTCGCGCTCGGCGCGGTCGACGCCGTCGTCGCGGGGCCGGCCGCGTCGCCCCGCACCTGGCCCGCCTGCTCACGGTCTCCGCCGAGCAGCGGCTCCTGCTCCGGGAGCGCCGCTGGTCGGCCCCGCTGCCCGGGCGGCTGCCCTCCTGAACCGACTGCCGGTTGTGCGCGCAACCAGCAGATGCCGTGATCTGGGTCACCGGCCCGGCGCGAGTGGTTACTGTCCGGTAGCCCCACCCCCACCGACCAGGGAGACCCGGTGCGCGACCCCCGCCCTGCCCTGCGCACCCTCACCGGCGCGAGCCACGTGGCCCTGCAGCACGGTGCTCACGCCCGGCGGGCTGCTCGGGGTCGGCACCGAGCTGGCCTGGGTCGCCGCGCACGGCATGCTCTACCCCCTCGGCGCCGTCCGTGAGCAGCGCCGCGTGCGCGGCCGCGAGGAGCTCGACCGCTTCACCCTCGCCGACCTGCCGCCCGTGCAGCGCGGCCTGCTCATGGGCGACGTCGTCGCGGCCGGCACGCCGATCCTGCTGGTGCACGGCCTGGTCGACAACCGGTCGGTCTTCACCCTGCTGCGCCGGGCGCTGCGCCGTCGCGGCTTCGGCCAGGTGCTCACGCTGAACTACAGCCCGTTCACCCACGACGTCCGCGCGGCGGCCGCCCGCCTGGCCGAGCTGGTCGAGCGCACCTGCGAGGAGACCGGCTACGAGAAGGTCCACGTGGTCGGGCACAGCCTGGGCGGCGCTGGTCGCGCGCTACTACGTGCAGCGCATGGGCGGGCACGGCCCGCGTGCACACCCTCTGCACGCTCGGCTCGCCGCACGGCGGCACCTGGGCGGCGCACCTGCTCCCGCACCGCCTCGTGCGCCAGCTGCGACCCGGCTCGGACCTGCATGAGCGAGCTCGACGCAGCCCGCGCCGGGCTGCCGCACCCGCTTCGTGTCCTTCTGGAGCGACCTGGACCAGCTCATCGTCCCGCAGCGCAACGCGCGGATCGCAGCACCCCGACCTGTCGGCCCGCAACGTGCTGCTGCGCGGGGTGGGCCACATGTCGCTGCCCATCGACGGCCGGGTCGTCCGCGAGATCGCCCAGCTGCTGGCGCACCTCGACGCCGACGGCGCGACGGTCACCGCCGGCGTCACGCCGATCGCCGCCCGCGGCGTCCTCGACGCCGGACGCGCCGGGTACTCCGTCCTCGACCGGACGCAGCACGCCCTCCCGCGAAGGCTCCGCACCGTCCGTCGCCACCGGGGTACCTCGGCACCGCCGGCCGGGATCTTGAGGGCGGGGCGCCCTCTGTCTGCCCCCCGTACTTGTCCCCGGCACCCGGGAGCGGATAACGTCCCGATAACGGCCCGACCCCGGAACCCTCCGGGACCGGGCCGCGTGCACGTGCTCCCGTGCGTCCGACGCCCGTCGTCGGTCCGGCCCGGGTGGCGCGGGTGCCGCCACGCCCCCGACCCGGAGTGACCGACTTGCCTCGCCCGAAGAAGGGACGCCACCGCGCGCCCCGACAGCCGCTGACGCCGCGCTCCGTCGCCGTTCCCGCCGTGCTGCTCATGGCCGCCGGGGGGGCGTTCGCCGGTCTGGCCGGCGTCCCCGCCGTCCCCGGCGTCGCGCCCGTGCAGGCCGCGTCCGCCGCCAGCATCGCGCCGTCGCCGATCGCCCTGCCGCGGAGCACCTACGCCAAGGACCTCGACACCCTCGACGCCGGCGCCGCCCGCGCGCAGCAGGCCGCCGCCGTCGCGCAGCAGCGCGCCCGGGTCGCCGCGAGCGAGCGGGCCACGCCGCACCGCGTCGGGCCCAGCTCGACGCCCAGGCCAAGGCCCGGGCGGTCGCTGGCCAAGCAGGCCGCCGTCGCCGCTGCCGAGAAGCGCGCGCGAGCTGCGCTCGGCCTACGTCCGCCCCGCCGACGGGCCGCTCACCAGCGGGTTCGGGCACCGCTGGGGCCGGCTGCACGCCGGCATCGACTTCGGCGCGCCCTACGGCTGCCCGATCCGGGCCGTGGCCGCCGGCGTCATCGTCGACGCCGGCTACAACGCCGGCGGCTACGGCAACTTCGTCCACGTCCAGCACGACGACGGCTCCGTCACCACGTACAACCACATGAGCCAGATCCTGCGCCGTGGTGGCTCGGTCGACGCCGGCGACGTCCTGGGCCTGATCGGCTCCACCGGGCACTCCACCGGCCCGCACCTGCACTTCGAGGTGCGCCTCGGCGGGGAGCCGATCGACCCGCTGCCCTGGCTGCGACGCCACGGCATCGACGTCTAGGACGACCCCCTCCCCGACCCCGGAGGGCCGGGCAGGACGGTCAGGTCTAGAGCTTCTCGACCGGGGCGTACCGCAGCAGCAGCCACTTCGCTCCGGTGCCCGGCCCGAAGTCGACCTCGGCCTGCGCCGACTCTCCGGCGCCGCGGCGTGGCCGTGACCGTGCCGAGCCCGAAGGTGTCGTGCGTGACCCGGTCGCCCACCTCCAGCGTACGGCACCGCCCGCAGCCCCGGGCCGGCGGTCCGGCCCCGGGCGGTCCCCGCGAGGCGGTTGCGCCGCCGTGGTCAGCGCCGGCGGCGGCCCCGACGGGGCGGTGTCCAGGCGGCGCCAGTCGACCAGCGCGTCGGGCACCTCGTCGAGGAAGCGCGACGCCGGGTTGTAGGAGGTCTGCCCCCAGGCGCTGCGGACGTGCGCCCGCGACAGGTAGAGCCGCTCCCGCGCACGGGTGATCCCGACGTAGGCGAGCCGCCGCTCCTCCTGCAGCTCCTTGTCGTCGCCGAGCGCCCGCAGGTGCGGGAAGACACCGTCCTCGAGGCCGGTCAGGAACACCACGGGGTACTCCAGGCCCTTCGCGGCGTGCAGCGTCATCAGCGTGACGACGCCGTCGTTGCCGCTGCCGTCGTCGGGACCGGGGATGCTGTCGGCGTCGGCCACCAGCGCGACCGACTCGAGCCACGTGGCGACGTCGCCGTCGGGCACCCGCTCGGAGTACTCGCGGGCGACGCCGACCAGCTCGGCGAGGTTCTCGACCCGGGTCTCGTCCTGCGGGTCCGAGCTCTCCGAGAGCTCGGCGAGGTAGCCGCTGCGGTCCAGGACCGCCTCGAGCACCTCGGCCGGGGGCATGCCCCCGAGCACGAGGGCCCGTAGCTCGTCCATGAGGTCGGCGAACTCGCGCACCGCCTTCGCGCTGCGGGTGGCCATGCCGGGCACCTCGTCGCACCGGCGCAGGGCCTCGTGGAAGCCCACCCGCTCGCGGCCGGCGAACGCCTCCAGGCAGGCCTCGGCGCGGTCACCGATCCCCCGGCGCGGGGTGTTCAGGATGCGCCGCAGGTTGACGACGTCGGCGGGGTTGGACAGCACCCGCAGGTAGGCCAGGGCGTCCTTGACCTCCTTGCGCTCGTAGAAGCGCACGCCGCCGACCACGCGGTAGGGCAGCCCCACCCGCACGAAGACCTCCTCGAACACCCGTGACTGGGCATTCGTCCGGTAGAACACCGCGACGTCGGCGGGGCGGACGCCGTGGGCGTCGGTCAGCCGGTCGACCTCCTCGGCGACGAACGCCGCCTCGTCGTGCTCGTTGTCCGCGACGTAGCCGACGATCTTCTCGCCGTCGCCCGAGTCGGTCCACAGCCGCTTGTCCTTGCGGCCGGCGTTCTTGGCGATCACCGCGTTGGCGGCCGTCAGGATGGTCTGGGTCGCTGCGGTAGTTCTGCTCGAGCAGCACCACCTCGGCGTCCGGGTAGTCCTGCTCGAACTGCGAGGATGTTGCGGATGTCGGCGCCCCGGAAGGCGTAGATGACTGGTCCGCGTCGCCCACGACGCACAGCTCCGCGCCCTGCGAGGCCCGTCGCGACCGGGGCCCGGTCAGCTCCTTCACCAGGGTGTACTGCGCGTGGTTGGTGTCCTGGTACTCGTCGACCAGCACGTGCCGGAAGCGCCGCCGGTAGTGCTCGGCGACGTCGGGGAACGCCTGCAACAGGTTGACGGCCGTCATGATCAGGTCGTCGAAGTCCATGGCGTTGGCCTGCTTGAGCCGCGCCTGGTAGGTGCGCGTAGACCTCGGCGACCTGCCGCTCCTGCTCGTTCGTGGCGCGGTCGCGGGCGGTCTCGTGGTCGACCAGCTCGTTCTTGAGGTCGCTGACCTGGTTGGTCATCGCGCGGGCCGGGAAGCGCTTGGGGTCCAGGTCGAGGTCGCGGCAGACCAGCGTCATGAGCCGCTGGGCGTCGGCGGAGTCGTAGATGGAGAAGCTCGTGCGTGAAGCCGAGCTTCTTGGCCTCGGCCCGCAGGATGCGCACGCAGGCCGAGTGGAACGTGCTGCACCCACATGGCGTTCGCGCCGGCGGCCGACCAGGGCGGCGACCCGCTCCCGCATCTCGCCGGCGGCCTTGTTCGTGAAGGTGATGGCCAGGACCTCGCCGGGCTGCACGCCGCGGGCCGCGAGCAGGTAGGCGATCCGCGTGGTGAGCGCCTTCGTCTTGCCCGAGCCTGCGCCGGCCACGATGAGCAGCGGCCCGCCGGCGTGGGTCACCGCCTGGCGCTGCTGCGGGTTGAGCCCCTCGAGCAGCCGCTCGGCCGACGGGGCGGGCCGGGCCAGGACCGCCGGCGCGTAGAGGTCGTCCGACGTCCACATCGCCTCGGTCACCTCGCTCACACGTTCGAGTGTAGGCGGGGCGGGCGACCGCCGGGGATCAGCCGCCGGGACCGGCCTGCCGGCGGCGGCGCCGGAACAGGCGGTACAGCTGCAGGGCGCCGAGCCCGGCGATGGCCAGCAGGACCACGGCCCACCCGGGCTGGCCCTGCTGCAGGCCGTTGATGCCGGCGATGGTGCCGAGCACGAGGGCCACCAGCGCCTGGGCGCTGCCGGGCGGGAACCCACGGGTCGCCGCACCCCCTCGCACCCCCGGTCGACCCGCCACGCCCGTCATGGTGTCCTACCGGTCATGACGACCCCCGACCGCCCCGGACACCACGACACCCGTGGAGCGCGCCCTCGTGGTGGTCGCCCACCCCGACGACCTCGACTTCGGGGCCGGCGGCACGATCGCCCGGTGGACCGCCGAGGGCACGGTCGTCTCCTACTGCGTCATCACCGACGGCGACGCCGGGGGCTTTGACCCCACGGTCGCGCGCGACCGGATCGGCGGCATCCGCCAGGCCGAGCAGCGCGCCGCGGGGGCGGCCCTCGGCGTCGATGACCTGACCTTCCTCGGCTACCCCGACGGTCGCCTCGCGGTGAGCTTCGAGCTGCGTCGCGACATCAGCCGGGTCATCCGCCAGAAGCGGCCCCAGCGCATCGTGGTGCAGTCGCCGGAGCGGTCCTACGTGCGGATCGGCACGTCCCACCCGGACCACCTCGCCGCCGGCGAGGCCGCGCTGTGCGCCGTCTACCCGGACGCCCGCAACCCCTTCACCCACACCGAGCTGCTGCAGGACGAGGGCCTGCGAGGCGTGGTCGGTGCCGCAGACCTGGATCATGGCCGCGGGCGGTCCGGCCACGCACTACGTCGACGTCACGGACACCTTCGACCGCAAGGTGGCGGCCCTGCGGGCGCACGCCTCGCAGACCGAGCACATGGCCGACCTCGAGGGCATGCTGCGCGGCTGGCTGTCGCTGAACGCCCAGGCCGGCGGGCTCGGCGAGGGGCGCCTGGCCGAGAGCTTCCGGGTGATGGACACCGCCTGAGGCGTCCACCGGCCTGGCCTGGCCTGCTGCGGGTGGGCGCGCTGGTCGAGGAGTCGGTGGGTCGGTCGCGGCCCACGACATCACGATGACGTCACGCGTGAACGGAGCAACGATGAACGGAGCCTCCGAGACCCAAAACTGTCGGACCCCCCTGGGACGATCGTCGTAGCGATCAGGGGGAGGGGGCAGCCGTGGCGGAGAGCGAGCAGTGGGCGACGCCCGGCGTGCCGTGGACCCGTCCGGCCGCGGCTCCCGCTGCGGACCTCGAGGCACTGACCGCGGCCGTCGAGCAGGTCCTGACGGTCGACCCCTCGCTCCTTCCGCCAGGCGTGGCGGTCGCCCGGGCGGAGGCGCTGCTGGCGGCGCAGGACCGGGTGGCGCTCGCGGGGGTCCGTGCGGTCGGGGACGTCGAGCAGCGCGACCTGTGGCAGCGGCGGCAGGCCGGGTCGACCCGGACGTGGCTGCGGACCCTGCCAGGCGGCGACCGCGGGCAGCTGGGGGCGTGGCGGGCGCTGCGGGCCCGGCCGCGGCTGGAGGCGGCGGTGGCGGAGGGGTCGCTGGCGCTGCGGACGGCGATGCTGGTGGCCGGGCAGCTGTCCCGTGTGCCGGCGCAGGTGCAGCCTGAGCAGCTGCAGGCTGTGCTGGTCGACGGGCTCGGCGACGCGATGAGCGTCTGGGCCGGCGCGGCGTGCCTGGAGCCGACGCCCGAGCAGCACGCCCTGTTCGAGACGCGTCGGGGCCGGCTCGCCGCCGCGGTGCAGGCGGGGCTCGAAGACTCCTGGTCCGGCCCGGCAGACCGGCTCGAGCCGGCGCTGGTGCTGTTGAGCCAGGAGCTCGCGCCGGCCGACGTCGGCCCTGCCGTCGGTCTGCTGATCGACGCCCTGCAGCCCGAGGCGCAGGCCGACGAGGCGGTCGAGCAGGCCTACCGGGACCGGAGCCTGGTGCTGCGCAAGCTCCGGGGCGGCGGCTGGTCGCTGCGGGCCCACCTGACCGACGAGGTCGGGCAGCTGGCCTACGACCAGCTGCTCGCCCGGACCCGCCCGCAGAAGGCAGCCGAGAACCCGGTGGAGGCGTCGGGCGAGGACGTGTTCGGCCGGCCTGGCGCCGGGGGCGACGCGCGTGCGCCGGAGAGCGGGAACGACGACCCGCGCTCCGCCGGCACCGCCCCCGACCACAGCGCGGACACCGACGCCTTCGGCACCACCGGCCCCGGACGCGAGCGTGACCCGTTCGGCCCCGCCTCCCTCTCCGACCCCGCCGAGCAGGGCACGCCGCTCCCGTCCAGGGAGCAGCGGTGGCACGACGCCTTCGCCCAGCTGCTGGTCGACGTCCTCGGCGTCCGGCCCGCAAGCAGCGGTCCCCCGCTCACCGCCCTGACGGTCCTCGCTCCCCTCGAGGCCCTGCAGGGCAGACCCGGAGCGCCACCCGGCCGGCTGCGGACCAGCCACGGCGACGTCCCCCTCACCAGCAGCCAGCTCCGCGCCCACGCCTGCCGCAGCCTGCTCAGCGTCGTCCTGCGCGACGCCCACGGCCGGCCGGTCGGGGCCAGCGGGGAGCACCGACACGCCACCGCACGCGAACGCCGGGTCGTGCGCGCGGTCTGGGGCAGCACCTGCGCCGTCCTCGGCTGCACCCTCACCGGCACGGTCCCGCACCACGTCGAGCCGTTCTGGAAGACCGGGCTGACCCGCCAGGCCGACCTCGCGCCGCTGTGCGAGCACCACCACCATGACGTCCACGAGGGCCACAAGACCCTCCGGCTGCGCGACTCCCGCCTGGTCGACGAGCTGGGCTGGGCCGATCAGCGCCACGCCGAGCAGCAGCGCTGGGCCGGCTGACCCCTCCCGCGCACCGGCACGCCGGTCTCGCCGACGTCGTGCGCGAAGGCCTAGAAGAGCGTGCCCTCACCCTTGTCGCGCTCGATGGCGAGCAGCGCGGTCTTGCGCTCCACCCCGCCGGCGTAGCCGCGCAGGTTCCCGTCGCTGCCGATGACGCGGTGGCAGGGCACGATCACGGCGACCGGGTTGCGCCCGTTGGCCGACCCGACGGCGCGGACCGCCCCGGGGGACCCCAGCCGCTGGGCCAGCTCGCCGTAGGTGGCGGTCTCGCCGTAGGGCACGCGCCGCAGCTCGGCCCACACCGCCTGCTGGAACGGCGTCCCCGGCGGGCCGACCGGTACCTCGAAGTCGCGGCGCTGCCCGGCGAAGTACTCGTCGAGCTCCCGGACCGTCTGCTGCAGGAGGGGGTCGTCCGGCGTCGGCGCGTGGGCGGGGACCTCGAAGGGCGAGAACAGCACCTTCACGACGACGCCGTCGCGGGCCTCGACGAGCACCTCGCCGAGGGGGCTCGCGCAGGTGGTCCACACGGGGGCCACCGTACGGTCTGCCCCCATGAGCAGCAGCCGTCCCGCGGCGGGCGGGGGACGGTGGGTCGACGTCGCCCGGACCGGCTGGAGCGGTGGCTGGCCGGGTTCGCGGAACGGCACGGGCCGGTCGAGGTCGAGGGCCTGGTGCACCGCGCGGCGGACGGTGCGACGGCCGAGCTCGTCCCGCCGTTCCGCCCCGTCAGCGATGAGCTGGCGCCGGCCTGCGGGTCGGTGTCCTGCTCGTGCGGCTCGGCGGCTACGCCGCGGGCGTCTTCGAGGGCGACCGGCCGGCCGCCCCGCCTGGTGAGCAGCAAGGTCGGCAGCCGCCAGGTTCACGGCCGCAGCGCCGCCGGCGGTCAGAGCCAGCAGCGGTTCGCCCGGCGGCGCGACAACCAGGTCACCGTGGCCTACGCGACAGCGGCCGACAACGCCGTGCGGCTGCTCGGCGACGAGCGGCTCGACGCCGTCGTCACCGGTGGCGAGCGGACCGCGGTCGACGCGGTGCTGGCCGACCGCCGGCTCGCACGCCTTCAGCCGCTCGTCGTCGACCGGCTGATCGACGTGCCGGACCCCCGGCACCGGGTCCTGCTGGCCAGCCCGGCGCTGTGGCGCGCGGTGAGCATCCGGCTGCTGCCGTGACGTCGCGACCCGCCGTGAGCAGCAGACTGGCCCCGTGACCACCTCACCGCCCGACCAGCTCCGCACCGGCAGCACGCCCGAGGAGCGGGCCCTGCTCAATGCCCAGCTCGGTGTCGTCGTGCCCGTCGACGACGTTCCCGCGCTGCTGGACCCCCGTGGGCGAGCGTTCCAACGGCTCGAGTGGCTCGGCGACAGCCTGCTCGACGTCCTGGTCGCCCGGGTCCGGGCCAGCGACCCGGACGGCCCCCCGCACGCCCACTGGACGAGCGACACGGCGCTGGCCGCCCGGGTCGCGGCCACGGGGCTGCCCGCCCGGCTCGACTGGCAGCCCTCGCCCCAGCGCCTGGCCGACCTGGTCGAGGCGGCGATCGCCGCGGGTCACCGGGGAGGGGGTTCTTCGGCGCCCGCACCGTGGCGGTCCGCCTGGTGTCCGACCAGCTGGCCGAGCCGAGGCTGCCGAAGGCGCTGTCGCCCCGGCACGCCGCCGAGGCGGGCAGTCACGTCATGGAGGCGGCCGTCTCGCTGCTGCTGTTCACCCGCTTCCCCGCCGACGACGAGGGCGAGCTCTCGGTGCGGCGGGCCGCCCTGCTCGACGGCCGGCGGGTGGCCCGGCACGGTGACGGCCAGGGCAGCGTGCAGGAGCAGGTCGACCGGCTGCAGGCCGAGCTCGGCCGGGTCCTGGTGGTCAGGGGGGAGCAGGCAGCCGTGCACGCCGCGCTGCCCTACCTGCGCTGACGGCCACCACCAGCAGAGCCGCGCCGTAGCCGAGCCGCCCCACGAGGTCGGCCGGACCGTCCAGGATGGTCGCGAAGAACAGCGGATAGCCGGCGGCGGCCACCGCGAGCCCCGGCCACCAGCCCGACAGCGCCACCAGCGCGACCAGCAGCAGCGAGTACCAGGGCTGCACCGGAGTGACCAGCAGGAAGACCCCCGACAGCAGTCTCGCGCCGGCGTCCGGCAGGGGCAGGGAGGTCCGCAGCGCCCAGCCGACCAGGCCGAGCACCCCGGCCACGACCACGAGCGTCGCCGCCGTCCCGCCGAGGCCGAGCAGGCCCACCAGCAGGTAGCGGCTGCCCGAGGAGTACTGCTCCTCCGACAGGTAGCCCGGCAGATAGCCCAGGACGTCGGCGCCCACCGCCAGCACGTGCGGCAGGTAGCCGGCCACCGCCACGCCGAGGGCCACCCCGACGACCGCCACGGGCCGGCGCCGCAGGAGCAGGGGGAACAGCAGGGCGGGGTAGACCTTCACCAGCGCCGCGAGCGCCAGGACCGCCGCGGCCGGCAGGGTCCGTCCACGGCGTTCCAGCGCCACGGCCCCCAGCACGAGGAGCACGCCGAGCACGTCGACGTGGGCATTCTGCACGGCCTCCAGCACCGGCAGCGGGGTCAGGGCGTAGACCGCCGCCCACCGGGGGTCGCGCGCGAGGGCCAGCAGGCAGGCCAGCACTGCGAGGTCCAGGACCAGGCCGGCCCCTTCGTAGCCGCGGTCCTGCGCGGTCAGCGGGATCAGCTGGTGCTCCAGCCAGAACCAGGCCTCGGCCGCCGGCGGGTAGATGGTCCGCACCGACGACCGGTTGATCTTCGTCTGCTTTTTCGTGCCGCGCTCGTCCGGCGGCCAGATCCAGGCCATGCCGGCGATGTCGCGCAGGGGGGCCAGCGCCGGGTCGACCGGGACGTACCGGTAGGGGTCGATGCCCTGGCTCTGCACGACGCCGTCCCACGCGTAGCGGTAGAGGTCGTCCGACAGCGGCGCCTTGTCGGACAGGGCCGCGAGCCGCACCAGCAGCGCTCCACCGACGATGAGCCCCACGGCGAGCCGCCGCGGCAGGCGCAGCACGCACAGCACCGTCGCTGCCGAGACCAGCGCCCAGAGCGCGATCTCCCCGAGCAGCACGTAGCGCCGGTCGATGATCCCGCCCGGCAGCGCCGTCCGGTGCGCCAGCAGCGCCTGCACGACCAGGCCCACGACGGCGCCGGCGGTCAGCACCCGGGTCCGCGTCACCGCACGGACCCTACGACCGCTCCACCCTGTGGCTGTCCTCACACGGGGTCGACCGAACCGGACGCCGGGGGAGGTCGAACGAGTGGGTAAGTAACGCAACGAGGTGGCGGACCTCCCGCCACCCCTGTGAAGGGACCCTGACCCGCATGCGCAAGAGCCTCACCTCCCTCGCCCTCGCCGGCGCGCTGGCCCTGACCCTGTCGGCCTGTGGCGGCAACGACGCCGACACCGGCACCGACAACACGGCCGGTGGCGACACCAAGCCGGTCGCCCAGATCGCCAACCTCACCGGCAAGATGACCCAGGTCACCCTGGACGCCGGCTTCGTCGAGGGCCTCACCAGCCTCAAGCTCACCCCGGCGCCCGTCGGCACCGCGAAGATCGAGGGTGGCGTCGCCACCTTCCCGATCACCGGCGGCAGCGCGACCTACTACACGCCCGGCACCGTGGACCCCTACGTGCAGGGCATGATCAACCACGACGGCTCGGGCCTGTCGCTCACCGACGGCAAGACCAAGGTCGAGCTCACCAACTTCGTCGTCGACCCGGCCAAGTCGGTCCTCACCGGTGACGTCTCCGCCAACGGCACGTCCGTGGTCAAGGGCGCCCCGCTGTTCTTCCTCGACGGCAGCACCCTCCAGCCGCTGCGCACCGAGGGTGGCGACGCCATCCTCGAGGGCACCACGGTGTCGCTGACCAAGGCGGCGGCCGACCTGCTGAACAAGACCTACAACGTGACCGCCCTGGCCGAGTTCTTCAAGGTCGGCGTCGCGAAGATCACGCTGGCCGTCCCCGCCGGCTAGTAGCTCGCTCCCCCGCACTCCCCGAACGCCTCCGGCCGCTCCTGACCGGGGGCGTTCGGCATGTCGGCCTGGTCACAAGCAACCATGGCTGCACCGTCCCGAGTGACCACCGCCACCCGGCGGCTGTGAACCGTTCCGGACCCCGGGGCGAACGACCACCAGACACCACAGCGGCGCTCCCGCCGCACCAGACACCCCGCGGCGTACGCCGCACCTCGAGAGGACCCACCCCATGCGCAAGCTCGCCTCCCTCGCCCTCGTCGGCGCCCTGTCCCTGTCGCTCGCCGCCTGCGGCAACGACGACGAGAAGAAGGACAGCGCCGCCGGCGACAGCAGCAAGCCCGTCGCCCAGATCGACAACCTGACCGGTGAGATGACCGAGGTGACCCTCGACAGCGCGTTCGTCGCCGGCCTGCAGACCCTCAAGCTCACCCCCGCGCCGGTCGGCACCGCCAAGATCTCGACCGAGGGCGTCGCCTCCTTCCCGATCACCGGCGGCAGCGCCACCTACTACAAGCCCGGCACCGTGGACCCGTACGTGCAGGGCCTCATCAACCACGACGGCTCGGGCCTGTCCCTCACCGGCGGTGGCATCAAGGTCGAGCTGACCAACTTCAACGTCGACCCCGGCAAGTCCATGCTGTTCGGTGACGTCTCCGCCAACGGCACCTCCGTCGTGCAGGACGCCCCGCTGTTCTTCCTCGACGGCAGCACCCTCCAGCCGCTGCGCACCGAGGGCAGCAACGCGATCCTCGAGGGCACCCAGGTCAAGCTGACCAAGGCCGCTGCGGACCTGCTCAACATGACCTACAAGACCACCGCCGTGCAGGAGTTCGCGCTCGTCGGCGTCGCGAAGATCACCCTCGCGGTCCCGTCCAGCTAGTCCACGCAGTTCCCGACGGGGAGCGGGCCCGGTGCCCGCTCCCCGTTCGCGTGCGTCGGTAGGTACTCCCGTGGAGAGGAACAGGCCGTGACCCCGCTCTCCTGCCACGTGCTCGTCCTGGCCAAGCAGCCGCTCGCCGGCCGCGTCAAGACGCGCCTGACCCCCGCGCTGACCCCCCAGCAGGCCGCCGACGTCGCCGCCGCCGCCCTCGCGGACACGCTCGCCGCCGTCGCCGCCACGCCGGTCGCCGCGCGCACCCTTGTGCTCGACGGGCAGCTCGACTTCTCCCTGCCGGCCGGCACGGCCGTGCTCCCCCAGCGCGGGACCGGCCTGGCCGAGCGGCTCACCGCCGCCTTCGACGACGCCTTCACCGGCGAGGACGGCACCGGCCTGCCGCTGCTCCTGGTCGGGATGGACACCCCCCAGCTCACCACCGAGCTGCTCACCACCGCCGCGACGACGCTGCTGGGCAGCGCCGCCCGCCCGCCGGCCGACGCCGTCCTCGGCCATGCCGCCGACGGCGGCTGGTGGGCTCTCGGCCTGCACCGGCCGCACCCCCGGGCGTTCTCGGGCGTGCCGATGTCGACCGGCCGAACGGGTGCGGCCCAGGCCGAGCGCCTGGTCGAGCTGGGCCTGGCGCCCGTGCTGCTCCCGGTGCTACGCGACATCGACACGACCGACGATCTCGACGCCGTGGCCCGCGACCTCCCGCCGGACACGGCGCTGGCCCGATGGTGGTCGCAGCACCGCGCCCCCCTGCTCACTGCGGCCGGGGCGGCCCGGGCCGTCGGGGCGGTCGGCGCGTGAACCCCCTCGACGTCTACGGCGCGGCCCTGCACGCGGGAGCGGCCCGGGTGCGCTACGACGACGGCAACACGCTCCCGCTCGACGTCGCCCGCTACGTGAGCGCCGAGGCGCCCGGTGACGCCGAGCTGCTGGCCCGCTGCGGCAGTGCCACCCTCGACGTCGGGTGCGGCCCGGGTCGCCTCGTCCACGCGCTGCTCGCCGCCGGGGTCGCCTGCACGGGCGTCGACGTCGCCCCGGTCGCGGTCGACCTCGCCCGGGCCCGCGGTGCGCAGGTGCTGCAGGCCTCGGTCCACGACGCCGTGCTCGACGGCACCCGCTGGTCGACCGTTCTGCTCGCCGACGGCAACATCGGCATCGGCGGCGACCCGGTGGCCCTGCTGCGACGGGCCGCCTCGCTGCTGTCGCCGGAGGGCCGCGTCGTCGTCGAGCTCGAGCCCCCGTCCACCTCCACCCGCCGGGTCCAGGTGCGCCTGGAGACACCGGGGCGGATCAGCACGTGGTTCCCGTGGGCGCACGTCGCCGCCGGGGACGCCGAGGACATCGCGCTGCCCGCCGGGTTGCACGCCGTCGAGACCTGGGAGGCGTCCGGCCGGCACTTCGTCGCCCTGGCGCGAGCCCTCGCCGTCCAGGAGGTCGCATGACGAGCACCGAGACAGAGCCCACCGCGACCGAGCACGCCTACGGCTTCCCGGCCGGGCTGTGGCGGGCGGTCGAGCAGCACCGGCCACCCTTGCGGGTGCTCGACCCGCGGGTGTGGAAGAGCCCCCTGCGCGGTCCGTGGCTCACCGCCGTCTTCGGCGCGGTGCTGCTGATCGGCCTCCCGGTCGTCATCCTCACCGGCTTCCTGTCCTACGCGGCCTACGAGCCGCGCTTCCCCGGCAACGCCTTCCCGGCCGACCCGTTCCTGCGCTTCCCGCACTTTCCCTGGCCGGCCCGGCCCTCCTGGCTGTACCGGCTGAACCAGGGACTGCATGTCGGGCTCGGGCTCGCCCTGGTGCCGGTGGTGCTGGCCAAGCTCTGGTCGGTGGTCCCCCGGCTGTTCGTCTGGCCCCCGGCGCGCTCGGTGGCCGAGCTGCTGGAGCGCCTGACGATTGCGCTGCTGGTCGGCGGGATCCTGTTCGAGCTGTCCACCGGCGTGCTGAACATCCAGTACGACTACGTCTTCGGCTTCGACTTCTACACCGGCCACTACTACGGCGCCTGGG
This sequence comes from uncultured Actinomycetota bacterium, assembly GCA_963761695.1. GTDB lineage: Bacteria > Actinomycetota > Actinomycetes > Mycobacteriales > SCTD01 > RYN-122. Next base: position 91,771 of record CAVXIB010000015.1, on the reverse strand, counting down.
TGTTCCTGGCCGCCTTCACCGCCCACGTCGTGCTCAAGCTCCCCGTGATGCTGCGCTCGCTGCGGACCCGGTCGCTGCGGGAGGAGCTGCGCACACCCACCACCGCGCCCGAGCCTCCCGACGAGCACGGCCTGGTCGCGGCCGAGCCCGCCGACGGCACGATGAGCCGCCGCGGTGCGCTCGCCCTGGTCGGTGGCGCCGCCCTCACCGTCACGGCGGTGTCGGTCGGCCAGACCCTGAGCGACGCGCTGCGACCGACCGCGGTGCTGTCGCCGCGCGGCCAGTCCTACGGTGACGGCCCCACCGACTTCCAGGTGAACCGCACGGCCAAGGGGGCCGGGATCACCGAGGCCATGACCGGCGACGACTGGACCCTGTCGCTGCTCGGTCCCGAGCCGGTCGTGCTCTCGCGCGCGCAGCTGCTCGCGATGCCCCAGCACACCGTGGAGCTCCCGATCGCCTGCGTCGAGGGCTGGTCCACCGTGCAGACCTGGACCGGCGTGCGGCTGCGCGACCTCGTCGCGCGGGCCGGGATCGACCGGCCGGCGAGCGCCGTCGTCTCCTCCCTCGAGCAGAACGGGGCCTTCGCCCGGGCCACCCTCGGCACCCAGCACCTGACCCACCCCGACGCGCTGCTGGCCCTGAAGGTGAACGGGGCCGACCTGTCGCCGAACCACGGCTACCCCGCCCGCGTCATCGCACCGTCCCTGCCCGGGGTCCACAACACCAAGTGGGTCCGCGCGATCGAGGTGCGCGCATGAAGGCCCTCCGGGCGCTCTACGGCGCCTCCGCGGTGCACCTGCTCTCCGTGCTGCTCTGCCTGGTGCTGGCCGGTGTGGCGGTGGGCGCCGTGGCCCAGGGTCCGGCGCTGTTCCGGATCGGCCTGTGGTTCGGCGGCGCCGTCGTGCTGCACGACTTCCTGCTCTACCCGGTCTACACGGCGCTCGACCGGGGGGCCGGACGGGTCCTCGGCCGGTCGGCCGTCAACTACGTGCGGGTGCCGGCCCTGCTGTCCGGCCTGCTGCTGCTGGTCTTCTGGCCGGTCGTCCTCCAGCACAGCGAGGGCTCGTTCCGCTATGCCAGCAGCCGCAACCAGGACGACTACCTCGGTCACTACCTGCTGGTCACGGCGGCCCTGTTCGCCGGGAGCGGTCTGCTCTACCTGGTTCAGCGGGTCCGCGCCCGCCCGTGAGGATCCTGCTGACCGGCGGCGCCGGCTTCATCGGCGGCCACATCGCCCCGGCCCTGCTCGACGCCGGCCACGAGGTGGTCGTCGTCGACGCCCTGCTCCCCGACGTGCACCCCGGCGGCTGGCCGGACGCGCTGGACCCCCGGGCCACCCGCGTGCACCAGGACGTGCGGAACGGCGTCGACCTCGCCGGCATCGACGCCGTGTGCCACCAGGCGGCCGTGGTGGGCCTGGGGGTGGACCTGCAGGACCTGCCGCACTACGTCGGTTCCAACGAGCTCGGTACCGCCGTGCTGCTCGCCGCCATGGACCGCGCGGGGGTGCGCCGCCTCGTGCTGGCCAGCTCGATGGTCGTCTACGGCGAAGGTCGCTACGCCTGCCCCCGGCACGGCCTGGTGCGCCCCGGACCGCGCGCAGGTCGCCGCTCTGGACGCCGGTCGGTTCGAACCGGCCTGCCCGTCCTGCGGCGCCGACCTGTCGTGGGAGCTCGTGCCGGAGGACGCTGCGCTGGACCCGCGCAGCGTCTACGCCGCGACCAAGACCGCCCAGGAGCACCTGGCGTCGGCCTGGGCCCGGGGCACCGGGGGCAGCGTGGTGGCCCTGCGGTACCACAACGTGTACGGGCCGCGGATGCCCAGGGACACGCCCTACGCCGGTGTCGCGTCCCTGTGGCGCAGCGCGCTGGCCCGGGGCGAGGCGCCGCGGGTCTTCGAGGACGGCCGCCAGCAGCGTGACTTCGTGCACGTCCGCGACGTCGCCCGGGCGAACCTGCTGGCGCTGCAGGCCGAGCCGGGTCCGGGCCTGCACCCGTTCAACATCGCGAGCGGCCGGCCCGTCGGCATCGGCGAGGTCGCCGAGGTCCTGGCCCGCGAGGCGGGCGGTCCGGCCCCGGTCGTGACCGGCCAGTACCGCCTGGGCGATGTCCGCCACGTGGTCGCCTCGCCCGAGCGGGCCCGGTCCGCCCTCGCCTTCTCCGCCGAGATCGGGCTGGACGAAGGGCTGCGGGAGTTCGCCGCCGCCCCGCTCCGCGGGGACGCGACCGGCCCGTAAAAGCCCTGAAGGCCCGGGCAGGTCCTGCCGATGGCCCTGGAAGGAGTCGCCCCGACCGGGACCGGCCATGCCCGCTAGGAGCCCCACGTGCCCGCGCTGCGCCCCACCGCGTTGCGGCACGCCGTCCCGGCCCTGCTCGCCCTGATGCTCGTCGCGGCCCACCCCACCGCTGCCCTCGCGGGGTCGAACCCCAGCCCGGCCCCCCGCGCCGCGACGTCCCTGTCCGGCCCCGCCGGAGCCGCCGCGCTGCGCAGCCAGGCCGACCGCCTGACCACCGACCTCGCCGCACAGTCCGACCGGCTCACCGCCACCCGGGACACCGCCCGGCGCGCCCTCGAGGAGCGCCAGCGGGCCGACCGGGCCGCCGACGACGCCGACCGGGCCGCCGCTGAGTCCGTCCGCGTGCTGGCAGTCGCCCGCTACCGGGTGGCCCTGGCCAAGCAGTCCCTCGACGGCTTCGCGGGTGCGCTGTACCGCCGTGGGCCGCAGCAGCAGGGCATCTCCTACCTCGCCGCGGCACTGGTCACCGCGCACCCGGGCAACCTCCTGCACGACGTCGAGGTCGCCCAGCAGGTGGGCGAGGGCCGCGCCGGCGCCTACACCCGGTTCCAGGAGGCGGCCGCCGCCCAGCGGGCCGCGGCCCGGCGCCAGCAGCAGGCCTCGGCCACCGCGCGCACGCTCCGGGCGCAGGCGCTCGCGGCGCAGACCGCGGCCGAGGCGGCGGTCGCCGCGCAGGCCCGACTCGTCGACCTGCGCGCCCGCGAGGTCGCCCTCGCCGTCGACGCCGCCACGCTCGCCGAGCGGCGGGAGGCCCTGCTCGCCCGGGCGGAGGCCATCGCGGGTGAGCGCGCGCGGGCCGGCATCCCGGCGTCGGCCCTGGCGGGAGCCCTCGTGCCGCGCCCCACCGGCACCTGCCAGGGCGGCGCGCTCGCGGGCTACGCCAACGGCACGCTCCCGGAGTCGGCGCTGTGCCCGCTGTGGGGCACCGCCGGCCAGGTGCTGCGGGCCGACGCCGCCGCCGCGTTCAACGACCTCTCGCGGCACTACGCCGAGCAGCAGGGCGCACCGCTGTGCGTCACCGACTCCTACCGCAGCCTCCCCGAGCAGGTGGCGGTGCGGGCCGCCAAGCCCACCCTGGCCGCGGTCCCGGGAACGAGCAACCACGGCTGGGGGGTCGCGGCCGACCTGTGCGGCGGGGCCGAGCGCTTCGACGGCGCCCTGCACGCCTGGCTGGTCGAGAACGCGGCCGCCTTCGGCTGGTTCCTGCCCTCCTGGGCCCAGCCCGGCGGGAGCAAGCCCGAGCCCTGGCACTGGGAGTTCGCCGGCTGAGACAGGACATCGGGCCGCGCCGCCGAAGAGTCCGGCATGACCGTCCTGTCCCGTCCCCGCGCCGTGCTGCTGGGTGCCGCGCTCACCGTGGCCGCCGTCCTGGTCCCGCCCGGCTCCGCCGCCGTCGCCCCGGCCGGCGCCACCTGGACGCAGACCTACCTCGACACCCCCGACGGCGAGCGCCTGCACGCCGACGTGCTGCGGCCCGGCGCGGTCTGGCCGCCGACGTGCGCACCCCGGTGATCCTGGTCGTCAGCCCCTACCTCGGGCTCACGCGCACCAGACGAGACGCCCGGGCCCGACCAACCGCTTCTTCGACTTCTTCGAGGGCGCCAACGTGTTCGAGCGCGGCTACTCCGTGGTGCAGGTCAGCCTGCGCGGCACCGGCGGCTCGTCGGGCTGCCTGGACATCCTCGGGCCCGGGCGAGCAGAGCGACGTCGTCACCGCGGTGCACTGGGCCGCCACGCAGCCCTGGTCCACCGGCAAGGTCGGGATGTACGGCAAGAGCTACGACGCCAACACCGGCATGGTCGGCGCGGCGCTGCGGCCGGCCGGCCTGGCCGCCGTCGTCGCCCAGCAGGTCGTGCCCGACCGCTACCGCGGCTCCTACAACGACCGGGTGCGCTTCCTGCAGTCGGTCGCCTACCCCGCCGTGACCTACGGCTCCGCGGCCGAGGGCGGCTTCAGCCCGCAGAGACGACCCGGAGTACATCGTCAACTCGGCGAGCCGCAGCGCGGACTGCCAGGCGCTGCTGGCCGAGCACTACCTCGACGACCCGACCATCGACTTCTGGACGGACCGCGACTTCGTCACCAAGGCGCAAGGGCAGCACCGTGCCCGACCTTCATGACCACCGGCTACCTCGACACCAACACCAACATCGGCGGCGGGGCGGTCGACTACTTCAACGCGCTCGCCGGGCCCAAGCGGCTGTGGATCGGCTGGTGGGACCACGTCCGCGGCAACGACCGCGTCGGCGGTCGCCTGGCCATGGGCCGGGCCGACTTGTTCGACGAGGTCTGCGCTTCTACGACCAGCACCTGCGGGGCGTCGCGCCGGCGAGTCACCGACCCCGCCGTCGCTGGCCCAGTCCTCAGACGGCGCTGGACCGCCGACGACGGCTGGCCGCCGGCGACGCGACGCCGCTCGTCGGCAGCGCTCAAGCCGGGCAGCTACGTCGACGACGCCAACAACGTCGGCAGCAACGACGCCGCGGCCGGCCCCGGCGGGGTCGGCGCCCGGTCGGCAGCAAGCACGACCGGCGCCGGCGCGTGGACCTTCTCCGCCGCCGGCCACCCGCCGAGGCGCGGATCGCCGGCGTGCCGTCAGCCACCGTCGGCAGTCGCGCCGGTCGTCCCGCGCGTCAACGTCGCGGTCAACCTCTACGACGTCGGACCGGACGGGCAGGCGACGATGTTCAGCCGCGGCGCCGCGCTCGTCGACCGGTGCCGGCCCGCGTCCGGTGCGGCTGTTCCCGACCGACTGGACGTCTTCCGGCCGGGTCACCGGGTCGGCGTGCTGGTGTCGGGCGCCAACGCCGAGGCCTACGTGCACGTGCCGACGCAGCAGACGGTGGCGGTCAGCGGCGGCAGCGTGACCCTGCCGGTGCTCGGCGGTCCCGCCACCGAGGCCGAGGGAGCGTCCAACCCGCGCCTGGAGTCGTTCCTGCGGACGGCGCCCTTCACGGTGCCCGCTGCCACGATCGCCGCGGGCACCGACCCGGCTTTCACCGTCGGCTAGCTACCGGGCGGTCCAGCCGCCGTCCAGGACCAGTGCCGTCCCGTTGCTGTACGAGGCCGCGTCCGAGCACAGGAAGGCCACCGCCTCGGCCACCTCCGACGGCTCGAGCAGCCGCTTGACCGCCGAGGCTGCGAGCATCACCTGCTCCACGACGTCGGACTCCGGGATGCCCCTGGTCCGGGCCTGCGCGGCGATCTGCCCCTCCACCAGGGGGGTGCGCACGTAGCCCGGGCAGACCGTGTTGCTGGTGACCCCGCGGCCGCCGGCCTCCAGGGCGAGGGTCTTCGACAGGCCCTCCAGGCCGTGCTTGGCCGTCACGTACGCCGACTTGTTCGGCGACGCCCGCAGGCCGTGCACGCTCGACACGTGGACCAGCCGTCCCCAGCCCTGCGCATACATGTGCGGCAGGGCGGCCCGGGCGAGCCGGAACGGGGCCTCGAGCATCACCCGCAGGATCAGCGCGAAGCGGTCGACCGGGAACTCCTCCACCGGCGCCACGTGCTGCAGCCCGGCGTTGTTCACCAGCACGTCCGCCGTGGCGAGCGGCCCGCCCGCCACGCAGGCCGCTCGACGGCGGCCATGTCGCCGAGGTCCAGCGCCAGCGCCGTCCCGCCGATCCGGTCGGCCACGGCGCGTGCGCCGGCCTCGTCGAGGTCGACGACGACGACGTCCGCACCGGCGGCGGCGAGCCGGACGGCGCACGCGGCACCGATCCCGCTCGCCGCACCGGTGACGACCGCACGGCGTCCGGACAGGTCCAGGGTGCTCATGCGGGCAGTGAACACCCGCACGAGCGGGCCCCTAGGAGGTGGGCGGCTCGTCCTTGCCGGCCTCCTCGAGCGCGTCCGCCTCCTCCTTGGTCGCATGGACGGCGCCGTCGGCGTGGTCGGGCGGGCCGTAGACCGTGTAGAGGACCAGCGGGTTCGGACCGGTGTTGAGGAAGTTGTGCTCCTTGCCGGCCGGCACGACCACGACGTCGCCGGCCTTCACCGCCTTGCCCTTCCCCTCGATCACCGCCTTCCCCACACCGCTCAGGAAGCTGAGGATCTGGTCGTTCTCGTCGTGGGTCTCCACGCCGATCTCGCCCCCGGGCGGGATGGTCATGACGACGAGCTGGGTGTGCTCCCCCGTCCACAGGACGCGGCGGAAGTCCGCGCTCTTGCTGGCAACGGTCGCGATGTCGAAGTGCTCCATGGCGGGCCCCGTTCCCCCTCAACCCGTTGGCTGAACGTCGCATGAACAGCCCCCGACGTCGGGCGCCACGGCGGGCGGGCCGACGTACGGTGCAGCGTGCGCGCCGTCTCCGATCCCGACGAGGTCCCCCGTTCCGGCGTCCCCGCCTCGCTGGCGCGGGACATGACCATCCGTGAGCAGTCCGCTGGATCACGGCGTACCTGCGCCGCCACCCGGTCAGCCGGCGGTCCGCGCTGCGCGGCGGCGGCGCCGCCCTGGCCGCGCTCGCGCTGTCGACGGACCCGTGGGCCCGCGGGCTGTCCCGGGCGTACGCGGCCGGCGGCGTCACCGTCGTCGGGCGGCGGCTGTCGTTCGGCGCCGACGCGCAGCACTCCGTCCGGCTCTCCGGCGAGCTCACCGGGCGCGCCTCCCGCGGGGCAGCTCGTCGCCGACGTCGGGCGCACGGGCGCGTACGGCACGACCGTGCCGGTCGAGGTCCGCCACCTGGTCTCGCAGATCCCGTCGGCCGGGCCGGTCGTCACCGGCGCCGAGCAGTGGTTCGCGCACGCCGCGCTCGACGCCCTCGAGCCGGCACCGCGCTACCACTACCGCTTCCGCCTGCCCGACGGCACCGTCACGCCCGACGCCGTCTTCACCACCGCACCCGCGCCGCGGCAGCCGCGAGCCGTTCACCTTCACCGCCCTGGGCGACCACGGGACCGACGTCCGCGACCCCCGCTCGGGGCGCGACGTCCGCAACGCCTACGACGCCGACGACACCCGCCGCAGCGACCGTGCCGGCGTCCGCGCTGGTCGACCGGATCGCCGACCAGGCGCCCGGCCTTCCACCTGCTGGCCGGCGACATCTGCTACGCCGACGCACAGGGCCTCGGCGCCCCCGAGACCTTCAGCACGCAGCTGGCGCAGACCAACGACTACGACCCCTTCGCCTGGTCGGCGTACTTCGCCATGATCGAGCGCAGCGCCGCCACCACGCCCTGGATGTTCACCACCGGCAACCACGACATGGAGGCGCTCTACGGGACACCGCAGAACGTCCCGCCGCGGGCCGACCTCTCGCACGGCTACGGCGGCCACCTGCAGCGTCTGGCCCTGCCCGACCAACGGACCCACCGGCTGCCCGTCGGTCTACACGCTTCCAGCACGGCAACGTGGCGGTCCTGAGCCTGGACGCCAACGACCTCAGCGCCGAGATCCCGGCCAACTCCGGCTACAGCGGCGGCGCGCAGCTGACCTGGCTGGAGGAGCGGCTCAAGGCCTACCGCTCCGATCCGACGGTGGAGTTCGTCGTCGCGTTCTTCCACCACTGCGCGTTCTCGACCAGCAAGACGCACGCCTCCGACGGCGGTGTCCGCGACGCCCTCGCCCCGCTGTTCGACCGCTACGCCGTCGACCTCGTGGTGCAGGCGCACAACCACCAGTACGAGCGCACCGACCCCATCCGGAACGGCGTCGGCACCCGCTCAGGCACCGGACCGCTCGACGGTGCGCCCGGCCGACGACGGCACCACCTACGTGCTGGTCGGCTCCGGCGGTCGGCCCCGCTACCCGTTCCAGCCGGGCAGCGCCGAGCGGTTCCGCGGCGACGGCGTGAGCGACACCGGAGCCGGCAGCAGCCAGGTGAGCAACAGCTACGTCTGGCGCGGTCCCGGCGTCGACACCAACCCCCTGCGCAACCCCGCGACGCAGGAGCCCGAGGCGGTCACCTGGTCGCAGGTGCGCTACTCCGACTACGCCGTCCTGGCCGTCGACGTCGTGCCCGGACCGCCCGGCGGCCGCTCGACGATGACGCTGCGCGCCGTGACCGACACCGGGGTGGAGATCGACCGGCTGGTCCTGGAGCGGTCCGTGCCGCGGGCCGCCGAGCCCGCCGCCGCACCGGTGGTCGCAACCCCGGCCGCCCCTGCCGACCCGGCCGCACCGGGCCTGCCGGTCACCGGGGCCGGGTCCGCAGCGCTCGTGGGCCTGGGCGCCGCGGCCGCCGCTGCCGTGACCGTCCGGTCGGTCCGGCCGGCCTGACGCCCGGCACCGGCGGACCGACCCGAGCACCTGGGCTGCGTCAGGCCGGCAGGTCGCGTCCGGCCAGCACGGCATCGACGTCGGCCTGGATCTGGTCGGGCGTGGTCCTGCTGCGGTACCGGCGCAGGACCGTGCCGTCACGACCGACGAGGAACTTCTCGAAGTTCCACCGGACCCGACCGGCCTTGCCGGCGGCGTCGGCGGCCCGGGTGAGCAGGGCGTAGAGCGGGTGCTGCCCCCGGCCGCCCACCTTGAGCTTGCCGAGCACCGGGAAGGTGACGCCGTAGCTGACGCCGCAGGCCGTGATCGCCCCCGCGTCGCCGCGCTCCTGGAACAGGAACTGGTTGCACGGGAACCCCACCACCGAGAACCCCTGGTCGCGGCGGCTCGCGTGCAGGGCCTCGAGCCCCTCGTACTGGGGGGTGAACCCGCACTTGCTGGCGACGTTCACGACCAGCAGCACCTCGCCCTCGTGCTGTTGCAGCGTGGTGGCACCGCCGTCGAGGGTGGGCACGGCGAGGTCGTAGAGGCTCATGGCCCCAGCATGCCGCGCCGGACGAGCCGGGTCAGCGCGACGGCGGCGCGGCCAGCGCCTTGGCCACGCTCGCCGAGTGCCAGCGCAGGCCGGTGGGGGTGCGAAAGCCCTGCCGGTTGAGCGCGGCGGCGGTCGTGGCCAGGGAGGCCCCCTGCGCGCGCAGCCGGGTCATGAGGGCGAGCCCGTGCTCCTCCTGCACGTGCGGCGTCGGCCCGACGTCCAGCACGGGCACCTGTCCGCCGGTGACGTCGAAGGACTGCAGCCCGAGGCCCCGCTCGGCGAAGGCGGACGCAGGCACCGCCCGGCTCCACAGCCACCCCTGGCCGGCCCGGCAGCCGAGCGCTCGCAGGGCAGACAGCTGCTCGCGCGACTCGACCCCCTCGGCCACGACATCGAGGCCGACGGCCCGTGCGAGCTCCACCATGGAGGAGGCGATGGCCCGGGCGTCGGCGCTGGTGGGGACGTCGTCGACGAAGCTCTTGTCGATCTTCAGCGCCGTCACGGGCAGGTCGCGCAGGTAGGCCAGCGAGCTGTAGCCGGTGCCGAAGTCGTCGATCGCCACCCGGAAGCCGTGTCCGCGCAGGGCGCCGAGCAGGGCGACGGCCACCTTCGGGTCGTCCATGATGGCGCCCTCGGTGATCTCCAGCACGACCGCCCCGGGCCGCAGACCGCTCTGCTGCACCTGCTCGAGCAGGAAGGACTCCAGCAGGGAGTCTCCGAGGTTGGCGGCACACAGGTTCACCGCCACGTACGCCCCCGCAGGCACGTGCCCAGCGGTGCTCAGGGCGGCGAACTCGCGCAGCGCGGTGGCGATGACCCAGCGGTCCAGCGACGCCGACAGGCCGTTGCTCTCGGCGATCGCGACGAACTTCTGGGGCGGAACCACGACCCCCTGGTGGGTCCAGCGCAGCAGTGCCTCCGCGCCCAGTACACCCCCGGAGGCCAGGTCGACGACGGGTTGGTAGTGCAGGCTCAGCTGCCCGTCGGCCAGGGCATCGCGCAGCGCCAGGGCAAGGGTGTCGCTCTCCTCGGCCCGGCGGGCGAAGGCCGGCTCGAACCGGCGCACCCGGCTCCCCCCGGACCGCCGTGCGGCGTGCATGGCGGTGTCGGCGAACCGCAGGAGGTCCGAGGCGCTCCCGGGACCCGTGGTGACACCGATCGACGCGGACAGGTGCACCGGTTGCCCGTCGACGTGGGTCACCGCCGCGAGGGCCGCGAGGACGTCGTGGCCCACCTGCAGGGCCGCCGACTCGGTGGCGTCCTCGCAGACCACCAGGAACTCATCGCTCCCCACCCGGGCCACCGTGTCGCCCTCGGCGACCGAGGAGAGCACCGCGCCGGCCGCTGCCATCAGGATCCGGTCCCCCGTGTCGTGGCCCCGCGCGTCGTTCAGCTGCTGGAACCGGTCGAGATCGACCAGCAGGACCGCGGCGCGGTGCCCGGGCCGGGCCAGCGCGTGCTCGAGCCGGTCCAGGGCCAGCGTGCGGTTGGGCAGCCCGGTGAGCGCGTCGTGCAGCGCAGCGTGGCGCAGCTCCTGCTCGGCGCGCCGGGTGTCGGTGTGGTCCATGACCATCGCCAGGACGGCGGTCCCGCCGTCCTCGAGCGGGAAGGCGCCGGCCGAGATGCGCAGGCACCGCAGCTCGGGCTCGCCGGGCACCTCGTGGTCGACCTCGAAGCGGGCGTCGCGGTCGAGGTGCTCCGCGAGCTGCCGCGCCAGGTCGCGCGCCGGTGCCGCGTCGAGCGGCCCGACCAGCTCCAGCAGCTGCTGGTTGTGGAACAGCGTCTGGCCGTCGACCGAGACCAGCCACATGCCCTCGTGGGCGGACTCGGCCATGGTCCGGAACCGGCGCTCGGAGGCGCTCAGGGCGGCCCGGGCCTCAACCGACTCGGTGACGTCGCGCAGGTTCATGACGATGCCGCCGAGCGGGCTGCGGAGCATGTTCGTGTAGGTCTCCTCGAGCCACAGATACCTGCCGTCGGCCGTCCGGGCGCGCGCCAGAACCGTCTCCGGCGGCCCTCCCGACTTCACCCGTTGGAAGGCGCTGAGCATCCTGTGCACGTCGTCCGGGTGGCGCAGGGTCCTGGCTCCGCCGTCGGCGAGGTCTGCGGCGTCGACGCCGAGCAGGTCCGACACGTGGGGGGACACGTAGACCACCTGGTCGTCCGCGTCGACGATGAGGGTCAGCGTGTGGCCGAGGGTGTCCAGGGCCGTGTGGAAGTCCTCCTGCCGGCGGCGTCGCCGCTCGCTCTCGTGCAGGAGGGACAGGTCCTGCAGGTGGGCGCTGGCGCCGTAGGCGGTACCGGTCTCGTCCCGCAGGAGCGTCGCGTCGACGCGGACCGGCAGCGGCCGGCCTCCCCGGCCGAGCAGGACGCGTTCGACCTCCGCGGTCTCGCGCAGCCCCATGAGCAGCTCGACCAGGGCGGGCACGGGGGTGCGGGACTCGTCCGGGTGGACCAACTCGATCATCGGCCGGCCCAGCAGCTCGGCCCGGGAGGTGCCCAGGAGCGAGCAGAGGGCGTCGTTCACGTCGGTGAGGCTGGCCGTGAGGTCGATGACGGCCTGCGGGAGGTGCGAGCGGTGGAACCGGGCCTCGAACATCTGGGCCGACCGCTGGGCGGCGGCCCGCTGCGCCCGCAGGGCGCTGATGTCGACGACGTTGCCGACGAGCGCGCCAACGTCCGGGTGCTCGCGCAGGTCGGTCACGGTCTGGTTCACCCAGCGGACCGCGCCTTCGTCGTCCTGGACCCGCAGCTCGAGCGATACCTGGGGGACGCTCCCGTCCGCCACGGCGGCGAAGGCCGCGTCGAATCGCTCGCGGTCCGCGGCGTGCACGTAGGAGTGGATCCGGCGGCCGCGCCATCCTCTGCCGGACACCGGACGACCGAGCCCGAACGGCACGTCCAGCAGCAGCCCGTCGTCGTCGCTGAGCCAGAGGGCGTCGGCCGTCCGGCCCAGGATCGCCCGCCAGCGCGACTCGCTGCTGGCCAGCCGGCGCTCGGCCTCCACCTGGTCGGTCCGGTCGATGAGGACCACCGACAGGTAGGAGGGCTGCTGGTCGTCGTCCAGCAGCAGCGACCAGGTGAACTCGCAGGGCACGACCCGTCCCGATCGGGCGCGCAGGCGCAGCGCCGTCTGTCCGCCCGGCTCGCCCAGCCTGGCCCGCTGCAGCTGCTGGGTCCAGCCGTGCAGGTCCTCGTGGAAGCACAGCCCGCCGAACGTGTCGCCCTGCAGATCGTCCGGCGAGCTGTCGAGCAGCGTGCCGGTCGCGGCGTTGGCGAACTGCACCTCGCCGTCCAGCGTCAGCAGCATCAGCGGCAGGACCGACCGGAAGAAGCGCTCGGTGGGCGTCGTCGAGAGCGGCACGACGCGCACCCCCCGGGAACGGCCTTCGGTCCTGCCGGGACCTCGGCAGGAATCCCTTCTACCCCGCACGGACGCCCTCACGCCAGAGCCTTCCCGGCAGAGTCGGGCCGGGCTCTCAGAGAGCGCTTCGGGCGTCCCGGTCACCCGTGCCGGCGAAGCCCCTGAGCATGCAGGCCGCGGTGAAGCTGGCCAGGCGGCGGCCCGCCTGGTCGTACACCGCGTTCTCGCCGTGGGCGAGGCCCCCGGAGACCGTGACGGCGTGGTGGTGGTAGCGCACCCACTCGTCCATGCGCACGTCCCGGTGCAGCGACAGGTGCAGGGCGTTGACGCCGGTGGACAGGCTGACGTGGGACTGCGCCTGCCCGACGCCCTCGTGGGGGCGCAGCGCCGCCGCGATCGTCATGTGGCCGGTGAACTGCGCGAGCAGTCCGAGGTGCAGGGCGGCGTCGTCGGGCACGCCGCGGAACCGCACCCAGGCGTCCAGCACGGGCGGCCCGGCCGGGGCGTCCGGGTCGTCGGTGTAGGCGTCGTCGACCACCCGCAGGTCGCGGCCGAGCACACCCATGTCGTACGGGGCACTCTGGCCCGGGCCCGGGCAGGGCGGCGCCGGCACCTCGTGCGCGACGACGTCGGGGGCCGTGGCGTCCATCAGCAGGGTGCCCTCCGCCCGCGCCCGGCCGTCCTGCCCGACCTCGACCCGGTAGGTGGTGAAGGTGCGCCCGGCGCTCAGCTCGGTGAGCACGATGCTGAGCGGCCGGCGGGCATCGGCCATCCGGAAGAAGGCGAGGTGCGCGGAGACCGCTCGGCGGCCGCCGCTCTGACGGGTCGCGGCCACCAGGGCCTGCGCGAGCATCTGGCTGGCCTCCACGACCGGCCGGTGGGAGTCGGCAGCGGCCGGTCCGGTCCAGCTGCCGTCGGCCTCGCGCTGCACGTCCAGCACGGCCAGCAGGTCGGCGACGTCGCCCCACGCCGGGAACAGCACGACGCCCACCTCCCCCGGGTCGTCGTCGTGCGGGGACAGCAGTTCGACCCGCACCCGCTCGTGGTCGAACACGACCAGGCCCGAGTCCTCGTGCCGCCGCACCGCATCGCGACCGTCCACCCGGTCCGGGCCGCCGGACGCCGACCACGCACGGGCCCGGGGCGGCGGCATCGTGCCGGACAGGCTGTAGAGCGCGGACCCGGGCGCCTGCGGGTCGCGACGGCCCTCGTCGCGGAGCAGGTCCCAGCGGACGTCGGCCGCAGGGAAGCCCAGGGCCACCGGCCGTTCCTGCGCCAGGATCTCGACGGCGGCGTCCGAGCGGGCCACGACCTGGTCGCCCCACAGGACGCGTGCCGACAGAGTGCGGGGTCGGGAGTCCGGGGCGCTCACGCCACGGTCGCCCGGGAGCCGCCGGCGAAGGCCCACAGGGACGTGGCCAGCGCGGCCGCCCCGGCGAGCAGGATCCCCAGCACCCGACCGCCACCCCGGCCCTCCCCCGACGAGGGTCCGGACAGCGCGACCGGCAGCCCCTGCGGTGCCGCGGCCAGGGTCACCGCCTGCTCCGGCGCCGCCTCGGGCGCGGCAGCGGCGGGGACCGCGGCCGGCTGCTCCCCGGACGACAGCGCCGCCTCGGGCGCGACCTCCAGCGACGGGAACGTCCCCGCGTCGACGCCGCCCCCGGCCGGCGCCGGGACGTCGTCGGATGCCGGTGCGGGGCCGCTGTCGGCGCCGCTGTCGGCGCCGCCCGTCGGGTCCTGATCGGCCGGCGCGGTCCCGGGCACGGTCGGCGCGGGGATCGCGGAGCCGCTGGTGGTGAGCGACGCCGCGGTGGGGGCGGACAGGACGACCCGTACGTCGGGGGCCGAGGGGACCACGGCGACCGCGAGGACCTCGCCCTGCGCCAGCGTCGCGACGTCGAAGGCCCACGAGCCGTCGCCGGCCGTCGCCTCCACGCTCCGGCCGCAGTCGTAGGCCGGGGCGTCGGCCGACGCCCCGCCCTGAGCCGGGGTGAAGGCCGCCGGAACGAGGGGGCAGGCCTTCAGGGCGCTCCCAGGTGCCGAGGCCGTGCCCTGGACCTGCGTCAGGGTGAGGATCCCGGGGGTCAGCCCGGCCGGGACGGCGAACGAGACGGCCGCGTAGGCCGTGGGGGCGGCGACCCCGCCCTGGACGAGCAGGCCGTCCTGCGGCACGTCGGGGGCAGGAGCCGGGACCGACGCCGGGGGCGCGACCGGCGAGCTCTGCTCGGTGGTGGACCACCAGCCGGACTCGGGCGGGGTCCCGGCGGCCTGCGCCACCGGGAGCACGACGAGGCAGAGCGGCGCCAGCCCTCCCAGCACCAGCAGGCGGCGGGCCATCAGGACGCGCCGAAGAAGACGGCGCGGGCGATGTCGTCCTTCTCGAGCAGGTCCGAGGCCAGGCCCTCGAAGCGGACCTCCCCCTTCTCGAGGAACACGGCCCGCTCGCAGAGGTCGGCGGCGATGTTCAGGCTCTGCTCGACGACCACCACCGTGGTGCCCTGGCGGTTGATCTCCCGGACGATCTCGATCAGCTCGCCGACGACCACCGGGGCCAGGCCGAGGGAGAGCTCGTCGATGCACAGCACCTCCGGGTCCAGCAGCAGGGCCTTGGCGAGCGCGAGCTGCTGCTGCTCCCCCCCGGACATCCGACCGGCGAGCTGCGAGCGTCGCTCGGCCAGCCGCGGGAAGGTGCTGAAGACCCGGTCGGTGCGCTCCTTCACCAGGGCGGTCTGCTTGCGGATGGTCAGGGCCTGCACGCGCAGGTTCTCCTCGACGCTCATGTCGGGGAACACCGCCTTGCCGCCGGAGACCAGGACGACCCCCTTCGACACCAGACGCTCGGCCGGCACGCCGGTGACGTCGGCGCCGCCGAGGTGCACCGTGCCCGACCAGGGCCGGTCCAGGCCGCTCATCACCCGCAGCAGGGTGGACTTGCCCGCACCGTTGGTGCCCAGCAGCGCCAGGGCCTCGCCCCGCCGGACCTCGAGCGTGACGTCGAACAGCACCTGGAGCCGCCCGTAGCCGAACGTGATGTTGCGGGCCTCCATGACGAGGTCCGTCCCCGGGCGCGCGGTCGGCGCCGTGTCCAGCCGGCTCATGCGGGGCAGCCGCGGCACGGGCGGGGGCACCCCGAGGACTCTTGTGGCGCGGGTCTCATTCGCATAGTGTGCGGCATTCTTCCCGAACGTCAACTGGCTTGGCTTTCGCGGAGAACGTCGCTCTCCTGGCGCCCCCATCGAGGTCAGGGGTTCCCGGGCGCCACGCGACCCGCCTCCGCACCACCGACACCCAGGAGACCGCACCCGTGTCCGCCTCGCTGATTCTCGGGTTCATCAACGGGCTGAGCATCGGCTTTCTCGCCGTCGGCCTCGTGCTCATCTACAAGGCCAACCGCTTCATCAACCTGGCGCATGCGCAGATCGGCACGTACTCGGCGATCCTGCTGGCCAAGCTGGTCCTGGACGGGGGGCTGCCCTACTGGGTCGCCTTCCCCGTCGCGTTGACCGTCGGCGTGGCGACCGGTCTGATCACCGAACGCTTCGTGGTCCGTCCGCTGCGGGCCCGGGGGGCCTCCTCGGTCATCCTGCTGCTGGCCACCGTCGGCGTCTCGCAGCTGCTGTCGGCGCTGCCGTTCATCTCCGGGCTTGGCCCGGACAACGAGAAGCTCACGCTTCAGGGCTTCCCGCTGCCCTTCGCCAGCACCCTGCAGATCGGGGGTGGTCCTGACCGCCCAGTACGTGCTGGTGCTCATCGTGGTGCCGGTCGTCGTCGGGGGGCTCGCGGCGTTCCTGCGCTTCACCACCATGGGACGGATGATCCGGGCCGCCGCCTCCAACCCCGACGCCGCACGCCTGGCCGGGGTCTCCATCGGGCGGGTCAGCATGGTCACCTGGGGCGCCGCGGGCGCGCTCGCCGCCATCACGGCGGTGCTGCAGGCCCCGTCGCAGCCCAGCTTCGATGCCAGCGCGCTCGGACCGGACCTGCTCCTGCGGGCTCTGGGCGCCGCAGCCGTCGGCGGCTTCACGTCCATCCCGGCCGCGCTCGCCGGCGGGATCGGCCTGGGCCTGATCAACCAGATCGCCCTGCAGGTCACCTCCAACGGCGGTGTCGCGACCCTGGTCGTGTTCGCCTCCGTGCTGCTCATCCTGGTCGTGCGCAGCGGGGCCATCAGCGCCGCCGTGAAGGTCACCGAGCAGCGGGTCCAGGAGAGCCGTCCGCTGAAGGTGCCCGCCGTCCTGGCCGGACGCAACTTCGTCCGGCACCAGGCCGGGCTGGCCTGGGGCCTGACCCTGTTCGTCGCGCTGCTGCTGCCGCAGCTGCCCTTCCTGCGCACCGACTCCCAGCGGTTCGGCCTCAACCAGATCCTCATCTACGGCCTGGTCGGGATCAGCGTGACGATGGTGGTCGGCTGGGCCGGCCAGGTCAGCCTCGGCCACTTCGCGCTGGTCGGCGTCGGCGCCTACCTCACCGCCAAGCTCGCGCCGCACGGCGTGTCGCTCCCGCTGACCGTCCTGCTCGCCGGCCTGCTCGGCGCCGCCGTCATGGCGCTCGTCGGCCTGCCCGCGCTGCGCATCCGCGGGCTCACCCTCGCCATCACCACCCTGGGCTTCGCCGTCATCGCCCCGGCCTGGCTGTTCAACCAGTCCTGGTTCGGCTCCGAGCAGCCCTTCGGCCTGCAGGTGAAAGCGCCCGGTCTGGGCGGCCTGGACGGGCCCAGCAGCCAGATCGCCGTCTACTACCTCGCCCTGGCGCTGGTCGGGCTCACGGTCGCGGGCGGCCAGGCGCTGCGCCGGTCCTCCGCCGGACGCACCGTCTTCGCCGTCCGCGACAACGAGGCGGCCGCCCTGTCCTTCGGCGTCACACCGGCCACCGTCAAACTCGCGGTGCTGGCCGTCAGCGGCTTCGTGGCCGGCTCCGCCGGCGTGCTGTGGGCAGCGGCCTACCAGAGCCTCGGGGTCGCGCAGTTCAACCCGGCCTTCAGCCTCGCGGTGCTCGCCGTCCCGGTCATCGGCGGGCTGGGCTCCATCCCCGGCGCGCTGGCCGCAGCCACCTTCCTCTACGGCCTGAGCTACTTCGTCAGCCCCCACCTCACCGCCGTCTTCGGCGAAGCCGGTCGCTCGATCGGCTTCCAGCTGTTCCTGGCCGGCGTCGGCCTGCTCGGAACCCTGCTCGCCTACCCCGGCGGCATCGCCGGGTTCGCGCAGCAGAAGTGGGAGCAGCTGCTGGCCCGGATCGCCGAGCACGAGCAGTCACTCACCCCCGACGTCGACCCCGACGTCGAGGTGCCGGCCCTGCTCGTGCAGGACCTGCGGCTGTCGTTCGGCGGGGTCGTGGCCCTGGACGGCACCAGCTTCGTGGTCCGGCCCGGCGAGATCGTCGGGCTCATCGGACCCAACGGGGCAGGCAAGTCGACCACCCTCAACGCCGTCTCCGGCGTGCTGTCAGCCCGCGGCCGGGTCGAGATCTTCGGGACCGACGTCGACGGCATGGCCCCGGACATGCGCTGGGCCCAGGGCCTGGGCCGCACCTTCCAGGACGCCCGGCTGTTCCCCAGCCTCACCGTCCGCGACACCGTGCAGCTCGCCCTGCGCCACGAGGAACGGTCAGGGTTCCTGCCCGCCATGCTCCGGCTGCCCTGGGTGGCCGACAGCGAACGCTCCGGCCGCGCCCGGGCCGAGGAGATCGTCGACCGGTTCGGCCTGCGCCCCTGGGCCGACGCCCTCATCGGCGACCTGTCCACCGGAACCCGGCGCATCTGCGACCTCGCCGCCCAGGTGGCCGCCAGCCCCCGCCTGCTCCTGCTCGACGAACCCACCGCCGGGGTCGCCCAACGCGAAGCCGAGGTCTTCCCGGGCCTGCTCCGCCGGATCCGCGACGAACTCGGCTGCGCCATCGTCATCGTCGAGCACGACCTCCCCCTGCTCATGGGACTGTGCGACCGCATCTACGCGATGGAAAGCGGAGCCGTCATCGCCGAAGGCACCCCCGAACAGGTCCGCAACGACCCCCGCGTCGTCGCCAGCTACCTCGGCACCAACGACACCGCCGTCAACCGCTCCGGCAAGGACGGCCCGCCGCCTGCGCGACCCCGGCCGCGGGCCGCACGACGCACGGCCACCGCGACGCTGCCCGTGCAGCGCCCCACCGACGACCGCGACGACCTCGCCCGCCCCGCCCCCCGCGCACCGCGCCGCCGCCGCCCGCCGGTGCCGAAGGACTGACGCCGCGACGGTCGGCCTAGCATCGCCCCGACCTCGTTCCGAGGGTCACCGAGGCGATGGGCTGCCCATCAGGAGGAGGTCGGCGTGCTCGAGGCTGTCGTCTGCGAACCCGTCCGGACCGCGGTGGGCCGCTTCGGCGGGGTCTTCCGGGACGTCCCGGTGCACGTGCTCGCCGCCCAGGCGGTGCGGGGCCTGCTCGACCGGACCGGCCTGCCCGGCGAGGAGGTCGACGAGGTCCTGCTCGGGCACTGCTACCCCAGCATGGACGCCCCCGCCCTGGGCCGCATGGTGGCCCTGGACGCCGGCCTGCCCATCAGCGTCACCGGACTGCAGCTGGACCGCCGCTGCGGCTCGGGGCTGCAGGCCGTGCTCTACGGCGCGATGCAGGTGGCGTCAGGGGTGAGCAGCCTGGTCCTCGCCGGCGGCGCCGAGAGCATGAGCCAGGCCTCCTTCTACGCCACCGGGATGCGCTACGGCGTCCGGGGCGAGGGGCTCATGCTCAACGACAGCCTCGCCCGGGGGCGGGTCACCGCGGGCGGCGTCAACTTCCCGGTGCCCGGCGGCATGCTCGAGACGGCCGAGAACCTGCGGCGCGAGTACGCCGTGCCGCGCGAGGAGCAGGACGCGCTCGCGCTGCGCTCGCACGCGCGGGCCGTCGCGGCGCAGCGGGCCGGGGTGTTCGCCGAGGAGATCGTCCCGGTGACGGTGCCGGGCCGCCGGGGCGACACGGTGGTCGACACCGACGAGCACCCCCGTCCCGACCTGACCCCCGAGGCGCTGGCCGCGCTCCGGCCGATCCTGGGCAAGGGCGATCCCGAGGCGACCGTCACCGCGGGCAACGCCAGCGGCCAGAACGACGGCGCGTCGGTCTGCATCGTCACCACCCGCGACAACGCCGAGCGGCTCGGCCTGCGCCCGCTCGCCCGGATCGCGGGCTGGGCCGTGGCCGGCGTGCCGCCGCGGACGATGGGCATCGGGCCGGTCCCGGCCACGGCCGAGGTCCTGCGCCGGCTGGGGCTGACCCTGGCCGATCTCGACCTCATCGAGCTCAACGAGGCCTTCGCCGCCCAGGCCCTCGCCTGCTACCGGGAGTGGGGCTCTGACCGACGCCGACCACGACCGGGTCAACGTGCACGGGTCCGGCATCTCCCTCGGTCACCCGGTCGGGGCGACCGGCGGGCGGATCCTGGCCACCCTGCTGCGCGAGCTCGAGCGTCGACAGGGCCGCTACGCCCTCGAGACCATGTGCATCGGCGGCGGACAGGGCCTGGCGGCCGTCTTCGAGCGGCTGGCCTGAGCGCGGGACGCGCTACTTCGCCGCCGCGCCCGGGAGCTCGGCCAGCACCTGCGACCGGTCGGCGTCAAAGCTGAGGAAGCCGGCCACCGGTGAGCTCTCGGGCAGCGGGTCGTCGTAGCTCCAGGCCACGTCCGGGAGAACCTGGTCGTCCAGGACGGCCGACCAGTAGGTGGCGTCGCCCTTGTAGTTGCAGTAGGTGGAGGTGCTCGACCGCTGCAGCAGGTCGGTGCGCACGTGGGCCGGATCGACGTAGAGCCGCGGCGGCAGGCCCGTCTCGAACAGCACCACCGTGTCGTCGGTGTCGACGAGGACCCGGCCCGCGACCTCGACCCGCAGCCGGCGCCGGGCCGGCCGGCAGTCGACCCGGTGGTAGGGGTTGGGGGGGTAGTGCCGTAGCACGCGGCCCTCCTCGCGCCACTCGTCCACCGCGTCCCAGGCCACCCGGACATGCCCCGGAGCCGCCGGCTCCGGCGCGCTCGGCAGGCCGTCCGGCACCACCTGCGACGGGAACGCGTACGACAGCACGCTGCCCGGGCGGTGCACCAGCAGGACCTGCTCGGTGTCGAGCACCACCGCGCCGGCGCGCAGGGCCTGCACGCGACGCGGGTGGGGCTCGACGTAGGTGACCGGGTGCGGCACGGGCACGTCGAACCAGCCGACCGGGTGCGTGCCCAGCGGCCCCTTGACGTGGGTGAGGCTCACGCGGGAACCGTCAGCGCTCGGACGGCCGGCGCGTCCGGTCGATGACCTTCCAGCAGTTGCAGCCCTTGCCGTACTGGATGACCCAGTAGTCGTCACCGCCGATGAGGTCGGTGTTGGAGTAGACGGCGTTGCCGTTGATGTAGGCCAGGTCGACCTTGCCGAGAGCGCCCACTCCCAGGTGGAGGTCCACCCGGGTGAGCCGCGGGGCCTTGGTCGCCGCCGCGGCGAACAGCCGGTACATGTCGCAGTACGAGCCGCCCTGGTAGCCGTTGGTGACCCAGGCCGGGTTGATGCCGCGGCGCTTGAGCAGGGCCTTGCAGGCCTCGGTCGGTGCGTCGGTGAAGCCCGAGCTCTCCATGCCGATCTTCAACGAGGTCACCGCCACGGTGCCGTCGTAGTTGTCGCGGTCGGGCCCGGTGCCGCCCGTCGTCGTGATGGGGAAGCCGTTGTAGTCGCCGTTGGTGTAGACGGGCTTGTAGCCCTGCTGCTGCGCGAAGGCGCTGTAGGACTTGAACGAACCGCCGCCCGTGACCGGGATGACGTGGGTGACGCCGTCCTGGCGGTGCCGCACCACGCCGGCGCTGGCCTCCGACGGGCTCGCGAAGCCGCCGCTCGGGCAGGAGAACGTGTAGATGCTGATGCTCTTGCGGCTGATGCCGATCCGGGCCAGGTCCTTCAGCAGCGAGTCGTTGATCTCCGGCGAGCACTCGTCCATGAACAGACCCAGCTTCTTGAAGCCCTTGGCCGGGTCGAAGAAGCCTCGGCGCTGCATGCCGATGACCATGTTCCGGTAGGACTGCGTCGGGTCGTAGGACAGCACCGACATGTAGTACGGGAAGAGCTTCTTGTACTCCGACGGCACCGGTCCCGGAGCACTGACAATGGGGATCTTGTTCTGGGCGACGCAGTCGGCCGCCCCCGCCGGGTAGGCGAAGCCGCTGCCGTCCACCACGGCGTACACCTTGGCCTCGACGATCTGCAGGCAGGCCTGCCGGGCGCTGCTGGCGTCGAGCGGGTTCGCGGTGAAGTACTTGACCACGAGCTTGCGGCAGGCGGCGCCGCCGGTGGCGTTGACCTCCTTGACCACCGCCTCGCTCATCTGCTTCTGCTGGTCCGCCGACGCGATGCCGACCGCGCCGTTGCCGATCGCCCCGCCGAGGTCGAGCAGGACCGAGGCCACCGTGATGGTCGTGTCGGTGACGCCGACCTCCCGGGCGCCGGGCGCGCACGACGCCGAACGTCCGCCGACCGCGTTGCCGCCCGGGGCGGTGGTCGTGCCGCGGCTGCCCGAGCCGGCTCCCGCCGTTCCCGGGCCGGCGGTCGCTCCACCGGCCGAGCCGCTCGAGCCGCCTGCCGCACCGCCGCCCGAGACACCGCCGCCCGAGACACCGCCGGAGCCCAGCGCACCGGTCCCGACGCCGGGAGCCGGCTGGCCGGACGTCCCCGTCCCCGTGCCGGCGAGCGGACCCGTGGCGGTGGTTCCCCCGGGCAGCCCTGCGGCCGGGTCTGCGGAGCCGAGCGGGGCGCCGAGGTCGACCCCGCCCGTGCCGAGGCCGGACGACTCCTGACCCAGGGCCACCTCGGTGGTGCCGGCTCCGTCCTGCCCGGTCGGCACGAGGGCCAGCCCGGTGAGGGCGACCACGACGCCGAACGCCGTCCCCGCGAGGGCCTTCTCCGGTCCGGAGGACCGCGTCAGCCAGTGGCGGAACTGCAGGTACTGCCCCATGTCAGCGTCCTGTCCGGGGCGCGACCGGCCCCTCAAGTCTTCTCGAGTGTCTGGGCCGAACGGTGCCATGACGTGCCGCTGCGGGCAAGGGAGGTTCCGGCAGACGAGAACGTGCTATTCACCCGCAAGAACGTGATAGGGAGTCTCTGTGGCTGTCGCACCCCGTCCCGACCGCGCGGGGGCGGACTCCGCCGTCCGCGGGGCAGGGACGACGGCCCCCCGCGTCGTCGGCATGTTCGCGCCGCTGCGCCGCCCGGCCTACCAGCGGCTCTGGCTCGGTTCGGGGGTGGTCTCGCTCGGCGTCATCGGACAGGGCATCGCCCGGAGCTGGCTGGCGTACCGCCTCACCGGCAGCAACGCCGCGCTCGGCGGCGTGCTGCTCGCGTTCGGCCTGGCCATGGTCGTCGCGACGCCGTTCGGCGGCGTCGTCGGTGACCGCGCCCCCAAGCGACTGGTCCTGCAGTGCTGCCTGGCCCTGCTCGCGGCGACCAGCCTGTGGATGGGGCTCGCGGTGGCGTTCGACGCCGTCTCCTTCTGGCAGCTGCTCGCCGTGAGCGTCCTGCAGGCCGTGGCGTTCGCCTTCTACGGGCCGGCCAGGGCCGCCTTCATCGCCGAGCTGGTCGACGACGACGAGCTCGCCGAGGCCATCGGTCTGATGCTCGTCCAGGCCGAGGTGACCCGCATCGTGGGCCCGGCCGCCGCCGGCGCGACGATCGCCGCGTTCACCTCCGGACTGCAGGTGGTCTTCTTCAGCAGCGTCGTGCTCTTCGGGACAGGACTGCTGGCCGGCGTGGGGCTGCCGCCGGGAGGCCGCCGCGGGGACGGCCCGGCCCCCTCCCCGTTGGCCGACCTGCAGGAGGGGATCGGCTACGTGTGGGCGCGTCCGGACCTGCGCGCCCTGCTGCTGTGCACCTTCGGGGTCATCATGGTCGGCTTCCCCTACCTGGCCTTCCTGCCCTCCCTGGCGGCCGACCTCGACGTCGGGTCGGCGGGCTACGGCGCGCTGTCGGCGGCCTCCGCCACCGGCGCCGTCGCGGCCGGCCTGGCCATCGGCCGACTGCGCCGGCTGCTCGGACCCTGGCGGCTCGTCGTGGCTGGCGGCGCCGTCGCCGGCCTCGGACTGGTGGGTCTGGGGGTGGCGCCGACCTTCGCCGTGACGGTGCTGTGCGTGCTCCCGGTCGGCGCCGGGATGCTGGTCTTCCAGACCGTCAGCCAGGCGCTGCTGCTGGCCCTGAGCGACCTGCGGCTGCACGGGCGCGTGCAGAGCCTGGTGATGCTCAGCTTCGGCCTGTTCGGCATCGTCGCGCTGCCGCTGGGCATCGTGGCGGACGCCGTCGGGCTGTCGTGGACGTTCACCGGCATGGGCATCGGCGTCGTTGCGGTCCTGGGGTGTTTCAGCGTCGCGAGCCGGCCCCACTGGACGCGCACCGCGCTGCTCGACCTCACCCCGGTGTCCGACGCCCTCGCCGACCCGTCGGCGCCGGTCGTGCTGCCCTGACTCCCGGGCTCAGCCGCCCGGCGCGGTGCCGGTTGCCCGAGCCGCTTCCTGCTCGACGAACCAGCGCGCCGCCGCCCTGACGCCCTCCTGCGCCGGCGCCGGGACCCAGCCGAGCTCACGCTCGGCCTTGCCGTGGTCCAGGACGGGCATCGCGTACGACAGCCGGGTGCTGACGCTGGTCAGCGGGGCGTCGCGGCCCAGGTAGCGCTGCACGAGGTCGCCGCCGACGCCGATCGCCTTCATCAGCGCCAGCGGGAGCGCCACCCGGGGCGGGCGACGGCCCACCGCCAGCGCGGCCTCGGTCAGCACCTCCCGGAACGACATCATCCGCTCGGAGATGACGTACCGCTCCCCCGGACGACCGAGCTCGGCGGCCAGCAGGAAGGCCCGGGCGGCGTCCTCCACCCCCACCATCTCCAGCTGCGCCCCACCCGGATAGACCGGGAGCCGACCGAGGGCGGCCGCCTGCACCATCCCCCCGTGGGCGCTGGGCCCGCTGGTCGTGCGGCCCGAAGGTGGTCCCCACGCACATGACCATCGCGGGCAGCCCGCGCTCGCGGGCGGCCCGCAGGACCAGCTCCTCGGCCAGGATGCGGCTGCGGATGTAGGGGCCGCCCAGGTGCGCCCAGTCGTGCGGGTCGTCCTCGCGCCCGCCCCGTCCCGGGTCCGGCGAGCTCCCCACGGTGCCCACCGTGCTGCAGAACACGAAGCGCGGGACGCCGACCTCGACCGCGGCGTCGACGACGTGACCGAGCAGCTCGACGTTGGTCCGGAACAGCGGCGCCGGGTCGCGCAGGCTCGGCCGGGTGTCGACGACGCAGTGGTGCACCTCGTCCGTCCCGCGCATCGCCTCCTGCAGCGCGGCGTCGTCGGTGAGCTCGCCCCGCAGGTGCTGCACGTCGAGCCCGGCGAACGCGGCGGTCGCGCTCGAGGGCCGGGTCCAGACCCGCACCACGTCACCGCGGGCGACGAGCTGCCGCACCACGTGCGACCCGAGGAAGCCGCTTCCCCCGAGGACCAGGGACACCCTGGCGCCACCGGGACGGCCGGCGTCGGCGTTCAGGAGGCCGCGTCCACGCGCAGGCGGGTCAGCCGCTGACGCGGGGATGAGCCGGGAGCCGGTCCAGCTCTTCGTGTCGAGCAGCCGGAAGTAGCGGGCCCTGAGCGGTCGGATCTGCTCCGGGTCGTCCATCGTCGTCGGGTCCATGGTCGTCGCTCCCTCGTCAGCGGTTCGTCGGTCGAACGGTCAGCGGGTCCGGCGGGTCAGCGATGGTGCCGGACGCCGTCGACCTCGGTCGAGGTGACCCTGCCCTGGGCCGCGAGCAGCACGAGGTGGGCATCGGTCTCGAAGGTCGCCAGCATGGCGTTGAACAGGTCGAGCTCGCTGGCCCCAGCTGCCTGCGGGTCCAGTGCAGCCGGTCGGCGGCCTCGTAGGCCGTCGAGGCACCGGCCGCCACCGCCGCGGCTGTCTCGTCCAGCCGGCGGTCGTGGAAGGCGAGCAGCTCGTCCACCCGGGCGTGCACGCTGGGTCCCACACCCCCGTGCGCGGGGAGCAGGAGCGCGTCCGGGCGGGCCCGGACCACAGCCAGCGAGCGCAGGAACGCGCCGAGCGGGTTCGCGGTCGCGACCGGCTCGAACCCGATCGACGGCGTGATGGTCGGCAGCACGTGGTCGCCGGCGAACAGCAGCCCGGCGTCGAGGTCGTGGAAGACCAGGTGGCCGGCGGTGTGGCCCGGGGTGGCGACCGCCTCGAGCACCCGCGTGCCGACCTGCACGTCGCCGGGCTCGAGCCAGACGTCGGGCAGCTCCCACACCTGCGCGCGGTCCGGCGGAGGAACCACCGTCGCGGCGAAGCGGTCGGCCAGGGCTCCCGCGCCCAGGCGGCGCAACCCGTCGACGTGCGCCTGCAGCCCGGGGCCCTGCGGGTCGGCCGCGGCGAGCAGGTTCGCCCGCTCCCCCACCCCGAGCGAGACCCTCGTGCCGAGCTCCCGGCGCACCGTCACCGCCTGCGTGTAGTGGTCGCGGTGCACGTGCGTGACCAGGAAGGCCTCGATGTCGCCGAGCCCGGCACCGAGCAGGGCGAGCCCGTCGACCAGGGCCTGCCGGGACTCCTCCAGAGCCCATCCCGCGTCGACGAGGACGAGGCCGCCGGGCGTCGCGACCGTGTAGACGTTGACGGCACGCAGACCGTCGTTCGGCAGCGGGAGCGGAATCCGGTGGACGCCGGCGGCCACCTCGAACGCGCCGGGCTGGACCCAGGCGCCGGAACCGGTGGAGGTCATGGGCCTGTCTAGCGCGTCCCGCTCAGCCGGCCGACGGCGGGACGCCCGCTCCCGGTCCGGCCCGGCGACCGGGGACGGCCCTGGCCCCGGACCGCGCGAGATGGCAGAGTGCGGTTTGCAACAATGCCGTTCTCGCCCGCGGGGCCTCGCGTCCCCCCGGGACCGGACCGTCGCCGGTCCCCGCAGCCCCGGCCGGGAGCGCCACGACGTCCGCGCACCTGCTCGACCCACCCCCACCCGCACCTCCGGAGGAGACAGAACATGACCGCAGTGATGCAAGGGTGTCCGCATCCTGGAGGTGGCCGAGCACACGTTCGTGCCGGCCGCCTCGGCGCTGCTCGCCGACTGGGGGCGCCGAGGTCATCAAGATCGAGCACGTCGAGCGCGGCGACGCCATGCGCGGCCTGGCCTCGAGCGGCATCGCCGATCATGCCGGCAGAACGTGCACGTCCTCCTCGAGCACTCCAACCGGGGCAAGCAGAGCCTCGGCCTCGACCTCACCACCGAGGAGGGCCTCGAGATCCTCTACAAGCTGGCCGCCACCTGCGACGTCTTCCTCACCAACAAGCTGCCGGCGGTGCGCACCAAGCTGAAGATCGACGTCGAGGACATCCGGGCCCACAACCCGAACATCATCTACGTGCGCGGCACGGGCCAGGGCGAGCGCGGGCCCGACGCCGACAAGGGCTCCTACGACTCGCCTCGCCTTCTGGTACCGCGCCGGGCGTCGCCATGGGCGCACAAGGCCCCGAGTACGACGCACCGTGCCGGCCCGCCGGCCCCGGCGTTCGGCGACTCGATCGGCGCCATGACGATCGCCGGCGGGATCATGGGCGCGCTGTTCCACCGGGAGCGCACCGGCGAGGCCACCGTCGTCGACGTGTCGCTGCTCGGCGCCGGCATGTGGTCGATGGGCGCCGGCCATCGCGCCTGTCGCTGCAGCTCGGCGTCCCGTGGGCGCCGCCGGCCCGGCGCGACCGGCGCGGCCGGCAACCCGCTCGTCGGCAACTACAAGACCAAGGACGGCCGCTGCGTGGCCTTCGCCTGCCTGCAGGCGGCGAAGTACTGGCCCGAGCTGCTGCGAGATCGTCGGCCGCCCGGAGCTGGCCACCGACCCGCGCTTCGCCGACCACGAGCGATCACGGCCAACGCCGGCCGAGGCCGTCGGAGATCCTCGCAGGGCGTCTTCGCCGAGCGCACCGCTGGCAGGAGTGGCGCGAGCTGCTCGCCGCCGTTCAGCGGGCCAGTGGGCCGTCGTGCAGGACACCCTCGAGGCGTCGACGACCCGCAGACCGTCGCCAACGGCTACATGCAGCCGACTGCGAGACGGCCGAGGGCACCGAGTTCCAGCTGGTCGCCGCGCCGGTGCAGTTCGACGAGCGAGCCGGCGCCCAGCCCGGCCGGGCCCCGGAGTTCAACGAGCACGGCGACGAGATCCTCGACCGACCTCGGCCTCGACTGGACGCGATCATCGACCTGAAGGTCAAGGGCGTCGTCGCCTGAGCCCGCCGGACGCGGACCGCGCCGAGCGCGGTCCGCGTCCGTCGGTCACGCCCCGTAGCTCTTGACCCGGCCGTAGTGGTCGGTCATCTTCGCGGCCCTGTCGACCAGACCGGGCAGCACGCCGTCGAGCTCGGCGACCCCGAACGGCCCCTCCTTCTCGAACTCCGGGCCCATGCTCCAGCCCTCCGCCACGTCGACGTGTCCTGCGCGGACGACGAACACCTTCCCGTTCACCGTGCACAGCGGCGAGCCGAGCCACACCGACAGGGCCACGAGGTTCTCCGGGCCGCCCGGGTTCTTCCAGCCGGTCCGCTCCTCGAGCTCGCGGAGGCGGTCGACGTAGCCGTCGAGGCCCTCGGTCATGGCGGTCAGCGCGCTCGGGGCGATCGCGTTGCTCGTCACGCCGTAGCGCCACAGCTCCTCGCCCAGGATCTGGGTGAAGGCCGCGATGCCGGCCTTGGCCGCGCCGTAGTTCGCCTGACCGATGTTGCCGAAGATGCCCGACGGCGAGCTCGTGTTGACGATGCGGGCGACCCGCGGCGTGCCGGCCTTGGACTGCTCGCGCCAGTAGGCGACGGCGTGCTTGGTCGGGCAGAACGTGCCGCGCAGGTGCACCTTGATGACGGCGTCCCAGTCGTCGACGCTCATGTTCACGAACATCTTGTCGCGCAGGATCCCGGCGTTGTTGACGAGCGTGTCGATGCCCCCGAACTGCGTCAGGGCGGCGTCGACGAACCGTCCCGCGCCGTCCCAGTCGCTGATGTCATCGGTGTTGACGACGGCCTCGCCGCCCGCCGCCCTGATCTCCTCGACGACCGAGGCGGCGCCGGCCTCGCTGACGTCGTTGACGACGACGCGCGCACCCTCCTGCGCGAACAGCAGGGCCGTGGCGCGGCCGATGCCTGCGCCCGCTCCGGTGATCGCGACGACGCGACCGTCACAGCTGCTCATGTGGCTCCTCGTTGACGACAGCTAGAGGGCGGTGCCGCGAGGGCCCCGCCCGGGCCAGGTCGACGCCCGATCCGGCCGGCGACGGACCGACGGTAGCCGGGGGCACCCGCCCGGTCGGGACACGGGCGCAGCCGGCCGGTCCGGACACGGGCTTGCTACCCCTGCGGCCCCGACGACGTCGGGACGGCCGTCGGATCGACCGGAGCGGCGAACTGCGCCGCGTAGAGCGACGCATAGGCGCCGCCGGCGGCCAGCAGCGAGGTGTGGTCGCCCTGCTCGACGATCCGGCCGCCCTCCATGACCAGGATGGTGTCGGCGTCCCGCACGGTCGACAGGCGGTGGGCGATGACGAAGCTGGTCCGGTCGCTGCGCAGCGCCGTCATCGCCTGCTGCAGGAGCAGCTCGGTGCGGGTGTCGACCGAGCTGGTGGCCTCGTCCAGGATCAGCAGGGCCGGGTCGGACAGGAACGCCCGCGCCAGGGTGATCAGCTGCCGCTCACCCGTCGACAGCCCGGTGCCGCCCTCGTCGACGACCGTGTCGTAGCCGGCGGGGAGGCTGTGGACGAAGCGGTCGACGAAGGTGGCCCGGGCGGCCTCCACCACCTGCTCGTCGGTGGCGTCCGGGCGGCCGTAGGCGATGTTGTCGCGGATGGTGCCGCCGAACAGCCAGGTGTCCTGGAGCACCATCCCGATCTGCCCGCGCAGGTCGCCCCGTCGCAGCGTGGCGATGTCGACGCCGTCGAGCAGGATGCGCCCGCCGTCGAGGTCGTAGAAGCGCAGGACGAGGTTGACCAGCGTCGTCTTGCCCGCCCCGGTCGGTCCCACGATGGCCACGCTCTGGCCGGGGCGGGCCACCAGCGACACGCCGGTCCAGCAGGGGCACGTCGGGGTCGTACCGGAAGGAGACGTCCTCGAAGACGACCTCCCCCCGGTGCGCTGTCCGGGCCAGGGGCGCAGCGCTCTCCGCCGGCTCCTCGGGAGCGTCGAGCAGCTCGAAGACCCGTTCCGCCGAGGCCACCCCCGACTGCAGCAGGTTCGCCATCGACGCGACCTGCGTCAACGGCTGGGTGAACTGCCGGGAGTACTGGATGAAGGCCTGCACCTCGCCGAGGCTCAGCGACCCGGTGGCCACCTTGAGGCCACCGAGGACGGCGATCGCGACGTAGTTGACGTTCCCCAGGAACATCATGATGGGCATGATCAGACCGGAGACGAACTGGGCGCCGAAGCTGGCCCGGAACAGCTCCTCGTTCTCGGCGTCGAAGGTCGCCTCGGTCTCACGGCGCCGACCGAACACGGTGGCCAGCTCGTGGCCGGTGAACGCCTCCTCGATCTGGGCGTTCAGCCGTCCGGTCCGACGCCACTGGTCGACGAACAGCCCCTGGGAGCGTCCCATGACGGCCCGGCTCACCAGCAGCGTCAGCGGCACGGTGACGAGGGCGACCAGCGCGAGGGTCGGCGAGATGACGAGCATCATCGCGACGACCCCGACCACCGTGAGCAGCGACGTCAGCAGCTGGCTCATCGTCTGCTGCAGCGTCTGGCTGATGTTGTCGATGTCGTTGGTGACCCGGCTGAGCAGCTCACCCCGGGGCTGGGCGTCGACGTAGGGCAGCGGCAGACGGTGCAGCTTGTCCTCGACGTCGGCACGCATCCGCCGGACCGTGCCCTGCACGACGCCGTTGAGCAGGTACCCCTGCAGCCAGGCGAGCACGGACGCCAGCAGGTAGATGGCGAGGGCGAGCAGCAGCACCCGGCCCACGGCGTCGAGGTCGACGCCCTGGCCGGGAGTCACCCCCGTGCGCTCCAGCACGTCGGCCAGCCGGCCCTCCCCGCGGGCGCGGGCCGCCGCGACCGCCTGGGCGGAGGTGAGGTCGGGCGGAAGCCGCCGGCCGAGCAGTCCGCGGAAGATGAGGTCGGTGGCGCGACCGAGGATCCGGGGCCCGAGCACGGTCAGCCCCACGCTGAGGACCGCCAGGGCCAGCACCGCCACCACCTGCGGCCGCTCGGGGGCGAGCCGCCGCAGCAGCCGTCGGGCCGAGGGCCCGAACGCAAGGGACTTCTGCCCGACCATGCCGCCGCCGAACGGCCCACGCCCCGGTCCGGGACCGGACGCGGTCGAGATCCGCTCGGTCTCGCGCATCGCGACGGGCGTCGTCGCGGTCATGCGGCCACCTCCGCGGACTGCTGCGAGGCGACGATCTCCCCGTAGGTCGGGCAGGTGTCGACGAGCTCGTCGTGCGTGCCGCGGCCGACGACCATGCCGTCGTCGAGCACGACGATCTGGTCGGCGTCGCGGATGGACTGCACCCGTTGCGCGATGACGACCACGGCGCTGTCGCGGGTGACGGGCCGCAGGGCCGCCCGCAGCCGGGCGTCGGTTGTCGCGTCCAGGGCCGAGAAGGAGTCGTCGAACAGGTAGACCTCCGGCCGCCGGACCACCGCCCGGGCGATGGCGAGCCGCTGGCGCTGCCCTCCGGAGACGTTGCTGCCGCCCTGGGCGATCGGCGCGTCCAGCCCGCCGGGCAGGGCCTGGACGAACGCCTTCGCCTGGGCCACCTCCAGCGCCGCCCAGAGCTCGTCGTCGGTGGCCTCCGGAGCGCCGTACCGCAGGTTGCTCGCCACCGTGCCGGTGAACAGGAACGCTTTCTGCGGCACCAGACCGATGCGGCTGCGCAGCGCGTCGGCGTCCCACGCCCGCACGTCGACGCCGCCCACGAGCACCGCCCCCGCTGTCACGTCCGTCAGCCGCGGCAGCAGGTTCAGCAGCGTCGTCTTGCCCGCTCCGGTGGAGCCGATGACGGCGGTCGTCTCACCCGGACGCACCACGAAGCTGACATCGTGCAGCACCGGGTCGCTGGCACCGGGATAGCTGAACCCGGCGCCGCGCAGTTCCAGGTGGCCCGCCAGCACGGGCCCGGTGACGCCGTCGTCGGGCGGGACCACCGACGACGACGTGTCGAGCACCTCCATGATCCGCTCGGCGCAGACCGAGGCGCGGGGCAGCATGACGAGCATGAAGGTCGCCATCATGACCGACATCATGATCTGCACGAGGTAGGCCAGGAACGCCGTGAGGGCTCCGACCTCCATCTGGCCGCTGTCGACGCGCTGGCCGCCGAACCACAGGACCGCCACGCTCGAGGCGTTGAGGACGAGCAGGACGGCCGGGAACAGCGAAGCCATCCACCGGCCGGTCCGCACCGCGACGTCGGTCAGCTCGGCGTTGGCCTGCCCGAACCGGGCGGTCTCGTAGGGCTCGCGCACGAACGCCCGCACCACGCGCGTGCCGGTGATCTGCTCGCGCAGCACGCGGTTGACGGTGTCGATGCGGACCTGCATGAGGCGGAACCCCGGCACCATCCGCGACACGATCACGCCGACGACGGCGAACAGCATGGGCACCGTGAACACGAGCAGCCAGGACAGCGCGAGGTCCTCGCGCATCGCCATGAGCACGCCGCCCACCATCATGATCGGGGCGGACACGACCATCGTGCAGGACATCAGCACCAGCATCTGCACCTGCTGCACGTCGTTGGTGCCGCGGGTGATCAGCGACGGCGCACCGAACGCGGCGACCTCCCGGCCGGAGAACGAGCCGACCCGGGCGAACAGCTCACTGCGCAGGTCGCGACCGAAGCTCATCGCCGTGCGGGCGCCGTACCAGACCGCCCCGACCGTGCAGGCGATCTGCGCGACCGAGACGACGAGCATGAGGGCTCCGGTGTGGACGATGAACCCGGTGTCGCCCCGGGCCACGCCCTCGTCGATGATGTCGGCGTTCAGGCTCGGCAGGAACAGCGAGGCCATCGTCCCCAGGAGCTGCAGGACCACCACGGCCAGCAGCGCCCCCCGGAACGGCTGCAGCCGCACGCGCAGCAGGCGAAGCAGCATCAGCGGGCCTGCAGACCGTCGAGCAGGACCGCCGTGACCTCGCCGGCCGTCAGCACCTCGTCGTCGGAGTCCCACGGCTGGCGGGCGCCCAGCACGAGCGCCCGCACCAGCAGCGCCGCCCGCTGCGGGGGCATCGCCAGCCGGTCGCCGTACCGCGCGAGGACCTCGGTGAGCACCTCGAGCCGGGCCCGGTGCGCCTCCACGAGGAACGCCGGCGGCCCGTCGCGCAGCGGCGCCGGGACGCCCACGGCGTGACGGACGGCCATGAGCACGACCATCACCTGCCGCGTGCTCGCGAGCAGGTGGTCGACCACCGCACGCAAGGCGCCGGCCAGGGGCAGCCCGGGGTCGAGGCCGTCGAGCACGAGCCTGGTCCGTTCGGGGTCCAGGACTGCATGGGCCGCGGCGTGCAGCAGGGCCGCCTTGTCCTCGAAGACCCGGAAGATCGTTCCCTCGGCCACGCCCGCGGCGTCGGCGATCTGCCGGGTGGTCACCGAGGCCCCGTGCTCGAGCAGCAGGGGCACCGTCGCGTCGACGATCGCCCGGCGGCGCTCCTCCGGGGGCATCGCTGTGGCGCGGCCTCGGACGGCGGTGGGGGCGGGCATGGTCGGGACCCTAGATGAGTGAGCACTCACTCCGCAAGAGCGGAGGCGGGCCTGCCCGCGAGGACCGCCCGCGCCGCGGCACGGCCCGCCAACGGGTCGTCGGCGTCCAGGGCCGCGCCGGCTGCCGCCCGGCACTGCTCCATCGTGACCCCGGCGAGCGCAGCGCCCACGGCGGGCAGTGCGGCCGGCGCGGCCGACAGCGACGTGACGCCGAGACCGACCAGCACGCAGGCCAGCAGCGGATCGGCCGCGGCCTCCCCGCAGACGCCCACCGGCTTGCCCGCGGCCCGACCGGCAGCCGCCGTCGCCGCCACCAGCGCGAGCAGCGCCGGCTGCCAGGGGTCGGTGAGCGGGGCCAGGTCGGCGCAGAGCCGGTCGGCCGCGAGGGTGTACTGCGTCAGGTCGTTGGTGCCGACCGACAGGAAGTCGACGTGGCGCAGCAGCCGGTCGGCGTGCAGCGCCGCCGACGGGACCTCCACCATCACCCCGGGCACCAGCCCCCGCGCACGGACCCGCTCGGCGAAGAACCGGGCCTCGGCGACGGTCGAGACCATCGGCGCCATCACCCAGGGCTGGGCTCCGGTCCGGGTGGCCGCGAGGGCGATCGCGTCCAGCTGGCGGTCCAGCAGACCCGGGTCGGACAGCGCCGAGCGCAGACCGCGGACGCCGAGCGCCGGGTTCGCCTCGTCGGGCACTCCCGCGAAGGCCAGCGGCTTGTCCGAGCCGGCGTCCAGGGTGCGCACCACCACTTTGCGGCCGGCGAAGGCGGCCAGGACCTCGGCGTAGACGTCGGCCTGCTCCTGCACCGACGGCTCCTGCGCGGCGGACAGGAAGCACAGCTCGGTGCGGAACAGCCCCACCCCCTGCGCCTGGCCCCCGGCGGCCTCCCGCGCACTTGCGCCGTCCTGCACGTTGGCCAGGACGTCGACGGCCACCCCGTCTCGCGTGCACCCCGGGCCACGCCACTGCGCTGCCTGCTCGGCCGACGCGCGGGCCGTGGCGACCGCCTTCTGCGCCTGCGCCGGATCGGGGTCGGCCACCACCTCACCCGTCGCCCCGTCCACCAGCACGAGGGCGCCCTCGACGAGGTCGGCGGCGTCGGCGCAGGCGACCACGCAGGGGATGCCCAGCTGCCGGGCGATGATCGCGGTGTGGCTCGTCGGGCCACCGAGGCGCAGCACGATGGCGACGACGGCGGCCGGGTCGAGCCCGGCGGTGTCGGCCGGAGCGAGGTCGTCGGCGACGAGCACCGACGGCTCGTCGGGGGTGGGGATGCCCGGCTCGGGCGCGCCCGTCAGCTCGGCCACGAGGCGGTCGCGGACGTCGAGCAGGTCGGTCACCCGCTCGGCCATCAGCCCTCCCGCCGCCCGGAACATGCCGGCGAACTGCTCCACCGCACCCACCACCGCCGTGGCGGCGTCCGCACCGGCCCGGACCCGCTTGCCCGCGGCTGACAGCAGACCGCGGTCGCGGGCCAGCCCGGCGGTGGTGGCCAGTACCTCTGCCGCGACGCCGCTGGCCCGCGAGGCCCGCGCGGACAGCCGCTCGGCCACCCGGCCGGCCGCCTCGGTCAGGCGCTCCACCTCGGCCGGACGTGCGGGCTCGGCGAGCTCGACCGGCAGGGGCAGGGGTGGAGCCGGGGCGGTCCGGACCACCCGCCCATACCCCGTGCCGGGGACGACCGGGGTGCCGGTCAGCGTGCGCGTCCGCGTGCGGGTCGGCGTGTCCACTGCGATCTCCAGTCCGTCGGGGCCGGCAGGACCGGCGGGGCGAACCGTACGGGTGTGACGCTTGACACGTCAAGACATTCGGGCATACAACAACACCGACCAACACCGAGAACCACATGAACGGACAGGAGCAGGCCGTGCATCCCGACGAACGCCACCGCGACATCGCGCACCTCGTGCAGCACCGCGGCCGCGTGCTCGTCAGCGAGCTCGCGCTGGCCCAGGGCGTCACCACCGAGACGGTCCGGCGCGACCTCGCCCAGCTCGAGCGCGCCGGCGTGGTGCGGCGCGTACACGGCGGAGCCGTGGCCGCCTCCGCCCTGTCGGTCGTGGAGCCCGGTCTGGCCGACCGCGACACCACCCGCGCGGAGCAGAAGGACCGCATCGCCCGCGCGGCCCTCGCTCTGCTGCCGCGCGCCGGAGGCAGCCTGCTCCTCGACGCCGGCACCACCACCGGCCGCCTCGCCGGGATGCTCCCGGCCGACCAGCGGCTCGTCGTCGTCACGCACTGCCTGCCGGTGGCGGCGCGCCTGGCCGCGGCGCCCGGCGTGACCCTGCACCTGATCGGCGGTCAGGTCCGCGGGACCACGCAGGCCGCCGTCGGGCCCGAGGCCCTGCGGGCCCTGGGCGAGCTGCGGGCCGACGTCGCCTTCGTCGGCACCAACGCCCTGTCGGTCGGCCACGGCCTGTCCACCCCGAACCCGGACGAGGCGGCCGTCAAGCGCGCCCTGGTCGCCGCCGGTCGCTCCGTCGTGGTGCTCGCCGACTCGAGCAAGGTGGGCCGGGAGGACCTCGTGCGCTTCGCCCGCACCGGCGACGTCGACGTCCTCGTCACCGACGACGGCCTGACCGACGACGACGCCCGGACGCTGGACGACGCCGGCATCGAGGTCGTGATCGCGTGATCGTCACCCTGACGGCCAACCCGTCGCTGGACCGGACGGTCTCCCTGCCCGGCCCGCTGGCCCGCGGCCAGGTGCAGCGCGCCGAGACCGTGACCAGCGAGCCCGGCGGCAAGGGGGTCAACGTGGCGAGGGTCGTGACCACCGCGGGGCGGCTCGCCGTCGCGGTGCTGCCC
The DNA here is from genome assembly GCA_963761695.1 of uncultured Actinomycetota bacterium. Classification (GTDB taxonomy): domain Bacteria; phylum Actinomycetota; class Actinomycetes; order Mycobacteriales; family SCTD01; genus RYN-122. The sequence continues at coordinate 55,860 of CAVXIB010000015.1, read as the reverse complement.
GGAGCGCACGACGACCCGCTCGTGCTGGCCCTGCGCGAGGCGGGCCTGCCGCACCGCGCCGTCCCGGTACCGGGGCGCGCCCGCGTCAACCTCACCCTGGCCGAGCCCGACGGCACCACGACCAAGGTCAACGAACCCGGCGCCCCGCTCGACGCCGCCACGCTGTCCGCCCTCACCGAGGTCCTCGTGCGCGAGGCGGCGGGCGCCCGCTGGGCGGTCCTGGCCGGATCGCTGCCCCCCGGCGTGCCCGACGACTGGTACGCCGAGCTCTGCGTCCGGCTGGCCGGGACCGGCGCCGCGGTCGCCGTCGACACCTCGGGCGCGCCTCTGCGCGAGGTGCTCGCCGGCCCCGCCCGACCGGCCCTGGTCAAGCCCAACGCCGAGGAGCTGGCCGACGCCGTCGGGGCCACCACCGACCTCGAGCACGACGTCGACGCCGCCATCGCGGCCGCCCGCTCGCTCGTCGCCCGCGGGGTCGGCGCGGTGCTCGCCACCCTGGGGTCGCGGGGCGCGCTGCTGGTCACCGCCACCGGCGCCTGGACCGCCGCTCCCCCGCCGGTCCGGCCGCGCAGCACGGTCGGTGCGGGCGACTCCTCCCTGGCCGGCTACCTGCTCGCCGACCTCGCCGGCGCCGGCCCCGCCGACCTGCTGCGCTCGGCCGTGGCCCACGGCGCGGCCGCCGTGGGACTGCCCGGCTCCGCTCTCCCCGCTCCCCACGACCTCGCCCCCGGCCTGGTCGTCGTCCACCCGTCCCGACCCCTCGTTGGAGGCTCCGCATGACGTCCCTGCTGACCGCACCGCTCGTCCGACTCGACGCCGCTCTCGGCGCCTCCGCCGCCGAGGTCATCCGGGGACTCGCCCGCCTGGTCGTCGACGCCGGACGCGCCACCGACCTCGAGGGGCTCGTGACCGACGCGATCGCCCGCGAGACGACGTCGTCCACCGGCCTCCCCGGGGGCATCGCCATCCCGCACTGCCGCTCGGCCCACGTCACCGCGCCGACCCTGGCCTTCGCGCGGCTGCGCCCGCCCGTCGACTTCGGCGCCGCGGACGGCCCGGCCGACCTCGTGTTCCTCATCGCCGCACCGGACGGTGCGGGCAAGGAGCACCTGAAGCTGCTGTCGGCGCTGGCCCGCGCGCTCGTGCGGCCCGCCTTCACCACCGCGCTGCGCGAGGCCGCCGACGACGACGCCGTCGTCGCCCTCGTCGCCGAGGTGCTCGCCCCCCGGGCCACCCCGGCGGCTGAGCCTGTCGCCGAGCCTGCCGCCGCCGCGGCCGCCCCGCCGCAGACCCTGGTGGCCGTCACCGCCTGTCCCACCGGCATCGCGCACACCTACATGGCCGCCGACTCCCTGGTCGCCGCCGGCGTCCGTGCCGGGGTCACCGTGCACGTCGAGACGCAGGGCTCCTCGGGCGCCACCCCGCTCGCCCCCGAGGTCATCGCCGCGGCCGCCGCGGTCGTGTTCGCCACCGACGTCGGCGTCCGCGAGCCCGAGCGCTTCGCCGGCAAGCCGGTGGTCGCCTCGGGCGTCAAGCGCGCCATCAACTCCCCCGACGCGATGATCGCCGAGGCGCTCGCCGCTGCCGCCGACCCGTCGGCCGCCCGGGTGGACGGCACCGCCGCCGTCCCGGTCGCCGCCGGAGCCGGCCGGGTCTCCAAGGGCGTGCGGCTGCGCCAGATCCTGCTGACCGGCGTCAGCTACATGATCCCGTTCGTGGCGGCGGGCGGGCTGCTCATCGCTCTCGGCTTCCTGCTCGCCGGCTACCAGGTGACCGACGTCGCCGACTCCGTGGTGCTGGACAACAGCCTGGGCAACCTGCCCGACGGCGGCCTGTCGGCCTACCTCGGCGCGGTGCTGTTCAAGCTGGGCGCCCTGGCATTCGGGTTCCTCGTGCCGGCCCTGGCCGGCTACATCGCCTTCGCGATCGCCGACCGTCCCGGGCTCGCCCCCGGCTTCACCGCCGGTGCCATCGCCGGTTTCGTCGGAGCCGGGTTCCTCGGCGGGCTGGTCGGGGGCCTGGTCGCCGGGTTCGCCGCCCTGTGGATCAGCAGGTGGCGCGTACCCACCTGGGCCCGCGGGCTCATGCCCGTGGCCGTCGTCCCGCTGCTGGCCACCCTGGTCGCCGGAGGCCTGATGCTCCTCGTGCTCGGCCGCCCGCTCGCCGCGATCACGACGAGCCTGCAGGACGGGCTCAACAGCCTGACCGGCACCAGCGTCGTGCTGCTCGGCATCATCCTCGGTCTGATGATGGCCTTCGACCTGGGCGGCCCGGTGAACAAGGCCGCCTACGCGTTCGCCACCGCGGGGCTGTCCGTCGACAACCCGGCGTCGCTGCGGGTCATGGCCGCGGTCATGGCGGCCGGCATGGTGCCGCCCCTGGCCCTGGCCCTGGCGACCGCCGTCCGGCCGCGGCTGTTCAGCCCGGCCGAGCAGGAGAACGGCAAGGCGGCCTGGCTGCTCGGCGCCGCCTTCATCTCCGAGGGCGCCATCCCCTTCGCCGCCGCCGACCCCCTGCGGGTGATCCCGCCGGTGATGCTCGGCGCCGCCACCACCGGGGGCATCGTCATGGCCACCGGGACCACCCTGTCGGCGCCGCACGGTGGGATCTTCGTCTTCTTCGCCGTCGGCGGCATCCCCGGCTTCCTGCTCGCGCTGGCGGTCGGCACGGCCGTCGGTGGCGCCGCGGTGCTGACCGCCAAGGGCATCGGTCGCAGCCCGGCCGCCCCCTCCCCGCAGGCCGCCCTCGTTCCCGCCTAGCCCCAGACCCACCTTCGCCGTCCCCTCAACCCCAGGAGAACGCCATGCCCAGCACCACCGTCACCGTCGGCTCGTCCGTCGGACTGCACGCCCGCCCCGCCGGCCTGATCGCCGATGCCGCCGCGGCCCTCGACGTCGAGGTCACCCTGGCCGTCGACGGTGAGGAGCCGGTCGACGCCGGCTCGGCCCTGTTCATCATGACCCTCGGCGCCGTCCACGGGGACGAGGTGACGGTCACCAGCGAGGACCAGGCAGCGGTCGACGCCATCGCCGCCCTGGTCGCGGCGGACCTGGACGCCTGACCGGCCGGCACCGGTCCGCCAGTCCTGCCCGGTCGGCCCGACGGGGGAAGGGAGTTCAGGCCGTTCGGCCCTTCCGGCGGGGCTGGTGCGGGCGCTAGGGTCCGCCTCATGGACGTCCTGGCTCGACACAACGTCCTGGAGCGCGGGCGCGCCGACGGCCCGCCGATCGTCTTCGCCCACGGCTACGGCTGTGACCAGAACATGTGGATGAAGGTGGCGCCCGCCTTCGAGGACGACCACCGCGTCATCCTGTTCGACCACATCGGCGCGGGCGGCTCCGACCTCAGCGCCTACGACGCCGAACGGCACGGATCGCTCGAGGGCTACGCGCGCGACCTGCTGGACCTTCTCGAGGCGCTCGACCTGCGCGAGGTCGTCTTCGTGGGGCACTCCGTCTCGGCCATGATCGGCGTCCTGGCGGCCCGCTCCCGGCCGGAGCGCTTCGCCAAGCTCGTCCTGGTGGGTCCCTCGCCGCGGTACACCGACGTGGACGGCTACGTCGGGGGCTTCGCCCCGCAAGACATCGACGAGATGCTCGACTCGCTCGACAGCAACTACCTGGGGTGGTCCAGCGCCATGGCCCCCGTCATCATGGGCAACGAGGAGCGACCCGAGCTGGCCGAGGAGCTCGAGGCCAGCTTCTGCCGCATGGACCCGACGATCGCCCGGCACTTCGCGCGGGTCACGTTCACCTCCGACACACGCGCTGAGCTCCGTGATGTCCGGACGCCGACGCTCGTCCTGCAGTGCACCGACGACGTCATCGCGCCGGTGTCGGTCGGCGAGTACGTCCGCGACGCGATCCCCGGCGCCACGATGGTCCTGCTCGACGCCACCGGACACTGCCCCAACCTGAGCGCTCCCCTCGCGACGACGGAAGCCATCGCTGCCTTTGTCCGGTCGTGAACGCGGTCGACCGCGGCGGGCCGAGAGGGCAGGCGCCGGACATGCGTGACGACGCCGTCGACGCGTTCGTCGACGCCCTGCTCGACGACGACCCCGAGCAGCTCTACGAGCGGGCCCCCTGCGGCTACCTCTCCACGACGCCCGACGGCACGATCGTCAAGGCGAACCAGACGTTCCTGTCGCTCACCGGCTGGACCCGGGAGCAGCTGGTGGGGCGGCGCCGCTTCGTGGACCTGCTCACCGGCGGCGGCCGGATCTACCACGAGACCCACTACGCGCCGATGCTGCGGATGCGGGGCACCGCCCGGGCGATCGCCCTCGACCTGGTCTGCGCGGACGGCGGTCGCCTGCCCGTCCTGATCAACGCGGTGCTCGAGCGTGACACCGGCGGCGCTCCCTCGGTGGTCCGTGCCGCCGTCTTCGACGCCACCGAACGCCGGGAGTACGAGCGCGAGCTGCTGCGCCAGAAGGCCCGCGCCGAGGCCAGCGAGGCCGAGGCGGCGGGGCTCGCCCAGCTGCTGCAGCAGTCGCTGATCCCTCCCGTGCCGCCCCGGGTGCCCGGTCTCGACGTCGTCGGCGCCTTCCGCCCGGCCGGGACGGGCACGCAGATCGGCGGCGACTTCTACGACGTGTTCCAGGTGGCCGACGGCCGGTGGGCGGCCGTGCTCGGCGACGTCTGCGGCAAGGGAGCCGAGGCCGCCGTCATCACGGCGCTGCTGCGCCACGCGCTGCGGGCCGCCGTGGTCGCCGCGTCGGATCCGGCCGAGGCGCTGCGCATCACCAACGCCGTGCTGTGCGGCCACGAGACCGACCGCTTCTGCACGGCACTGCTCGTGCTGCTGCGCCGTACCGAGGGCGGCTGGCGGGCCTCGATCTGCGCGGCGGGCCACCCGCTGCCCGTCCTGCGGACCGCCGAGGGTGACACCCGGCTGGTGGGAGAACCCGGGTCGCTGCTCGGGATCCTGGCCACACCGCGGCTGCACGTGCTCGACCTCGACCTCACCCCGGGTGACGAGCTGCTGCTCTACACCGATGGCGTCACCGAAGCCCGACAGGGCGACGAGGAGTACGGCGAGCAGCGGCTGCTCGAGCGCATCGCCGACGCCGGCCCGGGCGCGGGCGCCCTCGTGGAGGCGGTCCTGGCGGACGTGCTCGCCTTCCAGCACGGCGTGCCTCGCGACGACATCGCCCTGCTGTCGCTCGCGCCAGTCGACGACCGGTCCTCGACGACGGAGGACGGCCCCGGCCGTCCGCCCAGCTAGTCGGCTCAGCTACTCGGCTCAGGTTGTCGGCTCAGGCCGGGAGGTCGCAGCCGTCCGGCCCCGCGGCCAGACCGCGACGGAAGGCGGCCAGGCGCTGCGCCGAGCTGCCGTGCTCGTACTCGGCCTCGGCCACCGGGTCCGCACCGGCGTCGTCGCCGTTGTCGCTGACCGCGGCCAGGAACGGGGCGGGGTCGGCGGCGTCGGCCCGGGTCGCCGTGTAGGCGCCGGCCAGGCAGTCGGCCTGCAGCTCGTAGGGCACGCTGTCGCCGTCCGGCCCGGGGCGGGCCTCGCCCTCGTCGACCTGGAGCCGGTCCTGTACCGCATGGCCGTACTCGTGGGCCAGCAGCACCACGGTCGCCGCGTGCTCGCGCCGAGGGTCCAGGGCGGCGAAGTCGTCGAGGTCGACCTGCTGCACGTAGACCGTGTCGTCCTGCGCGCAGTAGAAGCTGCCCTCGTCCTCCTCCGCCTGCCCGCAGCCGGTGTCCCGGTCGCCCTGGGCGAGGACCAGCCGGGGCGCTTCGTCAGCGCCGTCCAGGGAGCCCCGCCAGAACACCCCGAGGTCCTCGTGGACGGTGACGAGCTCCGCCGGCGGCGGGAGGTCGGTGGCCCGGAGCATGCAGCCGGCACACCCCACGGCCAGCGCCACGGCCAGGGCGGTCCGGACCCCTGCTGGCAGCACCGTCAGTCCGGAACGGCGAGGAACGGGGCGATCGTGTCGTTCAGCCAGCGTGCGTCCTCCGGCGACGCGCCCGCGCCGGCCGCGTGCCCCCACAGCGAGGGGACGGGCAGCAGCCGCACGTCGGGCAGGGACGCCGCCTCGTGCTGCGCATCGGAGACCGGGAAGTACAGGTCGGTCTCGGCCGGCAGGTACAGCACCGGGCAGCGCACGCCCCGCAGCGCCGCCGCGGTGTCGCCACCACCGCCGACGTCGTGCGCCTGCCAGGTCCGCAGCTGGGTCACCTGGTCGTTCGCGTCGTGCCGGGCGAAGCGCGCGACCACCTGCTGCAGCGCCTGCTCTGCGCTCGTCGCGCCGGTCTCCCGCCAGCGCTCCTCGCGCCACCAGGGCTGGCTGTAGAGCCAGCCCGCCCAGACCGCGCCGTAGGCGCGCAGCCCGGCCAGGGGCGGGGCCTCGTACGCACCGTCGGCGAAGGCGGGGTCGGCCCGCAGCGCCGCGAGCTGCCCCTCGAGCCGCACCCAGCCGTGCCCGTACGTCCGCGCCGTGCCGGCGGTGGCCACCACCCTGCCGACCACGTCGGGGTGCGAGACCGCCCACTGGAACGCCTGCTGCGCGCCCATGCTGAAACCGACGACGGCGTGCAGCCGGTCGACGCCGAGCTCGGCGAGCAGCCGTCGGCCCGCCGCGACGTTGTCCCGGATCGTCACCGCGGGAAAGCGCGGACCGTCGAAGGGGGGCGGCTGGTTGCTCGGCGAGGAGGAGCGGCCGTTGCCGAACAGCTCGGTCGCGACGCAGAAGTAGCGGGCCGGGTCGACCGCGAGGCCCGGACCGACGAGCCAGTCGTAGCCGGTGGAGTCGGCCATGTAGTGCGACGGCAACAGGACGACGGGGGCGGACGGGTCGCCCTGCGTCGCATACCGCAGGCGGGCGGGCATGACCTGCCCCGACTCCAGCGGGAGGTCGAGCTCGAGGGTGCGCTGCGTCCAGGCCATGCCTCACCCAACACCCTCGCGCCGGCCGCCGCCGCCGGGCGGTCAGACTGCTGGCATGAGCGAGCCCGACGTCCTGTGGCGGCCCTCCCCCGAGCGCGTCGCCGCCTCCCGGCTCACCGCCTTCGCGGCGCAGGCGCGCGAGCGGTTCGGAGTCGACGTCGGCGGCGACTACGAGGCGCTGTGGCGCTGGTCGGTCGAGCACCTCGAGGACTTCTGGGCGCTGGTCTGGGACCACTTCGAGGTCGGGGGCACCTACGACCAGGTGCTCGAGCAGCGGGTCATGCCCGGCGCCCGGTGGTTCGCCGGCGCCCGGCTCAACCTGGCCGAGCGGGTACTCGCACGCACCGGCGCCGGGGCCGCCCTGGTCGCCGTCGACGAGGACGGCGCCAGCACCACGGTGTCGTGGGACGAGCTGCGGCGGCAGGTCGGCTGCCTCACCCGCACCCTGCGCGGACTCGGCGTCGGGCAGGGCGACCGCGTCGTCGCCTACCTGCCGAACACCCCGCACGCCGTCGTCGCCCTGCTGGCCTGTGCCAGCCTCGGCGCCGTCTGGTCCACCTGCGGCCCCGACATCGGCCCGCGCAGCGCCGTCGACCGCTTCGCCCAGCTCGACCCGGTCGTGCTGCTCACCGTCGACGGCTACCGCTTCGGCGGGCGTGACCACGACCGCCGCGCCGCCGTCGCCGAGCTCCGCGCCGGGCTGCCGACACTGCGGGCCGTCGTCCACGTGCCGTTCCGCGAGGTGCTGCCGGAGGTGACCGACTGGGCCGACGCCGTCGCCGGGGACGCCGAGCCCGAGGTCGTACCCCTCGACGCCGAGGCACCGCTGTGGGTCGTCTACTCCTCCGGCACGACCGGGCTGCCGAAGGGCCTGCTGCACAGCCATGTGGGGGTGCTGCTCGTCGGGCTGGTGCAGCACGGCCTGCAGTACGACGTCCGCGAGGGGGACCGGTACTTCTGGTACAGCTCCACCAGCTGGATCATGTGGAACATCAACCTGAGCAGCCTGCTGCTCGGCGCCACCGCCGTCCTCTACGACGGCAGCCCCCTGCACCCGTCTCCGGACCGCCTCTGGCAGCTCGCTGCCGAGCACCGGCTGACCGTGCTCGGCACGAACCCGGGCTACCTGCTGGCGTGCGAGAAGGCCGGCCTGTCGCCCGGTCGCGACCACGACCTGTCGGCGCTGCGCGGGGTCGGCTCCACCGGGTCGCCGCTACCGGCGTCGTCGTTCCGCTGGGTGTACGACCACGTCGGCGACGTTGCCCTGCACGTCATCAGCGGTGGGACCGACTTCGCGGCGGCGTTGCTGTGCGACGCCCCCTGGCTGCCCGTCGTCGACGGTGAGATGGCCTGCCGCGGGCTCGGCATCGCACTGGAGTCCTGGGACGCGCAGGGCCACCCGGTGCAGGGCGAGGTCGGCGAGCTGGTCCTCACCGCGCCGCTGCCCTCCATGCCGCTGCGCATCTGGGGCGACGACGACGGCAGCCGCTACGCCGGGGCCTACTTCGACCCGCCCTACGAGGCCTGGCCGCCCGGCGTCTGGCGTCACGGCGACTGGGTCACCGTCACCTCCCGCGGCACCGGCGTCGTCCACGGCCGCAGCGACTCCACCCTCAACCGGCACGGCGTCCGGATGGGCAGCGCCGACCTGTACGCCGCCGTCGAGGCGATGCCCGAGGTCGTCGAGGCGCTCGTGCTGGGGGTCGAGCAGCCGGACGGCGGCTACTGGCTGCCCCTGTTCGTCGTCCTCGCCGACGGGCTGTCCCTCGACGACGACCTCGTGGCCCGGCTCCGCACCCGCGTGCGCGAGCAGGCGTCGCCACGCCACGTGCCCGACGAGGTGCTGCAGGTGCCCGCGGTCCCCCGCACCTCGACCGGCAAGAAGCTGGAGGTACCGCTCAAGCGGATGGCGCAGGGGGTACCGGTCGAGCAGGCCCTCAACCTCGGGTCGCTGGGCAACCCGGAGTCGGTGGAGTGGTTCGTGCAGTTCCTCGCCGCGCGCGCCCGAGGCTGAGCTCGGCCGGGGCGTTCGCCGACCTGCCCAGGGCAGGGCGGGTGGCCTACTCCCACTCGATCGTGCCCGGGGGCTTGCTCGTCACGTCGAGCACCACCCGGTTCACCTCGGGCACCTCGTTCGTGATGCGCGTGGAGATGACCGCGAGCACGTCGTACGGGATGCGCGACCAGTCGGCCGTCATCGCGTCCTCGGAGCTCACCGGGCGCAGCACCACCGGGTGGCCGTAGGTGCGTCCGTCGCCCTGGACGCCGACCGATCGGACGTCGGCGAGCAGGACCACCGGGCACTGCCACACGTCGCGGTCCAGACCGGCCCGGGTGAGCTCCTCGCGGGCGATGGCGTCGGCCTCGCGCAGCAGGTCCAGCCGCTCCTGGGTCACCTCGCCGATGATCCGGATGCCCAGGCCCGGGCCCGGGAACGGCTGGCGCCAGACGATCGCCTCGGGCAGCCCGAGCTCGATGCCGACGGCGCGCACCTCGTCCTTGAACAGCATCCGCAGCGGCTCGACCAGGGCGAACTGCAGGTCGTCCGGCAGCCCCCCGACGTTGTGGTGGCTCTTGATGTTCGACGTCCCGGCGCCGCCGCCGGACTCCACGACGTCGGGGTAGAGAGTCCCCTGCACGAGGAACTCGACGTCCTCGTCCTTGGCGATCTCGCGGGCCTGCGCCTCGAACACCCGGATGAACTCCCGGCCGATCGCCTTGCGCTTGGTCTCCGGGTCGGTCACGCCGGCCAGTGCGGCCAGGAACTGGTCGGCCACCTTCGCCACCCGCAGCTGCACGCCGGTGGAGGCGACGAAGTCGGTCTCGACCTGCTCGGCCTCGCCCTTGCGCAGCAGCCCGTGGTCGACGAACACGCAGGTGAGCTGGTCACCGACGGCCCGCTGCACCAGCGCCGCCGCCACGGCGGAGTCGACGCCGCCGCTCAGGCCGCAGATCACCCGCTTGTCGCCGACCTGCGCGCGGATCCGCGCGACCTGCTCCTCGACGACGTTGACCATCGTCCAGGTGCGGCGGCAGCCGGCGGCGTCGAGGAAGGCCGACAGGACGGCCTGGCCGTGGTCGCTGTGCAGCACCTCGGGGTGGAACTGCACGCCGTACAGACCGCGGGCGGTGTCCTCGAAGGCGGCGACCGGCGTCTGCGGCGTGGAGGCGGTGACGGCGAAGCCCTCGGGAGCCAGCGACACGGCGTCGTTGTGCGACATCCACACCGACTGCTCGAGCGGCAGACCGGAGAAGAGCACCCCGCTGTCCACGACGGCCAGCGACGTGCGGCCGAACTCCGAGGTGCCGGTGCGCGCGACCGTCCCGCCCAGGGACGCGGCCATGGCCTGGAAGCCGTAGCAGATGCCGAAGGTCGGGACGCCGGTGTCGAAGAAGCCGGCACTGATCTGGGGCGCGCCCTCGGCGTAGACCGACGACGGCCCGCCGGACAGGATCACGGCCTTGGGCGCCCGGGCCCGGATCTGCTCGGCGGTGATCGTGTGCGGGACCACCTCGGAGTACACGTGGCACTCGCGGACCCGCCGGGCGATGAGCTGGGCGTACTGCGCCCCGAAGTCGACGACGAGGACGAGGTCGGCGTCTGCCGGCGGGTGCGTGCTCACTCAGGGAAGGCTACCGAGACCGGGCGCCGGGGAACCGGCCAGCAAGGACCCGGCGCCGGACCCGGCGCCCGAAGGACCCGGCGACGGCGGAGCCCGGTCACGCCTACGCTCGGCCACGTCACGACAACGGCGATCCGAAGGAGACAGTCATGGGCTTCCTGGACAGGGCCAAGGACAAGGCCGCCGAGCTGGCGGCGCAGCACCCGGACAAGGTCGAGTCGCTCAGCGACAAGGCCATCGACGCCGGGGGCAACGCCGTCGACGGCGCGACCGGCGGGAAGTTTGCCGACAAGATCGACACCGCGCAGTCCAAGGCGGACGACGCGATCGGCCGGTAGGTCCCGCTCGGCGGTCAGGCGGGGCGGAGCCGCCCCAGGAGCGTGCCGTCCGGGGCGTGCAGCAGCAGCTCGCCCCTCGCGCAGACCCGCGCGCGCCGTGGTGGCCACCCAGCCGCCGACCGGCGCGCCGTCGCAGCCGATCGCCGTCGAGGGTCCCGACGTCGCGAGCAACCGGCCGTGGCCGCCCAGCGCGTAGCGGCCGCCGAGGCCGTTGCAGCCGTCGCTGCCGGAGTACGTGCCGTCGGCGGCGAACTCCACGAACGGTTCGGTGGTGAACGCCCCGACCGGCACCCAGCGCCGGTGCAGCTGCGCGGCCGTGGGCGCGCCCTCGCCGGACGGGAGCGGGGCGGGGTCGGCGAGCCGGGAGCGCAGCGCCGGTGAGGCCGTCGGCGGAGCCTCGTAGACGTCGGTGCGGTTCGGGCCCGGCGTCCGCCGCGGCCCGGGCTCCAGGCGGGCCAGGACCCGTCCGTCGGCGGCAGACAGCAGGCGGTCCGGCCCGTCGACGTCGAAGCGCGCCGCGCCGGTCAGCCAGGACAGCTCGGGAGGTCCCGACGGCGGGAAGCAGGCGCCGTCGCCCGCGGAGGAGGACGCGACGAACAGCCCCTCGGGGCCGTCGGCGTCCCAGTCGGCGTCGAGGACCCCGCAGGGCTGGAAGACCGCCATCTCGTCGGCGACGTACAGCGAGGTGCCCGCCGGGACCGACGGGCCGGTCACCGTCCAGCGACCCACCAGGTCGAGCGCCTGCCGGGCAGCGGGCCGGACCGACGGTGTCGACCGGCCGCTCGGCGACGGGCCGGGTGCTGGAGCGAGGGTCGAGCCGGGCGACACGGCGGGGGTCACCGGAGCACCGCTCGAGGTGGCCAACGGGGTGGCGGCCGAGACGGTTCCCGTTGCCGCTACCGGTCCGCCGACCGACAGGGCGTCCCCTCGCGCGCCGCACCCGGCTGCCAGCACGCAGACCAGTCCGAGGACGGGAAGCCGGGTCATGGCCGTTCGACGGCGCGGGCCGGCTCCGGGTTCCCTCAGGCGCCCATCCCGCGGCCCTGGGCGTGCTGCATGGCCTTGCCCTCGGTGCGGTTGGCCGGCGCGACCATGACCTCGACCCGCTGGAACTCCTTGATCGAGGAGTAGCCGGTCAGCGCCATCGTGCGGCGCAGCGCGCCGAAGATGTTGGTGGTGCCGTCGTCGGTCAGGGCCGGCCCGAGCAGCACCTGCTCGAGGGTGCCGACCTGGTCGACCTGCACCCGGGTGCCGCGCGGCACCTCGGGGTGGTGGCTGCCGTGCCCCCAGTGCCAGCCGCGGCCGGGCGCCTCGGTGGCCCGGGCCAGCGGGCTGCCCATCATCACGGCGTCGGCGCCGCAGGCGATGGCCTTGGCGACGTCGCCCCCGGTGCGCATCCCGCCGTCGGCGATGACGTGCACGTAACGACCGCCGGACTCGTCGAGGTAGTCGCGACGCGCGCCGGCGGCGTCGGCGATGGCGGTCGCCATCGGGACGCCGATGCCGAGGACGCCACGGGTGGTGTTGGCCTGCCCCGGCCCGACGCCGACCATGATCCCGGCGGCGCCGGTGCGCATCAGGTGCAGCGCGGACTGGTAGGTGGCGCAGCCGCCCACCAGCACGGGGACGTCGAGGTCGGCGATGAACCGCTTGAGGTTGAGCGGCTCGTGCCGGGTCGAGACGTGCTCGGCCGACACGACGGTGCCCTGGATGACGAACAGGTCGACGCCGCTGTCGAGCACGGTCTGGGCGAACTGCACCGTCCGCTGCGGCGTGAGCGACGCGGCCGTCGTGACCCCGGCGTCGCGCATCTGCTTGATGCGGGCGGTGATCAGGTCGGCCTTCACCGGCTCGGCGTAGACCTCGCGCATCCGGGACAGCGCCCGCGCCGTGTCGAGCGAGGCGATCTCCTCCAGCAGCGGCTCGGGGTCGTCGTACCGGGTCCACAGGCCCTCGAGGTCGAGCACCCCGAGGCCGCCGAGCCGGCCGATCTCGATGGCGGTCTGCGGCGACACGACGCCGTCCATCGCGCTGGCGATCATCGGCAGCTCGAAGCGGTAGGCGTCGACCTCCCACGCGATGCTCACGTCGAGCGGGTCGCGGGTGCGGCGGCTCGGCACGATCGCGATGTCGTCGAAGCCGTAGGCACGGCGTCCCGACTTGCCCATGCCGATCTCGAGATCCGTCATTCCTGGGCTCCGAGCAGGCAGCTGGTCAGCGTCCTCCGCTGTAGTTCGGCGCCTCGGCCGTGATCTGGACGTCGTGCGGGTGGCTCTCCTTGAGCCCGGCCGCGGTGATCTGCACGAAGCGGCCCCGCTCCTGCAGCTCGGGCACGGTGCGGGCACCGACGTAGAACATCGACTGCTGCAACCCACCGACCAGCTGGTGCACGACGTTCTGCAGCGGCCCGCGGTAGGCCACCTGGCCCTCGATGCCCTCGGGGACGATCTTGTCGTCGCTCTCGACGTCGGCCTGGAAGTAGCGGTCCTTGGAGTAGGACTTCTTGCCGCGCGAGGCCATCGCCGCCAGCGACCCCATGCCGCGGTAGCTCTTGTACTGCTTGCCGCCGACGAAGATCAGGTCGCCGGGGCTCTCGTCGCAGCCGGCGAACATGGAACCGATCATGACCGTGTCGGCCCCGGCCACCAGCGCCTTGGCGATGTCGCCGGAGTAGGACAGCCCGCCGTCACCGACCACCGGGATGCCGGCGGGGCGGCAGGCCTGCGCGGCCTCGTGGATGGCCGTCACCTGCGGCACCCCGACGCCGGCCACCACGCGGGTGGTGCAGATCGAGCCGGGCCCGACACCGACCTTCACGCCGTCGGCGCCGGCGTCGACGAGGGCCTGGGCTCCGGCCCGGGTGGCGACGTTGCCGGCCAGCACCTGCACGTGGCGGGTGGCCGGGTCGCTCTTGAGCCGGGCGATCATGTCGAGCATGAGCCGGGCGTGCCCGTTGGCGACGTCCGGCACGAGCACGTCGACGCCGGCCTCGACCAGGGTGGTGGCCCGCTCCCAGGCGTCACCGAAGTAGCCGATGGCCGCGCCGACGAGCAGCCGCCCGTCGGCGTCCTTGGAGGCGAAGGGGAACTGCTCGGACTTGACGAAGTCCTTCACCGTGATGAGGCCCGCGAGTCGTCCTGCGTCGTCGACGATCGGCAGCCGCTCGCGCTTGTGCTGGCGCAGGATGGCGGTGGCGTCCTCGCGGGAGATGCCGACCGGGGCCGTCACCAGGGGCATCGGCGTCATGACGTCGGCCACCAGGGTGGAGGCCCACTCCGCCAGCGGGGTGAAGCGCAGGTCGCGGTTGGTGATCATGCCCAGGAGCGTCTGGTCCTCGTCGACGACGGGCAGGCCGCTGACCCGGTACTGGCCGCAGACCGCGTCCAGGTCCTCCAGGGTGGCCTTCGGACCGATCGTGATGGGGTTGGTGATGCGACCGGTCTGGGTGCGCTTCACGAGGTCGACCTGGTAGGCCTGGTCCTCGATCGACAGGTTGCGGTGCAGCACGCCCAGACCGCCCTGGCGGGCCATCGCGATGGCCATCCGCGACTCGGTCACGGTGTCCATGGCGCTCGACACCAGCGGCAGCCGCAGGGACAGCCCACGGGTCAGCCGCGACGTCGTGTCGACCTCGCTCGGGATGACGTCGGTCTCGCCCGGGAGCAGCAGGACATCGTCGTAGGTGAGCCCCAGCGGGGCGATCAGCGAGGACACGGGGACTCCTTCAGCGAAGGCCCCGAGTCTAGGGGTCGGTCACCCCGCTGCCCGTGTGACGACGGCCGCACGCTGCGTCCGCCGACACCTCAGCCCCGGGCGGGCCGGACGAGGTCGAGCCGCACGGTCTCGCAGGGCCGCACCGCGAGCGAGATGCGGCCCCCGACGGCGGTCACCGGGGCCGATCCCTCGGTGAAGGACCCCGTGGCCGGGAGCACCCGCCCGCTGATGGCGGCACTGCGGCCGCCGCAGTCCCGTGCGTCGCGCAGCCGGCTGACCCGCCCGGACGGCGCGTAGCCGACCGGCAGGGCGATCCGCAGCAGCCCGTCGTGACCGGCGCCGGCGGGGTTGGTGGCGACCACGGCGAGCTGCCCGGTGGCGCCGCGCGCCAGCGCCCAGGCCCGGACCGCCTCACCGGTCGCCCGCCGCGTCTGCACTCCGCAGAAGGTGCGCCCCGGCACGTCCCGGAGCAGGGCGAGGGCGTAGAAGCCCGGCCGCGGTGAGGCGGCGCCGTCCCGGACGACGAACGGCGTGTAGTAGGCGGTACGTCGCTCGAGCGGGTAGTCGGCGCCGTCCCAGGTGTGCAGCCCGTAGCCGGCCAGCCCGGCCAGGGCGCCGGTCAGCAGCGTGTCGACGAGCCAGGGCGTCGATCCCGTGACGTCGCTGACCCGGGGCAGACCGCCCTGGCCGACGCTGTTGGCCTCCTCGACCCGCACCGGCACCGGCCCGGCCTGGCGCAGGGCCTCGCGGATCCGCCCCTGCCACTCCTGGGTGACCGCCGGGTGGAACAGCGCGCCGAGGGTCGGCCGGTTCGCGTAGTGGTGGAAGGTGACCTCGGCCAGCCGCGCCCCCTGGGCCTGTCGCAGGCTCCGCAGCCACGACAGGTCGCCGCCGGTGGCCAGGGCCGGGCCGTACAGCGGCAGGTCCCGGGTCAGCGGGTCGAGGGCGAGGCTCCTGGCGTAGGCGTCGAAGACCGCCACGTAGGGCTCGACGCTCGGGTAGTAGGCGTCCGGTTCGTTGCCGACCTCCAGGCCCAGCAGGGAGCTCCGGTCGTACTGGGCGGCGTGCCGGGCCATGAGCACGGCAGGAGGCGTGAGCCCGTCGCGCAGGTTCGCACCGAGCACGACCTTCCAGCCGCTGAACCGGGCGACGTCGAGGATCGCCTCGACCATGCCTGCGTCGATGACGCCCTGGAAGAGCCGGTTGCCGGGTCGCGACGGCACCGGCGACCACCGGTAGCCGTCCTGGCTGTCACCACCGATGCGCAGCACCCCGCCGCCGCCCGCCTGCGTGCGCAGGCTGCGCAGCACCTGCACGAACGGCAGGGCCCGGCGCTCGGCCGTGGTCAGGTCCGCCCCTGCCCAGCGCTGCACCATGCTCCACTCGACCGACAGGCCGAGGTAGCCCGCCGGCACGGTGCGTCCCGCGCAGGCCCCCACCCGCAGGTCGGCCAGGACCCGGGGGGCGGGCGCAGGTGCTGGCGCTGGTGCGGGAAGCGCCGACGCCGGGCCACCGAGCAGCAGCGCGGCACCGAGCAGACCGGCCAGCAGAGGTCGGAGCCTGGGCACGGGGTCTCCCTCGACGGACGGCGGAAGCGGGCGAGGCTAGCGGCCCGAGGGCCCGACGGCGGCTACGGCTATCAGGTGACGAGGCCGCGCCGGAACCCGAGCGCGACCGCCTGGGCGCGGTCGTGCACCCCCAGCTTGCGGAACAGCCGCCGCGCGTGAGTCTTGATGGTGTCCTCGGACAGGTAGAGGTCGCGGCCGATCTGGTTGTTGCTCTTGCCCTGGCTCATGCCGGTGAGCACCTGGAGCTCGCGCTCGGTCAGCTGGGCGGCCGGCGGGCCGTTTCGGACGGCGTCCCGGCCCTCCATGGCTCGGCGCAGCGACGGCTCGACGAGGTCGGCGCCCTCCAGGGCGTGCGCGACAGCGGCGCACAGCTCCTCGTGGCTGACGTCCTTGAGCAGGTAGCCGCGGGCGCCGGACGAGACGGCGGCAGCCACCTGGTCCCGGTCGTCGGCAGCCGTCAGCATGATCACCTTGGCGCCCGGGTGGGCCGACACGAGGCGCCGGGTGGCCTCCAGGCCGCCGAGGCCGGGCATCCGCACGTCCATGAGCACCAGGTCGGGCTTCTCGTGCGGGTAGCGGGCCAGCACCTCCTCGCCGGAGGCTGCCGTCTCGACCCGCCCCACACCGGGGACGCCCTCGACGAACTGCCGCAGCCCCTCCCGCACGATGCGGTGGTCGTCGCAGATGAGAACGGTGGTCGTCACGAGCAGGCCTCGGTCTCTTGGGGGGACGGTCGTCGGTGCGGGAGGGGGAGGCGCCGCGGGCAGGACGACCCGCAGCCGAGCGGGCGACGTCGTCAGGCCGGCGCCGAGCAGCCGCCAGCGCCGTTCCCAGCGGTCCGGGTCGGGCAGCGCACGGGCACCGTCGACCTGCAGGAACACCGCGCCGGCGTCGCCTTCGAGCGCGACGGTCACGGGAGCGTCCGCGGCCCGCGTGGCGGCCTGGACCAGGCGGTAGGCGGTGGCGCGCAGCACCGGGGTCAGCATCAGGTCCGCGGCCGGGTCGACGTCCAGGACCAGCCCCGGCCGGCCCGCCTCGACGAGCCGCTCCGACAGGGCGGTCAACGCGGGCGCGAGGTCGTCGTGCCCCCGGCCACGCAGGTGCCACAGGGTGCGGCGCAGCTCGACGACCGCCTCCTGCACGGCATCACGGGCCAGGGCGGGGTCGCCGCCCCGCACCGCGCCGTCGCAGGCGTACCGGGCGACCACGAGGGCCTGCACGGGACCGTCGTGCAGGGCGTCCGCCAGCAGGTCGCCGTCGTCGTCGGCATCGAGGAGCACGGCGTCGAGGAGAAGGGCGTCGACCTCGTCAGCGTGGGGGGCGGCCGGCGCGAGAGCGAGGACCGCTGCCGCCGCCCGCAGGCAGGGCAGCTGGTCGTGGTCGGCACCGAACACGGTCAGCACGCGGTCGCCACCCGGGACCGGGAGCTCGACGCCGGCTGCCGGGAGCCGGCCGCGCATGGTCGGGACGGCGTGCACGGCGTCGCCTGCCACGGCCACCACCCCGGTGCCGTCGCGCAGCACCGCGCTGGTGAGACCGAGTCCGGACACGAGCAGGTCGAGCGCTCCGGGACAGGGCCGGGGGCCGGTCAGGCGCAGCGCGAGCTGGCCGAGCAGGACGGCGGGGTCGACGTCGAGGACGGCGTCGGGACGCGACGAACGCGTGGGCATCGGGCTCCGTCCTGGGTGGGGCGTCCGGATGACGCCCTTGCTCACCACAGGTCCTCGGCAGCCCTGCCCCTCGACGTGAGCGAAGGAGGGCAGGCGGCCGCGGCGTGGCCCGTACGGGCCATGCCGCACCCCTCACCCGGGTGGGTGAACGCCGGCACTCGGCCGTGTGCGGGCGTGCCTCAGGAGCCCTCGAGCAGGGCGGCCACGTCGTCGCGGGCCAGCCAGTCGGCCCGCACGCCGGGCGGGAGGTCCTCGGCGATGGTGTGGACCGCAGCGCGGGCCGCCGTCAGGGAGCGGGCGCTCTCCCCGGCGTCGGCGTCGGCCAGCAGCGCACCCAGCAGGGCGCGGGCCGGCCACACGAGCGGCACGGTGCCGAGCGACTCGGCCAGGGTCGAGGCACGGCGCAGCGTCGTCACGGCCTCGTCGCTGCCGGCGCTCACCTGGGCCAGGCCCAGGAAGAGCAGGCTCTTCGCGACGTGCCTCGGGGCGCGGGCCGCCTCGGCCCGGTCGACGGCACGCTGCGCCTGCGCGGCGGCGTCGCCGGGTCGGCCTTCGATGAGGGCGAGCTCGGCCCGCACCCAGTTGCAGCGCACCCGCTGCCGCCACCACTCGTCCTCGCGGGCCGGCAGGACCGCCTCGGCGGCGGCGAGCCGGCGGGCGGCGTCGTCGGCGTCCTCCAGGCCGACGGCGTCGCTGGCCAGCCCGAGCAGGGCGTCGAAGGCCGCCTCCCCGGTGCCGTCGGTCAGCCCCAGGGCCACGAGGTCGGCCTCCCGGGCCACCGCGTGCCGGCCGAGCTGGCGATGGACGCTCGCGACCGTGGCACTGGCCAGGGCGCCGAACAGCCGTCGCTCCGGAGCCGCGCCGTCGGCCGACGCGGACTCGACCAGCGGGGAGAGCACGCGCAGCGCTGCGCCGTAGCGACCCCCGGCGCCGAGGGCGACGCCGAGCAGCCACGCGGCCGCCGCCACCTCGGCAGCGCGGTGCTGCGACTGCGCGAGCACGACAGCCTGCTCGAGGGCACCGACCGCCGCCGCGGGCTGGCCGTGGAACGCGGCGTGCTCCCCCGCGGCGAGCAGGCTGGTGAGGTCACCCGGTGCGGTCACGCGCGGACGCTAGCGGGTGGGTGCCGAGCGCGTGGCCGATCAGGTCCAGAGCGACCGGGAAGTCCGGGGCGAACGTCACGCGGCGGGGAAGGCGGTCGCGCGGCCAGCCCGGGCCGCCGACCACCACGGCCGCGGCCGGCCGGGTCACCGGCAGGGCCTCGAGCACCGCCGGATCACCCGTGGCCCGCAGCTGCGACCACAGGAACAGCGCCGCGGGTCCGGTCCGCCGCATGGCGGCCGCGAGGGAGGGGCCGGGCATCGAGGCGCCGAGCACGCGGGCGGCGATCCCCCGTTCGGCCAGCCCGGCCGCGAGGGCGTAGAGCGGCAGGGCGTGCTGGTCATCGGGCGCGCTGGCCAGCAGCACCGGTCGACTCCCGGGCGGTTCCTGGACCGAGGAGGCCACCTCGCGCAGCGCCGTCGTCAGGCAGTCCGCCAGCAGGTGCTCGACCTCGACGCCCTCCCCGGTCTGCGCCCAGCGCTGGCCGGCCGCCGCCAGGACCGGTCGCAGGACGTCGTCCCAGGTGCGCACGACCCCTCTCGCGGCGAGCTGGCCCCGCACGGTGGACAGGACCGCGCCGGTGTCCAGCGCCGTCGCCGCCCGCCCGAGACCGCGCACCACGGCGTCGGCCTCGGGGTTCGGGTCCGAGCCGGGGTCGGCGCCTGCTCCCGGCTCGGCCGGAGCCAGCTTCGGGGGCGGCGCCGCGGTCCGGGTCAGGGCGTAGTGGGCCGCCTCGCCCGGCGGGACGCCCTCCAGGGTGAGGCGGCGCATGGTCTCCAGGCGCCCGACGTCGACCGCCGAGTACCGCCGGTGCGCGCCGGCCGCGTGCTCGGACGGGCCGAGGCCGTAGCGGCGGTCCCAGGTGCGCAACGTCGCGGGGGCCACCCCGAGGCGCCGGGCCAGCGTGGCGACCGTCAGCCGCGGTGCGTCCGGGGCGGCAGGCGTCGCCGGCCCCGGGGTGTCCACCGTTCGAGGATGCGGCTCCGTGCAGGGCGGCACAACTCGACCGGGCCCGGACGCCGCCGCCCCAGGGGTCCACCCCCGCCGAAAATTGGTCCCGACCCACCCTTGAACAACCTTTGGCGCGGTTGTAGTGTCGTCCCCAGCAGCCCCGACCCCGCCGCTGCACGCTCGACAGGAGTTCCGCATGACCGACATCCGCCGCCTCCCCGGACCGCAGGCCGAGAAGTGGGAGTGGCAGCTCCTCGGCTCGTGCCGCGGCAAGGACACCGAGCTGTTCTTCCACCCTGAGGGCGAGCGCGGCCCGACCCGCGCCCACCGTGAGGCCTCGGCCAAGGCCGTCTGCGCCACCTGCCCCGTCATGTGGCTGTGCCGCGAGCACGCCCTCGCCAGCCGGGAGCCCTACGGCGTCTGGGGCGGGCTGTCCGAGCACGACCGCGAGGCCGTCCTCGCCGAGCGCGAAGGCGCCCGTCAGGCCGTCGCCAGCTGACCGGTCGTCCCGGTTCGTCCTGACCTGGACCCGGCGGCGGTGGCGTCGGTCACGTATCGTGGCGCAGACCTTGCTCACGACCTTCGCTGGAGACTCCTCGGTGCGCCGCCGTTCACTCAGGACCGTCCCAGCCGTGCTCGTCGTCGCCGCCCTCGCCGGGTGCAGCGCGTCCAGCGCCCCGCGGCCGCAGGCTGCGCCCTCGTCGGCGCCGCTCGCGGCCACCCAGACCCCGTCTCCGGCGGCCGATCCGGTCGTGCCGTCCCCCCCGGCGAGTCCCGTGGTGCGCGCCCGTGCGGCCGCCGCTCCCGTGCCCGTCAAGCCGCTGGCCGCACGCCTGCGGCCGGACGTGCTCGTCACCGGGACGGCGACGTTCTCCGCCGGTGCGCTCGCCCGGCTGGCTGCCCTCAGCCCCAAGGGGGGCACCGCTGTCTTCCGGGCCGGAACGGTGCGGCTCGCCGGCAACCCCATCGGCGCCGTCGGCGTCGACCCGTCGACCTTCCGCGCCTTCGCCGCCGAGGGCACCGCGGAGGCGTCCGCGGTCTGGCAGTCCGTGGCCCGGGGCGAGGCCGTGGCCTCACACGCCGTCGCCAAGAGCCGCGCGCTGCCGCTCGGCAAGGACGTCCAGGTGGCCCAGCTGGCCGCCGGGGGGCCGCTGAACAAGCGGCTCGGCGCCCTGGCCAGCACCGGCGTCCCGGGTACCGACCTGGTCGTCGACGACGAGACCGGCCGCGAGCTCGGCCTGCCCGCCGCCACCGGCATGCTCCTGACCGCCGGTAAGGGCGTCGACCCCGTCGTCCTGGCCCGCGAGGTCCGCGCCATCACCGGCGACGGCGCGAAGGTCGACCTGCTCACGCCACCGGCGGCCAACCCGGTCGCGTTCCTGACCGGCAGCAAGGCCGCCAAGGCGTTCGGCGCGTTCTCCTACCGCTACTTCCCGGACGGCACCATCCAGCCCGACAGCTCCTGGGTCAGCGCGAACATCCGCACGGCCACCGTCCCGATCATGGGCCGGGTCACCTGCCACCGCCTGATGCTGCCGCAGCTGCAGGGGGCCCTGCAGGAGGTCGTCGACCGCGGCCTGCAGGACACGCTGCACAGCTTCGACGGCTGCTACGTGCCGCGGTTCATCGAGCGCAACCCCAGCCGGTCGATCTCCCTGCACACCTGGGGGATCGCCATCGACATGGACGCCTCGACCAACTACCGCGGCATCCGCGGCACGATGGATCCCGAGGTCGTCGCGATCTTCAAGCGCTGGGGCTTCCGTTGGGGCGGCGACTGGAAGTACACCGACCCCATGCACTTCGAGATGGGCGCCATCATCACCAACCCCAAGGGCTGAGCGCCGCCCGTCGCTCCCGCCGCAGCACGGTCGCGGCCGCGTTCCGCCCGCTCATCCCGTGCACGCCACCTCCGGGCGCGGCCGAGGCCCCGCACAGGTACAGGCCCGCCACCGGGACGGCGTACGGCGACCAGCCCGCCACCGGCCGCAGCACCGACAGCTGGTCCAACGACGCCGACCCTCCTGCGACGTCGCCCCCGACGAGCGCCGGGTCGCGGCGCTGAGGTCCAGCGGCGCCCGGGCCGTGAGCTCGACCACGTTCCCCGCGCAGGCCCGGGGCGTGCTCCTCCAGCCGGTCGAGCACACGCTCGGTCAGCCGCTGCTCCCAGCCGGGCCGCTCCCCCGCCGGGCGGGCCGGGCAGTGGCACTCCACCCACAGGAGGCCGCTCCCGCCGGAACCCGGGTCGGGTCGGCCCGGTCCTGCTGACCGACCACCAGCTGCGGGCGCTGCGGCAGCAGCCCCCGGCGCACCTGCGCCTGGCTGAGCGCCAGCTCGTCGACGTCGCCGGTGACGTGGACGACGAGGCCTGCTGCACACGCGCATCGGCCCAGGGCGCCGGACGGTCGAGGTCGACGTCGACCCGGAAGAAGCCGCTGCCGTACCGGTGCCGACCCAGCTGCCGCAGCCACGGACCCGGCAGGTGGTGCTCCCCGACGAGGTCCCGCGCCAGGACATGCGGCGACCCGTTGAACAGCACCGCCCGGCGGGCCCGCACGCCGCCCCCCTCTGCCGTCCGGACGCCGACCGCACGCCCCCCGCGGACCACCACCTGCACGACGTCGACGCCGGTGCGCACGACGACGCCGGCACTCTCGGCCGCCTGCACCAGGGCGAGCGCCAGGGTGGACGCGCCCCCCACCGGGACCGGCATCCCGTGCTGCTGGGCGGCCATCGCCAGCAGAAGGGCGGGCGGCGTGGAGCCGACGCCGTCGACCGGCACGTCAGCGTGGGTCGCGTGACCGGCGAGCAGCATCCGGGCGCTCTCGGAGCCGAACAGGTACGCCGCGTGGGCCTCGAGCGGTTCGAGCACCGTGCGCGCGAGCTGCACCGACCGCGCGGACCGTCGACCAGGCTGCCCGCGCCAGGCGCAGCGGTGACGGCAGCGGGGCCATGAGGGCGGCGAACAGGCCGGCACCCGCGCGCGTCCACCACTGCCACAGCTCGCGCCACGCCGCGCCGTCGGGTCCCAGCCCGTCCGCGGTGCGCTCCGGGTCGGCGTGCAGCAGGGCGGCCGGCGTCCCTTCGCGGAACAGGCTCGCCAGCGGGACGTCGGTACGGGCCCACGGAACGGCGTGTGTCGAGTGCCGAGCTCGCGCAGGACCGGGCTGGTGTGGAGCACGCCGTAGAAGGCGGAACCCCAGTCGTGCACGTAGCCGAGGGGCGACACGTCGCTGCCGACCGCGCCCCCCGCGACCGGCGCCTGCTCCAGGACCTCCACCGACCAGCCGGCCCGGGCCAGGACGGTCGCGGCCACCAGGCCGTTGATACCACCGCCGATGACCACTGCGTCGACCGTCACCGTCCCACCGTGCCACGGCCTCCACACCCCCGCTGTCCCGCGGCGGGCCCCTGCGTCAGGGCCCCAGCGTCGGCCCCAGACGCGGGTGCGGCGAGGGCCCTGCTCCGCGTCAGGGCCCGGGGCAGGCCACACCCGCGCCGCGGCCGCGAGCGAAGGGCTGCGCCGGTCTGCGCGGGCGGAAGGGGCGCAGGCCTCCACTCGGCACCTGCGTGGCAGGCACCGGCCTCGGGGGAGCAGCCGGCGGGGACCGGGAACGACGGCAGCCCGGGCCCTCCTCGCGGAGGGACCGGGCCGCCGGGTGGAGCCAGGTGCAGGTGGGACTAGTGCGCGTGGCCGTGGCCGCCGTGGCCGGCGTCCTCGGCGCTTCGGCTCGGGCTTGTCGGCCACGAGGGTCTCGGTCGTCAGCAGCATGCTGGCGATCGAGGCGGCGTTGCGGACGGCCGAGCGGGTGACCTTCACCGGGTCGACGATGCCCTGCTTGACCAGGTCGCCGTACTCGCCGGTGGCGGCGTTGAGGCCCTGGTTCTTGTCGGTCATCGCCGAGCTCGCGGGCCCGGTTGACGGCGACGCGGCCCTCGAGGCCCGCGTTCGCGGCGATCCAGTAGGCCGGCTCGTCGAGCGCCTTGCGCACGATCCGGACGCCGGCGAGCTCGTCGCCCTCCTTGCCCAGGCCGTCCTCGAGCACGGAGGCGGCGTGGATCAGCGCCGCGCCACCGCCGGGGACGATGCCCTCCTCGACCGCCGCGCGGGTCGCCGAGATGGCGTCCTCGAGACGGTGCTTGCGCTCCTTGAGCTCGACCTCGGTGTGCGCGCCGACCTGGATGACGCCGACGCCGCCCGCGAGCTTGGCCAGGCGCTCCTGCAGCTTCTCCTTGTCCCAGTCGGAGTCGCTGTTCTCGATCTCCTGCTTGATCTGGGTGACGCGGCCGGCGACCTCCTCGGCCGCGCCGCCGCCGTCGACGATCGTGGTGAGCTCCTTGGTGACCGTGACGGTGCGGGCCTTGCCCAGCACCTCCAGGCCGACCTGGTCGAGCTTGAGGCCGACCTCGGCGCTGACGACCTGCGCGCCGGTGAGGATCGCGATGTCCTGCAGCATGGCCTTGCGGCGGTCGCCGAAGCCGGGCGCCTTGACGGCGGCGACCTTGACGGTCTTGCGGATCGCGTTGACGACCAGGGTCGACAGCGCCTCGCCCTCGACGTCCTCGGCGACGATCAGCAGCGACTTCTGCGCCTGCACGACCTTCTCGAGCAGCGGGAGCAGCTCGGCGAGCGCGCTGATCTTGCCGTTGACGATGAGCACGGAGGCGTCGTCGAGGACGGTCTCCATGCGCTCGGCGTCGGTGACGAAGTAGGGGCTGATGTAGCCCTTGTCGAACTGCATGCCCTCGGTGAGCTCGAGCTCGAGGCCGGTGCTGTTGGACTCCTCGACGGTGATGACGCCGTCCTTGCCGACCTTGTCCATCGCCTCGGCGACGAGCTCGCCGACCCGGGCGTCCTGCGCCGACAGCGCCGCGACGGCGGCGATCTCGTCGTGGGTCTGCACCTCGGTGGCGGCCGCGATGAGGGCGGTGTTGACGGCCTCGACGGCGGCGTCGATGCCGACCTTGAGGCCCATCGGGTTGGCGCCGGCCGCGACGGCCCGCAGGCCCTCCTTGACCATGGCCTGGCCGAGCACGGTGGCGGTGGTGGTGCCGTCGCCCGCGACGTCGTTGGTCTTGGTGGCCACCTCCTTCGCCAGCTGCGCGCCCATGTTCTCGAGGTGGTCCTCGAGCTCGATCTCACGGGCGATGGTGACGCCGTCGTTGGTGATGGTCGGGCCGCCGTACGCCTTGCCGATGACGACGTTGCGGCCCTTCGGGCCGAGCGTCACCTTGACGGCGTTGGCGAGCTTGTCGACGCCGCGCTCGAGCGACTTGCGCGCGTCCTCGCTGAACTGCAGTTCCTTGGCCATTGCTGGTCCTCACGATGTCTTCGATGCGCAGACAGGCTTTGTCGTGCGCCAGAAAGGGGTGAGGCCCCGCCCCGGTCGGGACGGGGCCTCGGAAGAGCGGGTGTTCCTAGCCCTCGATGACGGCGAGGACGTCGCGCGCGGAGAGCACGAGGTACTCCTCGCCGTTGTACTTGACCTCGGTGCCGCCGTACTTGCTGTACAGGACCTTGTCGCCGACCTTGACGTCGAGCGGCACGCGGGCGCCGTCCTCGAACCGGCCCGGGCCGACAGCCAGGACGGTGCCCTCCTGGGGCTTCTCCTTGGCGGTGTCGGGGATGACGAGGCCGCTGGCCGTCGTCGTCTCGGCCTCGACGGCCTGGACCACGATGCGGTCCTCGAGGGGCTTGATGGCGACCTTTGTCGCAGTGCTCATGAGTGCTCCTGGTGTTGGTCCGTGAGTGGGCGCGGAGCGGCCTGCCGTCGCGGGGGTCAGGCACCTCGTCGCGGTTGGCACTGTAGTGCCGAGAGTGCCAGCGGGCAAGCACTCTCGCCCTCCGAGTGCCAATCGGGCAGGCTGCCGGCGTGACCGCCGTCTGGGCCTCCCCCGTCCGCTACGCCGAGTGCGACCAGCAGGGCATCGTCTTCAACGCCCACTACCTGGTCTGGGCCGACGAGGGGTGCACCGCCTGGCTGGCCGCCGACTATGCCGACCTTCTCGCGCAGGGCCTGGACATGCGGGTGAAGTCGACAGCGCTGACCTGGTCGGCTCCAGTGCGCTGGGGCGAGTCGGTGCAGGTGCACGTGGACGGCGTCGAGGTGGGCCGGACGTCGTTCACCGTGCCGATGACCGTCGTGGTCGGCGGGGCCGTGCGCTGCAGCGTGCGCACCACCTACGTCGTGGTCGACCACGACGGCACGCCGACGCCGGTCCCGGACGAGCTGCGGACCCGCTGGACCGCCTGAACGACCCCGCCCGAACGACCCCGCCCCAACGACGGCGCCTCAGACGCGGGCCAGCACCTCGGTCACGTCCATGGCGCTGTCGGCGGGCAGGTCCAGCGGCGAGGGGTCGACCCCGGCGTCGACCAGCCGTGCACCGAGGGCCGCCACCATGGCGCCGTTGTCGGTGCACAGCCCCGGCCGGGGCACCCGCAGGACGATCCCGGCGGCGTCGCAGCGCTCCTGCGCCAGGGCGCGCAGCCGGGTGTTGGCCGCGACGCCGCCCCCGATGAGCAGGTGGCCCGACACCGTGCTCGCGACAGGCCCGGACCGCCTTGGCGGTCAGCACGTCGACGACGGCCTCCTGGAAGGAGGCGCAGACGTCGGCGACCGGGACCTCGCCGGCCCCGGCCGCGCGGTGCGCCTCGATCCACCGGGCGACGGCGGTCTTGAGGCCGCTGAAGCTGACGTCGTAGGACCCGGGCATCGCCCGCGGGAAGGCCATCGCCCGCGGGTTCCCGTCGCGGGCGGCGCGGTCGACGGCGGGACCGCCCGGGAAGCCCAGGCCCAGCAGGCGGGCGACCTTGTCGAAGGCCTCGCCCGCGGCGTCGTCGACCGTCTGGCCGAGGGGGGTCAGGGTGCGGGTCACGTCCTCCACCAGCAGCAGGCTGCTGTGGCCGCCGGACACCAGCATGGCCACCGCCGGCTCCGGCAGCGGACCGTGCTCGAGGACGTCGACGGCGACGTGCGCCGCGAGGTGGTTCACGCCGTAGAGCGGCACGTCGAGGGCGACGGCGTACGCCTTGGCGGCGGCGACCCCGACGAGCAGCGCGCCGGCCAGCCCCGGCCCGGCCGTCACGGCCACCGCGTCGACGTCGGCCAGGGTCACCCCGGCGGTCTCCAGGGCCCGGCGCACCGTCGGCACCATGGCCTCGAGGTGGGCGCGGGAGGCGATCTCCGGGACCACGCCCCCGAAGCGGGCGTGCTCGTCGACGCTGCTCGCCACCTCGTCGGCCAGCAGGGTCCGGCCCCGGACGAGGCCGACGCCGGTCTCGTCGCAGGACGTCTCGATGCCGAGCACCAGCGGTCCGTCAGTCATCGTCGCTCCCGTGCTCGTGCCAGGCGGCGCGGGCCCGGTCGGCCGCGCGTCGTGGGTCCAGGTCCTCCTCGGTCGCCGTCTCCTGCGCAGCCTGCAGGAGGTCGGACAGGTCTCCGCCCCGGGACAGGACCACCTGCAGCACGGCGTCGAGCTCGCCCCACTGCGGACGGACGGGTCCGGGCATCTGCCTCACCCGCGGCGCGTCATCGTCCACGCGTCGACCCCTCCCTTGTAGTAGCCCCGGCGCACGCCGTCGCGCCGGAAGCCGTACCGCGCGTAGAGGCGCTGCGCCGGCACGTTGTCGGCCCGGACCTCCAGCGCGGTCGCCCGGTGCCCCCGGCGGGCCGCCTCGGCCAGCAGGTCCTCGAGCAGTCGCGCCCCGAGGCCCCGGCCCTGCGCCGAGGGCGACACCGCCATGGTCTGCACGAACGCCACGTCCGGGTAGTCGCAGAGCCCGGCGTAGCCCACCGGCACGTCGTCCTGCAGGGCGACCACGTAGTGGCGGCTGTCGAGCTGGCCGAGCTCGGACCAGAACAGCCGCGCCGTCCACGGCTCGTGCGGGAACAGCACCTGCTCGAGCGCGGCCACCTGCTCGACGTGCCACCACCGGAACCGCTCCACGACGACCGACGACGCCGTCACCACGGGGCCGCCTCGCTGATCGTGCGGCCGTGCCGGAGGTCGACCCGGTGCAGGACGTCGCCCGAACGCAGGTGCACCTCGTCGTCGAGCGTGCCGAGCAGCACGGCGCCGGCCCCCACCCGGTCGCTCTCCCAGGCCAGGCCCTGCGCGTCGTAGGCGGCCACGACGTCGGCGTCGAGCAGCAGCGCCAGTCCGCGGTCGGGGTGCGGGTCGAAGCCGTGGGGGCGGCGGTCCAGCCGCGACCAGGAGTCCGGGTCACGCGTGTCGACCAGGTAGGGCTCGTCGCCGACGGCCACGAACAGGGTGTGCGGCTCGGGCCAGGACGCGACCACGGACAGCTGCCCCTCGACGAGCCGGCTGGCGAAGACCCCCGTCCAGATCCGCCCGGTGCCGGCGGTGATCCGCAGCCAGGCCCCGTCGCGACCGCCGTCACGACGGGCTCCCGGGTAGTAGACCCGCTCGGCCACCTTGCTCAGGCCGCGCAGGGTGCGCTCGTGCGCGGCGTCGAAGTCGTGCGGGAACGCATCCAGCCACAGCGGGGTGTCGGTCACGACCGGCCGCCGCTCATGCCGGGGTGACCTTCTTGCTGCTCACGCTCACGACGGCGTCCGGGCGCCGCAGGTACAGCGGGGTGAGAGCCTCCGTCGGAGCGCCGTCGGCGATCCGGCGCGCGGCCAGCATGACGAGCGCGTCCGCGCTGGGGTGGGCGCGGGCCCTGGGCCTGCGGGAAGTGCTCGGGCAGGCGCAGGGCGCCGTCGCCGACGACGCGCCCCTGCCAGCCGGTCTCCCGCAGCGCCTGCGCGAGGTCGGCCGGACGCATGACCGACGGCCCCGCCACACGCTCGTCGCCCTCGTCGTACTCGGCCCAGTAGACCTCCTTGCGCCGGGCGTCGGCGACGACCAGCCGGCGGCCGGGGGCCTCGCCCCAGGCGTCGACGGCGTCGAGCGAGCAGGCGCCGTAGGCGGGGATCCCGAGCGCGTCGGCGAGCACCAGGCCGGTGGTGATGCCGACCCGCAGTCCGGTGAACGGGCCTGGTCCGACCCCGACGGCGACGGCGGACAGGTCTGTGCGGGAGGCTCCGAGCTCGGTCAGGACCACCCGCACCCCGGTGGCCAGCAGCTCGCCGTGCCGCTTGCCGTCGACCACCGACCAGTCGGCCTGGCGCCCCCAGCGCAGCTCTCCCGAGCCGTCCTCGAGCAGCTCGACCAGGGCCACCGAGACCGCCGGGGAGCTGGTGTCGAGGGCGAGGACGAGCATGGGCGCAGCCTAGGTCGGGGGCAGGGTGGCCTGGGGGGACGCGCAGGCTCAAGGCGGCCGCGTGGGTGGTCGACACCCCTCTGATCGCTGTCGCGACGAAGGAGCCCGGTGGACCCGCACGACCTGCAGCAGACGCTTCGGCGCCTGGAGCCCGGTGGCTGGCTCGACGCCGCCCGCCGCTTCTCGACGTCGCTGCGCCGGCCCGGGCCCGAGGGCGGGCGGCTGATGGTGGTCGGTACCGCCCGGTTCGAGCCCTGGCACCTGACGGCCCACCTGGACCAGCAGGCGCGGTTCGGCGGCGGGTCCGGCCCGGTGCCCGTCCTCGCGCGCTGGCACGTCCCGGACGGCGCGCCCCCGCACCTCGCGGTCTCCGCGGACGCCGTCCCGCGGGCCGGGCGCGGCACGACCGTGCTGGCCGCCGCTCCGGAGGGCGACGACGACGACCTGCTCGAACGGCTGGCCGACGCCCGACGCGGCGGGGCCGTCGTCCTGGCGCTCACTCCGGGCGGCGGCGAGCTCGACCACGTCGCCCACGACGTGCTGACGACCCGCGAGCCCGGCTTCGACCTGGCCAGCCACGCCGTCGCCGCGCCCCTGCTCCCCGCACCCCGACGGCGCCGCCTGTGGAGGGCCCGGTGAACCCCGACGACACGACCTGGCGCGCCCGACCCCTGCTGGCGACCGCGCTGCAGCTGCTGCTGCTGGCCGTCCCGTTCCTGGCCGCGTCGCTCGCCATCTGGGCCGCTGGCCGGCTGCTGCCCACGGGGCCCTGGTGGTCGCTCGTCCTGCTGTTCGCCGTCGGCGTGCTCGTCGCCGTCCTGGTGGAGCGGGCGGCACGGCGACTGCTCCCCATCGCGCTGATGCTGCGGCTGTCCACGGTGTTCCCCGACCGCGCTCCGTCGCGCTTCGCGCTCGCCCGGGCCGCCACCCGCCGTCCGTCCCCGGACGTCCTGCTCCCGTCCGGACCGGACGCGGAACCGGTGAGCTCCTCGGCGCTCGTCCTGCACCTCGTCACGAGCCTGGCCCAGCACGACCGCCGGACCCGAGGCCACTCCGAGCGGGTCCGCGTGCTGTGCGACATGCTCGCCAGCGAGCTCGGCCTGGACGACGACAGCCGGGCCCGGCTGCGCTGGGCCGCGCTCCTGCACGACCTCGGCAAGGTCGAGGTCCCGGCCACGATCCTCAACAAGCCGGGGCGGCTGGACGAACAGGAGTTCGCCGCGATCCGGGTCCACCCCGAGGCCGGCCGCACGCTCGCCGCGCCGCTGCTGCCCTGGCTCGGGCCCTGGGGCGACGGCATCGTCGACCACCACGAACGCTTCGACGGCAACGGATACCCGCAAGGCAAGGCAGGGCAGGCGATCTCCTATGCCGGACGGCTCGTCGGGCTGGTCGACGCCTTCGAGACGATGACGGCGGCCCGCCCGTACAAGCAGGCCATGTCGACCCGCGCCGCCCGGGAGGAGCTCGCCCGGTGCGCCGGCACGCAGTTCGACCCGGTCATGGTGCGGGCCTTCCTGGCCATCTCGCTGCCCCGGGTCCTCTGGGTCATGGGGCCCCTGTCGTTCGCCGCCCAGCTGCCGTTCCTCCGGCCGCTGGCGGCGGCGGGGAGCCGCGCCGCGGCGCAGGCCCCGCAGCTGGCCTCCACGCTTGGTACGGGGGCGCTCGGCGCGGCCGGGGCCGCCGCGCTGGTGGCCGGCGGGCTGGTGGGTGGCGCAGCGGCGGACGCCCCGGATCGCCCGCAGCTCGTGACGGCCGCGCCCGTGACCGCGTCCCCACCCACTGCCGCCTCCGACCCGGCGAAGGCTCCGATCCTGCTGGGGCTGGGTGTGCCCACGGCGTCCCCGTCCGCCACTCCGGGCCCGGTGCCCGCGAGCGCGCCTGCGACCGCAGCGTCGCCGTCCGCGACGTCGCGCCCCGCCGGCGGCGCCGCCACGGGCGTGCCTGTCCCGAACGCACCCAAGGTGGCCCCTGTGTCCGGTACCGGCCCCGGGGCACCGGCGGGATCGGGCGCGCCGGCCGGGATCGGGCGCGCCGTCGCCGGTGTCCGCTCCCTCGACGCCGGCTGCGCCGTCGGGCGCGCCCTCCCCCGAGCCCACGCCCCCGCGCCCGCGCCCGGTCCGTCGCTGCCGTCGACGAACCCCGAGCCGAACGCGAGCCCCACCCCCGCGCGGACGCCCGCCCCGGGCCACGCCGTCGTGGTCGAGGGCCCGCCGTCGCCCTCGTCGTCGCGGGAGGCGACCTTCACTCTCGTGGTCCGCGAGGACCGGACCTGGGAGTGCCAGCTGCTGGCGAACGGCGACGGGGGCAGCAGCTCCTGGCGGGCCTGCGCCGACACGTTCCGCATCGTCGGCCTGCCCGACGGCAGCTACCGGCTGCGCATCCGCGACGCCGCGACGCAGGACCTCGTCGACGCGTGGTCCTGGACGGTCGAGACCGCCGAGCCGGACGCGGTCCCCACGGCCGCTCGCCGCTGAGCCGCCCCCGCAGCGTCCCCGTCGCGGCGGACCCCCCGGGGTTCAGCCCTCGTTCTGCGCCACCAGCTCGCGCTTGAGCACCTTGCCCGACGGCCCCAGCGGGAACGCGTCCGCGAAGATGACGCGGCGCGGGTACTTGTAGGCCGCGAGCTTCTCCTTGCTCCAGGCGATGATCTCGTCCTCGGTGGCCTCGTCCTCGCCGGACCGGATGACGACCGCGGTCACCTCCTCGCCGTGCGTCGGGTGGGGCAGGCCGATGACCGCCACCTGGCCGACGGCGGGGTGCCGCAGCAGGACCTCCTCGACGTCGCGCGGGTACACGTTGTAGCCGCCCCGGATGATCATGTCCTTCTTGCGGTCGACGATGGTCACGTAGCCGGCCTCGTCCTTGGTCCCGAGGTCGCCGGTGCGGAACCAGCCGTCGACGATGGCCTTCTTCGTCTCCTCCGGCTTGTTCAGGTAGCCCTTGAAGACGTTGTGACCGCGCACGACGATCTCGCCGAGCTCGCCGAGCGGGAGCAGCTCGATGGCCTCGTCGACCTCCGCCTTGGCGATCTCGACCTCCACGCCCCAGATGCTCTTGCCCACGGTGCCGGGCTTGGGCTCGAAGCCGACCTGGTTGAAGGTCGCCACGGGGGAGGTCTCGGTGAGCCCGTAGCCCTCGAGCACCTGCGTGCCGAAGACCTCGGCGAACTTCTCCAGCACCGGGACGGGCAGGGCCGCGCCGCCGGACAGCGCGCTCTTGAGGGTGGGCCGGACGTCGGAGGTCTTGGCGGCCTCGATGAGCGCGATGTACATCGTGGGCACGCCCATGAAGATGGTGCACTGCTCCTTCTCGAGCAGTTCGAGGGCCTGTGCGCCGTCGAAGCGCGGCAGCATGACCACGCTCGCGCCGACGTAGAACGCGGTGTTCATGCAGCAGGTCTGACCGAAGGTGTGGAAGAACGGCAGGCACCCGAGCACGACGTCGGTCTCGTTGATGTCGAAGCTGTGCATGGCCGAGGCCACGACGTTCATCGTCACGTTGAGGTGGCTGATCTCGGCGCCCTTGGGCTTGCCCGTGGTGCCGCTCGTGTAGAGGATCACCGCGGTGTCGTCCGGCTCGCGGGGCTCGACCATCGCCACGGGCTCGACGTCGAAGGCGAGCTTGTCGATGCGGGGGGTGCCGGCGTCGTCGGCCTCCATCACCGACAGGACGGGGACGCCGGCGAGCTCGGCGCCCTTGGCACCCTCCCCCAGCAGCGGCGCCGCGCAGATCAGCGCCTTGGACCCCGAGTCGGTGAGGACGTACTCGATCTCCTCGGCCTTGAGCAGCGCGTGGACCGGGACGCAGACCCCGCCGAGAGCGAGCACGCCGAAGTAGGCGAGCGGGAAGTGCGGCGTGTTCGGCAGCAGCAGGGCCACCCTGTCGCCGGGACCGATCCCCTGGTCGCGCAGCACCTGCGCGTACTGGCGCGCGTGGGCCCACAGCTGCGCGTACGTCAGGCGCAGGTCGCCCAGCACCACGGCGGTGCGGTCGGCGTGACGGACGGCGGACTCCGCCAGGATGCTGGCGATCGTCAGGGACATCGGGAGGGCCTCCGGTACGTGCGGCTGGGTCGGACGGGGCGCGACGGCCCGTGACCGTCGTCACGGTCCGGGGCCCATCGAACCCCACCGGGCGCCCGATCGGCAGGTCCTTCGGCTGCACGGACGGGCCGCCGTCCAGGGCAGGTGCACAGCCGGCAGCCGTGGAGGCGGACGGGTCGGGCCCGGGTCAGGACCAGCGGGGCCCGTGCGGCGACACCCGCGCGTGCCGGACGTCGTCGTCGGACCGCTCCAGCCGGACCTCGAGCCAGGAGTCGACGAGGCCCTCCACGAGCCCCTCCCCCCACTCGACGGCGGCCACGCCGTCCACCAGGGCGTCGTCGAGGTCGAGGTCGTCCAGGGAGACCGGGCCCGCCTCGCGCAGCCGGTAGGCATCGACGTGCAGCAGCGGCAGCGGACCGCGATGCTGTCGGGCCAGCACGAAGGTCGGGCTCGTGACCCGTCCACTCACCCCGAGGCCGGCCCCCAGTCCCCGCACCAGGGCGGTCTTGCCCGCGCCGAGCGGACCGGACAGCACCAGCAGGTCGCCGGCCTGCAGCAGGCCGGCGAGCTGCCGGCCCAGCGCCTCGGTGTCCTCCACCGTGGGAAGCGTCAGCGGGACCGGCTCGCCCGCATCGGTCCATAGCGCCGTCACGTCGCGCTCCGGACGGCCAGGGCGAGGTCCTCGCGCAACAGCCGCATCGGCTCCCCCTGCGGTCCCCCGCGCAGCGCAGCGCTCGGGTGGTAGGTGGGGAGCACGCGCAGCAGCCCTCCGTCGGGATGGTCGACGGTGTGGAGGCGGCCGCGCAGTCCACTGAGCGGCTCCTTGCCGGGCAGGAACCAGCGGGTGGCCGACAGCCCGAGGCTGACGACGAGCCCGGGTCCCGCCAGCCGCAGCTGCTCGGCCGCCCAGGACCGGCAGCTCTCGGTCTCGGCCCGCCGGGGCGGCCGGTTGCCCGGCGGCCGGCAGGAGACGGTGTTGAGCACAGCGGTGCGCGCACGGTCGCCCCCCACCTCGGCGAGGAGCCGGTCGAGCAGCTGACCGCTGCGCCCCACGAACGGCCGGCCGCCCTCGTCCTCCTGCGCGCCGGGCGCCTCGCCCACCACGGTCAGCCGGGATCCCTCGGGGAGCACCCCCACGACCACCTGGGTGCGCGTCGAGGCCAGCTCGGGGCACCGGGTGCACGAGCGCATCCCCTCGAGCGCCGTCACCGCGCCGCCCGGCCGACCAGGGTCCGCAGCGCGAGGTCGACCACCGGGGGTCGCTCCAGGTTGACCATGTGGCCGCACCCCTCGACGACCACCAGCTCGGCCTCGGGCAGCGCCTCGGCGATGGCCCGGCTGTGGGCCACCGGCGTCAGGCGGTCCAGGCTCCCGACGAGCACCAGCACGGGGAGGCCGCGCAGGGCCTGCAGGGCGGCGAGCTTGTCGTGGCCGGCGAACGTGTCGAAGAACTCCGCCATCACGTCGATCGGGGTGTTGGCCGCCATGGTCTCGACGAACTCGACCAGCGAGGGGCTCACGTCGGTGGTCCCGAACGCGCCGCGGCGGGCGACGAGGAACGCGAGGTCGGAGCCGAGCCGCCGGCCCTGCTCCAGCAGGGCCGCGCGCCGGGTCAGCCCGCGGGTCAGCCACGGCAGGAGCCGCCTGGCCACGGGCTCCGCCGACGCCGGGATCCGCAGGGTCAGCTGCGCCAGCCGGCCCGTCGACGTCGACAGCAGGGCCACCCCGGTCACGCGCGACCCGAACAGCGCGGGCGCCCGGTCGGCCAGCGCCATGATGGTCATGCCGCCCATGGAGTGCCCGACCAGCACGACGTCGCCGGTGGGCGCCACCTCCTGCAGGATTTGCTGGAGGTCGGCCCCCAGCTGGTCGATCGTCGACCGGTCCGCGCTGCTGCGGCTGCTGCGGCCGTGCGAGCGCTGGTCGTAGAGCACGACCCGCAGGCGCCCGTCGGCCGCGAGCGCCCGGCGCTGGTAGTGCCAGACCGCCATCTCCTGGGTGTAGCCGTGCACCAGCACGACCGTCTGCGCCGCATCCGCGGGACCGACCTCCTCCACGTGCAGGCGTACGCCGTCGGGGGTGGTCACGGTGCGGGTGCGGTCGGCCGGCAGGCCGAACCAGGGCTCGAGCGCGTCGGGGTCCGGGCGCAGCCGGGTGCGTCCGATGGCGTACCTCTCGGCGGCCAGGCCGATCGCCCCACCCAGCGCCACGACGCCCACGAGCGCCCCGACCGGCCCGGGGAGCGCCTTCACGCGTAGGTCCGGGGCACGCGGGCGCCGATGCGGGTGACGACCTCGTAGTCGATGGTCCCGAGCACCTCGGCCCACTCCTGGGCGGTCGGCTCGCCCCGGTCACCCGGCCCGAACAGCAGCACCTCGTCGCCCGCCTCGGCGCAGTCGTCGCCGACGTCGAGCACGAACTGGTCCATGCACACGGTGCCGGCGACGGTCCGACGCAGGCCGCGGTGCAGCACCGGCAGGGCGTTGGTGCCGGACCGCGGGACGCCGTCGGCGTAGCCGAGGGGCACCAGGGCCAGGGTGGTGTGGCGCGATGTCGTGTAGCGGTGCAGATAGCTCACGCCGCTGCCGGGCGGCACCCGCTTGGTCAGGGCGACGGTGCTCGCCAGCGTCATGGCGGGCCGCAGTCCGAACCGCGCGGGGCCGCCGAGCTGCGGCACGGGCGACAGCCCGTAGACGCTGACGCCGGGCCGGACGAGGTCGAAGTGGGTGTGCGGGGCGGTCAGCGTGGCCGCGCTGTTGGCCAGGTGGCGCACGTCCGGCCGCAGCCCGGCCCGCTCGGCGAGCTCGACCGCCTCGGTGAAGACCTGCACCTGACGCCGCGCGAACGGATGGTCCGGACCGGCGTCGGCGTGCGCGAAGTGGCTCCACACCCCGACGACGCGGACCGCCCCACCGGCCTGCTCCCGCGCCGCCGCGGCGCACAGGTCCGGCCAGGCGGCGGGAGTCGCTCCGCCCCTGGACAGCCCGGTGTCGGCCTTCAGGTGCAGCCGCGCCGTGCGTCCGGTGCGCCCGGCCGCGTCCACGGCGGCGGTCAGCTCGTCGACGCTGTAGACCCCGAGGTCGACGTCGGCGGCGACCGCGGCGTCGAGCTCCTCGCCCGGCGACCAGAGCCAGGCGAGCACGGGCGCCTCCACGCCGGCCGCGCGCAGGGCCAGCGCCTCCTCCAGGAACGCGACCCCGAGCCAGGCCGCGCCGCCGGCGAGAGCGGCCCGGGCGCTCGGCACGAGGCCGTGCCCGTAGCCGTCGGCCTTGACCACGGCCATCACCTGCGCCTGACCCGCGACGGCGTCGAGCGCCCGGACGTTCGCCGAGATCGCCGCGAGGTCGATCCGCGCCTGGCTCCTCATGGCTGCAGGACCTCCCGCACGGCGTCGTGCCAGTGCTCGAGCACCCCGACGGCGGTGGTCGTGGCACCGCGGGCCGACAGCACCGCCGCCCGGCCGTGCAGGTAGGCCCCGAGGCCGGCCGCCTCCAGCGGGCTGCGCCCTTGGGCCATCAGGGCACCGACCGCCCCGGCCAGCACGTCGCCGCTGCCGGCGGTGGCCAGCAGCGGCGAGCCGGTCGGGTTCACCAGCCCCCGGCCGTCGGGTCGGACGACCACGGTGGCATCTCCCTTGAGCAGGACGTGGACCCCCAGGTCGGCGGCCAGCACACGGGCGCTCGCGACGCGGTCGGTCCCGACCTCGCGGCCGAACCGGGCGAACTCCCGGTCGTGCGGGGTGAGCAGCGTCGGATCGGGGCGGCCCCGCAGCAGCTCGGGCCGCCGGGCGCAGATCGTGAGCGCGTCGGCGTCGAGCAGCACCGGCACGGTCGAGGCGAGCACGGCAGCCACCACCCGCTCGGCCTCGTCGTCGGTCCCGAGCCCCGGCCCGACCACCCAGGCCTGCACGCGCCCGGCGTCGTCGAACGGCGTGACGACCGCCTCGGGCCAGCGCTGCCGCACCTGCTCGCCCGGGTGCTGCGCTCCGGCGAAGCGCACCATGCCCGCCCCGGCCTGCAGGGCGGACCCGACCGACAGCACAGCCGCACCGGTGTACTCCGGCGAGCCGGCAGCCACGCCCAGGACGCCCCGCGAGTACTTGTCGCTCTGCGCGCCCGGCGAGGGGAGCAGCCGCGCGACGTCGTCGGGCTCGAGCACCCCGAGCCGGGTCGGCGGCCGCTCCAGACCGAGGTCGACGAGCTGCACCCGGCCGGCGTGCCGACGGCCGTCACCGACGAGCAGGCCGGCCTTGAGAACCCCGAACGTCACGGTGGTCGTCGCCTGCACCGCCGCTCCGGTGACCTCACCGGTGTCGGCGTCGACGCCGCTGGGGACGTCGACGGCCACCACGGGCACCCGCGGCGCGGCGGCGACCACCTGCGCGGCGCGCTCCCGCAGCGGACCGCGCCCGCCGATGCCGACCAGGCCGTCGACGACGACGTCGGCCCTGCCGGGCTCGGCCACCACCCGGCCGCCCGCGGACCGGAACGCCTGCAGCGCGTCGGGCACCGGTGTGCCGACCAGGACCGCCGACACCTGCGCGCCGCGCCGGACGAGCCACGCACCCGCCCAGAGGGCGTCCGCCCCGTTGTTGCCACCACCGACGAGCAGGAGCACGCGGGCGCCGTAGACGCCGGGCAGCTCTCGGGCGACGGCCTGCGCGAGGGCGGTCGCCGCCCGCTGCATGAGGGCGCCAGGGGGCAGGGACGCGAGCAACGGCGCCTCGAGCGCCCGGACCTGCTCGGCGGTGTGCAACCACCTCATGAGCCGCTCACCCCTCGGCCACCACGACGGCGGTGGCGACTCCCCCGTCGTGCGACAGCGACAGGTGCCACGAGCAGATGCCCTGCGCCGCCGCCTCCTCGGCCACCCCTCCGTGCAGGTGCAGCACCGGCCGCCCCGACTCGAGCGCCACCACCTCGGCGTCGCGCCAGCGCAGCCCGCCCGGGGCGCCGAGCGCCTTGGCCACCGCCTCCTTGGCGGCGAACCGGGCAGCCAGCGACGCCGCCGGGCGGCCCCGCTCCTGCTCGGTGAACAGCCGGTCGGCCAGCCTCGGCGTGCGCTCCAGGGCGCGGGCGAGCCGGGCGACGTCGACGACATCGATGCCCACGCCCACGATCACCGCCCGAGCCTACGGACCGGTGGGCCGGCCGGTCCGGACCACGCTCGACGTGTCGGCTCGGACCTCATCGGCATCCTTGCGCGGTCCAGGGCCGAGGACAGGGCTCCGTTGCCTTGTGGGTCAGCAGCTGTCGGCCTCGTGAGCGGCATGCCCGGCGGGTTCGAGCTGGAAGGTGCAGTGCCGCACGTCGAAGTCGTCGGCGAGGCAGAGCCCCAGCGCGTCGAGCACCGGTCCCGACGCCCGGTCTGACTCCACGACAACGTGAGCGCTCACCACGGGCAGCCCGCTGCTGATCGACCAGGCGTGCAGGTCGTGGACGTCGAGCACACCCTCGGCCGCCATCAGATGCGCCCGCACCTGCTCCAGGTCGACGCCGGGCGGGGTGGCCTCCAGGAGCACGAGCAGCGCCTCCGTCAGCAGTCGCCAGGCACGCGGCAGGACGACGGCGGCGATCCCGAGGCCCACGAGCGCATCGGGCAGGGACGACCCGGTGAGCGCGACCAGGCCCGCCGCGACGATCACGGCCACGCTCCCTACGAGGTCGGCCAGCACCTCCAGAGATGCGGCGCGTACACCGAGCCCCTGGTCCGGCGCCCGGGCGAGCACGCGCAGGCTCACCGCGTTGCCGACCAGTCCGATCGTGGCGACCAGGACCATCCCACCCGCCTCGACCTCGACGTTCCCGCGGAGACGGCTCAGGGCGGCGAGAGCGACCCAGAGCGAAGCGCCGCCCAGCAGCAGCGCGTTGACCACGGCGGCGAGCACCTCGAGCCGCGCCCAGCCGAACGTCCGGGACGACGTCGCCGGGCGGGCCGCCAGCACCGCTGCGGTGAGCACCAGCGCCAGTCCGCCGGCGTCAGCGGCGACGTGGGCGCTGTCGGCGAGCAGCGCCAGGCTGCCCGTGAGCAGGCCACCCGCGACCTGCACCGCCAGCACGACGACGGCCACCCCCAGCGCCACCCCGAGCCGAGCCGTCGTGGAACCGGCGCGGCCGGGGGTGTGGTCGTGGGGCACGTCGGTCCTCCTGCTACTCGACCGTGACCGACTTGGCCAGGTTGCGCGGCTGGTCGACGTCCAGGCCACGCGCCCGGGCCACCTCGGCCGACAGCACCTGCATCGGGATGATCGTCAGCAGCGGCGCCAGCAGCGACTTCACGTCGGGGATGCGGATCACGGTGTCGGCGTACGGGGTCACGCTGTCGTCGCCGTC
The DNA here is from genome assembly GCA_963761695.1 of uncultured Actinomycetota bacterium. Taxonomy (GTDB): domain Bacteria; phylum Actinomycetota; class Actinomycetes; order Mycobacteriales; family SCTD01; genus RYN-122. The sequence goes on along the minus strand of CAVXIB010000015.1, from coordinate 16,391 downwards.
GGTGGCGATGACGATGGTGCGCGCTCCACGGGCACGCACCTCCTGCACGTTGTTGACGAGCTTGGCCTGCAGCGCGTGCCGGGGCGCGATGACCACGACCGGGGTGCCGGGCTCGATGAGCGCGATCGGGCCATGCTTGATCTCGCCTGCGGGGAAGCCCTCGGCGCTGACGTAGGCGAGCTCCTTGAGCTTCAGCGCGCCCTCCAGGGCCATCGGGTAGCCGACGTGCCGGCCGAGGAACAGCACCCGCTCGGCGTCGACCAGGGTGCGGGCCAGCTCGCGCACCGGCTCCATCCGCTCCAGGGTCTGCTCGATGAGCGCCGGCACCTCCTGCAGGTCACGCAGGTGGGCGCGCACCTCGTCGCCGTCGCGGGTGCCACGGACCTGCGCGAGGTAGAGGCCCACGACGTACATCGCGGCCAGCTGCGCGATGACGGCCTTGGTGCTCGCGACCGCCACCTCGGGGCCGCCCCGGGTGTAGAAGGCGGCGTCGCTCTCGCGGCTCACGGTGGAGCCCACCGTGTTGGTGACCGCGAGCACCCACGCCTTCTGCGAGCGCGCGTGCCGCAGGGCCTCGAGCGTGTCGGCGGTCTCCCCGCTCTGGCTGATGGCGATGACCAGGGTGTTGCGGCCGATCACGGGGTCGCGGTAGCGGAACTCGCTGGCGATCTCGACGTGGACGGGCAGGCGGCACCAGCGCTCGATCGCGTACTTGCCGACCAGGCCGGAGTGGTAGCTGCTGCCGCAGGCGATGATGACCACCTGCTCCAGGCCGCGCACGTCCTCGTCGCTCATGGCGAGCTCGTCCAGGTGCAGCAGCCCCTCGGCGTTCAGCCGGCCGCCGAGCGTCTCGCGGACGGCGTCGGGCTGCTCCTCGATCTCCTTGAGCATGAAGAACTCGTAGCCGCCCTTCTCGGCGGCGTCGGTGTCCCAGTCGACGTGGTAGCTCTCGCCCTCCACGACGGTGCCCTCGAGGTCGGTGACGGTCACGGCGTCGCGACGCACCTCGACCACCTGGTCCTGCTCGACCGCGCGGGCCTCCCGCGTGTGCGCGATGAACGCGGTGACGTCGGAGCCGACGAAGTTCTCTCCGTCACCGAGCCCGATGACGAGGGGCAGGTTGCGCCGGGCCGCCACCACGAGACCGGGCTCGTCCTGGTGGGTGACCACGAGGACGAACGAGCCCTCGAGGTCCTTGCAGATGCTCCGCACCGTTGCGGGGAGGTCTGCGGCGGTGGGACCGGCGCCGTAGCGCTCCTCGACCAGGTGCGCGACCACCTCGGTGTCGGTGTCGCTGCGCCGCTCGTGTCCGCGCTTGTCCAGGCCCTCGACGAGGACCTCGTAGTTCTCGATCGTGCCGTTGTGCACGACGGCGACCCGGCCCGAGCAGTCGATGTGCGGGTGGGCGTTGCGGTCGGTGGGCGGGCCGTGGGTCGCCCACCGGGTGTGGCCGATCGCGAGGGTGCCGGGGAAGTCCGCCCCCGACACGGCCGCGTCGAGGTTGGCCAGCTTGCCGGCCCGGCGCTCCACCTGCAGGACTCCGGACGGGGACAGCACCGCCACACCCGCACTGTCGTAGCCGCGGTACTCCAGGCGCCGGAGCCCGCCCAGGACCACCTCCAGGCCCTGCTGCTGGCCGACGTAGCCCACGATGCCGCACATGGGGGCAGGCTAGCGGCGTGACCAGCCCGCCCCCGCGACCGACCGCACGGCGCACCGGCCTGCGCCGGCTGCCGCTGTTCGACCGGTCCTACGCGCAGGTGGCGCAGTACGCGGCCGACTGGACGGCCGCCAACGCCGTCGCCCGGCGTGCGGACGGGCCCCTGTGGCTGGTCCTGGGCGACAGCGCCGCGCAGGGGGTGGGTGCCTCCGCGCACGACCGCGGGTACGTCGGGCAGGTGCGGCCGCTGCTGGGGCCCGGCTGGCGCGTGGTCAACCTGTCGGTCTCGGGCGCCCGCACGCGCGACCTCCCGGCCCAGTGGGACGCCGGACGCCGGCTGGCGCCCGACCTGGTCACGGCTCTGGTCGGCGGCAACGACGCCCTCGGCACACGCCTGCCGCAGTGGATCGCCGACGTCGACGCGCTGCTCGACCTGCTACCGCGGGGCGCTGTCGTGGGGACGGTGGCCCGGGGGGTCTTCGAGCGCAAGGTGCGGCGGCTGAACGAGCACGTCCGGGTCGCGGCCGCCGCGCGCGGGTTGCTGGTGGCCGACCTCTGGCAGCACACCGGTCCGCCCTACCGGGGGCTCTACGCCGACGGCTTCCACCCCAACGACCGGGGCTACGCCCAGTGGTCCGCCGCTCTCGCGCAGGCGCTCGGGCTCAGCTGAGCTGACCTGCTGGCCGCGGAGCGCCCGGGCGAGGTCGTCGCGCTGCTCGAGCACGATGCGGCGCAACCCGGTGGGCAGGTCCTTCGCGAGCAGCGCGTCGACCCGGGCCAGCACCTCGCCGGTGATGATCGCCGAGGGGAACAGCAGCCGCGCTGCGGCGCCGGCCAGCTCCGGCGAGCGGTCGGCCCACACCTGCTCGATCTGGTCGACGTAGCGGTCCGCGTACGGCCCGAGCACCGCGTCCTGGCCCGGCTGCCACAGTCCGGCGGCGAGGGCCGCCGCCTGGTGGTTGCTCAGGGTCCGGTCGGTGGTCACGGCCGTCCACGCCGCCTCCTTCGCCGAAGGGTCCGGCCGGGCCGCGGACGCCCCGGCGGCGCGCAGCCTGCCTTCGGCGGTCGGGTCGGCCGCCGCCTCGACGGCCAGCTCCCCGGCGGACAGGTCGCCGAGGGCGGCGAGGCGCTGGAGCAGGTGCCATCGCAGGTCCGCGTCGACGACCAGGCCGGGCAGCTCGCCCCGGAGCAGCCGCCGCAGGGCCCCTGCGTCGGGAGTCACCGAGGCCCAGGCGCGGACCAGGACCAGCTGCGGGTCGCTGCCGGGCTGTTCGTCGTCGGCCCGCGCCTGGAGGGTCGTGGCCAGCCGGGCCACCGCGGCGTCCCGAAGGTCGGGGCGGGTGTACCCGATGGCCGCCGTACGGGCCTGCCGGGCGAGGGTCTCGAGCACGCCGGGGTCCTGCTCCACCCGCAGCACACCGTCGTACGCCGACAGCAGGACGGCCGCGGGGAGCTCGCCGTCGCGCAGCGCGTCCCAGAGCGAGGCCGTGCACAGCGCCCGGGCCAGCGGGTCGGCCAGGTCCCCCAGGTGCGCGGTGACGGTGGCCAGCGAGCGCGCGTCGAACCGGGTGCGGGCGAAGGTGAGGTCGCCGTCGTTGACCAGCAGCAGGTCGGCCGGCGCGGCGTCGGTCGGTGTCCGCGCCCCGGACACGGTCACCCGCAGCGTCTGCACCCGCTCCAGCGCACCGCTTTGCAGCGCGTACCGCCCCACGTCGACGACGTGCTCGCGCAGCACCTCGCCCTCCTGCACCACAACCACGCGGTCGCCCTCGACCTCGCCCCCGACGACGGTGCGCAGCAGCGACGTGCCGGTGGTCTGCAACCAGTCGTGCGCCCAGCCGGTGAGGTCGCGACCGCTCTCGGCGGACAGGGCGGCCAGCAGGTCGGCGAAGCAGGTGTTGCCCCAGGCGTGCGCGTCGAGGTAGCGGCGGACGCCGGCGAAGAACACGTCCGGGCCGAGGGCCACGGACAGCTGCCGGAGCACCGAGGCGCCCTTGGCGTAGCTGATGCCGTCGAAGTTCAGCAGCGCGCTGCGGTTGTCGGCGACGACGCCGCTCACCGGGTGCGTCGTCGGGGCGGCGTCGGCGCGGTAGCCCCAGGCCTTGCGGCTGGTGCAGAAGTCGAGCCACCCGCCCTCGAACCGGGTGGCGTCCTGCACGGTCGAGAATCCCAGCAGCTCGGCGAAGCTCTCGTTGAGCCACAGGTCGTCGTACCAGCGCATCGTCACCAGGTCGCCGAACCACATGTGCGCCATCTCGTGGGCCACCACCATGGCCCGCTTGCGCCGGGCCGCCTGCGTGGTGCGCGAGCGCGGGACGAACTCCTCGCTGAAGGTGACCGCGCCCGGGTTCTCCATCGCCCCGTGGTTGAACTCCGGGACGAACAGCTGGTCGTAGGTATCGCCGAACGGGTACGGCCGGCCGAACAGCCGCTCCTGGTGCGCGAAGCACTGGGCGGTGACCTCGAACAGCTCGTCGGCGTCGGCGTCCAGGTGCGGGGCGAGCGAGGCCCGGCAGTGCAGCCCCAGCTCCACCGGTCCGCCCGCCAGGTCGGTCCAGCGATGCACGCTGTGCCACGGCCCGGCCGACACGTGGAACAGGTACGGCGGCAGCCGCGGGGTGGCGCCGGTCCAGCGCTCCCCGTCCCGGGTGGCCCGGCCGTTGAGCACGACGCTCCAGCCCTGCGGCGCCAGCACGTCGACGTCGAACGTCGCCTTCAGGTCGGGCTGGTCGAAGCAGGCGAACTGGCGCTGGGCGTCGTCGAGGAAGCTCTGGCCCCACACGTAGGCCTCGCCGTCGACCGGGTCGACGAACCGGTGCAGCCCCTCGCCGGTGCGGGTGTAGCGGCAGACCGCCTCCACCCGCACCTCGTGCTCGCCGCCCAGCCCGTCGAGGGCGATCCGGTTGCCGTCCAGGACGAGCGGCCGGCCGTCGAGCGTGCCGGCGACCAGCTCCCCGTCGAGCTCGAGAAAGCTGCTGGCGCCGTCCTCGCGGCAGTGGAAACGCACGACGGTGGCGCTGCCGAACACCTCCGCGCCGCGGGTGAGGTCGAGCGACACCGCGTAGGAGGCGACCTCCAGCAGCTCGGCCCGGCGTACCGCCTCGTCCCGCGTCAGGTTCCGCATCAGGAGCCCACCAGCACCGCCAGCCGGTCGGCGACCGCGCGGGCCTCGGCGTCCGTAGGCGCCTCGACCATCACGCGGACGACCGGCTCGGTCCCGGACGGCCGCAGCAGCACCCGGCCGGTGCCCGCGAGCGCGCGTTCCTCCTGTGCGACGGCCGCGAGCACGTCCGCGTCCTGCGCCCGCTCGCGGAGCGCCCGGACGTTGACCAGCACCTGCGGCAGGACCGTCACCACGGAGGCCAGCTCGGCCAGCGACCGACCGGTGGCGGCCACCCGCCCCAGCAGGGCCAGCCCCGTCAGCAGCCCGTCGCCGGTGGTCGCGACGCCGGAGAACACGACATGGCCGCTCTGCTCCCCGCCGAGGGCGTGGCCGCCGTCGCGCATGGCCTCGAGCACGTAGCGGTCCCCGACGGCGGTCTGCACGACGTCGATGCCCGCCGCCTGCATCGCCTGCACGAACCCCAGGTTGCTCATGACGGTGGCCACCACGGTGGCGGTCGGGAGCAGGCCGCGCTCGCGAAGTCCGAGGGCGCACACCGCCAGGATCCGGTCGCCGTCGACGACCTGTCCGGCGGCGTCGACGGCCAGGCACCGGTCGGCGTCGCCGTCGTGCGCGAGGCCCAGGTCGGCCCCCTCGCGCAGCACCGCCTCCTGCAGCGAGCCGAGGTGGGTGGCGCCGCAGCCCTCGTTGATGTGCGCCCCGTCGGCGCCCGCATGGATGGCCACCACCTCCGCGCCGGCCCGCCGGTAGAGCTCCGGGGCCAGCGACGACGCGGCCCCCTCGGCGCAGTCGACGACCACGCGCAGGCCCGCCAGCGGGGCCTCCAGGGAGCCCAGGAGCGCGTCGGTGTAGCCCTGCAGCCAGGTCGCCGGCGCCCTGGAGATGCTGCCGACGGCGAGCCCCGTCGGACGCGGTCCGTCCTGCGCCGACATCCCCGCCTCGACGGCGTCCTCGACGTCGTCGGCGAGCTTGTGGCCGCCCTTGCCGAAGAGCTTGAGCCCGTTGTCCGGCATCGGGTTGTGCGACGCCGAGATCATCAGCCCGAGGTCGGCCAGCCCGGTGGCGCAGGCGTGGGCGACGACCGGCGTCGGGACCACGCCGAGCAGCCGCACGTCGCACCCGGCGGAGGCGAAGCCGGCCGCGGCCGCCGCCTCCAGCATCTCGCCGGACGGCCGGGTGTCGCGCCCGATCGCCACGACCGGCCGCTGCTGCCCCGTCGACAGGGCGCCCGCGGCGCTGCGGGCCAGGGCCAGGGCCAGCTCGGGGGTGAGGACGGTGCCGGCCAGCCCGCGCACGCCGTCGGTGCCGAAGAGTCGCGCCATGCGGTCGAGCCTAGGCGCGGACAGCCGCCACGGGCGCCGGGACGGGGGCGTCGGCGTGGTCGTCGAGCCCGGCCGCCTTGCGCAGCCCGCGGCGGCCGGTGAGCAGCAGGGCGACCGTGAAGGCGAGCGCGTTGAGCAGCACGATCGTGGTGCCGGACGGGATGGCCAGGTGGTAGCTCAGGTACATCCCCAGCGCCCCGGTGACGGCACCGAGCAGGGTGGAGCTCCAGAGCATCCGGCTGAACGAGTCGGTCAGCATGCGCGTGGTGACGGCGGGGATCACCAGCGTCGCGGCCACCAGGGTCACCCCGATGATCTGCAGCGTCGCGAGGATCGACACCGACAGCACCAGCATCAGCAGGGCGTCCATGAGCTTGACGCTGACGCCGGACACGTCGGCGACGTCCGGGTCGAACGTGGTGAACAGGAACGACCGGTAGAGCACGGTGAAGGTCGCCGCCGCGAACAGCAGCGCGCCGCCGAGCAGCAGCAGGTCGTCGGTGCCGACGCCGTTGATGCTGCCGAACAGCAGCGCGTCGAACGACGGGCCCTTGGTCCCGAACTTGGTCAGCAGCGCCACCCCGAGCGCGAACGACGCCGTGGTGACCACCCCGATCGCGGCGTCGGCGCCGATCTGCCGGCTGCGGGCCACCGCGTTGATGAGCAGGGCCGACCCCAGGCCCCAGGCACCCGCGCCGAGCACGATGGGCACCCCCAGCAGCGGCGCGGCGGCGTACCCGCCGAAGACCGCGTGCGACAGGCCGTGGCCGATGTAGCTCATGCCGCGCAGGGTGATGAACACGCCGAGCAGGCCGCAGATCGCGCCGGCCAGCACGGCGGCGTACATCCCGTTGACGACGAACTGGTAGCGGAACGGCTCGAGCAGCAGGTCGATCACCCGGCCACCCCCAGCACGCCCATGCCGCTGCTGTCGACGACGACCGGCATGCCCAGGTGCTGCAGCACCTCCATGCGGGCGCCGAAGGTGCGCTCCAGGACATCCGGGACCATGACGTCCTCGGGCCGTCCGGACGCGATCACCCGACCGTTCAGGGCCACCAGGTGGGGCAGGTGGGCGGCCATGCCATTGAGGTCGTGCGTGGTGAGCAGGATCGCCAGACCGGCGGCGTTGAGCTCGTCCAGCAGGTGCAGCACCTCGTGCCGCGTCGCGACGTCGACGCCGGAGGTCGGCTCGTCCATGAGCAGCAGCTGCGGCCGGCGCAGCAGCGCGCGGGCGATGAACATGCGCTGCTGCTGACCGCCGGACAGCTCGCGGATGTGCCGGCCGGCGAGGTCGGCGATGCCCAGGCGCTCCAGGACGTCGGCGACCTCGGCCTTCTCCTCCCGGGTCGCCCAGGGCAGCACCCGGCGGGTGGGGCGGGCCATCAGCACGCACTCCCCCACCGTGACGGGGAAGGACCAGTTGACCGTGTTGAGCTGCGGGACGTAGGAGACCTTGACGCCCGGCTCGCGCCGCACCTGACCGTGCTGGGGCTTCTCCGTGCCGAGCAGCAGCCGCAGCATGCTGGTCTTGCCCGAGCCGGAGGGGCCGACCACGCCGGTGAACGCCGCCCGCTCCACCACGTGGTCGACGTCGCGCAGGACCGGAGCGCCGCCGTACCCGAAGGTGACGTGCTCGAGGGTGATCAGCGGTGTGCTCACTGGGGGTAGTCGGCCTTGTCCGGCGCCACGTCGGACACCTCGAGGGCGGTGAGGTTGGTGGCGGTGCCGCCGAGCCCCTCGATCATCGTGACGTAGTCGAACCGCATGAGGCCCAGCCAGGAGTGCTCCGGGCTCCCGGGCGCACCCGGGAGGTCGTCGTCGCGCAGCGTGTCCTCGTACCGCGCCCCCGTGGCCTTGGCGATCTGCTCGAGCACCTTGCTCGGGAACACCTCCGAACCGAAGATCACCGGAACGCCCCGGGCCTTGATCTGGTCGATGATGCGCGCGACCTCCCGCGGCTGCGGGTCCTCGAAGTTGGCCGGCTGCACCGCTCCGATGACGTTCCAGTCGTAGGTACGCGCGAAGTAGGCGTAGGCGTCGTGGTAGGTCAGCAGCTCGCGCTTGCCGCCCGGGATCGTCGCCTGGTCGGCCCGCAGGGCGTCCGACAGCTCCGTCGCCTTCTTCACGAACGCCGCGTGGTTCGCCTCGTAGGACGACGCGTTGTCCGGGTCGCGCGCCACCAGGACGTCCTTGACGACGTCGGCGTACTTGGCGGCGTAGGTGGGGTCGGTCCACAGGTGCGGGTTCGGCTTGCCGTCCTTCTTCGGGAACGAGAAGTCGTAGATGTACTCGCTCTCCGGCAGCACCCGGTCGCCGACCTTGACGATCTCGGCGCTCTTCGGGGCGTTGGCCTCGGCCAGCTCGAAGGTCGGCTCCTCCAGCTGCAGCCCGTTGACGAAGACGACGTCGGCCCGCTCCATCGTGGCGGCGATCTGCGGCGGCGGATCGAAGGTGTGGCTGTTCGTGCCCTCGGGGACGACCCCGGTGATGTCGGCCAGGTCGCCGGCGATGTTCGCGACGATCGAGGTGATGGGGGCCACGGTGCTGACGATCTGCAGCCGGCCTCCGTCGCCGGTCGCTTGGTCGTCGTTGCTGCCGGACGCGCAGGCACTGAGCCCGAGGCACAGGAGCAGGAGCAAGGCCGGAGCCCGGGTGCAGGGGGCAGTCATGGCAGGAACCTTAGGCTTGTTGCGAAAGCCTCGCAACTGCGACGACCTGTCGACTCAGAGGTTGCCGAACTCCCAGTGCCAGGGCTCGGGCTTGGTGCCGCCGGCCCGGGCCCAGTCCGGGTTGACCCACCCGAACCGGCCCGCGTTGGCCGCCATCCAGGCGTGCTGGTCCGACCGGCGGGTCTGGATGCCGCAGCCGAGGTCGACCGCGAGGCCCCAACCGTGCTCGCTGGTGCCGGGCGCCGCCGCGAAGCGGCGCTTGGTCCGACGCAGGACCTGCTGCTCCCCGAGCGTGCGGTAGCCGTCGATGAGGCACGGCTCGGTGCCGAAGCGGCTCTCGTAGGCCACCGCCAGGGCGGCGTACGCGCGGGCGGCGTCGGCGCGCAGCCGCTCGCCCGACCCGACCGAGCACAGCACCCGGTCCGGGAGGCGGCCGTTCGCGTAGCCGGCCGTGGAGGGGGTGCCGACGCAGTCCGGGAGCAGCGGTCGCGCGGCCGGCGACGGCGCCGAGACGGCGGGGGCCTGCAGCGGGGTCGTCACGACCGCGGTCGGCACGTCGGCGGCGGGGACCACGGGGCGGCGGCCGCGGGTGGCCCGGTCCGCGAGCTCCTGGCGGGCCAGCAGGGACGCTGCCGACGGCGTCGACGCCACCCGGGGCACGGTGGCCACAGAGGCGGCCGACGACGCCTGGGCGGCGGCGCCCCCGGCGCTCGGCAGCGCCACGGTCAGCACGAACCCGCCCGCGGTGGCGGCCAGCAGCACCGCACTGGTCGGACCGTGCGAGGCCCGTCCGTGCCGGGCCCGCGAGACCGGCAGCGCGAACGAGGGCAGGACGCCGGTGCGGGGACAGGCGTGCTTGCCGCGTGCGGGGCTGCTGCCCAAGGGGAGGACCTCTTCCGGGGGGACCGACGACGGGGCCCCGACCGGGGACCGTGACCTGGCTGTGACCCTAACCGCAGGGCCTGGCGCGCCGGGTGTGACCCCGGACACGCCGCGAGGCGGCCCCGTCGTCCGGGACCGCCTCGCCGTGCGCTGCTAGCGCTTGGAGTACTGGGGCGCCTTGCGGGCCTTCTTCAGACCGTACTTCTTGCGCTCCTTGATCCGCGCGTCGCGGGTCAGGAAGCCGGCCTTCTTCAGCGCCGGGCGGTCGTCGGCCTCGATGTCCTGCAGGGCGCGGGCGATCGCCAGGCGCAGCGCGCCGGCCTGACCGCTGGTGCCGCCACCGTGCAGGCGCGCGATGATGTCGTACTGCTCGGTCTTCTCGAGCAGGACGAACGGCTCGTTGATGAGCTGCTGGTGCACCTTGTTCGGGAAGTAGTTCTCGATGGTGCGGCCGTTGAGCTTGTACTGGCCGGTGCCGGGGAGCAGGCGGACGCGGACGACCGCCTCCTTGCGACGGCCGACGGTCTGGGCGAGCTGTGCCGGGGCGGTCACGCCACGACCTCCTTGTTGACGAGGGAAACGGTCACTGCGCGACCTGGGTGATCTCGAACGGCACCGGGCTCTGCGCCAGGTGCGGGTGGTTCGGGCCGCCGTAGACCTTGAGCTTGGAGAGCATCTGACGACCGAGCGTGTTGTGCGGGACCATGCCCTTGATCGCCTTCTCGACGATCCGCTCGGGGCGCTGGCTGCGCAGGACCTCGGCGTAGCTCGTCTTGGACAGACCGCCCGGGTAGCCCGAGTGCCGGTAGACCATCGACTGCTCGGCCTTCTTGCCGGTCATCGCGATCTTGTCAGCGTTGATGACGACCACGAAGTCACCGGTGTCGAGGTGCGGGGCGTAGTACGGCTTGTGCTTGCCGCGCAGCAGGATGGCGGCCTGGCTCGCCAGCCGGCCCAGCACCACGTCGGTGGCGTCGATGACGTGCCACTGCCGGACGACGTCGGCGGGCTTGGGGGTGTACGTGCGCACGGCTCTGCTCTTCCCTCGGGGTTCGTCAAGGCCATCGGTACGCACGTCAACGAGGCGCGCCGAGGCAACAGCGGGCAACGCTACCCGAGCATCGTGGCGGCAGGCAAAGGTCTGCCGACCGGACGCACCATCACCCGTTCGAGCCCTGGTTTCGCAGGGTAGGGCCGGGGGCCACCCGCCGGAGGGACCCCCGACGTGTCGCCGTCCGACGTGCCGGCCCCCCCGACGACGCGGAAGCCCAGCCGCGTGTAGGCGGCGACCGCGGGGCCGTTGTCGTCGAAGACCTCCAGGTGCAGCAGGCGATGCCCGGCCCGGTCGGCCCACGTGCACGCCTGTCCGACGAGCCGCTCGAGCACCCCCGACCCCCGGCGTCGGGGGGTCACGTAGACAGCGCCCAGCCAGGCGAGGCCGGCGTCCTCGAAGGCGCTCCCCATGCCGACGGGGGCTCCGTGCTCGAGCACCAGCCACCAGCCGCCCGGCCGGGCCAGCAGGGCCCGCCACCGCTGCTCGTCGTAGGCGGACGTCTCGGCGTAGGTCCGGGTGAAGGCCTGCGGGGCCACCCGCAGCGCCTCCAGGCGAGCGTCCCGCCACAGCCGCCAGTCGTCCGGCCCGGCGACCAGCAGCTCGTCGGGCCCGGGAGCGCCCACCTCAGCGGGCCCGGACGACCCGGCCCTCGTCCCAGACCGGCTCCGGCGCCTCGTAGACGTTGCCGTCCGAGCCGAAGACCAGGAAGCGGTCGAAGCCCCGGGCGAACCAGCGGTCGTGCGTCACGGCCAGCACCGTCCCGTCGAAGCCCGCCAGGCCCTCCTCCAGCGCCTCGGCGCTGTCGAGGTCGAGGTTGTCGGTCGGCTCGTCCAGCAGCAGCATCGTGCAGCCGGACAGCTCGAGCAGCAGAACCTGCAGGCGCGCCTTCTGGCCGCCGCTGAGGGTGTCGTAGACCTGGTCGGCCTGCCCGTGCAGCTCGTACCGCCGCAGCACGCCGACGGCGGCCCCGCGCTCGAGCCCCCGGCGCCGGTCGTCGCCCCGGTGCAGCACCTCGGTGAGCGTGCGCCCGTAGAGCTCGGGCTGGTCCTGGGTCTGGGCGAAGTGGCCCGGCACCACCCGGGCCCCGAGCCGGACAGCGCCGGTGTGGGCCACCGGCTGGTCGGCCAGCAGCCGCAGGAAGTGGCTCTTGCCCGACCCGTTGCTGCCCAGCACCGCCACCCGCTCGCCGTAGAACACCTCGACGTCGAACGGCTTCATCAGGCCGGTCAGCTCCAGCCGCTCCGCGGTCAGGGCGCGCACCGCCGTGCGTCCTCCGCGCAGCCGCATCTCGACCTTCTGGTCGACGACCTGCTCCGGGGGCGGGCCGGCCTTCTCGAACTTCTCCAGCCGGGTGACCATGGCGGAGTACCGGTTCGCCATGTCGGGGCTGCGGGCCGCCTGGTCGCGCAGGGTGAACATCAGCTGCCGCAGGCGCTGGTGCTCCTCCTCCCAGCGCTTGTGCTCGTCGGCCAGCCGGTCCCGGCGCGCCTGCCGGGCCGCCGGGTAGGTGGCGAACCCCTCCCCGTGCACCCAGGCGCCGTGCGCCTCGAGAGTCACCACGCGGGTCGCCGTCCGGTGCAGCAGCTCGCGGTCGTGGCTGACGAACAGCACGGTCTTGCCCGACTCCGCCAGGGCCGCCTCCAGCCAGCGCTTGCCGGGGACGTCGAGGTAGTTGTCCGGCTCGTCGAGCAGCAGCACCTCGTCCGGACCGCGCAGCAACGCCTCGAGCGCCAGGCGCTTCTGCTCCCCGCCGCTGAGCGTCGTCAGGCCGCGGTACTGGCACCGCTCGAACGGCATGCCGAGGGCGGCCGTCGTGCACACGTCCCACACCACCTCGGCCTCGTAGCCACCGGCGTCGCCCCAGTCGGCGAGAGCCTGGGCATAGGCCATCTGGGACTTCTCGTCGTCGCGCTCCATCATGGCCAGCTCGGCGTCCTCGAGGCGCCGGGCGGCGTCGCGCACCCCGGGGACGGCGAGGTCGCGCAGCAGGTGGCGGACCTCGGTCTCGTCGCGGATCGAGCCGATGAACTGCCGCATCACCCCGACGCCGCCCTGCCGGGCGATGCTGCCGGACAGCGGGGCGTCGTCGCCGGCGACCATCCGCAGCAGGGTGGTCTTGCCGGTGCCGTTCGCACCGACCAGCGCCGTCTTGGTGCCGTCGCCGACCCGGAAGCTGACGTCGTCGAACAGCACCCGCCCGTCGGGCAGCACGTGGCTCAGGCTCTGGATGTCGACGTACCCCATGCCACCAGTGTGCGGGGCGTGCGCGAGGGTGACCCGTGGCCGTCGACGTGCAGACCGAGCTGGTGGTGCCCCGGGACCGGGCGGAGGTGGCCGCGTTCGCCTGCGACCCGGACAACGTCCCGCGCTGGTACGGCAACATCCGCAGCGTGAGCTGGCAGACGCCGCGCCCGGTGGCGCAGGGCTCCGGATCGACTTCGTGGCGCACTTCCTCGGGCGGAGGCTGTCCTACACCTACGAGGTGGTCGAGTTCGTCCCGGGGCGCCGGCTGGTGATGCGGACCGCATCGGGGCCGTTCCCGATGGAGACCACCTACACCTTCGACGACGCCGAGACCGACGCCGGTGAGGGTGGCAGCGCCGGTGGGGGCAGCAGCACCCTCGTGCGCCTGCGCAACCGCGGGGAGCCCAGCGGCTTCGCCCGCATGACGGCGCCCGCCATGGCCGCAGCCGTCCGCCGGGCCAACGTCAAGGACCTGCAGCGACTGCGGTCGGTCCTCACGAACTGACAGGCGGCCCCGGCGGGGTCGCTCCGTCGGCGCAGAGACGCACGGCCCGGTCAGAGCCCGAGCAGGGCGTCCCAGAAGGGGAGCGGCACCGGGCTCGTGGCCGCGGCCGGGTCGGCCGGCAGCCCCAGCTCACGGGTGAGCCACCCGGCCAGGTCGTCGCCGTAGCGGACGCTGTCGGAGCCGCTGTACACCGACAGGACCGGACCCCCCGTGACCGTGGCGAACCGGTGCCCCCGCAGCCGCACCAGCGGCGGCTCGGCGGCCAGGCGCTGCACCACCCGCTCGAAGGCCTCGGCCAGGTCGTTCGGCCGGGGCGCCCAGCACTGGCGACCACCACCCGTCGGCGAGCTCGCCGGTCAGCGCCCCCTCCACCCAGGCCCGGCCGCGGACCGCCTCCCCCCCGGGGTCGCCCCGCCAGTCCGGGAACCGGGGCCCGACGGGCAGGACGACGCCGTAGAGCGCTCGCAGGTCCAGGGGGAGCTCGCGGCCCAGCGCCTGCTCAACCGCCTCCAGCTCGTCCCGGGTCAGGCCGGGGGCCGTCTCGGTGACCCCGGCCAGCGCGCGGGCGACCTGTTCCGGACTCATCGGGGCCTCACGTTGCGGGTCACGGCCTGCCTGGACAGCAGGTCGGCATCGGGTGGGTACTCCACAGCCTCCAGCACCAGCGCGTGCGGCACCGCGACCAGCACGTCGCTCGCCCGGCGTCCCAGGGTGAGCAGCGTCGCCGGCCAGTCCGGACCGCGCCGACCCTCCCCCACCGCCAGCATCGCGCCGACGAGCGACCTCACCATGGAGTGGCAGAACGCGTCGGCCTGCACCGTCATCAGCAGCAGACCGTCGGCGTCCCGCTCCCAGTCGCAGGCCAGCAGGGTGCGCACCGTGGTGGCTCCCTCGCGCCGGCGGCAGAAGGCGGCGAAGTCGTGCAGGCCGACCAGCAGCGCCGCGGCGCTCCGCATCGCCGGCAGGTCGAGCGGCCGGGGCCAGCTGAGGATCTCGGCCCGGCGCAGGGGGTCGACCGCTGCGGGGCCGTCGGCGACGCGGTAGGTGTAGCTGCGCGACACGGCCGAGAAGCGCGCGTCGAAGCCGGCTGCCGCAGGCCGGGCCCGGCGGATCCGCACGTCGGGCGGGAGCAGGCCGTTCAGCCGCCGCAGCAGGAGCGGGTCGTGCGCGTGCGCCGGCGGCAGGTCGACGTGCGCGACCTGTCCCCGGGCGTGCACCCCGGCATCGGTCCGGCCGGCGACGGTGAGCCTCGGGGACGTCGCCCGCAGCAGCGTCGTCAGCGCGTCCTCGAGCACCCCCTGCACCGTTCGCAGCTCGCGCTGGGCCGCCCAGCCGGAGAAGCCGGTGCCGTCGTAGGACAGGTCGAGCCGCACCCGGACGGCGTCGTCGTCGGGGGCGCCGAGGTGCGCGGCGGCCAGTCCACGCACGAACGGCGGGACGCCGGGCACAGCGACGAGCCCGCCCTCCCCCGGTGCGGCGGGGAGGACGGGCTCGTCGGGCGTGCTGGGGACTACTTCTCGTCCAGGTCCTGCTGCGCCGCGTCGACGTCGCTCTGGGCGGCGTCGAGGTCGGCCTGGGCCGTCTCCGTGTCACCGGCGGCGACGTCCGCCGCGGCCGCGTCGAGGTCGGTCTGGGCGTTCTCGATGTCGGCGGCGGCGGCGTCGGACGCCACCCCGGCAGCGGTCGGGCTCTCGGACGCGAGGTCGGCAGCGGACTCGGCGGTGGCACCGGTCGGCGCCTTCTTGTCGGCGAACTGGGTACCGCGGGCGGCCTCGGCCTCCCGGACGACACCGGCGCCGGCGGGCGTGGCCTCGACGAGCTCGATGAGCGCCATCGGGGCGTTGTCACCCTTGCGCGGGCCGAGCTTCACGATGCGGGTGTAACCGCCGGGACGGTCGACGTAGCGCGGGCCGATCTCGGCGAACAGGGTGTGCACCACGCTCTTGCTGTTGAGGCGCTTGAGCACCTGACGGCGGGCGTGCAGGTCGCCGCGCTTGCCGAAGGTGATCAGGTGCTCGGCGTACGGGCGCAGCCGCTTGGCCTTGGCCTCGGTGGTGGTGATGCGGCCGTGCTCGAAGAGCTGGGTGGCGAGGTTCGAGAGCATGAGGCGCTCGTGAGCCGGGCCACCGCCCATGCGCGGACCCTTGGTGGGAGTGGGCATCGTGCGTCTCCATCAGGTGCGGGAGCGGAGGGCTCCGTGGGGGCGCCGCGACGGTCGTCGGGGCCCGGCCTGCGGTGCAGGGTCGTACGGGCGGTGCTGCGGGGCGGTGCTGTGGGCGGTGACAGCCGGTGGCAGCCACCTCGTGATCGACGGAGACCGGGACACGGACCCGGAGGCCCGAGCCCGTCCCGGACTCCGTCGATCATGCCAGGTGCAGGAGCTAGAGCTGCTCGGTCTCGGCGAGGGACTGGCCGTCGTCGTCACCGGAGGAGAAGTCCGGCTGCCCGAACTCGTCGGTGCCGTAGGCGTCGACGACGCTGCTCGGGTCGAACCCGGGAGGGCTGTCCTTGAGCGCCAGGCCCATGCCGTGCAGCTTGACCTTGACCTCGTCGATCGACTTCGCGCCGAAGTTGCGGATGTCGAGCAGGTCGGCCTCCGAGCGGGAGACGAGCTCGCCGACGGAGTGGATGCCCTCGCGCTTGAGGCAGTTGTAGGAGCGGACGGTGAGGTCCATCTCCTCGATCGGCAGCGCGAGGTCGGCGGCCAGGGCGGCGTCGGTCGGCGACGGGCCGATGTCGATGCCCTCGGCCTCGGCGTTGAGCTCCTGGGCCAGGCCGAACAGGCCGACCAGGGTCTTGCCGGCGGACGCGATGGCGTCGCGGGGCGTCATGCCCGGCTTGGTCTCGACGTCGAGGATGAGCTTGTCGAAGTCGGTGCGCTGCTCGACGCGGGTGGCCTCGACCTTGTAGGTGACCTTCAGGACCGGG